>CAWEEQ010000001.1:0-380624 GCA_963808235.1 uncultured delta proteobacterium
ATAGGACCAGCGCTACAAGCGCGGCGGAAGCGACAACCGAACCCATAACGATCCAATGGTTGGAGAACCAATCGACCTCTTGGCCACGCTCGAGGACGACCTGCATCATAGTGAGGCCCACGGTCAGCAGGCCGATCCCCGTCCAGTCAATGCGCGCGACGCCGCGCTTCAAGTACGCAGGGTCATGCACGAACGTGCTGACCATCATCAGACCCACGATGCAGAACGGCACGTTGATGTAGAAGACCCACTGCCAGCCATAGTTGTCGACCAGCCACCCGCCGATGACAGGTCCGATAGCCGGCGCGAGCACGACGCCCATGCTGTAAACCGCCATCGCCATACCCTGCTCGGCAGGGCGGAAAGGTCTCGCGTGCGATCGCCTGCGAGCAGGGCATCAGGCTTCCGCCACCGATGCCCTGGATTACGCGGTAGAAAATCATCTGGGTCAGGGTCTTCGAGGTGCCCGCCAGTACCGAGCCGACCGTGAACAGGACCATCGACGCGAGGAACAGCCGCTTGCGACCGAGCAGCGTAGTCAGCCACGCCGACATCGTGATCATGATGATTTCGGCGATGCTGTAGGCCGTCGAAACCCAGGTGATCGTCAGCAGGTCCTGGCCGAAGCTGCCCATCATGTGCGGCATCGCGACGTTGACGACCGTCGCGTCCATGACCGACAGGAAAGTGCCGATCATCACGGAGGCGGCCACCAGCCACTTGCCGGCGGACGTAGGCTCGCTGTCGGCGGCCGGGCCACGCGACAACACTCGCGCAATCGGATTTGCCACGCGGATACCCTTTCTAATCGGGAGTTAGCGCTTGCCGCTAACCTCCGCAAGAACGATCATGGGCATCTGGTCACTCGCTTGCACTGTCTGCCTTCAATGGTACGCTCGCCCGCTTTTTGAGGCCGCCAAGTATCGCATCGGCGAGCGCCCCGTAGTTGCCGTCGTAGTGATGAGCGCCGTTCCTGCGGAAGGTTTCGACGCTTCGATCCGCAAGCGCAGGACACGCCGTGTCAGTTTCGTCCTGCCCATAGAAACACTGGATAAGGCGCGGCGGGATTTTGGCCGCTTGCGGCAGCACCGGAAGGCATCGGGCCCGGGCGGTTCGCCCAACCATCCGCGAACCGAGATTTCGAAATCCGCGGATTTCGAGAGTCCCAGCAGAGAGATCAGAACCACGTGGTCACGCAAGCTCGGCGGCAGTAGGTTGTAGGCGAACGGCATTACGTCGGCGCCGAATGAATAACCGACCAACGCTACTTTGTCGGCGTGCCATTTCGTCATAAACGTCCGGATCAGTGCGGCGACAACATCCGCGGTCTGCTGCGGCGTCTTCTGCTCCAGAAATATCGTAGAGTGTCCAAGCCGACGACCGGCACACCTTGCTGCTGAAGGTCTTCCGCGATGGTCTTGTCGAGGTCGCGCCATCCGCCGTCACCAGAGAGGAGTATCGCCATCAGCTTCGACGGATGGGCAACCGGCAGCTCGGCGAGCGGCAACGCGGAGATATCGACACTCGGCGCAGTATTCGTATGAATCTTCGTGACCGCTGGACCGGGTTTCGCAAGATACGGCTCGATCAACGATCGCAATGCGTCGCCCGTCGCCATGCTGGGCGGCATCTCGTGGAGATCGATCGGCGCGCCCTCGTGACGCAGCTTCATGATGTATTCGCGATCCGTTTTGTGGACCTTCGATGTCAATCCGACTATCCAGAAGCCGGGCAATTTTTTTGGAGCACTGTAACGATACCCGCCTCTGCGCGCTGTCGTGGGCAGGTCGGAACAAATTGGTCGCCTGCTCGCGATTGTCTCCGCAGGATCAAGCGACACCGCACCCGCGATGGTGGCCGTGGGAGCCTGGGTCAGGTTCAACTCAGCAAGCGTCCCGCCTTCTGCGGCACCGGCAACAATCGGCGTCAGGTAGGTCGGAAGCCGGCGCTCCCTCTCCAGTTGGCGGGCGAGCAGTTCGGTGTCGTAAACCAGCCAATGGCACTTCTCTTTGAGCTTATCGAGCCCGCTCAAATATTTTTTACTATCAACTCGGCCACCAACGCCCCGCCTTTCGCTATCGCTCGTGCGGCAGCCTCATCTGCCTTCGACAATCCCTTGCGCCGGAAAAGTAGATCACGACCCCGCGAGCCTACCTGTCGGCTCGGCTAGTTTGACGCTGCCATAGCGTCCGGCTCGAACGCGTATGCGATCGATGCACAGAGGCAAAAGGCAGCAGCGATGAAAGCGATCGCACAACGCAGACCTGTCATGTCGCGGAGGAACCTCGCCCGTATCCGCTGGCGAGAGCTGTCACGTCCGCAAGCGTGATGAACGGACCGGCCGCTCCCGACGCTGCCAGATAGCGAGGTTCCCAGACCGGGCGGAACTTATTCTTGAAACTGCGCAGACCCTGAAAATTGTAAATGGGCTTGCCATGCTCCCACACCAGGCCCGCTAGGCGATGCCATCGTGACGAAAGCGGCGTGCGCGCTATTCCCGCCAATGGCGCCATGCCAAGGCTGAGCCGCTTGAAGCCCCGCGCTTTCAGCTCCAACGCCAACTGCGTGAACAAGCACTCCATCGTGCATGGTGGCGCGCCCGGTACCTGCCGCATAAGTCCTACCGTCGCTTCGGTCTGCAGATCTGTCGTCATGAAAGTGACGAACGCGATCGGCTTAGCGTGTTGCGATAACAATGCTGCCGATTGAGCCGCGACGAATCGCGGCTCGAAGCCCGCGACCGAGAACCGTCGCTCAGCGGCGTGATTTCTGGCAAGCCACCTGTCGGAGATCTCACTGAGCACTTCCCGCTCTTGGCATATCTGTTGAGGAGGCAGTATCTGGAATGTCAGTCCTTCTCGTTCGCCGCGCTTCAGCGCTTGTCGCAGTCCATAGCGCTCGGAACCTTCCAAGCTGAATTGGTCCAGATAGATGCAAGCCTCTTCGCCGACCTCACGACCCTAAGACCCGCATCGAGGTAAAGCGGCAGGCTATAGGGACGAACTTGATAGAAGGCGGCGCGTCCGCCGTGTTTGTCGGCAAGTTCGACGAAGCGCCAAACCAGTTCCGGCCACTCCTCGCAACGTCCTACCGGATCGAACAGTGCAACCCAGCTTCGGCCGCGCTTCGCATACATAAGGAAGGAATTTCCCGAACTGGAAAACAGGAGGCTCTTGTCGCCCATCAGCGCCAATGTCGCGGCACTGTACTCCTGACCGCGAATTATGGCCCAGCGCGCGATAGCTCTTGTGCCGACGGAGGTTCGACGCGGCCCGGCGCCGTCCGCAGCAACTGCCATAGCGAAATGCCGAGCGCCAGAATTGACGCGCCGAGAATCGCTCGCAGCGATCTCGATGCCTGTGCGTCAAACTCGAACTGCCACCAGATTTCGCGCCGATAACCAACGTCACGGAAGGCGAACAGCAGAATTCCAATCGCGCACGCGATGACGACGGCAATCGCGATGAACCAGCCCAGCCTGAACGGCTGATGCATGAACGCCGCGGGTCGAGTGAACTGGCGGCGCGTTGCGAGTAGAAGACATACCAGGAAAACGATTGCCGCGGTTTCGCCGAAGGCGAGTCCCTTGATCAGACTGAACGCAACGTCGGCCAACGCGACGATCAGCGCCAGCCACCACGCACCATCGAGGCGATGATATAAGCCGCGCGCGACGAACAGCAGAAGAACCCCGGCCAGAGTGGCAAGCAAGTGCGAGATCTCGACCGCCCATAGCGGCAGAACACCTTGCAGCGCCGCCAGTCGCCAATCCAGCGCAGGCGTCGCGCCCGATACAACGAGGACAATGCCCATCGCGAAGGTGACGGCGCTTAGAAAAATTGGCGCGAGCAGTTCGGCTCCCAGCGAAACCCGTTCCCCTGCTTTCGAGCGAAAACGGCCAGTCACGCTCCTCAGTTCCAATCCCGCCAATGACGCTGCAGCAAGCAGTAGAGGCAGCACAAAGTACACGCCGCGATAAATCAGCAACGCAGCGACTACATCGTTGGAAGCGGCGAAGTGTCTCAGCCCGAGGAAGATGACGACGTCGAAAACTCCAAACCCTCCAGGAACCCGGCTGATTACTCCCAGCGCGGTGCCGCCGAAAACACCGCCGCAAAACTGAAGAAGTCGATCCGTGCGTGCGGTAGCAGGAACCAGAATGCCGCAGCCGCCGCCGCCAAATCGATTGCGCTTGCCCCGAACTGAAGGAGTGTGATCGTAAGCGAAGGCATCGCGATCGAAAGCCGCCCGATTGCCAGCGGCCGCCGCCGCCATGAGCGGAGCAGCAGCGCGAGCAGGATCGCGAGCAACGCGGCGGCGCCGGCGCATCGAATCGACGTGATCGAAGCGGGCAACAAGAGCGCTATCGCATTCCCCGCGAGCACCAGACTGAGCGCTGCGAACGCCGCGAGGCCGATACCAAATGCCACGTTGATAAAGAGCATGACGCGCGCGGTCTGCTCAGGGCGCACGCCGACCGCGCCATACACGCGATCGCGAACCGCATCGGCGGTCAGTGCCTTGAAACTGATAGCGTTGCCGAGCGCGGAGCCGCAGAACGATGCGAGCAGCAGGGCTGGCGTCGATACTTGCACGCCGACATAACTCAACGCGCACAGATCGCGCGCTACCAGCGCCAGGTAGCTTACCGCGGTAAGTAGAATGGAAATCCAGACAAGTCGATGTGGGGTCGCGCGAAGCGCCTGCGTCACTCCGTGATAGTCTAGGCCGCGTGACAAACCGTTCAGAAGGACCAGCAGTAGCGCACATGCAGCGACCGCGGCGATAGGACCGCCGATACGCAGCAGAAACTTCGCGCGACTGGTCAGCGAACGAGTGGTGTTTTGCAGTTCTTTGTCCATAGGCGGCAGCGTCTGCGTCTTTTGATCAGGAAGCGTCTCTCGCGTCGGTGAACGTGCTGTCGCGTTCAGTAGTAGATGTGTCATCGATGATTTGAGCCAGCGTCCAGCGAGACGATTGCAATGACATCGATTCGCGCGCGACGACTGCCCATTCTCCCTCTCTTACGATGAATTTGTGGGCTTCGGTCATGACCTCCGGTGCTGCGGCGAGACTTGGGTTCTTAAAAAGCAGCGCGCGTACGCGAGCGCGATCCGAAGCGATCCTGGTCTTCAGGCTCTAGCTGCAGCGTCCCGCCTGCCACGCCATCAACTTGTCCAGGAGTCCCGCCAACGATTCGATCACGGCGCGTCGAACCGAGGTTCCCACGCTCGAGATTTCTTCCCCAATGCCGATAGGATCCAGTTCGTCGAATTGTCGGGACCGAGCCGCGGCTGCCTGCGCGCGACACCATGCATAGTGATCGTCATCGAAATCGTCAGTTTCGTCGTCGGGATTTGTTGCGACGCGAAGCTTTAGCCGGGTAATGCGAAGGCTGAGCCGCATGAGGGCAAGGGCCTCAGTTTCCGCCTCGGGTTCATCAGCGGTGACCAGCACGAGATCCGAAGTTAGTACCTCGTGCAAAGCTGCTTTCTCCCCCAGAATCAGCATCGCAGCAAAGCGAGCCCGTCTGTACAAACTCCTCCACTCGAGCTCGATCAGTCCCGCAAGCGAGGGCGATCGGCAAAGGGTATCGTCAATTTTGAACCTTGCCGATTCGATTTCAGAGCGCCGAGCCAGACTGTGATACTGCGAGCCGGCGTTCCAAATCGTCAGATGAGTCAGGAGTTTCTCAATAGCTTCCCTCATTGGGTTCGCATCATTCACTCCCGCGCTTTTTTCGAGCTCATCTCCGACAGCGTCCCAATCGATTTCGCGGATCCGACGGTCGAACAACAGTAGCTCGGTCTCTTTGCTCCAGGCGTAAAGGTCTCGTTCGTGAAGCCTTCCGTTTGTTTCATCTCTGTCCGACATTCGTGCTCTCCCCCCAAGGGTCGATTCCGCGCGGCCTGGATAGCATCCAGTTTCCGCGTCGGTATGTTTCGGATGTCAGGCGATCGCCGGGCATGCACCGGAGGCTCATGCTCGGCGATATCCCGCGAAACGCGACTAGTGGAGAGAGTTAAATTCTCAGACGACAGAGACGTGAAAGAGGAACGGACGTCGCCGCAGAAAAGTCAAAAGCAGGCGCCGACAAAAGTAACATCTGTCGGACGCGCGCATCGAATACTTTTCCAAATGGTCCTCGAGGCGCGGACTTCTCTTGCAGAGAGAGCGAGCCGAGGCTCTCTTCAATCGGCAGAGCCCGGCTGGTACGCCGGCCACTATGCAAGGGGAGATTCAACACAGTGCGAGCTGCATCGCGATTCGTCGTCCCACTCGGCGCAATCGCATTGGGCAGTGCGCTAGTGGCAGCAAGCACCAATGTCAGCAGCATAACACCGAGGATCTTCATATTCCTGAGTTTAGCTCCATTCTCGGTTTGGAGCGAACGTTGCGCCGATGTTTCAGGTCCGTCCGCGGGCCTTCTAAAATGGATCTTCATCAAACCAATCAAAAAACTGAACACTCGAAGCAATCAGATCGTCACATGAAATAGGTGCCCGCGCAGAGGCCGCGACCATTCGCGCGATCTGTTCAGCAAAAAAAGAGCGATCCGTAGCGGCTCGCGTGGCATCCGAACCTCACCCCGCGCAACGCACATCAAGGAGGTAGCGTACGGCAGCAGGAATTGTGGTTCGGTCCGCCATGTATCTGCCGCGATGGTCGCGATCGCACTCGCGATTGCGCTCGCGGTCCCGGCAGGCACCGCGGTAAAATCGGGCTACGTCATCACCGGCCCAAAGCGCCTACGGGGAGGTTCGTGCGTCATGGTCTCGGCGTCGCCAAAAACGGTTCTCGGCCTGCGACGAGGCTCGGCACCAATTTCTGCGGCTCCTACTTGGACCCGGGCGAGCTGGATCAGGGCTTGAGAGAGACATGGGTCTGTCATCGACAGAGTTTCCGACCCGCGAGGCGCGAACTCTGCACGTCATCGCGAGCGCGAGATTGACCTTCTCCAGCCTCGTCAGGGGCCAACCGGATTGGCGCACTCCAGGTTATCTCGACGATCAGCGCATCATCGAGGCGCGACACCGCTGAGCGAACCAGCGTGAACTTTGCGTAACGGCTGGTTCTCCTTCGAACCTACAGCGTGTTGAGAAAATTCACCACATCCTGCTGCTGCGACGTCGATAGTGCCTGGAAGGCCTCCGAAGCTGCTTTACCCTGGCCGTCGTGCAGCGAAATCGCCATCGGCAAACTGGTGGCGCGGCCGTCGTGCAACAGCTCCGACTTGGCGCGAACACCCCATAGCGGCGCCGTGCGCATCATCGTCGGCCCCGCCATTCCCGAGGTTACTCCGTCGCCGAGCGAACCCATGTCATGCAACAGGAAGTCGCCGTAAGGGTGAAAGGTTTGGTGCGACAGCGCCTGGATATACCCCTTGCTCATCGGTGTGCCCCCGGTTGTCGGCGGGATGAATAACGTCGGGTTGGAGGCCGTCGTGAGCGTCGGCGTATGACATCCAGCGCAGCCAATTTGATCGAACAGTTTCTCGCCGTTATTTGCGGATTCGTTCTGCGGAAGCGTCGGCGGCGGCTGGAGCCCACGGATGAAGTCCGTAAACCGGTCGATATCGGCACGACCGTCGGGACCAGGGGTGTCTTCGACGCCGGTGTCTTCGAGCGTGACGCCGAACTGTGTCACGCCAAGCGCGCAAGTGCTGTTCTCAGTTTGGTTGTCGGGGTTGGTCACGCCGAGTTCGTTCAGGGATGCGTCGCCAGCGAAGCCGCGCAGCAACCCGTGATCGTCTTTCCACCCGAAACGCCCGACGTGTGGAACGGTCAGGAAATTCTCGGTAACCATCTTGATAACGCCCCGAACCGACGAAGGCTCGCTGGCGGCCAGCTGGGTCAGCGTCTGATCCGATACCGCCTCGACCAGGCCGTCACCGAACAGCGGCAGCGCGGCCCGCCCGCTCACACAGTTGCCGCCGCTTGCGAAGTCGGCGGTGGACGGATCGCAAGTCGGCAGGTCGCCACTGAACGTAGTCTTGGTTGCCTCTTCCTGCTGGCAGGGTGACAGTTGGCATCCCGGAGATGTGATTTGGCATCCGATTGGCTCGGCCGAAATCCCGGCCGGGAAGATTGGTATGCCGCCTTGGGTCTGCGGGCCGTTGCGGAGCATGTTATCGACGGCAAAGACGTGCACCGGCTCGCCGGAGGGGTTGTTGCGCACCCGCACCTCGTCGATAAATAAACCGCCGCCGCCTGTAGTCGGCTGCGAGTGGCAAGCGGTGCAGGTAGTGCCGTCGAAGATCGGGCCTAGTTCCGGCACGGTGATTATGTGCTTGAAGTTGAGCTGAGCGTTGGCGAAGATTCCCAGATCGGAAGTGTTTTTCGTAATGGCTGGTAATGGCGCGCCGAAACCGTCGAGGTTGACGGGGAAGCTGGGTGGCGGACCTTGTTTGTTATTGGCTGGCCCTGCGAACGCGGCAGAGGGCAGCATGGTCGCGAGCGTGCACACTATCAACGCAATTGATCCCAAAGCGGTCTGAGTCTTCACACCAGTGACTCCTTGGCCCGCCCGGCGATTCCATTAGCAGAATCGGGGCGAAGCCGTCCACGGCTCCACGCGCCAAGCGGCGTGGACGCCTGCCCCGCCGCCCGATTCGGTCCTTAGCGAGCGCGAAATCGGACGGTCACTCCCAGAAAACTCTCATGGCGGTGGCGCGCATTCGACGCACGCCACCGCTCTAGCGCAAAGGATCGCGTCTCAGTCTGCCGCTACGGAGCCGCCCTCACCATCGCATCAGGGTCGAAGAAGTTGCGGTCCACCGCGCCCATATTGATATACCAGCACTCCTTTTCCGGAGTATTGCGACTTGGCAGGTAGCACATCGCCGACATTCCGGTTTGCGTATCGGTGGCCGCAGCACCTACCACGAACGAGCGCTTGAACGGATAGATCGCTATCCGGGCATCAGGCACCGGTCGATCGCGATAAGTCAGCCAGTAGATGTGGTCCTGCCACAGCTGACCCTGTTGATCGTATGCGTCCTCGCAAAGCGGGAACCATACTTCGCTGTCTATGTAGAGCACCGTCCGCGATTGCAGTGCCTGCGAGTTGTTCGTATGACGCCTGGGGGTGGCTTCCACGATATACATTTGGCGCGTTTCCCAATTCTCTGGACACGCGCTGCCTCCGCCGTCGGTCCCGCAGGTTACTTCGGGCGAATGGACCGCGTGAACCACGCCGAGCATGCTCTTCGAACCCAGGAAGCGATAGTTGTACTCCTCGACCTTGGCGTTGAAGCCGGAATAATGATCCGGATCGAACACCACGATATTCCCGCCACCCTCACTCGGCGTCCCCGACCCGGTAACCGCGTCGCTCATGATGCCTTCGTTCAGACGGCGCAACCTCCGCGAGCCGGTATTCCATGACCATATGTCATCGGACTTTTTCGGATCGGCATAGCGGTAGCGCAGAAAGCCGGCGCCACGCATACCTTCGGGCGCCATGATCGGGTAGAGCCCGAACATCCAGTAACGGCCGGTCTTCTTGAAGTCCGGATCGATCGGCATTGGATCAACCTCGGTCCGTCCGATCTCGTTGTATCCGGCGTAGTGACCTACATCGATCTCATCGAGTACCCGGTAGGGGGCATTGCGCCCGCTGCGGACATTTTCACACGCGAAGTAACGCAGATCGTAATCATCGGTCTGAGGAATACGTTGTTCCATATGATCTTGGTCGCAACCTTGGGATCGTTGGGATCGAGGAATGGGAACGGTTGTCCGGCGACATAGTTCTCAACCGTGGCGCCCATCGGGCGACAGCCGCACTTGCGAAGAATATTTCTCGGTTGCGTCCTTGTAAGGCGGCGGCCAATCGACTCGATCGGAGGGCACGATTTTCATCGACATCCCTTGCTCAACTTTGTAGAAGACTCCCGGTGAGACTAGGTTCTTGACCTTGTAAGCATTGTCCGGAGTGATAACGTCGCCGGGCTTAACTTGCGCCAAAGCCGGCAACGCCAGCATAAGACTCAGAAGCAAAGCCGCTAAGGCGCCGATACATTTCTTCTCTCTTACAAATTCTATCGAATGCATAACCTTTGTCCTTTCGCCGCCAGGAACGCGGCGAGACTTTCCGTTTGCGGTTCATTCGACCGTCTTCTCTTACCGTGCTTGAAACCGTGGCCGTGCAATCGAGCGCAACTCGATGCGCGAGACTCCGTACCTCAGGCACGCTGAAGACGTGAACTTTCTGTTCGTGGTGGAGCTAGTTATCGTCGTCGCCGGCGCGGGGCGGGATTCGCCGATGAAACTGATGCTCGCAGGACCACTGACTGCCTGCCTCGACCTCGTCGAGAAGTAGCGATCCGGGCTGATGCTCTTTCGGTTCTTTCGCGTCGAGCGATGATGACGCTGTGGGGACGCCCGCGTCCGCGAGTGGCCTGCTGCCTACTTCCTCGACTGCGGGACGAGCGAATCCCTGCTTGTGATTCGCAACCGCTGGCACATCGAGAAAAGTGATAGACGAGAACGCGCGGGTCGTCTGCGCCACGGTCAGAAGGCAGACCGAACCAATGAGAAACAGCCTTGCGAGAGGGCGAAACAGAAACATTCGCATCCCGCCGAAAAACTCTCTCACCGCGACAATACAATTCAATCGCCCGATTGAAATTGAGTCAACCCGCGGGTTCCGGACTGGCGGCTGATTAGATTAGCGTCGTGCGGGCGGCGGTGCGGGCGGCAATCGAGCCGAGCGTTGGAACAGCATCGCGCGCGGTGTCCATTCGCCGCGGCGACCGCACGGTTGCGGTTACTCGTCATCTACAAAGCTTTGAGGGTGAGAGAGGCTGGCCAGAAATAGAAATACGTCCGGATTTTTGTTCAAGCCGAGCGCCGCCGTTCCTCGGCACGGGATTTTTCGATCCGATGTCATTCAATTAACTACTTTTGATTGCGGATCGTTGGTCAAGCGGCGCGCGACGCACCTCACGCCGACAGTAAGCCCATCAATTTATGTAGGTCAAAGCGACCGCACGCGGCCCATTCCGAAGGGCCTCTGATATAGATGGCCACCGCACGCTCCTGGAGGCTGCAAACCGGCCTGACAGGCCTTTGATATCATTCGGATTTTCTTCAAAACCGACACATAAAGTTACACATTTTCACATGTTGGATTATGAAAATCGAATTAATTCGCATGGTTATGACTAAACTTAAGAGACTTAAAATTCTCGGGAGGGCAACCTCCGTGCGGGTTCGAGTCCCGCCCCCGGCATTGAATAGAAACGACTCTCCGTGGACTGTACGGTTCAACTGAGACCGATAGATAGGCCAACTAAGCAGAAGAGGCTGAGGCTCGAACCGAGAAGACCAGCTACACGCGATGTGAGTATCGTGTCAGCAACCGCAGTTTTTCAACCCATGAAACTGTGGCAAATGAAGAACCCGCAAACCAGAAGCGTAGAGGTCCGCTGGTTCCAAGGTTTCGACCGAGTAAGTGCAGGTCTCGCGCGGAACCTCCTACCGCGCAGGTTTTGGCGGAACGTAAGGGTCCGGAGTGCCCGGTGGAATAGGCGGCTCCTTCTTCAAGGACGCGAAATGTTCAGCTAGCGACTTGGTAATCGGGAAGCGAGCCCACAAGTCTTCAACTACGCGCGGATCGGTTGGATGTTCTTCCTTGGGATCGATCAGGAGATCGAAGAACAGCGGAGTACTGAAACTACTCACCGGCTCGCCGAAGCCTTTCGAAAACGTCTTCATCATCATTTTCCAGTCGCGCCACTTGACGCCGAAAAGATCGTTGCCGACATAGATGATGACCGAATCTCTGTTCGAGCGTGGCTGCGTTCCGGTGAGAAAGTCGAGTTGGTCGACGCCGTCGATGATGCGGTCGTCGGGCACCTTGCCCCCGGCTATTCGGGCGAGCGTGGGAAAGAGATCCATTTCATGGATAATTTCGTTGCTGACGCTTCCGGGTGGAATGTGGCCCGGCCAGCGCATGAGCAACGGTACTCGGAGTGAGCCCTCCATGGCCGTGAAGTAGGTGCCCCGCCACGGCCCGCTGAAGCCGTAGTATGGTTCGAACATTTCGGGACCGTTGTCTGAGGTGAAGATGAAAATCGTGTTGTCACGCACGCCCATCTGGTCGATGGCGTCGAGGAGACGACCCGCGTAGTCGTCCATCTGTACAAGCACGTCAGCGAAGTCGCCGTTTCCGGTTTTACCCTGGAACGGAGCCTCCGGCAGAGTCGGAAAATGAAGTTGGGTGTAGGGAATGTAGGCGAAGAAGGGATTTTGGGCAGTGACACTGCGCTGCATGAAGTCGATGGCATGCTCCGTCAGCTCCCGGTCGATCGTTCTCCGCTCATTCAGATCGTAGACCTTTACGTTTTTGGGTGTTTCTCCTTTACGTGCTTCCATCACGTACTCAAATTTCGCCAGAGGACTCGAGTCGGAGCGGAAGCGCGAACTCTGCGGCCAAAACGACTCGTCTGATGAATTCGGTATGCCGTACCATTCGTCGAATCCCCGGTCGGTTGGAAAGCGCCCCGGTGTGTCGCCGAGATGCCATTTGCCGAATGCACCCGTGGCGTAGCCGGTCTGGGACAGCATTTCCGAGAGCGTGACTTCCCATCGGGTCAAACCGTAATTCTCGGCGAATAGCGGCACCGTGCCGTTGCCGGTGCGCACCGCATATCGTCCCGTCATCAGGGCCGCGCGGCTGGGTGTGCACTGGGCCTCGACGTTGAAATTGAGCGCGCGAAATCCTTCGGCTGCCAGTCTATCGAGCCGGGGCGTCGGAGCGCCTCGCAGGATGCCGCCTCCATAAACGCCGAGTTCGCCCCAACCAAGATTATCCATCAGCACCAAAACGATGTTGGGTTTGGCGCCCTGTTCTGAATTCATTTTCCTTGCCTCCAAGCGCTCACCTAGGGAATCTGCTCGCGGATGAACTTGCCGATGCCCTCGATCGCTTGCTGGGCCTCGGGCAGGACGCCGGCGTACGACTGAAAGCGATGAATCATTTCCGGCCAGACTTCGAGTTTGACCTGAACTCCGGCTGCGCGCGCGCGTTGCGCGAGGCGGGTCGAGTCGTCCAGCAGAACCTCGTGATCGCCAACCTGGATCAGCAGCGGTGGGAATCCCTTAGGATCGGCATAAAGCGGAGAGGCCAGCGGGGTGCGCGGATTCTTGCCGGCCAGGTAAGCGTTCCCCAGCAGTCCGACGCCGTCGGGCGTGAAAATCGGATCGACGTCCTTGCGTGTCTTCATCGACTCGCCCGTGAACTCCAAATCGATCATCGGCGAAAGGCAGACCGCCGCCGCAGGCATCGCGAGTCCGGCGTCGCGGCCCGCAACCAGTATCGCGAGCGTCAATGCGGCGCCTGCAGAATCTCCCGCTATGGCAATGCGCGATGGAGGCAGTCCCTGTGCGAGCAAGAACCGATAGCCCGCGACGGAGTCGTCCACCGCGGCCGGAAACGGATGCTCGGGTGCAAGGCGATAGTCCAATCCCAGCACGCGGGCCTGCGCGGCGCGCGAGATGCGGCCCATCAGATTGCGATGGGTATTCAGGGAGCCCATTACATAGCCGCCGCCATGTAAGTAGAGCACGACGCGATCGGCGGCAGCGCCCGGCGCGTTGATCCATTCCGCCTTGACTCCATTGGCAAGAACGGGCTCGCATTTGATATCGGGTTCCGCCGGCCGCGCCATCTGTTCGTTGAGCGCGCGCATCTCCGCAATGCTTCCGGCCTTACTGATCAGGGCTTTTATCGTGTCGATTACCTGCTGCAACTGTGGACTCGCCATCGTCAGAAACACTCCTTAGTGGGTAAAGCACGCCGACCAGCGCGCGTTTTTCGAAACTAGCCCGAGTTATCCTCAGGCGCAAATATTTTGGCTGGTGCTTGAAAGTTTGACAGCCGTGTCTCGCCCACGATCGATCGTCACGTTGAGGATCTCGCTTGAGCGCGCCATCGGCGGATCGCAGTACGGCGCCAACTGATCGAAGAAGCTGTCCGGCTCGATTACCGCCTCGGGCGCGAACACTCCAGGTGTGGCGAGGCGTCCTTCCAGCAATTGCCGTAACCCGAGCGCCAGCGGCACGCCCGTCGACTTCGCCATTCCTCTCGGAACAGTGCTGACCGATACGCCGACGCGCGCCGCCTTCCCGTCCTTGGTTCCAGCGGCGAACGCGAAGAACGGAGGCAAATCGCCATGACCTTTGAGGCCCAACGACTTTACTACCGCCTTGAGGGTTCGTAGCGCGCCTGGGGCAATCATGATCGCCGCTGCCTGCTCGTTCGTGAGGGTCTTTTGATCCAGCGCCGCGTTGAGATCCTTTAGAAGGGAAAGCGCTTGAGTCGTAAGGATCATCAAGCATGCGCTCCGTCCATGAATCCCTAATGTCTCGCACATCGTCAGCGGCTCGGGATGACCTACGGTGTAGGCCGTGCCGCGCCCGCGGCCGGGATAATCAATCTCCACCGCATCAAGCGGCGGTCGATTAACGAGTCGTCCGCCCTCGACTACGCGAATTACCCCGGAGATCTGCTGCATCAAATGACTGACTGCCGCGCTCGGCTTTCCGTTTTGATCGACCAATGACTCTTTATCTTCGCTAATCGAAACGCCGCCGATCGGTACGTCCAACGGCCACGCGGTGTACAGGTCGGTGACTTCGTCGAGCTCGCGCGCAGCCACTTTGGCGAGCAGGTTCGACACGCCTGGGCTCGCTCCCATGCCAATGACGGCTACAACTCCGGCGTCGGATGCGTTCTGATGCTCGCGCATCATCTCCAGCGTCGGTTCCCAGTCGTCGCAGATATCCAGATAGTGCGTACGCGCTTCGATCGCTGCACGCAGAATTGGAACTCCGAACTTATGGAATGGCCCGGTTGTGTTGAGCACCGCGCCCGCTTCGCTCAGCAGTCGCCGCAGCGCAATGCTGTCGGTAACGTCGATCCGTTCGGCGTGTATCCTGACCCTGGCCGACGAGGCCGTTTCCGCGGCGATCTTTTCCGCAGCCGCGAGATCGCGATCGCCGATGATAACTTCGCGTATGCCATCAAGTGATGCCGCAGTCCGCACCGCGACGCGGCCCATGTTTCCGGCACCGCCCAGCACCACGATTCGTTCGAGTGGTTTCATAATAGATATCGCAACCCCAAGAGTTGAACAGTAGTCAAGTTTATAGCAAAGCGAGCTCGTTATGACAAGCCCGATCTTGAACATCCGTCAAGTTTGGATATACTCTTCTCAAACCTATGCCGAAGATTCCGAAGAAAAGCCATGAACGGACGGTACCGTCGGCGGAACGCGCCATTCCTAAGCAGGAGCGGTCCCGAGGGCGGGTCGCCACGATTCTCGCGGTGACCGCCAGACTCCTTGCCAAATCCGGCTTCGATGCGTTGAATACACGTCAGATTGCGGCCGCCGCCAAGCTGACCCCAGGCCTCCTCTATCACTACTTTCCGAATAAAGGGGCCATCGTGATGCGACTGGCCGAACAGAATGTTCAGCCGCTGCGCCAAGAACTCGCGCAAATGCTCAATGAAGCAACGGCGACATCGTGGAGAGAAGCGATCCGTCGGTTGATCGGCAAGCTCACCGCAGCCTACAGGGCAGAGCCGGCCGCAACGGCAATCCTGCAGGCGCTGCAGAGCGATCCGGAGCTCAGGCGATTAAACGTGGAGATGAACGATCAGTTCGCTCGAATGATCGCAAAATTCTTGCGCGCAGCAGGAGCCCGCCTCGATTCGAGAACTCTGCTTCGCGCGGCTCATCTTGTCGTCTTGGTTTGCGACGCCGTAGCTCCTGACCTTGTCGCCGCGAGTCCCCGGGAGGCTGAGAAACTGTCGGCAGAAATTTCCACGCTGTTGATCGCTTATCTCGGAATGATGTTGCAAGAACCTGCCAGGGGAACGGACGTTCCCGTCTTTCGGCAACGCTGATTCCGAGATGAAGGCACGCGCTACCGCTTGCGCACGTTGCGGGAATCCCGGCCAGCCGCGCCAACTAAACGACCTTCTGCGATTCGATCGGAAAGAGCCTATGGTAGTGCTCTGCGTTGGGTGCATCCGCTCGCTGAGATACGCGGATGCCAAGACGTGGATATGGTTTCGGAGATATCGCGACCGATTGAAACGGTAATTGCAAGAACACGCTGGTGATGGTCGCACGCAGGTCGCATCGTTATCCTTGGCTCAGTGAAGACGAGTAAGATCCTCTCCGTTGCGCCGATCTTCAACAGTGATCCGGCCAGCGTCTATATCGAGCTTTCCTGTTCGCTCTGCGATGAAGTCGATACTCTGGTAGTGAACCAGCCCGAACGAGCGGGTGACATTTCGTGGCTACGCCGGAATGACTTCTATTTCGTTTGCGGTCGTCACCGCAAATGGGAATCTAACTAAAAAGGCACGCTCGGCTCACCGTCAGTTGGTGCATGTTTACCGAGCGGGCCACCGGCTCCAGTAGGGGGGAGAGCCCAGAGCCAATTCTTATTTGGCGTGATGATCAGTAAGTCTGTTGCGAACTTCCGTGTCGAAAGCCATCGGTGCGCCCGGACACATCTCTCCCAGCCATTGCGTACTGATGTGATCCGGAAGTCTCCGAAAGCTAAATACTGAGACGTAAACCGCCCATCGTTCCCCAGACAGGGACTCAACAAAATCACGTCCACAACGGGAGCAGTGATGTTGGCGAAGTGGTTTGTCGGGCTCGATCTCTACCTGGCGGGGTTTCGGACTAGACCACTCGTGGCTGTTCCATGCGTCGCGGCTCATGGGGAAGTAATCCTCCTAGTTGCGGCTTTGGCGACGTGATATACGAGACTTTTAAATACTGCGGGGGTAATTTTAGGGCAAGAGGAATGACAGAATCACAAATTTGTTCTAGAAAGAAGAAATTAGTCTCCCAATTTTAATCCTTTAGGGGTATCGACATGATACCGGATTTCAAAGGCCATCATTTCGTTGAAGATTCCAAGCCCGGTGAACCGCCGTCCTCGCATCACTGCGACCGATGCGGATTGAAAGCGTCAATGAGGCGAGACGGCTCGGTATACTTCGACATTGAACGGACTGGCGTATTTCTCAGAACCAGCAACAGCGCGCCCTTCAACACCTCACGCATACCGCCCTGCAAAGAGTGGTCCGTGGTCCGCCCTCGTCCCGCCTAGTCAGCACTGGTCCGCGATCCCAGTTTATCCCATGTTAATCCCGCTTCATCCCCGCCTTTTTGTGCAGGGGAAGACCCTCACGATAGAGTGGCTGATGCCCGATGGGGGGCAAGAGCTCGACGAACTAGATCCAATTTTTATCGTCCACCAGCGATTCAGGTGTCAGTCCAGCGCGGCAGGTGCGTCGAGAAGGGTGCGCCCGACAGTGCCGCCCGGAGCTCGCTGACGAATTCTCGCGCTGCTTGTCGCCCGTTGGGGAATTGGTCGTTTCGATCCCAGCGCCATGCTGCGAGCATCGCAAGCATCAGGACCCGGCATTCGTGGAGCAGTTGTTGATCGGTGCTCCGGTAGAGCACGCTCACCTCTTCGGGCACGTAGGCGAGATCGAACTCGACGGGCCCGCGGCAACAGGTTTCGAGGTCTATGAACCGCAGGCCCTTCTTCGTCCTGAGCACGTTGCCCGGGTGTGGCTCGCCGTGCAGGAGTTGTTCGGGGCGCCCGCGGGCGCTGATCGCTTGCCGCAGACTTCGTAACGTGTTGCTGAGAAGCTCACGGTCCGCGTCAACGAGCTCTGGAGTCTGGTCGCGGCTTCCGATAAGCCGTTGGGCGTCGGTGATTCGATCCGTAAAGTGCGGTGTAGGGAAGTCGATCTGCCGCATGCAGTCATGCAGCCGTTCGAGCGCGTGCGCGTAGTCGGCTGGCGCGAACTCTCGGGACGGCACAGGTTCGTAGTAGGTCCACAGCGTGACCACAAAGCCGTCACGCAAGTAGACGCCCGGCGCGACCCGAGGCTCAAGCGCTGTTACGGGGCTCCCGGTATCCGCGAGCCGTAAAGCAAGCTCGACTTCGAACTCCGCCCAGCGCTTGATGCGCTCCTCCGCGACCCGAGCAAGAACGTCGCACGGCAGCACGCGCACAGCGAACTTGTTCGACTCCTGGAGCACGATCGCATCATCGACTGTTAGGCCAAGCGCTGCCGCAGCGCCCATCGCCGCGGCGACCGCACGGTTACGATTACTCGTCGTCGACAAGGCTTTTCTGCACGGCTCCGGGGGTCCTTCTAACCGGGGAGCTTCGCGATGGCAGTTCAAAAGCGGGCGGTGTCATGACTTCGGAATTCTGTGAGCGCGCTTGAGCCGTGAGGCGAGGTGGTCCAAATCGCCATAGATACTGAATTCGTCGACCCCCAAGAGAATCAGCTCATGTAGTAGAGTGTTTTTTGCGCCCGACGGAATAGTGTATTTCTTCAACGACTTGTTGTGGGCGGGAGTGAGCTCTTCCCTACCGGGCACGTGAAACGTGAAGCAGCTTCGCTGAAGCACAATTCTCAAGTCCGAGTAGTCGGGCCGTAACGCCATTATGAAGTCGGGGAACTGAGACTGGGGTTTGGGTGCCCAAGCACAGATCGCGTTCAAGGCCTTCTGAAACGCTGGATGACGCATCGTTACAACGCCTTGGTAATGCTTGTCTTTCGTGTTCTGCGTGACTGCGAGCTGATATGCGTCCATGAAAAAGAGAGCACCATCGACCTTTTCGCGTTCCGAGCAGGCGACGAACAATGCCGCTAACGGATTGGTCGTCCAATCCAGCAGTCTGGTCGGCAGTCCGTAATGTTGTTCAAGAAAATAGAGCTTGTCGTGCTGGTGGCTTCCTTCGATGAGGCCAGCCGATTCTACTCGAAAATCCTGAGCCAAGTGGTTTTCGAGTAGAATTCTTTCCCACTCCTCCTTCGCCGGAAAATTTGGCCGATAGACGCCTGGATGGAGCTCCCAGTCCTTGTTCGCTTGACCGCGCCACCACCATCGGACGTGCGGATGAATATCTCCTTTCTTAATTCCGCGAACGAGTCCGATCAGGTCGTCGAGACTCTCGATTTTATCTTTGGCCATTTGTCGTCCCGTTGCGCTTACCTGAGGAACGTGCCGTCTGCAGCCCGCACTGCTTTAGCCGCGCGGGCGAGCGACCGCACGGTTACGGTTACTCGTCATCGACAAGGCTTTGAGGGTGAGAGAGGATCGCCAGAAATAGAAATACGTCCGGATTTTTGTTCGAGCCGAGCGCCGCCGTTCCTCGGCACGGGATTTTTCAATGCGCTGTCACTCAATTAACTACTTTTGATTGCGGATCGTGGTCAAGCGGCGCGCGACGCACCTCACGCCGACAGTAAGCCCATCAATTTATGTACGTCAAAGCGACCGCCTGCGGCCCCTGCCGAAGGGCCTCTGATATAGATGGCCACCGCGCGCGCCCGGAGCTTGCGAACTGGCCTAATAGGCCTTTAGGACCAATCGGATACCCTTCAAATAACCTCAAAACCGACACATAAAGTTACACACTTTCACATGTTGGAATATGGAAAACCAATAATTTCGCATGATTAGAATCAAACTTAAGGGACTTAAAATCCTCTGGAGTGCGCTTCTCGGCTTCAATGTGGCCGCGCTCACGTGAGCTCGGAAACGTACGCCTCGAGGGCGACAGCGAGCGCGAGAGACCCGCGAGCGATGAAGGTGCAACAAGCGGCTAGCATCGAGCGAGCGCGCCCGACGATAGTTCCTCCGATTGTCGCCCTTGACATGAATTACATAATTTCATAATTATTTCTTTACAGACATGTAGGCACACGTTGCTCAACAGGCGACGTTTTTTGCAGTCCGGGATTTCCGATGAAGAAAACATTTCAGGGTCCAACTTTCACTCTGCTGATCGTCAGCATGATCACCGCCCTCTTCCTGCAGGGCAGCCCGTGCTTTGCTGCGACTAGTGCCGGCGCACTGCCATGGGACCAGACGCTGACCGCCTTGCGAGACATCATCGCCGGCCCTGTGGCTCACGCCGCGATCGTCCTGAACTTTGCCTGCTCGGCAATCCTGTACGCGCTGGGTAGCCGTCAATTCGCGGGTCGCCTATTGGTTGGCGGGTTTGCGAGTTGTGCGGCGCTCATCGCTGTGCGCTCCCTGACTTACCTCTTTCCATTCTGACGAATCATTTCAGAAGCCAATTTGTGGAGGCCACTATGAAACTCGCACGCATCAGCAAGCCCCTTCGCTCCGTTCAGGTCCGCGTCATGCTCGCTGGCGACCTGAATGCAACCCTCGAACGTTACGCGCAATATTACGAGCACGTTCACGGCGAGTCGGTGGATACTCGATCGCTCATCGCCGAGATCCTCCGCGCCTTCCTCGATGCCGACCGTGAGTTCCAGTCATGGTCGCGCTCAGGTGGCAACAATCAGCCGTCGCGCATCTCATCTCCGTCTTCATCCAACGGCAGCACCAAGGTCCAACCGTGACTTGCATCAATGGAAAGTCCGGCTGACGTGCTTCGCACGTGTTTACAACTGACACGTCACTCATCCCTCTGGATGAAGGATGTGTACCAGAGCGTACACGGCCCATCGGAGAGTGGCGTGACCGCGGGCGCATTTCCGTACACGCAAGCGTGTACGGCGCGCCGACCCGTGCGAAGCACGTCAGCCTAGGCCCCCGGATTCATTGAAGTATACGGCGTGTACGCCCTGAAAGAATGAAGAGCAGTCCGATGCCGGAGATTCCATACACCGTCCGCCTGGCGCCGAAGCTGTTGGAGCGGATTGAGAAGACCGCGCGGGACAGAGGAATTGCGCCGCGCAAATTGATTCGCGCAGTGCTCGCCGAGCACTTCGCCGGAGATCGCGGCGCTCAGCAGGACGGGTTGGCCAGCCTGTCGAACCCGCAACGCGGCCTCGATCAGATTCTGTTCGATCTAACCCGCACCCGGCTCACGCTCCAGCATCTGCTCGATCACCAGGTCGGCTCCGAGGTGACCGACCAGATCCGCCAGACTGCGCAACAAGAAGCCGAGCAGTACATGCACCGGCTCAGGAGAAGAGCGATATGAATCTGTCTCGAACTGCCATCCGATACGAATTGAGTTCCGGTTCAGCCGCGGTGCTGCTGCGCCTCTACCTTCGAGTCCAGCTGCTCTGGATTCTGACCTGGACGGCTTCCGATCTTTTCTTCGTCTGGTACTGGAGCGGCCGCCTCTCGGGACCCGGCGCCCACGAATACTTCGGGCGCTGGATTCTCGCCTGGTTCTTCACCCAGAAGGTCCCGCTCTATTTTCTGTCGCTCCCGTACAAAGGCGGTCGCGCGACGATCGGAAGTATGTACGCTTACCTCAACTGGCGTTTCTATCAGGGGCGCTCGTTCGGACAGTGGTTCGCCTCATACAGTGTCTGGGGCGCGGTACCGGCATGCCTGACCCTCGTCGCCGGGTACTTCATTCTCGGCGATCCCGAGGACCGTCCCGAGGGGAAGCATCTTCGAGGCCTCACGTCTGATCCCGCCGCGCCAGCTGTCACGCGAACTTCGCCGCGCCGGATTGCGGAGCGACCGGGCGGGAGTCGAGCTTGCTCGGGTGCGCATTCCGCGCTCGACCGAGTGCGAGCATTTCCTCATCACTGGCGCGACGGGAGCGGGAAAGTCGATGGCGATCCGCTCGCTGCTCCGCCAGATCCAGGCTCGCGGCGACCTTGCCATCGTGGTCGATCCCGAGTGCGAATACGTCTCCGAATTTTATCGTCCGGCGCGCGGAGACCTGATCCTGAACCCGGTCGATGAGCGCTGTCCGTACTGGTCGCCGTGGCTGGAATTGAGCGAGCGGTACTACCAGGCGGACGCGGCGACGCTCGCGGCTTCTCTGATTCCCGAACCTCCGCGCGGCTACGAAAGCGGGTCGGATCACTTCTTCCGGCAATCCAGCCGGACTCTGCTCGAAAGCCTGCTTCAGAGTCGCCGCACCGCGAGAGCCGCAGAGCATTCCGAAGCTGCTCGAACTCAATCGCGATCAGTTGAAGCAGGCGCTGTCCGGCACGCCGGCATACAGCCTGATCGATCCCGGCGCGCACGAGCAGGGCGCCGGGATCATCGCGACCGTCGCCAACGCGACCCGACCATTCCTCTATCTGCCGCCCGCCGACGGACGACCGCCGTGGAGCGCGCTGGAATGGTCCGAGCATCCCGAAGGATGGCTGTTCGTGACGATGCGCGACGAGTCCAACTCGGCGGCGCTGCCACTCGCGAACCTCTGGCTCGACCTCATTGTCGGCCGCCTGCTCAACTCCGCCCGCCATCGGCGAAGGGTCTGGATCGTGGTGGACGAGCTGCCGGTGCTCGGCCGTCAGGCGAAGCTCGAGACGCTGGTAACTCGCGGACGCAAGCGTGGACTCGCCGCCGTGCTGGGGTTCCAGAGCATCGCTCAATTGCGCCGGATCTATGGCCACGAGCAGGCAGCAGTGCTCGCGTCGATGCCTTCGACCAAGCTCCTACTGCGGGTGGACGAGCCCGAGACGGCAGCGTTCATCGCGCGGCAGATCGGCGATCGCGAGGCGTTGCGTGAGGAGATCGGGATAAGCACCGCCGAGCACGGCAATCGGTTCAACATCCATCCTGCGCGCCGGACCGAGCCGGTCGTGATGGCGTCCGAGATCCAGCGGCTGCCGAAGCTGGAAGGCTATCTCTGCATCGCCGGACTCGATCGTGCGCGCGTCAAAGTGAGGCCGTGCGTTCCGCACCGGCGGCAGGTCGAGTTCATTCCGCGCGCTCTTCCGAGGCCGGTCATCAATGAGCCCAGCGCCGATTTGGCGGCGCTGACGATCAGTCGCGGGCCGATTCCGCCGAACGGGACCGCGGGCGCTCCGGTGAGGATTCAGGACTAATGCTGGTAATGTCCAAAGGCGCGCTCACCGCCGCCCAGGCCGAGACCTACTACGAAGAGAAGTACTCGCACGACGACTATTACTCCGAGAAGCAGCGGGTCGTAGGACAATGGTTCGGCCGTGGCGCTGAGGAGTCTGGGACTGTCCGGCGAGATTGCGACCGAAGACTTCCGCGCCGTGCTGCGCGGGCTTCGCCCTGCCTCCGGCGAGGTGCTTGTTCACAAGGCGAACGGCTACGACGACCGGCGCGCCGGCTGGGACGCTACCTTCAACGCGCCGAAGTCGGTGAGCATTCAGGGGCTGGTCGGAGACGATCACCGCCTTATCGAAGCGCACGAAAAGGCAGTCAGTCGCGCGCTGGTGGAACTCGAACAATATGCGCTCTCGCGGCGCCGCGGGGGCAGCGAATGGGTCGTGACCGGCAATATCGTCGCCGCGCGTTTCGATCATATCGCGGCTCGTCCCGCCAGCGGCGTTGAAGACGGCTACGGTCCCGACCCTCACCTCCACACGCACGTCGTCATCGCCAACATGACCCGGCGGCCCGATGGAGAGTGGCGCGGCCTCGATCCGATCGAGATCTATCGCGCGCAGAGCCTTCGCCACCGCAGTTTACCGCTCTGAACTGGCCCGAGAGGTTCAACAGCTCGGATACGAAATCAGGATCGGCGGTCGAGACGGACGATGGGAGCTGGACGGCTACACGCGCGAGCAGGTGATGGCGTTCTCCCGTCGTCGCCAGGACATCGAACGGACGCTTGCGCGTGAAGGGCTGGCGGGCGCCGAGGCGGCGCAGAACATCGCGCATCGAACGAGGCTCTCTAAGGATCATCGCGACGAAGAGAGTCTCAAGGCGGAATGGCGCTCGCGCGCGCAGACAATATGGTATCGGAGTCGAGCGCCAAATCTCGCACTCGCGCGAGCGTGGGCCGCTCCAACTTCGACCTCCGGAAAAAGCCGAGGAAGCCGTCCGCCACAGCATCGAGGAAAACACCGAGCGCGAGGCGGTCATCGACCGCCGCGCCCTTGAAGCGAAGGCGCTGCAGCATGCGATGGGAGCCGTCGACCTCGAACAGATACGGACGGAGAGCAAGCGGTTCGAGAGAAGCGGCCTTTTGATCGCGGTCGGCGACGCCGTGATTTCGCCGCGAGGCGCTTACACGACGCCGGAGATGATCGCCCTTGAACGCGGGAACATCGGACTGATGCATGCGGGCCAGGGCGGGGCCGCCGCTATCGGCAGTTTGAACGAGATTCGCCGATGGGCGAGCCAGCGCAACTTGCTTCCTGATCAGACTGCCGTCGCCGAACTCACGCTGGCGTCCACCGACTGGATCACCTCAATCGAAGGCCGCGCCGGCGCTGCGAAGACCACGACGGTCGGCGCGATATGCGAATTCGCGGTAAACCAGGGCTATGCTGTCTACGGGTTCGCGCCAACGACGCGTGCGGTCAAGTCGCTTTCGGAAGCAGGTGTTTCTGCCAGTACAGTCGCCAGCCTCCTCGAAAGGCAATCAGCACGCGACGCCTCAAGCGAAGTCTGGATCATCGACGAGTCGAGCCTGCTCCCCACGCGCCAGGTTAACCGGCTTCTCCGCAAGGCTCGCGAGCAAAGCGTAGAGCGGATCGTCTTTGTGGGCGACCAAGCGCCAGCATCATGCGATCGAAGCGGGACGGCCCGTCTATCAGATGCAGGAGGCCGGAATGCTGGTCGCCCGGCTCGATACCATTCGCCGCCAGCGCGATCCTGAGCTCCGCGAAGCGGTGACGCTCGCCGCCAGAGGCGAAGTCGCGGAGTCGCTCGCGATTCTTGACCGCCGCGGCGACATCCGGGAAGTCTGCGACATCGAACAGCGCCGTAAACAGATTGCGCGCGAGTACGTTGCTGCCCATCAATCCGGGGAGCGAGTTCTGGTCGTCAGCCCTGCAAACGAGGAGCGGCGAGAACTGAACGGAGCGATCCGCGCCGAGATGATCGAACGCGGTCACGTTAGTCCGATCGAGCAAGAACATACGATTCTGGTTAGCCGAAATCTCTCGGGCGCACAGCGCGCGATCGCTTACAACTATGAAGAAGGCGACGTGATTCGCTTCACGCGCGGAAGCAAACAGTTCGCGATCGCCAAAGGCGCCTATGCGCATGTCGAAAAGCTCGATCGCGACGCGAACATGCTCACGGTGAACACGGGCGACGGGCGGCGCATCGAGTACAATCCGGTCCGGCTGTTCGGTGTCGAAGTCTTTCGCGAGGAACCTCGAGTCCTCGCACAAGGCGACCGAATACAGTTCCGCACACCCGACCGGGCACTTGGCGTTGCCAATGGCGATTTCGCCACAATCAAATCCATCGACGCTCGCCGCGCCCTTTTGCGCTTGGACAATTGCAAGGAGTTGAGCGCCGCGCTCGATCGTCTCAACCACATCGACCACGGCTACGCTTCGACTTCGCACTCCGCGCAAGGCGCAACCGTCGATCGCGTGATCGTCGATATCGATACGCGCCTGTCGCCTGAGCTCGTAAATCGCAAGCAGTTTTACGTGTCGATCAGCCGCGCGCGAAACGCGCTCGCAATTTATACCAACGACCGCGCTCAGCTCCCTCGCACCGCGAGTAGGAGCCGCGAGAAATCAATGGCCATTCAGCATTCGACTCCAGCGCCCCGACATAGCTTCACCATCTTGCCTGACGGCAATCGCCAGAGTTTCAGTCGCGGTCACGGAATTCGACGATGAATCAAAGGGGTTTGTGTCGCTCGCAAACTACAGTTCGTTGTCGGTCGGGTCTGCGCCCTAGGTTGTGAAAACTTTGTGACCGAAGAGATCTCGGCTCAGCCTTTCGAGTGAGAACTGGTTCCGCTCTCGGATGCTCTCTTCAACGATTCGCATCAAGGCAGACGCTGTGAGAAGATCCACGCTCCTAATCGGCGAATCTGCCAAGTATTCCGTTAGCTTTTTCAGGTCCCCATCTTTGAACGATGGGCCAACAACAACAAAGTAGAGCTTATCAAAACCCTGGCGCTGCAGGTCGGCCCCTCGGTCTCGGGCGTATTCCAAGAATTTTCGATCCTCGGTGCCCAATATATAACCTCCGGACCGGACCTTGGCGTCCACGATCACGGCAAATCGATCGCGAGGTGCGAGCGCGACAAAGTCGGGCTTTCGTCCGGTACCTTGACCGAATGGCGAAATCTCGAATCCAAGACAGCGAAATGCATCAGCCGTTCGTCGTTCAAAAAGTGTGCTCAGACTCAAATCGCTTGTCTCGAACGGAACTTGCTCGCCTCGCGCTAGTACGTCCAAGTACTGAAGGCACTGCGGCAGAAATGGATGAAAGCCCGGCGCCGGAGTCGTCCCTCTGCTCGGCCTGCTCTGATGGTCACGGTTTGCGAGGCGCCACCAATCGTAGTCTAGGATCTGTTGTAGTTCCGGCTCTGTAGTTCGAAGCCATTGTCGAAAATGGACATCGAACTCCCTCTCTCCGCCGAATCTCTTCTTGACCGTGCTGGTCTTAGCTCCAAGTTCTCTCTGTGCGATAAGAAGCTCGCCGCGCGTGGGTATCTTGCCGAGATGCAGGCAGATTCGAGCATATTCCCGAAACACAGTTTCATCTGGCAGTCGATTGTCAAACTTGTTTGCCGTCGCGCCGGCTTCTTTAGCAAGAGCGCTCCTTGTGGGCCAATAGTAAGACACCTCGCTTTCTTTGACCCCCGTCATCTTGCAAAACACCGCCATTCCAGGCGTCCGGCCGAGCTTTCTCTGGCAGGCGCGAAAAAGGTCTAAGATTTCCTCCCGGCTTTGCCGCATGCGGAGCAGGATGCCATCGCACCGCCTGCCCAACAAGCCCGTCTCAGCACCTCATCGGATTTCCGCTCTGCGGATAGGTGCGGACCGGCTTTGAGTGCCTTCTATCGGTGGCGCTTGCTTCACTGGCACGCCGTGCCACCGGCTTCCGCCGGACGCTTAGCTTGTCACGCCGTGCAGCGTTCCGCTTCGCGCGTCTCGGAATCTTGCACGCGCCCTCAGGTTCGGGTGAAGGGCGCGCGCCTTCAAAATGGTGCGGAACCCGAAGAACAGAATCGCGTCCTGCCCCTGCGGAGAAGCGGACGCAATCACACCTGCGTGGTTGGTCTGTCATTGTGGATTTCTGTAATTCTGAGATTGTGGCTTTCGATGAATTTTCTTCCAGATTCCGATAATCTTTAGCGGCAGGAGGCGGCGAGCGGCGGGTTGCTGACGCTGATAAACTTGAATGAAGAGTTTCGGTCAAGTGCTTAGGGAGGCTCGGAAAAAGGCCGGGCTTACACAGAGAGAGCTTGCCGCGCGCTTGAAGCGCGAAGACGGGCGTCCAGTGGACCCTCCGTATCTCAATGCGGTCGAGCACGATCACCGCTATCCGCCCGAGGACTACCTGATCCAGCAGATGTCGAAGATTGTCGGCATCTCGCCGGATGTGCTGTACTTTCACGCGAACCGCCAGCCGCCGGACGTGAAGACCGAGGCGGACCAGGAACGACTCGAAGCCGCTTATCGTGCGTTCCGCAAGGCGCTGGGAGTAAAACCGGCCGGCAAGCGAAAATGAAGTTGCTTCGCGATCCGCTCGGACGCCCAATCAAGCGTCTTTACTTCAAGGCGGAAGAGCTCGACGAGCGATGCGAGCAGCTCGTCGCGGACTTCATGCGTCGTCACTCCGGCGGCTACAAACTGCCGATTCCCACGGACGACATAATCAGGATGATTGAGGCAGAAGCCGACGACCTCGATATGTATGCCAACCTGCCTGAAGGACAGGACGGATACACCGACTTCTTTTTCGACCGAAAGCCCCGAGTGAAGATCTCTGCGCGGCTTTCGGACCCACGTTATGAGAACCGGCTTCGCTTCACTCTAGGCCATGAATACGGCCATGTCTGGTTTCACGCTCCGCTCTGGAGAAAAAGCGCACAGGAACCAGACTCCCCTCCCGTCGAGCCATCTTGGACCTGCCATCGAGAGAACATCGAGACCGCGGCTGAGAACGACTGGATGGAATTCCAAGCGGGCTACATCGGCGGGGCACTGCTGATGCCAAAGTCAGAACTTTCGATAATGGCGGGCGAGATTGCGCTGCGTGAGAGCGAGAAGCCGCCACTTAGAGTCGATTCAGAGCTCGGCCGCGCGGCGATCGAGCGGATTAGGCGACGTTGCCAGGTCTCCGAGCAAGCCGCGCGAGTCCGGCTATTTCGTTTGGGCCTTCTGACCGAATCGTGAATTCGGGGCGTGCGTAGCAGAATTATGGAATTTGACAATTCCGTCAGAATTGATCTATGATCCACCTTGACGATGGGTAAATGACCATCGCACTCAATGGATCGAGGTGTTGTCATCATGTCAGTAGTTCAAGTCAGTTCCCAAGCTCAAGGCGCAGATTCGGAGAGGCTGAGTACCCCAAAACTCGGCTGGACCCTGGACGAGCTAGCCCGCAGCCTCGGCGTCTCGGTTCCGTTTCTCCGGCTCGAAGTGAAACGTGGCCGGTTACGCGCGGCGCACTTAGGGCGGCGGATCGTGCTTCTCGATACCGAGGTACGTCGCTACCTGGCCGAGGCGAGCGATCGCGCGGCCTGAAGATTGTGCAGGGAGCTAACGCGATGAGTGTTTATAAACGGGGCGAGATGTACTGGTTCAAGTTTCTGTTCCAAGGGCAGCTCATTCGAGAATCGGCCAGGACCAACTCGAAGACGGTCGCCCGCGAAGCGGAACGCGCTCGTCGCCGCGAGATCGAGCTCGCGGTTAACCGCATCCCAAAGCGCGAGCGGATGCCGCTCTTTTCGGTTGCCGCAAAAGAATGGTTGGCCAGTCGAGTGGGTCTCGCGGCCAATACACTCGACACGTACGAGCATTTTGTTGAGACTCTCACCGAACAATTCGGAAAGCGGCTCGTTTGCGACATCGACGACCAAGACATCTCGGTGCTTCAACGCAAGCGACTGACCGAAGAGAAATCGGCGCGGACGGTGAATTTCGAAATTAACGTATTGCGCCAAATCCTCAAGGCTCACGGGCTGTGGGGAACGATCTCGGACAGGGTGAAAAGCCTTCGAGAGCGGCGCGATGTCGGGCGCGCGATTAGTTCCACAGATGAGAAGCGGCTGATCGACGCAGCAGCGAAGAGCCGCTCGCCGGCCCTTCTTCCCTTGTTGATTGTCAGCCTGGACAGCGGGCTACGCGCTTCCGAGATACGATCGTTGCGCCGACGCGATCTAATGTTGGAGTGGCGCAGCGGCGTAATCGAGAAGGGCGTACTCACGGTTCCCAAGTCAAAGACGGAAGCCGGCACTGGACGCAGCGTGCCGCTCACGTCCAGAGTCTGTGCGATCCTGACGCTGTGGTTGTCGCGTTTTCTCGAAGCCGAAGCCGACAGTTATGTATTCCCGCGCTTTTCGGTCGGCTTAGAGGGTAACGCTCGTCGCCCCAAGTTCTATGCGGCCGACCTTGCACATCCAATCGGTGAATGGAAAAAGGCTTGGAAGATCGCGTGCAAGGCGGCCAAGGTTCAATATCGCTGGCACGATTGCCGACATACGTTCATCACCCGCCTGGCTGAGAACCCCAACGTCAGCGAAGAAACGATTCGATCCCTAGCCGGGCACGTCTCCCGGAAGATGCTCGAACGTTACAGTCACATTCGGATTTCCGCCAAACAGGCCGCGATCGCGACCCTCGATCAGGCGGTTTCCGCCGTTGGAGCGGAAGAGCACCAAACGAGCAGGGCACAAAATTGGGCACAATCTGCAGCGGTCGGAAAACGAGATCTTCCTAACTAGTTGAATTATTTGGTGGACGCACCTGGACTCGAACCAGGGACCTCTTGCATGTGAGGCAAGCGCTCTAACCGGGCTGAGCTATGCGTCCACCGGAGCATCGGATTATCGCGCTCGGCGCATGCCCTCGCAAGAGTGCACAGATTGCGGATGCCTGCGGCGCGATTTGCGCTCGATCGCAGGTCGGCGATAATTCTGTTCTGGAAACGCGCACCCGCAAGTGCGAAGGGAGCACATCATCATGCGACGACTTTGCCAGGTGAGCCGCGCCGACGCGACTCCGGAAATCAGAGAGCTCTACAATCAATTCTTCGGCGATCGAGATCCAGTCGCCGAGCCTGGCACCGCGACCGGCACGCCCGGCGATTACTGGACGACGTTCGCGTTGGTGCCCGACTTACTATTCCAGGCGCGTAACTCGCTGATGGCGTTGATGCAGCCGGGGCGGAAGTTGCCGGCGAAGTTACGCGAGCTTGCGATCATTCGCACCGGAATAGTCGGCGAGTCAAAGTTCGAATATTCGCAGCATCTCAAGGTCGCGCGAATGGTCGGTGTCTCCGACGACAAGCTCGCCGCGATCAAAGGATGGGCCATCAGTGACAAGTTTTCCGCCGTCGAGCGCGCTGTGATGCAGGCGACCGACGAGCTGGTCGGCCGCAACCTGGTCGAGGACGAGACATTTGCGGCGCTGAAGAATCACCTGTCCGACGAACAGATCCTGGAATTGTTTTACGTGATCGGACTATGGCGTATGCATGGAATGATCGTGCGCGCGCTGCATCTCGAGTACGACAATGACACGACCGCGCGAATGACTGAGGTGCCCGCTCCGGAAGCCGCGAAGAAGTAAGTGCGGAGACCAATGAAGCTGTACGACGAACTTGCTGAGTGGTGGCCGCTCTTTTCCGCGTCCGCGAACTACGAGGAAGAGGCAGCGATCTTTGCGAAGCTGCTGATCGATTCCTGCCAGCCCGCGCCGCGAACGCTGCTCGAGCTCGGATCAGGCGGCGGCAACTGCGCATCCTGGCTAAAGCAGAGTTTCGAAATGACGCTCGTCGACGCGTCGCCGCAGATGCTCGCGGTCAGCCGCGTGCTTAATCCCGAATGCGAGCATCGCGAGGGCGACATGCGCACCGTCGATCTTGGACGCACATTCGACGCGGTCTTTATCCACGACGCGATCATGTACATGACGAGCAGCGCCGACCTGGCCGCGGCAATCCGCACCGCGTTTCGGCATTGCCGCGCGGGAGGAGTGGCGCTGTTCGTTCCGGACTGCGTGCGGGAAACGTTCGTCGAGGAGACTCGTCACGGAGGACACGACGGCGACGACGGCCGCAGCCTGCGCTACCTCGAATGGACTGTCGATCCGGATCCGACCGACACCACATATCGAACCGACTTCGCGATCATGCTGCGCGATCGCGGCGGCGACGCACGCGTCGTGCACGATAGTCACGTCGAGGGTCTCTTTCCGCGCGCCGAATGGATACACATCTTGCGCGAAGTTGGATTTGCCCCGAGCGTTACGAATGACAAGTGGGGACGGGAACTGTTCGTCGCAAAACGACCTGGGTAGAGAAAGGTATCGCTAGCCGGCGTTCATCAGTTTGATAACTTCGGCGCGGCCCCATTCGACTTCGGCCCGATGCCGATTGGCCATCGCAGTCAGGTAGTCGTGGATGGGGCCGTCCTCGGGCGCAAGCGCGAGCGCGACTTCGGTTTTGCGCGCGGCCCACTCCTGTCCCCGAGACATCAGGTTAAGGCGCTCGCGAATCGACGTGAGCGCGGCGACTTTGCCCGCGAACGGCCCGGTCTTGCTCGAGGGGACGCCGCCGTTGTCACGGATCAGCGCCTCGAGTTCCTCCGCGTTGCGCTGTTCCATCGCGCGTGAGCCGCCCAGGAATCTCTTCAGCTCGTCCTGCTCGACGTCCGTGATCAGGGTGCTAAGCGCGATCACGCCGGCGCGCTCGGACTCGAGCAAAAGATTGAGTGCGGCTTCCAGCGCAGCGTCCATAGCGCGAACTTAGTTTGGGCACTTTCATTTGTACAGCATCCGAATCGACGTGAGCAGCAGAAAGACACCGAAGATGCGGCGCAGCGTCGTCCCAGGTAGCTTCACTGCGTAAACCGCGCCGAGGTAGCCGCCGATCAGCAGGCCGGCGCCGAGCAGCAGCGCATAGGTCAAATTCAGATGGCCGTGCTTGTAGTACTCGTACGCGCCCAGAATTCCGACCGGTGGAAGCAGCGCGCCGAGTGAAGTTCCAACCGCGAGATGTTGATCGAATCCGAACAGCAGCACCAGCGCGGGCACGATCAGCACGCCGCCGCCCACGCCGACAAAGCCGCCCAGGATGCCGGCGAGCAGACCGATGACGAGAACGATCGCGATTTGGCCCATGATGTGTCTCCAGAGCTGAGGAATTTCGCGAGCGTATCAGAACGCCGCCTGCAGATTGAAGATGGGGATGCGCGCGAGAGCGGCTAGTCGATCGCCTGCCGCTCCGGCTCGTCGTCGTAAAACGGTTCGACCAGCTTGAGCCGCGAGGCCGGCTTGCGCAGATCGCGGAACCAGTTCTCCATATCGTCGAACAGCGAGAAGGCGACCGGAGTGATCAGCAGAGTGATCAACAGACACAAGGTCTGCCCGCCGATCACCACCAGCGCGATCGCGCGGATAGAACTGTCGCCGGCGCCTTGCCCGATCGCGACCGGGATCATGCCGGCGACTAGCGCCGCCGTGGTCATCAGGATCGGCCGCAGCCGATCTCTGTTCGCGGTCAGGATCGCCTGGCGTCGCGGCAGTCCGGAGCGGATCAGATTCAATGTCTGATCGAGCTGCAAAATGGAATTTTTCTTCACGATGCCGAACAGCAGCAGGATGCCGAGTGTCGAGAACAGCATCAGATGCTCGCCGGAACACGAACAGCGATATCAACGCGAACGGCACCGCGAGCGGCAACGACAGCATGATCGTGATCGGATGGACAAAGCTCTCGAACTGCGCCGCCAGCACCATATACATGAAGATGATCGAAAGCAGGAACGCGATCACGAAGCCGCTTACCATCTCGCCGTAGATTTTGCTCTGCCCGCCGAACGCCGTGATGTATCCCGGCGGCAGATGAATCGAGCCGACTTCGCGAGTGACGGCGTCCATCACTTTGTTCATCGCGAATCCGGGCGCAAGGTTGAAGACGATTGCGATGTTGCGCTGCCGATCCTGCCGATCGATTTGCACTGGACCGGTGCCATGGGTCAGCGTCGCGACGTTGTCGAGCCGCACCTGCCCCACTTTTGTCGATGGAATCGTCAGACCCGCGACGACGACCGGGTTGTTGCGATCCTTGTCGGCCAGTTGCAGCCGCACGTCGTAAGTATCCTGCCCCTCGCGAAAGCGCGTGATCACATCGCCCTGCACCATCGTGCGCATCGTCTGCGCGATATCGTCCACGGAAACGCCGAGGTCCGCCGACTTGGTGCGATCGATATTCACCTGCAGCTCGGGAAGGCCGCCCTCGTAGCTGGAATCGAGATCGACGATGCCGGGAATTTTGCCGAGCCGCGCCATCAGATTGTCCGCGTACCCGCGCAGCGTTTCGAGATCGGGCCCGCGCATGTCGTATTCAACCGCGACGTCGCGAACGCCGCCTTGCTCCCAGGGCTTTACCGCATCGACGCTGATCCGCAGCGCCGGAAATGCGTCCATCAGTTTGCGCGCGTCGGCCATGATCACTTCCTGGCTGCGACGGCGCCGGTTGAGCGCAACCAATTTCGCATCGACTTGCGCCACGGTGACGCGATCGTCGCCGTTGGTATCGCCGACGGTCGTGAACAAATCGCGAACTTCGGGGATCGTGCGCAGCCGGTTCTCGATCTCGGCAACCACCGCATCGGTATGCGCGAGCGAGTATCCCGGCGGAGTACGGAGGTTCACCGCAAATTCGCTCGAGTCGTCGTCGGGCATGAAAGTCGCCCCCACCAGCCTGCCCAGAAATGGAATCGAGACGACCAGCGCTATCGAGACCGCGACGATCACCCATCGATGATCGAGCGACCAGCGCAGCGCGAGGTCGTAGTAGTCCTCGATCAAGCGGAAAATCTTCCACTCCTTGCTGCTATGCTTCGATCCGCGCGCCGCTTTCGATTTGAGGTAGCGCGAACACAGCATCGGGGTCAGCGTGAATGCGACCAGCAGCGACACCATGATCGAAAACGCCATCGTAAGCCCGAACGAATTCAGGAAACGGCCCATCACGCCGTGGATAAACGCGACCGGCACGAAAATCACCGCCAGTGACAGAGTTGTCGCGCTCACCGCGAGTCCGACCTCCGCCGTGGCGGCCTTCGCCGCCGCGATCGGATCCATATTTTTTTCTTCGATAAAACGAAAAATATTTTCGAGCACAACTATAGCGTCGTCGATCACTATTCCGACCGAGAGCGTCAGTGCGAGCAGCGTCATCCGGTTGAGCGTGAAGCCCATCCACAAAATGAGCGAATAAGTCGAAATGACCGAGACCGGAATCGCGACCGCCGCGATCAACGTCGAACGAATCGAGCCGAGGAAAAAGAAAACCACGATCGCGGCGCAGATTCCGCCCAGCACCAGATGCTCCTGCACGGTGTCGACCGCCTCGCGGATGAACTGCGAGGCATCGCGCGTGAAGATCACCTCGACGCCCGCCGGCAGCGTGCCCTTGATTGTCTCGAAGCGCTCCTTGACCCGATCCACGACCGCAATCGCGTTCTCGCCCGATTGCTTGCGCACCACCAGCGAGACCGCGTTCTTGTTGTCCCATCGCGACAGCGAGCGCGGCTCCTTGACCGAATCTTCCACCGTCGCCACGTCGCCGACCGTCACCGGCTTGCCATCGATTTCGCTGACGATCACCTTCGCGAAGTCGGGAACCTCGGTGATACGCCCGAGCGTTCTCAGCATCTCTTCCGACATCCCCTGCTTCATGCGGCCGCCGGGGTACTCGACGTTTTGCCGTGAGAGCGCCGCGCCGACTTGCTGAATCGTCGCGCCGGTCGCATGCAGCTTGTCGGCGTCGACGGAGACGTGAATTTCGCGCTCGCGTCCGCCGACCAGATCGATCGAGCCGACTCCATCCACCGATTCGAGCGGTTCCTTGAGCCGCCGGCGAGCGATCTCCGTCAGTTCTTTCAGGCTCTGGTAGCCGGTGACAGTGATCGTGACCACCGGTACCGCGTCGAGGTCGAACTTCTGCACCAACGGCGGCTTGGTCCCTTCGGGTAGCTGATCGAGCACCGTCGAGATCTTGTCGCGCACGTCCTGAACCGCTGAGTCGAGATCGCGCTCAAGCTTGAACTGGATTATCACCCGCGAGACGCCTTCGAGCGTGTTCGAGCGCATCTCGTCGATACCGCTGACCGTGTTTACCGCTTCTTCAATTGGCTTGGTGACTCGCGCCTCGGTTTCCTCGGGCGCGGCGCCGGGCAAAAACGTCGTGACCATCACGGTCGGCACGTCGACCTTGGGAAACAGATCGACGCCGAGCCGCATGTACGAAAACCACCCGAGCACCACCAGCACGCCGACAAACATCGTCGCGAAGACCGGACGGCGGACGCATAAGTCGGCGAGAATCACGACTGCTCCCTGGCGATCACCGCGGTTCCGTCGGCAAGGCGATCGACTTCGCTCACCGCGACCCGCTCGCCCTCCTTCAAGCCCGCAGTAATTTCAACCTGGTCGCCGACTACGCTGCCGGTAGTTACTTCGCGCGCGCGCACGACTCCATTCTCGACGATAAAAACGCGCGCCACGCCACCGTAGCGCAGCACCGCCAGGTTCGGTACGAACAACGCGCGGTCGCGCCCGAGATCCATCGTGACGTGCGCGAAAAATCCCGGCTTCAGCGCGCCGTCAGGATTGGCGACCTCCGCTTCGATCAGCAAAGTGCGGCTGCTCTCGTCGAGCGCCGGCGCAATTCGCGTGATCGTGCCGGTGTATGAAGCCCCGGGCTTCGCGTCGATCGTGAGCTTGACCAGCATCCCGACTTTCGCCAGCGGCACGAAGCGCTCCGGCATCGGGCAGCGCAGCTTGATCGGGTCGGTCGCGATCAGTTCGTAAATCTGCTTGCCCGGCGAAACGTATTCGCCGAGCGAGACCATGCGCTTTTGCACCGACGCATTGAACGGCGCCTTGATTTCCGTGTCCTGGAGCTTCTTGCGCATCATCGCAAGCGTCTCTTGCGCCGATTCTGTGTCGGCTTGATCGACGTGCAACTGCGCCGCCATCTGATCGAACTGCTCGGCGGATATCATCGACGCTTCCTTGAGCCGCTCCGAACGACGGAAGCGCGCGGTCGAGTTGGCGAGCTTGGCGTGCTCCTGGTTGAGCGCGGCCTCCGCAGATTCCAGCCGCAGCTCATATTCGCGCGGGTTTATTTTGAGCATCACTTCGCGCGCGATCACCTTGTCGCCGAAGTCCGCATCGACCTGCACAACCGCGCCCTCGACTTCGGACGAGATGACCGCATGCTCGCGCGCAAAGAGCGCGCCCTGCATCTCGGCGGTCCGATCCAGTGTCTGCTGATGCGCGGCGGCGACCGCTATCGAGATTGGCGCCGGCCCGGTCTTGCTCGTGTCCACGTCGGCCGCGGCAGGCCTATGACATCCCGCAAGCGCCAACGCACCCAACACGGACACGACAACAGCGAAGGCCGCGATATTGTGAAACTTGCCCCTCATCTAATCGCGCGCACTCCTTGCAGAAACAATTCGACAACCGCCTCGCCTTCCGACTCGAGCGGAGTGGACGCGAGTTTCAGAAGACGGCGGCGCAGCGAACCGGTAATCATCTCGCCGAGCATGAAAGCCGCAAATTTTGAATCGATCGCACGAATCGCCCCGCGGTCGATAGCGTCCTGCAGCACCGAGGCGACGAAATCGAGATGGCCCGCATAGACGCGCATAAAATCGCGTCCGGCCTGCGATTCGAGTTCGATATCGAGCGAATTGCCTATGATGAGCGTCTTGAGGAAATCCTGGTTCGACGCCTGAATCCGGTACTGCGCGAGTACAAGGTTGCGGATTCGCTCGAGCGGCTGCAGCGTCGGGTCGTCAGAGCGAACGGTCTCGGCGACCATCTCGCGCAAACCCTCGAGCACCGCCGCGTGAACAAGCTCGTCCTTGCTCAAAAAGTATAGATAAATCGTGCCCTTAGCGACCTTGGCCTCTTCCGCGACGCGGTCGACCGTGGTCCCCTGCATGCCGTATCGCGCCATCACGCGACGCGCTGCCTCGAGGATCTCACGGACCCGAAATTCTTTGATTACCTCTTCTTTCGTCACGGCGACTGGGCGTTCAGTCAACTGAACGTGCAGTCAGTTTAGACAAACCCGCAAAGTTGAGGCAAGACCAGGATTGAGCGGAGTCAGCTACGATTTTTCGATCTGATCGCCGAGAATTTCCGCCAGCCGCTCCGCCGGCAGCCGGCGCAAATCGGGTATCGCGAATCCCGACGCGGCCGCATGGCCGCCGCCACCGTAAACCTGCGCGAGCAGCGACAAGTCGATATCGCAATCGGCGCTCCGCCGTAGGCTGACCCCCTGGCTTCGCAGATCGAACAACGCAACCACCGTGCGATGCTGTCCCTTGTAAAGTTCGGCCGCTACTTCGCTGCTGTAGCCGAAGCAGCACGCGGTCCGCACGGTGACGCCGTTGTCGAGTTTGCGATCGACCATGGTCGCGTGGGCGAGCTCGACGCTGCGCCGCATCGCATCCTGCCCCGACTCGAACGCATGGCGCAGCTTGCGGCTCATGCGCGGCTCGCGCAGCTTCAGAATTTCCCGGTACGACGAGCTCCCGCCGAGCGTCTGTACGGCAAGCGCCCAGTCGGACGATTCGGGAATTTTGTGGATCCAGCGATCGTGATCGTCGGCGATAAGCGCGAATGGCTGGAACGCCTCGAAGGCCTCGCGCCGGGCTTCGGGCAAATCGCGACTCATCCGCTTCAGGAAGTTGAAAGTCAGCCGCGCCGCCGAGTATTGCTCGGTCAGAACTTTGCCCGCGAATGGCACCTTGAACTCGGGCGCGTCGGCGCGCGAGACTGCGGTGCGATGATGATCGATCCAGTAAACGCTGGCGCCGCGGTCGGTGAGTTCGCGCAGATGCGCGCCGGTCTCCGGTGAGTTCCAGGACAGGTCGGTGATCCAGATTTCGTCGTCGGCGTCATCGGATTTCATAGCCAGCGCCTGGATCACGCGGTCCGCGTCGCTGTTGCCGGCGAGCGTCGTGAAAACTTTATGGCCATCGTAAAAGCGTGCGACCGCAGCCGCCGCCATCACCCCGTCGAGGCATGAGGGGCCGTGGCTGACGACCTGGATAGTGCGGGAAGTTTTGCCGGGCATAAGAGAACGATTGTAGAGCAAACCCCCGCCACGAGCGAAACGCCGCCGCGCCGCGCGAGCCGCACGATCCGCGCGCAGATACCGAACGCGCTTAGCTCGCTTAGATTCGTGCTGGCCGCGCTATGGGTGGATTTCGCGATGCGCGCGCATCATGGACGCGTCGCATTCGCGATCATCGCGCTGCTCGCTGCGGGCAGCGATTTTATAGACGGGCGTATCGCACGGCGGCTCGGGACGGTGAGCGGGAGTGGGCGATGGCTCGACGGCGTCGCCGACGTGACGTTCGTGCTGGCGGCGATTTCTTGCGCGGCGGTTGCGGGCGCGATTCCTTTTTACATTCCAATTCTGATCGCGATCTCGTTCAGCCAGTACGTGATTGATTCGGTCGCGATCCAACGGGGCGCGTCGGGTCCAATCAAGAGCCGGCTAGGGCATTGGGGCGGGATCATCAACTATGCGATCGTGATCACGCTCGCGTTTGCGCCGCCGCCTTCTACGCCCGGCGCGATCGTCCGCGATTTCGCGCCCCTGATCGCGCTGTTCTATGTAGCGGCGATCTCGGAACGTGCCTGGCTCTTCTACCGTTCGCGCTAGCTACTGAAGATCGGCTTTGCGGCGGCTTAAAAGTATCGCCGTCCCCCAACTGAAAAGGAGCGCAAGAATCGAATAGACGATGCCGAAGATCATCTCGGCCTGCGAAGCGGGCGTCGGATTCGTCGTGGTGTAAAGCGCGAGGTTGATTGTGACGTAGATCGCATACGCGAAGCCGAGGTACAGCGCGTAGCGGCGCATCCGCCAGATTCCGGCGGCATAAGTCAAAAGAATAATTCCCAGCACCGGCCCCAGGATCGCGTCGGGCGTGCCGCTGAGCCGTTTGCCAAAAAAGACCAGGCCCGTGGTCGCACCCTCGAGATGAAACGGCTTCAGGATGTCGGTTACTCCGAGAATCGCGAACAGTATCGCCAGGGTTGTGAGTGCGCCACCGCGTCGGGAGTCAGCCATCGTCGTACCTCCGCGCACTTCGATGTAGTACGTTCGCGCCGATAGCGATAGACGCGCTTAGTGCTTGCCGTAGTCGAGCGGGGTGCCTTTGCGCTGTGCGAGGATGTACGCCTCGAGCGCGCGGAGTTTTGGATCGTTGGGATCAAACGCTTTGCCCTTGACCGGATTCTCGATACACCAGTCGATCATGTCGCGCAGCAGCGCCACCTTTTGTAGCTGTACCTGGTATTTCGGATAAGTCTCGGGATGCGTATTCGATGCGTCCGGATGGCACATGTCGCAGCTCACGCCGATCGTGCCGCCCAGTTCCTTGTCGCTGTGAAAGATACGCTTTCCTTCTGCGACGAAGTTGTCAGTCTCGTTCTTCCAGATCTTGTAGTCGCGATCAGTGAAGCTTGCGTAGGTGTCGCCCTGCTGAGTTCCCTTGGCGGGAGGCTTTGCTGCACCGGCGGCTGGCGCTGCAGAAGAGGGCGGCACTGGCGCCGGCGACTGGTCAGTCTGATGCTCTTGCTGAGGCTCCTGCGCCATCTCCCATTTTTCATTCGGATGCTCGCGCTGCCATTTTGCCATTAGCTCGCGCGTGACCTCGATCGCCTGCTGATGACTCATCGACTCGCCCGTCTTCAGGCCTTTCACCTCTAAGCTTGTCTTACCGTCACATAGCATCACGACCACATTGCCGTTCCTTGCCGCGGGCGCCTGATGGGTCGGGAGGGGCGAACTTTCCTGCGCGCGAATATTGCGCGGCGCGCAGATCGTGAGCGCGATCAAAAGCAATGTCGCGAATGCCGCGCGGGTTGCGAATCTGAGGTTTGGTCGGGTCATATTCGCCTTGCGGAAAATCATTCAGTAACTCGCGAACTGCGGCGCGGGCGGTCGCGCAATCTTGCCGTGTGAAGTCAGGTAGTCGGCTTTTATCGTGACCGGATTGCGATCCCAGAGATTGTAAATCTTGTCGGCCAGGCCGTCGGGTCGGACATTGAAGTGGCCGTCGCCGAGGCCGTCGAACTGGTCGAACGGGTCGGCGCGGTTCATCTGAACCGTCAGCGTGGGCAGGCCGGTTGGTGCGTATGGCCATGGCCAGGCTGTGGAGAGCATCCCGTAGAAGCTGATGTTGCCAATCTGGTTCTGGAGCATCTGATGAGTATGGCCGTGGATCACCGTCACGTGTTTGTACGGTTTCAGAATTGCCTGCACCTGCTCACTGTCTTCGGTCCAGAAATTCCAGTTGCGGTAGTACTTGTAGAGAGGCGAGTGCGAGAACACCAGGAGCGGCGTGGTGTGCGGCACTTTGGCGAGATCGTCGGAGAGCCACTTGCGTTCGTCGTCGCCGACTTCGAAGCGCGACTGGATGCCGTTGTCAAGGCCGGCAACGGTTTGCATCCGCTCCGCCGGAGTCATCTTGCGCGCGGTCCAGAAATCTTTTTCGTGCACGCTCATCAGGACGACGACATGCACGCCCTTCCAGTCGAACGAATAGTTGGGCGGACCGAACATCTCCTGCCACGCATCGCCGAGGTCGTAAAACCAGTCGTGCTCGCCGACCATCATCTTAACCGGCGCCTTCACTTCGGCGAGGATTTGTTTGCCGAGGTCCAGTTCCTCGCGCCGTCCGAGCTGGGCGAGGTCGCCGCCGAACAGCACGAAGTCGGGTTGCGGATCGAGTGCGTTTACATCTTCGACCGCCTTGACCGCTCCGCGCACGAAGCGCTGATTCAGAGTGCGCTGATAAAGATGGGTGTCCGATATGTAGGCGAAGGTGAACGGCGGCTTGCCGGCCATCCCGGATGCGCTCGCGGTCTTGTCGGGCGCGGCGTTGGCGACGTCGACGAGCTGAAACGAATGCGGCGGCATCAGGCCTTTTGCCATCACGGCGCCGGCCGATGCGGCCAGTACCTTCAGAAATGTCCGGCGATCGAGCCGGCGCAGTCCTTTGAGGACCGCGTCTCGATCTTCCATGTATTTTGTTTCGACGCTTTTATGCCGAGCAGCCATTACGCTTGCCTTTTAGAGAGCTGTGTCCTGAGTGAGGTCGAGGTGTTTTGCGCCGAGAAAAATTCGGGATTCTTCGCTGCGCTCAGAATGACACAAAAAAGTGCGTCGGCCGGATCGAGCTGGATGCGGGCGCCCTCACGCGACGCATCGAAGACTCGCGTCGACCTCTCCCGAAGAGAGAGGCTATCGGGAGCGACGGGTTGGAGGTTTATGTTTGTAGAGTTCATCAAATTGATTGCGTTCAGGTTAGTCGCCGCCTAGCTGCGCCGGGCTTTCGAGGGTTTGCTCTGGTCCGATATCGCCAAACGGGCCTGCCAGTCCGGGGCCGCGGCCTTTCTCGCCGTTGGCGGCTGCGGTGTCGCGCTGCGGGCGGTCGGTGCGCGATCGTTTGAACTGGAGGTCGTATTCTTCCTTCGAGGCCGCTTCGTATTCGGGACTGGTCAGCGCGGTCAGGAATGCGATCAAGTCGTCCTCTTCCGATTCGGAGAGTCCGAGCGGCACGATTCCGCCGTCGAGATAGGGATTCTGCACGCCGCCCTTGTTGTAGTGATCGATCGTATCCCACAAGGTCTGTTGCGAGCCGTCATGGAAGTAGGGCTGGGTGACCAGCAGGTTGCGCAAACTCATGGTGCGGAACGCGCCGATATCATGTGGCTGCTTGGTCACCAGGAAACGGCCAAGTCCGCTCATGTCGGTGCCGATTGCGAGCTTGTCGATGGCTATAGAATCGCCGCCGCTGGTGGCGAGGGTGTCGAGCGCCTTGCGCGCGAGCGGCACGAAATCCGACTTGTGCGCCGACACGCCGATGTTGTGGAACTTTTGATCGGTAAACAGCGGCTGGGTCGGATTCCATCCGTGACACGACATGCATCGGCCCTTGCCGTTGAAAATCGCCCATCCACGCTTGGCCGAGTCGCTGATCGCTTTATCGTCGCCGCTGATAAACTTGTCGAAGGGAGAATCGAATGCGAGCTGGGTGCGCTCGTAGGCGGCGATCGCGCGCTCGATATCGGGGAAGTTGACCTCGCGCCCGAACACGTCATTGAACTGCTTTTGATATTCGGGGATCGCCTTGATCGCCGCGACCGCGTCGGCGGGCGACTTCATGCCCATCTCGACCGGATTGGTCACCGGGCCTTCGATTTGCGCCTCGAGGGTTGGCGAGCGTCCGTCCCAGAACTGGGTAACGTTGAAAAGAGCGTTGAGTATTGACGGCGCGTTGCGCTGGCCGAACTGCGCGTGGATACCCATCGAGGTAGGCAAGCTGGTCGGTGAAGCCCTTGGCTGGCGCGTGACAGTGATCGCACGAGATCTTGCCGTCGGCGGAAAGGCCATCCTCGAAGAAGAGCGCCTTGCCGAGCGCAATTTTCGCCGGTGTTTGCGGATTGTCAGGCGGAATCACCCATGAATACAGATCGGTGGGGAATCCAGCTTGCTTTTCGGACTTGGGATCGGCGAGGGGACCGGAGCTTTGCGCGTTGGCTGAGCGGAACGAAGCGATCAGCGTAATCGCGGCGAAGACGAAGTAGATGAGTAAGAAGCGGGCGGCCTTCATCGTGGCGTTCTCCGGTGGCCCCATGGCGGTATCAAGATGCGATACGCGCGGTTGGATTCAAGTAAATCAAGCGTGGCGACTCTGTCAACAGAGAATTTTGGGTGTGTGGGAAGTGAACTGGCCAACGATGTAGTTTGGCGCGGTTTGTGGAATCTGGGCAGGCTGAACAGTTCATCCCTGAACTTTCGTGGCGATCCCGGGAATTAGGGGAAGTTATGGGAGGGGATGCGGATGCGAAACCCATAGTGGGTTTCGTTTTTCACTCTTCACTTTTCACTGCTTCCTCTGGTGGGAGAAAAAACTCTTGTTTTTGGGCACGCGGGCTACCACCTTGGAATGGCGTGGTGACTCGGGCGTCGAGAAAGATCCGGGGTCCCTCGGCTTCGCTCGGGATGACACGAAAATGGACACGAAAGTTTGGAATGAGACGAAGGAGGGATTCCTCGGCTTCGCTCGGGATGACACGAAAATGGACACGAAAATTGAACGAGCGAAGGCGAAGAACACAACGGCGAGCTGTGTCAACGCGGATTTCCCAGGACGCCCGGCCGCGGTCAGCGGCCGAGCGGGTTCAACTCAGGTCGAGCGAAGTCTATGGAGCGACGGCGGCCAGGCGCTCCGGTTTCGCAAGCCGCGCCTGACGCTCGAGCGCATTCATCCGTTGGGCCAGCGTATCGATCTGGGCGTTCTTCTTCTTGAGCGCGTCGATCTGCTTCCGCAGATCCGCAATTTGAGCGTCCTTTTGCTTTGTCTCCTTCGCCAGCATCTGTACTTCGTTGACGAGTAGCGCGGGGAGCAGATCGTAGCGTACCCCCTCGACCTTGCCGTCGTCGGTGCGAGTCACCAACTCCGGATACACCCGCGCCACATCCTCTGCGATGAGCCCGTACTGCAGCGAGCCGGCCGGGTCCTGCTTGTAGCGGAAGGTCACCGGACGCAGCTTCAGCAGCCCGTTGCTCGCATTGCCCATGTCGTGGATGTCGCGCTTGTAGCGCGCCGAGGAGACCTGTACGCCGAGGTGGCCGCTGCTGTCGATCAGCACCACGCTTGCGCTGGACTTTGAAAGGGGGGTGCCGAAGATGCCGGCTACGAAGGCGGCGGTCTGGGTGCCCTGGGTGCCGATGCGGATGGTGCCAGATTCGCTCGAGGCGCCCTGGTTGCCGATGTCGATATTGTTGTCTCCGGTGACAAGATTAGAGCCTGCGCCAGCGCCGACCCCGATGTTGAAGGTGCCTGTGGCGTTGAGGAGGGCTTCATCTCCGGCGGCCGTGTTGGCGAAGCCGATGATGCTGTTGGATAGGGCGAGGCCCCCGATGGCGACGTTGTCGGTGCCGGTGGTGTTTACTCTGAGGGCGGCGTCGCCGACCGCAATGTTCGCGTTGCCGGTGGTGTTGCCGACGAGGGCATCGAGTCCGACCGCGGTGTTGGCGTTGCCAGTAGTGTTGCTGATGAGGGCTCCCGCTCCGTCAGCGGTGTTTTGAAAGCCCGTGGTGTTGCCCTTGAGGGCATCCGCTCCGGTGGCTGTGTTGACCAGACCCGTCGTGTTGTTCTGCAGGGCGTTGGATCCGAGCGCGGTATTAGAATTGTCGCCGCTGGCGGCGTTGGTCAGTGGCACGCAGGTGCCGCCAATGGTCGCTCCTGATCCGGCGCAAGTGTCGCTTTGCGCCGCCGCGATGGCCGCGCTTGCGAGCACGATGAGCAAGATCGCAGCGAGAGAAAACCCGACACTCCTAGTGCAAATGCGCATGTGTTTGGCCCGTACCATTTTCCCGATCCTCCCTACCGCTTTTGCCTCCCGCTCTTGTGAGCGGTCTAGTTCACGCAGCGGTTACGTGAAGCGTGGCAGTGACGAGATCGACCTCCCCTAACCTGGAGCATCCGGACCAAGACAGAATTTCTCACTCCGCAGTCTCCAGGAGCGGGTCGGATATTAGAAAACGGCGCAGCTTAGCGCAAAGCCGACGGTTTCCGCTCGATGGGCGCGACGGTTCTGCTCGGGACCGGGGCTAACAACTGCTTTGGTGCTTGCCAGAACGGTGTCCGCTTCAAGTGAACGCGGTGCCTTCTGTTGGTAGTGCTAGGCTTGGGGAATGAAAACATTCACGTTCGCGATTCTGGCGGTTTTGCTTTGTTGCTTCATACTCGCGCCGCGCTCGGCCCGCGCGCAGGTCACCGTGCGTATCGGCGCAACGGATAATGACTGGTATCAGGGTCGTCAAGGGCATTGGGAAGGGCAGAAGGATGCGATGCGGTATCGGACTGTCGACGGCGATGAGTATTCTCGCCACGGGACCAGTTGGCAGTGGGCGCATCGAAATCCGCAGACCGATCGTCGCAGCCCGGAGCACACGACCGGGCACTGAGCCGCTATCAAGCAGACCTCTCACCCGCGCGCGACGCGAAGTCGCGCGCGGCCTCTCTCTCGCCCGCATGTTCACTGCTCACTTCAACCAGATTCGGATAAAGATAAATGCGATGAGTCCGATCAGCGCGCCGTCGAACCATGGCTTCGCGGCGGCGTCGTGGCCGCTGGCTAGCAGGTAAAAGAGGAGCGCGCATAGTAGCAAGACGGTGATGACGCCGCGGTAGCTGAAGATGAACATCAGTGGCTACGCGAATTAGTCCGGGGTGATCATGAGGCTGGCGCCCTCACCCGACGCTTCGCGTCGACCTCTCCCGAAGGGAGAGGTGGGTTTGCGGGGACGCGGAAACGATCGCGGCGTCGACTGCGTCCCCATCTTCAGAATCAGCGTCAGCCCATCTTGGTTAGCAAATCGGACATGTCGTTGGCGTGTTCTTCTTCTACCTTGTTTATTTGTTCGATCAGCAGGCGGGTGGTCGGATCGCCGTCGCCCAGCCATCGGATGATTTCCGAATAGGTCTGGATCGCGATTCGCTCGGCGACCAGGTCTTCCTTGATCATGTCGACCAGGGTCTTGCCCTCGACGTACTCCGAGTGCGAGCGGTCGGCGAGTCCCTTGGGACTGAAGTCGGGTTCTCCGCCGAGCTGGGTGATTCGCTCCGCAACCCAATCGGCGTGCTGCTGTTCTTCGCCCGCGTGCTGGAGGAATTCCGCCTTGACCGAATCGGAGTTGATCCCCTGCGCCATATAGTAGTGACGCTTGTAGCGAAGCACGCAGACGAGCTCGGTGGCGAGCACGTCATTGAGGACTTTGAGCACCTGCGCGCGGTCGGCCTTGTATCCTTCGGTAACGGCGCCCTTGTCCATATGCTGGCGCGCGTTCTCTCTGATTTTTTTAACGTCGGTCAGGAATTTGTCCATGTGAAGTCTCCTTTCGGACGAAGTTTTCTCTCGCGGTGATTTGATCGTGGTGCTTTGATCGTAGTCGATTTCCGCCTTTATGGGCAGAGTCGATTCGATGAAATCGGGGGGCGGTGAAGACGCGCGCGCATCGTGCTAGCTTTGGAGTGGTTACGGGTTACGGTGAGCGCGTCGAGAGGTTGATATCGCGCGTAGGCGCCCAAGTCGATCGAAACGGAATCTGCCGCAATCGGACTTTCGAGAAGATCTTTGGAACCCCGCATTCTCGAGCGCGCAGAGCATCCCATTTCGCGCCGCGATATCGACGCCAACGTTCTGAAGGTCCTCTATCGACTGGCCGGCGCGGGCCATGACGCATACCTGGTCGGCGGCGGGGTGCGCGATCTGATGCTCTCGCGCAAGCCGAAGGACTTCGACGTCGCCACATCGGCGCATCCGCAGCAAGTGCGCGAGCTGTTCCGCAATTCGCGGCTAATCGGGCGGCGCTTTCGCCTGGTGCACGTATTCTTCGGCCGGCAGAACGTCGAGGTCGCGACCTTCCGCCGCCAGGCAGAGGCGGTTGCCGACGCCGACGATCCGCTGATTCGGCTCGACAACACTTTCGGCACTCCGGAGGAAGACGCGTTTCGGCGCGACTTCACCGTCAACGCGCTGTTCTACAGTCCGCAAAGTTTTCGGGTGGTCGATTTTCCGGGCGGAGTCGACGACCTGAAGGCGCGGTCTGATCCGCACGATCGGAGACCCGGAGTTGCGGATGCGCGAGGATCCGGTGCGGATGATGCGCGCGGTGCGATTCGCGGCCAAGCTCGGCTTCGAGATCGAGCCAGCCACGCGCGCCGCGATCGAGCGTTATCGCGCCGACCTGGCGAAGGCGTCGCGGCCGCGCCTGGTCGACGAGACCTACAAGACGCTTGCGCAGCCCGAGGCCGCGCACGCGCTGGTCCTGATGGAGGAACTCGGACTGCTCGAAGCGGTGATGCCGATTGTCTCGGCGCATCTGAAGTCGCGCGCCGGAACGCTCGCGGAGCAGGCGGTGGTGCGCAACATGGCCGCAATGGGGGTCGCGATTGCGGGCGGCTACGCGCCGGAGCATTCGATCGTGCTGTCGGCGTTGATGCTCGATCTCTATCGCGACGAGCATCGGCGGCCGGGCTCGAAGCGGACCGATCTGCTCGGCCATTTGCGCGCATGTGGTTTTGCGCGCGGCGATACGGAACAGATGCGCCTTATCCTGGAGGCGTTCGAGAATCTCGCGTCGCCGACGCGGCGCACGCGCCGGCTGATGCGCCGGCCGTACTTTCCCGACGCGCGGCTTTTCTTCGAGATGACGGCGCCGACCTATTCGATCGACGCGACTCACATGATGCGCTGGCTTTCAGATCCGGAAGCGAGCGGAGTTCCTGCGAGCCACTCGGGAGCGTCGGAAGCGTCGCATCTCAACGGGCCGCATCCAATGTCGAACGGACAGCGGAGGCGAAGGCGCCGGCGGCGTCGCTCGCGTCATGGCGGACATGGCAACCACGCCGCGGTGACGATTGCTCCGAGCGCGCATGCCGGTGAAGGCGCGCATCATCAGTTCATCGATCAACCGATTCTGAGCGTCACGAATAGCCAGATCGCGACGATCTGCTAATGCCCATCGACTAACTACTTGGTATCGACTAGTTTTGTTTGGACTATGCCTGCGAACAATCTGCGCTCCGATAAAATCTGGATGGACGGAACGATGGTGCCTTACGACGAGGCCACGGTTCACGTCCTGACGCATAGCCTGCACTACGGGCTCGCGGTTTTCGAAGGGATGCGATGCTACAAGACCGACGCCGGGCACTCCGCAATTTTCCGTGCCAAGGAGCATATCCGGCGGCTTATCGAATCCGGGCATATCGTCGAGATGGAGGTTCCGTACAGCCAGGAGGAACTGCTCAAGGCGTGCGCCGACGTGGTGCGGGTAAATAAGTTCGCGGAGTGCTACATCCGGCCGCTGGTGTTTTTCGGCGAAGGGGAGATGGGGCTGTCGGCGCGCGGAAACAAGATTCGCGTCTCGATAGCGGCGTGGCCGTGGGGCGCGTACCTCGGCCAGGACAGCCACTTGAAAGGAGTGCGGCTGAAGACCTCGTCGTTCGTGCGGTTTCATCACAACTCGATGATGCCGGCGGCGAAGGCGACGGGGCATTACGTGAACTCGATCCTCGCCGGCTACGAGGCGCGCCGCAACGGCTACGACGAGGCGCTGCTCTTGAACACGGAGGGCTTCGTGGCGGAAGGAAGCGGCGAGAATGTGTTCGTGGTGCGCGACGGAATCGTGCGCACGCCGCCCTTGACGTCGGTGCTGGCGGGAATCACGCGCGATGCGGTCATCACGATCCTCAAGGATGCGGGCATCGAGGTGCGCGAGGAATATTTCGCGCGCGACGCGTTCTATATCGCGGACGAAGCGTTCATGACCGGGACGGCGGCCGAAGTGACGCCGGTAGTCGAGCTCGACGATCGCCGAATCGGCGCCGGGAAGCCGGGACCAATCACGCTCAAGGTGCTGAAGGTTTTTCAGAACGCGCTACACGGGCGCGAACCGCGCTATCGCGAGTGGCTGTACCAGGTCTGAGCGCATAGCGGCGGAACTTTCGCGCCGCGACGGTAGTTCAATCTTGAAACGGAGAGTCGCATGAAGATGATCACCGTCGCCGTCATCGCGATCCTGCTGGTAGTTGGAGCGATCGCACTCCGCCCGCGAATCGCGCGCGCCGACATGCTCAAGGAAGGGCAAATCGCGCCGCCGTTCTCGACCCAGATGGTCACCGGCGATCAGCAGGCGCCGGTCTCGCTGTCGGATTTCCAGGGCCGCAAAGTGATTCTCTATTTTTATCCGAAGGACGAGACCCCTGGATGCACCAAGGAGGCGTGCGCGTTTCGCGACGGCTACTCGCGCTTCACCAACGCCGGGCTGACGGTGCTCGGATGCAGCGTCGATTCGGCGGACGCGCATAAGGAATTCATCAAAAAATACAGTCTGCCGTTTCCGCTGTTGCTCGACCCCGACAAAAAAATTGCGACTGAGTACGGCGCGGCGAACGGGATTCCGATTCTCGGGCTCGACCGGCGGATCACGTACGTCATCGATGAGAAAGGCAGCGTGCTGAAGGTTTATCCCAACGTCGATCCGTCGACGCACGCGATCGAAATCCTGAACGACCTCGGCGTCGCCAACGCAGCGCCGCCCGTCGCCGCGAGTCCTACACCCGCGCCGAATTGAATCAGCGATCTATCGTAACTTCGCTACTTCGCTCGGCGAGTAGCCGAGACTCACCGCGAGCATCACGGCGGCCGCGGCCAGCGCGTCGGGATTCGTCTGGCGGCGAATCATCTGAGTGAGCACCTCGATATGCGCGGCGATCGTATCGGCGTCGCTCATGCGGGCGCATCCGAGGCGGTCGGAGTCGAAGGTGGCGTCGATGAGCGGATTAGGATCGTAGCCGGACTCAGCGAGCGCTTCGCGGACCGCGCGGCGCCAGAACTCGCGCGGAAGGACTCGATCGAAGTCGGCAGTCGCGGCGATTTGTTCGCGAAAGATCGGAAGTAGCGAAGCATAGCGAGCGTTCGCATCGAGATGCGGGGCGACATTCTGCGCATCGAGAAAATCATCCACCGTGCCGTCGTCGCCATAGACGCCGAGCGAGCCAGCGGCGGCCTCGAGGGTGATGAATCTTTCGTCAATTCCAGCATCGTCGCGCTCGATGCCGAGCGGATAAAGACGGCATGCGAGCGGACGTCCGCGATGAATTCCGCATCGCGAGCCGTCGAGCATCGCGCACGCGCCGGTGTCGGTGAACTTGAGGATCGAGCCGCGCCGAATCGTGAATCGACGTATCGCCTCAGAGGTCGTAACGCCCGCCGCGCGTGCGATTCGGAGCAAGTCGAACGGCGAAAGCGCGATGACCTTGTCATGGCAGCATCGCCCGCACGCGTTGCAGAGATATGAAAATGGGCTGTTACGATTCACCTGACTTATGGTTCTTCAAGTCTGCTACGATTCTAGCGCGATGCCGATATCACACATCCCTTCGTGCGACACTATTGTGGTGCTTGCGCCGCATACGCGCGACGGTGCGACTATGCTCGCCAAGAATAGCGATCGGCCGACGCGCGAGTGCCAGCCGCTGTTTCAGTCATCGCGCCGTCGCTATCCTGAGGGCGCGACTGTCAGCTGTCAGTATCTGGAGATTCCACAAGTCGCGACGACCGCCGCGGTGATCGGCTCGCGGCCGTTCTGGCTGTGGGGATTCGAGCATGGACTAAACGAGCATGGGGTCGCGATCGGCAACGAAGCGGTTCTGACGCGCGAGAGGCTGCCGGCGACGGGTTTGCTCGGGATGGACCTGGTGCGCCTCGGACTCGAGCGCTCGCGGACCGCGCGCGAGGCGACTGAAGTTATAGGCGCATTGATCGAACGCTTCGGGCAGGGCGGTTCAGGTGAATATGACAGAGACTTTCGCTACTCCGGCGGATTCATTATCGCCGATCATGGCGAGGCCTACGTGCTGGAAAGCTCTGGGCGCCAATGGATTGCTCGCACGGTTCGCGATCGCGCGTGTATCTCGAATCGTCTTACACTCGAATCGTATGAGCTGAGCTCCCCAGATGCGCAGACTCATGCGCGCGAGTGCGGATGGTGGGATGGCGAATCATCTTTCGACTTCGCCGCCGCGTACTCGAGCAGGAGTGCGGGCAAGGACAAGGACGATCCGCTGGTGGCGCGTGAACGGCTGGCGCGCAGCCGCGAACTCGTCGGGCGAAACGGACGCCGCACTCTTCGCGAGATGCTCGCGATACTGCGCGATCATGGCGGGCGCGGCGAAATGCCGCCCGCCGGCACGCTCGAGTCGCGGGACTCGTCGCCGACGCTCTGCATGCATCGCTCGGCAGGAGGCACGACCGCGAGCATGGTCGCGGAACTCCCGGCGCCGGATGCGGACACGATCCCAACAATGTGGGCGTCACTCGCGGCGCCGTGCACATCGATCGCGTTTCCGTTGTTCGTCACCGGCGCGCTTCCTCCGATTCTCACCGCTGGCGGCGAGAGAGTTTCGTCCGACTCGCCATGGTGGCGCTTCAAGAAGATACAGGACCTCGTGGCTGCGGCGCCCGAGCGCCTCGCGCCGATCGCATGGAAACATTTCCGGCCCCTCGAAGCTGCGATGCTCGAACGGATCGCCGAAGTGCGCGAGCGAGCACGGCACCTCGATCCGGCCGGGCGCGAGAAACTGCTCAGCGAATGCATGGCGCAAAATATCGTGCGCGTGCTGAATGCGCAGGCGGCCGCGGAGGCGGAACTCATCCACGTGGCGACTTAGAGAACCGTTTTTTACGTCAGAGCCCTTCGGGGGCTTGCTCCGTGGTCGGTAGGGGCGCTACTCAACAGATACCGGACTCGAATCGCGAATTTAACGGGAGATTTTCCAAGCAATGGATTTTACCTGGACGGCTGAACAGGACGCTTATCGGATGGATGTGCGGCGCTGGCTCGAAGAGAATCGGCCACAGTCGCTTGCGCGCGGCGAAGACGCGGAAGCGGGCGGCGACGACGCAATCTGGCAGCGCCTGAAACAGTGGCACAAAAAGCTCTATCACGCGGGATGGGCCGGTCTTACCTGGCCCAAAGAATACGGCGGCCGCGGCGCCACGTTTATTGAACAGGTCATCTTCCAGCAGGAACTCGGGCGGCTCAACTTGCCGATGGGATGCAACGTGCTCGGCGTGATCATGACCGGTCCGGCGCTGATGCAGTGGGGGTCCGACGCGCAGAAAAAGCGCTACCTTAATCCGATCCTCGCCGGCGACGAGATCTGGTGCGAGGGGATGTCGGAGCCGGGCGCTGGCTCGGACCTGGCGTCGATCCAGTGCCGCGCGGAGCTCAAGGGCGACGAGTTTGTCGTCAATGGGCAGAAAGTCTGGACAACGATCGCGCATCGATCGGACTTCGTGCAGCTTTTCGTGCGCACAGATCCCGACGCGCCGAAGCATAAGGGGATGAGCGCGTTGCTGGTCGATATGAAAGCGCCGGGCGTGACGGTCCGTCCGCTCAAACAAATTACCGGCGACAGCGAGTTCAACGAGATCTTTTTCGAAGACGTGCGCGTGCCCAAGGAAAATCTGCTCGGCCCGATCAACATGGGATGGCAGGTGCTGGTCTCGACTCTGATGCATGAGCGATTCGGAATCGGCGAGACGCTCGGCGGCACCGAACAGTTGCTGCATCAGCTGGTTCAGATCGCGAAGGCGGTGAAGCTAAACGGCCGGCCGGCGATCGAAGACAACGATATCCGCCAGCAGATCGCGCAATTCGCGATCGAAGCGACCGCGAAAAAGTACAACGGACTCCGGAGTCTGTCGAAACGCCTTAAGGGTCAGCAACCCGGACCGGAGGCGTCGATCTCCAAGCTGCTGTCAACCGACCTCGGCCAGACGGATGACGAAATTCGTGCCGCGGTTGCTCGGCGAGTATGCGTTTCTCGAGCGGCATACGCCGTATGCCCCCGACGGCGACTGGATGCGCCGGATTCTGGCGTCGGAATCGATGACGATTGCGGGCGGCACTTCGCCGGTGCAGAAAAACATGATCGGCGAGCGCATCCTGCAACTTCCCAAGGGCTGAGAATCAAACAATCAATTCGTTGCACGACAAGAGGCGGTTCATCTGAGCCGCCTTTTTTTCGATTAGAAAGCTTTGGAGGGCTTCGAAGATGGTTCGCAAAACAATCCGCTCGCTCGCCTGCAAACCCGTCGTTCTGTGCGCCGCGTTATGTCTGACGATCGCGTCGCCTGCGGCTGCGGCAGTTCCCGGCGCGGCAAAGTTCGACGGCGCCGATACCGCGTGGCTGCTGCTCTGCTCGGCGCTGGTCCTGATGATGACGATCCCCGGGCTCGCGCTCTTTTACGGCGGGATGGTGCGGCGCAAGAACGTGCTCTCGACCTTGATGCAGAGTTTCATCCTGGTTGCGATCGTGTCGATCCAATGGGTGCTGTTCGGCTACAGCCTCGCGTTCTCGCCGGGGAGCGCTCTTGTCGGCGCGCTCACGTGGGCCGGACTGAATGGCGTTAGCGCGGCGGTGCCGTACGCCGCCTATTCGGCGACTGTGCCGCACCAGGCGTACATGATTTACCAGTGCATGTTCGCGGTGATCACGCCGGCACTAATCACCGGCGCGATCGCGGAGCGGATGTCATTCAAGGGCTTCCTGGTTTTCAGCATCCTGTGGGTCACGCTGATTTATGATCCGCTCGCGCACTGGGTGTGGGGCGTCGGCGGATGGATTCATGAAATGGGCGCGCTCGATTTCGCCGGCGGCACCGTGGTTCACATCTCATCGGGTGTTGCCGCGCTGGCGGGTGCTCTGATGGTCGGTCCGCGCCGCGGATATCTGCGCGAGCCGATGCCGCCGCACAACCTGACCATGACCGTAACCGGCGCGGGATTGCTGTGGGTCGGATGGTTCGGATTCAACGCCGGGAGTGCGCTCGCGGCCAACGGTCTCGCGGTGTCGGCCTTTGTCGCGACGCATCTTGGCGCCGCGGCCGCGACGCTTACCTGGGTCGGCGCGGAATGGTGGATCGGCGGGAAGCCAACCGTGCTGGGCGCGGCGAGTGGCGCGGTGGCGGGCCTGGTTGCGATAACGCCGGCGGCGGGTTACGTCGGCCCGCTTCCCGCGATAGTAATCGGCGCCGTCGCGGGCGCGCTCTGCTACAGCGCGGTGCGGATGAAATCGCACTTTGGCTACGACGACGCGCTCGACGTGGTCGGCGTGCACGCGGTCGGCGGGATATGGGGCGCGCTCGCGACCGGGCTCTTTGCGAGCGTGTTGGTCAATACCGCCGGCGCAAACGGTCTCTTCTATGGAAATCCGCGCCAACTATTGATTCAGGCGATCGCGGTTGTCGCGAGCATGGCGTTCTCGTTCGTCGGGAGCATCGCGCTCTTCAAGGTCACGGATGCGCTCGTAGGAATTCGAGTGATCGATGAGTCGGAGCAAGTCGGACTCGATCTCAGCGAGCATGAGGAAGCGGCGTACGCATTCGAGGCGTGAATGCGTTTGCTTGATACCGCGGCTGGTCGTGGTTTAAGAATCGCGGCATGAGTACGCATGACGTGAAACCGCTGGCCGAACAGATCGCGGTGGTTGCGGGCGCGACGCGCGGGGCTGGACGCGGCATCGCCACGATGCTTGGCGCGGCGGGCGCTACTGTCTATTGCACCGGCCGCAGCACCCGTGGAAATCCACCGACGCCTGGCAGACCCGAGACGATCGAGGAGACCGCGGAGTTGGTGACCGCGGCAGGCGGTAAGGGCATCGCGGTCAGAGTCGATCACACAATTGCGGATGAAGTCCGCGCTCTGTTTGAACGGGTCGAGCAGGAATCCCGGCGGCTCGACATCTTGGTCAATGACATCTGGGGAGGCGACGAGCTGAGCGAGTGGGGCAAGCCATTCTGGAAACTCGATCCCGGCAAAGGCCTCAGGATGCAGGAGTTGGCGGTGCAGACGCATATTCTGACCGCCCGTTTCGGCGCGCCGATGATGGTGCGGCAGAAGTCGGGACTGATCGTCGAGATCACCGACGGGATGCATCTCGACTACCGCGGCAATCTGTTTTACGACCTCGCAAAAATCTCCACGATCCGGCTCGCGTATGCGATGGCCGCCGAGCTTCGCAGGCATAATGTCGTGGCGTTGGCGCTGACGCCAGGTTTTCTCCGATCGGAAGCGATGCTCGATGGGTTCGGAGTGACTGAAGCAAACTGGCGCGACGCAATTGCGAAGAATCCAGATTTCGCCGAGTCGGAGACTCCGGCTTACGTCGGCCGGGCTCTAGTCGCTCTCGCGATCGATCCAGACGTTGCGCTCAAGGCGGGAAAAGTCTGCGCAAGCTGGACGCTCGCGCGCGAGTACGGCTTCAACGATATTGACGGCCGTCAACCGGACTGGGGCGCGCATTTCGCACGCACGGTGGCGGGCATTCTCGATCGCGGCGGCCCGAGCAACAGATACGAGGAGTCGCGAGTCTGGAGCCGCTACGAGCAGATTCGCGGCGAGCCGCACAATACCGAGGAGGCCGAACGGCTTGCCGCCGCGCTTGCCCGCGCGGGCGTATCGATTCTTCCTTGATCACGGTTGCCGTGATCACCGCTGCATCGCCTGGAAGATGAACGGGCCGGCTTCGGTCATCACTTCACCTAAAATTTCCTGCAACGGCTTGCTCGGCATTTCGAGTTTTTCGGTGAGCGACTTCATCACCATCAAATAGCTCTGCTTCATCGGCGGGCTTATCGTCTCGAGCCTGATGTTTTCCATCGCGGCGACGAAGCGGCGATGGATCTCGACAATCGCGAGGTCAGTGGGATCGGTAAGCTTTTTTGCGCGTCGCATGGTGGGTAAACCTCGAGAAGAAAATCAGAACAGGTAGCGGCGGGTGTTGATGTTGATCAGGATGCCCATCGCGGCCATCATCGCGATGAGCGACGATCCTCCGTAGCTGACCAGCGGCAGCGTGATTCCGACCACCGGCAGCATCCCGGTCGCCATCCCGATGTTGATCGCCACCTGCCAGAACACGATCGCGGTGAGTCCGACCGCGAGCAGGGCGCCGAAGCGATCGCGCGCGTGGCGGGCAATCCATGCGCCGCGCGCGATCACGCTTGCGTAGAGTGTCAACAATACGAGCGCGCCGGCGAGGCCGAACTCCTCGGCGAAAACCGCGAAAATAAAATCGGTGCTCTGCTCGGGCAGAAAATTAAGCCGCGCCTGGGTGCCCTTCAGGAAGCCCTTGCCGAACGGACCGCCCGCGCCGATCGCGATTTCCGACTGGATGATGTGATAGCCGGAGCCGAGCGGATCGGCCTGCGGATTGATGAAGCTTACCAGGCGCTGGCGCTGGTACGGTTTCAGGTAATGCCAACTGAGCGGCGCCGCGAGCATCGCAGCCAGCCCGAGCATCAGCATCGTGCGCCAATTGAGTCCGCCGACGCATACCAGGGTCGTGGTAATCAGAACCAGAACGAGTCCGGTGCCGAGGTCGGGCTGTTTGAGCACGAGTGCCGCGGGGACGCCGAGCAGCACAAACGGGATGATCATCTGGCGCAGTCCCCATCCGCCTTTCGGCGGTTCCTCGCGCAGATACCGGACCATCACGAGCACCACGGCCAACTTTGCGAGCTCGGAGGGTTCGAGGTGGAAGAAGCCCAGGTTGATCCATCGACGCGATCCGCCAGTCGCATGACCGGCGACCATCACGGCGATCAGAAGTCCGAGCACGGCGATGTAGAACGGATAGGCGTAGGTCTGGAGCGCGCGATAATCGACGAAGACTGCGATCAGCATCGCGCCGGTTCCGGCGGCAATCCAAATCAACTGGCGCACGACCAGCGGATCCCAGGTGCGATGAGAGCCGGCGTACGAAGCACTGATGACGCTTACCAGGCCGACTCCGGCCAGGGCCAGCACGAGGATGAACATCGTCCAGTCGAAATGCAGGATGTATCTGCGATCGCCGCTCGCCATCAGCGCAAAGCCTCTGTCATCGACGCATTCCCGTCATTGCGAGTCGTTATCGAGCACGCGCGCGATTTCGGGCTTCGGCGGCGGAGGATAGAGCTGAAAGAAACGCTGGAACACGTCGTGAATCACAGGCGCGGACGCACTGCCGCCGTGACCGCCATGCTCGATGATGCAGGCGGCGGCGATTTTTGGATGATCCTTCGGCGCGAACGCGATGAACCATGCGTGGTCCTTGAACTGCTCGGGAGTTTTGTCGTCGGTCTCTTCCTCGCCAGTCGACTTACTGCCGACGACCTGCGCGGTGCCGGTCTTGCCGCATACGATCACATCGTCGAGATGAGCCTTGTGAGCGGTGCCGCCGGCGCCGTTGACGACGTCGGCCATCGCGTCCTTAACCGTTTCTAGCGCGGCTGGATCGATCGCGATACGGGTTTCAACTATGGGCGGATACGACTTGGTGATGCTGCCGTCGAGACCTTCGACGGACTTGACGAACTGCGGCCGATAGCGGGTGCCGCCGTTGGCGACGATCGCCGCAACTTGGGCCATCTGCAGCGGGGTGGTTGCGACGTAGCCCTGGCCTATGGCAACCGAAAGCGTCTCCGCGGGATACCATCGCTCGTGAAACCGCTTCTGCTTCCACGCCGAGGACGGAATGGTTCCGGGGTTTTCGCGATCGAGATCGATTCCGCTTTTGATTCCGAGCCCCATCTTGTTCGCCCACTTGGCGATTCGATCGACGCCGAGCTTCTGGCCGACATCGTAGAAGTAAACGTCGCATGAGCGGACGATCGCGTCGTGCAGCTCGATTGTGCCGTGGCCCTGCTTGCGCCAGCAGTGGTACTCGCGCCCGCCGAACCACAGACCGCCGGGACAGTTGTACGCGGTTTGAGTGTTGAGGGTGCCTTCCTGGAGTCCGGCTATCGAATCGACAATTTTGAACGTCGACCCGGGCGGATAGATTCCCTGGATCACCCGATTTTGCAGCGGATGCTGCGGGTCGGTCATCAACTCCCGCCACGCCGACGCTTTCACGCCGCCGCCAAAGATGTCGGGGTCGAAGGCCGGATGCGAGACCATCGCGAGCACGTCGCCGTTGTTGGGATCGAGCGCCACGAAAGCGCCGTTCTTGCCGGCCATTGCCTGCTCAGCGGCTTCCTGGAGGTTGAGATCGATCGTCATGATGATGTTCTGTCCGGGCTTGTCGGCAATTTCCTTGAGTATCCGGAGCCGGCGACCGACCGCGTCAACTTCGATCTCTTGTCCGCCCGCGTCGCCGCGCAGATAACCTTCGCTGACCCGCTCGAGGCCGAATTTTCCGATCTCGTCGCCGTTGTGATAGTCGGCCTTCGCGATGAGATCGTTCTTGGTAACCTCGCCGACGTAGCCGAGCAGATGCGCCGCGAGTTGTCCGTACAGGTAATGGCGCGCCGGCGTGATTTCGAGACTGACGCCCGGAAGTTCGAGCTGATGGGTCTCGAGGGCGACCACCTGTTGCCATCCCAGGCGTTCGGCAACGGTGACCGGATCGTAAGGAGGTCGACCCTCTTGCTCGGCGTCGGAAATCTTATCGGCGATATCATCCGCGCCGGTAAAGCGCTGGAGCTTTTCGATCGTATCGGAAAGATTATCCGAATCCTCGGGAACGATTACCGCGTCGAATGACGGCCGGGTATCGACCAGCGGCCGATGATTGCGATCGAAGACCAGACCGCGCGGCGCCGGCACGCGCCGGATTCGAATCCGATTGCGGTCGGCCAACTCGACGTTGTCCTTATGATGGAGGACTTGCAGGTAGTAGAGGCGAACCGAGACCAGGCCGAAGAGCAGGATCATCAGCATGGTCATCGTCGCGATGCGAGAATCCAGCTTCGGGACCGGCCGACTGCTATTTGAACTGCGGAACTTCGCCACCTATGGTTCCCGCCTATATCTATTCACGCGCCGCTCGCGCAGGCAATCCTAACGCCCGCTTGCTGCCTTTCAACATCGAAAAGACAATCGGCGCGACCATCGCCGAGATAGCGGCCTGAAGCGCCAGCGACGGCATTATCGCGCCCGTATCGCCGAGCGCATTGAAGCCGGCTCCGATGGCGATCGCGCCGAGCGCGGTCGCGATCACGCCAAAAAAAACCACCGTCGCGCCCACGAATGCATTGGTCACCAGCATCCGGCTCGAGATCTCGTAACTGACCAAAAACACCATCGTCACCATGAAGGCGTTGAGTCCCGGATTCGAGCCGGCCAGCGCGTCAGTCGCGTAGCCCATTGAAAATGCGATTAACGCGGGCAATACGCCGTGATGGCGAAAGCCCAGATCGACCGCGAGAATAATTATCAGGTTCGGAATCACCGAGCGGACCGAAATCAGATGCGGCAGCGCGGTTTCAAACGCCAATCCCAGTATCGCAAACAATCCAAACAGCAGAATAAGGCGCAACGTTCTCAGCCCTTGACCGCCGGATCGTCGATGTGCGGCGGTGGCTGAGTGACGATCAGCACCTGTTCGAGTCCCTTGAATTCAACCGCCGGTGCGATCGACACCTTGAGGAACAGCCCCGGACCCTCGCGACGGACGTTCTTGATCGTTCCGACCAGCAGCCCGCGCGGGAAAATTCCGTCGAGACCCGAGGTAACCACGGTGTCGCCGTTGCGGATGTCCTGCGAGCGGTCGGTGTATTTGAGGGTCAGGCCCTCATCGACAACGCCCGCAACGATCCCGCGCGCGCGCGAGCGCTGGTCGAAGCCGTCGAGCGCGGAATTGTGATCATCGATCAGCAGCACTCGCGAGGCGTGCGGACTGACTGCGATTATCTTGCCGACCACGCCCTGGTTGGACAGCACCGCCATTCCGGCACGGAGTCCTTCGCTCTCGCCCGATGCGAGGATGAGGGTATGCGACAGGCCGGTCGCGTCGCTGCCGATCACGTTGGCGGCGACGGCGTTCGCGCCGAGCACGTCCTTGAGATCGAGCAGCGAGCTCAGATGGCTGTTCTCGGCCTCGAGCTCGGCAAGGCGCGCGCGGTCGCTGGTGGCCTGGGCAAGCTGGGTGCGCAAGCGAGCGTTTTCCTCGCGCACGTGAACGAGATCCAGGTAGTCGTTCACCATGGCCGAGGCTCCGGATGAAAAATGGATGAAGCCGGCATCGAGCGGGCGGACCATTTCCAGGAACGCCGACTCGGGTCGCGCGGCGAGATCGCCGGGGTGAACCCCGGTCGAGATCAGATGAAGCGACAGGATAAGCAGCGCGCCGCTGGTCAGCAGCACCCGGTTGCGCCAGAGAAAGCTGCCTCTCACGTCAATAGCGCCCGACGCGCGCGATGAGTTTCAGTTAGATTCCGCAGTTCTCGTCAGTCAACGGTCACGTCGCGCAGGAGCGACAATTCGTCCAGCACCTTCCCCGCACCCATCACGACCGCGGTCAGCGGATCGTCGGCCAGCGTCACCGGCAGTCCGGTCTCTTCGCGCAGCAGGACGTCGAGGTTGCGCAACAGCGCGCCTCCGCCCGCCAGCACGATTCCCTTGTCGACGATGTCCGACGCGAGCTCGGGCGGCGTGCGCTCGAGCGCGATTCGCACCGACTCGACCACCTGCCGCACCGGTTCCATCAGCGCTTCGCGGATTTCTTCATCGGTGATCTCGATGATCTTCGGCACCCCGGCGACCAGGTCGCGTCCCTTGATCTCCATGGTCTGGATTTCATTGCCCGGGTACGCCGATCCGATCGTTATCTTGATCAGTTCCGCGGTGCGCTCGCCGATCAGCAAATTGTACTTGCGCTTGATGTGCTGGATTATCGCCTCGTCCATCTTGTCGCCGGCGACCCGCACCGAGCGCGAAAAGACGACGCCTGCGAGCGAGATGACGGCGACCTCAGTGGTGCCGCCGCCGATATCGACGATCATGTTGCCGGTCGGCTCGGTGATCGGAAGGCCCGCGCCAATCGCAGCCGCCATCGGTTCTTCGATCAGGTAGACCTCGCGCGCGCCGGCCTGCTCGGCCGACTCGCGGACCGCGCGTTTCTCAACCGCGGTTATCCCGAACGGCACGCAGATGACGATTCGCGGGCGCGGACGGACCAGCGTCTTGCCCGAATGAATTTTCTTGATGAAGTAGCTGAGCATGTTCTCGGTGATCTCGAAGTCGGCGATCACGCCGTCCTTGAGCGGCCGAATGGCAACGATCGAGCCGGGCGTGCGCCCCAGCATCTTTTTTGCCTCCGAGCCAATCGCGAGCACACGACGCGCACCGCGCGAATCTTTCTGCACCGCCACGACCGAGGGCTCGTTGCAGACGATTCCTTCGCCCTTGACGTAGATGAGCGTGTTAGCGGTGCCGAGATCTATAGCGAGATCGCTGGAGAACCAACCGAAGATTGAATCAAAAACCACCGAATTTCCCCCTAGCCTGCCCAACTCAGGCCTGAATGCCGGCCCCCAAGGTCCCCGGCCCGAATACCACCCCGGACGAAAGCCCAAATGTCAAAGAATTTCCGGCAGAGAAATAATTCGGGTCCGTCCCAATTCTGCTGACAGACACGGTAACAACTGACGAGCAGGCAAGCAAGCAAGCTTGCGCAATTGCGAACGGAAAAGACGGTAAAGTATGATAACTGCGCAATGTTAGAAGGAATCCGCCGCTACCAATACTCGTGGCAGGTGCAAGTCCCGTTCGCGGTGCTCGCCCTGGTTATGGCTTTCTGGGGTTTCGGCGCCGGCATGTTCAACCGGATCCATCCGGTGGCCACCGTTGACGGCCAGCGAATACTTGCCGATGAGGTCGATCGCTCGGCCACCCAGTTGCGCGAGGCGATGCAACAGCAGTACGGCGCCGCCGCGTCCGCGGTGCTGCAAAATGTCAATTTGCGCAACGAAGCGCTCGAACGTTTGATCGACGGGCAATTGATCCAGGATGAGGCGCGCCATCTTGGGATCAGCGTCAGCGACGAAGCGCTGCAAAATAAAATCACCGCCACCCCGGCTTTCCAGCGCGACGGCCAGTTTGACGTCGAAACCTACCAGGAAGTCCTCCGCAACAATAATTTGATGCCGAACGAATTCGAAACTGACGAGCGCAGGCAGATGGTCGCCGACTTGCTGCGCGACATGATCACCACCGGAGTGCAGGTCAGCGACGATGAAGCGCGCCACGCGTACAACTTGCGCAACGAACTGGTGAGCCTGCGCTATATCGAACTGCCCGCGAGCAGTTTTGCCGCAAAAGTTTCTCCGACTGAAAACCAGGTCGCCGACTTTTACAAAAAAAATGCCGAACAGTTTCGCGTGCCGGAGCGGGTCAAGATAACCTTCGTCCACTACGCGCCGCTCGCGCTCGCGGCCAAGTACACACCGACCGACAAGGAAATCCTGGACTATTACAATCGCAACCTGAAGACCGCCTTCACCCATCCGGAACAGGTCCATGCCCGCCATATACTGCTCGCGGTGCCGGCCGGCGCCAACGACAGTGAAAAAGCGGCGGCGAAAGCCAAAGCGCTCGAGGTGCTCAAGCAGGCGCAGTCCGGCGGCGACTTCGCAAAGCTCGCCGCGAAGTATTCCGAGGATCCATCGAATCGGCTTGACGGCGGCGACCTTGGGACTTTCGGCCGCGGCCAGATGATCAAGCCGTTCGAGGACGCCGTGTTCGCGATGAAGCCCGGGCAAATCACGATGGTCGAGACGCGCTTCGGCTTTCACGTAATCAAGCTGGAGGAAATCAAGCCGGAGCATACCGATACGCTGGCCGACGCGCGCGCAAAGATCATCGACACGCTGAGGACGCAGGCCGGAGCCAAGCTCGGGCGCGATGCGACCCGGGAGGACGTTGCGGCCGCCCTTGGCGGGACGAGCCTGCAAGACCTTGCAAAAAAGCGCGGGCTCGACGCGGTCGAGACTCCGTTATTCGCGCAGAACGAACCGATCAAGGGCGCCGAGAACGATCGCGAGCTGAATCAGTTCGCATTCAAGCTCGAACTCGGGCAGGTGCGAGTCGTGCCGGACCACGGTGCGCCATATATCGTCAAGCTGATTGCGAGAGAGCCGTCGAGGATTCCGCCGCTCAAGGAAGTCGAGGCGCAGGTGCGCGAGGCGCTCATCCGCTCGACCGCGGAGGCCGACGCCGCCAACCAGGCGGAAAAGATCCTGGCGACGATCAAGACCGACGCCGATTTCGATAAAGCCGCGGCGTCGAACAAGCTTACTATCAGCACCGTCAATCCGTTCCCGCGCGTCGATCACGCCGTTCCAGGTATCGGCCAGTTTCCCGAAGTGACCGACGCCGCCGCGGCAGTGCCCACCGTTCCCGGAGTAATCGATCGGGTGATGGAGAACAGCGGCAACGCTTATATCTTCGAAGTGGTGTCGCGCAACGAACCCAGCGATGACGATTGGAAGAGCGCGAAAACAGCATTCATGCAGGAATACGTCGAGCAGCGCCGCGCTCAGGCGTGGACACAATTTGTCGATCAACTGAAGAATACCGCCACGATACAGATCGATACCGACCAGCTCGCCGCGGGCGGGTCGTCGACGTAAAGGACGTGCCATATAAAGGACGAGCTATATAGATGATAGCTGAATCCGACGAACCTCCGTCGCGAGCAGAGGCGCGCGTAGATACCAACGAATTTTTCTTCCCCGGAGGGGGCGTCAGCGTCCTCCTGGTTCACGGCCTGACTGGAACCCCATACGAGATGCGCTATCTCGGCGAGCGGATGGCCGCGCGCGGGATGCGGGTGCGCGGGGTGAAGCTGGCCGGTCACGCCGGCGCTCCCGAGGATCTCGGACTCGCCGGCTACGACAATTGGTACGAAAGCGTGGTGAGCGGACTCGAGGAGTTGCGCCAATTCGGCGAGCCCAACGTAGTTGTAGGACTCTCGATGGGCGCGGTGCTGTCGGCGCGAGTCGCGGCCGATCAGCGCGAGGCGGTTGCGGGTCTGGTGATGCTCGCGCCGGCATTTTTTCTGCCCACTGCGACCACCATCCAGGTCAACCTGGTCCGGATGCTCGGTTCCCTGACCCGAAATCTCTACCTTTACAATTCGAACGCGTCGGACATTTACGATGCGGCCGCGCGCAGCCTGCACCCGAGGTTCCCGCTGATGCCGCTGACCGCGCCGATGAAGCTGCTCGACTTATGCGCAGTAGTGAAGCCGAAGCTCGCGCATATCACGCAGCCGGCGCTGGTGATGCATTCCAAGCGCGATCACACCTGCCCGATTCGCAAAAATCTCGACTACGTGATGAAGCATCTCGGCAGCCCGGAAAAGCGCGCCGTCGAGCTCGAGCAGAGCTATCACGTGATCACAGTCGACTGCGAAAAAGAGAGCGTTGCGAACGAAGTGATCGAGTTCGTCGAGCGGTTCCGGGTCGCGCCGCAAAAACGCGCCGCCGGCTAGCGCGCCAGATCAGCTCCGACTGTCGTAAAATTCCTCGAGCAGGTACTTCACGTCGGGACGGCCGAGCACCTCGATAAAGCAAATCTCGTCGTTTGCGTTCAGATCGATTATCACCTGCCCGTCCATCGATTGCAGCTCGACGTAGTTGGCGACCTTCACTTCGGCGGCGGTCGCGAAGCTCGCACAATTATCGTCGCCGCAATCGCAAACCGACTCGATTCTGAGCGCGCGAAGTTTCGCCTCGAGCGGGTCGGCGCCTTGCTGCTTGAGCAGGTAGACGATCTCCTCGAGCAGTTCGGGCAGAACCTCGTTGAGCATCGGTGCATCCATAGACGGCCAAGCGTAGCCGAAACGATTGCGCCGTCAAGCTGTTCGAGCCCTGCCTTGACTGGGTAGCCGGTCGTACTTATGTTCTGAAGTGCACGAGCCCACAGGAGAACCAACCGATGTCGAGCGATAAGATTGTTCATGTTACCGACGCGAGTTTCGAGACTGAAGTTCTGAAATCGACGACTCCGGTTCTGATCGATTTTTGGGCGCCATGGTGCGCGCCATGCCGCGCGATCGCACCGATCATCGACGACCTGGCGGGCGAATACTCCGGCCGGCTCAAAGTCGTGAAGATCAACGTCGACGACAATCCACAGACCCCCGGCCGCTACGGCGTTCGCGGCATCCCGAACCTGCTCATCATCAAAGGCGGCCAGGTGAAGGAACAGATCATCGGCGCAGTGGCCAAGGGCACGCTGGTCAAGGCTGTCGATAGCGCGATCGCGGCGTAATCCCGAAATTTATAAGTCACTTCGCGGAGGGCGAAGGCATCGCGGCCGAAGATGGCGCGGGGTCTGCGCCCTTCGTCGCATTCTGGACCCAGTATTTCATCAGGTCGTCGCGATTGCGCTCGTAGGAAATTTTCGCGTCGCCGGGAATATATCCAACCAGCATTTCGTTGTACGCCAGCAGCATCGGCACCAGCTGCGAGTTGCGGAGCAGCGCCGCGCCCGGAGGCATCAGGGCCGCCATCAGCATCACCGCCAGCCCCGCGAATACCGCGGCGATTCCGGAGCCGAGCAGTCCTCCGGCGAGTCGATCGAGCGTGCTCATGTGCACGATATGCATGAGTCGAATCGCGGCCGAGCCGATCATTTCCACGGCGGTGAAAATCAGCCCGAACACCGCGACGTATCCGATCACGGCCGCGACGGTGTGCGACGATCCCATCTGCGTCTCGGCGAACGCGCCGGCCTTATTGTAGTACAGCGACGCGAAATAGATCGCCGCGCTGAGCGAGACGACCGACGTCACCATCCTGAGTGCGCCCTTTTGCAGTCCGTAGATTGCGCCGATCGCTAACAGCGCGACCACGAAGTAATCAAGCCCGTTCATTCCCCACCATTGAGCCTACAGAATGACAGTCGCGCGCGCGACGCGTTCGCGCTGCTATATCTGAGCGGCGATATGCTTAAATGGTCACATGGCGCGCGTTTACATCGAAGAACTGTCGAAACACACCGGCGACGAAGTCACGCTCAAGGGATGGCTCGCGGGCAAGCGCTCGAGCGGTAAGATTCATTTTCTCCAGGTGCGCGACGGCACCGGCATCTGCCAATGCGTTGCGTCGCTTGCCGATCTCGGCACGGAGAGTTTCGCGGCGGCCGATCACATGGGCCAGGAAACCTCGCTCGAGGTGATCGGCATCGTGCGCGAGGATCGTCGCGCGCCCGGTGGATTCGAGCTCACGCTCAAATCACTCGCGATCGTTTCGCCGGCCACCGATTATCCGATCACGCCCAAGGATCATGGGGTCGCGTTCCTGCTCGACAACCGCCATCTGTGGGTTCGCTCCTCGCGTCAGCACGCGATCCTGCGCGTGCGCAGCGAAGTGGAATCCGCATGTCGCGATTTTTTTCACGAGCGCGACTTCGTGCTGTTCGACGCGCCGATCCTCACCCCCACTTCGTGCGAGGGAACCACCAACCTGTTCGAGCTCGACTACTTCGGCGAGCGCAAGGCGTACCTGACCCAGAGCGGACAGCTCTACGTGGAGGCGGGTGCGCTCGCATTCGGCAAGGTCTACTGCTTCGGCCCTACCTTTCGCGCAGAGAAGTCGAAGACGCGTCGTCACCTGACGGAATTCTGGATGGTGGAGCCGGAGGTTGCGTACTGCGATCTCGACGGCGACATGCAGCTAGCCGAAGATTTCGTTTCTTACATCGTCGGCCGCGTGCTCGATCGTCGCAAGGCCGAACTGAAGATACTCGAGCGCGACACAAGCAAGTTGGAACGCGCAGCAGAGACGCCGTATCCGCGCATCAGCTACGACGAAGCAATCGAGCGGCTGAAGAAGAAAGGCGTCGCGGTAAACTGGGGCGACGATTTCGGCGGCGACGAGGAGACCGCGCTGTCGGAGGAATTCGATCGGCCCGTGATGGTCCATCGATACCCGACTGTGTGCAAGGCCTTCTACATGAAGCAGGACCCGGCGCGCCCCGAGGTCGCGCTATGCGTCGACATGCTCGCGCCCGAAGGCCACGGTGAGATTATCGGCGGCGGCCAGCGCGAAGATGATTACGAAACGCTCCGCACCAAGATCATTTCGCACGATCTGCCGCTGGCGCCCTTCGAATGGTACCTCGACCTCCGCCGCTATGGCTCAGTCCCTCACGCCGGCTTCGGGATGGGCATAGAGCGCATGACCGGATGGCTCTGCGGCATCCACCACATCCGCGAAACCGTCCCGTTCCCGAGATTGATGGAACGGCTGGAGCCTTAGGGTGTAACCCTGACTCGGTGCCCCGCACCCGGCTTTCCTTCAGCCTCGCTGTTCGCCTATCCAGCGCACCCAGGCGAGCTCTCGTTTCACCGAATTCCAAAGCCGTTCATCCGCGGTCCAGCACTCGCAGCGCTCCGACTCCGCCAGCGCAAGGTAGTGTGCGTCGTACGCGGTCGGAAGGCCGAAGCGCTCCATCAGTTCAAGTGCGCGGAGATGAGTCGCTCCGATTTGTTTGAGCTGCGGTCCGGTTTCCAGAAAGAACCGCAACTGCACTTTGCTCTGCTCGAGCGTCAATTGACCTCGCCGGATCCTCTTGGCGAGCGCATTGGTAACTTCGTAGAGGAAGAGCGCCGGGGCCAGCAGCGTTCGCTGAGTTTCTCGCCACCGGTTCAGAATCGCGCGCGCTTCAGTGCTGTAGGGCTCCTCGACCACCCACTTAAGCGCGAGGCTCGCGTCTACCACGATCTCGGCTGCGCTCACAGCTGAGCGTTACGCTGCTCGCGGCTCTCGCGGATCAAGTCGGCAGAGTCTTCAGAAAAAGGCGCTCCCTGTTCAGCCTTAAGTTTATCGGCGCGCCGTATCATCGCCGACGTGACTTTACCGTTCGACGGCTTCGACACGGCATCGGCGGCAGGTACACTGTGCTCCAGTACGTGAGTTACGTACGACGAAACCGGTATGTCTTGAGCCGCGGCCGCGACCTTTATCCGGCGCTTGAGCGCGGGGCTAATATCCACCGTCAGGCGAGGCCTGGAAGGAGCACGCTTGTTCGTTCTATTGCTCGCCATTTCAAGATCCTCAACGTCAGACACCTTGGTGTCATGACACCCATTCTACAACGACGCATTTCACGGATCAATTGTTTGCTTACGACGTTACGGCAGCCAGCGTGCGATTCGTTCGCCGACGACCAGGGCCGGGAGGTTGGTGTTCGCGCGCGGTATCACCGGCATGATCGACGCATCGGCGACGTAAGCGTTGTCGAGCCCGTGAATTTTTCCGCGCGAATCCACGACCGCCGACCGATCGCTCGCCGGGCCCATACGGCAAGTTCCCACCGGATGGTAGTAGTGCAGGCAATTGGCCCTGATAAATGCCTCGACCCCAGTCGGGATCGCGAAACTGCCGCCACGCTGAAATTGTTTCGCCCACAAGATGGGACAGGGCAGGTTTCGCCGCTATCTCGCGCGCGAGCGCGACTCCGTCGGCAAGCACGCGCAAATCTTCGTCCTCGGGATCGGTCAGGTAGCGATGATCGATGCTTGGCGGCACGGCGCAGTCAGCGCTGGTCAGCCTCAGCGTGCCCCGCGAGCGTGGCGTCATGCACGCGACTTCGAGCGCCCATCGCCAGCCGGTTCGAGTTGCAGGATCGGGTCCGCCAACCGGATAGATGTGCAGATCAAATGCGCGCGTACATCGTGAGGATCGCGCTTTGGCGATGGTCTGCTCCTCGGGCATCCAATGATCGCGCGCAAACGCGGCCATCATATCTTCCAGTTCGCGCGTTCCCGCGTAGCCCAGCGAAACCCGAGGATGGTCATGCAGGTTGCGACCGACTCCGGGAAGGTCGTGCATCGGCGAGATTCCGGCAGAGCGCAGTTCTGACGGATCGCCGATACCCGAGCGCAATAGAATTGCGGGAGAGCCGTAGGTCCCGGCAGCCAGGATTACGCGGCCTACTTCGACGCGGACCAGACCCTCGCGGCTGGCGACGACAACGGCTTTCACCCGTCCTGAGCTGACTTCGAGGCGGTCGCACATCGAGTCGCCGACGATTGTCAGGATCGGCCGCTCGCGGACCGGATCGAGATAAGCGAACGCAGTATTCCAGCGGACGCCGTTCACGATATTCGCCGGACTCGGCGCCATCCCGAGGTTCTCATCGAGATCGTTAAGGTCCGCGACGCGCGGGATTCCGGCGGCGGCCGCGGCCTCCATTACGATGCGCTGGTAAGGAGTGACTCCCTCTTGCGATGGAATTCTGACCCGCAGACGATCGGAGGCGGTGCGGAACAGTGGCAACAGTTCGTCCGTGGACCATCCTGGATTTCCGAGCGCGGCCCATCCGTCATAATCGACGCGGCTGCCCCAGATCGCGGCGCATCCGTTATGCGACGAGCATCCACCGATCACGCGGGCGCGCTCGTAGCTGATGAATCGCGGTGCGTTCTTCCCGCTGTGGTAGCCCCAGTCGTGCGTGGTCGGTATCGCGCCGGCGTTGGTGAGTTCCGCCGGCCATCGTCCCGCCGAGAACGGACCATAATCCGGACCGGCTTCCAGCAGCAGCACTGACTGCTCCGACTGCTCGGCAAGAAGACCCGCGACCGCCGCTCCCGCGGTGCCGCCACCGATCACGACCGTATCGGCAGACTTCGGAAGCTGATCCTGTTTTCGCGCCATGCTGGCTTGCACTATTCAGCAAATGGGCCGCGAATTACAGTGCCGCAGATTTACTCGACGCCTTTTGCACTCCACGGACCGATCCCAACGAAACGCACCGGCGCGATTCGGGTGACGTAGCCGGCAATATTATGATCTTGCTCATTTTTCTGCCCTCAATCCTTGTATATACAAGACCCTGACCAAGCTTTATCAGCTCGCCGATGAGCACAGAGCCATCACGACCGCGTCGTTGCAACCGACGGAGGTTGGCGGCAGAGTGCGCTCAGCGAGGTCGCATCCCGACTTGAAATAAGAAATGACTCTTGTCCTCTTGATAATTTTCGGAGCTCCGATTGCGCTGGCAATCTGGCTAATTTCGCGCACCACCAACGCACAGAGTCGCATCGAGGAACTTTCCGATCGGCTGGCAATTCTCGAATCGGAAATTGCTCGGCTGAAGCAGGACAAGGAATCGCCAAAGCCTGCGGAGCCAGCCGCTCCTCCAGCGCAGCCGAAGATTGTTACTCCCGCTCCAGCCGCGCCGCCAAGACCGATTGTCACCGCACAGCCGGTCGTTTCGCCGCCACATCCACCGACCACTGCATCGCGGCCCGTTTCCGAGCCATCGCGCCTGCCGGTTCCGAAAATCGATTGGGAACAATTTGTTGGAGTGAAGGGTTTTGCGTGGGTTGGCGGATTTGCACTGTTTCTCGGCGTTGTATTTTTCGTCAAATACTCGTTCGACAACAATCTCGTCCCTCCCGAGCTGCGCGTGGCGATTGGTTTCCTCGTCGGCCTCGGTCTGCTGGTCGGCGGCGTGATGATGTCTCGCAAGGATTTCCCCGCGCTTTCGCAGACTCTGTGCGGGACCGGCGTTGTCATCCTCTATAGCGTCACGTTCGCGTGCCGTTCGATTTATCATTTTGAATTCTTCGGGCCGATTCCAACTTTCCTGCTGATGGCGCTAATCACGACCACGGCTTTCTTGCTCGCCGTCCGGCTCGACGCCATCGTCGTCGCAATTCTCGGAATGTTGGGCGGATTTCTGACCCCGATTTTAATTTCCACTGGCCAGGACAATCCGCTCGGACTTTTCGGCTACATCGCCATCCTCGACATCGGACTCATCGTCGTCGCACTCGATCGACGCTGGTACTTTCTCACTGCGCTCTCCGCGGTTGGAACCGCACTCATGCAAATCGCCTGGGTCGGTGAATTTTTCGTCAGCGAAAAATATTTTGCAGGAAACAAAATTCTCATCGCGCTTGCGGTGCTGCTCGGCTTCGATGCGCTTTATCTTGCCGCGAATTGGTGGGCGAAAATCCGCAAGCTTGCCGATGGTGAAGAATCTCTGATCTTTGGATTAGGCCGGATTCATACCAGGAAATGGCTTTCCGCTTCGGCGCTGGGCCTGGTCGCCGTGACGCTCCTTTTCACCGCGTGGTTTTTGGATTTCGAGCCGCTCGCGCAACGCCCATGGTTGATGTTCGGGTTTGTTTTTCTCGTCGATCTTATTGTTACTTCGCTCGTGCTCGCCGATGAAACAATCGCGGCCGCTCAATCGATAGCGGGGCTTGCCGTTTTTGCATTACTTGGATTTTGGACGCAAGCATGGCTGACCGACGAACTGCTCAACGCCGCGCTGGCGTTTTATTTCCTCTTCGCGGTTGTCCACTCGGCTCTGCCTGCGATGCTCCAGCGCCGGCCCGATGCAATAACCCCAACTTGGGCGAATCAGATCTTTCCGGTGCTCGCGCTCGCGCTCGTGCTCGTTCCGGTCCTCACCCTCGCGCAAGTCTCGATAGTCGTCTGGCCGTTCGTTTTATGGTGGATTTGTTGGCCATCGCGCTGGCGGTAATGACGGCGACGTTGCTGCCGGTGCTGGCGGTTCTGTTGCTCACACTTGCCGCGACCGGCGAGCTCATCTTCAAAGTTCCTTCCGACCTCACCGGCTTGTCGCTTTCATTTTTCCTGCTCGGCGCGTTCGCGGTTTTCTTCATCGCGGCAACCTTCTTGCTGGTGAAAGCATTCCAGCCTGACGCGCTGAAAACCGGGATCAAATTCAGCAAGGGCCTCGCAGCGCCGGAAGATTTGGCTGCGATATTGCCCACGTGCTCCGTCGTGCTTCCGTTCTTGCTGCTCATAATGGCGACGCTGCGGCTGCCGCTGATAAATCCGTCGCCGGTCTTCGGCCTTGCGTTGTTGCTCGTCGTGATGTTGCTTGGCGTCACAAAATTGTTCTCGCTCGACTGGATGCCCGCGGTCGGACTCGCCTGCGTGGTCGCGCTCGAATGGGTGTGGCATTTCAGCCATTTCGATCGGACCAATCCAAACCAGCCGCTGGATCTGGTTCTGACGTGGTACTTGATTTTCTTCGCCACGTTCGCGCTGTTTCCATTTTTATTTTGGAAACAATTTTCCGGACAGAGTCATTCCCTGGGCGACTGCGGCAATCGCCGGACCGCCGCAATTTTTTCTCATCCACCGCTTCGTATCCGCCGTTTATCCGAATCAAATGATGGGACTGCTCCCCGCCGCATTTGCGTTTCCCGGATTGTTAAGCCTCGTCGCCGTGCTTAAAAAAGTCCCCGCCGAAAACGAGGCGCGCATGGCTCAACTCGCGTGGTTTGGCGGCGTGGCGCTGTTTTTCATCACCCTGATTTTCCCGATCCAGTTCGACCGGCAATGGATCACCATCGGCTGGGCGTTGGAAGGCGCGGCGTTGCTGTGGCTGTTCCATCGCGTGCCGCATCCGGGGTTACGGCTGACCGGCGCCGGCCTGCTCATCGCCGCGTTCGTCCGGCTCGCGTTGAATCCCGCCGTGCTCGAATACCATCGCGCGCCGCGATGCCGATCTTCAACTGGTATCTTTACGCCTACGGCATCGCGACGATCTGTCTGTTTGCCGGGACAAGACTTCTCGCGCCGCCGCGCAACCTCTTTCTGGATTTCGATATTCCGCCGATACTTGCCGGATGCGGCACGGTGCTGGCGTTCCTGCTGTTGAACATCGAGATCGCCGATTACTTCAGCGAGCCGGGTTCGACGCTTACATTTCAGCTGGGCGGCAACTTCGCGCGCGACATGACCTATTCAATAGGATGGGCGCTGTTCGCGCTGGTGCTGCTCATTCAGGGCATTCGCAGAAAAATTCCCGCCGCACGCTATGCCGCGATGGGCTTGCTGTGCGTGACGCTGCTGAAACTTTTCTTCCACGATCTCGCGCAACTCGGCCAGCTCTATCGCATCGGCGCGTTCATCGGCGTGGCTGTAATCGCGATGCTCGCATCGTTTGCGTATCAAAAGTTTTTCGCAGCCGGTGACAATGAGAAGGAACAGAATGAAACTTCTCACTAATTGTTCGGCAAGCTTGCTCTACATTTGCGCGCTCTTGTTCGGCGTTTCTGCAGCCGCTGCGAATCTGCCCTCGGACTGGCAGCACGACCAATCGTTTGACGTTTCGACAACCGGACTTATGAAAATGAGTTTGCCGGTTGAGACGCTCGACAGTGCGCGTCCCGCACTCGAAGACTTGCGGCTCTACGACGGCGCGGGAAATGAAGTGCCGTATTTAATCGAACGCCCCGCGCCGGCCGCAAAAGCCGTGCAGGCGGCAAAATCATTTCAGGTTTCGCTCAACGCAAGCACCACCGTCATCACGCTCGAAACGGGAATGGCGCAGCCGCTCGATGGCGTCCGGCTTGAAAGTCCGGCGATGGATTTTATCAAGGCGGTGCTCGTTGAAAGTTCCGAAGACGGCACGCATTGGCAGAGTTCCGCGCAAGGCCAGCCGATTTTTCGTCAGCCAGACGGCGCAAGTCATTTGCAAATTTCATTTCCGCCGATCTCTTCAAAATGGCTCCGCCTTACCGTGGACGATGGGCGTTCGCCGCCGGTTCCGTTCACCGGCGCGCTGGTCGAGGCAGCCACGGCAGCCTGCGCCCGCTGAGAAATGATCTCGGCCACGATCACCGAACGCGATGAAAATCCCGGAGAAACGCGGCTCGCGTTGAGCCTCGGCGCGGCGAACTTGAGCGTCGCCTCCGTCCATCTTGCAACCGCCGAACCGCTTTTTATGCGCCAGGTTTCAATCGCCTTCCCGAAAATGTCGGAAGATTCCATACGCGAAGAAACCATCGGGCAAGGCACGATCTATCGCGTCGCCGTCGAAGGTCAGGCGCCTTCTGAAAGTCTTTCCGTACCGCTGGAACGTCTGGTGCGCTCGCGCGAATTGTTTCTTCTCCTGAAAAACGGCGATAGCCGACCGCTGCCGATTTCTTCGGTCCGCGTGGAGCGGCGTCCGGTTTATCTCGTTTTCCTCGCGCGGCAACCGGGCGCATATCATTTGCTCACCGGCAACGTTCATTGCGACGCGCCGCGTTACGATCTGGCCGCGCTGGTGATGAATCTCAAAGACGTTCCAGTTTCGTCAACTAAAATTCCGCCACCGTCCGATAACCCGGATTTTCGCGCGCCCGAAGTTTTGCCCGGACTTGAAGTAACTGGCGCGGCACTCGACGTTTCGGAATGGAAATTCCGCAAACCGGTGAAACTTTCCAAGGGCGGAGCGCAGCAAATCGAACCCGACCTCGACGTGCTCGCGCACGCGAGGCCGGACTTCGCGGATTTGCGCGTGCTGCACGGCAGCAATCAGGTCCCTTACATCATCGAGCGCACGTCCATCAGCCGCGCGCTCACGCCGTCGGCCACCGCGGCGGTCGACCCGAAAGATCCGAAGCTGAGCCGCTGGACTATTAAACTTCCCCGGAGCGGTTTGCCGATCGCACGCCTGACTTGCGTCTCGAGAACGCCGCTGTTCGAACGCTCGATGTCGCTCTACGAAGAAGTCACAGATGAGCGAGGCAGCAAATATCGCCAACCACTGGGTGGCGCGACCTGGACACAAACCCCGGAACGGCAGTCGAAAGAATTTACCTTGACGCTGGACAACCCGCTGCAGAGCGACACTTTAATCCTCGAAACGGAGAACGGCGACAATCCGCTTATCGAACTGGAAAAATTCACGGCGTTCTATCCGGCCACGCGAATCTTGTTCAAGACAAAGCCGGACGACGGACTGTTTCTCTACTACGGCAACCCGTCCGTGTCGCCGCCGAGTTACGATTTGAGCCTCGTCGCCGAACAATTGCTGGCGGCTGAAAAAAATGTCGCGTCGCTTTCCGCCGAGGAGCAATTAAAAAAATCTTCCTGGTATGAAAATCAGATACCAGGCCGTGGCGGCGTGCTCTTCTGGGGAATTCTTGGATTGGTGGTTGTCGTATTGCTCGTCGTGATTTCGCTGCTGCTGCCGAAATCGCTGCCGCCGGCGGTGTAACTCACGACCCGAGAGTTGTTGCGGGATAATAGATTCCTTCGGGCTGGCGCACCCACCATGCTCCAGTTGCTTTTTTTTCGGCAGGGCTGGAATAGCGATAGTCGTAAAGCAAGGCCCTTACGTAGAGAGGGGGTTTGCGAGGAAACGGATTGCTCGCGAGCAGCGCCGTCACGTCCGGCGAATTTTCCAGCAACCGCCGCAAGAACATCGTAAACCAGGGATTTTCCGAAGCCGTCCCGAGGGCGGCAAACCACATCTGCCAGTCAAGGCGCGGCTGGTGCGGAAGATTCCATCGCGGCGCCCGCATCATGTCACCCGGTTTGTATTTGAATTCGTATTCGCGCCAGTTAACGCCATCGTCCGATCCTTCGACGATAATCTCCGGCAGGGTGGTGGTCATCACCGCAAACAGACCGTACGTATTGACTATACGCAGCGGCGCGATTTCGCCGTAGATCCATGCGCCCGGGGCGGAGACCCGACCGCCGAACTCCGCATGAAGCTGGACAAGACCGGCGGTTACAATCAACATCGCGAACGCTCCGACGACGGTAAGAGAAACGACTCTTATCGGCTTGATTTCCTGAACGTGGTGTTTCACGAACCGGGTCAGGTTTTCCGGAAGAACTTTGCGCAGCGCGGCATCGTCGAACAGCACCAAACACAAGGCCATGGTCAGCAGATTGAAGAACGCGTAATTGCCGGTAAGAAGGATCACAACTTGCAACAGCAAAATGCCGAACGCGGCGACGAACCTCAGCCGGCGCGGGCAGAAAATTAAAAACGGTAGTCCCAGTTCGATAACAAGGGTCGCTGCCGTTGCCGCCGTGAGTACACCCTGCGGCAGGTGATGTGCGTACCAGCCGAGCGGCGTAGGCAGTGGCTCGGTCTGAAAATAGTAGGAGAGCGCGGAGAGGTTGGCCCAGGTGGGGTCGCCGCTCAGAACCTTGACCGCGCCGGAAAGGAACATGAAGCGGAATAGCAGCCATCGCAGCAACCATATGCCCGGCTTGGTAGCGATGCTCAGTAGTAGGGCAAGGAATCCAGCTTCGAGCAAAAGCAGATCCCACTGAAAGCCCATAAACTCCTGACCGGCGTAAAAGATCGAGAGATAAAGCGCATAGAGAAAAAACAGGCTGAGTCGAGGCAGAAAATTGAAAATCAGGAGCATCGACAGCGCGGCCCCCGCCCAAGCCGCGGCCTGAATTGCGAAATCGCTTTGGTCCAGCCAGAACACCATCGGAAACCGCCAGTAGCCGTCTAAGGCGAGATGGCTCCGGACGACGTCGGCGAACTCGGATAGCGGCAGGATGCCGTGGCTGCCGATCAATCCCAGCGCCTGCACGGCAAATGAGATGAAGGCAGCAAGATAAATCAGTCCCATCGCGCGCAGAAACAGCCACGAAACCAGATCGAATCGCGGCGGCTCATAGTCGCGTCCCCACAGCCACAGGCTCGGGCGATACAACGCGGAACGATGCGAAGCGACAAACGCATACAAGCCCTCGGCGATTGCGGCAAAACCGGGAAGACGCCGATAAAGCATCAGCCAGAAGCCCTTGCCGCTTGCGTGACTTAACGCAAGAAGAGCGGCTTCGGCGCCGCTCGCGATTTTCCCATCGGGCGCTACGTATTGGACGGCGCGCTGGAAAGCGGTCACAGGAATATCCGGATATTGTGCGGCTACTTCCTGGTACGGCGCGTAAGTCACGAGATCGCCGGTGAGTCTCTGCCAATAACGCACCCAGATGATGCAAAATCCGCAATCACCGTCGTAGATCAGAATCGGCTGGCGGGAGACGGTGTTCGTTGTTTGCATAACGCCAGATTATCCTCAAAGACCAAAAAAGAGAGAGTGTTTCGATTCTGATCGCGTTCCAGGAGGACGCGCCTTGACCCGTTCGACCACCTCGCATCCCAAGGCGCTTGATCGCAACTGACCAAAAAGATTAGAGAAGTCATTCGGGAGCCAGTCCTAGTGACGGCTCCCCGGGGGAGAAGGGCGCTACGAACGTCCAACATCGGACCCGATGCCGCGATCGGATCGAGCAATTCGGGAGCCACCCGGATTGATGAGCCCATCCGCGCCGGCCGCGACGCGCTCACACAGCAGCCGCTCAGCCTTAGTGCGCCGCGGCTATTCGGTATCTTCGCCCTCGAACTGCTTTTGATTGATATCGCGCGGCTTCCCAACGACTTGTATTTCGATCGCTTCGCGTTCTTCGACAATGGCGCGAACCTCAGCCTGCAATACCTGACGTCGATCGGATATCGGCCGGCGATTGATTTCGGCTATCAATACGGACTGCTCGCGGCGCTGGTCGGAAGAGCGTGGTTTGGATGCCTCGGCGCGACGCCTTTCGCCTATGAATTGGCGATGGCGACCGGCGCGATTTTGTTCGCGTGGGCGATGGCGAAGATCTTCGCGGGGCGGAAGATCGGCGCGTCGGGCCTCGCGCTGTTGATCATATCGCTCGGCTTCGCCTTCCAGAGCAGCTATCCAAACCTGGCTCATTGCATCGAGGCGGTGATCCTCTCCCACGCGCTCGCTGAGCAGGTTCGCGGGTCCAATCGAAACGCGCTCGTGCTCGCGACCCTCGCGATCTTCGACAAACCGAGCATGGGCTACGTACTCGGCACCGTCTTGTTGTTACTGATCGCGCTCGAGGTTCGTCGCAAGCACGGCACTTTCCGCGATTTCATCGATGCTGTCATTCCGGGCGCCATCGTCTCTATCGTCCTGAGCGTCGTGCTGATCACTATCTACGGCGCACGATCTTTTCTTTTCACGATGGTGCCGATCGAAGGCGTAAGCCTTTATCGCGAAGCGCACTTTGGCTTTATCAACGGCCCCGGGAGAGTTCTCTGGGATCCATCTGGCCGGCCGCTGCGTCGCTACTTCCTCGATATCCCCGGCTTCTGGATGGCGAGCACTGTGTACTTGGTCATCGCGGCTGTCGCGCAAGTCATGAGCTATCTCCGGAGTAAGAGCCTGCCGCGCGCCGGCGAGGCTATCATAACGTGTGCAGTCCTCCATCTTACTTTCATCTTTGTGCTTTTTGGCAGCGGGGCATCGTGGATTTACGATTCGTACCTGCTCGCGATCGGATGCGGTCTCGCGACGGAGACGGGTAGGCGATGGCAGCTGTTTGCAGCACCACTATGCGCGTTGGCCATGCTGGCGTGGTTCGACACCGCTGTTGACATCGGTCGCGAGTGGAAATGGACCTCGCCCAATCCGGCGACAGCCGGACTATGGGCCGCACCTGAAGAAGCCGGCGAATGGAACCGGGTGGTCGCCATGGCGCATCGGGAAAAGATGATCGTGATCGATAACGACGGCGCAGTTGAACTGATGTATCCGGAGTTTGGCAAGCCGGTCAGTCTCTATCTCAATCCCGGCTTGCGGACGACGGAAGAGGTCGCACGAAAAGTCGCGCAACTCTCAACCGCGAGCGCATTCGTGGTGTCTCGGGCCCAGCGCTCATTTGGCGTCGGAGACGCGCCCGAGATCACCGCCGCGACGCGGGAATTCGAACCCGAGTGGAAAGGTAATTTCTTCGAGGTTTATCGGCGGCGATAAATCAGTGGCTGAGAGCGCAACACAGATCGGGCGCCGCGGCAGTGTTGCCAATCCTCATATCGTCGTTATCGGCGCCGGATTCACCGGCCTTGCGGCCGCCTACCAGCTCGCGAGCATGGGAGTCGGCGTGACCGTGCTCGAGGCGGACGCCGAGGTGGGCGGACTGGCCGGCTGTTTCGAGGTCAACGGCGAGCGGCTCGAGAAGTTCTATCATCATTGGTTTCTCAGCGACTCCCACATCATGCAGCTAGTCGAGGAACTGGGCTGCGAGGACAATATCATTTGCCGGCCGACTCGGACGGGGATGTACCTCGCCAACAATTTCTTCAACCTGAGCACTCCGCTCGACCTATTGAGATTCAAGCCGCTTAAGTACATCGATCGGATCCGGCTTGCGGCGCTGGTCTTGCGCGCACGAGCGGTAGTTGACTGGGAACAGCTCGAGTCGCTTACGGCCGAGCAATGGCTCTCGCAGCTCGGTGGCAGTACCGTCTACAAGGTCGTCTGGGAGCCGCTTTTGCGCGGTAAGTTCGGATCCCACGTGTCCGATATCTCCGCGGTATGGTTCTGGAACAAACTGAAGCTCAGAGGCAGGAGCCGGGATCGCAGGGGTCACGAGATATTGGCTTACTATCGGGGCGGCTTCGCAGCGCTGGCGAGACGGATTGCTGCGGAAATCACCGCCAAGGGTGGGCAGATTCGAACCGGGGCCGCCGCCGGTGCCCTGCTCGTCGACGGCAATCGCGTCACCGGTCTGAAGACCGGGAATGAAGTAATCGAGGCGGACGCCGTGATTGCGACGCCCGCGCTGCCAATCATCGCCGATCTCCTTCGGCCTCACGTTCTTCAGGACTACGTGGACCGGTTATGCAAAATCCAGTACCTGGCCAATCTCTGTGTCGTCCTGGAGCTCGATCGGAGTCTCTCCAAGACCTATTGGTTGAACGTCAATGACCCAGGGTTTCCATTCGTCGGCGTGATCGAACACACCAATTTCGAGCTGGCCGAAACCTACGGTGGCAGGCACATAGTCTATCTGTCGAAGTATCTGGCTGAGAGCGACCCGCTGTATGCGATCAGTGACGCGCAGGTGCTTGAGTATTCGCTCCCTCACCTGCAGCGCATGTTTCCGGATTTTGCACGCAGTTGGATACTTGCCTCGCACGTCTGGCGCGCCCGTTTCGCGCAGCCAGTCGTTCTTCGTGGTTACAGAAACATGATTCCCCCTGCGCAAACGCCGATCGACGGCTTCTATATCGCTACGATGGCGCAGATCTATCCCGAGGACCGGGGCACCAACTACGCGGTAAGAGAAGGCAGAGCCATCGCACAAACGGTATGCGACCGAGTGCGGGGCTCATAAACCGCGCTGGCGCGCGCGTTCTCTTTCGCTCACTGAATCCAGCCCCGATCCTGGAATCTGGTCTTGAGCTCCACAGCGATTGCGTCGGCAGTCGCTTTTGCTCTCCCCTCCAGTGTGTTCCTGCCGCTCGCCTCCCCGTAAACTTTCAACCCGCCGACGACAATCAGGCCGATTGGATTTCCGGTAGCGATCGCCACGGCGGCCGGCACGACCATTCCGGGGGTTTTATTTCCGGACGAGCTAAGAGTACCCGACCCGAGTTTGCGCAAGCCTTGGGGCGTCACAGCGTAGCCTTCGACCACGGTATCCATTTCGGAAGTTCCGTAGCCGAATCCGATGACGAAACGCTTGACGGCGCCCCCACCCTGGACCGAGACCAGGTAACCGCGGATTACTCCATCGCCGACTTGCGGCGAGGATCCCGGCCCGGCCTGCACGGCGGTCAGGCCCATCGCGTTGATATCAGCGACCAGATCCGCGGCGATAGACGCGCCGAGCTGACGGCCCTCTTCGATTTGTTTGCGCGTCAGTGGGGTGCTCGGCGCAGTGACCGAACCGCTGATCGAGGAATCGGCCGGCATGTCGGCGGGGTCGGCGACGAAGTTGTACACCCAAATCCGATTGGGCCGCGCCATCCCCTGGTTGACCACCGGTGTTTGCTGAGTGACTTGCGTCGAGGCGCACCCGGTTACAACAAACAGGGCGAGCAAACATAGTGCGATACGGCTACTAGACTTCATCACGAATCTCCTCGAGGCGTTTGGTGGAGCAGATTTCCGTACGGCATACCTGATCGAGCACGCCCTTGCTCAATTGATACCTCGATCGCGGCGTCCTGCGCTTTCTCTCTTCTATCTTCTACAAACGCGACGCCTAGAAGTCGAACAGATTGTCCTTGATCAATTTCGGAATAACCGGCGTTACGTTTCTCCGCCGCAGTCTCGTCAGCAGCCCGGCACGAAATAGTCATCGCTACCACCCATACGGAGGTTGACGCAAATTTGTCCTTATTGGAGGATAGCGGTCGCACATATACCTCTCGTTCGGTTTTCCGGGGTTGAACTTGCGGACCTGCGGGTGTGCGGTCTTCTTGTACGCGGCGAAACTGTTCGATCAGAACGAAGTCCGATTTCCAGTCTTGACTGGCACTGTCCAAGGAAACAACGTTGAGCAATTTTCAGCCGCTAACTGCCGCCGAGGTTTATCGACAATGAAGTTACTGACCAAGCCCGAGGGCCGATCATTGCCGTTGATACTCGCGGCGGCAGTCCTGATTTCCACCTCGCCGCTGATCACCGGTTGCTCGCGTGGCGATGAACAACCCGCCGCCGCGCCGTCCTCGGACGCGCAACCGAGCGTCGCGGCGACTGCGGCGCCGGCAGCTCCTCCTCCCGCGGCGGCCGTTGAACCCGGTCCACCTCCTGGGGCTGCTACCGTGCAAGAGTTGCAGGAGCTGGTCTCGCCCATCGCGCTCTATCCCGATGTGCTGGTGGCGCAGATTCTCGCCGGATCGACCTATCCTACCCAGGTGGTCGAGGCCGATAGATGGCTCAAGCAGAACCCGAACCTGACCGGCGATCAGCTAGCCGCTCAGGTGAATCCGCAGCCGTGGGATCCGAGTATCAAGTCGTTGACTCAGTTCCCTACTGTACTGCAAACGATGAACGACAATCTGGCCTGGACTTCGGCGCTGGGCGAAGCGTACTACAATCAGCCCTCTGATGTGATGAATGCGATCCAGGTACTGCGCAACATGGCGGTAAACGCTGGAACCCTCAAGACCACAGATCAACAGAAAGTCGAAGTCGCGCCGGCTCCTCCCGCGGCCGCCCAAGCCGCCGGGCAACCCTCGGTGCAGCAGACGGTCGTCATCCAGCCAGCCCAGCCGACTACGGTCTATGTCCCGCAATACAATCCGACCACCGCTTACGGCGCACCGGTTGCGGCGCCTGCGGGGTACACCGGGAGCGATTTGCTCCTTACGGGTGTTTTGTCGTTTGGCGCAGGAATTTTGGTTGGGTCGCTGATCAACAACGGCAACAATAACTGGGGCTGCAATTGGTATGGGGGCGGCGGCCATAGCAGCTCGGTCAAGTACAACAACAACGTTTACGTCACGAACAACAACGTATACCCGGGACGACCCCCTGGTGGGGGTTACCCTGGATATCGTCCGCCGAACGCGGGGTATCCGCGCCCGGGATATCCTCCCCGTCCCGCGCAATATCCCGCAACGCGGCCGGCTTACAACGGTAGCGGTGGATACAATCGTCCGAACACCGGCGCAATTCCGGCAACGCGGCCGTACAACCCGACGACCGCAAGGCCGTATGCGGCGAACAATCCCAGTCAAATGAAACCAAATTTTCCCAAAGCCAGTACGCTTCCCAACAATCCGGCCGGGTCAAATCTGAACAAGAACAATGCGGCGAAAAATCGACCCAACCAACCAACTAATCCCGTCGCATCCACTCGTCCTGCAGAGGCCAATCGTCCAGCTCAGGCCAAGCCCGCAAATCGCGCATCCGATCCAGCGCGAGGATTTGCGAAAGACTCTGGCAGCAAGGGCGGCCGCAATAGCGCCTTGGGTGGATATGAACCCGGCGGAGCTGCACAGGCATCGAGCAACCGCGGACAAAACAGTCTGAAGGGAAACCAAAGGGCGGCCGGCGAACGCGGCAACGCTTCTGGTGGAAACAATCCCAAACGCGGCGGGACTGGCGGAGGCGGCGGCGGAAATCGCGGTGGGCGAAAAAAGGGGTAATCGAGGAATTCCAATGACGCCGAATGAAATGTCCAGGGGATACCTCATCGTCGACTTGCACCACGCGGCGAACGCGACAGGGAAAAGGCTCATGTCTAATTTTTTCCAACATTCCGGAGTCAGGATCTCGCTCGTTCGCCCGGCTGCCGCTCTTGGAGCGCTCCTGCTGGCGTGCCTGTTGGCCCCAGGTTTCGCATTCGCAGATGGATCCACGGCTCAACAGGTGTTCCCTTCGCCGGACGCCGCGGTCAGCGCGCTGGTTGCCGCCGGCAAAGCGGACGACATGAAAACCCTGGGCTCCATTCTGGGCCCGGACTCGGATCAGATCCTTTCATCGGGAGATCCAGTCGCAGATAGCAATGCCCGCAACGACTTCCTGCGCAACTATCAGGAAATGCATCGGCTCGCCTATGACGATCAGGGGCGGGTCATTCTTTATGTCGGCGCTCAGAACTGGCCGGTTCCAATTCCGCTCGTAAAGAAGAATGACGGGTGGGTTTTCGATACGGCCGCCGGTAAGGAAGAGCTGCTATTCCGACGAGTAGGTCGAAACGAGCTATTCACAATCAACGTTCTGCAAGACCTCGTGAACGCTCAGGCGGAGTATGCAAGCGAAGCGCGCGATGGCGAAAGCACCGGCCAGTTCGCTCAGAAAATCCTGAGCGATGCCGGTAAGCACAACGGTCTTTACTGGGAAGCCGGCGAAGGACAACCCGAAAGTCCGATTGGACCGCTGGTCGCGAGCGCAACCGCCCAAGGTTACAAGAAGGACAGTGCCGATAATCCAGTTCCATTTCATGGGTACTACTACAAGGCACTGACAAGGCAAGGTAAGAATGCTCCGGGCGGTGCAAAGAATTATTTGGTCGATGGCAAGATGACCAATGGATTCGCATACGTCGCCTATCCAGCTGAGTATCGCGCATCGGGAGTGATGACATTCATGGTCAACCAGGATGGTATCATCGTTCAGAAAGATCTCGGACCCGACACCGCCAAGTTGGCTGGCGAAATAACCGAATTCAATCCCGACAAGACGTGGCAAGAAGTGGACGAGTAGTTTGTGTTTGCGACGTGAATGGAACCTCCCGGCCAACTACAGGGCCGTAGTTACATTCATCGTCCTGTTCGCATGCGGTTGCGCCACCCCGGTTGGCGTAACGCGCCTCGACGAGCAGGCTGCACATCGCGAGCTCAACGCGAATATCCTGTCTGCCGGCAGACCGAGCGACTACTCGACACAGTTTCTGGAGCGATCCGCTCTTAGCGAGCGCTTCAAAAATGACCCGCAAATAGTCCTGGCCGAGTTGTACTCCGGACTTGGCAAACCTGACGAGCACGACCGCCTGTTCGCGCTATCCGAGCTATCATTTGATTACGCGGAAGAATCGGGCAACCGATCCTACTATCTTGCTTCCGCCGTCTACGCGTACGCCTTCCTGTTCCCGGCTAATCCAGCCGACGCACCAGGTCCGTACGATCCGCGCTTGCGACTCGCGGTTGATCTCTACAATCGGGGCATCGCCCTGGGGCTCGCGACCAAGGACGGAAAGGAAGTCGATCTCAGCGAGCGTCAACTGAGTTTGCCCTTCGGGTCGCTCAGTCTGGGAATCGAGCCGGAAGGATTCAACTACGGCGGCAATCATCTGACGAAATTCGTGTCGCTCGCGGACCTCAAGGTTCGCGGGCTCCGCAACACGTACCGCAGGCCGGGCATCGGCGCGGCGCTTTCGGCGCGAGTCGAGCCGACGCCGGGCAGCTCTGCGAGCCAATGGATTCCGCCGAGCGCTAAGGTGCCGATCACCGCGTTCGTGCGCTTCGACGATCCTCGCCTTGCGATGAGCAACGGGCGGCTGCACGGCACCGTGGAACTCTACGACGAGGACCGGGTGAGTTTCGTGCACGTCGGCACTCAGTCCGTGCCGCTCGAATCCGATCCCAGCGCAGCGCTTGCCTATCGGCTGGAAGGTGCGCCGATTTGGGATTTCGAGCTCGCGGGTTTTCGCAAGGGGGACTTTTCCCTGCTGGGCGCACGCGGCGGCGACGCCAACGGGCTCTTCATGTTGCATCCATACCACCCGAACATGATTCCGGTGGTGTTCGTTCATGGTACCGCATCGAGTCCCGCGCGATGGGCCGAGATGGCGAACGAGCTGCTCGGCGATCCAGCGATCGCGTCGCGCTATCAGCTTTGGTTCTTCCTCTATAACAGCGGCAATCCGATCGTGTTGTCGGCGATGCGTTTGCGAGAATCGCTCATCGCCGTGCGCAAGGACGTCGATCCCGAGGGAAAGGACGCAGCGCTCAACCAGATGGTCGTGATCGGCCACAGCCAGGGCGGGCTTTTGACGAAAATGATGGTCGTCGATAGCGGCAACCGCTTCTGGAGCAACGTTACGTTGGTTCCGTTTGAGCAGGTGGAACTCGATCCCGAGACGCGCGACCTGGCCTCTCGCGCGATGTTCTTCAAACCGCTGCCATTCGTCACGCGCGTGATTTTCATCGCAACGCCGCATCGTGGCAGTTACATGGCCAGCAATCCCGTAGTTAAGTTCGGAAACAAATTTATCAATTTGCCGGGCGGTCTTGCGAAGTCAGCAGTTCAGCTCGGAAATCTTCGCGAGTCCAGCATGATGGGAACTCCGTTTGTGATTCCGACCGCGCTGGACAACATGGATTCCTCCAACCGGTTCATCAAGGCGCTCTCATCGTTGCCGATCGCTCCGGGCGTGCACGCTCACTCGATAATTCCGGTGAAAGGCAGCGGGCCGGTTGACGACGGCAACGATGGAGTCGTGGAGTACAAGAGCGCGCATATCGACGGTGTCGAATCGGAGCTGGTTGTGCGTTCGGGGCACTCGACGCAGGCCACGCCCGAGACGATCGAAGAGGTCCGCCGCATCCTCTACGAGCACGCCGGAATCCACTGATGCTGGGGCGCGCATTCCGCTTGATCGCGACGCTGATGTTGTCGGCGATCGTCGTCGCGGCAGTCGCCTGGGCGGTGATGGCAATCTGGATCGACGGGCCGCATTCGCGCATCCTTGCGGCGCCGATGGCCGCTGGACTGGCCATTGTCAGCATCATCCTTGCGGCGATCGTTCGCCCATTGCCGAGAGGTCTTGTGGTTGCGCTATTTCCGGTGATCGTCGTCGCGCTTTGGTGGACCTCGATGCCGCCGAGCAATACGCGCGACTGGACTCCTGACGTAGCCCGCACATCGCGCGCAACTTTTCACGGCAGCCGTGTGACGATCGAGAACCTTCGAAATTTCAACTACCGATCCGAAGCCGACTACGATCAGCGCTGGGAGACGGGGACCTACGACCTCGATCGGATCAAAGGCGTGGACCTGTTTCTATCGTTCTGGGGACCGACTGAAATCGCGCATACGATCGTGAGCTGGGATTTCGAGGATGGCCAACACCTCGCCATCTCGATCGAGACTCGCAAAGAGAAGGGCGAATCCTACTCTGCACTTCGTGGGTTCTTCCACCAGTACGAGCTCTACTACGTAGTCGCCGACGAACGCGATCTGATCGGATTAAGAACCAACTACCGCGGCGAGCAAGTTTATCTGTACCGTCTCCGCGCTGGTCCCGGGCAGGCGAGGGCGTTGCTGGTCGACTACCTCGAGGAAGTGAATCGCCTGGCAGACCGTCCTGAGTGGTACAACGGATTGACCCGGAACTGCACGACGACAATTCGAGGCCATGCGCAAAACGTCGGCGCCACGGGCAATCTCGACTGGCGGATGCTCGCTAACGGGCACCTTGATGAACTCCTCTACGAGCGCGGCCAGATCGACACGAGCGTGCCGTTCGCAGATCTTCGAGCGCGCAGCAACATCACAGAAAAAGCAAAAGCCGCCGACGACTCTCCAGATTTTTCCGCCCGCATCCGCGAGGGACTACCCGCAAACCGCGGCTCCTAATCCGCACGCAGACTGTTCAAGACTCCGCTCGTGCTAATGAGTCCGACTTTCATGATGCTTTCGAGCGTGCCGACCCCAGGAGAAAGCCCACACGGCGGAACCTGTTTCTGGGGGGAGGGGGACAGAAAGCGGTGCTCCGGCCGTGTGGGCGATTGTTTTCGGCACAATGACTCAAAATCGACGCCGTCTCCGCTTCGAAAGGCGTGAGAAGTGACCGCACAAATGAACCGGAGACGTGTGTCTTGATCGGAAAAGAGCGCGGGCAAGGACCGTGCCGAGACCAAATCTACCGCTCTGTGTGCGACCGGGCCGCTCATCATTCGCCGATCTTGTCAGCAAAGCGCCAAAGGAGCATCTTGATCTTCGCGAACCAAGTCATCTTGGGAACGTCGGCCAGCATCGGCCCTTACTGACGCCCCAATAACACTGTCGGCTGCATTTGCAGATAGCGTCGGCGGATTCGTCGCCGCCCGTTGGTCTCTGGTAGGAATTGGGGGCGAGATGGTCGTTACCGGAACATACGATCCCTACCTCGTTGCGCTGTCCATCTTGGTCGCCTGCTTCGCGTCTTATACCGCCCTCGATCTCAGTGGGCACGTTGGACCCGCGCGGGGATTTGGGCGTCGCGTGTGGCTGGTGGCTGCCGCGTTCACAATGGGCGGCGGAATATGGTCGATGCACTTCGTCGCCATGCTCGCGTTCATCATGCCGACACCGATGTCCTACGACATCGGATTGACCATCCTTTCGCTGGTGGTGGCGATCTTCGTAACCGGCGTCAGCTTTTACGTCATTAGTCGCCGGGGCTCGACTCCGCAACGCCTCGTTCTTAGCGGTATATTCATGGGACTTGGCATTGCCGGGATGCATTACACCGGCATGGCGGCAATGCGGGGGCACGTCGAACTCAGCTACGACCGGCTATTCGTAGCGCTCTCCATAGTCATAGCGATCGGCGCGTCGACGGTGGCACTATGGGTGGCATTCCGAACCACAGATCTTGGGCAAAAGCTCGTGGCCGCGATGGTCATGGGCTTGGCTATTTCCGGCATGCACTACACCGGAATGAGAGCGGCCATTTTTACCGCTCACGGCCCGGTTCACGAGGCCCAGGTAGACGCAGTAGACGCGAGTATTGATCAAACCAACCTGGCGCTGGCGATTGCCGGCATTACATTTGTCATGCTGGCCTTCGCGTCGGTCGCCTCCCTCTTCGAGCGTCAGCGCGCCGAAGAAGCACTTCGTCAGGCGCAAGCTGAACTCGCGCACGTCACCCGCGTCATGACTCTGGGAGAGCTAACCGCCTCAATCTCCCACGAAGTCAATCAGCCGATCGCCGCGATCGTCACCAACGGCCAGATTTGCCTGCGATTGCTCGGGCTCGAAACGCCACGACCAGACGACATGCGAGCCACCGTCGAGCGCATCGTCAGGGACGGCAATCGAGCGAGCGAGGTGATCCAGCGGATTCGTGCACTCGCCAAAAGAAGCGAGCCGCAGATGGTATCGCTGGATATCAACGACGTCATCCACGAGGCTGTCCTCCTGGTGCGGCGTGAGGTGCTCAGCCATGGGGTGTCTCTGCGGACGGAACTCGCATCCGGATTGCCACATGTTCTCGGCGATCGGGTCCAGCTGCAGCAAGTGGTTATCAACCTATTGATAAACGGCGTTGAAGCAATGGCGCCAATCACCGATCGGCCCCATGTGATCCTTATTCGATCGCAGCTGCACGAAACCGGTCAGGTGTATGTGGCGGTCCAGGACTCCGGCATCGGGATTGACTCCAAGACCGCAGAAAAGCTGTTCAGCGCTTTTTTCACCACCAAGCCAAGCGGCATGGGAATGGGACTGTCGATCAGCAATTCGATCATCAGGGCCCACGGTGGCAGATTGTGGGCATCGCCAAACCCGGATCACGGCGCGGCTTTTCAATTCACCGTACCGACCAGCGGCCAGGGCTTATCGTGAAGGACGCCGACGCTGTCGTCTTCGTGGTCGACGATGATTCGTCGATTCGGGAGGCCATCAAGAATCTCATCAGCTTGGAGGGACTACGTGTCGAGGCTTTCGGAACCGCGCAAGAATTTCTGCGAAGCGAGCGACCGGACGCGCCCGGATGCGTGGTGCTCGATGTGGAGCTACCCGGCTTGAGCGGCCTCGATCTGCAGAGCGAACTTGCCGCGCATGGGATCAAACTTCCGATCATCTTCATCACCGGTTACGGCGACGTCCCGATGTCGGTGCGCGCCATGAAAGCTGGGGCGCTGGAATTCCTTACCAAGCCCTTCCGCGATCAGGATCTTCTGAACGCGATTTATCAAGCCCTTGAGCGCGACCGCGCCCAGCGCGAGCACTCCAGGGAAATTACGGAACTGCGCGAGCGTTTCGAGGCGCTGACATCACGCGAGAGAGAAGTGATGAGTCTGGTCGTAGCCGGCTGGCTCAACAAGCAAATCGGCTTCGAGTTGGAGATCAGCGAGATCACAGTCAAAATTCATCGTGGCCGGGTTATGAATAAAATGGGCGCACAGTCGCTGGCCGAGCTGGTCCGGATGACAGAAAGGCTTGAGATCCCGAAGGCCAAGGATCAATCCGCCAAAAGCAGGTAATACCAACGTATAACTAGTTTTCGATCCGCGGGCGGGAATACATTTCCTTTCGGAAGTTGATTTCCCGCTATGAACGCTCCGAAAAAAAATACTTCCCAGGCGCTCATCGCGATCGTCGACGACGATCAATCTTTCCGCGAAGCTCTCGGGACTTTGCTGAAGTTGATCGGGTTCCGTACGGCGATCTTCGCCTCGGCCCGCAATTTTCTCAACTCCCCTCAATTTCGAAACGTGTCCTGCGCGATCCTCGACGTCTCCATGCCTGAGATGGACGGCCTCGAGCTGCAACGGCATCTGGTCGCGAAGCATCCCATCCCCATCATCTTCATCACGGATCTCCGGGACGCAAAGACACGAGAGCAGGCCGTGCAGGCGGGAGCGATTAGCTTCTTGAACAAGCCTGTTAGCGAAGAGACTTTGATCGACGCTCTGAACTCGGCGCTTCGCGCCTGAAGAGTAACGAGACTGGCGGCATCGATGGGTTAAGCGTCCGAGAAAATCCGCGCACTGGGCCTCCTGCTTGGACGCCTTGCAACAGGAGAGGGCAATCGGATGGAAACGCAGACTCAGCATCGTGAAGCTGTCGAAACCGATGTGGCAACCTTCCAAAGCGCCTCCTTGCCCGAGCAAGCGATCTTCCGCAAAGAGGGCGAGTACTGGACTATAGGCTACAGCAGGAACTCCTTTCGTCTGAAGGACACCAAGGGACTCGGGTACCTCGCCCATCTGCTGCGTCATCCCGGGGTCGAATTTCACGTGCTCGATCTGGCCGGGGGAATCGCGGGCCAGCGCGATGATGACGAAACCGGTCAGTCCGCGCGCGGCTTGCAGCGCGGCGATGAGGATCTCGAAAAGGCCGGCATTCATATCACGAGTCTGGGTGACGCGGGCGAGATGCTCGACGAGCAGGCCAAGGCCGAGTACCGGCGCAGACTCTCCGAGTTGCGCGAAGAACTGGAGGAGGCGAAGGGACTCGGAAACGTCGAGCGCGCAGAGCAGGCAGAACAAGAGATCGACGCGCTCACCTCTGAACTATCGCGCGCAGTGGGACTCGGTGGACGGAGTCGCCGGGCATCGTCAGCTTCGGAACGGGCCCGGCAGAGCATCGCCAAAACGATCAAGTCGGTGCTGGACAGAATCGCGCAGCGCGATGCGATGCTGGGGGATTTTTTGTCGCGATCCATAAGGACGGGCAACTTCTGCTCTTACCAGCCTGATCCTGATTTTTCGATTGCGTGGAAATTCGACGCGACGGTTGTTGAGTCAGAGCAGCCCGGTTCGAGCGGCGATCCGGCTCCAGCGCGCGCCGATCACCCGCCGGTCGGGCCCGTGATACTAGAGGTTTCGCCCGCCTCGCTGGCGGAACGAACTGCGTTTGTGGGGCGCGAAGCTGAAGGCAATGCAATTCGCGCGGTCATCGATCGCGCGCTCGGCGGCCAGGGAGCAGTGGTCATGCTCGGGGGCGGGCCTGGCGTGGGCAAGAGCCGGCTGGCGATGGAGATGGCGGACTATGCGTCGCGGGTGGGCTTCATGTGCCGCGTCGGGCACTGCTATGAAAGAGACGAGCCGGTTCCTTTTCTACCCTTCGTCGAGATCATCGAAAGCGGTCTGGCTCAAGCGGCGAGCCTAGATGACTTTCGTCGGCGAATGGGGGATAGCGCGCCCGAACTGGCTCAGATCGTTCCGAGCCTTCGGCGCGTTTTTCCGGATATTCCGCCACCATTGGATCTGCCGCCCGCGCAGAGACGCCGCTATCTTTTCCAAAGCATCTCGGAAGGACTGGGCCGCGCAGCTCGAACCCGTTCGTGCGTCTTCATACTCGAAGACCTTCATTGGGCCGACGAATCGACGCTGGCGCTCCTGATTCATCTGGCCAATCGCGTTGCCCAACTCCCAGTCGTAATTATCGGGACCTACCGCAGCGAATATTCGGATACCAATCCGGCGTTGGTCAGAACTCTGGAAGAGCTGATTCGGATGGGTGTCCGTCCGATGAAACTGGGCGGTCTCTCAAAGGACGCTATCGCGCAGATGCTCGATGGCCTTAGCGAGCGCCAGGCTCCCGAAAGTCTGGTGAGTCTCATCTACGAGGAAAGCCAGGGATTTCCATTCTTCGTCGAGGAGGTGTACCGGCATCTGGTCGAAGAGGGAAAGGTCTTCGATGCGGCCGGCGAGTTCCGCAACGACATCAAGATTGCCGAGACCGACGTGCCGGAAAACGTACGGTTGATCATCGGCCGCCGCCTGGAGCGGCTCGACGAGAATGAAAAGCACGCGCTGGCGGCTGCCGCACTGATCGGGCGCAGTTTCAGCTTTCGACTCTTGACTGCGGTCAGCCAAATCGACGTTGATGAACTCTTCACTGCCATCGAGAAGGCGCAGCAGATGGGAATTATCATCTCCAGCGCCGAGGGACCGGAGCGACCGTTCACCTTCGCCCACGAACTCGTCCGCCAGACGCTACTTGCAACCATCTCGGGTCCTCGACGACAGCAACTGCACGCCGGCGTAGCGGACGCGATCGAGCGGCTCTATCCCGATGCCGTCAGCGAGCATGCCGGAGACATCGCGAACCATCTACTCAAGGCCGGATCGTTCGGTGACGGCGGAAAATTGGTCCACTATCTGACGCTGGCTGGCAAGGGTGCACTTGAGGCTGCGGCATTTGAAGAAGCGCGCCGCAGTTTCCGGACCGCTCTGTCGCACCCAGGCGCCGTTGACAAGGGGGTAAGGACTGAACTGCTGGGGAGCCTTGCGATGGCAGAGCGAGGACTTGATCGATGGGACATGGTGGTGGCCAATCTCCATGAGGCGCTCGATATCTACGTCCATCTCGGCGATCGAAAGACAATCGTGAGGACCGTCAACGAGTTAACCGAGGCGCTTTTCTGGGTCGGTCGGTTCCAGGAAGCAATCGAAACAGCTCAGCGCGGGCTTACGTACCTTCCGGAAGGTGTTAGCGTTGACCGGGCGCGTCTTTTCGCTACCCTCGGGCAGGCCCGCGCCGCGGCCGGAGAGTATGAGCCGGCGAGCGAGGCGCTGCGCGAGGCGCTGAGCATCGCCTCGCAGCTCTCGAATTCGAAGCTCGTAGCCGGATTGCTCGGTGCACGGACCGTAGTAAATTTCCATTTCTTTCGCTTGAAAGAGGCAGCCGCAGACGGCTTCCGCAGCGAACAACTGGGTGGATCGGACCTGCCTCCCTGGCTGCGCGCCCTACAGTTGCTTTCCCTGCATCTGGCATTGCTGGATCTTGGGCGCCTGGAAGAGGCGCTGAGAATCGCGGACGACCTTGAACCGCTGGCGAGGAAAATTGGGCACTCTCTCTCGGTCGCGTTCTGCCTTAGCACGCGAGCTTGGATGGATTTTGGTGGAACGCCGGACCTGGCCAAGCTGGAAGCCGGCTTTCAGCGAGTGCGGAAATCTGATCAGGAGGCATCGTTTGCCCTCCTGGAAGTTCTGTCCGAGGCGCAACTAAGTCTGCTGGATTTCTTTCGCGGAAACTGGACCAGCGCTCTGTTGCATGCCCAAGCCTCGCGCCGCCCCGGGCCGGGGAGGTCTATGGAGGGGTTCGGCGTCGGAACCCTTTTTCGACAGCTGACTTATGCAGGCGATCGCAGGGGCGCGCTTGCAATCCTTGATGAAAAGCGCGCGCTTCTGCCTCGTAGCGGCCAGCCGAACAGCATAGGTGCGTGGTGGATGCTCGCGCTGGTGATTGAAGGCCTCGTCATGCTCGGCGAACAATCGCGAGCCGCGGAGCTTCACCCACTTGCTTGTGAGTTAATGGCCACTGGAGCGGTGGTGCTATGGCCGATTTACCGCTTCACGCATACGATTGCGGGTCTCGCCGCGGCAGCGGCGCATCAATGGGAAGCCGCTGAAGATCATTTTCAGACCGCGATGCAACAGGCTGAGTCCTTTCCCGACCGCCTCGAACAAACTGACATCCGCCGCTTCCACGCAATGATGCTACTTGATCGCGCCGCTCTGGGTGATCGCAAAAAGGCGCAAACGTTGCTCCGCGAAGCGCTGAAGACCTACACGGAGATTGGAATGCCCAGGCACATCGAGATGACACAGACTCTCCTCGGCCAGGCCACTGGCGCATAGCACCGCGATCTGGAGTCTGCTTGATGCGGGCTTGTCAGCGCCGTCGCGCATCGGGCTGCAAATCCGATAAAGAACGCGCGCAGCGCAAGGCCAACCCCACGATTGCGCGCGCGGCGGCACCGATGCCGTTGAAGACAGGCAATTCCAAAAGAGTTTATTCTGGTCTTAGCCTTTCTCCTCGGAAATCAGCGGACTGACCCAACGGAATTGCACAATGCGACAAATTTCGCGAAACGCGAGCTCGTCCGAGTCCTTGACTTTAGTTAGCAACTAAACTATTTATGGCATAACTATCGCATTGGAGATAATCGTCATGCCCAAACACCCGCGAACAGACCGTGAATCGCTCGCTGCGTTGTTGGCGCAGAGCGAACGAAAGCCTTCCATTGTTGCAACGAAAGCGCTGATCAGGGCGGCATTTCTCTTTACCGACAGCCCGGACCGGCCGTACCGGGCATTCGGTCTGAGCCTCTCAGAGGTGGACGTACTCGGCGCGATTGCGCGGGCTGAGCGCATGGCCCTCACCTGCTCCGACATTGCGGACGCAACCTTGATCACGAAAGGCGGCATCACCGGAATTCTCGACCGGCTCGAAGCCCGCAGATTGGTGGAGCGCGCGCCCTCACGCGACGATCGTCGCAGCATCACGATTCAGCTCACTGAAAAAGGCGTTGATGTCTGCCACGACCTGTTTTCGAAGCTGGCCCGCAACGATGAGGAAGTCTTCGCGAAAGCTCTTAAACCCGATCAGATCAAACAGTTCTGCAAGCTGATTACCATGCTCGTTCGCAGTTTCGAAGTTGATACTCACGCGACACGAGTCGGCGCATCGGAGGCGATGCATGGACACGAACGAATTTGACCATACTCGCGAGACGCTCCCGAACCAGGACTCAGACGAAACCTCCGACCGCGAGGCTTCTTCCCTGGAATCAGCAGATGATTTTGGCCGGCGGATTCGAGAGCTGAGGCTTCAACTCGAGCGATTGGAGGCGTTCCAGCGCGCCCCGAAATCAAACGCACCGGAGCGGGCCGAAGAGCAGCCGGATCAAGCGGAAGAGATCGACCAGCCAGACAATCCAGCCGGGTCTCAGCAGCCGCGTCGCTGGAGGCCGGCCCGAATCGCTCTTGCGTTAGTTCTCACGGCCATTTTGTTCGTCGCTGGATACCACTTCTGGAATTACCTCGAATCGTACCAGGACACGGATGATGCAGAGGTCGATGGATATCTCGATCCCATCAGCTCGCGGATCAACGGGACGATCAACGCAGTCTACGTCGACAACAATCAATCGGTTAAAGTGGGCCAGCTTCTCGTCCAGCTCGATCCCAGCGACTACCAGGTAGCCTTGGAGCAAGCCCGCGCGCAGCTCTCTCAAGCGCAAGCCGATCTCAATTCGACTCGGCAGCAGTATGTTTCGGCGCTCGCGACGGTTCGCCAGGACGAAGCACAGAATTACCTCGCGCAACGAAATGCGCAGCGCTATTCGCAGCTGATCAAGCAAGAGATTGTTTCCCAGTCGGAATATGACCAGTACGACGCGACCGCGCGCGCCCAGGATGCCACCGTCAAACGCGATCAAGCCACGGCCGCAGGTGCTCAGCGCACCATCGCTTCCAGGGAAGCCCAGGTAAAGCAGGCTCAGGCCAACCTCGATCAGGCGGCCCTGAACCTCAGCTATACACGCATCGTCGCACCGGCTGACGGAATCATCGGCAATCGAAGCAGTCAGCTCGGTCAACGCGTGCAACCCGCACAGAGCCTCATGGCGTTGACCCAGCACCAGTTCTGGGTAACCGCAAATTTCAAGGAAACCCAGCTCGCCCGGATGCGTCCGGGTCAGCCGGTCACGATTCATGTCGATGCGCTCGGGCGCGACTATAAAGGCCACGTCGAAAACATGCCCGGCGCGACGGGATCGCTTTACGACCTGCTTCCGCCGGAAAACGCGACCGGCAACTATGTAAAGATCGTGCAGCGGCTGCCGGTACGAATCCTCTTTGACGGTGGCCAGGATCTTTCGCAACTGCGGCCCGGAATGTCAGTGGAGCCAGAGGTATGGCTGCGCTAAAGGACAACGCTGCGCCAGCCACGACAGCGGCTGGTCGCTTACCGGCAAATCGAGCGTCCGCGAAGCGAAGTGATTCGACCGGCAACGGACGGAATCAGTCGTCAGCGCCGCCTCAAGTTAAGCCACGGCACAATCCATGGGCGATCGCGATGACGGTGACGCTGGCCACTTTTATGGAGGTGCTCGATACCAGCATCGCGAACGTTGCGCTGCCGCACATAGCCGGCGCGCTGTCGGCGAGCGTTGACGAAAGCACATGGGTGCTTACCTCTTATCTCGTCTCCAACGCGATCGTGCTGCCGATGAGCGCCTGGCTCTCAACGAGGATCGGCCGCAAGCGCTTCTATATGAGCTGCGTTGCGCTGTTCACGGTCAGTTCGTTCTTGTGCGGCATCGCGCCTACCCTCGGCATGCTGATCTTCTTTCGCGTGCTTCAGGGAGCTGGCGGAGGAGGTCTTCAGCCGAGCGAGCAGAGTATCCTCGCCGACACCTTTTCACCCGCCCAGCGTGGAATGGCCTTCGCGATTTATGGGATGGCGGTGGTTGCGGCGCCGGCGATCGGCCCCACTCTCGGCGGATGGATCACCGATAACTACGAATGGCGCTGGATCTTCTTCATCAACATCCCGGTCGGAATCATATCGCTGATTCTGACCCATCGGATGATTCAGGATCCGCCGCATCTGATTCGCGAGCATCAGCGCGCTCGCCGCCAGGGCATGCGCGTCGATTTCATAGGGCTAGCCTTGCTCGCGTTGGCGTTCGGGCCGCTCCAGGTGGTGCTGGACAAGGGCGAGGAGGACAACTGGTTTCAATCGCATTTCATCGTGGCGTTCGCCGCGATAGCAGCGACTGCGTTTGTGATCGGGATTATCTGGGAGCTCTATCAGGAGCATCCCATCGTCAATCTGCGCCTTTACAAGAATCGCAATTTTGCCGTCGCCAGCATGCTCATGTTCGCCTTCGGGTTCATGCTTTACGGCACCACCGTACTGCTCCCGGAATTTGTGCAGCTGCTGATGGGTTACACGGCCGAATTGGCGGGAACGATCCTCTCGCCCGGTGCACTGCTGATCATCGCGTTGATGCCGTTGGTGGGCGCCCTCATCTCGCGGGTCGATGCCCGCTGGATACTCGGGTTTGGGTTTCTGTTGCTGTCGCTATCGCTTTTCCACATGACCGGGATCGATCTCCAGATCAGCTGGTGGAACGCGATGATGCTCCGTACGTATCAATCGATCGCGATCGCGTTTCTGTTCGTGCCCATTAATACCGTGACCTATACGGGGGTGAAGCCCGAACAGAACAATCAGGTATCGGGTCTCATCAACCTGATGCGTAACATCGGCGCCAGCACGGGTATCTCGTTGACCGGCGCGATGATAACCGAGCGTGGACAGTTCCATCAGGCGCAACTTGCGCAGAGTGCGACCTCCTACAGCTCGCACATGCAGGCGGCAATTCAGAACCTGGCGGGCAGACTCGGTCCGGCCGGGCTGAGCACGCCCGATGCCACCCATCAGGCTTATGGCCGTATCTACGCGGCACTGGTGGGACAGGCGCAGACGCTGGCTTACATCGATACTTTCTGGGTAATGGCAATCGGCACGTTGCTCCTGATTCCGCTGGTTTTTTGTCTTGCGCGTCCTGAACGGGGCAAAGCGGTCGCAGCTCACTAGAGGCTACAACCATGAAATCGTGCAACATCAACCTGATCGCAGCCTTTGCGTGCTTGGTCTGCGCAGTCGCTTACACCGTGGCCGGCAAACCGCCGGGCGCGGTCGTAACCTTGGTCTTTCTTGGACTGGCAAACCTCGGGTTCGTTCTCGTGCGATGAGCATTCTCGACAGTGTTTATTTAATTTAACCGAGCGCGGTGAGGTTTCGGGCATGATTCAAAAGAAATTCGTGTCGGTATTGTCGGTGCGGACGCCAAAGCGAGCTGGGCGAAGGTGGCGCACGTTCCGGCGATCAAAGGCCTTCCCGGCCTGAAACTCGCGGCTGTGGCAACGCGCAACGAGCACAGTGCCCGGGAAGCGGCTGAAGCGTTCGGCGCTGATCGCTGGTTTTCCGATCCCTTCGCGATGATCCGCGACGAACAGATCGATCTCATAACAATCGCGGTTAAGGTCCCCGCACACCGCGAGCTCGTTCTGGCCGCGCTGAACTCCGGCAAAACGGTCTACTGCGAGGCACCGCTGGGACGTAACGTCCGTGAGAGTGAGGAGATGGCGAGCGCGGTAGGGTCACTTCATACAGCGATCGGATTGCAGGGACGCTTGAATCCAGGCGTGCGGCGTGCGGCCCAGTTGGTTTCTTCCGGAAAAATTGGACGTCCAATAAATGCGAGAATTGTCTCCTCCACCTCCGGCTTCGGGCCGGAGCTTCCGTCCGCATATGACTATTTCAACAAGGCATCTCTGGTGCCAACCTGTTAACCATCACTGCGGGGCATACACTCGACGTGGTGGAAGCGGTCCTTGGACCGATCGTCGAGGTTGATGCCAAGACCGAAATTCTGTGGCCCACTATCAAACTTACGGATACCGGCGTGGAGAGTGCGCGTGAAACCGCCGATCATGCAGGTATATTGGGAAAGACGCAATCTGGTGCGGTATTTAGAGCCGACATCAGCGGCGGTGTAAGCGCCACGGATGCTCGCTTCAGGTTTGAGATCAGCGGATCGGCGGGCTGGCTCAGCTTGACCAGCGATCACCCTTACGGCTTCCAGGCTGGCGATCTAAAGGTGACGTCAGGCCTCGCATTCTTGGCACCCGAGGAGCCCGTGGTCTCCGGCGGGCTCATGGGTGCGGCGATCAACGTCGGAGAGGTCTACTCTCATCTTGTCCGCGATGTGCGTGCGGGCACCTACAGCACACCCGGCTTTGAACACGCCGTTCATAACGCCCGCCTCATCGAGGCTGTAATGCATGCCTCTGAATGCGGCGTGCGGCAGAACGTTACACTGGAGTTAGTGATCGGCGGGGCAGGAGCGCGACTGCCTGAAAATTTCCTCGGTCGCAATCTGACCTTCGTAACATTCGCCTTTCAGCCTTCTGCTCTTGGGTTCGCTCAACTAGAGGTTACAGTCATGAAATGCACCAGCATCAACTTGATCGCTGCTGGTGCCCGCCTGGCTTTCGGAATCGCCTACAAGGCAGCAAACAGACCGGTAACGGCGATTGCCATTGAATCCATCGACGAGGACGAATCACGATTGGCAATGCATTCGAGTTACACCGACCGACGTTAGCCAACTTTCTCGCCACGCGTCGTGCGCGAAGGACACGGTACTCCGGCTTCGATTGCCAACGCGGCGGCTTGAGTGGGCGGAGTCTGAGGATGGCGATGAAGTCCTGACCGAGGAATTCAGCCCGACATAGCCCGCGGCCGCTGCGAAAGTCAAAGGATCTCTTGCAGCGCGGGGTCCTCCGGGAGCACCTTTGGAGGCACGATGAGCACGTCTCACCAATCCACATTTGCGTCCGCGCGCAGAATTCAGTTCGCTTTCACCGATGAGCAGGAGCAATTTCGCACGGCGGTTCGGCGATTTCTAAACGACAAATCTCCTACTGCTGAGATTCGGCGCCTGATGGCGACTGCCGCGGGTTATGATCCTGAGGTGTGGCGCCAGTTGAGCGAGGATCTGGCACTGCCCGGCATCCACGTACCAGAGCAATATGGCGGCGCAGGGTTTGGCATGGTGGAGCTTTGCATCGTTACGGAAGAGCTTGGCCGCGCACTGCTCTGCGCTCCTTATTTCTCTACGGCCGTGCTCGCTGCCAACGCGATTCTGTGCGCTGGTACCGATGAGCAGAAATCTGCATTGTTGCCCGAGATCGCAAAAGGCGCACGCTTGGCGACGCTAGCGGTCACCGAGCCCGACGGCAATTGGGATCCAGCCGGCATCAAGGTTGTCGCCACTCCCGATTCGGACGGCTACCGTCTCGACGGAGTCAAAAGTTTCGTCCTGGACGGCCACGTGGCGGAACTGTTGATCGTCGCCGCACGCGCCCCGAAGACTACCGGCCTTGAAGGATTGGCGCTGTTCACGCTCGATGCGAATGCCGCCGGCGTCGAACGACGCCTCCTCGAATCGATGGATCCTACTCGCAAGATCGCGCGCATCGATTTTCGAGGCGCTCGCGCGAAGCTGCTCGGCAATCTCGATGATGGTGCGGCTCCAATCCTCCGCACTCTCGATCGGGCGGCGATCGCGCTTGCTAACGAGATGGTGGGCGGCACCCAGACGATGCTGGACTCGGCGGTAAGTTATGCGAAGCTGCGGGTGCAATTCGGGCGGACCATAGGCTCGTTCCAGGCCATCAAGCACAAGCTCGCCGATATGCTGCTGGACCTGGAGCTTGCCAAGTCGGCGGCCTACTACGCAGCTCAAGCCGCGGCGGCGGACGATCCCGAGTGGCCCGCACTGGCCAGTCTCGCCAAAGCTGCCGCGTCAGAAACGTACCTGCATACCGCCGCCGAATGTATTCAGATTCATGGCGGCATCGGCTTCACTTGGGACAACGACACGCATCTCTGGTTCAAGCGAGCCAAAAGCTCGGAGGTGTTCCTCGGTCAACCGAGTTATCACCGGGAACTCCTGATGCAACGATGGGGAGTTTGAAACGATGAGCAAAGTCAGCGAAGCCGAGGTGCGTGCCGAAGTGCGCGAGTGGCTGGCGGCCAACTGGGATCCCGATATGTCGCTGCTCGAGTGGCGCAGCAAGCTTGCGGATTCCGGATGGGGAATGCCGCAATGGCCGAAGGAATGGTACGGCCGCGGACTTCCGCACGCGCTGGCGCGAGTGGTGGAGGAGGAGTTCGCCAACGTCGGCGCCGTCCGCGCCGCCAGCTCCGGAGTGCGATTGCTTGCCGCCGCAACCCTGCTGGAGCACGGATCTGATCAGCAAAAGAAGAATTTCCTTCGCCGTATTCTCACCGGGGAAGATACCTGGTGCCAGTTCTTCAGCGAGCCGGGCAGCGGTTCCGATCTCGCCGGCGCAACCACCCGCGCCGATTTGAAAGGGGATTTTTGGATCGTCAACGGACAGAAGGTTTGGACGACCAGTGCGCATCATGCCGACCACGGTCTGTTGCTCGCCCGCACCGATTGGGACGCGCCCAAGCATGAAGGGCTCTCGTATTTCGTGATCAATCTGAAGCAACCCGGTGTCGACGTACAGCCGCTCAAGCAGATGAACGGCCACGCGTCGTTTAACCAGGTGTTCTTCACCGACGCGAAAGTCCCGAAGGAGAATCTGGTCGGGCGTGTCGGCGACGGATGGAAGGTAGCGATGACGACGCTTGCCCACGAGCGTCGCGGCGCTGACGGGTTGCCGGCACCGTCAAAGCGCGGGACCCGGGTCGGAAAGATACACGCCGAAGAGCGCGCAGAAACCGAAAAGGCGAATCAGCCCTACAAATGGTATCCGCAGCGCGCCGGCCGCGTGGACCTCATCATCGATCGCGCGAAGGAGACGGGCGCGAACAAGGATCCATACGTCCGCCAGGAGATAGCCAGGCTGATGACCCTGGCCAAGTGCGCCGAGTGGACTGCGCGCCGCGCGCGCGCCGCTCAGCAACAGGGACGGCCGCAAGGTCCAGAAGGCTCGCTCGGAAAGCTCGCCGCCAGTCACGTCGCGCGAGCCTGCTCCCGAGTACATACGCTGATTACGGGCACAGAAGCGATGCTGACTGGACGCGAAAGCCCGCGGGAAGGAATCATCGCGGAAATTCTGGTCTCGGTGCCCGCCGTTTCCATCGCCGGGGGAACCGACGAAATCCAGCGCAACATCATCGCCGAGCGTGTGCTCGAGCTACCGAAAGAACCCCGCTTCGACACCGGCCCATTCCGGAACGTGCGAAAGAACTAAGGGCTCGGGGTGCGGTCCCTGTCGCTACCGAAAACTCAATCTGAACCCGAGTTTGAGTTGTCTAGCGTTCGCAATCCCGTCTAAGGAGACGAACGATGTCTGACAAAATCGCGGTGACCGACGTGAAATTGAAATACGCGACCATCCAGGAAGCGAAGACAATGTCGGGGCTGCGTCTCATCCTCGGCGCGAGCACAGTCCCGGGTCCGTGGCGGGAAGCATGCAAGGGAATGTTTTACGTGAAAGGAGTTCCCTACACTCCGGTCGCATCCGCGGGTCAGGATGGCTCCCAGCGCGAGCTGGTTGATTGGACCGCGCAAACGAGCGCGCCGGTCGCTATTTGGAATGATGAACGCCCGCGCTCGACCTGGATGGAGCAGCTCTATCTCGCCGAGCGCCTGCAACCCGAACCGGCGATGATTCCGGCAGAGGCGGACGATCGCGTTTCGATGTTCGGCCTTATCAATGAAATTGCGGGGGAAAACGGCCTCGGATGGCAACGGCGGCACCTCCTGATCAAAGGCAACGTCAGCAATCCGGCCACCGATCGACGAACGAAGGATTTCTGGCACCGCTTCGGCGAAAAGTATTTGTTTAGCGAGGAAGCTGCGGCGGCTGCTCCCTTGCGGGTCGCGTCGATTCTGAAATTTCTCGCCGAGCGTCTCGATCGTCAGAAGGCTAAGGGCAGCAAATTTTTCATCGGCGACAAGCTCTCGGCCGTCGATATCTATTGGGCCACGTTCGCCGCGCTGTTGCGTCCGATGCCGCCCGAGTTGTGCCCGATGGCCACGTCGTTTCGCGAAATGTACACCGAGAAGAATCCGCTGATCGCGGCGGCGACAGCGCCGTCGCTGATGGAGCATCGCGATTTCATCTATAGCGAATACCTGGAGTTACCGGTGATTTTCTAGCGATATTCGTCGCCGCAGTCGCCGATAGCCTTCAACAGGTCGCGCGACTTAGCGAGTACCGCGTCGATGCTGGTGCGATCTTTCGCATCGAGCGCGAAGCTGAACACGCGCGCATTGTCGGCGATATGCTGCGCGACCCCGAGCCGCGTGCCCACGATTACTCCGGCAACAGCGGGACGATCCAGGATGTACCGAATGCCCACGTCGGCAACACTCGCCGCATGCTCGTCTGCGATCGGTTTCAAAGCGCCGAGCAGTTCCTGGAACAGTGTCCATCCTCCCCACACATCGATCATGTTGCTGTACTTTTGCAGCGACGCAGTGTTGAGCTCACCGCGATGTGGCGCCGGACGACCGTGATATTTTTCCGAAAGCAACCCGCCGAGCAGGGTGCCATAGGTGAGCAATGTGATGTTGTGATCGCGGCAGAACCCCGCCATTGCCGCTTCGGGACGGCGATCAACCAGCGAGTACTGCACCTGGTTGGAGACAATGCGAATGCCAGCATCACTGATGATTCGTAGACGCTCGGTGTCGAAGTTGGTGAGCGCGAGATGACGTATCTTGCCCTCGAGTTCCAGGTCGGCGAGATGCTTGAGCGCATCGAGGTAGCTGCGATCCGCGTAGTCCCACCAATGGAATTGCAGAAGGTCGAGGCACTCGACGCCCATGCGCGAGAGCGAGCGTCCGATCGCATCGTCGACCATTCGTCGGGTAACGCGACCCGGCCGCGGTACCCATTTGGTGAACGCTTGAATCTCCGAAAGGCGCTGCGCACCGTGACGCGTAACAAATTCGCGCCGAAACTCGCCGACGAAATCCTCGGCGGGGCCATAATGGTCGGCAAGATCCCAGCTCGTAAATCCGGCATCGTGGTACGCAAACATCTCGGCGATCGCGCGCCGAGGATCGATGTGCCCATGCGCACCGGAGACCTGCCACATGCCATTGAGAACACGGCAGATGCTGAGATCGGAGGCGAATTGGAAGCGGCACGATATGGGTAATGCCATGGCCGCGATTCTAGCTCTTGCAGCTGCAGTCGCGAAGTTGAGGGCTCGACCGATTCGCGTGATTCGGTGCTAAGCTTGCAGCGACTCAAAGACCGCACGCAAAACCATAGCGAGGAAATTTATCGATGAAAATTGGCGCATTGGTTTTTCTCACCGAGCAATCCGGCAACCCGGGCGCAATCGCGCGCGAAGCTGAAGACCTGGGCTTCGAATCGTTTTTTGTCGCCGAACACATGGTGGTTCCGAGCACCTACACCACCCACTACCCGCGTTCACGCGACGGAAAAGTCCCGGAGTTCTACGCGCGCCTGATCGATCCTTTCGTTGCACTCGCGATCGCGGCGGACACGACCTCGCGGATCAAAATCGGCACTGCTATTTGTCTGTTGCCGCAGCGCAATGTGATCGAAACTGCCAAAGTGACGGCATCGATCGATCTCTATTCGAAGGGCCGGCTGATTCTCGGCGTCGGCGCTGGATGGTTTCGCGAGGAAGCAGAAGTCATGGGCGTCAACTTCGCACGGCGCTGGCAGCATCTGCGCGAATCCGTCGAAGCGTTGCGCAAGCTGTGGAGCGGCGACGACGTCAGCTATGCGGGCGAGATCGTGAAGTTCCCGCCGGTAAAGCTCGGGCCCAAGCCGGTGCAAAAGCCGGGTCCACCGATATTGCTCGGCGCGCACGATCCGAAGTACGCGCTCAAACGTGTCGCGCGCTACGCAGACGGATGGTGCCCGGGCGGCCTTAGCGCCGAGAAGGCGCGCGAGTGCATTCCGCAGATCAAAAGGATGGCAAAAGAGTTCGGCCGCGATCCTGACCAGCTCGAGTTCTCGGTGCTGCTGGGCGCGGAAGGACCGAGCGCCGATGTGATGAAGCAATACCAGGAGGCGGGCGTGACCCGGCTGGTCGTAGCCGCGTCCGCAGTATCGGAAGATGGCGTCAAAGTGGTGCGAGGACTGAGATCGGTCGTCGAGCGCGCGGCGAAGCTATAGCCTACTCCATCAACTACAAAATCGAATTGGGTCCAGATTTTGAATGAGTATCAGAGCCGGAGACTCTAGATGAAACAGCTGATCGATCTGAAGGGAAGACGTGCGCTGGCTACCGGCGGTGGTCGCGGAATCGGCCGTTCAATCGCGCTTGCGCTGGGCGACTCCGGGGCCGATTAGCGGCCAGAGCTTTTCGGCGGACGATTCATCATGCGATGATCGACGTATGCAACCAACTCACCCTTCTGATTGGTGAGCGTCGAGCGCACCACCGCAAAGATCATCGTTCCTGTACGACCGGTTTTTTCATAGGTCTCCTTCGGTTCGGATGAGACTCGAATTGAATCGCCGACCCGAATCGGGACAAGCAGTTCAAGGTCGATACCGGCCATGAGTCCTCCTCGAGCAAAAGCAGGGAGACTCTCGAAAACATCGTCCGCGTATTGAAACGCGGCCACGAAGGCGGGTGGAGCGATGATCCCGCGGTGAGGGCCCGCCGCTGCCACTGCAGGATCGAGATAGAGCGGATTAGTCTCGCCGACCGCGACGCAAAAGTTCGCGATTCGTTCCGCGGTTACAGCTAAGGGCTCGCGCACCTTCAAGGTGCTGCCCGTCATGTCCGACTTGCCTGTCGCATCCGCCATAGCTAAACGTGGCGCCGCAGAAAGTCGAACATGAGCCGCAGTCCCTCGCGACACCCCGCGAGCTCCGTCATTTGCATGAACGCGTGCGGCATCTCCTCGACTATGTGCAATTCGTTCTCGATTCCCGCTCGGCTGATTGCATCGGCAACAGTGCGCGATTCTCCCACGATGGCATCTGCCGTGCCTGCGATGATAAAGCTCGGCGGTAACGCCCCCGGCTTGATTGCGCGAATCGGACTCACCCGCGGATCGTTCAAGGCCGCGGGATAGTTGGCGCCAAGATAGGCCTTGGCCAACGGTTCCGCGGCTTCCTTTGCCATTGCCACAAGACCCGCAAAATCGAACGCGCCATAAATCAAGATCGCCGCCTTGAATTTTGGTCCCCGCTGAGAGGAAGCAATCGCCGTCAATGCGGCAGCGGTCAGGTTGCCACCGGCCGAATCGCCACCCATCGCCATCCGCGTCGCATCGCCGCCAAAGCGGCCAGCGTTCTCCGCAGCCCAGTGCGACGTGAACACGCAATCGTCGAACCCGGCTGGAAATGGGTTCTCCGGCGCGAGTCGGTAGTTCGGCGCGATGGTTAAATATCCCGCCTCGGCGAACTGCTTCACGAGCTTGCGATGCGTCGTGGAACTGCCACGCGTCCACGCGCCGCCATGAATGTAGATTACGACCGGAAAAGGAGCGCTACCTTTCGGCACTGCGATATCGGCGTATAGCTCGGCCCTGAGATGCACCCCTTCGTGATATGCACCGATCACGGGCGGATTGGCATTGAACTCCTCGAAATAGTCCGCGAGCTTCTTTCTCTGCTCGAGAAGAGATCCTTGGTCCGGCTTCAAATAGAATTCATTCCAGCGCCGAATTATGTCCTGCTCGTGTAGTGTCAACATCGCGCACCTCCAAGCAATGAGTGCCCACCACTCGGACTCATTTGCAACCTTCCTCCCCTCTCAAGAATCAATTTCCGCGACGTTTTTCTTTCGCAGCGGCTGCACCGGATTGAATCAGGCGGTCGATCTCGGCCACGCTATAACCGACCTCCCGACCTCCCTTGGAGCCCTCCGTACGTTCGCGGCGATACAGTCCGCGCATGATCGCGCCGAACAATGTTGCCGCAGTTGGATGATCACCCATCGACTAGTCAGAAGCCAGTGTAGTGGAAGCCTGTACTTGGATAACCCGGAACTGAGGAGAACGTGCGCCAGAGATCGCCGTCTGGCGGCCTTTCGACTTTGACTGCGTCGGCGTCGAAGTCGGACAGGATAGTGGCAGCCGCCGGTCCGGCTACATAAGTTGCGCAGTTGATCACTTTCAGTCCGGTCAGAATGCCGTCATCTGTTTTCGTAAGACTCCCTAGCAGCCGCGAATATTTTTGGCTCCTAGCGACCCATCTTCAGGAGATCGTCGCCCGCCCATCCTTCTTTCAGCGGGACCATGAAGAATGGAGTGAGACTCATTTTGCTAAAGCGCCAGCGCCCATCGCGCTTTAGGTACTCGTCGTTGTAGCGAGCAGCGACGACGTAGCTCTCGCCATTATAAACCGGCTTGGCTTCCAGGTAGGCGTAGCCACTAGCGCGATCACCGTTGAGCTTCAGGACATGGTTATGGATGAACTGCCGGACGCGATAAAGACCGCGGCGGCTGTCAGGGGCGGAGCGATCGCGGCCGAGGCCCGAGAAAAACGCCTTGATTTGTTCGCGGCCTTTGGCCTTGCCCAGATGCCCGAAATCGAGTTCGCCGTCCTCCGTGAAGAGGTCGGGAATCTCTGCCATTTGAGCTTCGTTGATACATTCATGGTAGCGATAGCGCAGATCGCGGAGCGCCTCGCGATCGTAAAGGTCGGCAACCTTCGCTTCCAGCTCTTTCACCTTGTCTTCGAGATTAGTAGCCATCGTTGTGATCCTCGTAGCTATAGATTGTGCGTGATGCAGGCTAACCTAACCCCGAACCCCTTCGCTTGAGGGAAGGGGAACAATCGCGTGGGCCGCATCGGGATGGCTTTGTCGCAGTAAAGCCGGTCTAGTTCGGCACCCAGGTGACAGCGCGAATCTCGCCAAACTCGCGACGCACCTTGGTCCACGAATCCCCCGAATCGGTGCTCAAGTACAGGTAACCGTGCAGACTGTTGGCGACGACGACATCGGGGTTCGCTTGATTTGTTCCGAACCAGTAAATCGTGGAATTTGGCTCGACCGGCAACTTGCACACTTCCCAGCTAGCACCGCCGTCCCGCGACCTTTGGATAGCGCCGCGCTTGCCTGGGATGAAGTCGCCGTTGCCCACGAAGATCGTGTCGGGATCTCCGGGCTTGAGCGCGACTCCGCGGCAATAGGAGATCGTGTCCCGTTCCGCGAACCTGGGGAATCCGTGCAGCGACCATGAGTCTCCCTCGTCAAGGCTACTCCAGATTCCGTCTGGCGTCGTAACCAACAGCTTGGTCTTGAGGCCAGTCGCGAGCGCCACACCATGGACGTCGTGGTTGAGTTCCTTGTCACCGATTTTTGAATGTTTCCAGGTCTGGCCGTCATCGCGGCTGCAGTAGACCCCGTCGATTTCGACACCCACCCATATGGTGCGCTTGTCACGCGGATCGATCAGGATGTTGGTAACTTTTGGCGCGCCAGCAAGGCATCGCTCGGCCATCGGCACCGGCAGTCGATGCCAGCTTTTGCCGCGATCGTTCGTTCGGTAGACCCCGGGCTCCTTGGTGCCCGCGAGCATCGTGTCAGGATCGGCCGGATGGAAGGTCGCCGACCAGATCTGTTTGCCTTCCATCGGCGAGTCGATCCAGTCCCAGGTCGCACCATTGTCTTCGCTTCGATAAAGTCCCGCCTCGGAACCAGCCAGGAGGTGGTGAGGATTGTGGGGTGATACGGCGAGCGTGCGAACCTGTATTTCGCCGGGCTCGGCATAGAACGGCAGCTTCATCTTGCTGCGCCGCCAATGGTCGCCGCCGTCAGGGCTGAACCATACTCCCGCGCCTACCGTTCCAACGCAGATTGTAAAGTCGTTCGCCATTGGCCCGGACCTCCAGCGGAGTTCGCTTTCATCTCGACGCTAGCGACCGCATCGGCGAAAAGTCAAATCTCAACCGGGTCCTCGCGCACCCCGCTGTTTGGGATGCTCCAGTACCGCCGGATTCGCCACCCGGATCGGCGCGCCATTAACGAATGCGACCACTGCGTCCAGGGTGTCGGTGTAAAACGCGGTCAGCGTCTCGTGCGTGACGTAGCCAAGATGCGGCGTGACGATGACGTTGTCCAGGGTGCGGAAAGGATGGGCGGCCGCTGGCGGCTCTTCGTCGAACACGTCGATTCCCGCGCCCGCGATTCGGCCGGAGCGGAGCGCAGCGAGTAGATCCGCTTCGACTACGATCGGCCCGCGCGAGGTGTTGATCAGGTAAGCGTCGGGCTTCATCATCGCGAGTTCATGCGCCGTCACCAGCCCGCGAGTCCGATCGCTCAATACCAGGTGAATCGAGAGAACGTCGGCCTGCCGGAAGAGCTCATCTTTCTCCACGCGCCGCGCGCCGGCAGACGCGGCAGTTTCATCGGTGAGATTCTGACTCCAGGCGATCACCTGCATCCCGAAAGCGCGTCCATACGCGGCCATCCGCTTGCCGATTCGCCCGAGCCCCAGCAGTCCGAGCGTGCGTCCAGCAAGGATGCTACCGACCGTGCTCTGCCATCCGCCTTCGCGCATCCGCCGCATCTCGAAACCAAGATGGCGAACGGTTGCGATCATCAGCCCCCACGTAAGTTCCGGTGTTGCGTTGGCGATGTTGGCGAAGATCGGGTTGGCAAAATTGGAATGCGCTACGATCACACCGTGCTCGGTCGCCGCCGCCAGGTCGAGGTTGGGCAGTGACATCCCGATGATCGTCACGAGCTTCAGATCGGGCAGGCGCTGGAACAGGCTCCGCGGCAGACTCATCCGCTCGCGGATGGTGCAGAGCACCTCGAAAGGTCTGAGCAGCGCCGCGGCTTCGTCTTCGGACAGATGCCGATCAAAGACGGTAATTTCCGCCCTGCCCTTGAGCACTGACCAGTCAGCCGATTTAAGCGCGACCCTGGCGTAGTCATCGAGAAGCGCGATCTTAAGCATTGTGAGCAGTCACACTTCACTCCGAGCAGGCCCATAAACGCGCTCAGTGCACGCGTTGATCGAACTGCAGAATCGTTCCGTCCGGATCCTCGAACAAACAAGTCAGGACCTTTCCGCCCTCCTTCTCGCCGTATGCGATCGAGTCGGCGGCATAGGGCGGCACCAGGATCTTGACGCCGGCGCTTTTGAGCTTCTCCACTCGTTTCTCTAGATCATCAACCCGGAACGCGAAGTGATGAAGCCCTACCTTGGTGAAGGCGGAGCGGCTTGCCCGACGCCTCCCGTCCAAGGGTTTGGGAGAGCACGATGAATCCGCCATCCTTCGCCCATCGCAGATAAACTGCGTGGCGCGAGCCGGAGCCAATCTTCTCCTCGGTATCGAGCATCACTTCGAGTCCGAGCAAATCCCGGTAGAACGGAAGCGAACGCACCATGTCGCTCACTCCGATTGCGACATGTGAAATTCCTTTCATGCCTAATTCAGCTCGATGTTGTAGAGCTTCGCCGCATTATCGCAAACGATTTTCCTGGTTACTGGCTCCGGCACTCCCTCGAAATCCTGCTTGATGACTTTAAGTGAGTTTGGCCAGGTCGAATCGGTATGCGGGAAGTCCGACGCCCACATGTAATTATCTTCGCCGAAGAATTTGTATGTCATCGGACCGATTGCGTCGTCCTGGAACGTTGCCCAAATATTCCGCCGCACGTACTCCGACGGCTTCATCTTGAGTTTCGTATCCTCGCGCATCGTCCCGAACTTCTCGTACATATGATCGCTGCGGTACATGAAGTGCGCGATCCAGCCGGTGTCGTTCTCGGCCGAGACGACGCGAAGCTCCGGAAAGCGCTCGAACACCTTGCCGAAGATGAAGCTCGAGAGCGTGCGCTGCACCAGGTAAACCGGCTGCATCGTGCCGAGCAGCATCCTGAGTCCACCGCTCAGGATCTGGTTGTTTTCCTCCCGATGGTTTTCCTCGGACCGCTCGCCGGTCTTGTCGCGACGCCGTCCCTTCTGGTCGCGCTGCGTGATGACATGCAGCGACAGCGGCATCTTCATTTCCTGCGCCGCCGCCCAGAACGGATCGTAAAGCTCGCTATAGTAGGGCTTGTCCTCCGGCGGCACTCCCCAGATCATCGCGCCTTTGAGTCCCATCTTCGCGCATCGCTCCAGCTCCGCGACTGCAAGCGGGATGTCATCAAGCGAGATTAGCGCCACCGGATGCAGCCGCTTGGGGCTATATGAGCGGAATTGCCCGACCCAATCGTTGTACACGGCGAAACACGCACGGCGCAGTTCGTCGTCGTCGAGCCCGAACAGCGGCATCCCGAGTGTGGTGTAGATCACCTCGGCCTGCACGCCGTCGATATCCTGATCCTTGATTCGCTCCGCGGGGTCCCAGCCGCTCGGCCGCGCCGCCTCGTAGCCCTTCTTCAGATGCTCCTTCAATTCTTCGCCGCTCTTGCCGATGCCGAAGCCGCCCGCGACCGGGAACGGCCGCACCCCGGGTGCGATAAAGAGATAGCCCTTGCCACTCTCGCTCTTGATCACTTTCGGCGCTCGGTCTTGAAATTTGCTGTCGAGCCGCGTCTCCCAGAGATCGGCGGGCTCCATCATGTGGGAGTCGGCGGAGATCACACGCATGTCCATTGGGAGTCCCTCCTGATTAGTGAAGGCTGCCAGTCTGCCTCAGTTTTTCTAATCGGATGTATCGCACCTCCTCACCGTTGAGGGCAAGGCTGACCCCGTTCCTGATCGTGGCGCAGCGAAGTCGAGGATGGGATACAAAATCGAGCGCGGCTCTTGGAGAGCTCTTTCAGGCGGTGGTATAGGGGTTCTATAGCCTGGTACGACTACCATCCATTGTTCCGAGACACACCAGGAAGATCAGTATGACGGATTCACTTCAGAAGGCCTCGGATGCTCGATCAGGACGCGTCGAAAACTTTGACGCGATCGTGATCGGTGCGGGGGTGTCGGGATTGTATCAACTCTATCGCTTACGCGAACTCGGGATCTCGGTGCGATGCCTGGAGGACGGCGACGGCGTTGGCGGCACCTGGTATTGGAACCGCTATCCGGGATGCCGCTTCGATTCGGAGAGCGAAAGTTACGGCTATTCGTTCTCAAAAGAGCTCCTTCAGGAGTGGGACTGGAAGGAACATTATTCCGGGCAGCCGGAGAACGAGCGCTATTTAAACTATGTAGCAGACAAGTTTGATCTGCGTCGCGACATCCAATTCAATTCCCGGGTCACTTCAGCGGTCTTCGACGAGCGCGCAAACCGATGGGAAGTCCAGTTGGAGAGCGGACAACGGATGCGCGCGCAGTTTCTGATCGCCGCAGTCGGAATTTTGTCTGCGCGCAACATTCCGCCATTCGAGGGAGTCGACAGCTTCAAGGGTGAGTCATTCCACACATCCAGATGGCCCAAGGAGAAAGTCGATTTCACCGGCAAGCGTGTCGCAGTCATCGGCACCGGCGCCACCGCCGTCCAAATGATCCCAATTATCGCCAAAGAAGTCGGCCATCTCACGGTCTTCCAACGCACCGCAAACTACACCGCGCCGCTGCGAAACTCTTTGGTGAGCGACGAGACTCAGCGACGCTTCAAAGCTACCTACCCGGAGATTCACAAGAGGTGCAAAGAAACTACCGGCGGATTCCTCCATGACTTCGACCGGCGCGCGGCCCTGGATCTCCCGCGCGAGGAACGGCGCGCGGTGTACGAGCAATTGTGGGCGCTGCCTGGATTCGGCAAGTGGCTGGGCAACTTCAGGGACATCATGACCGACCGCGTTGCCAATGAGGACTTCGCCGAGTTTGTGCGGGAGAAGATCCGTGCGCGTGTGAAAGATCCGGCGGTGGCAGAAAAGTTGGTGCCGAAGGACCATCCGTTCGGCTCAAAGCGCGTGCCTTTAGAGACCGAATACTATGAGGCCTACAACCGCGACAATGTTCAGCTGGTCGATATCAAGGAGACCCCAATCGAACGCATCACGCCTACAAGTATCAAGACCAGCGGTCGGGAGTACGAGTTTGACGTCATCATCTACGCCACGGGCTTCGACGCGATAACTGGATCGATGACGCGGATCGATTTTCGCGGCGAGGGTGGACAGAGTCTCAAGGACAAATGGGCCAATGGGATGCGCACTTACCTGCAACTTGTGACGGCCGGGTTTCCGAACCTCTTTATCGCCACCAATACCGCGTTCTGCAACTACACCGTTTGCGCTGAGACGATCGTTGAGTGGATCACCGACTGCATCCGCTATGTTCGCGAAAACGGCTATTCACGCATCGCAGCCACACCGCACGCGGAAGATGAGTGGGTGGCGCACACCAACGAGGTCGGCAGTCGCACGCTATTGAGCAGTGCCAATGGATGGTTTGTTGGGGGAAACATTGAAGGTAAGGCGCGCGCGTTTCTTCTTTATGCAAACCCCGCTCCCGCCTATCGGGCCAAGTGTGCAGAAGTAGCGGCGAAGGGCTACGAAGGTTTTGTCTTGCAATAGAGAATTTTTATCCATCGAAGGATTAGACAAGTATCAACTGAGTGGCGGCGCGCAAGTGAAGCGCGCTAGTTCCATGTCGGCCGGTAGCCGTTGGTCTTCACCGCCAAAGCAAGTTCGTTGCACACTTCCGAGAGAGTCTCAGGACAGAAGAAATAGTAACGAACCCGGGTAATTGCACCTTCGTGTTCGTCGAGTCGCGCCAAACTCTTCACCGCATTTCCGTCGTTCTCCCTCGCCCAGAGGACTACGATTAGCTCGCCGCCAAATTCTCGCATCTCAGCCCGCCATGCATCAGAACTGGCGAAAGTGTGATGCAGGATACTCTTACCACTCTTTCCGACCGATTCCCGCCCATTCTCCACAAACATCCCGACCATCTCCGAGCTCACATCTTCTCGCATCACGGCGAGCAGGCGGCTCAAGTCGCGGGCGTTGAATGCGTCTACAAATTCCTTCACCAGTGAGGCCGAGGAGCTTGGCTTGGTTTCATTTTCCCGCATTTTCTCAGGCATCTCATGGAGCTTCGCTCGTCCGCGGTGCAGGCCAGCTTTGACAGCGCCGACCGTAACGTCTAACGCACGAGCTGTTTCTTCCAAGCTGAAATCGAAAACATCTTTAAGAAGAACGGTCGCTCGTTCCATTGGCGGCAGATGCGTGAGCAACTTCCGGGCGGCATCACGAATCTCGTATGGTTGCGCTAATTCCGCCTGGACGAGTTCCGGAAAATCCGCTGAGGCGACTTCTCGTAAGCCGCGGAATTTATCGATCCACAAATTACTGGCGACCTTGAACATGTAGGATCGCACGTTCTCAATCGGTTCCGACGCCTGCGAAAGACGAGCAAACGCCCGAAGCAACGTGTCTTGGACCAGGTCCTCCCCGTCCCAGACCGAGCCGCTCAACGAACGACAATACTTATGCAGGTCAGGGCGCAGAGACTCAGTCCGCTCAAGGAAGAGGTGCCACGCTCCTTTTACGGGACCGACGATTTCATCACTTATCTTCATTTTGGCTTCCGCGCTCCTTCTGATCTAAAGACGATCCGGCCATGCTGAAAGATACGACGAGTTGCACATGCGCGGCCCGATTGTCGCCTTCCTGCGGGCGGTTGGATCCACCCACATGAGGAGTTGCGCTACAGCCTACGAAGGGAGAAGTCCGCCGTTCACTTGCCGGCGAAGTGCGGTTCGCGCTTCTCCAGGAACGATCGAACTCCTTCGCGATGGTCTTCGGTCTTGAACAGTTCGGCCAGGCTGGTACTGACCCACGCTCCAAGTTCCTTCCAATCCGGATCGAGTGCGCGGCGGAGTCCATTCTTCAATTTTTTGATTGCAAGCGGCGGATTCGATGCGATCCTGCGCGCGAGCTCGGTCGCGGCCGGGATCAACTGTTCGTGTGGCACAACGCGGGAGACGAGCCGAATTTGCAACGCTCGATTGGCATCGATGATGTCGCCGGTGAACAGCAGCTCCGCCGCAGTCTCGCGCCCCACTAGCTGCGCGAGGCGCCCGATTCCCGGTACGTCGCAGCATAGTCCGCGCTTGATGAAGAGCTCACCGAAGCGCGCTTTCTCCGACGCCACGCGTATATCTGCCATCAGCGACAGCTCCATTCCCCATCCGATAGCGGCGCCATTCACTGCCGCAATGATGGGAATGTCGGTATGCAGCAGCGCGTCGGCTGCCGGCGTGAGCCGTGGTGCGAGATTGGTGACAGCAGGACGCGCGCCCTCGCCGCCGGCCATGATCTGCTTTACGTCGTCGCCCGAGCAGAAAGCCGGATCGGCACCCGTGATGACGAGGCATCGCACGGCCGCGTTGCGCACCGCATCTTCGAGTTCGCGGTAAGTCGTGAAGGTCAGAGCATTGCGCGCCTCGGGGCGGCGCAGAGTGATCACGCCAACATGTCCGTCAACGTCGTAGCTCAACTCGGTGTACATATCGCTGGTCGCTCCTCGATGGCTAAGAGATTCGCTTCTCACTGTGAGAATCCCACGCACGCGGCAGCGGCGTCAAAGGTTTGCTTTCCGATGCAACTGCTTTTCCGCCAATTGACAGACACCATTTCGTCAAGGCCTTGGATAAAAGAGAATCCGGTTGTTGCCACTGTCGCCCATGTACAACTCTTGGCTCGAGTCAATTTCGATACCAAGCCCACTCGCTTGAGACGCCAACGGCGCTGGGGAGTTTAGCTCCCTCTTTGACGAAGCGTTTGCGACCGAGGATAACCTCTAACTGAAAAGACAATCCAACGAGGCAAAACCCAAGGATCGGCTCAAAGGCAAAGTTGCTCCGATTTCGGACGGCGCGCCTGAAATGCGTGCGGAGATGCGCACGGGCTTTCCTTGTCGGCACCGGGTCAACGTCTGCCGCTCAGCTAGGTCCACGGGCTGCTTTAAACTCTGGGCGGTCCGTGCTCTGCTTGGGTGAAATAGGCGAGTTATAACCGGGTCCGAACGGTGGCAGGTACCGAGGAGTGATAAGCGTCAACTCGCCGTCACGGATATAGCGTGCTGACAGCTCGAGGTGCATCTCGACTCAACTTTCCTAATCATTCGGATAGAAATGTTACTTATTTCGTTTGCCTCGCTCGAAAGAATGGTCAGCTTTAAGAGGATGGCATGAAAGTCAGCATTGGCATTGGCGGCGCCGCGTCGGGTCGCAAGCGCGACTTCGACGAACAAGTCGACTACGTCGTTGAAGCGGAAAAGCTTGGAGCGGATGCGGTCTGGTCCGCCGAGGCGTGGGGGCAGGACGCTATTTCGCCGCTCGCCTATCTCGCCGCGCGCACAAACCGGATCCGGCTCGGCACCGGCATCATGCAGATAAGCGCGCGCGTGCCGGCGATGATCGCGATGACAGCGCTGACGATGGCCTCAATCAGTAATGATCGCTTCATCCTAGGCCTCGGTGCGAGCGGTCCGCAGGTAGTTGAAGGGCTGCAGGGCCGTCCGTTCAAAGCGCCGCTCACCAGGATGAAAGAAACGGTGGAGATCATCAAACTGGCGTTTGCGGGCGAAAAGATCGAATACCACGGCAAGTATCACGAACTGCCGCTGCCGGGCGGACAAGGCAAGGCTCTCCGGTTGTCACAACCCGGCAATGCTAACATTCCGATTTATCTAGCCACGCTCGGACCCCATGCATTGGAATACACCGGTGCTGCGGCCGATGGTTGGCTCGGAACGTCGTTTACGCCGGAGCATGCCGCTGCGCACCTCGACTATCTGCGCCGGGGCGCAGAAGGGGCCGGTCGCAGCCTGGCCGACATCGACATTCAGGTCGGCGGAACAGTTGCGTTCGGCGACGATCTCGATGCGCTCGTGGAGCCTTTGAGGCCTGCGATGGCATTTACACTCGGTGCGATGGGTTCGGCGACGACGAATTTCTACAACGACGCTTTCAAACGGGGCGGGTGGGAGGCGGCGGCGCGCGAGGTGCAGCGTCTCTGGATTGCCGGGAGACGTCCCGAAGCCATTGCCAAGGTGCCGCCGGAAATGGTGATCCAGGCGAATCTGCTGGGCGACACCGAGATGGTGCGCAACCGCATCCGGACCTTCAGGGATGCAGGAGTCACGACGCTACGCGTCGCTCCCCAAGGGCGCGACCTCGCGGAGAAACTCGAGACGCTCGGACGTGTGATGGACCTGGTGCGCGGTTAACCCGGGCGGCTTTCAACCGTGGTCGCTTGATCCACCCGGCCGCCGCCGGTTTGAGGCTTCTGTCTTATGCAAATAGCTCGTGAAGCCATCGCCTGGCGGCGTGATCGAGTTTTGCATCATGATCAAACTGATTTGCCCCCGGTGGTATTCGCCATGAACTGTCACGTGCATCAGCATTTCTTCGCGTGACATGCGGCCGGGCAAGCCATCGGTAAATGCAAAGTCGATGCGCTCGGCCAACTGTGCTTCATCCAGACGTGAAACATAGTCGATGTACCAATGATCGCTGGTCTTGATCGCCGCGGACAATTCTTCCAACGATGGCGCCTGGCCCGGGTTGGGCGAGGTGTATCCGTGCTCAGCTCGCCGGAGGTTCGCAGCGAAGATCCGGTCGACAGCATAAGTGTGGTTGAGGACTCTGATGGCAATCTCCTTTGTAGGAGAGGCATCGTCAAATTGTCGCATCGCCGTGAGAATCTCTTCGTTGGCCTTTGCCTTGTAGCTGAAGACCCGTTCAAGCGTGCTGACTTGATCCATCTTCTTTCTCCTAATCGAGTAATAGCAAACTCGTCCTCTCGGGAGGGCCACTTCATCAGACTGATTGCAAACGCTTCCTTGCGGTCACGGTGCGGGCGAGCGGAAACGTCCAAAAGCTGAGACCGGAGACTTCCACATCAATCATATCCGACTTGCGTAACTCGTCGGCGTAGAGGTCGAGGCTGAATATGTCGGAAATCGCCACTTGGCCGCCTTCATTGAGGGTGCGCACGATTTCACGGATGGCTTCGCGGCGTCCCTCGCGGCCGCGAACGTTGTGGATGGCAAAGTGGGCGACGGTGGCGTCAAAGCTACGGTCGGCGAAGGGCAATTTGCGCATGTCTCCGTCATGAACGCTGACTCGCTGCGCGACTCCCTCCAGCCCAGCATTTCTTAGCGTAGCTTCACGCGAATTGTCCGACTGTTCCCACTGCGACCACAGATCGATGCCTACCGCGTGACCTCGCGGCAGCAGCCTTGCGGCGGCGATGAGCAGGAGCCCATGGCCACAACCGACATCGAGCACGGTTTCGTCTCCGCGGAGCTTCAAGCGCGCGAGGATGCGATCGCGTGCGTGGAGTTTACCGAAGCGACTGCTGGCGAACATGAGAGTCGCGAGGATCAAACTGCAGAAGCCAAAAATCTGAAGCGTGTAGGCGAGGCCGAGGTGTCGGGTCAAAGTCCATTGCACGAGAAAGAAACCCCCGATTGTCGCCGCAAGGCCAACGATGAACATCGCGCGGCTCTACCACCATCGAGACCATAATCGGGCGTTTGTCTGCGCATGACTCTGCTACCTGCTTGTGTGGACACTGTCGTGACTTGCGTATTCACTATGGGTAAAATATAAGCGATAGCTCATAATTGTAAACTCGCATTCCTGGCGGATGCATATGGCGCGGAAACCGCAAACAAATCCCAGAAAAGCGGCCTCCCAGGAGCGATCGCGTGCGACCGTCGATGCGCTTCTGGAAGCGACTGCTCGCGTTTTGATGAAGGAAGGCTATGACCGGGCGAGCACCAACAGGATTGCCGAAGTGGCTGGCGTCAGTATCGGTTCGCTGTACCAGTACTTCCCGAGCAAGGAGGCGCTGGTAGCCGCGGTTATTGACCGCCATACACAAGAAATTTCCGAGGTGACTCGCAACGCTCTGGTCAAGGCAGCGGCGCGTCCAATCGAGGTCGCGGCACGCGAATTTGTTTCCGTTGCAATCGACGCTCACCGCGTCAATCCCAAGCTGCATGGCGTCCTTGCCGAGCAGATCCCACGTGTTGGGCGGCTCGAAAATATCGAGGCTAATGTCCGAGAGGGTTATGCACTGGTCCGGGGCTACCTCGAGGCACATCGAGATGAGATCGACGTCGCAGACCTCGATCTCGCGGCCTTCGTCTTAGTGACGGCAGTGGAGGCGCTGACACACGCGGCAGTCCTGCGTCGCCCAGACATCCTCGCAGATGGGAAAGCACGACACTTTGTCGACGACGTAACGCGCCTCGTGGTCGGGTATCTGCGAACGTCGTGATCTGACGATGAGCAGGCGAAGCGCCTTCTGAGACGGAGATCGCGTAGCATTGATCGTCAGCTCCCGACTCTTCGAGCGGGAAGGGCACCTGCCTGAGACTCACCGCTTTCTTCACGAGCGCAGTGATCCTTTGTTCTTCGGCGTGCGTCAACTCTTTCAGCGCGAAGGCGTCGGCCACATGGCGCCTTTGGCCGACCGATCTTGCCTCCAAACCCGGATGAGCGCCAACGATTTCGACACTTCCTGCGTTTTACCCGTCGTCATCCAGCCATCCGCCAGCGTCGTACTAGAATGAGTTCGCTTTCAGTTCGGCGCGATTTCCGTCGCCAACCTTGAATTCCGGTGTCGCGAGAATGCGGCTGCGTCGACGAAATTTCCGGCCCACCTTTAGTCGCGAGCTATGGCGAAGGAGAGGCGTCTATGCGGTCGCCGTCCTTCGTCCTCAAAATATCGAGGATCGCGCGCGGGACGATCATCCGCCGATCATCTACCGCTGCCGGTGCCGCCAGCCAATCGAAACGGCGTCCCGGTATCACTCGTGCAGAACCTCAGGATGGGGCTTACGTTCCGGCCGCGGCGGCTCAGTCCCAATTTTTCAGCATCGGCCAGATCTGCGACAACGTGCGGCGCCCTTTAAGTTGTGTGCACAGATAGATCGTGAAGTGTTCATTCGCCATCGCGTATGGATTGCCCACTTCGGCCTTCGCTTCGACCTTCGCGAAACCTTGCTCCAATCGCTCGCGAGGCGCGCCGAGCACAATCACACTTTCGCCGGTGTAGTCTCTCGGGCCCCAATACCAGTAATTCACATGCCCGCTGATTGCCTTGGGCAGCCCTAGCGCGGACCCGTAGAAATCAATTGCTCCAGCTTCTCCGTAGTTGCTCCCAATTATCGCCGTTCTCGCCCTCTGCTCAGGCGGCAAATCGTTATAGACCTTTGCGGCTGCCGCGACCATCTCGGGCCATCCGCACCGATCCGCGAGAAACTGAGGCAAATCACTTGCCTTGCGATTCTCGAACTTTGGTTCCGAGAACCCCATGAATCGCGTGTACGCTATATACTCGCGAGGAGGAAGTAACGGCAGGACGTTAAGCGCGGTGATTGCGCCAGTGACCGCAATAACAGCGGTGTAGGCCGGCCGCAGCCATCCGCGTCCGGGTTGTGACGACCACTTTTCGATAGCCACTGCTCCTGCGGCCAACAGCATCGGATAAGCCGGTGCCAGGTAATAGAATCGCCCCTCGGTGAGCAGCAGTAGCAGCAGCGACAGCAGGTATGCATAGCCGAGCGCGCGGAACGGCCGGACGACGTCGCTGAACAGGAATGCGTACCAGCCACACAGCCAGATCGGCGCCGCCAGCGGTTGCATCCCCAGCAGTTGCCACCCGATGAACCCGATGGGACCGATCGCTACGTTGCGCCCGCTGCGCTTGATATTCGCCAGCATCTCGAGATGGGGAAAATGATGCTGAATCTGCCATACGAGATTCGGCAGGAATATCGCAAACGCCGCCAGCCCGCCGAAGATAAACCATCGGTTCGCCATCAGGCGGCGCTCCGGCGTCAGCATCAGGCCGGCCACCAGCGCGAAGCCGAATAAGAGCATCGTGTCCTTGTTTTCAAGCCCGACTCCAGCGACCACGCCGAACCATAGCCACAGTCTGACGTCGCCGGTCTGGATCATTCGGATTACGATCATCGCGCATCCCATCCACAGCAGCGGCTCGATCGAATTCATCGACAGATAGCTGCCAAAGCTGAGATAGAACGGCGCCAACAGCACGGCGAGCGCGGCTAGAGTCTGGGCGAATCGTGCGCCGCCGAGTTGTCGCACGATCGCGCCTGTGATGATCACCAGTCCGGCTGCGGCGATTGTCGGGAAAATCCGAATCGCGAGAAGCGAATCGCCGAATAGCTCTCGCGCCGCCCATGCCTGCACCGCCGTGAGCGGAGGCATGTCGACGTAGCCCCAGCTCAGATGCTGCCCGCAGGCCATGAAATAAAGCTCATCGATGAAAAATCCGTAACCGCCGGGGTTGGGCAAGTGAATCAGAAATTCCAAGCTGGCGAGATAGGCAACGATCGCAGGCCCTGAGACGAACCAGTTCGCGGGCGGTACCGCGTCGCTTGAGACCTGATCGCGTATTGCTGTCGCCACGGTGATCCTGCTATTCCGGCGACTCGCAAGTATCAACGCCGCAAGTTCACTGCATGCTTCGGTTTTGACTACGCAAACATATTCTCTCGGCTTTTCGTTGCAATCCCCGAAGCTGCAGTAGGATGCTCGGTGACGGCGGTGCTCACGATAGTCCTTCGATCGTGGGCCAGAATGATCATCATGTAGAGCAGACGAAGCGACGCCGACGCCACAACGAACATATCAATCGCAGCGATGCCTTGGGCGTCATTCCGCAGGAAGCTGCGCCAAGTCGAGGAAGGCGCACCTCGTCTTCGCACCATGTATTTCGCGACACTCGCTTGGCTGACGTCGATGCCGAGCCTGAGAAGCTCACCGTGGATTCGTGGCGCACCCCACAACGAGTTCGCGCTGCTCATTTGCTTAATCAGATCGCGAATCTCGCGTTCCACTGACGGCCGCCCGGATCTCGAACGCCATCGCCAGAACAGGCAGGATCCCTGACGGTGCCACTGGATCACAGTTGCCGGCTTGACCAACACGATCGAGTCGAGACAGCGCGGCCATATTCGATAGAGCCAAATCCAGAGCAGCCGATCGATCGCGAACAGACGGGGTCGACCCGGCCGCTGGCGCCGAAGGACATACAGCTGATGACGGAGGGCGAGGTTCTCTAATTCCACTGCCGCCCGCTGCACAGTCGGCAGGCTACTAATGAGACGATCCAACGCGCAGTTCATGCATGCCGGCGACACTACGGCGGTGAATCGCAAACCTCTAGACTTTTCGGTGCTTTCGGAGTTTTTGGTACGCACAAGTGGATAATTCGATCTCGCTGAAACGCCGTTCTAGCCGCTGCCCACTGGGCGGCTGCGGCTTTGCTCGGTTGACCGGTCGTAAATCAATTTGATGAATTAAAACCGGTTGACTGGTTGACAACCGGTCATATGTATTGTAATATGACAGTTATCAACAAACTCCGCTCGAGAAGAGGGGCTTATATGCAATATGCCGCACAATCAGAGTCATCGTTCCATACTGACGCGTCCACACTTGCGCATAGGGAGTTCTTCGCTTGCGAAGAAGCATTGATCGGAGAAAGCGGCGCGATGCTACGCTTGCGTCGCGAGTTAGAGGAAGCAGCGCGGGTCGACTGCACGGTCTTGATCACGGGTGAGACAGGGACCGGCAAGGGAGTTGTGGCTCGAGCGATTCACCGGCTTTCCGACCGACGTAATGGAGAATTCGTCCATATGGATTGTGGACTGCTCTCGCCTGGTCTCGTCGAAAGCGAAATGTTCGGCCACGAACGTGGTTCATTTACAGGCGCAGTCGGTACTCGACCCGGGCGTTTCGAACTTGCGAGCAGCGGCTCCATTTTCCTCGATGAGATTGGGGACATGGATCTCGCCCTTCAGCGCAAGCTGTTGCGGGTACTTCAAGACCATCAGTTCGAGCGTGTCGGAGGAACTCGAACGCTCAAGATGACTGCGCGCGTGATCGCCGCGACTAACTGCGACCTCTCTTTGGCGATACAACAAGGAAGGTTCAGATCAGATCTTTATTTTCGCCTGAACGTGTTGCAGATCAATGTTCCGCCCTTAAGGGAAAGGCGTTCTGACATTCCGTTACTTTTCACACACTACCTTCGTGCAATCGCCGCACAGCGTGGAATGGCAGTGCCGACGGTCTCCGAATCGTCGATTTCGCGATTGACTGAATATGAATGGTTCGGAAATGTCCGCGAATTGATCAACGTCGTAGAGCGGTTGCTTGTACGTTATAGCCTTTGCGAACAGAGCGGGCACGACTTGACGGAGATGCTGGACGGCAGCACGACCTTCGGGCCTAGAGCATGCGCGGCGCGACCAGAAAGAATCTCTAAGGCCGACGAGCTCATTGAAGGGCGTGACCTCCGTCCTGCATCCACAGTAGACCAATGGCAGCCGTATCGAGACCAGCTGCTCGATGTGCTGCGTTCGACTGGAGGCAATGTAGCGCGAGCGTCTCGACGACTGGGAATTCCTCGAAGCACGCTTCGCTATTGGCTCACGCGATACTCATTGGAGAATGTAATTTCTCGCGACTGAAACACATGGCAACGCGTCTCGCGAGTGTTTGCGCTCGGGCTTGAGCTGGTCGAAGCGCATGTACAATTACAGAGTCGGCAGCAGAACTGCGGCCCCGACTCCTACGATCCAGTCGTGAGCACGATCTTCCCAGTCACCTGGGAGTCTCCGAGCAGCCGATGGCTGGTGGTGGCTTCCTCCAGTGGAAGGCATCGATCAATCACCGGCCGTAGCCTTCCGGCTGCACACAGTTCCAGGAGGGTTCGCAAATCTTCGTGATACCAATCGGGGCGGACCTTGCAGAGATTCTGGGCGCTGTACCCGAAGATTCCTTTGTTCTGGGGCATCAGCTCGAGGGGACTTGGCCGCGGGTTCCTAAGCAACTCGACTAGAGTTTTAAGCGGCCTTCTCCTTCCCTGGCTTGTAGCGGCTGAGAATCCGTAGCCAACCAGGAGACCCCCTTGTGAAAGCGCCTGAAAGGAGCGGCGCCAATAGGAACCGCCCACTGGATCGAAAACGACATCGACCCCCCGACCCGTCTCACGACGAACTATCTCGACGAAATCCTCGTGATGATAATCGATCGGCCGTGCGCCATACTTTCTCACCAGTTCGTGTTTTTGACTGGAGGCCGTTCCCCACACCGTGAGTTTCATCCAAAGCGCCAAGTCCAGTAACGCGGTGCCTACGCCTCCCGCCGCCCCGTGCACAAGTATGGTCTGCCCTTCTTGCAGATGAGCCACTCGCGACAACATCTGGTAGGCGGTCAAATAGTTCACCACGAGTGCTGCTGCGTCGATGTCTCCAACCCGCTCGGGAACCTTCACAGCTCGCCAGGCATCAACTACCAGTGACTCGGTATAACCGCCGAAACCACACAGGACCGCTACCCTATCTCCAACTCTCAGATCGTTCACTTGTGCGCCGGCAACATCGATGGTTCCAGCGACCTCGACTCCCGGTACAAAGGGAAATCGAGGTATATCGGGGTAGAGACCTTCCCGCATCAGGAGATCTGCGAAAACGACTCCCACTGCGGATACTCGAACGCGTACCTGTCCGGGCCCGCAGTCGGGTGCGGGAACCCGGCGCATCTGAAGCACTTCAGGTCCGCCCCGCTTCGAGATAACAACTTGTCGGATTGATGTGCTCAGAGAGGACATTGCAAACAAGATTGGCGATTCACCGAAAGGTTCGCAAGCGGATTCCGCAACTCCCCGCGGTCCGGCTTAAGTTATGTTGATTGGGTATCGTTTCCACTCGTTTCATTTTATTCAAGCTAGTCATGTGAATCGCGGATGAGGCTGTCTCCGCCTCTCCACTCGGACTCTACAAATCATGGTGCCGAGCGCTGCCGTCAGGAGGCTTTGCTTAAAGGCTCGTGATGCGCTGCTTCGGGGCGGGCCAGTTCGTAGCGGCTCAGGAAGTCGGTCGAGAATTCGCCGCGATTGAAATCGGGATCGTGCAGAATCTTCAGATGCAACGGGATGTTGGTTTTGATGCCGTCGATTACATACTCGCGCAGCGCAGCTTTGGCTCGCGCGATCACTTCAGGTCGCGTCTCGGCATGCACTATCAGCTTGGCGATGAGCGGATCGTATTGCACCGGCACGCGATAGCCGTCGTATAGCGCCGTCTCGACGCGCACGCCCAGCCCGCCGGGAGCATGATGGTTGGTCACCACACCCGGCGACGGGATGTGACGCTCGGGATCCTCCGCGTAGATGCGAAACTCCATCGACGCGCCGTCGAACGTCACGTGCCGTTGCTTCAGTGGGAGCTTCTCGCCCATCGCCATCCGGATACTTTCTTTTACCAGGTCAACCCCGGTGACCATCTCGGTCACGCCGTGCTCGACCTGGATGCGCGTGTTCATCTCGATAAAATAGAACTCGCCATTGCCGGCGAGCAAAAATTCCACTGTGCCGACGTTCGAATAGCCGACGACCTCGGCCGCGCGCACAGCAGCCCTGCCCATCTTCTCGCGGAGCCGCGGGGTAAGAATCGGGCACGGCGATTCCTCGACGACCTTCTGATGGCGCCGCTGAATCGAGCAGTCGCGCTCGCCAAGATGAATCGCGTTGCGCTGCAAGTCGGCGAGAATCTGAAACTCGACGTGACGCGCCCGTTCGAGATATTTCTCCAGGTACATTTTCCTTGAACTGAACGACGCCTCGGATTCGCCTTGCGCCAGCGGAAACAGACGGGTCAGCTCGTCTCCATTGCGAACGACTCGCATGCCCTTGCCGCCACCGCCGGCGGCCGCCTTGATCAGAACCGGGTAGCCGAGCCGCTTTGCATCTGCTTGAGCTTCGCGCAACTCAGTTACGCCCGTTCCCTCGCTGCCCGGAAGTACGGGGACGCCCGCGCGCGTCATGATTCGTCGCGCGCGCGGCTTGTCGCCCATCAGCCTGATATGACGCGCGCGCGGGCCCACGAAATACAGCCCCGACTTCTGACACGCCTCCGCGAAGTCGCCATTTTCCGACAGGAAGCCATACCCCGGATGCACGCCGTCGGCGCCGATCATCGTCGCCGCGCTGAGATTCGCTGGGATGTTGAGGTAGCTGTCTTGAGCGGCCGGCGGACCGATACATACCGACTCGTCCGCCATCCGCACATGCAGTGCACTTTTATCTGCCGTCGAATAAACGGCGACCGTCGAAATCCCCAGCTCGCGGCACGCGCGAATTATCCGTATTGCGATTGTCCCGCGGTTTGCGACCAGCAGTTTTTTGAACATCGGCGAGCGCTCCACCAGGTCAAATCACCTCGATGATCATCGACAATTCGCCGAGCAGATTCAGGTTGGGTCTGTTGACGGCCTGCAGTTAGACCAACAGTTGTCAGCAATTGACTATGAAGCGATTTCCGCCGCTGGCGAGCTATCTTTGTAGAGCAGCAGGAAGTGCCCTATCTTCTTGACCCAATCGACCATCTCCAACAACTCGGGATTATCCTCGTCGCTAGGCGGGTAGAGAATTCGCGACAGCGCGATCGCTTCGAGCTGGCCGTTTGTCACACGATCCAAAATGCGCAGCCTTTCAGGATCATATGAATCCGGGCCTAACAGCTCCTGCCAGATCCCCATGCTCGCTTCGGTAAAGCCCTGACTGATCTTCGCCACCGCCTCGCGCAGCGTGGGGTCAGTGCGGCTAGCTACGACCAATTCGATCCATGCGTGGAATGCCGGTCCCTTATAGACCGACCAGAGCGAATCGACGATATAATCGAGCCGATCGGAGACCCTTCCAAGTCGCTTCCCTATCTGTTGCGATTCAGCGATTCTCTGGTCGAAGATGTATTCAAGCGCCGCGATAACCAGGGTTTCCTTTTTCGGGAAATGATGCATTTCCGCGCCTCTGGAAACCCCAGCTCGCTCGGCGACCTCGGCTATCGTTGTGCCTGCATAGCCGCATTCAAACAGCGTGAGGGCGGCTGCTTCGAGAATTCTTCGTCTCGTCTCTGCGCTTCTTTCTTCTTGCAAGTTCGACATTTCAACTCTCTCTGGATCGGAGCTTATCAACCGTACTTCCGGTTGTCAACCAGCTAACACGCTTTTTGCCCACATCTTCGTCATCTCTCAAACGGCCGAAAGTCCTTGCATACGGCCCAGATCTTTGCCGATTGAGCGAATAACCCGCAATCCATTCGAGTTGAGTGCTTCCCGGCAGGCACGTCGCATTATTTTGCCGCTTGAGGTCCTTGGAATCTCGCCGGTTTTCAGCAAAACGATGGACTGCACTCTGAGGTCGTGACGCTCAGATATCGAACCCCGAATGGATGTAAAGAGTCCGGTCGGGGCTTCCGCGACTCCCCGTTCGTAGCGATGGGGTACCTCGGCCGCGACTACTATATTGCAGTCGGCCTCGTCAGAGAAAACGGCACACCGGCTCGTTCGCAGCCATCGGTGACTTTCAAGGACGGTTCGTTCGATGTCTTCGGGATAGTGGTTGGCACCTCTTACAATGAGAAGATCCTTAATTCGGCCGGTAATGAACACTTCCCCCGCACAGACAAAACCGAGATCTCCGGTCCGAAGAAACGGTCCGCCGCTCGAATTGGCGATTTTGGCTCTAAAGGTGGCCTCGGTTTCCTCGGATTTGTTCCAGTAGCCCTGTGCGACATTTGGGCCGCTGATCCAAATCTCCCCGATTTGGTCTGATTCGCACTCCAGCAGAGTTTCAGGATCGACTATCCGCACCTCCGTGCCGAGCCGTGAGAAACCACATCCAACCAGCGCGACCGAGTCTTCTGCGTCGCTGGCTTCGACTCGATGTTCTTTCAGAGCGGCGCGAGACAACCTCATAACCTCGAACGATTTGTTTCGCCCCGGGCTGGTGACGAACAGCGTGGCTTCAGCCATGCCGTAACACGGAAGAAACGCTTTCGCATTGAAGCCCGTGTCGGAAAAGCATCGGGCAAATTTGTCCAGGGTCAGTGGATCTATCGGTTCCGAGCCACAGAAGGCGACCTCCCATTGGGATAGATCAAGCTGAGCGGCGCGCTCGGGTTGATATCTGGTCACGCACAACTCATAAGCGAAATTCGGCCCGCCACTGACGCGGATCCGATACTTGTGAATCAGTTCCAGCCAGCTCATCGGGTCGCGGACGAAGTGCACCGGTGACATCAATACCGTCGTGGAACCGAGGTAGAGCGGGTGCAGCATTTGTCCGATTAGCCCCATGTCGTGATACAGGGGAAGCCATCCGCCGACGACACAGTCTGGGCCGGCGCCAAAAGCCTCACGAATCTGCGCATGATTCGCCAGCAGGTTCCCGTGACTGACTGTCACGCCTTTCGCGATCCCTGTTGAACCAGAGGTGTACTGGAGCAACGCGATGGAATCGCCGTCGAGGGGGGGCGGATACCAGTTTTCGTTTTCGGGTTCCGGCTCGGAATCATCGGTCATCAGCCAGCGAACGTCCTTGAACGCCGGGCATTGCTCCAGCGCGCCTTCCGCGAGCGAGCTAAGCGATTTGGTGGTTAACGCGACTGCGGCGTCGCAGTCGGAAATTATCGTGCGCAATCGAGCAAAGGATCTTTCCAACCGGCGAGGGCTGGGGCACAGCGCCGGAACCGCGATCATCCCGGCATACAGACATCCGAAAAAGCCCTCTATGAAATCCAGTCCCGGCGGATACAACAGAATCACCCGATCGCCATGACCGGCGATCCGCCGGAGCCGTGTAGCTATAACGCGTGCTCGGTGGTCGAGTTCTCTGTAAGAGAGGTTGGGCACGGAGCCGTGCTCGCCTGCGTAGACCACCGAAAGTGCGTCTCCGCGACGGGCGGCATGGCGATTCAGCATCTCAACCAGGCTGATGGGTTGACTTTCAAGGCCCATCGTTTTCACTCCGCAGCCTGAGCACGGTCCGAAACGACCTGTCCCGGTGCCACGATTGGCGATCGCCGCCAAGCTGCGATGCATTGGAGCCGCCCTGACTGAAACGCCTTGCCGCATTCACTTCGCTGCAGTTTTCCGCTGGAAGTTTTGAACATCGCGTGAGGGGGCAGGAGCGCGACCGCTTCCAACTGCACTCCGAACGTGTCGGCTACCGTATGGCGGATGCGCGCAAATATCTTTTCCGCATCGACGGTACCGGGGTCGCTGACTTCATATGCGACTGCGATTCCTTCCGAGCCTCCGGCATCGACAGGGAAAGCGGCGCCGCATCCTCGCCGTAACCCCGGTTCGGATTGTTCGATCGCCGATTCGACATCCTGCGGATAAATGTTGCGCCCTCTGACGACGAGCATGTCCTTCAGGCGTCCCGTCACAAACAGTTCGCCGTCTATGTCCACGAAGCCGAGGTCGCCGGTGCGCAGAAACTGCCGACCTTCGCAGCCGAAGAGTTGCGCTTTGAGAAGTTGCTCGCTCTCGACCGGCTTTTTCCAGTAGCCCTTGGCGATGCCTGGACCCGCCAGCCAGATTTCGCCCACCTCGCGCGCGGGGCATTCCCGTCTCGTATGGGGGTTAGCGATGCGGAGCTCGACTCCGCTGATCGGCGTGCCGCATCCGACCAGGTCTCGCACCCCCATTTCACTCTCCGTGGCGGGCAGCGCGATACCGCGCTCGAGCTCATCGGCCAGCCAGCTTCTGGTTACGGGGACTTGTGAGCGTTTAGCCAGCGTGGCAACCAGTGTTGCCTCGGCAAGCCCGTAGGCCGGACGGAAAGCTTTTGCGTTGAAACCATGAGGACTGAAGGCCGCTACAAACCGGTCCATAGTCTTCTTTCGCACCGGCTCCGCACTGCAGAAGGCGACCTCCCAGCTGCTGAGGTCGAGAGCTTTTCTGTCCTCAGCTTTTCCCTTGTCAACGCACAGATCGAAAGCGAAATTAGGCCCTCCGCTGTAAGTCGCGCGATAGCTGGTCAGCATCTCGAGCCAGCGCATCGGTCGCTGCAAGAACGCGATCGGCGACATCACCACCAAAGGTCTCTGCCGCACGTAGACCGGCAGCAGAACGCCCTGCACGAGACCCATGTCGTGGTAGGTAGGCGACCACATCAATCCACGCTGCGATTCCGCGACCGATTGTGGATCGCTGCGGCAAATCATCGCCAGATACTCGACGATGTTCGAATGAGACAGCATCACTCCCTTGGGCGTACCGGTGGATCCCGAGGTGTATTGCAGGACGGCAGGCTGATTAGCGGAGAAATTGGGGCGCTTCCATTGCGCGGCGTCCGTGGCCGAGGATGCGTCAGTCGTGATCCAGGGCATCCCTTGCAGCTCGGGCGCGTGTTTGAGAATCGACGGTCGAAGCGCCGTCATCTGCGTCTCGCTGAGGATCAGCTTCGCGTCAGCGTCTTCGATCATCGAACGCAGGCGGGGGACCGAACGTTCGAGGCGGAACGGATCAGGTGGATATGCGGGAATCGCGATCAGACCCGCGTACAGACAGGCGAAGAAGCCGACCATAAAGTCCAGCCCGGGCGGGTAAATGAGCAGCGCCGCATCGCCCGCGTTTGAGTGTTGCTGAATGACAGCGGCAGCGGACCGAGCCCTGGTGTCGAGTTCCGCGAAGGTCAGCGTTCGTTCGGCCGGCGCGCCGTTCGCGGCGAAATCAAGAAATACGCAAGGGATACTCGACGGTTCGGTAGAGGCGTGGATGTGCAGCACGTCGACTATATTGGTTTCAAACTGCCAGCAATATTCATCCGCATCGTTGTAAGTATTCACTAAGGTGCTCCCTTGTTTTCGGTCGCCACGCAATGGCGTTAGTTCGCTGGCTAACTGCAATGATGGTGCCGAGGGTTCCAAGGGTCGCTTTCGCGCCTCGCCTCTGATCTCGCGGATGTTTCAGGGGGCGAGGCAAGTTCGGCAACATAACTGGCACCTATGATGACGAATGCTCGCCAGACTTGGCGGATTCTTGCACCTGTTGGCCATTGCTCCCGCAGACCGCCATCGCGAAAAAATATCGGCTCACGATGCAATAGCCTCGCTTCGGTGCCGATGGCACGCCGCATGCGTAGACGAACCGAATATCATGGACCCCCGATACGCAAAGTGCGATTCAGCAGGATGCGGCAACCGCGTTGCTGTTTTGCTGTTATCGCTGTCGACGCGAGTCACCAAAGCTATGTGCCTGGCCTGCTATATCCGGGAGAAGGGCTGGAGAACCATCGGCCTGTTAAAAGAGGCCGGAGGCTCGACGCCCTCGCTCAGTGCTAGTCGCGGATGAGACGCGCCCGCGCTGTCTGCGAGAGGAGATTCTATGTCGATCGATTTGGAATCCGCGCTTGGTGCTGAGCTCCCTGAGACCTGGAGCGAGTGGGAACCAGATGATGTGATTCTCTATCATCTCGGCCTGGGAGCCGGAGTTCCACCGAGCTCGGCGCGCGAACTCTCCTATACATATGAGGCGAATCTGAAGGTTCTGCCGAGTTTCGCGACCATACCTTTGCATTCCATTCTGGCAGGGCTGCTGGACGCGCCCGGTTTGAAGATCGATCTGAGTAAGCTGCTCTCGTTAGGCCATGATCTGCAGATTGTTGGCGCCGTGCCTGCGTCGGGCAGAGTGCGCCACACGGGCCGGATCGCTGGCATCTATGATGAAGGATGGGCCGCAGTGGTTGTTCTCGAACTCGAGACAGAGACATCCGCGGGCGATCTAATCTGGCTCGACCACTTTTCCCTGTTGCTGCGTGATGAAGGAGGCTTTAGCGGAATTCGCGCCCCTATCGGCGATGAAGCGATCCCAGCCAGGCCACCTGATTGCGTGGTGGAACTTCCAATCCTCCCGCAGCAGGCGCTGCTCTACAGACTCACGGGCGACAAGAATCCGGTGCACATCGATCCTGACTTTGCCCGGAACGCCGGACTGCCGCGGCCCATCCTGCACGGTTTGTGTTCATACGGGATGGTCTGCAAGGCGGTCGTCGATGAGTTGCTGGATGGTGACGCTACGCGCGTGGGGAGATATTCGGCGCGATTTGCCGGGATAGTGTTTCCCGGCGAGACCATCGTGACTTCCTTATGGAAGGAAGACGATCGGATCGCGATCAAAGCCGAGGTCAAGGAACGCGGAACACCAGTAATGTCGCACGCGTCGATCGTGTTGCGAAACTGAATTGTCTTCCTGTGGCATATGAGATTCGCCACTTATGGCTGCCACAGAGCAACAAAACTACGGAAGTATGGAACTCAATACCGGCACAAAACGTGCTCAGCAGAACGACTGATACGCAGCTCGAAAAGTGAGGAAGAAGTTGTCCCATGGCTACTGAATTCGATCGCGCTCGCAACGACACATCCAAATTAACCGCCGGCGCGATCGAGACATGGCTGATCGCCCAGCTGGCCGAACGGCTGGGCATCGACCAAAACGCGATTGAGCCGACTTGTCCACTCGGAGACTATGGGCTCGATTCGGTCGATGCGGTTGGCCTGGTCGGAGACCTCGAGCGCTATCTCCATCGCCAGCTTTCTCCCACGCTTACCTACGAGCACGCAACCTTGCGCGTCCTTGCGCACCACCTCGCGGAGAGTGAGTCGCCGGTTCCGACCTTATACGCGCAACGCCGGGCAAGCTTGCAGCGCGCAGCGATTGCAAGCCGGCGTGGTGCGCCGCGCGTGATGCGGATCAGTTAGGTCATCGAGGGACTTGGAGTATTTGCAGTCCATCGTCACTACACAAGGAGCAGTCTCATGGAGCTAACACAACAAACCAAGACGCTATTCATTAGGCGCGATGAATCGCATCACCGCTGGACAATGCAAACGTCGGCGGGCTGGCTGGATACTCCTTGGAGCGACGATGCCGATGCCGTGTCGGTCGTTATGTGGCTCAAGGGCCGCGCCAACGAGTGCATCGAAGTAAGACCTATATATAAGTAAGGCCACTGTAAGAGCGCGAGTCGTCAAGGTTACAGGCGTCCAGCTCCGTGCTCACTTCGAGACTGTGACCACAAGCGAGTGACGCGTGGATTGTGTGACATGCAATACGAAACCACGGATTTGCAATGAATTCCAATTGTAGCGGCGAAATGTCGAACGCAATAGCGATCATAGCGATGCAGTGCCGGGTGCCGGGCGCGTCCGACGTGCATGCATTCTGGCGCAATCTGCAGGCTGGCACCGAATCGATTACTTTCTTCTCCGACGACGAACTAAGAGAGGCGGGCGTTCCCAAGATCCTGCTCGACAATCCCCGCTACGTGAAGGCGAAGCCCTGCATAGACGGGCTCGACCTGTTCGACGCCGAATTCTTCGGCATCAATGCGCGGGAAGCCGCTCTGATGGATCCGCAGCATCGTATTTTTCTCGAGGCCGCCTACCAGGCGCTGGAAATCGCTGGTTACGACACTCGGCGTTGGCAGGGACTGACCGGCGTTTTCGCCAGTGTCAACATGAGCCGTTATCTGCTGGCCAATCTGAGCGCGAATCCGAATACGTTTGGACTCGGCGGATTGTTCGAAGCTATCATTACAAACGACAAGGACTACCTGGCGCCACGGCTGGCCTATCATTTGAATCTTCGCGGCCCGAGCTTGATGGTTCAAACCGCCTGCTCCGGATCGCTCGTCGCGGTCATAGAAGCGTGCAAGAGCCTGGCTAACTTCGAGTGCGACATGGCGCTGGCCGGTGGCGTTTCGCTACTTTTGCCGCACCGCGCCGGCTATATGCACCAAGAGGGCGGACTGTTTTCACCCGACGGACATGTCAGGCCCTACGATTCAAGGGCCAATGGTACGGTGTTTGGGGACGGCCTCGGCGTCGTCGTCCTGAAGCGCCTTGAAGATGCAATCGCGGATCGTGACAGGGTGCTGTCCGTTGTCCGCGGCTGGGCCATCAACAACGACGGAGCGAGCCGCGCAGGGTTCACCGCTCCAGGTGTGGCCGGACAGTCGGAAGTGATTGCCGCAGCGCAAGCGATGGCTGGCGTCGAATCGCGCTCTATAGGCCTTGTCGAGGGACATGGCAGCGGGACGCCGCTGGGCGACGCGATCGAAGTACAAGCGCTCACCAAAGTTTTCGGTGGGAACGCGGTCGAACGGGGCTCCTGCGCTCTGAGGATCAGTGAAGAGCAACCTCGGTCATCTTTATTCCGCGGCCGGAATCGTTGGACTGATCAAGGCGGTTCTCGCGCTGCAGCACGGAGCGATTCCACCCACGGCCAACTTCTCTGAATCTAATCCGGCCCTGGGACTTGATCAGAGCTCGTTCTACGTAAACAACCAGTTAGTCCAATGGCATCGGCATGCGACCCCGCGCAGGGCGGGTGTGAGCTCGTTCGGCTTGGGCGGCACCAACGCTCACGTGGTCCTCGAGGAAGCGCCCACACCCGAGTGCGGTGACGAATCGCCAAGGAGATGGGAACTGGTTCCCATTTCCGCGCGCACAGAAACTGCGCTCGAGACCGCCACCGAGAATCTCGGCCGTCATCTGGCGGGCGATTCAAATCTCTGTCTTGCGGACGCGGCGTACACGCTGCAAACGGGCCGGCCGGCTTTCCCGCACCGTCGCGTGCTCGTCACAAGAGACGTAACGGAGGCTTCCGAGGTTCTGCTGAATCGGGACAAGGCAAGACTATTCGGCGCCGTTCGCAAGAGCGCCGAGCAGCGGGTCGCTTTCATGTTCTCTGGAGTTGGCGATCAGTATCCGAGCATGGGGAGCGGTCTCTACGAGGACGAGCCGATCTTCCGCGAAGAATTCGATACTTGCTGTGCGCTGCTGAACTCGCACCTCGGATTCGATCTTCGAGACGCGATATTCGATCGCCACAGCAAACCGGACGATCAAGCAGGAACGACCAAGCTGGACCTGGTAGCGATGCTCAAGCGCGGCGGCGCGGATCGGAGCGGCGCCGACCGTCGTCTCGATCAACCCCGCTACTCTCAGCCGGCGGCGTTTGCGATTGACTACGCGCTGGCAAAGCTGTGGATGAGCTGGGGCATTCAGCCGTCCGCGATGATCGGGCACAGCATAGGGGAATACGTAGCTGCCTGCCTGGCAGGAGTGTTCTCGCTGCGCGACGCAGCGATGCTGGTGGCGCAGAGGGCTTTGTTGATCGATCAGCTTCCGGGCGGAGCGATGCTCGCAATCATGGCGACCGAAGAGGAGCTCGCCGGAGTTCTTCCGCCGGGGGTGTCTGTCGCGGCGATTAACGCGCCCCGGCTCTGCGTAGTCTCTGGCAGCGCGGCCGCAATCGATCAATTCGAGCGAGGCGCACATGGGTTCATGTGCCAGCGCGTTCCAGCGTCGCATGCGTATCACTCACGAATGCTCCTGTCCGCGGCCGAGCGTCTGGCCGAGTTAGTCGGCAAAAGTGAGCTCCATCCGCCGCGCATTCCTTATATTTCGAATCTCACCGGAACCTGGACTAGTGCTGAACAAGCGTCCGACCCTCGATACTGGGCGGATCACACATGCCAAACGGTACGCTTCAGCGACGGAATAAACCGGCTGCTCGAAGACCGCGATTGCGCATTGATCGAGGTGGGTGCCGGCCAGGCGCTTACCAGCTTCGGGTTGCAAACCGCGGCAACACTTGGCGCGGATATGCCGTTGGTAGTGCCGTCTCTGCGCAATGTTTATCAGCGCGAGGCGGACAGCGCATTCATTCTCACCAGCCTGTCGAAACTATGGCTGGCGGGAATCGAGATTAATTGGGATGCGCTCGGGCGGCGAGGACAGCGGCGCCGGATTTCTCTTCCCGGGTATCCATTCGAGCGCAAACGGCACTGGGTCGAAGCGGAGCCGCCGCCTGTGCGATCGACGGAACCGGGCGCGGCGTCAGGCACCGAAGCAGTCGCAGAAAAGCGGCCGCTCGAAGAATGGTTCTACACGCCGGCGTGGGTGCAGCGCGATCTGCCGATTTGCACGGACCCGGCCGGTGCAAAGCAATGTTGGATGGTGTTCCTCGATCAGTGTGGGATCGGCGAAAAGCTGGTGCAGAGGCTCGAAACGCTTGGGCATAGGGTAGTGAGTGTTCGGCCGGGCCAGAAATTCCGGCGCGAGGCGCCTCGCAAGTACTGCATCGATCCTGACTCTCAGCCGCATTACGACCTGCTCTTGCAACAGCTCGCCAGCCTTCAGCGCTATCCCGGACGTATAGCGCATTGCTGGTCGATCACATCCGGCGATGCCGTGCCCACTCTAGAGACATTTGCCAGAGCGCAATCGGCCGGCTTCTCGAGCCTGCTCCGCCTGGCGCGCGCTATGGGGGATCAACGGCCGAAAGGACACGTGCGCTTGCTGGCGCTATCCAGTGGACTGCACGACATCCTCGGCGAAGAGCTTCAGCAACCGGAAAAGGCGACACTGCTTGGCGCGAGCGGCGTAATAGCGAAGGAATATGATTTCCTGGACTGTCGAAGCGTGGACCTCGCGCTTTCCCAGAACCCGCAGTCTGCTGACGGGCGGATCATCAATCAAATCATCTCGGAGGCAGAAACGGACCGCAACGAGACCGTCGTCGCCTATCGTGGACGGCATCGCTGGGTACGCGAATTCTCTCGGATCCCGGTCGAGGCCGTAGCTGATTCAACTCTGCTGCGCGAACGTGGTGTGTATCTCATCACCGGTGGATTGGGCGGTATCGGCCTCGGAATCGCTGCGCATCTTGCCAGAAAGTACCATGCCCGTCTTGCACTGGTTGGCAGAACTGGTCTTCCCCGACGCGAAGATTGGCATCGCTGGCTCGCCGAGCATGACCGCACCGATCCGATCAGCCTTAAGATCGAAAAGGTTCAGGACCTCGAGGGCTCCGGCGCGGAAGTCGAAGTGATCGCCGCCGACGTTCTCTGATCCGAATGCGATGCGGACAGCAATCACCGCGGTGAACGAGCGATTTGGGGAAATCAACGGTGTTGTGCATGCGGCCGGCGTCGCGGGTGCCGGACTTGTCCAGCTCAAGACCGATGAAGCCGTCGCGGCTGTGACACGGCCCAAAGCCATCGGCATACTGGTGCTGGAGTCCGTTCTCGCAGCAGCAAAACTGGACTTCATCGCGCTGTTTTCCTCGGAGCTTGCCATCTGTCCGACCGTCGGCCAGGCCGACTACTGTGCCGCCAACGCTTTTCTCGATGCATATGCGCACTACAAAAGTGCGCGCGGGAGTGTTCCCGTTTTCTCTATCAACTGGAGCGCATGGCAGTGGGACGCGTGGCAATCCGGCCAACTCGCGACTCTGGGGGATTTGCAACGCCGCATTAGAGAATTCCGAAGCAAGTTTGGCATTTCGTTCGACGAAGGTGCCGAGGCATTCGAGCGCATCCTGCACGCCGGTCTTCCCCAGGTCGCCGTGGCAACAGTCGAATTGGGTCGAGCAACCAGTATCTCTCCAGTCATGAAGGCAAGCGCAACTGTGGAAGCGCACACCTCGGTCTTGGTAGCGCCGGTCGCTCGCCGCTCCCAGACGACCGAGTACGCAGGACCTAGAAGTGAGCTCGAGCGCAGGCTCGCCGAGTTATGGGCCGAAGGGTTGGGACTGGACCGTGTTGGAATCTACGACAACTTCCTTGAGATCGGTGGTCATTCTTTGCTGGCCGCGCAAATCATTTCTCGGCTACGCGATGTGTTCGCCGCCGAAATCTCTATGAATGCCTTCTTCGAGCATCCGACAGTAGCCGCCATGGCATCGCTGCTGGAAACAGCCGGCGGCGATTCGTGTGAGCAGACCGCCTCGCGCATCGAGCCGGCCGCTGATGCCGAAGTGGAACGGCAAGCGGTCGAGGAGATCGACGGCCTTTCGGACCAGGAGTTGAGTCAGCGTCTCGAAAGTATGCTCGGAGGACAAACCGAATGACTCAGCACTCGGATACCAGTCTCGCGAACATGTCAGTCGAGCAGAAAAGGAATCTGCTGTCTCGGTTGATGGCGCGGAAAGCCGCGTGGGAACGGCGTCTGCCTTTGTCGTTCGCCGAAGAGCGGCTCTGGTATTTGGATGCGCTGGAGCCCGGTAACCGGGCCTATGTTATGTCGGCCGCGGCCCAGTTTAGCGGCCAGTTCGACGCATCGGCGTTCGCTCGGGCCGTGAACGACACGGTGCGGCGGCACGAATCTCTGCGAACATTCTATCTCACAGGGGAAAATGGGCCCGTGCGTGCAATCGCGTCCACGCTCACCGTCGAAGTACCGGTGATTGACCTGCGCCAGCTGGAACCCGGCGAACAGCAGCGGGCCATACTGTCCCACGCACTTGATGATTCACTACTCGGCTTCAGTCTTTCCGAGTTGCCGCTCTTCAGAATCCTGCTGCTGCGGCTCGATGAGAATGTGCACGTAAGTCTCGCGGCGATTCATCATATAATCTTCGATCATTGGTCGACGCAGATTTTCCACCGCGAGGTGATGGCTCGATACGCCGCCCTATGTTCACGCCAGGAGTGCCGGCTCCCCGAACTCCCTATTCAGCTTTCGGACTTCGCTACCTGGCAGAGAAAAACGCTGCGAGGCGATGTTCTACAGAGCCATCTGGACTATTGGCGAACCAAGCTCTCCGGAATTCCCAACCTTGATCTCCCCACTGATCACCCACGACCATCAATCAAGACCTACGCCGCCGCAAGCTTCAGCCGAAAGCTAACCGCCGGTCTGGCGGAGGACCTTGCCAGACGCAGCAGCCAGCACGGGGTGACGCTTTTCATGACCTTGCTGGCTTGCTTCAAGATTCTCCTGCACTACTATTCGCGCCAAGACGACATAGTGGTCGGCATCGACGTCGCCGGGCGCACGCGCTCAGAGGCGGAGCCCCTGATCGGTTTCTTTGTCAATGAGCTCCCGCTTCGCACCGACCTGTCGGGAAATCCGCAGTTCGAGGAAATGTTGGCTCGGGTTCGTCAGACCTGCCTCGAAGCGTATTCGCATCAGGATGCGCCCTTTCATCAGATCGTCAAGCTGTTGCCGCGAGCGCGTGACCTGAGCCGCGCCCCGGTTTTTCAAATCAAGCTTGCCCTGGCGCGCCCCGCTATTCCGGAAAGCGCCTTGCCGGATCTATCGGTACAGCCGCTGGAGCTCGTGCCACCGGCTACTGAATTGGACCTGACGCTCTTCCTGGAAGATACGCGTGAGGGCTTCATCGCGACGATTCAATATAACCGGGATCTCTTCGACCGCAGCACGATAGCTCTGTTGATGTGCAGACTTGAGATGGTGCTTGACGCCGTAGCGCGCGGCTCCCACCAGCGGCTCGATAAATTTATCGAACAGCTGAGTCTCACTACGACCAACGCAAAATCTCAGGTACGCACTTTTCTTTCGTCCCGGCCGCATGCGATCTCCGGCAGCCGCAAGGCGGTATCGATTAGTGGAGAATCTGCCCTTCACGTCTCAGGTTGACAGGACGTTGATCATGGAACAGCTCTTCGAAGATCCATCGCTCGTTGGGAACACAGGCTACGAACTCTCGCCCGAGCAACAACACGTCTGGACGTTGCGATCTCAGGGCGCCGCAAATGCCGTGCAGTGCCGAATTTTGCTGCGCGGACCGGTCAGGCCGGAATTGATCGCTGACGCGCTGGCGATGCTCGTGAAGCGTCACGAGATTCTGCGGACGGTCTTCGTTCAACCGCATGCCGGGAGTGATCCTTTACAGGTGGTGCTTCCCGAACTCGCGCCCGACATCGAGACTGTCAGCTTGCGCGGTCTGTCATCCGGACACCGTCATGAAGCCGTCTCCGAACTCGCCGCCGGCGAATTTCGCAATGATGACGCGCGGAGAGTGCCGGGACTGCGTGCGTTAGTAATCGAGATCGCGCATGACGAGTACGAGTGTGTTCTCACCGTTGATTCCATGTACGCCGACCAACGCACGCTCGACTACCTGATGGCAGAATTTGCGGGCTGCTACGAATGTTGTGCGCGCGGAGGTGCGCGAACCGGCGACATTATTCAATATGCGGACTTCGCAGCCTGGCATAACGACATTCTCAACAGCGATGCCGCCGAGGTTGGCAAGGGGTTCTGGAGAGAAAGCGGTTTGGCGGCGGCCACTCATCCCCAGCTGTCGTACGAGAAAGGCACGGTGCGCGGGAACCACCTCTCTCCGAGGATTGCAACCGTCAATCTCGATCGACGTCTCGTGAGTGAAATCGAAGAAGTATCGCGCACGCTGGATTCCCGGCCCGCCGACTTTGTGATGTTGTGCTGGCAGACGGTCCTGTTTCGAAATACGCTGCAAAGCCCGGTGGTCGTGTTTGAAAGTTCTGACCAGCGCAGCGAAGGCGCCACCATTGGTCTCTTCAGCAGATGGCTTCCCATCGACACCCAGCTTTCACAAAGCTCGCGCTTCTCCACCAGCTTGCGAGAGTTGACCGGTCGTATCGATCGGGCGGCGGAATGGAGGGACTACTACGCAGAAGTCGACTGCGAACGCGGAGGTATCGCGTTCGAGTTCATCGACGAATTTTCCTCGATCGACGCCGCGGGCGTTCGGGTTGCGATCCGTGATCGCTTCGCGCCGGCGCCACAGTTCAAGCTATGTATGACGTGCTTCCGCCACGAAGATGCTTGGCAATTGGCCCTGCAGTTCGACACAAACGTCTTCACCACCGAGCAGGCGGAGAGTCTTCTGGCGCAGACCATCGAAGTGCTCCGAACGGCGACCGTGGCTTGCGATTACCTAATCCAGGATCTCGCTCTGATCGACTCACAAGCCGGCCACAAACTTATCGCGCATCTGAACCAGACTCAGACCGCTTACCCGCGTACGGCATCGCTTCAAGTCTTGTTTGAAACCCAGGCCGGCCAACAGACTGAGCGGGTCGCGGTGCGTTTCGGGGAGCAAACGCTCACCTACGAGGATCTCAGCGAACGCGGTAATCGCATCGCACTTCGACTCGCGGCCTTGGGAGCCAAGCCGGGTGACGCGGTCGGGCTCTGCCTCGAGCGCGGGATCGAAATGCCGATCGGCGTGATCGGAATCATAAAAGCCGGATGCGCATATGTGCCTATCGATTGCGAATGCCCGCGCGAACGCGCGCATTTGATGGCCCGTGATGCCGGTCTGCGGCTCGTCTTGACCGACGCACGGGGAGCGGAGCTCTTCTCGAATGTTGAAGGCGTCAAATCTGTCGATATCAGTTTGACTCTGCTCGAGACGCCTAACCTCGGCAATCCGGCGTGCGCAACGGATGGCGACAGCATCGCGTACGTCATGTACACGTCGGGATCGACCGGTGTCCCCAAAGGAATAAGCATTCCGCATCGCGGCGTCTCACGCCTGGTTGTCGACACCAACTACGTCTCTATAAAACCGGGCGATTCTATCGCGCAGGTCGCGAATTGCGCTTTTGACGCCGTAACGTTCGAGATTTGGGGGGCCCTCCTCAACGGCGCTGAATTGGTGATCATCCCGCGAGAGATCGTGCTCTCGCCGCAGGAATTCGCCGACGCTCTGTCCCGGCGGCCGATTAGAGCGATGTTTCTGACTTCCGCTCTGTTCAACCAGGTGGCGCAGACGATTCCACATGCGTTCCACACGGTAGACACTCTCCTGGTCGGCGGAGATGCGCTCAATCCATTGTGGATTCGCAAGGTGCTTTCGTGCGAGGGGAGGCCGCGTCGCATCCTGAATGGCTATGGCCCGACGGAGAGCACCACCTTCGCTTGCGTGTTCGAGGTGAAAGAGGTTGCACAAGATGCCGTCGCGATTCCGATCGGAAAGCCAATCGCGAACACCGAGGCGTTCGTGCTCGACCACTGTCTGCGGCCGCTTCCGCCAGGCGTTCCCGGCGATTTGTTCATCGCAGGCGACGGCTTAGCGACCGGATACCTGAACGATCCGAAACGAACCGCTTTTTCCTTTTTAGCGAATCCTTATGCCATACCCGGCTCGCGCATGTACCGGACCGGCGACATCGCCCGTCTGCGTTTCGATGGGAATTTCGACTTTCTGGGACGCAACGACGATCAAGTCAAAGTACGCGGTTTCAGAATCGAGCTGGCCGAAATCGAAGCTGCGCTGATTGCGCATCCGCGAGTCGAGTCGGCGGCTGCAATTGTGCGGTCGGACCCTTCAGGCAACAAACGGTTGATCGCATACTATGTCGAAACGGCTGGCGCGGAGGCCGCCCTGACCGTCGCCGACTTGCGGGCCTTTCTCTTAACTCGATTACCGGAGTACATGCTGCCAGCAGTTTTTCTCAGACTCGATACCCTGCCGCTGAACCTCAACGGCAAACTGGATCGAACGAGATTGCCGGAGCCCGCTGAGGTTGAGACAGAGTTCACACGCGCGCCAATTGCGCCACGCAACTCGGTCGAGCAACAACTGTCGGACATCTGGAGAAAAGTCCTCAACCTGAAAGAAGTCGGGGTGAAGGATAATTTCTTCGAGCTCGGTGGAGATTCGATTCTGAGCATACGCGTGGTCACCGAGGCCCGGAAATTGGGCATCGCTTTGACGCCCAAACGCTTTCTGCAATGTCAAACGATTGCCGAATTGGCTGCGGTCGCATCGTCGGAAGCTGGTTCCGATTATCCCGATTCGGAACCGCTGGCAGGATCGAGCGCGCTGTCCTCTTCTCAGGCATGGCACTTCGATCAGCCAGGCCCTGACTTTCATCACTACAACATGGCGATTCAATTGCAGGCACGCAGACCGATCGATGTCCATGTGCTCGAAGCAGCGGTGAACGCTTTGTTCGACTATCACGACGCGCTCCGTCTCCGGTTCCGCATGGGTGCGGAAGGCTGGCAGCAATCCACGGGCGACCGGTCAACGGCCACCCTGCTCACCACGATCGATTTGAGCCGTCTGGCGGACAGCGAGGCTCGCCAAAAAGCCCTGGACGATGCCACCAGCGAGATCCAGGCGAGTCTCGATCATTCCGACGGCCCGCTGACCAGATTTGTCTACTTCGAGCTCGGAAAAGATTCGCCGGGCCGCCTGCTGATAGTCACTCATCACCTCGTAGCTGATGCGGTGTCGTTGCGGATTCTGGTCGAGGATCTTTTGACTGCTTACGAACAAATTAGTGGAGGCGGGCCGATTGCACTGCCTGCCAAGACCGCATCCTACAGCCGATGGGCCGATTACGTTAACCGCCGCGTACGGCAAGGCGCTCTGGATCATGAACTGCAGTACTGGATCGAGGAGCTATCGCAGGCGAATGCGCCGGTTCGAGTTGATCGGAGTATAGATCCGGTCCAGGTCGACACGGAACAGTGGTCCCGGTCGTTCGTCGAGCGGCTGACTTCGGAAGATACGCGATTCCTTCTTCAGCATGCGCCCACCATTTACAAATCGCAGTTCCTCGAGCTGCTGCTGGCTGCATTCGCTCGCTCCTTCGCCCGGTGGAATCGCGATCGCTCGGTCTTTATCGACCTTAGTATTCACGGCCGCCAGGACTTTGACGAGGAGGCACCCGACATCTCCCGCTCGGTCGGATGGTTCAGCGGGCTAACGCCCCTTCGTCTCAATTCATGCGGCATGGATGACCCCGGCTGCGACCTGAGCATCGTCAAGCGCCAACTGGCGCGGATGCCCAACGGCGGCATCGGTTACCAGATGATTCGCTATCTCGGCATGGAGTCGGAACAGACGCGGGCCCTGCGAGCGCTGCAGGGTCCAAAGGTCTGCTTCGCGTATCTAGGCCAGTTTGATGAAAAGATCCTGGACCAACCCATCTTCGAGCTTGTACGCGCCAATAACGGACCTGCTCGAAGTGCTCGAAACGCCAGGCGATATACCCTCGAAGTGTTCGTCGGAGTGGTCAATCAACAACTCGAAATCGAGTGCAACTTCAGCTCGCTGCGCTACGATGACGCGAGCATTCGCGCGCTGCTTGAGGAAATGGCAGGGGCTCTCCGCGCGCTCAAACAGGATTCCAGAACCGCATAGCCGAGATCGCGCCAAGCCGATCTTCTCCGAGCCATCGGCGCGGGGGCATAACGCCACCGCGCCGTTTTTTTCACGCTGCCGCTCAATTGGCGCCATCTGCAGGACCTGAACAATCCGCCGATATCGGCGAACAGTCGCCGCGGTCCATGTCTCCGATCGGGAATGCGCAAATTATGATCGCTGTAATCTCTGGGCAATTTGCTCATCCACCCAAGGCAGCTGGGCTGGCAGGCTCTTTGCGATACACCCATCCGAACAGCCACTTGGAAGTGAGGGCCACACCACAATGAAATACGATGTCGTCGGCGTTCTGGGCGCGGGAGTGATGGGCAGCGGTGTCGCCCAAGCGCTCGCGGAGCATGGACATCGAGTGGTTCTGGTCGACAGCTCCTCCGATGCGTTGAAGTCTTCGCAGCGGCTGATCGGCAAGAACATCCGGCTCGCCTGCTTGCTGAACAAGGAAGCCCGGCCCACCACCGATGCGATCTACTCGAGGATCAATTTCTCGACCCGCTTCGACGCTCTCGCTGAAGCCAGGTTCGTAGTCGAAAACGTTACCGAAAACTGGTTCATCAAAGAGTCGGTCTATCGGCAACTCGATCGAACTTGCAGCCCGGAAGTGTGTATCGGCGTCAACACCTCCGCGATCTCCATCACCAAGCTCGGTTCGATCACAAACCGGCCTGGGCAGGTGATCGGAATGCACTTCATGAATCCTGTGCCAGTAATGCCGACCGTCGAGTTGATTCGCGGCTATCACACTTCCCAGGCAACCATAGAGGCGGCGCAGACGCTGGTCGCGGATATGGGCAAAGAGTCGATCCTGGTCCAGGACTCACCGGGCTTCGTGACAAATCGGGTAATGATGCTGATGGTCAACGAGGCGATCTTCCTGGTGCAGGAGGGAGTAGCCACTTCGCAGGAAGTGGATCGGCTCTTCAAGACCTGCTTCGGCCACAAGATGGGGCCGCTAGAAACCGCTGATCTGATCGGCCTCGATACCATTCTGTATTCAATCGAAGTCCTGTCCGAGAGCTTCGACGACAGCAAATACCGGCCCTGCACGCTACTCAAGAAGATGGTCAGCGCGGGATTGCTGGGACAGAAATCGGGCGAAGGGTTCTATCGCTATAGCTGATCTAATTCTAATTCCGGCGCAACCCGGCACTTGCCAACACAGGCGGTCATTATGGAAGCAACTGACAAACTCAACGGATTCTTTTCGAAAAGCTTCGCAGGTCGGCAACTTCATCGCGACGACGACATCTTCGCATCGGGCTTCGCCAATTCGATGTTCGCGATGCAGCTCGTTAACTTCATCGAGAAGGAGTTTCGGGTCGAGATCGAAAACGAAGATCTGGACCTGGAAAACTTTCGCACGATCGACCGGATCGCGAACCTCATCGATCGCAAGCAGACAGCCAGCCGAGTCTCTGGGTCGGCGTCATGATGGACGGAGTTCAAAGTTCATTCGAACCTCGGCGCGACGAAGCCGCGGTTCAGCTTGCCAAAGGATCGTGGGCGACGATCGCCGAGCTACGCGGTTCCGCCCGGATGCGACTCTTCTGCTTTCCCTATGCCGGCGGCGGTTCCTGGATCTTCAATCGATGGAGTGACGGTCTTGGACCATCGTTCCAGATCTGCCCCATCCATCTCCCTGGCCGTGGCATAAGGTTTCTCGAAAGGGCGATGCGCAGGGTCGACGAAGTCGCAGTAGCGGCAGCGCGAGCGCTCGCGCCACAAATCAACGCGCCGTTCGCCGTTTTTGGACACAGTTTCGGAGGCTTGGCGGCGTTTGAATTCGTGCGCGAACTCCGACGGGTGGGCGCGCCACAGCCAGTTGCGTTCGTCGCTTCCGCTTGTTCAGCTCCACAAATCCAGCGCGCGCGGCATGGTCTCCATCGCCTTGAAGAAGGTGATTTGCTGGCAGCGCTGAGGCACATGGGCGGCACTCCCGAGCCGATTCTTCGGGACACAGAGTATATGCGGATGGTTCTGCCGACTATTCGCGCCGACTTCGAAGCGCTCGAGACTTACGAATACCAGGATGAGCCACCGCTCGATTGTCCAATCACGGTCTTCGGAGGCAAGGACGACCGCGGGATGACTATCGAACAACTCGCGGGCTGGTCGGATCAGACGACGGCTGGCTTCAGGCTTCGCATTCTGGCCGGCGGACATTTCTTCCTGTCCACTCACGAAGCCGACCTGATGCCGCTCCTGGCTCGCGAGTTTGACGCTGCGCTATCTGCGGCAACCTGAGGCAAGCACCATGATGGATTCTACTACTTGCGAGAACGAAGTCCGTTCGGAAATCAGAGCCTTCGCGGTGGAGAAAGTCGCACCGCTTGCCGAGATCGTGGACCGCGAGCAGCGCATTCCTTCCGAAGTTCTTGATGGATTGCGACGCAGATTTCTGGGTTGCGCGCTGCCGCGCGCGGCTGGCGGTGGCGGTATAAGCCCGGTCCTTTACGGGGTCATGAATGAGGAGCTGGGCCGCATCAGCGCGTCCGTGCAGGGCGTGCTCAACGTCCACAACATGGCGTCTCAGCCGGTGGCGCGCTGGGGCGATCGCCAATTGAAAAATCGATGGCTGCCGCGGCTAGCCGGCGGAGAGCTGCTCGCCGCGATCGCGATCACCGAAGCCGCGGTCGGTTCGAATGCTGAGCGAGTGCAGACCACCGCCCGCCCCTCGGGCGATCACTATGTTCTGAATGGCGCAAAACGATGGATAACTTGTGGTCAGATTGCCGACGTATTCCTGGTGCTCGCGCGATGTGGTGAGCTCCCGACTGCATTCCTTGTTCGGCGCGATACACCCGGTCTCGCCGTCGAACCGATCCGCGACATGCTGGGCTGTCGCGGCTACATGCTCGCCGAGTTGACGTTCAGCGATTGCCGCGTGCCAGCTCAGGATCTGGTTGGAAGGCCGGGTTTTGGTTTCTCGCACGTGATCTCGCACGGCCTCGATGTGGGCCGCTACGGACTCGCTTGGGGGTGCGTCGGGCTGGCGCAAGGCTGTCTTGACGTCAGTATTGAATATGCGTCCAGACGCGAGCAGTTTGGCTCTCTCATCCGCGATCACCAGTTGATTCAGCGTCTGATCGCGAACATGTCGGTCGGCGTCAAGGCAGCGCGGCTGCTATGCCGCGAGGCAGGCCGCCTGCGCGCCGACGGCGAGCCCAGCGCGATCGTAGAGACCACGACTGCAAAGTACTTCGCTTCGCGGGTATGCGCCGACGCGGCGCGCGACGCGGTCCAGATTCATGGGGCCAACGGCTGCAGCCGGCGGTATGCGGTCGAACGTTACTTTCGCGATTCAAAGATCATGGAGATCATCGAGGGCACCTCGCAGGTGCTCGAACTGTTAATCGCCACCCATGCTTACACCGATCACGTCGCAGCCGCGGCGGTCGATTGAGGGATAACACCAGTGACGTACACGCAAAGCTATGACATTTCCGGGATGGATTCCGCCCTTGTTGAGCACATCACGAGCACGATCCGGATCGGGCGCGAAAGCTTGGACTCGTGGTCAATCGACGAAAACTCGAAGACTCTCTTCATCGAGACGGGCAATCGCCAGGCGCTCGACTATATAGACGGTTTCGTCGATCACGTCCGCGGCACGCGCAAGAAGCTGCGCAGCAAAGAGCTTCTCTCCAACTCAGCGCGAGATCTGTATCAGGGAGATATCGATCGCGACCTCGCGGAATCCGGTGAGGTGTTGGAACTGGACGCAGGCCTGGTCGGATTGCGCGGTACCTTGCTCGGACTGTTCCGGTTCTTCGAAAGCGAGTTCATCGCGATAGCTCGCGAGTATCGAGCGCAAGAGCATCACTATCCAGTCATGATTCCGATCCGTATTCTCGAAGAGCTCAAATACTTTGAACATTTCCCGCAACAGGTAACCTTCTGTTCGCATCTGCCGGAAGACTTGCCGCTCCTCAGCGGTCTCGCCGAAGACGTCCACGCAAATGCGGGATGCTTGTCGGCGGCGCAGCGCGAGCGCCTTGCTCCGGCCAATCACGCCCTTAAGCCGGCCGTGTGCATCCCATGCTACCGGCAATACCGCGACACAACGTTGCCGCCGGGTGGAATCGCCGTGACGATGCAGAACCACGTTTACCGCTACGAGGGGGCTAACTTCCGGTCGCTCAGCCGGCTTTGGGACTTCTCGGTGCGAGATATCGTGTTCTTCGGCGAGGGCGACACCCTGGTTCGTCTGCGACAGGAGGCTGCGTCCCGCGCGATGTCGCTGTGCATAGAGCTCGATCTCGAGGCAAAGATTCAACTGGCCAACGATCCTTTCTTTCTCGATCAATCTCGCGACAAACGAATCTATCAGCGCATGGGCGAGGTCAAATACGAACTGGTCTTGCCGCTGCCGCATCGCGGGGGCGAACTGGCAGTTTCGTCGTTCAACCTCCACCGCGACTTCTACAGCAGCGTTTACAACATTCGCATCGAAGACGGATCCCTGGCCGAGACTGCCTGCATGGGTTTCGGTGTAGAGCGATGGTTGTACGGTTTCTTGAGCCAGAAGGGACTCGACGCCCGGCGATGGCCGTCGCGAATCAACGATTTTATTCGAAGCAACGCCGCCGCGAGCGGCTCAGGACCAAACCCATGACGCTCCATAACTCAGGTTCCAGGAGTACGAGTTTCATCGACGCCCTGATAACCGGAAGATGCGATTGGTCGCTCATCACGCCGTTTCCTTCTCAGCCCAGGGAAGACAAAGCGATCGGTGATCAATTTCTTCGTCGGTTTGAATCCGACTTGCGCAGCACGATCGATCCAAACGCCGGCACCGACGATGAGAAAATCGCGCTTTCGTCAATCGCGGCATTAGCCGACAAAGGCTACCTCGGATTGCGCATACCATTGGAATATGGCGGCGCTGGCCTGTCTGAGCACAACTACTTCAGGGCGCTGAGCCTCGCGGGAACCTGGTGTTTGTCGACTACCTGCACGCTGCTTGCGCATTCGAGCATCGGACTGACCGGACCGCTACTGCTGTTTGGCAGCGAAGAGCAAAAGCGCAAGTTTCTTCCGCTACTGGCGCGCGGCGCACTGTCGGGGTTTGCCTTGACCGAGCCTGACGCCGGGAACGACTACAGCCGGACCAGGAGCGTGCTTGTGCCGGTTGATGGAGGATACCTTCTGAGCGGCGAGAAGCTCTTCATTACCAACGCACCCATAGCCCAGTTTCTCTGCGTATTTGCCAGGTTGGGCAATGCCGTTGATCAATATGCGTTGGTGATCGTGGAGACTGATCGGCCTGGCTTTTCCGTAGTCGAGCAATGCTCCTTCCTTGGATTGCCCGGCATTCACAACGGCCTCGTCAGATTCGATAACGTGAGAATTCCTCGCGATGCCGTTATCGGCGAGCTAGGACACGGGTTCGAGCATCTTCTCGATGCGGCGACCGGCGGCTGGATGACGCTTGCTTCGGTTTCTTCAGGAGTATCGCGCCATTGCTTACGGATATTGCGCGATTGGGCCAATCGCCGTGTTCAGTGGGGTAGTCCAATCGGAAAGCATGAGGCGATCCAGAGGATCCTCTCCAAGGCAGCCGCTCACGTTTATGCGATCGATAACCTCTCGAGTCTGACCGTGGCTGCCGCTGGAACTATATCTCCCGGGTTCAGAACCCTTGCCCGCATAGCCAAGTACTTCGGCCAGGAACAATGCTGGCTAATCGTCGACGATTCCTTGCAGGTCTGCGGGGCGCGTGGCTACGAGACGCTGCGCTCGGCCCGCAAGCGCGTAAATGCATGTGCGTCCGACGAGGTGCAGCATGAAGAGCTGCTGGCGCCTATCGAGAAGGTCTTCCGGGACTTCCGTCTCTTCAGACTCGCCGAGGGATCGAGCCAGACCCTCCCGCTCATGATGTCGCTCGACCTCTTGTCAGCTACCGCCGCGGAACCGTGTGGCGTTCCGTCGGTAGATCCGACGGTGATCCGCAGAAATCTGCCTCTGCTTAGTGACGAAAATCTGCGACACGCCGCCTTCGTTGGTACATCCGCCGCGCGACTCGCTCATGAAGTCCGCGCCAGTCTCAACAAATACGGTGCGGAGCTGCAGGCCGAACAGGAAGTCCTGATTGCCCAAGGCGACATTCTGACCGATCTGGTCGCGATGAGCGCGAGCCTCTCGCATGCGGGCTCCGAACATTCGGATGAACATGTGACAGAGGCAGAGCAGGAACTCACCGATCGGTTCTGTCTATACGCCGAGCATCGCATAAATCGGAACTTCGATCGAATTCGCAACCATGAGGTGGGAGCATATTCCCCCATAAGCGAACGCCTTTTGAGTGGCGGACTGGATTGGATGATGCGCGACATCGTCAGTTGAACGGGGAATTTCCGCATCAGGGTGCAAAAATACCTGCAACTCCAATCGAATTTGAAATTGTGATCTAAACCCAACATCTGGCATGCAGAAATCAAAGCGACGATCCTATCAATTAAACAAACCGGATAGATGGTTGATAACCATATGTCCGGTTGCTAAAATTAGTCCTAATAGAGGAGCACTCCCATGATTTCCAATGCAGTAGAATTCGAGCGAGTTTTGCGGACCTATCGGCGCGGCGAGTTTGAGGTCATAGCGATCAATGAAGTCTCGCTGGTGATTCCTCAGGGTAAATTCGTTGCGATAATGGGTCCGTCGGGCTCCGGCAAAACGTCGATTCTGAACCTCATCGCCGGAATTGATCAGCCCACTTCCGGGCGTGTCATGGTCTCTGGCAGCGACCTCGGCGCACTGAGCGAGCGTGAGCTTGCACGCTGGCGGGCGCACAACGTCGGTCTGATTTTCCAGTTCTACAATCTGATTCCGGTACTGACTGCCGGAGAAAATGTAGAGCTGCCGTTGCTTCTTACCGAACTTCCAAAGTCCGAGCGGCACTCTCACGTCGAGGCTGCGCTGAGGGTCGCGGGGCTCGCCGATCGCATCGATCACTACCCCAGCCAGCTTTCAGGCGGTCAGGAACAACGCGTAGCGATAGCGCGCGCACTGATTACGGACGGCGCGATCATCGTCGCAGACGAGCCTACCGGAGACCTCGACGCCAACTCGGCCCACGAGATCCTCACATTGATGCGTGAGCTGAGCCGTCGTCACAACAAGACCGTAATCATGGTGACACATGACCCACGCGCAGAGCGCTACGTCGACACGGTGTTCCGGATGGACAAAGGCGTGCTGGTCAGCATCGAAGATATGGCGCGAGGGCCGCAACCTCGCCCCGAATCGACGGTCGAACTCGCGCACGTCGGCCTTGGCTAGGATGCGGACGATCTGAATACCGGAGGCAATCTCTATGGATACCCTGTGGTTGATTTTGAAAAACCTCAGACGAAACCGGCGCCGCACGATACTGACGTTGGTTTCAATCGCGATGTCGTTGTTCATTTTTTCCGCATTGGTGAGTCTGCCGGGAGCAGCGCGCGAGATGCTTGGCGCGACCGCATCATCGCTTCGCGTGACGACTCACAGCAACGTCGGCCTGACATATCCGCTTCCCGAGGCGCTCGGACGCAAAATTGCGGCATTGCGACATGTGCAGGCGGTCGCTGCAGTAACCTGGTTTGGAGGAATATATGATCAGCCCTCCAACCAGTTTCCGAACTTCGCCGTGGATCACGAACAGTTCGGCAAGATTTGGCCGGACTGGGGCGCATCGCGCCAATCGCTCTCTGAATTCCAGAAGAATCGCATCGCGTGCCTGGTGGGACCTTCCACGATGCGGCGTTTCCGCTGGCACGTCGGACAGCAAATCATCCTACGCGGCGTGTTCGTTCCGGCCACGATCACCCTTCAAATCGCGGGAGAGCTTGGTGAGAAGGCGGCTGATTTTCTGATTTTTCGTCGTGACTATCTACAAGAAGTCCTCGGCCAGCCGCTGTGGGTCAATAACTTCTGGCTCCACGTCGATCGCCCCGAGTCGATTCCGCGGGTGATTGCGGAAGTTGACGAAACGTTTCGCAATTCCGAGAATGAAACTCGCAGCGAATCGGAGGCGAGCTTCCTGGGGGGGATCTTTGGCAGCTATCGATCGCTGTTTGCAATCGCCGAGGTTCTCGGCCTGATCGTGATCGCTGCGATCGTCCTGGTCGCCGCCAACACCGCCGCCATGTCGATTCGGGAGCGACGGGTCGAGGTCGCAGTGTTGCGCTCTCTCGGCTTCACCTCAGACACGGTATTTGTCCTTTTGATCGGCGAGTCGATACTGCTGGGCGCGGCAGGAGGTCTGCTCGGATGCCTTGCATGCTATGGCGTCTTCAAGCTGATGGCGGTTGGCGCAGCGGCGCTGGGTCCTATGGCCGTGATCAAAATGCCGCCCTGGGTGCTTGGCCAAAGTCTCACAGTGGCGGTTCTGATTGGCTTGTTCAGCGCACTGGTTCCGGCCTTCAATGCGTCGCGGCGCAATATCGTAACTGCTTTGCGCGAGGTGGGGTAATCATGGCAATTCCAATCCGATACAACATTCGCAATCTGATGGCGCGGCGCACGTCGACAATCATGACGCTGGGCGGAATCGGGCTGGTGGTCGGAATCTTCACGCTGATGATGGCGATGGTTTCCGGTCTGCGCAAGGCGATCGTCAGCACTGCCTCGCCTGACAACCTGGTCGTGGTCCGCAAGGGATCGACTACTGAAACGAATTCCACGATCTCGGTCGAACAATTCAACGCTATGCGTTTTCTGAGAGGGGTACGCCACAACGCTACAGGCGAGCCTCTGGCCTCACCGGAACTAACGATGCAGGTCTTCTTGCAGCGCGTCGGCGGCGGCAGCGACAACATAGTCGCGCGCGGCGTTCTGCCAATCGCGATGGAAGTTCACGAGGGGATAAAGCTGGTCGCGGGACGCATGTTTCGGCCGGGTCTCAAGGAGGTCGTCGTCGGCTCGAATCTGCCCGGTCGTTACCAGAACTGCAAATTAGGTTCGACCCTGCGCTTCGGCAGAGATCAATGGAAAGTCGTTGGCGTATTCGCGGCGCGCGGCAGCTCCTTTGAATCCGAAATATGGTCCGACCTTCATGAACTGATCGCCGACAGCCGGCGGGGCGATTACTATTCCTCGGTCCGACTGCGTGGCGCGGGCGGCCCCGAACGAGCCGAGCTGATCAGCCGCATCGAGCGCGATCCGAGGATCAGCCTCCACGCCGAAACCGAAACCGACTACTACGCTGAGCAATCGGTCGCCGCAAATCAGCTTGCCACGATCGGTCTGATGCTGGCTTTGGTAATGGCGATCGGTGCGGTGTCTGGAGCGATGAACACGATGTACGCCGCAGTTGCCGCGCGGGTGCCCGAGATAGGAACGTTGCGCGCGCTGGGCTTTAGCTCGGCGAGCGTGCTGTGCTCATTCCTGTTCGAGTCGATGCTCCTGGCACTGGCCGGCGGCGTAGTAGGCGTTCTGCTGGCGCTACCGATTAACGGGTTTACCTCAAACTTCACCAATTTTTTCAGTTACTCTACTCTGAGTTTCAAATTTCAGGTCACGCCGCAGATAGTGCTGGAGGCTATTTTGTTTGCCGCCGTTATGGGCACTCTCGGCGGTCTGCTACCGGCTCGCCAGGCGATTCGCAAGCGTCTGATTGAATCGCTCAGGAGAATCTAACCATGTCCAGCACACCAGCGATTGAAGCTCGAATAGAAGACCTGAGCCATCTGAGCATCGTCCGCTCCAAGGCCAGAATTTCCGAGCCGAGGCGCTTTCCACGTAGACTCATATTGGCTGGTGCGCTAGCGGCGGGCAGCGCGGTCCTCTGGTTTGGGGCCGGTAAGGTGACCGCCGCAAGACCGGTGACCGTTCAGACTGCGCCGGCAGAAGAACTCAGGTCGGATAGTGCCAGCGCGGTGCTCAGCGGTTCGGGATACGTCGTGACGGATCACAGCTACGTCACCGTCGGAACTTTGATCAGCGGTCAAATAGTCGCAGAGCCAATCGAAGAAGGTCAGCACGTTAAAAGAGGCGACCTGATCGCGCAAATTGGCGATTCCGATTACCGCGCCCATCTTGGCGAAGCCAATGCCGATTACGCTCGCGCAGTCGCAGAATCTGCGTTGGCTGATCAGCGCGCAGAGCGGATGAAGCAGCTCTATAGCGAGGGCGTGACGTCGCGCGATGAATACGATTCGCTAATGAGTTCTCAGCGCGTATCGCACGCGGCGCTTGCGCGAGCCAAAGCTACGGTCGCCTACGCGGCATCGCAGGTCAGGCAGTGCGCGATACGCTCGCCTCTGAACGGGGTTGTGTTGCGGAAATTCCGCGACCAGGGAAGTACAATCAACTATAGCGTCGAACTGCAGAGCGAAGGCGGATCAACCGACATCGCGATGCTGGCGGACACCGACAATTTGCGCGTAGAGCTCGACGTGAGCGAATCCGACATCTCGAAAGTGCATGTGGGTATGCCCGCCAGCATCAGCTTGGACGCTTACCCGGACCGTAGCTTCGAAGCGAAGGTTGTCAAGATCTATCCCGAAGCAAACCGGCAGAAAGGAAGCATCAAGGTCGAAGTCCTGCTGTTGCATCCCGACCCCACACTCATCCGCCCTGAGATGAGCGCCAAGGTCAACTTTCTCGACAAACCCGCCCACACCGGCAGCGACGCGCCCATCGTCACCGTGCCGAAGGCTGCGTTGTTCAAATCTGCGGATGGGGCGCCCTTCGTATGGATCGTGAATGATGGCCGTGCGGAAAAGACTCCCGTCGAGACAGGACGCCAGGTCGCCGACAACGTACAGATTCAACACGGGCTTAGCGGTTCAGAAACGGTTGTCGTCGAGCCAGGGGCGAAACTGGTTGATGGTCAGGCTGTCATCGAAAAAAGCGATACTGGCCAGTGATGCGACTGCGAGCGGGTGAACGGCATGGGCGGCCACTGGAAAATCAGTCCAGGAGAAGTTCATCTTTGGGTCGCGGAGACGAATGCTTTCAGCGATCCCGCGCTGCTCCACGCCTGCGCCCCGCTGCTCGATGACGATGAACTTGAAACACTGGGCAAACTTCGTGTTCAGAGCAAGCGTAACGAATTCCTCACAGCGCATGCGCTCTTACGTACAACTCTTTCTCACTACTCGAATGTAGATCCGCACGACTGGCGCTTTCGTCGCCGCAAATACGGTAAGCCCGAGGTCTCGGCGCCGCCCGTGACCTCGCCGCCACGCTTCAATCTGTCGCATGCTGACGGGCTGGCAGTCTGTGCAATTGCGTGTGGCCCGGTGGGTGTAGATGTCGAGCAAATTAGTTCCTCTATTCCTGCGGCGGAAATCGCGGAGCGGTTTTTCACGCCAGAAGAAGCGAAGTCACTAGTTCAACTTGCTGCAGAAGACGCGCTCCAACGATTTTTCGAACTTTGGACTCTCAAGGAAGCGTTTTCCAAAGCGCTCGGCTGCGGAATCACGATCGGGTTCGATCGATTCCGATTCATCGTTGAAGACGGATCCTACCCGAAGTTTCCTGCGATCCTTGACTGCCTCCGCCCGCAAGATCCAAGTTCCAAGTGGAATTTCGTCCTCCTGCGCCCGTTCCCATCGCACATCGTGGCACTCGCAACTCAGGGGATCAGTAAGGTGACCGTACGTTTGGGTGGTGTGCAATCGACCCTCCGGCACGAACCTGAAGCTGGACAACACATTTGATACGTCGAAGAGAGATAGTTCGATGAAATCCAATTCAGCGCCAGGCTTGGCAGGTCTGCTCGGCGAAACTCGTATGTTCGGCGAGGTTGCATCGTTCGCTCTCTACGGTCTCTTCCACCGGGCGCGTCCAAACGAGCGTCGTCAGGGGCGGGGAATTTTGCTGATACCCGGTTTCGGTGCTGGAGATCTAAGTCTGAGCCTGCTCGGCCATAGACTCGGCGAGCTTGACTACAGAATTTTTTTCAGCGGCATTTGGTGCAACGCGGATTACCCGGTTCATACGCTGCCGCGATTGGAAAACGTTCTGCGCGAGGCGAATCGGAGAACCCACGGAAGGATCGTCATCGTAGGCCACAGCCTCGGTGGTATCTACGCACGTGAGCTTGCCTGTCGGTTTCCCGATCTGGTTGAGCGAGCGATACTGCTGGGTTCTCCCGTGAAAGCACCACTCGAAGGCTCGAACACATTTCTGAGACCGCTCTTTGAATGGGTGCAAAGGCGATGGGTCGCTAAGTTTGCAGCGGCGTCTGGCCCGACGGAAGTTGAGATGAGTCCTGTACCTCCGCGCGTTCCCGAGACACTCATTTACTCGAAGACTGATGGCGTAGTTCAATGGCAGCACTGCGTCGAATCAGGGCCGCGCGTGGAGGCGGTCGAGGTACCGTCCAGCCACTGTGGGCTTCCGTTCCATCCGGAGGTTTTCGAAATAATCGTCGAGCGGCTCGCGCGACGCTCTGGGCGCGGCCGTCTTGTCGCGGCCAATTCCGAACTTCCGAAACATCGCCCGTTCCACCGAGTTCGCACCGCTTCAAGGGTGGCGGAACATACTGGCGGCGGTGAAAGCCGGTCAGAACGAATTCATGGACGTGCTCGCCAAGATGAGACTCCTCGAGGAGTTCGGCCTCTACACCAGCGCAGTCCACGCGTCCGAGGAAATAGAGATTCACGCCTTCATCCTGGGAATAGTATCTGATGATAGGTGGGAAGAGATTCAGACGAAGTCGTTCCTAACCTACGCCTCACACTGGATAGACGACTTCTTCGACAGTCCGGCGCCGTGTTTTCGAGTTTCCCGCAGAGAACGTGAAAATCGCGGACTGCTTGGCGGAGAGGGGGGGATTCGAACCCCCGAGACCCTTTCCCGCAGATCGGCCAAATTCATCGGCCAAAGTGGCTGGGTATTTCGCCCAGAAACCAGCAACGCTGCTGGAGAGAAGATCATCGGCGTGTCTTCGCCCTGGCTCAATATCTCCGGTGCCCAATCGGCGCGCCAGGAATCCATCTCGTGAACATTCCCTGAAGGGTCGCCCGAATTTGGGGAGTTCGAATCTGCCCCTCTCTGTGCTCAGCCAGCAATCATCAGAACTACGCCGTGACAGGCGTCCAGATCTGCTGTTGATGGCCCGACAGTAGCCCCGCGCTTCGCGCGCTGCTGGCGCGCCGAAATTCTGTCGTTGGGCTTCGTTCTGCCATTGGATGGTAAAACCTCTCTACCGAAGAAAGCTCGACGCAAGCCTTCCGGAGCGATCTGTTCGAGGCGAGATGCTAAGGTTAGAGTACGTGAGCCAGAATTCCACCGCCGACCAGACCGCGTCGAAAGCATTGGAAGCTGCGCTACCGCTCAACTCCGAGCTGTCAGATTAACTCCCGCTGAAATTCGGGGCGGATTCATGTCCGCTTTCGGGCAGAAGCGGACATTGCTGACACAACCTACTGGGCGCTACTTGCAGGCGACCGCGCAAGGCTATCCTTCAGTTCTTGTTCTGCCTTACTCGCGCATCGTCGATACGATGGCGGGAATACCCACAGTAATGAGGAAGCACGATCAGCGAAATCATCCTAGCTACGATCGGGCCCTCTCGGCGCGCGCTCGCGGGGACGACAGCGCGCGCCGGTGCGCTAAGGCGTATACCGGTAGAGGCGCTGGCAGTTGGCCTCGACCCTGCTGGTCTGCCAGTCGACCACACCGCCACAGTTATCCCCGTTCACGAAAAGCGAGCTGGTCCCCGCTAGCGGTACACCCGGGATGTCGTCGTTGCCGACGTTTGACGGGGAGAGCAGGACGAGCTCTCCGTCGCGATAGGCGAAAGACTTCGCCGTGAGGATCGCATGTACCGGCGAGAGAGCGCCCCGCATGAGGAGCCAGCCGGACGCGGCGTCGTATCTCCACCCTTGCGCCGGCCCGGCCGTTCCGAACTCGGTTTGGCTGCTGGCGAGCGCCGGGAACGGTACCTCGAAGCCCGGGAACGCCGTGTGGCTAGGTGTCGTGGACATGTACGTACACAGATCCGTGCCCGGATTGTACGCCCAGAAGTACTGGACCCCGTCGGCGACCAACCGGAAGTCGCCGTAGAGGGAGCACGCCCTCAAGTACTGGGTGGAGGTGCTGCTGATGGGGAAATACTGCACGGTGGGTGAGCTGCCGATCGGATACCCCTCCCGGATGTACTGGACGCCCCCGCCGCCCGGCCCCTCGTAGACGATCCCGTCGACCACCGTGGCGTTGAACGGCACAAGGTAGTAGGCGCCCTGGTACTGGACGATCCGATCGCCCTCGCCCTGGATGTTGGCCAGCGCGTCGCCCGGGCCGATCGGCACCGGCGAGCTCGCGTCAATCTCGTACGCGCCTCCCCCGGCCGCTGTGAAAAAGAGGTTCCCGTTGATGACGGACGAGTCGCCGCCGCGGCGCTCGGTCGGGTTCCAGACCGGAGCGTCGTCGCCGCCGGGGACGATGTCCGTGCGGTTGGAGCTGGCTAGGACCGGCGGGTCGCCAGGCGCCCACTTGTAGATCTTACTGTTGCCGTTGACGGTGCCCTTAAAGAAGAGCACCCCTCCGACGTTGGTCAGCAGCGAGATCTCATCACTACCGCCGGGCACGAGATTGCTGATGGCGTTCGCGGCGACCAGCGGGCCGTCGCCCACGGTGTGCTCGAAGAGCTTGTATTGCGGGTTGCCGGCGGAGCCGATGTCGCCGATGAAGTACAGCGTGTTCCCGATCGCGAACATTGGGATGTTGGGCATCTGGAAGTCGGCGTTGATCTTGACGGTGGCCAGCCCCTCGCCCGGGGCGTGCGAGAAGAGCCCGTACTGCGGGTTCGGGTTTCCAGGCACGGTGTCGGTGCGCGCGCGGAAGTACATCCGGTCGCCGACCTGCGTCAGGGCACTCGGGTACTTCGTGCCCGAGGCAACGTCATCGCCGTCGCTGTCGATGTCGACGGTGTCGAAAACCTGCTGCGCCGTGGTCGAGCCGGCCGGCAGGACGTAGAGCTCGTGGTTCCCGTACCCGCTCCGTCCGTTGCCTCGCTCGAAGCCGTAATTGGGGAACTTGTCGCTGTGCAAGTACCCGACGAAGCCCTCGTAGGACAGGAAGTAGACCGCATCGCCCAGCGTCGCGGAGGTGACGACATAGGACATTGGGGCGGTGTTGACGGTGAACGCCGGGCTCGCGCTGACGCTCGACGAGACGGGCCACGCTGTCTGGTAGAACTTCAGGCCCTTCGAGGAGTCGCGCCCGTTAAAGTAGAACTGGTCGCCGATCAGCCCGACCGGTGTTGAGGGCTCGCTGCACGGACTGCTGCACGTGGCGACGAGGGGCGTCGTCACCGTCGCCAGTCCGCCGGGCGTGTAGGCGTAGATCTCGCGCTCTTGTGTGTTGTCGTTGTCGACCGCGGAGAACACCACCGTGCCGTTGATGACGCCGAGGTCGGCGATGTTGCTGATTCCCGCCGAGAGCATGGTGGGCGCGGCGTCGCCGATGGTCCAGCTCGCGAGCCCCCCGCCGTTGTCGAAGTAGTTCACGTTGTTCAGGAGGATACCGGTGGCGACCTCGATGCCGACGGGCGGGGTGCCCGGCGTCGTCGGCGCGGTCACCGGCGGACCTCCCGGCGTATACTGGTAGATCCCGTCCGCGGTGGCGAAGACCAGCTGGCCCGCGTTGACGCCAAGGAGGTAGAGCCCGTCGGGAGTGACGACGGGCGTCGGAAGGTTCGTGATCGCGCGCGTCTTCCGCATCTGCGGGTTGTACTCGTAGACGTCGTAGCGCGATCCGTTGTTCGCCACGAAGTAAACGAGCGTGCCGACGCCGATCGGCGCGAAGTAGCCGGGGGCAGGCGTATCATTGCCGAGATTAAAAGGAATCGATCCCGTCTGGCCGTTCCCAAACGCAAGGTCGGGCTCGGTCGCGATCTGGTCGGGGATCGGGTTGCACATGTCCTTATTCACGTTCGCGATCGGGCCAGTCACCATCGGATCTCCGGGCGCGTACTTGTAGATCTTGATGCAGCCCTTGTTCGAAAACGCGTTGAAGTAGATGACGCCGTTGACCACGCGGACGCCCCCGGCCCACTGGTGGTCCGGGCCGGTCGGGTTCGTGTTCGATCGCTGCTGGACGCCGCCGACCGGGTCGTAGGAGTAGAGCTTGCCGCCCATGCCGTTGCTCGCGAAAAAGTAGATCTGCCCGTTGAGCGAGATCCCGCCATCGAGCGCGCCGTCGTCGATCACGTTGTTGTTGGTCGGGATCGCGACGAGCTGTTTCCGCTTGGGCGTGACGAGCGTGGAGATACCGGGCTCGACCGAGAGTGAGTTGGTGCTCACCTGGATGCCGGAGATCGTTGTGCTCGCCGCCCTGACCGCGACCGTCACCGACTGCGTGGGGCCGGTGACCAGCGCGAGCTCGAAGAGGAAGCCGCCGTCGCGTGACAAGAGCAGCGTCGCCTTCTTGGCCGCGCGGTCGGTGGTCGTGATGTCGATCGGCTTTGTGCAAGCGACCGGGCTGGTCCCGTTCAACAGCGTGACCTGAAGCTGCGCCGGGACGCCGGATTCAACGATCATGGGATACGTCGCCTCGACCGACGTGACGGTGCACGGCGGGGGCGGGGGGCCCTTGGATTGCACTTCCGTGCCCCCCAGAGCCAGAAACGCCACAAGGCCCAGGAGAGAGCTTGTCCGAACGAGCCTTCGCATGCTCCCACCCCTAAGAACGGGTTGTCCGCAGTTCTCTTGAGAAGCTTTGCTGGTTCTCATGATCGCTGTCCTCTTTTGTAGGGATGTCTGGGCCGAACCGAACTCACACTCAAGCAGCTGATTTAGTGAATCGTCCAGATAAAGGCAAATCGAGACAGGTCAAACTCCCTTTCAATTTTCGAATAGAAATCAGACGACTCTATTCGTTGCTCAACCCCGACTTCGATCCCGAGCCGGTCGCTGTCCGCATCTTCCGGATTCACTACGTCTCGAAGTGCAAGGCCCCGCGCTGTCTGGAGCGGGCGACGATCGCTGCCGAGAAGGTTGACCGCGCCGGCCGCCACGTGCGGCAGATCGAGCTACGCGATTGGCACTGTGAGGTCGTGATCAATCGGGAGCGCGCACGCGAGATGAAGATCGCAGATCAATTTCAAGTCGCTCGACTTAAAGCGGGCGACTTCCTTGAATCGAAGAAACCAAATTGGGGCAATAATATACTTGACTGACCACGCTCTGTTTGCTATGTTTGGAGCATGAAGTATCCAAGCACACTCCAGCAAGCGATTCGTTACTTCACTGATTTCGAGAACTGCCAGCAATTCATGATCGAGATGCGCTGGCCGGATGGCAAGGTCCGCTGCCCGACTTGTAAATCAGAGAAGGTAACCTATCTCGAAAAAGCGCGCCTCTGGAAATGCTACGCGAAACATCCGCGCGCAAAGTTCTCGCTCAAGGTCGGAACGATCTTCGAGGACTCGCCAATTGGCCTCGATAAGTGGCTACCCGCGATGTGGCTGATCGCCAACTGCAAGAACGGGATTAGCAGCTACGAAATGGCGCGCGGCCTTGGCGTGACGCAGAAAACCGCGTGGTTTATGGATCATCGCATCCGGCTCGCGATGCAGAATCGTTCGCTCGATATGTTCGATGGCTCGGAAGTGGAAGCAGACGAAACTTTTATCGGCGGCCTCGCTCGAAACATGCACAAGGACAAGAAGGCCAAGATCACGGGCACGGGCGGGGCCGGAAAAGCAATCGTGATGGGTCTGCTGGATCGCCACACCGCTAAAGTTCGCCTGCTCCATGTACCGAACACGCAGGGCGATACGCTCAAGACTCACGTGCGCCGATACGTGCGAGGCGGATCATATGTCTTCACCGATGCGTGGGCCGGTTATCACGGCCTCGATCAGGATTATGTTCACAACGTTATCGACCATGCCGAAACCTACGTTCGCGGCAACGTGCATACGAACAAAATCGAAAACTTCTGGAGTCTGCTAAAGCGCGGCCTGAAGGGAACCTATGTCAGCGTCGAGCCGTTTCACTTGTTCCGGTATCTTGATGAGCAGGCGTATCGCTTCAATGAGCGCAAGGCGAACGATGGCGAGCGTTTCATCGGCGTTGCTAGTTCGGTTCTTGGGCGTCGGCTCACGTATGCGGAGCTGACCGGCAAGACTGAATCGACCGCCGAACCCTTACCGGCGTAAGCAGTGGAGGGGACAGCGGCAGCGTGGTAAACTGCTGCCATGAAATCAAAGGTTGAAGATTTAGAATTCAAGCCGCGAGAAGCGTTCGATAATTTACGAACACTCGGTCGTAAGGTTCTAAGCGTCCCAAAGCCCACGGTTCAGGCCCGCTCCAAAAAGATTAAGAAATCTGACCGGTAGCAATCATCCAAGCGATGGCTTTTTTCATTTCATCTTCCAACGCTTCTTCAGTTAATTGGCAGAATTGAGGACGATCAGCCGTACTCATAAGTGTGAGAAAACTGCGGTCAACATCGGCCTTTACGTGCCCGAGGCGCACGCCCATAACGCGCCGATAACTCCAAGCGAACAAATCCGCAGCCTGCAATCCTGGAAACGCGAGTTTTGGCTCAAAAGCGATTGTGCCAAATCGGCAGGATTGCGAAGGCTGATAAAGTTTTTTGAAATCGTCGTAACCCGTTAAGGCGTCATGTTTCCAGTCGTTGTCCTCGAAAATGAATGCAACCTTTTCCGCTTTGGGCAGCGTTGGCGAAAGATTTTTTACGACTAGATTGAGACAGTCTTTCACCAAAACGTTATAGACAAGTTTCCAAGGATTCTTTCTGAAATCTGTCGCGTCCTTTCTATCGAAATGGGGCGTGATCAGGCGGGCAGCTACAGCTTGCCAATCCTTAGCTTCGCAATACACTCCGACGTGTACAATTTCTTCGGAGGCCTTCAAAATACCCGCCATCTGATCTGTTAACGCCCGTGCTCTTTTCTTGCTCCACCCTTTAAATTTCTTTCGGGGTCGCGGTGATGCTTCGGCGTCGGTCGCGTGATACAGAACCGCGCCCGCATCGGTCAAAGCGGTTAGCCACAATTGCTCCAATTCGATCCACGCGCTAGCGGGGCCAAGCAGTCCAGCCACTACAGCGATCTGCGATTCGGCATCTGTCCCCGCTTCATCAAAAAGCGCTTGTAGATCGAGTACGGCCATCATTCGCACCCGCGCATTGAACGGATGGAGAAGCTTCGCCAGACGTTCTGATTCAGTTCGACTAGCAGGCTCACGATCAAGGCTCCAACTCCAATATTGGGAGGACATGCGCTAGTCCTCCTTTCGACGATCTGCCACAATCGTAGCAGGCTTGGTCAGCCAAGTATATTGTTGCCCAAATTGGGGAACAATGCCGTGAATTCCAATATAGGGCAGCGGCTCGATCCTCAAGGGAGATAATTGGGCGGATTTCGACGATTGCTATGCGAATCTGCAATTCTCCGGTGCCCTATGAAGGCAGAAAGCCCGCCACCGGCCGCATTGTTCTCGCTTTCCCCGCAGAGAATGCGGAATCGGGGACTCGGTGGCGGAGAGGGGGGGATTCGAACCCCCGAGACCCTTTCGAGCCTACACGCGTTCCAGGCGTGCGCCTTAAGCCGGGCTCGGCCACCTCTCCGCGCGAGACCGCGATTATGCATCACGAAGACCCGCGTCGCCACCGGCACGAGTCGCCTGAGCTTGCTTGCCCCTCACTGCCCAGACTAAAGAAGTCATCAGGGAGCCAGTCGCCAAAGACAGCTCACCACGGGGAGAAGTTCTCGATGCTGTACACGCCGATTTGCGATTATTTTGGAATCAAGTATCCGATTCTACTCGCCGGGATGGGCGGCGTTGCGATGCACAAGCTGGTGGCGGCCGTTTCTAACGCCGGCGGACTCGGAGTGATCGGCGCAGCGTCCTTAAGTCCCGCCGATCTGCGCACCGAGATTCGCAAAACTCGCGAGTTGACCGACAAGCCGTTTGCGGTCGATCTGCTTGCCCCGATTCCCGACATGATGCGCCCGCATGTGCCGGTGATGATCGAAGAAAAAGTCAAAGTATTCGTGGCGGGACTTTCGGTGCCGCAGGAATTCGTCAAGGTGATGCATGACAACGGGATGAAGATCGTCGTGATGTGCGGCAAAGTCCATCACGGGGTCAAGTCGCAGGACGCCGGCGCCGATGTGGTCGTTGCGCAAGGGACCGAGGCAGGCGGACATACCGGCGAGATCGGGATGCTGTCGCTGGTGCCGCAGATGATCGACGCGGTCCGGTTGCCGGTGCTCGCTGCGGGCGGAATTGCCGACGGGCGGCAGATCGCGGCGGCGCTCACCGTTGGCGCGCAGGGGGTCGTGATCGGCACGCGCTTTATCGCGACGCCGGAGGCGCAGGCGGCGCAGGGTTATCGCGAGGCGATCGTAAAGGCGCATGAGGATTCCACCTTGCGCACCCGCGCGTACACGGGCAAGACCTGCCGGGTGATTCGCACCGAATATGCGCTCGAGTGGGAGAAGGATCCCTCGAAGATTCAGCCGTTTCCTTTGCAGGCGCAGACTTCGCAGCGCAACGGAGTCATGAATTACACCGGGCGGGGCGGCGCTGACGTCGATCCGAATCGCACCTTCATGCCGACCGGGCAGGGAGCGGGACTGATTCATGAGATCAAGCCGGCGGCGGAAGTGTTTGCCGATCTGCTGCGCGAGACCGAGGATGCGCTGCGCAAGGCGCATCAATTGCTCGCGGGCGATCCGGCGCGGCAGCATTCCGCGGCGCAAACGCGGTGACGATTCCGCGGTGTGAGATCAGACGCCGCGGGTGACGCCGGGCCAGATCTGCTTGTGCATCTGAAGTTGCATCCGCGCGGGCAAGCGATCTTCGAGTATCCATGACGCGAGTGCCGCGGGATCCAATTGCCCGAACACCGGGCTCAGCAAGAGCGCATTGACGCGAGGCGCGAGGTTGTGCGCGGCGATAATGTCGCGCGCCCATTCGTAGTCAGCGCGATCGGCGACGACGAACTTGATCTCGTCGCGCTGCGTCAGATGGTCGAGGTTGCTCCATAGATTTCGCTCGCATTCGCCGCTGCCCGGACACTTGAGGTCCATGATCTTGATGACGCGCGGGTCGAGCCGGCCGACATCGATCGCACCCGAGGTCTCGATCATCACGGTCTGGCCGGTCTCGAGCAGCGCGCCCGTCAGCGGATAGACGCCTTCTTGGAGCAGAGGTTCGCCGCCAGTGACTTCGATCAGATCGCATCGGTAGCCGCGAATTATTTCCGCGACCTCGGCCACCGGCATCCGGCGCCCTTCGTAGAATGCGTATTCGGTGTCGCACCATTTGCAGCGCAGATTGCATCCGGTGAGCCGCACGAACACGCAGGGGCGGCCCGCGTAGGTCGATTCGCCCTGGATGCTGTAAAAGATCTCGTTGATGTGAAGCCGTTCGGAAATCATTTTTCTCGGGAACTATATACTTTACTCCCCAGCAGGCCTCGTAAAGAGCGCCCAATTTCCGCCAGCCGGTGCAAGGGAACCAGAAGCGGTGGCGCGCGTTCGATGCGCGCCACCGCTCTCTACCGCAAAAATCGCGTCGCTGCTGCCGTTACGGAGCGGCTTTCGCCATTGTATCCGGATCGAAGAAGGCGCGATCCACGGCGCCCATGTTGATATACCAGCACTCCTTTTCCGGAGTGTTACGACTTGGCAGGTAGCACATCGCCGTCATTCCGGTTTGCACATCGGTGGCTGCCGCACCTACCACGAACGAGCGCTTGAACGGATAGATGGCTACCCGCGCATCCGGCACGGGTCGATCGCGATTAGTCAGCCAATAGATGTGGTCCTGCCACAGCTGACCCTGTCGGTCATAGGCGTCCTCATAAAGCGGAAACCATACTTCGCTGTCTATGTAGAGCACGGTACGCGATTGCAGTGCCTGCGAGTTGTTGATGGAACGCCTGGGGCTCGCTTCCACTATGTACATTCGGCGTAACTCCCAGTTCTCCGGACACGCGCTTCCTCCGCCGTCTGTCGGGCAGGTTACTTCCGGCGAATGGGCCGCGTGGACGACGCCAAGCATGTTCTTCACGCCGAGGAAGCGATAGTTGTACTCCTCCACTTTGGCGTTGAAGCCGGAATAGTGATCCGGATCGAACACCACGATATTCCCACCACCCTCAGTCGGCAGCCCCGACCCGGTAACTGCGTCGCTCATGATGCCTTCGTTCAGACGGCGCAACCTCCGCGAGCCGGTATTCCATGACCATATGTCATCGGACTTTTTCGGATCGGCATAGCGGTAGCGCAGAAAGCCGGCGCCACGCATACCTTCGGGCGCCATGATCGGGTAGAGCCCGAACATCCAGTAACGGCCGGTCTTCTTGAAGTCCGGATCGATCGGCATTGGATCAACCTCGGTCCGTCCGATCTCGTTGTATCCGGCGTAGTGACCTACATCGATCTCATCGAGTACCCGGTAGGGGGCATTGCGCCCGCTGCGGACATTTTCACACGCGAAGTAACGCAGATCGTAATCATCGGTCTGAAGCGGCCGAAACACGTTGTTCCATATGATCTTGGTCGCAACCTTCGGATCGTTGGGATCGAGGAATGGGAACGGCTGGCCGGCCACGTAGTTCTGAACCGTGCGCCCGTCTGGCGACAGCCGGACTTGCGAAGAATATTTCTCGGTTGCCTCCTGGTAAGGCGGCGGCCAATCGACTCGATCAGTGGGCACGACTTTCATCGCCATCCCCTGCTGGACTTTGTAGAAGACCCCAGGGGCGACAATGTCCTTGACCTTGTAAGCATTGTCCGGAGTGATAACGTCGCCGGGCTTAACCTGCGCCCAAGCTGGCAGAGCCATCATGAGACTCAGAAGCAAAGCCGCGAAGGCGCTCACACATTTCTTACTTCTGACAACTTCTACGGAATGCATAACCTTTGTCCTTTCGCCGCCAGGAGCGCGGCGTGACTTTCACATCGCAGTTCATTCGCCCGTCTTCCTCATACCGTGATTGAAACCGCCGCCGCGCAATCAAGCACGCGAGGTTTCCGGATCAGGCACGGTGAAGACGTGAACGTTTGTGTTCGGGACGGGGCTAGTTATCTTCGTCGCCGGAGCGGGGCGGGATTCGCCGATGAAACCGACGCTCGCAGGGCCACTGACTGGCTGCCTCTACCTCGTAGAGAATGAGCCGTTCGGGCGGAGCTTCTTTCGGCTCCTCCGCGTCGCACGACGATGACGCCGTAAAAACGCCAGCGTCCGCGACCGTCTTGCTGCCCACTTCCTCCACTGCGGTACGAGCGAATCCCTGCGTGTGATTCGCAACCACTGGCACATCTAGAAGAGTGATAGACGAGAAGGCGCGGGTTGTCTGCGCGATGGTCAGAAGGCAGACCGAACCAATGAGTAACAGTCTTGCGAGCAAACGATACTGAAATATTCGCATCCCGCTGAAAACTCCTGAGATGCTATCTCGCTCTTATTATTGAATCGCCCGATTGAGGTCGAGTCAACCTGTGCATGAAATAGCGGGCGCGGTAAAAGGAGAGGGGCGGTCATTTTAGTTGAGTGCGCGCGGCGGCGCGGGCTTCGTCGATTACGACGCGGAGTGGGACGCCGTGCTGAGCGGCGATGCGCCTGCAGTCGTCGTATTCGGGAGAGATGGTTAGCGGCTGGCCCGAACCGCCGGAGATTTTGACACGGATCTTGCCCCATCGGGTTTCTACTTCCTGGATTTCGCGATGCACTTTGAGCCGGGCGACTGGATGAAAGCGCAGGCCGATCGTGGAGGTTTCCGCAAAGATGATCTCGGCGAGCGCGTCGCGATTTGTTGGCTCGGCGATCACACTTAGCGTTATCGCGGGGCGGCCTTTTTTCATGATGGTGGGTGTCAGGGTTACGTCGCGGGCGCCGGCGGCGAACAGGCGGTCCATCACGTGGTCGTAAATTTGCGGATTCATGTCGTCGATGTTTGCGGAGATTTCGAGCATCTCGTCGGTGTCGAGCGTGGTGCGAGTGCGGCCGAGCATCAAGCGTAGTACGTTGGGACGATCTTCGAGATCGCGCGTGCCCGCGCCGTAGCCGATTTTCTCAACTTCGAAATTGAACGGAATTTCCGCGGAGCGCGCGAGCGCGCGGACGACGGCGGCGCCGGTCGGGGTGACCATCTCGGCTGCGCCGTCGCCGACTTTCACCGCGAATCCGGTGAGCAGCTGCGCAGTCGCAGGCGCCGGGACCGGAATGACGCCGTGCTGCGAGCGCGTGAATCCATGGCCCATCGGGAGCGGCGAGACGATCACTTCGCCGACGCCGAGCTGCTCGAGTCCCCACGCGGTGCCGATGATGTCGATGATCGAATCGACGGCGCCGACCTCATGAAAATGTACGTGGTCGGGCGTGGTGTTGTGAATTTTCGCCTCGGCCTCGGCGAGCACCTCGAAGATCGCGATTGCTGGCTTCTTGACGGTCTCCGCGAGCTTCGATGAAACGATCATCGCGCGAATCTCGCCGAAGTGGCGCTCGGGCTGCGGCTCGGTCACCTCAACGTCGAACTTGAGCGCCGAAATTCCGCTGGAAACTTTGCGCCGGGTCGAAAGCCGGTAGCCTTTGATCGCTACCGTGGTCATCGCGCGCTCGAACTCGGCGAAATCGGCGCCGCAATCGAGGATCGCTCCGACGATCATATCGCCGCTGAGGCCTGAGAACGCGTCGAGGTAGGCGGTCTTCATCGTGCATAGTTTAGAGGGAACGCGACGAAAAGAGCAGTGCTCGTCGCGCAGGCTCTGACAGGCGGTTGAAAAAAGTCACTTGCGGCGGTCGCGCCTAAGTTGCGCCATCAGGGTGAACAGCTCGACGATGTTCGACTCGACTTTACCGTCGGAGAATTCGCGGTAGAGCGACGCGACATTCACGACGATGCGCTCTCCGTCGCCCCAGCTGGAGTAATCGGCCATCGAGATGTCGCGCGCGGCTTCCGAGACCGTCATGCCGGCGTCATAGCGGCGGCGCGCCTCGCGCTCGACGTATTCGAAATAGCCCTTCAGTGCGGCGACGCCTTTTTTGTCGGTGATCGGCCCGTGGCCGGGAACGATGACCTCAACGTCGGAGTCGAGGATGAGCTGGCAGGCCGCGATCCAGTTGCGCACCGGCCCGGCCCATATGATCGGATGGCCCTCGATGAACAGAATGTCGCCGGTGTACATGACCCGATCCTCGACGGCCAGCGCGAGCACGTCGCCGCGGGTGTGCGCGGGACCGACTTCGATAAGGCGGACGGTCTTGCTGCCGACGCGGAGATCGAGGCGGCGCTCGAAGGTCCGAGTCGGCATCGCGACCGTGATACCGTCGAAGTCGAAGGGAGCGAAGATGTCGGCAAAGAATTTTCCCGCCTCCCCGAGAGAACTCGAGTTGCGCTTCATCTCGGCGAGCCGGCCGGCGCCGCCGTCGCGAGTCATCTCCTCGGCGCATGCTTTCGACGCGATGATCTCGGCGCCGTTGACGAGCTCGTTGCCGAAACAGTGATCGCCGTTGGAGTGTGTGTTGACCAGCGTGCCGATCCGAGCGGCGGCGTCAGGCTCCGCACGGCGCATCGTATCGAGCATCTCGCGAGTGAGCTTCAGATCGAACAGCGTGTCGACCAGTAACGACGCGCCGCCGTCGGCGACCAGGCCCGCGTTGCTCCAACCCCATCCGCCGTCGGGCTGCAGGTACGCGTAGCATCCGTTGCCGAGCTCGTGCAGGCCCTTGGTGTAATTCCATTTGCGCGTGCTCATTTTGGGAGACTCCCTCTTTGATCCTCTCGATACCGTCTCGCCTGATTCCTTCCAAAAGTCGATCTGACTTGCAAGCCGAATCCCGCGTCGACCGACGATTCCGCCGCATCGAAACGCGGTTTTCGTGGCGCAACCTTTACAAGGTAGAAGGGCGCCGATAGAATCAAAAACTCGGCGCTGGGCGGACCAAGGGGCTATGAGGCAAAGAGACCTCACTCTGTTTCGAAAATTACTCGAAGAACGCAAACGCGAACTTCTGCTTGAAGCGGAGCGTGCCGTCGGCACCATGAACAGCGAGTCGGAAGAGGCTTACGCGGACCCGACCGATCGAGCGGCGCTGGAATCGGATCGAAACTTCCTGCTTCGGATGCGCGATCGCGAACGCAAGCTGATCACCAAGATCGATGAGGCGTTCGAGCGAATCGGCGACGGCTCGTATGGACGATGCGAGGAGTGCGGCGGCGAAATAGGAATCGAGCGGCTGAAGGCGCGCCCCGTGACCACCTTGTGCATCGGATGCAAGTCGGCGCAGGAAGCGCGCGAGCAGAAGAACTGAGCTTCCTCAAATCGGGCCTCAAATCGGAAAAATCTTGGCATGGAAGTAAAAAAGGCGGTCATCCTCGCGGCCGGGATGGGCACGCGGATGCTCCCGTCGTCGAAGGTCATCCCGAAGGAAATTTTGCCGGTGGTCGATACGCCGGCGATCCAGGTCGTGGTCGAGGAAGCGGTCGCCTCGGGTATCGAGGAGATCGTGATCGTCGTCAGCCCGGGAAAGACGCTGGTCGTCGATCACTTCGATTGCAACCTGGAACTCGAGCGTTATCTGCAGGAGCGCGGCAAACACGAAATCCTCGAGCTGATTCGGCGCAGCAACAGTCCCGCCAAGATCACGATCGCGGAACAGAGTAAGCCGCTCGGACTCGGCCACGCGGTGCTGCAGGCCAGGGAGGCGGTGGGCGATGCGCCGTTTGCCGCGATGCTTCCCGACGACATTTTCGATTGCCCGCGGCCATGCTTGCGGCAACTGCTCGACGCCGCCGAGACGCGCGACGCGCCGGTGGTCGCGCTGCTCAGAGTCGCGCGCAGCGAGATCTCGAAATACGGGATCGCGGATGCGAAAGCGGTCGGCGATCGCACCTACGAACTCCACGGCATGGTCGAGAAGCCGGCCCCCGAAAAAGCGCCGAGCGAATTCGCGATCATGGGGCGCTACGTGCTCACGCCGGACATCTTCGAGCTGCTGGCTCAGGTGAAGCCGGGCGCGGGCGGCGAGATTCAATTGACCGACGGACTGGTGGCGCTGACCCGGCGGCGCAAGGTTTATGGATACGAGTTCGAAGGGGTGCGTTACGACCTCGGCGACCGGGTCGGATTCATTTCGGCGCAAGTCGGATTCGGCTTGAAGCGCCCGGATCTGGCGGACCGGTTGCGAGCGTACTTGAAGTCAGTTGTCTGACCATAGTAATTGCAATAGTAAGCGCGTCGCGGTCCTCAGGATGGGGCAGTAGCTCAACTTGGAGAGCACTACGTTCGCAACGTAGGGGTCGAGGGTTTTTTTCAGATGACGTGCAGGTGGCCCGCAGCCGAGACGAATTTTTTGATGAAAGTGTAGATGGCCCGCAGCCCCGACGGAAAGAAACGGCGGGACCTCGCTGATAGGTTGCGAGCTTACTTGAAGTCGGTTGTCTGACCATAGTAATTGCAATAGTAATTGCGTCGCGTCGCGTCTCAGGATGGGGCAGTAGCTCAGCTGGGAGAGCACTACGTTCGCAACGTAGGGGTCGAGGGTTCAAATCCCTTCTGCTCCACTCTTTTTAAGATGACGTGCAGGTGGCTTGCAGCACGTCTGAGTCTCTCGCCTTTGGGCACATCTCGGAGGATCGATCGAAAATCCGCGCGTGTTCGCGCAATTAGTGATCGCGCGCGGACCGGAGAACGCCCTCAGCGGCACTAATCCGCAGAATCCAGCAAAACCTATCCGGGCGCGATTTTGCTGGGTCCGCGGATCATCGCTGAAGATTCGCCTACCGAGATGCGCTGCGCAATTCCGCCGTGACCCGGGCGAACGAGGAGATCTACTTTCACCGAAAATACATCGACGTGACCGAGCTGCCTGCGCGGAATCGAACACCTTAATGCGAAACCTTCTCGCCTGCCGGGCGAACCATGGACGAATGGAGGCACTCTCTATCTGTCCGGGAGGACAGGAATCAGTCTTGCGTCGTCGGGAAGAACTGCTCAAGCTTATGCGGAGTTAGTTCGAAGCGTCCGAGGGTTCGAAGGGTGACGCTCTGCCAACTGACCGGAGTAAATAGAGAGTGGACGACAAGGAAATCTTTCGCCGTTACGTGGAAGCGCTGGGTAAGCCGGACTTGTTGACTGCCGTGCTTGCCACTGATTTTGTCGCTCATGACATTCCTCCGCCGGGCAACCGCGATGCCCTCATCGCGTTCCGAACAGCCGTGATGGCGGCGTTTCCCGATCAGAAGACGACGATTTTGGACCTCGTAAGCGAAGGCGACCGAGTCGCGGCCCGGATGATCGTCGAGCAGACCCACAACGCGCCATTCATGGGGGTTCCGCCGACCGGCCGGAAGTTGAAGATTGAAATCTACGAGTTTGCACGGATCGCCAACGGTAAAATCGCGGAACGATGGGTCGCGCTGAGGCCCAGCCTCGCCGAGCTCGTCGAACAGCTTCGCGCCAGGAAGTAGCGCAAGGCAGATTCATCGCCTGCTGATCGAACCCGGCGAACCGATCCGATGCTACCATGGGCCTTTGAGGCCACCGCTCGACCATCGGCAGCCGATCGCTAGCCCAGAAAGGCTCGTCGTCGACGAAGATCCCAGGCGAACTCAAGTTATGCGGCGTCACCCATCATCTCGGCGAAGTTGCCGCTGTAGAATTGCTCCTTCGCTTGCTCGCTGACCTGGCGCATCGTCGCTTCGAAGCGTCCGATGGGATCCTTGGTCCCTTCGGGATGAGGATAGTCGGTCGAGAACAGCAGCATCTCGGGTCCCGAATTCTCGATAATCCATCCGACTGGCTCGTTCGGGAAGGGAGTGAACTTCACTTGGCGGCGCAGATAGTCGGACGCTTTGAGCGGCAGGTTCAGCGCCGGCTCGGTCTTGCGAAAACTCTGCTGGCAAATATCCAGGCGGCGCAGCAGCGCCGGTAGATACATCGCGCCCTGCTCGATCACGCCGCCTCGCAGCTTGGGAAACTTTTCGAAGATTCCGTCGAGCACCATGCAGGCCAGGAATTGCTCGGGCGTCTGATGGATCACCATGTAATCTTTCGAGCGGACATTTTCGCCGCCGCCGAGCCAGTCGGTGGTCGGCGCGACTCCATTTTCGTTGAACGCACGGCGCAGTGCGCGGCCGCCTCCGCCGATATGCAGCATGAACGGAATGCCCCGTTCCTGGAGCATCGCCCACAGCGGATGGAAATCTGGATGCGTAGGCGACTTCGCGCCAGGCATCGAGTTCACCAGAATCGCGCCACATCCGGCGTCAAGCGCGGCTTCGGCCTCGGCGCAGGTGCGCTCGCCCCACGGTACCGAGCCGACCGCAATCAGGCGGCGGTCGGCGGAGCAGAAATCCGCGATCGCGCGATTCAGTGCGCGCGTACCGCCCCATAAAAGTTCGGCATCGCCACCGAGAAACTGGGAAAATGCGAAGGTCGGGAAGACGAGCTGCCGATCCACCCCGATCAGATCGAGTGCGCGACTGCGTTCGGCCGGGTCAAAAGCGCCCAGCGCGAGCCATCCCTTGGCCATCATCACATTCTCTTCGAGCTTGACCGTCGCTCCCGGGTCGGTGGCGCGCGCCTTAGCCTGCGCGATAAGCTCGGCCGCTTTGGCCCCCGCCCCACCCAGGTAGAGAGGGCGAATTCGCTCGCGAACGCTGGGGTCGGCGTACTTCGGGAGCCATTCGCTCAGCTCCATGAGGTGACTGTCGGCGTCGTAGAAAGTGCGGCCTTGCGCGTAGGGCATCGAGGTTCCTTTAACTATAGTCCAGAATTTCGCTTTTGACTCTCCAAACACCCGACGATTAGCTCACCACAGAACTCAAGGTCAAGTCGTGGACCGGCTGGCGAACGGCGCAGCGGCTTATGGCTACTAGAAATCTCAAAATGCAACCGAAAACTCCGGGATTTTTAAGTAGTCGGAGCTTTTAGTAGCGACAGGTAAGGCCACAATGCCAGGAAGTTGCGCGGGCAATAGTATCCTTTCCTCACGTTGCATCGCTTCTACAGTGCCTCAAACTCGCAGAAGCCCGCGTCGAAGCCTCCGCGTCCTGAAACTCTCCTTCTGCTAAACAACTCGTCGCTAGATCGGCAGCGTGAACGGTGTCCCACAGACGTCAAAGGTCACCGCTGGACGCGAGGGCCAACTCGGATCCTTCAGGTCCTTGGCCCATTGCTTGATATCGCCCTCGAGCTCCTTGACCTTATCGGGACACTTGGCCGCAACGTTTGTGCTTTCGTTCAGGTCCGACTTCAGGTTGAACAGCATCGTATATGATCCGTACTCCGTCCCGGTCGATTCCCACAGCTTCCAATCTCCTTTGCGGATCGACATCAGTGGAGTGCGACGCCACATCAGTTCGTTGTGAGGCACCCCGCTTTTGTCGACCGTCAGATAAGTGATGAGGTTGACGCCGTCGTATACGCGGTCCTTCGGCAGCGTTCCTCCCGCGGCGGCGACCGAGGTCGGAAAAATATCCAGCAGCGACACGACCCGATGATCCACCTGATGTGGCTCGATCTTCGCCGGCCATCGAATCATGAACGGCACGCGCACCCCGCCTTCATAATGCGTCAGCTTTCCGCCGCGCATCGGCTGACAACTGCAGATGCCCGGAATGTAGCCGGCGCATCCGTTATCGGTCACGAAGAAAATCAGCGTGTTGTTCATCTGCCCGCTATCGGCCACCGCTTTGAGCACTCGGCCCACCGCGTCGTCCAGCGCCGATATCATGCCCGCATAGGTTCTCATGCCCTCATCTTTAATTTGCGGGAAGCGATTGTAGTACTTGTCCGTCACCATGAATGGCGCGTGGGTGGCGTTGGGTGCGAGATAAAGAAAGTACGGACGCGAGGCAGCGCTGTTGCGATGGATATAATCGACGGCACGATCTGCCCAGTACTCCGTCAGGTACTGCGATTCGTTATGCACCACCGTCCGGTTCGGCCCCTCGATAACCTGTGACAGAGGCCCTCGCACATGTCGTCGTGGACGCTCGCCGGTGGCATCCGCGTCCGCAGCGCCACGCGGATCCCAGAAATGAACGCCCGGCAAACTCGGATCGATATAGGCAGTCTCGCCGGGCAGGAACCCAACGAACTCATCGTAACCGCGGTTGGTCGGATAGAATTGATCCTGGTTTCCCAGGTGCCATTTGCCGATTGCCCCGGTGTGATACCCATTCTTGCGCAGCTCGTCGGCTAGCGTGATCTCGCCGACAGCCAGTCCCAATCCTTGCATCATGTCGCGCAACGCAGGGCCGCTGTTGAATTCGAAGCCAAAGCGCTCTTGATAACGGCCGGTCTGGAGTCCCGCCCGCGACGGCGCACACACGGGAGCGCTGGCATATCCGTCGGTGAACTTGATTCCCTCGTTCCCGATAGAATCGATATTCGGGGTATCGATGCGATGAATCCCGTAGGCCGAAATATCCGCGTAGCCCAAATCGTCTGCGAGTATCACGATGATGTTTGGCTTCTGACTCGTCGCTGTTTGCGCGGCGCCTCCCCAGCCTCTGCCGCTTCCGACAATCGCGGCGCAGCACAGTGCCAATCCCGCACAGATCAACCGGCGCGTCATCCTAAGTTCCCCCGCTCGGCATTATACATCAATTGATCCAAACACTCGCGGCGAATCGAACGGATCACACCTCGCGCCGGCTGATGCCGAATGGAGTATAGATATCGATGATGTGTACTCAGGCGATTGAAAAGAGGACTTGGGCGCGGGGCTGGGTGGCTTTCTGAAAGATCTGGTTGCCTTCCTTCGACTTCTCTCTCAACAGGGACAGAATAAGACTAAAGGGCCAACAGGGTTGAAATACTTTTTCAACACCCCCGATAAGGAACAGTCAATGAAATCTGGTTTGTCGAGATTCATGCCTCGTGGCTTGTTGGAATGCGGACTTCCGCTCATCGCGATCATCGCCGTGGGATGCGCCAGCGCTTCCATTAGCTCGCAGAAAAGTTCCGAGCCGATCCGCGCTTCTCGGCCGCAAAGAATCTACGTGCGGAATTTTGCGGTCGTCGCCGAAGACGTCAAAGCGAGTCACGGCCTCATCTCAAAAGGCGAACGCGAGTTCTCCAGCACTCCCGAAGAGCAGCGTCAGATGGAGATTGGACACGCCGCCGCCACGGAACTGTCCGGTCGGCTTTCCAAGGATCTACGAGAACTCGGATTCACCGTCGACACGCAGACCGGCCAGATTCCGGTGGGCGACGTGCTCTTGATCGAAGGCCAATTCGTCAAAGTAGATGAAGGCGCGGCGGGCCGCCGCGTGATGATCGGCTTCGGCGCGGGGCAATCGACCCTCGACAGCCAGGTGCAGGTCTATCGAATCGTGGGCGGCGATCGCCAGAAGCTGATGGATTTCACCACCCACGCCGATAGCGGCGAATTGCCGGGCACTATCGTCATGATGGGAGCTGGCGCGGTAGCAACCGGAGGAGCGACGGTCGCGGGCGCGGCGGCGTCCGGTGCCGTTGCGGGAGGCAAAATATATTTAGGGCGCGTCGACTATCTGGCCGACAAGACTGCCGACCAGGCAAATGCCTACCTCTCGCAATATTTTGCGAAACAAGGTTGGATCAGCGCCGACAAGGCGCAATCTCAGGAGAGCAACCTCGCAGGCAAACCTCACGAAACCGCAGCGCCCAGCGGCGCCAACACCCTCTGAGTAAGATAAAACCATGGGGAAATTAAGCACTGCGAACTTGTGTTCCTCACGCTCGCCGAAGCGCGCTGCGGCGCTGAGGTTGTCCTATCTTCCCGTGAAGACGGGTTGGCGTTTCTCGAGGAATGCCTTGCGCGCTTCCTTTGCGTCCTCGCTGCTGAAGGCGATGCGAATATTAGACAACTCATAGCGGAGTTGCTGTTCCATGTCGCTCGTCTCCAGGGACTTCACCATTCCGCGCTTGAGAAGCCGAAGCGTGATGGGCGACCAGTGGCAGAGTTCCGCGCAGTAGCGCGCCAAGCGGTCGGCGAATTGCGCGTCATCAACCACTTCTCCGGCCATGCCGAGTGCGACCGCCTCTTCGCCCAGCACTGTCCGGTTCTCCATCATGAAACGCATCGCCTGCTCGTAGCCCATAGCTTGCGGCAGGGTGATCGTAAGGCCAGCGTCAGGTGAACCGCCAATTCTCGTATAGCCAGCTATGAGCCTCGCGCTGCGGCTGATCAGCCGCACGTCGGTTGCCATGGCGAGACCGAGGCCGGCCCCCACGGCCACCCCATTGATGCCTCCGACGACGGGTTTGTCGCACCGTTTGCGAATCGCCAGGAGGAAATGTCCAACCCAGGAAATATCATCGAGCTGAGCCGATTGTGCGGACAGCGGCGTAGAGCGATCGCCACCGGACAAATCCAAGCCGGAGCAAAACGCGTCGCCGCTGCCGGTAATCGCGATCACCCAGACTTCGTCGGTCCGCGCCGCATCCTCAACCGCAGCGATCACACCCCATGCGAGGGCATTGCTCAACGCATTCTTTTTTTCCGGGCGATTGAGCGTGATGATTCTGACATGGCCCGCATCCGCGATTTTCACGATGTCTGTCATTTCGCTTGCCTTTCTATGGTTAAGAGATTTCGATCGCGCTTGCGATTCTGGCTCATCCGCTGCGCTCAGGTCCAACTCCGGAAGACCTCACGGAGAGCGTGCTGCGCTTTTCCATTCGCTGGTCCCTTGCGCTGGACGATTCGTTGCCGATTTGATGACCCGCGGCGGCTCTCACCCGGCAGACGCGAATGTGAACAACGGGCTGTCGTCTGGCAGACGAGAAACGGGCAGACAGTTCCAATCTTGTTTGCTCCACCATCCAGTCTCATGGATTTTCTGCTTCTTTAGTCGTCGCCCGCGGACCTTGATGCCGGTCCTTGCGGCCACCATCGCGCCCCCCGTCTCACTTGTGCGCCAGCGGGCAACGAGATATTTCAAGGCCGCAGATAGTGGAGATTTTTTGGAGCCCGCAGAAAGAGATCCAAAAGGAAATCCAATGCTGTCCAAACTCAAGATCTGCCCCTTCTCAACTTTCCTCTTACTTTTGTTCGCGGTGTGCGTCGGTATCGAGTCCGCCGATGCAGGCCAGACCAACGTTGAGTTAGTCATCGACGATTCCGGCAGCATGGCGCAGCATGTCAGCGGCGGACGCAAAATCGACGTCGCCAAGCAGGTGTTCTCGGGCTTCGTGCAGGACCTGCCCTCCGACGCGCAGGTTGCGGTGCGGACCTACGGCCGCCGGCAGCCATCGAACAAGCGCGACTGCAGCGACATGGAGCTACTCACGCCGTTCGGACCCAATTCAGCGCAGCGAGTTCTGCCCGGCGTGAATTCGCTACGGCCTAACGGGATGACACCGATTGCCGCATCGTTGCAGGCGGCAGCCGGCGATTTTGCCGGCAAGGAAGGTCAGAACAATATCATCGTGCTTCTTACCGACGGCGAGGAAGACTGCAACGGCGATCCGTGCGCAGCCGCCAAGGCAGCGCACGATGCGGGAGTTCATCTCCAGATCAACGTTATCGGCTTCAACGTCAAGAACACCGAACGTTCGCAGCTCCGATGCATCGCGAAGGCCGGCGGTGGCAACTACTACGACGCGCACGATGCGGCCGAGTTGAAGGTCGCGACCTCGGAGGTCAAGCAGACGATCGTCGCGCCGACGCCGGCACCGCCGCCTCCATCTCCGAGCGCCACCCCGACTCCTTATGTGAAGGCCGAAGAGCCGCTCGATGGCGATCCGATTCATGGCGGTGACTCCTACGCGCAAGCGTTACCGATCCCGGTCGGCAAGCTGTTTCATCTCGATCACCCGCAACCGATGAGCCACTACGACTTCTTCTCGCTGGCAGTACGGGGCGGACAGTCGATCGCCGTGACTGTGACCAGGAGCAAGACGCCTGGCACTCAGCCGGGAGCCAAGATAACCGACTCAAACCATCAGACCCTCGCCTATGGGGATGTCGGGACCGGGAACAAGGTCATCGTGCAGCGCGACTTTGCCGATCAGCAGGACGAAAACTATTACGTCCTGATCGGTTCCGACTACGGCCGCGAGGAGGAGCGCGACACATTCCAGGTCGATCTCGTTAACAACTACGATGCCGACTCCGATCGCGACGCGGGCGCCGATGAGTCTCGCGCGCTCGAGATCAAGCCTGGAACCTACCCGCACAACTACTTAAGCGACGTCGACAAAGTCGATGTATTCAAGTTCAAGGCCGGCGGCGGCAAGAGCTACCAGTTCAAGGCGCGGCCGGCGAAGGCCGACGGGAGCATCGATCTCTCGGCTGTGAATGACGACGGCGTCGCGCTCGGCAGCGCAAGCTCGCCGAACAAGGGCGCTGTCGCAACGCTCGACGGACTCAAGCTGACGAAGGACGGTTACATCTACGTAAAGGTTCAGTTCGGCGAGTGGAGTTCGCATACGGGTCACTACGGAATCGCGCTGGGCGAGGGACAAGTCGACTCGCCTCATCCGCCGCCCGAGCAATAGGGAGCATCGTGCGCCGACGTTGCGCATACGTTCTGGCTGTGCTCATCGCGCTAGCGGTTGTGTTTCCGGCCGCGGCGCAAACCGATGCCGATCCGTCGCTGTTGCGAGACCTGGCATCGCAGGATCGTGCGCATGCGGCCGACGCGCGTGAGCGCGCGAAAGTCTGGAGAGACATGGCGGCCAAGTCGAGCGCGCGCGCCGCGACGTTGACCGGATCGTTCAAGGACAGCTGGCAACAGAGCGCCGACGACGACGAGCGATCCGCCAAGAAGTATGACGACCAGGCGAACCTATGGGAGCAGACGGCCAAAGACCTGGATGCGCGGGCCGACGCGGGCGAGAAGGCGGCCGCAGCAAGGGAGGCAGCGCCCGTTCCCAGTGTCGCGACGAGTCCTCCTCCGACGACCACCGGTGGAGAGACTGCTCCCTGCGATGAGCTTTCACTAGTCGTTGGCGAATGGACTGATTCGTCGCGCAACACGACGGTGACGATCGAGCGGGCCAATCCAGGCGCCAGCGACAACGCGCTGGTGCTCAAGGGCAAGCATGGCGACTGGAAGGGAACTTACACACCGTCGAACGGGCCGCATCCGGCGCAAGTCGTTTTTCGCCGCAACCCGAGCTGGAAGGAGATGGACCAGGCCGCGCCGCAATGGGCGCGGCAGCAGGCCGAGGGCAAGCTCGAATGGATCCTGGAACTGAATCTAGACAACGACTTGCCGACTTCGCTCAAGGGCAAGTGGTATCGCGGCCAGGTGAACTGGCAGGAGAGTGGCCCGCAGACCGCTACGGTCGCCTCGCACGTCGACGACGTGCCGATCGAATACGTCCGTCCCGCCTCGATCGATCTCGCGCTGGATAGTCATCCGGGTATCCAGGTGGTCACGCGGCGCGGATATCCGTGGCCCGCAGAATCGCTCGATCGCGACCAAGGGTTCTTCGTCGAAGTCATGATGTCTTCTGATGACGCGCAGACGCAGGGGCGATCGCTTCCGGTCAAGATAACCGCCCGTCCCGGCGGACAGAGCGTAGTCGTGACGCTAAGCGGCGCGCCGCACAAGGGTCCGACGGTGTATACCACCGACGCGTCGATCATTTTCCAGAAGCCGTTTGACATCGCGGGACCGAGCGACCTGGTGTACAGCCCCGCTGACAGTATCAATCTGGAAAAGTTGAACCTCAAGAGCGGCGACCTCGTGACCGTTTCGCTGGTGCCGCAGACCTGGGGAGACGTATCGACGAGTTTCCACTTCTATGACAGTTGGGTGCAGCAGGCGATCGCGCGCAATGAAGAAGCCTTCGATGAGCTTTCGGGCGTCTACCAAGTGGCTCTCGCTACATCGAGCGATGCCAGCGCGAGCTCAATTCTTAGGCGGAAGATTCAGTTCATCGAGGACGCGCGACACATCATCAACGACTACCATCCGAGCGCCGCGAAGGATCAGCTCACCGATCTGCAGCGGTACTACGTCGGCAGGTACTACCACGACCTGCTGGTAACCGACACTTACAGCTATCGCCTCGGCGCCGGAACCAGGAACGATGCGCTTTGGCGCTCGGGTCCCTATACCTCCGATCGTTTCGGTATCCAGATGGTTTGTGACGGAGAGCCGACCATGGTTGCCGCTGCTTTGGAGCAGGGTAAGGAAAAGTTCAAAGAAGACTTCATGCACGCCGTGCCGGCCGGCTTGGCGCTCGGCCTGTACCATCTCGTCGCTCAATTGACCGGAGGCAACCAGATCTGGGCCGCACTGTACGGGATCAACGAAGACGGCCAGCCGGTCGACACGACCAATCGAGTGTTCGCCGGCGTGGGCTTCGTGTCGATGGCGGTGTTCTCGGTAGCGAGCAGCAAGTATCTGACCGATCTCAGCCCCGAATCGTCGGCTCGCAGCAGTGTTTATGAACCTGATGATCGACCGACCGCGCGCGACTTCGAAATAAATCCCGACAGCGCGGCGACGATTCGCCAGACGATCGAGGGTGGCACAAAAATAGTGGGGCGGGTCCAGGAGATCGATCAGGGGCTGGCGCAATCCATGTATGGAAGCAACGCCCGCCTCGCTCCGCTGGACCCCGGCGAACGCCCCATCCTGCAGGTCTCCAATGTCGATTGCTCGATCGAGGTGACTAGCGATCACATTTTCAAGGGAAACGGCCGGAATGTACCGGTGGTGAAGCTTCGCCATGATGCGACCGCGGCCGGTCTCGCCGTCCCCCGAAAGGGAATGCTTCCGGAAGGATATGTGTATCTAGTCGAGAAGTTTGGTGGCCGGGCGACATTCGGCAACATGGATGTTTACACGCTGAAAAAATTGTCCGATGCGGGTTATTTCATCAACATCACGGTCGAGTGGCTCACCACCGGGTCGCGACATGCTGTCGATTTCAAGGGGTTCGTGCGCGAAGGCGGACAGGAGATGGCGGTTTGGAATGATCCGTACTTTGGGGCCAAGGTGTCGCTCCCGGTATGCGATTTCAAACGGGTGTTTCTGGTCGAAAAAGGGAAGGGCATTGTGAAGATCTCCGACTTCGGGCAGGCGCAGCCGATTCTAATCAACGGACGCACATTTCCGCCCCTGCGCAACAAACCATGACGGCCCCGCTGCGCAAACCTGCTTCGCGTAAGCCGAGGCGGCGGAACATCTCGCGCGAGATTGGTATCGCGCTTCTGATCGTCGCTGCGGCATCGCCGGTGTCGCACGGGATCGCCGCGCCGTCGCCCACGCCCGCGCCACTTACGAAGCAGGAGCAAGATGCGTTCGCGCAGCAGGACAAGCTCGCCCCGCAGATTCATCAGCGCGCTACCCAGGAAGTCGCCGAATTTGAATCGCAACTGAATACGCTGGGCTCAACGATACGGCAGGAACTGGTGGGAAAGCAGTTCCAAACTGCCGGCGACGATGGCCGCGGCTGTAGCATCGTGGCGCAGGACCCCAGCAATTGCCCACAGAATCCATGTTCTTTCAGCACGCTCGGCGCGCAAGACTTCGACGCGTGGTGGCAGTTGCGGCTAAAGGACTTCCACGCGATGCAGGCGCTGTTGAACACCGACTTCAGTGCGTGGTCGGATGAACGTGGCCGATGGCGAACCAAGATCGAGCGGGATGAGAGCAACCCGCAAATTCACGCCCAAGACCTCAAGGTCTGGCTGAAGCGCGCCAACGCCTTTTACCTCGAGAACTACCAGATAGTTGCGTGGGCCGGGAACTTCGTCTGGGAGATGCACGTCGCCGAGACGACGGGCCTCGGCATCTTTGGCGGTCAGACGCTCATCGAGAGTCCGAACGGCAAGGGAGGCTCGAGTTTCAAGGCGGCTGTTCCGGCGTTCGGAGGCGTGCTCCAGCAGACTGCGGTCCAGGGCGACGTTCAACTCGAATCGCTTTACCAGGAAGTCGCGGCGCGTGGGTGCGACATGATCAAGGCGGTCGACCAGCGGATGAAGATCACGCAGATGTCGCCCGAGCTTAAGCAGGCCGAGGTCGCCGTCGACAAGACGACTTCGGTCTACCAACAGGTTCGGGTCAAGTGCAGAGACGCCCAGGATGCCAACCGCGACGCATTTCACGATCGACTGCTTGCGAGTCGCGATCAGTTAACGCAGGCGCGCGATGCGTTGCGTGCCAAGCTTGGCCAGTGGCGATCGTTCTGCATCACAAGTCACATGTACATAGGCGAGGGCGATGCCGCGATATACGAGGTCTATCGCGACGGCAAGGAGGCCTCGCTCGATTCGCTCGGGAGCGGATACCTGGCCTTTTCCGATCCCGGAGGGTGGGGCGGTCCGCCGGAGGCGCCGACGGTGCACCCGCAAATGAGCAACACACGGGCCGGTGCGCTGCCCACCGGCGTCAGCTTACAGGCGAACCCTTCATACAACTGTTACTCGCCAAGCATCGCGTGGCCCACCGGCTTGACATCCGTTGCCTACGACGACAAGACGCCTGTAGCGAAGTTCCCCGACGTTGAACCGAGGCCGTTCGAATTCGTCGCGAAGCTTCCCGAAACGCCTCAGGTAGTCAAGGGAGCGGCGCCGGGTGCCAGCGACATCGAGTCGCCCTGATCCGCCTCCGGCGCCGCTCGACGTCTTAGCCTTAGTGCAAGCCGCCGGAAGCGCTGATTCGTTCGCCTGTCAGCCACGCCGCATCGTCTGAGGCGAGAAAAACAATAACTGGTGCGATTTCTTCCGGCTTGCCAAATCTCGCGGCCAGGGGCGTAGCTGCAGCTCCCGCATTTCCGCCTTCACTGCCGACAAAGCCGCTGTCCCGGTTGCCCTCCGTATCGACCATCCCCGGAGCTACGACATTGACCCGGATGTTCCGCGGTCCCAGTTCTTTAGCAAACGCCATCGAGATTGAATCAATCGCGCCCTTGGTGCCTGAATAGAGCGCCGAATTCGGCACCGGGTTGGCGCTTGCGATCGAGCTGATATTGACGATGCTGCCGCCGGTGCGCGGGAAATAATTGAGCGCCTCCTGGGTCGCGAGAATCGTCCCCAGTACATTTATATCGAACTCGCGATGGAACTCCTTCTCCGTGATCGCTTCAATCGAGTCGAACTGAAAGACACCGGCGTTGTTCACGAGCACGTCGACCGAGCCCAGAGCCTCCTTCGTCTCCTCGAACATCCGCTTTACGTCGGCCGCTTTGGAAACGTCAGCCTGAATCGCGATCGCCATGCCGCCATCGCGTCTGATCTGCGACACGACGCGCTCCGCTCCTTCTTTGCCCGAGGAATAGTTGACTGCGACTGCCGCTCCTTCGGCCGCGAGCGCTTTTGCCGCCGCCGCTCCGATTCCCTTCGATGCTCCAGTTACGATTGCCACCTTGCCAGCTAATTTATTCATCTCGATATCTCTCCAGTTCAAAATTGGATTGATGTTGCACTTGTCCTTTACGCGATCCTTCTGTCCGCCCCGGAAGGCATTTCGCTTGAAGCAGCGGCGGATAGAGTCGTTTCCCGATATTGGGCCAATGAGACTCTCAATAAGTCCTGTTTCAGCAGATAGAAAGACACGGCGAGGAGGACGAAGTCTTTCATTAGAAATGCCACGTTCTCCGTCATTGCTGGAAAGCCACCGGCAGACGCGGCCCAGCCATCCGGGAAGAACGGAATGATCGTTGTGGTCGACACGAATGAAGCACATCCACCGAGGGCACCAAGAACTCCAGCCGTCTTGTTCCAGAATCCCCAGAATAGGAGTGCGCCAAACAACCACTCCGAAACCCCCAGGAACCAGGTGGCTCCCCGGATGCCGAAGACGGGGTACATCCAGAAAATCAGAGGCCCGTTACTGATGTACGGAACGAGCGCCTGGGCCTCATACTCGAACCACTTCTGATATCCAAAGAAAAGGAATATCAGGACCATCGACGCCCGGAGCACGTGATAGTCGATTTCGCTGCGAAGGGTCCCGAACCTGTCGCACAATTTGATGAGATAGTTCATTGGTTCGCTTCTCCTTGAGGCTCATCGAGCTGGAACTTTAATCAGTAGTTGAGCCAATCCCTCGGACATTGTTGGGTGCGTCAAAATCGCGTCGCGAAGAACCGTGTAAGGCAGGTGGCCGAGCATCGCGGTTTGCATCGCGACCATCAGCTCGCTCGCTTCGAATCCGAAAGCGGTGAAGCCGAGAATCTCGTCGCTGTCTTTGGCAACCAGCGCCTTCATGAAGCCGCGCTGCTCGGAAATCGTTTTTGTGCGCAGTATTTCGGCCATCGGCAACTTCGCCATCCGATATTTGATGCCGTCGTGACGCGCTTCGACTTCGTTCTTTCCGACACGCGCCAGTTCCGGATCGGTGAACATGCAAAAGGGAATCAGGCGATCGCGGTTGGTGCGATTGCCGCCGTTCAGGTTCGTGTGAACGATGTTGTAGTCGTCGAGGCCGACGTGTGTGAATTGAGGACTGCCCGCGCAATCGCCCATCGCCCAGATGTTTTCCGCGGTGGTTTCCAGCCGCTCATTGGTCTTGATGTAACCGTGCTCGTCGAGCTGAACGCCGGTTTTATCCAGACCGATTCCGTCGCTGTTTGCCTTGCGGCCGGTCGCGACCAGAAGATCCGTGCCCTCGATAGCGCGATCGCCGCGCGAGTCATTGACGTACACTCGAACGCGATCGCCTGAATGTCTTTCGACGCGGCGCGTCGTGGCATCCAGCACGACCTCGATTCCCTCATCGACAAGCAAGTCCTTGAGGGCTGCCGCGACATCGAGATCTTCCCGGTTCGCGAGTTGAGCGCCGTGCTCGATCACGGTCACATCCGAACCGAATCGACGAAACGCCTGCGATAGTTCGAGGCCGACGTACCCGCCACCGAGCACGATCAAATGCCTGGGCAAGCGATCGAGCTCCAGCGCCTCGACATGCGTCATTGGCGTAGCCTCGGCCAGGCCGGGCACTTGCGGAATTGCTGCGCGCGAACCGAGGTCGAGAAAGACGCGGTCTCCCTGGATGGTTCTCGTACCGCCATCGCGCAGCTCGATCTCCACTGTGCGGGGAGCGACGAATCGCGCAGCGCCATAGATCAATTCCGCGCCGCTGGCCTCGGTGAGCTCCTCGTGTGCCTTGCGCAGCTCTCGGACCATCGTGCGCTTGCGGCGCTGGACGGCGGTCATGTCGACGCTCAAGGAATCAGTCTTGAGGCCGAACTCGATGCCGCGCCGGGCCAGGGAGATTACCTTGGCGGACCAGATCAGGTTCTTGCTTGGCAGGCAGGCGACGTTGGGACAGGCGCCACCGAGCAGCCCGCGCTCTACAACTGCCGTTCGACGACGGCTATCGCGGGTCCATGCGGCAAATTTCCCGGCGATTCCGCTGCCGATAATGAGGTCGTCATACTTCTCAACGCTGGCCATTTGATTCGCCTCCCTGACCGGATCTCTCGCGAGATTCGTGTTGCGGAAAGTCGATTGGGACGCGCGCGATGTGGCTCATGTAATTCTCGAAGATATTCAGCGCGACGTTGGCGACCGTCTCGACGATTTCGCCGTCGCTCAAACCGACGGCACGAGCGCGCGCGAGATCCGCGTCAGTGAGTTCACCACGCTGAACGACGATGCTGCGCGCGAGTTTGAGGATGGCATCGGTCCTCGCATTGGTCGCGCTCGCGCGAATCGCATCGTCGATTTCAACTCGACTCAGCCCGATTTTCGTGGCTATAGCTGTGTGCCCGCTCAAGCAGTAAGCGCAAAGGTTGCTCTCGGCGATGGCGAGCGCGAGTTGCTCGCGAGTTTTTTCGTCCAGGGTTCCGCGAGCAAGCGCCGCACTCAAACCCATGAGACCTTCAAGCGCCGCCGGCGCAGTCGCAAAAACGCGAAACAGGTTCGGCACCAGCGCGAATTTCGCTCGTATCTCCGCGAAGAGTCGCGTGATCGCGCCGGTTGCATGATCGGGATCGAGTGGCTGGATGCGATTCTGGTCTCTGGATGCGCTCATCGTCGCGCCTCTCGGCTGATTGCTCGAGATCCAACACAACTCTCGTGCCAAGCGGCGCGTTGCCGAAAAGCGCGTCAGAGCGGAGAGTTAAGGGTGGCTAGCGAAAAGCGCTGGACTACGAAGAATCGTAAAATTACGATTGTTCATAAGGGTCGTGACTGATGTTCCCCGTATTTCCAATATGGTTGGTATTGCTCGTGTTTGGGTTGCCTGCCAGCCTGCTCGGGGTCGTGGCCGGCGGTGTTGCATGTTTAATTCTGCGGCAGCATTGGAGCGTCAGAGCGGCTGTAATAGATGCAGTGCTCGCTTTTGTGGTCTGGTTTTTTTCTGCGTGCACGATCGTGGATGTGGATATGGCCCTGGGCACTTTGCAACGCGGTGCAGGGAGCGGTAAGTGGCTAGCCTATACTATCTCGACGGCGAGCGTTGTGGTGAGGCAGCTCATACCTCGATACTTCACTGTGCGAATCAGTAAGGTCCACCGAAGCATTACTTGATCACTCGTTCTGATCCGTCGAGCATCGATAGAAGGTAGGTCAGCGATTGTCATACGCATCGGTAAACATTTGCGATCGGCGACCGCCCCGCCGCGAGAGTTTGTGATTGCTCGGACGGTGATGCGATGAAAACCGAGTTCCCCGAGAACGAGGCTGAGCGCGTGAACGCGCTTCGGCAGTACCAAATCCTCGACACGCCGCCGGAACCTGCTTTCGACCGTATCGCTGAGATGGCGGCGAATTTCTTTCACGTGCCAATGGCTGGCGTGAGTCTGGTCGACGAGGACCGCGTCTGGTTCAAGTCTCGCGTCGGCATTGATCTCCATCAGACAGCGCGCGACGCCGGGTTATGTTCTTCGGCGATGCTCTCGCAAAACGTCTACCACCTGAGCGACGCTGCCCATGACCAGCGCGCACTCGGCCATTCGTTCGTTGCAGATCTCGGCATCCGCTTCTATGCGGCTGCTCCGCTGCGGACCAAGGAGAGCCTTAGTCTTGGGACCGTGTGGGTCCTCGACCAAGAGCCGCGCGAGCTGGCACCGGGAGAGGCGGAAATGCTGCGGACGTTGGCGGCGCTGGCCATGAATCAGATGGAACTGCGACTCTACGCAGACAAGGTCGCCCGCCTGGAACGCGCTGAACGAACGATCGGCGAGCAACTGCGTGAGGCGAACCAGCGGCTGGCCCAAAGCGAGGAACAATTCCGTGACCTTTTTGAGGAAGCACCCATCGCGTACGTCCATCAGGCAGTCGACACCCGTATTTTGCAGGCCAACCGCACGGCAATGCAGATCCTGGGCGTCAAGCCTGACGAGATAGGGGGTTTGCTCGGGACCTCGTTTTTCCCTGATACGCCCGAAGCTCAGCGTCGCCTGCACGATGCGCTCCCGTTGCTTGCCGCCGGAACCGACGAAAAGGGAGTGGTACTCGAACTCCGCCGCAAAGACGACGGCAGGCCGCTGTGGGTGCGGTGGTGGTGCAGGCCGGAGCCGGCAGGCACGTACGCGCGCAGCATGTTCATGGACATCACCGACCAGGTGCAGGCGGAACAGCAAAAGGCGCGGCTCGAAGCCCAAAACGCTTACCTGCTCGACGAAATTCGCACCGAACAGAATTTCGGCGACATCATTGGGGGAAGTTCCGGCCTGAGAAAGGTGATGCAGCAGGTTCAACTCGTTGCGCCGACCGATGCTACCGTCCTGATCACCGGGGAAAGCGGTACGGGAAAAGAGCTCGTCGCGCGGGCCATCCACGAGCAAGGCGCGCGACGCGAACGCCCTCTGATCAAACTGAACTGCAGCGCGGTGCCTGAAGGTCTTTTCGAGAGCGAGTTCTTTGGGCACGTAAAAGGGGCGTTTACAGGCGCACTCAAGGACAAGCCCGGCCGCTTTGAACTGGCCGATGGCGGTACGTTATTCCTCGATGAAATCGGCGAAGTGCCGCTTGCGATGCAAGCCAAGCTGCTCCGCGTGTTGCAGGAACAGGAGCTTGAACGGGTCGGCGACACCCGCACGCGCAAGGTTAATGTGCGGGTCATCGCCGCATCCAATCGGAACCTAAAGAAGGAGGTCGACGAGGGTCGCTTTCGCCAGGACCTTTTCTATCGGCTCAGCGTTTTCCCTATCGAGGTCCCGCCGCTCAGACAGCGCCGCGACGACATAGCTCCCCTTGTCGCGAATTTCATCCGCCAAAGCGCGCGCCGGATAAATCGTCCTGAGCCCCAGCTCAGCAAGGCGGAACTAGATCGACTCGGCTCGTACGACTGGCCCGGTAACGTGCGTGAACTTCAAAACACGGTCGAGCGCGCCATCATCCTGTGGCGCGACGGTCCGCTCAGCTTCGACCTACCCAGTTCGCCGGCACGCCAAAATACTGAGCAGCAGCCCAAGCCGGCCGCGGACGCCGCGCTCCTTACCCGCGACGAATTAAAGCGGCAGGAGCGCGCGACAATTGTAAACGCCCTGAAGCAGACCAACGGAAAGGTCTCTGGACCAGGCGGTGCAGCGGAATTGCTGGCCATGAAGCCGTCGACCTTGGCGTCGCGCATCTCCTCTTTGGGCATCAGTCGTAGAACGCTCAACTGAAGATTCCTATTTCCACAGCAGGTGCACGGACCCGGAGAACGTAGATGGATTTACGGACGGCTCATCCGGACCAACCGTGGCTATGGCGCGCCGATTGGGCCGCCGGCGAAATTCACTCGAGTCCAAAGGCAAAAGCGATCTTCTTCGCTCTGTTGGCGATATTCTGGAACTTCTGCACGTTCTCGGCTCTCGCCAGCCTCCGCGCCAACGTCGATCCGGATCGCGCGAAAATTACCGCCTGGCTGATGCTGTTCCCGTTGATCGGCATCGGCCTCCTGTTCATCGCGATGCGCGCGTTGCTCCAATGGCGCGTATACGGCGAATCAATCTTCCAGCTTAAATTGGTGCCCGGAACGATCGGCGGCGCGCTCGAGGGCGTCATTCGATCCTCGCATCCGCTGCCGCCGATGCGAGCGGCGAAGCTCCACCTTTCCTGCATCAATGACGTGCGCGGCCCTGATGGCAAGACGACCGCTCTCCCCATTTGGAGCGATGAGCTTGAAGTGACTACCGATGGCATCGGCGATATTCCAGTCGCCGTCTACATTCCACCGGAATGTCGTCCGACCGCGACCGAGCCTCTCGACAATCGCGTAACCTGGAAGCTGATAGTTTCATTTACGGCGAACCCGGTATCCTATCGCGCCGTATTCGAGGTGCCGATTTTCGAGACCGGCGAGACTTCCGCAAGGGCGTCCGATGCGGACGAATTGCGCGCTCAGCGCGACGCGAGGGTCAATTCTTTTCAGGCACCGGAGAAATCACGAATCCAGGTCGCCCTCGCCGGCGACGGCTCGACCGAAATTTTCTTCCCGGCGTTTCGGAATCCCGCAGTCGCGCTTGGGCTGCTTGGCTTTCTCATCCTGTGGATCGGTGTGACAATTGTCATTTTCAAAGACAACGCACCGCTGATTTTCAAGATCGCATGGCCGCTTATGGACGTGTTGATCGGGCTCTGGGTGCTGTCGCTGCTGTTTGGCTCGACCAGCGCACACGCCCGCAACGGCGAGATAACGATTGTCTCGCGATTGCTGGGCATACCGATTCGGAACCGCCGCCTGGCGCTGTCTGAAATCAATGACATCCGAACCGGATCTGGAATGTACACCGGCAATACGGTCTATCGGCGAATTCAAATCCATTGCGCCGGTAAAGATACCATCAGCTTCGGCGACGGCATCCCTGATTCAATCGAAGCGGACTGGATCGCGTCCATGATCGCCAGAGCCGTCGGCCTGCCGGATAACGCGAGCGCCCAATACCGAACTCTGAAGGGTGCTGCGCTGCCCGACGGGCGCTAAATTCCCAGACAGCTAATCGACGCAGCCCTATCCGGGCGCGATTTGCCGAGGTCCATCGATCAGCCGTAAATACGCCTGCCGATCGAACCCGGCGAAACCGGCCCGGTTAGAAGCTGCGCGACGAATCAGCTCGCGATCTTTTCCTGGTACACGAGAATCTCGACCCGCCGATTCTTGCGCCGGCCGATCTTCGTGCCGTTGTCGTCGACCGGCTTGCTCGCGCCGTAGGAAACCACGCGAACCTGAGTCGGGTCTAGGCCCTTCTGGCCGACCAGATATCCGGCGACGCTGGTAGCGCGCCTCTGTCCGAGCTCGTAGTTGTAGTCCTCATGGCCGACGCTGTCGGTATACCCGGCGACCACGAAGACACGCTGCGCCGCCGCCGACTCTGAGCCGGTGCCGGGCGTCGATCCCTCCATATCACCCACGAATTGATCGATCTCGCGCTTGGCGTTCCCGCTCAAGGCAGCGGATCCGGTCTTGAAGGTCGGCCCGTTGGTCGAATCCAGGACCAACCGCCGCTCAAGGTGGAGATTGTTCATCTGGGTTTCAAGCTGCTGTTGCTGTCCGGTGATCGGGCGCAGCTGATCGCCAACCCACGAGCGGGTGGCAAGGCAGCCGCTGAGGGTGAGAAGCAAACCGGCCCCCGCGAAGGCTCTGACCCCGATGCGTACAGCGTTCGATAAATGCGCGATTCTCACAGTGAATCCTCCTGGTTTAACTGGGATTTCCGTTTTGATTTTCCAACCAGTTGATCTTCTTGGTCCGGCAGAAATCCCAGAATCAATTTTACTACTGACGGCTTGGTGAGGCGAGTTCAAATTTGGCTTTACTACGAGTGGCTGGGTAGGGCGAGTTCATATTTGGCTTTACTACGGATGGCTTGGCGAGGCGGGTTCAAATTTTGGCTGCATGCCTCATACTGGTGCGGCTAAAGTGGAAGCGGGCCGATGTTGCCGGCGTGATCTATTGCGCGCACGGCGTAGAAGCTTGTCCCGGGCAGATGCGGCACTAAGATCACTTCATGTGAACCGGAGGTCTGCGGAACGGCGGTCACAGGCACGGCCGTTGCCGAACCAACGTTGCTCTGCGTAATCGGATTCGCCGACGCAAATACCTGGTAGGACGCCGCAGTGCCTGATTTCCAATCGTCACCGACCGCCGTGAAACTAAGAGTGTCGGTGGCGCCGCCGAGACCTACCGTCAAATCGTTGATTCCAGAAGGCGGCCGCGTGTCGTCACCGTAGTGACCCGTGTTTCTGTCGTTCTGATGCCAGTGCCACGCTTCATGATTCGCTGAAGCCAGTCCGGGCGTCGTGTAGATGTGGAGTAGACCCTGGCGGGTCGTCACTGCGACATCGACCGTACCGGCTCCAGTCAGGTCTCCGACCGCCGGCATCGTCAACGAAAATCCTCCCGTCCATCGCGGCCATCCGGACACCGGCTGCCCGCTGAGGCCGTCGAAAGCGTGCAGCGCCGCCGAGTCAGTCGTGAGCAGGATATCCGGGATCCCATCGCCGGTGACGTCTGCGATTGCGGGCGCGTTGAAGAAGGCCAGCCCCTGCGTGAGTTGAGTGTATTGCGGCAGATTCGCACCGGTCATCGCGTCCCATACACCGATACCCGAGCGCACCTCGATGCCCTTGCCCGGAGTCTCCAGGAGCCCGGTTACGATGTCGGTCGTGGCCGAGCCGGGGGCAACCATCTGCGGCGTTGCCGTACCGAGCAGATTGCCGATCGAAGTCGACCCCGTGAAATGAACCAGCGGCGACGCCGTTTGCAGCGCGCCGTCAACCGGCAGGTTCGCCGGAATCTCAGGCGTGGCGAGATTGTTGTTCGCGAATTGAATCAGGTAGTTGAAACCAAGCTCCGGGCTGGCTATTCCGATCGGACCATCGGGCGAAGTGAACGAGACCGGAGTCTGTACACCGATTGTCACGAAGTCGGTCGCCGTTCCATATGACTGCGCGGGCGTGGTCAGCTGGACCGGAAAGTTCGGCAACAACTGCCCGGTCGACGAAAATGCGGTTACAAACCCGATCGTCGGCGTACCCTGCACGGTGTCCTGAAGACCGATGAATACGTCCGGGTGACCGTCGCCGTTTATGTCCACCAACGTCGGCGTGTCGCAGATTTTTGGATCCTGGGTGAAGTTTCCGCCGCTTGCGGTACTCGGAGGTGTGATGCTGGCCGCGTTGACCGGCCATCCGGGAACCGCGCTGCCGTCGGGACGCCATGCGTAAATCTTCCCGTCCCACGCGGGCATGATGATATCGAGTTGGTTGGTGCCCTCCAGATCTGCCAGTGCGGCGCCGCCGAAACTACCGGTCGTGGGGTTGTACGAGTAGGGCGTGTCAGGCACGGGGACCGCTTGGCGCGCGACGCTCCGATCGGTGGCAAGTGGAAAACCCGGGCGCAGGTTGCCGGCGCCGTTCCACGCGTAAGCAAAACCATCCAGGGTCGTGGCGACGATCTGGAGAGCCCCATTATGGTCGAGGTCGCCCACCGCCAGCGGGGCGGCGATCGGATCGTGCGGCAAGGGAATCTGTCCCGATGCCCACGACTTGGCCGTGAGATAGTTGTACGGATAGTTCGGATCAACTCCGCGCGCGAGGTTGGTGACCACCGGAAATCCCGGCGCCTCGGTACCGTCGGGCCTGATCGCGTGCACACTGCCGTCCGATCCGGCAACGATCGTGTCGAGCACGCCGCGCCCCTCGATATCGGCCATGGTCGCTCCCGACTCGATCGAAGTTCCAAGGTCTTTCGGGAATCCTGCCAACTCTGCGCTGTTGTGGCGTAGATGGAATACGCGCCGATCTTCGCCGACCAGTCCGCGATTGTCGGTCACGACCAATCTGATCGTCACGTCGTACTGCTCGATTGAAAGACGATCCGGAGTCGGCGCAACGTAGTTGCCGCTCCAGAAAGACGACGGAATCTGGCTCAGATTGAGACTGCTGTTGATCGTCGCTGGCTTGGTTCCATTGCCGTGAGCGATTGTGGTGAAGGCGTTATCGAGCGGCTGCGGTCCAAGTCCATACTGCAGTTGCCACGTGTATGATTTCGATCGCGTCGCCGCGGCCGCGAACCCTACCCGCAGCGCGCTGGTCACGGTCGGATCAACTTCCTGATACCAGTCGGGCGCTTGAATGTCCGCAGTGGGCGGAATCAGGTTGGTATGCACCGCCTGCATCGCGCGAAATACATTGGGCCGTCCGTATCCATACTGGATGTTGAACTCCGCATTCGGCAGCCCCGGGAAGCAGGTCGGACACGGTTGATAGTTGATTGGCGTGACGGTCGAACGCACCACTTGCTCAACCTCGTTGGCGTTGAGCGGCGTCGAGATTTGTTTGGCGGCTGCGGCGTCGAGCCCGGCGCTGACGACCATCGCTGCCACGCCTGCCTGGGTCGGAATGCCGGTCGAAGTAGAGCCGTCCTCATTGGGCACCGAGAAGAGCGAATGCGGCCCATAAGATGTCAGCGATGAGCGCGAGCGAAAAGTTACCGCGCTGAGATCGCTCGGCAGTGATTGTCCGGATCGGTTGGACTGGTCGGATACGACGGAGTTTCCCGGCCACACGTGCGCGAGCCGCATTCCTTCGGTGTGGTCGGCTGATTCGAAATCGTTGCTCGCCCATGCGATCACGACTCCATGGTCGTATGCGTACTGCACCGCGCCGACCATCGCCGGCGACTGACCCAATGCAGCCACTGTCACGTCGATCACCTTCGCACCGGAGTCGACTGCGAATGCGATCGCCTCGGCCACCCGATCCGGACGATCGATTGCTTCGTCACCCGCCTTGACCGACAACAGCCGGCAGTTGGGGCATACGCCTACGCCTCCGAAATTGTTGTTGGCCTCGGCGACGAACTGGTTAGACTCGTCGTCGGAATGCGGATAGGCGCTGTTGTCGGTTTGCGGGTCGTTGGTGTCGCGATGGAAATTCCATCCCGAGATGTCGTCAACGTAGCCGTTGTGATCGTTGTCCTTGCCGTCACTGAACGCGACGATCAAATCCTCAGCCGTAATTCCGCCGGCCTGCGGATGAAGCAATGGACGATGCACGCGCGGGTCGTTGGCGTAGTCATCGACAGTCAGTACACCGTCGCCGTCAAGGTCGTAGCTCTTGGTGGGCTCGAGGCATCCGGGCGAACGACCGGGCTTGGTCGCGCCCTTGGCGTTCTCCGGCGCCGGCAGCTCCCCGCAGTTGAGATACGCTTTGCGGCGCAGATCGAAGCTCTGACTCAACCGCCAGTTAACGCCGCCCTCGATGTATGCCACTGTCACATCTTTGCGCCCAAACCCGTACACCGCCCACGCCCTGTTCAGGCTCATTCCCGACGCACCTTCCGAATCGAGCGCGGCTGGAGCGCTCTGCGGAATGCAATCATAGAGATGCCACTGCTCGGCGTTGAAGGTCATCCCACCGGCCGGATTGCGTTCGGCGGGCGCGTAGCCGGGGTCATTGGGCCCACTAATCAAGCTGTTGCAGGGAGCGGCGAAGGCCGGAGTGACGATCGAATCAATTTGGATCGCGAGTGAGAGAATGAAAATCGCAAACGCCGCGATCAGGTTGATGGAGAGGAAGGAGCGGCGCATCGAGGTTCCTCCTAAGAAGCGCAGTAGCTAAAGGTTTGAGGAACCCAGGCATCGGGTCAAGGAAGGAAAAAGAACAATGTTTTGACGATCGAATCGCGCGTCAACTACCCGGGGTCAACCGCGCTGGCTCCTGAGTCAAACTCGATACGCGCGCCGGAGCTGAGCTGCTGAGTCAGGCGTTTCCACTATTCCATCTTTACTAACAGCCCGCGTAAACGCGCCGACTCGAACATCCATCGGAAGAAAATTATCGCGAAGATGAAATAAATCATGTTCAATCCGAGACCCCACTCGAAATGCGAGGCAGAAAATCCGCCGGTCGCGATTACCTCTCGCATGCCTTCGAATGAGTGAGTCGTCGGTAGTAGTGAGGCTGTTGGTCGCAGGAAACTCGGCAATGAGCTCAACGGGTAGAAGACGCACGATAGCGGCATCAGTATACCGGCGAAGCTCCAGGCCATGGCCTGGAGCTTGGTGGTGTATCGGAAGATCAAACCAGTAACTACGATGCCCATCGTGAGGGCGAACAGGACCAGGTTCAAAATAAACGGAAGTAGCGTAGGCAGCATCGGAAGCATGTTGTAATGATAGAAGAGCCACGCGATTAAAGCCCCGACGCCCAAGCCGATCATCGCCTTAGCAAGGGTCACGATAATCAGGCCGGTGACATACTCGGAAACGCTCAGAGGCGAAGCGAACAGACTGACAAGATTTCGCGACCACAATTCTTCCAAAAAGCCCACTGCCATGTCGCGTTGGAAAGAATTGAACAGTCCCCACAGAATGACTGCTCCGAGCAGGCAACTAAGGACTCCGGGCTGCAAGCGATCTCCATGGCGGAGATACAGTGTGAAAAATCCCCACACTAATATGTTCACTACCGGCCAGTAGACCATGTAGGTGATGTGATTCGCGTTGTGAATCACCTCATAGGTGTGGCGCTGGATAACGGATCTAATTCGATACAGCTTCATCTGGTGGGCGTCCTGCAAGCTGTATGAAGACCTCTTCGAGATCGGGCGCACTGCGGTCCTCTTTCAGAATCGCACGAGTTACTTCGATAGGAGTTCCGGTTGCGAGGATAGTTCCGTGGCTGAGAAAGATAATCCGGTCGCACATGCGCTGGACTTCGTGCATGTTGTGCGACGTGTAGAGGATCGTTGTCCCACGGCTTTTCTGCAGATCGAGCAGAACCTCTCTCACCTGCACTGCCGCCTGAGGATCAAGGTAAGCAGTCGGCTCGTCGAGCAACAGCAATTCCGGATCGTTCAGAAATGCTTTGCAGAGTCCAACCCGCGTGGTCTCGCCGGAGGATAACCGCGAAATCGGCTTGTTCTTCAGGCGTCCGATTCCGAACCGCTCGAGCAGTTCGTTGATTTTCGCCGCAGGGTTGCAGACGTTGTAGATTCCAGCGAAGACCTTCAAGTTTTCAAGCACGCTCAGGCGGACCGGGAATGCCATGTACGGCGAGGTGAAGTTCAATCTCTGGAGTATCTGTTCGCGATCCGCATCGAGACTCTTCCCGAACAGACGCACGCTGCCTGCGTTTGGCGAAATCAAGCCGAGCATCATGTGGATGATGGTCGTCTTGCCGGCCCCGTTGGGGCCGACCAGGCCGGCAATTTCTCCTGCGTGCACGACGAACGACACGTCGTGGACCGCAGTAAACTTGCCGAAGGTTTTCGTTAAGTGCTCAATGGTAACGAGCATCGCGACACAGTACGCTATGAGGGCATCTGGAACAAACAGTTCGTAGCTGCATTTATCGCGCTGGAACCATACTTGACTGCCGAGCGGGTGCGGCAGTTTGCGTGTTCTTCAGGTAACTCCGAAAAGTAGGGAATTACACCACTACGTCGCTTGTAACCGATGACGAAAATTCGGTATCCTGCCCCACCTGTGCCTAGCGGGGAAATCGAGGTTACGGCTGCCTTCTGAAAATCGAAATCAGCTTCAGCGAAGGATAGAGAGAGGACACTAAGTGACTGCCACATTTCCGTCGTTGCCAAAGATTGAGGTCGGTCGCAGTTCCCGGTTGCCACGGGTCTGCATTGCCACTTGGGAGATCGAGGGGCCATCGCGCAATGCCGGTATCGGTACTGCCTACACCAGCCTGGCGGACGCGTTGAAGCGAGCCGGCTACGATGTGAGTATCCTCTTCCTTCTCGGATGCCATCCTACTGACGGAAACATGATCGACTGGGTCGACTACTACCAGACACAGAAGGGAATGAAGTTGATCCCGCTGCCGATGGCTCACGAGCCGCGAATTCACGCCGCTTGGGCGTCGAGCGTGTCCTATCACACGTACGTCTGGCTGAAGGAGCATCAGCACGACTTCAACGTCATTCATTTTCCAGAATGTCAGGGGCTGGCATTTTACAGCCTGCTGGCCAAGCGCCAAGGGCTGGCTTTCGGTGACTCAACCTTTGTGATTGGCACCCACGGGCCGACCTTTTGGGTAAAAGAGGGTAGCCAGGATTACATACGCAATCTGGGAGAGCTTGAGATCGACTTCATGGAACGCGTGAGCGTCTCAGCTGCGGATGTTGTTGTGAGTCCGAGTCAGTACCTTCTTAACTGGACGCAGCAACATGGCTGGGAACTACCGGAGCGAACCTATGTTGCCCCTTACGTTCTTCCTCAAGGTTTGCTCACGGAAGGCCCCGCGCCGCGCCAGAAGCAGAAAGAGATTCGCGAGATTGTATTCTTCGGACGGCTCGAGATCAGAAAGGGACTCAAGCTCTTTTGCGACGCACTGGACGAACTCTGCGCGGGGAGCACGAATCCCCAGTTTGAGGTCACCTTCCTAGGGAAGGAAACCGAGATCTATGGTCGCTCGAGTATCGGTTACATAAGCGACCGATCCAAGGCATGGTCGGTTCCGTGGCACATTGTCTCGAACAAATATCAAAAGGCGGCAATCGAGTACCTACAAGGAGATGGACGGTTAGCAGTGGTCTCGTCGTTGGCCGATAATTTTCCCAACACGGTGCTCGAATGCATTGGCGCGGGGGTACCACTTCTAGCCAGCAACGTTGGAGGGATTCCGGAAATCATAGATCCCGCCGATAGAGAGAACGTTTGTTTCGAACCGCGGCCGGACATTCTGGCAGAGCGTATCCGAGGTGCGCTTGAACAGGGCGCATCCGCGGCGCGACCGTCAGCCTCGTTCGCTGACACCGCGGGCAATTGGGTGGATTGGCACTCCAGCCTCCCGAATCGAGCCAGGAGTGAACAACCCGTTCGCAAAGATCGGCAAGCGGGCAGAGAATCAATATTTCCCTTGGTGAGTGTGTGCTTCGCGTACAATGTCAGACAGAAGGGCGCCGCAGCCACGTTGGCCTCGCTAAAGCAGCAAGACTATCCGCATCTTGAGATCATTTTGGCCGAGTGCGGAGGAAGCGAGGTTTCGTCCGCATCAAAGTCGTCGAAGGATGCCGAGCGGTTGGGGAGTCACGAACTGCGCAGGATCAGTCGGCGCAGCAGCGAGATCGGCGCGGGCAGAAATGCGGCCGTGCGCGAGGCAAAAGGCGAATACCTGTTCTTCGTCGACGATCACAGTATATTGTTGGCGCCTAACGCGCTCTCTGTCGTCGTACAGGTCGCGCAACGAGTTGACGCCGACATTCTGACTTCAGCGATCAGCTTTTTTCTCGGGTCGTCGAACGGTTCGTCCGAGAATCGCCTCGAGCACTCCCGCCGTCCGTTTCTCGGAGGCGATGCCGCGACCGGTGCTTTCGTCAACTGCTTCGGGAGCACCAACGCGCTCGTGCGGCGCGACGCGTTCGACACAATCGGAGGATTTAGCGACGAAGCAGTATCAACCCTCGACGATTGGGAGTTCCTTTCCAAAGCGGCGCTATTGGGACTGCGGATCGAAACGACGCCAGAAGTGTTCCTCTGGCAGCGTGAAGATCAGGACCAGGAAAGCCTCGTGCACTCGCTTGTGAACGCAGTTCGCAGCGCCAGGCCCTACACCATTCCTGGGCGCAAGCTCGCGCCTGGCGTGGAGCGGACGCTGTCCAAGGTGCTGCAATTTGGTCAAGGGTTGAAATTTGAGCGAGACGCCAACACCGGCACGCCTCTCTCGCGCGGAGAACAGGGCCCTGCCGTGACCGGCTGAGACGCACGGCGTAGCAAGGCAAGCGGCCGAGTTCCATTTCGTTGGAAGAACGAAAACTCGGCCGAATAATTCGATATGCCATCCTCACGCTGTGTACTTGTCATCGGGATGCATCGCAGTGGAACCAGCGCACTCGCTCGCGGTTTGCAGATGCTGGGCGTTTACCTGGGGAATAACTTTCTAAGCCCACGACCCGATAACCCCACCGGCTATTGGGAGGATAGATATATCTGCGAACTCAACGAGCGTCTGCTAGCCGCACTCGGGCTCAAGTGGGAAGATGTCGCGCTGATTGACGATGCACGATGGAGTGGACCCGAGGTAGAAGCTCTGCGTGCGGAGGCTGTCGAGTACCTTAGATCTGAATTCGCGACTCATCCGCTGTGGGGATTCAAAGATCCGCGCACGATCCGGCTACTACCTTTCTGGCACTCAGTACTACATCGTCTTGAAGTCGATGAGTGCTACTTGGTGGTAATCAGAAATCCTCGCAGCGTTGCTCTGTCGCTGCTCCAGCGCCACGGTATGGATGAGGTAACGGCGCATTTTCTGTGGCTGGTCTACATGGTCCCCTATCTAAGTGAGATCGCGCATCGACCATTCATAGTTGCCGACTATGACATGGTAATGGCCGACCCTCGGCGGCAGATTGAACGAGTCGCACACGGTCTGAAAATTCCGTTGAATGATACGCTCGAAATCCGCGATCGAGCAGTTCGCCGGTGACTTTCTGGATCCGAAATTGCGTCACAGTTTCTTCAAAGAGTCCGACTTCGATACGAATCCCAAGCTCCGTCCTCTTACCAGGGAAGCATACCTATGGCTCCGCCAGATGGCCGAAGACCTTATAGGTACTGATTCGCCTCGATTCTGGTCGGCTTGGGAAAGCAGCCGCCAAGCCCTTCGAGGACTGGTGGCCGGCGCTTGTGAGAGTCTTGGCTAACAGCGATACCTCGGGAGCGGCCGGTTTCCGGCTGTTTGTAGTGATCGGCGCGCAACGATCAGGCACCAACATATTGCGCGAGATTCTGAACACCAACGAGGAGATCGCGATGCTCGGTGAGGTGCTGTCGCCCAGCCCGGCGCCAGCCCACTGGGACAACTTCCGTCGCAGCGGGCCGCTCCGCAGCGTTCTTCCCGCCTCTTACGGCGAGACCGAATCGCTCCTCGATCAATATTTCGAATTTGTGCAGTATCGTATCCGCAACCATTGGGAAGGCAACAAGAAGAGGCGCAGTCACGCCATCGGCGTGGATATCAAATACAATCAACTGCGACAGATCGCGCCCGCGAACTGGAATTCTTCGTCCGCTCCATTTATTCTGGGGTACCTGCAATCTCGCGGGGCTACGCTGATTCATACGACAAGAAACGTAATACATTGCGCCATTTCGACGTTGATCGCCGCACAGCGAAATGTCTGGCACAACTATGATGGCGCTGTGATCGATCGCAGCTACAACCTCGATCCTGGAGAGTGCCTGGCGCATGCGCGGACAATCCTTCAGCATCGCGATGCCTTCATCGAAGCTGCACGCGAGTGCAAGGTCGTCAATTGTCGCTACGAAGACCTGGTCGACGACACTATGAGAGCTGGCTCTCAGGAAGAGATTCGTGAAGCCCCGGGGCCGCTCTCGGAGATCGCAACGGCGCTCGGAAGTCGTTACAAGTTTCGCTACGATGGACGTCTTCAAAAGGCGATAAATGTCCCATACTCAAGACTGCTCTCGAACTACGATGCTCTGGTCGGGCGACTTAGAGACTCCGAGTTCTCGGCCCTTGTCCCGACTCTGGAGTAGTAGCGGCCGCGAGCGTCAATTTGGATTTGTTGGGTTTGTTCAGTGGGAACTTCTGACTCCCGAACGGTGAACGCCAAGCCCTGGCTCGATCCCAATGCGAAAGCCGGGAGCTACGCGCCAGGCATGCTCGGACTGGAAGAGCGCAAGCTGCTCTATCAGTTAGCCCGCCACACCTACACCGGTGAAGGCGCTGTGGTCGAGCTAGGAGCCTTTTGCGGAGCCTCCACTTGCTGCCTGGCGGCGGGCCTGAGAGACAATCCGCGAGCCGCGGGCCGTCACGTCGATTCCTATGATTGCTTCATTGCCAGCGAGCCATACTTGGTGGAGTTCATTCGCACGCAATTTGGTGCGACGCTTGAGATCGGGCAGTCTTTCGCAGAGATTTTTCGACGTGCCACAGCTGAGTTGGCCGATCGCATAGAAGTTCATGCGGGTGACTTGCTCGAGCAGACCTGGCCGCCCAAGACGCCTATAGAGATACTATTTGTCGACGTGGCTAAGACGCTTGCTCTGAGTGGCAAAGTGTTATCCGAGTTTTTTGCTCATCTCATCCCGGCGAAATCGATTGTCATTCACCAGGATTTCTATCACCCCACCGCGTTCTACCTTCCCGTAGTGATGGACTACCTCATGGACCACTTCACCATCATCGAGGCAGGCCGCGACTGGTCAGTAGCGTTCCGGCTCGAGACAGCGATTCCGGAAAGAAAACTGCAGATTGCCAGCTTCTACAAATTCTCTTTCGCTCAACAACAGGCTGCTCTGCGGCGCATGATGCGGCGCGTCGGCATGCCGGGAATCGATTACCTTCGCCTATCGGAGTGTGCGGCCATCGGAACCCACTTCGGCGAACAGCGGTTTCGAGCAGCATTGGCCGCCTCAATTCGACGGTCGAAACTTGACACGGATCGAGTGTGGTCCGACGGGCTCGCCTGGTGCAGTGATTTTAACGCGTCCCGCATCCGCACCAGGCTTTATGGCAGAGCGTCTTTGATGCCTCCTCCAACCTCCGCTGATAAGGCTCACCTCATGCTGTCGGCCATTCTTTCGGAGGTCGCCGCACGGATTATGCCAGGCGTCGGGCAACGTCTCACAGGGTAGCAGTCTCGACCCGGTATGCGACAATCCAGGCTCTCAACCATCGCGGTTCTCGTAGTTGCGAGCATCGCATTGACAGGATGGTCATCCACTATTGAAGCTCCTTTTGTAGTTTTCTTTCTAGTAGCCGGTGCGTGGACAATAACAATCGCCCTGTTCTCTCGTCTTGAGGTCGTCCGTAACTGCGCACTGATCTGTAGTTCAGTATTGTTCAGTATGGCGGTAGTCGAGACCTGTATGTACTTTGCTAACCGGTCGCAGATCATTATCACAAGGACGAAACCGGTCGAATGGCGGCGAAACCAGACGGACATAGACATAGGTTCTCGACCCGTACCAAATACGACGATTACATTTGAAGAAGCGCTCGGCGGTCGGAGGATCGACAAGGTCACGTACCGATTCGGCGGCAACGGTCTTAGAGAAATCCCTGCATCAGTCCAGGGAGGACCTTATAGGGTCGTGTTCTTCGGTTGTTCTTTCATGTTTGGTCATGGGGTCGAGGACGATCAGACGCTACCCTATTACTTTGTGCGAGCAGCAAGAGGCACCTTTGAGGGGTTCAATTTCGCGGGCGACGGCTGGGGGCCGCATCAGATGCTTAGAGAGATTGAAACCGGCTTCATTCGCCGTGTAGCAGGCACCCCCGAGCTGGCGATATATGAAGCAATCCCGGATCATCTGCGCCGGGTCGCTGGGCGTGCGCCATGGGAAGATGGACCAAAGTACGATCTATGCCCAGATAACGAAGCTTGTTACTCCGGACAATATCATAGTGCCGACTACGCGACATGCCGCCGTTGGCTCGACAGGAGCTGGATCGTGAGGTTCTTCGAAAATCACTCCGGGAAGCTATCGCAACCCTCCGACCTCCCATTATATTTGGCAGTACTGAAGAGGACTCGAACTTTGCTAAAGGAAAACGGCACTCGTTTTGTAATCGTCTTATGGGATCAAAATGAGTTGGCCAAGACGATGTTGAAGGGCTTGAGGGCGAATCAATTTGATGTGATCGCGCTGTCTTCCATATTTCCCGAGAGTGATCTGAAGAATGGACTGCTCACGCAGCTTGATCGGCATCCGTCGCCGGCGACCAACCAGGAGATCGCTGCTTATCTATGGAAACAGGTCGGCGAGCCGTTGGTGGATGCAAAGCACCCGCGATGAAGACTTCGAGCGACTCGAATTTCCCCGAGCGCCTGGAGCACGGCGACAGCCCACGCGGCTCTACTGATCGCTTCTTTGGACTTCTGTTCAGCGCCTTCTGGGGTGTGGTGGCGATGGCTCCGCTAAGAAGAGGTGGGTCGCTTCGAGCATGGGCGGTAGTTCTCGCCGCAGCGTTCCTCGTCACCAGTCTCATCAGGCCAACTCTGCTTGGACCACTGAATCAGCAGTGGCAGAGGTTGGGACGATTGATGCAGAAGCTAACCAATCCGATCGTGATGGTGGTCCTGTACTTTTCTACCATCGTTCCCTTTGGACTGATCATGCGGCTACTGCGTCGAGATGGCTTGCGATTAAAGTGGGATCGTGGGTCGGCAACTTATTGGATACCGCGCGACCCGCCTGGCCCGACACCCGAATCGATGAAGGATCAGTTCTAAGAGCCGGATATGAATTTTGTGGCCGAACTTTGGCGGTTCATGAGGGCGCGAAAGAAATTCTGGCTGCTCCCGATGATTCTGGTCTTCGCGATCATGGGCGCGCTCTTAGTGATCACTCAAAGCAGCGCGCTGGCTCCCTTCATCTACACTCTGTTCTGAGCCAGAATGCGAGTGCTCGGCATCTCCGCGTTCTACCACGACAGCGCCGCGGCGCTGATCGACGAGGGCCGAATTATGTGCGCGGCGCAGGAAGAGCGCTTCACGCGCAAGAAGCACGACTCACGGTTCCCGCTGCACGCGATCGAATTCTGCCTCAAGCACTCAGGACACTCACTGCGCGAGATTGACTATGTAGTCTTCTATGACAAGCCGTTGCTGAAGTTCGAGCGCCTGCTCGAGACCTACCTGGCATTCGCGCCCCGTGGATTCACATCGTTTCGTACTTCAATGCCGGTCTGGCTGCGCGAGAAGCTCTTTCAAAAGCGCGTATTGCGTCGCGCTCTGGTGGAGTTGAACGGCGGAATCGAGTTGGGTGACCGCTTACTGTTCGCCGAGCATCATCAGAGCCATGCAGCGTCGGCGTTCTTTGCATCGCCCTTCAAGCAGGCGGTGATACTCACTCTCGACGGAGTGGGCGAATGGGCAACCACTTCGGCAAGCCTGGGTAACGACACGCGGCTCGAGATGATTAAGGAGATACACTTTCCGCATTCACTCGGGCTGCTCTATTCCGCATTCACGCATTACGCGGGTTTCAAGGTCAATTCGGGCGAGTACAAATTGATGGGTCTGGCGCCCTACGGCTCACCGCGCTTTCGCGACTTGATCCTCGACAACCTGATTGACTTGAAAGCGGACGGCTCATTCCGTTTGGACCTCAGCTACTTTGACTATTGTGTAGGGCTGCGAATGACCAGCGCGAAGTTCGAGCAGTTGTTCGGCGGGCCGGCCCGAAAACCCGAATCTCAGATTACCCAGCGCGACATGGATCTGGCGGCTTCGATCCAGTCGGTGACCGAGGAAGTGATACTCAGGCTTACGCGTGCGCTCGCCGCCGAAACCGGATTCAGGAATCTCTGTCTCGCAGGAGGCGTGGCGCTCAATTGCGTTGCCAACGGCAAGGTCTGGCGCGATCGGCGGTTTGAAAATATCTGGATTCAGCCCGCCGCTGGAGACGCGGGTGGCGCGCTTGGAGCCGCGCTCGCCGCTTACCATCAGTTCTTGAAGCAGCCACGTCGAAATGAGGGTCAAGACCTGATGCTCGGATCATACTTAGGGCCTATGTTCTCGCAGAAGGAGATCGAGAGTCGTCTGGCGGCGGCCGGTGCCCGGTTCGAGGTCTGCGATGACGAGACTCTATTGAGAGCGAGCGCGGACGCGTTGGCCGCCGGCAAAGCTCTCGGCTGGTTCCAGGGACGGATGGAATTCGGGCAGCGCGCACTCGGCGCTCGTTCGATCCTTGCCGACCCCCGCAGTCCAGCCGCGCAACGAACGCTCAATCAGACGGTAAAATTCCGCGAGTCGTTTCGCCCGTTTGCGCCGTCGGTGTTGCGTGAGGATTTGCAGGATTGGTTCGACCTTGATCGCGACAGTCCCTATATGATGTTGGTCGCCGACGTGAAGAAAGAACGCCGGCGAGTACTCACCGCTGAAGAACGATCGCAACTCGGGATCGAGCGGCTGAACATCGTAAGGTCGGAGATTCCGGCGGTTACGCACGTAGACTATTCGGCTCGTGTACAGACGGTGCATCGCGAAACCAACCCACGCTACCATGCGTTGCTGCGCGCCTTCAGACAACGCACAGGATGCCCCGTCCTGGTCAACACCAGCTTCAACGTGCGAGGCGAACCCATAGTATGTACGCCGGATGACGCGTGGCGATGCTTCATGGGAACCGCGATCGATTCGTTGGCGATCGGCAATTGCTTCCTCGACAAAGCGCACCAAGACTCCACTGCCCTGCGAAAATACGCGGCCACCGTCGAACGCGACTGATCACTACTACATGGAGCAGATTTGGGACGGCTGCAACTGAAGCTGCGAGGAGTCAGACACTGATGGTGGTTCGCCGATAGTAGTGCTGCAGGATTTCTGTGTAGGTCTTGCCGTCGTTTGCCATGACTGCCGCGCCGATCTGGCATAGGCCGACCCCGTGTCCCCAACCTGCTCCTCTTATAACAAACTGGCCGCCTTCCTTGTCGACGACGAATGCAGAGCTGTACAGATGCGTGCGCGACAAGGCGCGGCGAATTTCCAGTTCCTTGCCGATGACGACGTAGTCGCGTTCTCCGGTGATCTTCAGCCGATAAATTCGGCCTGACGGTCCGCGGCCAAGGGCTTCCATGTCGCGAATCGGACCAAGGTCCGCGCCGAGTCTCGTAGTGATCAGATCGGCGAGTTCTTCGGGTGTGTATGCGACCCGCCAGCGATAGAAATCTCGGGTCTCCTGATCGAATCCAGGCAGAACGCGTGAGAGAAGCTGCGAATCGTCCGTATTGCAGTAAGCCGGGGGAGCGGAACGTATCCATGTCTCAAGACTGTGAGAGTTGGATTGCGCGGGACCGTCGTAGGTTGATTCAAGATAGGGAATGTCTTCATCTTCCCAGGCGGTCGCATAGCGCTCGGTTATTCCGCCGCAGCATTTGGAGAATCGCGCGTCGCAGATAGCGCCGTTGTAGCGGAGAAACTCGCCCGCCGTCGCGCGAACCGCTTCGGCTGCAGCCGGAGAGAATGCCTTCGTGATGCCTTGATAGCGTTGGCAGTGGTCATCGGCACAGACGTTGAAATCCGGATGCGCTTCGCGGCCGTACCATCGAAGGATTTCGTGAGAATCGAGTCCCTCGCGCAGCGCCCTCGCGGATGGAGAGGGACTCGCCTTCGGAGACCACAGCCAGCTGCGCGAAATGACAGCGTGAGCTTTCAGAAGTTCGAGCGGACAGCTTGCGCTCATCTCGGATGAAATCACGCTCGTGACGTACTCCTCGAGCGGAACATCATTGATCAGCGTCAGCCCGGCTTCACGTCTGATGAGGCGAAAGGCGCCGCGAAATACCTGGCGCTCCTTGCGCTCCCAATGAAATCCGATTCCGATCGTGATGTCGTTCACCGCGAACGCGCACGATGCCGGCTTCGACGGAGTAAGCGTAAGTTCAGAAGTAAATCTGTGGCGTCCGGCAATGTACGGCTTGCCGTGAGTATCGGTAAACGTACCCGTCAATTCGACTTCGACGGCGGATCGCCCTTCAATCAGACCCACCGATACGTTCATTGCCGATACGTTCAACGCGCACTCTCCAGCTTGCCGGCGACTTCCTGAAACTGATCGTCAGGCAAAGTGACTTCGCGAAAAATTGCGGCGATGAGGTCACCGGTGATTCTTTCGAAATCCCGTGCGAGCGGCACTACAAATATTCCGCACAAATCAATCGATGCCGGACTGACCGTCAGTTCGCCGGTGTGAAAGACCTCTGGCCGATGCTTTCCTCGCGGGAACAGATACGCGACCCATTCCCCTCGCTCATGAAAGACCGCGATGTTGACCATCGGTTCCGGCCGTTTGCCCGTAGTTTCCCCGAGCAGTTCGATGGCGCGATCCATTCGATCGATCAAGTCAGATCGATCCCATCCACGAAGTATGAACACATTTCTTGCGTAGGTCGGCACGGTAACACCAGTCAGCCCGGCGGTGTCCTTCTCAATCGGAAACAACGCTCGCGAGCCTGCCTGAAAGTGCATATGGTCTGGCGCCGATGCTCCGCATTCCGGACCGTTGTAGACGACGAAATATCCATCGAGGGCCGCCGCGATGTCGAGCATATTTCCGAACTGGTTCGCGATCCGCTGCGAGCCGTGTTCTCGGTGCGCGATCGTCAGGTGATGGTCCACGATGGGAAACGGATTGCAGTAGATCGTAAAGTCCTCGTCGAACCGCAGACCTTCTTCCTCCGAAGGCAGATTCCCCGCGCACAGGAAGCAGGGACGTTTCGCGACCGACTCGCGGTCCACCGACGCCGTTGTGCTACCCATCCGATGCGGAATGTGACGGATGAATACGTCGAACCAATCGATCCGCAGCGGCCGTGTCGTCGCTCGCGCGAGGCCTTCAACCCCTTTCGCGAGCTGCGGCCATGCCCGCTCCTGCCGTCCGAACAGTTCTTCTATTTTGTGGATCACCGCCGCATCCGAGCCTGAATCTCGATAGTTCGGAGCCAGTCCTTGTACGAATCGTATCGATTCGCAACCTCGAGCGGCAGGGCGCTGTCGCTATTGCCTTCCCATCGGCGGCAAAGATAAACCGACTCGTAGATCCGGCCGATCTCATAGTCACGGCTGATGCGCAACGCTACAGTGTAATCCTCGCCGTAGCTGACATTCGGAAATCCTATACGGCGCAGAACCGAAGTGTTGAATGCGCGCGGCGCGCCGAGACCATTGACGCGAAGCGCATTGTTTCTTCCGTTCTCACGACTCCACTCGCGATGATCGATTAGACCGGGCGGAATCTCCTTTAGCGAAAAGTCGACCATCGTATAGGAGCCTATGACCATCGCATAAGGTCCAGCGTCAAGTTCCGCGACAATCCGGCGAAGAACGCCGTCATCGATGTACAAGTCGTCAGAATCAAGCTGGATGGCGTATTGTCCGCAGTGCCTTGAGTATATCGCCTCGTTCCAGCATCCACCGATTCCAAGGTCCGTGCGTTCGGGCACGATGTGCTTAACGCGCGAATCGCTGACACCGCGCAGGATTTCCGTCGTCCGATCGATCGAATGGTTATCGACGACGATCACGTTGAAATCGAAATCAGCGCTCTGGACCAGCGCACTTTGAACGGCTTCCAGAATTGTCCTCTCGCGATTCCGAACCGGGATGACGACGCTTGCTTTTACCGGAAATGCTTCCGCGGCCGCAGGAACGATCTCGAAGTGCGGAGGCAACCAGGCGCCGATTCGTTTGAGGTGCGCCGTAGCGATGCGCTCCATCTCAATCTGGTAGTCACGATTGCGCGGATCCACATAGTCGAATTGCTTTTGACTCGTCGGTCGCGCATCGGTCATCGACGCGCTGTACAACGGTTCCGGAATCCGCACGATTGGATGTTTTTCCGAGATCCTCAACCGCAGGTCGTACAAGGCTCCCCATTTCCAGGTGCTTTCGATTCCCGCCTCGCGCGCAGCCTGAACCGACACGCCAACTACCGGGCCAAAGTCGAAGCCGTCGCGGATGCTCCCGCTCTGATAGTCGATACGAGGATGTCCCGCCGCGTCGGCATAAGCCCAGCCGGCGCCCGTTTCACGCATGACCTGCGTCATTCGATCGAACATGCGCGGGCCGGGGTCGATATTCACGCGCGGATCGCCGAGAAAGAGAAGATCGGAATCGGCGCGGTCGACGAGTAGTTTAATACTCGCGGACGAGTAGTCATTTGGATAAACGATGTTCACGCGCCACCCCGCCCATCATCTTAGCTGCGAACCGCATTGCGCCGCGTCAGCGGCTGCGGCCGCATGACAATGACGCCAGCCATCCGATTTTCCTTGAGAAACTCGCTCAATTCCTGTTCCACGACCGAGCCCTGGCTGCGCGACGCATGCCGCATCGACACTCTCTTGCTATCGCGCACGATGATTCCAGCATGAAACACATCGAGATTCTTGCGTGTCGACGCAAAAAAAATCAGATCGCCGCTCTGCAAATATCGTTCGAGCCTTGGCACCGCCGCCTTTGGTACACATTTTACGCTAGTCCGGAGCGGATCGAGCCCGGCCACAACATTCAGAATCCGTTCCCTGCTGATTGTCGGGACCGACGGCATTGAAACCGGCTTGATTATTCCTGCGCGTACATTGTTGTGAATCCAGCGCGTCATATAATGATTGCGCCGTTCCCATTGAATGCGGCCTTGTTCATACCGAATCTTTCGCAGCCACTCGGCGAAGTCATCTACATTAGAAGCGCGCGCGAGCGCCACAACTGTCTCGATGTAGGTGACACAGTCGAAACCATCGAGGGAACTCGTGAACACTTCAGGCGTCTCGGCGGATCCAATCAGCGGATTTGGTTGGTAGTGATGTCCAAGGAAGCGGCGAGAGAGAACCTCAACTCGGCTACCGGCAGAATCGACATTCTTCGCTTCCGATAGAAGCTGTTCCACGCGCCAACGGCTGAGACCTCGTGGTTGCGGATGCTTCGTCAAATGCTGAGACCTAATCTGGGCCCGGTGGCTGAAGCAGCAGGGCGAATCCATCGGCGTTATGAAAATCTGGTTTGTCGGCCGGATGGCGAAGCGCCCAGTACGAGAGCCCATCTCTCGTCTCGATAACCGCCGAGAGCCCGATACGGAGCACAGCACGTGGGTGGATGGCAGACAGACGATCGAGCCTAACGAGGGCGTCGAGCTCAAGCTGGCTGCCGGTTGAGCGCAACGCAATCTGCGGGCGCATCTTTTCACTCAGAACAGGACCGCCGTTGCGATAGTCGCGAAACGCGTAGACGGTCCACTCTCCCGACGGCGCGAAGTTGAATTCGTGATACGCCGGCTGCCCTTCGAGCGCGATGAAGGCCTCGAAACAGGTGTGGCGCCAGAGTTCCGTCGCGCCCGGCGGAGAGATCGAGATTCGCGGAATATCTCCATCGAGGCGGAAGGTCATCTGGAGTTCAGCGCTCGCGGAACGGCGTACGAGCACCCCGATGGTGCGCACCGCCCGAGCGCGTGTCGACGGATGGCACCTGAGCTCGATCCAGTGTTCGACGGTCATGACAGGCTCGCCGGCCAAGCTGCTCCCATTGGTCGAAGATACCGGCGAAAGGCGCGGTCGTCGAGTTGCTTGCGTCGTCGCTCGGAAAGTTACGACATGCCGCCTGTAACAATCGCAATGGCGTTCAGAAGTAAGTTATGCGCGCGAGCGTCTTCAAGATGGCAGATCGCCGATATTTAAATGGACTCCCTCTGGAGTATTCCTTGTCTGGCGCAGTCCCCCTCAATCCGATATGCGATACGTCTTGGGCTATTCCGTGGGCGCGATGCCCCCAGCGGTCGACGTTCGTGACCAGGAAAATAGACAGCATCGCTATGGAGCGAAGCCGCAGGCGGGCCGAGATGATGGCCCGCGTGCAGGACGGCGACAGCGAGTCTTGCCGGGCGCTGCTGGACGATATTGGTCCAATTCTGACGAACTTTTTGCGCCGCCGGATTGCAGATCGTAACGAGCTCGAGGACGTTTACCAGGACACTCTGATGGCGTTTTTCGAGGCGCGGCACACCTATCAACCGTCGCGCCCGCTGGAGCCGTGGCTGTTCGCGATCGCGCGAAACGTTGCCGCGGATCATGCACGTCACTACTGGACGCGCGCTCGAGTCGAACAGCTGACCGACGAGATGCCTGAACGGACCGCGTCCGAAGAGCCGCGATCGGATCCTAGCCTGCAAGACGCGATGGTTAAGCTGCCTGATCAGCAACGTGAGGCATTTTCGATGCTGAAACTGGAAGGCCTGTCGATCGAGCAAGCGGCTCAGCGCACCGGAATCAGCGTCGGAGCGCTAAGGGTCAGAGCGCATCGGGCGTACAAGACATTGAGGAAATTGATCGGTGAGTGAATTGATGAATCGCTCCCCAGTGAGCCATGAAACGCTGCACCACGAGATGGTGGAGCGAATCGTCGCCGATCTGCGACCAGTCCGCCGGTTGTGGCCGACGAGCTTGAGGTTGGCGCTGTGGGTGGCACTTGAGATGGCGGTGCTGCTCCTGATTGTGGTTCATACGGGACGGGCGAATCTCATGCTGCGGCTTGCAGATCCCTGGTACCTGATCGGTTTCGGAGGTTTTGCGGCCACTGGCGTGATCGGCGCCGCGTTTGCGCTGCGTTCAGCCGTGCCCGGCGATGAACCCCGACCGATCGGGCTCGGCCTGCTGCTCTCGGTTGCCGCGGCGTCTGCTTTGCTGCTGGTCCATCAGCCGTTCAACGGAGCGGTGCCTCTGCGCAATTTCATTGACCAGGGAATGCCCTGTGCGGTGGGGATCTTGATGCTGGCGGCCATTCCGTGGCTCGCATTGACGGTTGCAGTATGGCGCGGTGCGCCACTATCGGCAGGACGCGACGGAGCCTTGGTCGGTGCCGCGGCATTCTTGAGCAGTTTTGCCCTGATGCGAGTGAGATGCCCAATTGACGAAGGGATGCATCTGTTTGTCTGGCACTTTCTGCCTGCGCTGGCGGGAATCGCGCTCTCCGCTTCAGTCGGACTGTGGCTGTTCAAGAGACGGATCAGTCATCAGGGCTGAGTCGCGGCTGCATCGGGGACGGCTGTAGGCGCATGAATCGCGGAGCGGATCAGGTAGTCCACGCTCACGACGCCGGGGCCCGAAACGAGCAGCCAGAAATAGGCTAGTGCGTACAACGGCTCGTCCAACTCAACGAAGTCGTTGAGGCCAGTAACGCTCTTCATTTTCACCGTGATTATCGCCACGGCCATGTTGATCATCATTGGGACAGAAACGACGCGAGTACCAAGTCCGGCTACGGTGAGTGCTCCGCCGATGCATTCCGTGTACGCCGAGAGCGCGGCGTTGAAAGCCGGATGAGGGATGCCCCATTGCATGAAGTGCTGGGCAAAGGCGTCAAGGTTGTGCAACTTGGCCCATCCCGTCTCGAAGAAAAAGTATCCCACGAACAGCCGGACCATCAGCGGCGCCAGCCACTGGAATGATGAGAGCATTCGCAGGGTTTCATCCGCCGAAAGTGTTACCGATTTAAAAGTTACCGACTTAAAACCGACCATCTGAATCAGCCTCTGACGGAAACTACCTCGCGCCGCCCGAAAAGTTACGGCCTTCGGGCTCCGATTGGTACGAAACGGTGCTGTAACTTTTGAGCTCAATCCGGGAATACCACACCATTGGCCAGTTGAGATGCATGCGGCCGCGGATCGAGCGGATCGCGCTGAAAGACCGGCCATTAAAAAACCCCTCCGCGATGCGGAACAGGAGATAACGAATGAACAAGGGAACGAAGGGTGCAATTCTTGCCTCAGCAGTTGCGGCGCTGTTTTTTGCGTCGGCGGCAATGGCCCAGGACTCGGGAGCGGCTCCGTCGAGCGGCTCCGAGATGAAAGCCGCTAGCACGAAGTGCCTGGGCGCCAACTCCTGCAAGGGGCAGAGCTCCTGCAAGAGCGCGCAGAACGACTGCAAGGGTCAGAACGGCTGCAAGGGCAAGGGCTTTGTGATGACCTCGAGCCCGGACGAGTGCACGCAGAAGGGCGGGCATACCGCTTCGTAGGAATCCGTATCGCGGGGAGCGCGCCGGACTGTCGGCGCGCTCCCCACACCGCGCCGACTGCCGATGATGCCGAAAACGAACTCGCCTGCCGCGCGAGAGATCACGCCGGAGAAACTGTACCTGCGCCGGCGTGAATTCATTCGCAACTCGTTGCTCTTCACCGCAACGAGCACCGGTGTTGGCAGTACATTGTTATGGTTGATGAAAGGCCTGCGGGCACAGGATCACAAGAAGGCAGCGGGAAGCGTGGCGTTGCCCAATCCGAACGAAGCCCCAGATGCCGGCGTTCTAACTATCTCGCGGCGCTCCGACTACGCCGCGGGCGAGGCGAAGACCCCGTTCGAGAGCGTCACCACTTACAACAACTTCTACGAGTTCGGCACCGACAAGAGCGATCCGGCGCAAAACGCTTCCACGTTAAAACCGCGTCCGTGGACTGTAACGATTGAAGGTGAGGTGGCCCGGCCGCAGGTCGTCGACATCGAGCAACTTCTCAAGTGGTTTCCGCTCGAGGAACGCGTATACCGGATGCGCTGCGTTGAGGCGTGGTCGATGGTCATACCGTGGGACGGATTCCCGCTTGCCGATCTGCTGCAGCGTGTCGGGCTGACTTCGCGAGCGAAATACGTCGCGTTCACATCGCTGCTCGATCCCGAGCAAATGCCGCGACAGCGCAGCGATCTTCTTCCATGGCCCTATGTCGAAGGTTTGCGGATCGATGAGGCGATGCATCCGCTCGCCATGTTGGCAGTGGGTCTTTACGGTCGTCAGCTGCCAAACCAGGACGGCGCTCCGCTAAGGCTGGTGGTTCCGTGGAAGTACGGATTCAAGGGAATCAAGTCGATCGTCAAAATCCGTCTTACCGAGAATCAACCGCGAACTACCTGGAATCTGGCCGGGCCTGAAGAGTACGGCTTTTATGCAAACGTCAATCCCGCAGTGGATCATCCGCGTTGGAGCCAGGCTACCGAAAGGCGGATCGGCGAGTATCATCGGCGGCCGACGCTGCCATTCAATGGCTACGCGGAGCAGGTCGCAGGGCTTTACCGCGGAATGGATTTGAGCAGGTTCGTGTAGTCGTGGGATCCGCTACCGGTAACACACCGCTGCCCTGGCTTAAGCCCGCGGTGCTGACAGGATCGCTCGTTCCGATCGCCGCGATTGCGATGCGCGCATCGACGAATGCGCTGGGTCCCGATCCGATTGCGCAGGCGCTGAACCAGCTTGGCCTGATCGCTCTGGTCTTCTTGATTGCGGCTCTGGCCTGCACGCCGCTCAAGGCGATCGCCGGTTGGACGTGGCCGATGCGCCTGCGCCGCATGCTTGGACTGCTTGCGTTCTTCTACGCCGCGCTACACGTCATCACTTACACGATGCTCGATCAGGGCTGGGACTGGCACGCGATTCTGGACGACATCCTGAAGCGGAAGTTTATTCTGTTCGGATTTTCCACTTTTGTTTTACTGATTCCGCTGGCTCTGACTTCGACCAACCGGGCGCTCAGGCAGCTCGGTTACGTTCGCTGGAAACAGCTTCATCGCCTGGCCTACCTGGCTCCCGCGCTTGCCGTCCTTCATTTCACATGGAGGGTCAAACGCGACATACGGGAGCCGGTTACCTACGGGCTCATACTTGGGGCACTCCTGAGCATCCGGTTGATCGAGTACGTTCGTGAGCGCGCGGCTCAATAAATCGAACAGACCAAACACTCCCCTACAAACAGGCTAAGGTTACCTAACAACTTGATTGGCTTCACTCTAGCCGGTACGGTACTTCTACTGGCAGTAGGGATAGCTCAGTTGGGAACCTCGACGACCGATTTCGCATCCATAACGCTGGAGAGCAATGGAGTTCGGCTCTCCGCGCTCGAAAGGCGCGGCAAGGGGACCCCGATCGTGCTGATGCATGGGGCGGCCCGGAATGCTCTCTGCTTCAAAGCTCTCGCCGACGCGGTCGGCGGAAGGCATGTCATTGTGATCGATATGCCGGGCCACGGCGATAGTGCGCCAGCGTCCAGCTGGCAGATGGAAGATCTCGCCGAGCTGGTGTTCGATGCCATACGGCGGCGAGCTAGCGGCAAGGTGATCTGGGGCGGGCATTCGTGGGGTGGGAAAGTAGCAGCGATGATCGCCGCGCTTCATCCCGAGGCAGCATCCTCGCTAATCCTGCTCGATCCTTCCGCCGCGGCAGGTCTTGCGATCCCGGCCGAGATGCTTGTCGACGTTATGTTCGCGAGCGAGCTGGGTCCGTGGAACTCGCTCGACGAGGCCAAAGATGCAGCGCGCAGCCTTCCTCAGTATACGAATTGGAATCCAGACCTGGAGCGGGCTTTCGAGCGCGGCGTCGCACCCGGTCTCGATGGCAAATGGCGAGCCCGGATCTCGCGCGAAACGCTAATCGCGATCTGCGCCGCGGTCAGCAAAGATCATTCCACAGTCGTGCGCAAAGTCGCGTGTCCGACCCTCTTCGTCGTCGCCGATGAGAGCCTCGGCTGGCAGGAACCCAACTTCGACTTGATACCTCAAGCTACTCGCATCGTCATCAAATCGAACCATTGGCTGATGTCAGGAAATCCCGTCGAACTACATCGCGCCGTCGGCAACTGGCTGAATGCCGTCGGCGGACGCGAAGCTCAGGCCGCCTGAGCGGCCGCCCCGCGGTATTCAACCGCACTCCGCCTTTCGACGCTTCTCCGCCCTAGCTTGTGCCAAGCCGGGTCTCGGGCTAATCGTAGGCTCCGTACTTGACAGGGTAGACCGTAGATGGAGCCGATCGGCAAGTGCATTTTCCTTCTCACAACATGAGGCTTTCCGCACGTACGCATGATCTGCACGGCGTTCCGGCGACCTTGTTCGTGGCGCTCGCGGCGAGAGCGCTCGCGCCCATCGAGGCGCCGGAGCTCGGACTCGCGGAGCATCAGGCGGCGCAAATTCTGCGCAGACTCGAGATCGACCCGCGACAGTTCGCGCTCAACGCCAACGAGGTGCGGGCGGTAGCGCTGCGCTCACAATGGTTTGCTCAGACGACGCGAAAGTTCTTCGAACGCTACCCGCACGGATTGTGCGTCAACGTCGGTTGCGGGCTCAACGCCAGCTTTGAACAGGTGGCGGAAGCCGGTGGCGGCCGATTCACCTGGATAGATCTTGACCTGCCAGAAGTGATCGCGATCCGCCGGCAATTCTTCGTGGAGACTGAGCGACGCCGAATCATCGAAGGCGATATAACCGACGCAAGCCTGTTCAGCACGCTGCCATGGGCTCCCGGCGAGCCCGCGCTTATCCTCGCAGAGGGACTTCTCTACTACCTTAAGCCCGCGCAAGTCGAAGCGTTTCTCAGTGTGCAAGCGGATGCAGCCGACGCAAGGTGCGCAAATGTCGAGATTGCTTTCGACTACGTGAGTCCACTGGGCGCGTGGATCGTTGGGCAACGTCCTGCGCATCGGCAACTCGGAACCGCGTACGCGTGGACACTGCGACGGCCCAACGACTTGATCCGCATCGACCGGCGGCTCGAAGTCGTCGAGGACACCAACGTGTTCATGGGCGCGATGGGCCCCGGCGCGCGGCAAGTCAACACCATCTGCCGTGTCATCACCGGCGGCGAACTGGGCGGCTGCGCACATCTGAGACGAACTCCCAGCACGCTACCTGCTCGTGATAGCCTTCCACAATTATACCCGACTGGCGCCTGGTAGCGCTTAATTTAAACCCGCCGTTCGAATTTGTCGGAAGGGAACCCGCAAGATGATAGACCGAGTTGGTCGCGTCGCAATTCAAATCTCCAGGCCAAGCGGATTCGTCGCATCGGCACGAGCGACGGCCTATTCATGTTGCTGATTGCGATCCTCGCATCGAGCGCCCGACCTGCCGCCGCCCAGTCAGGCAAGCAGGATTACGTAACTTATTGCGCTGATTGCCATGGCTCCGACGCCAAGGGCAATGGGCCAGCGCTCGCGACCATCCCAATGACGCTGCCGCCATCCGATCTTACTCAGCTGGCGAAAAAAAATGGCGGGAAATTTCCGTTCGCGGAGGTCGTGGACACTATTGACGGTCGCAAGAATATACCGTCGCACGAGCGAATCCAGATGCCCTTCCTCGGAACAACCCTTCAGAAACCGGGCAAGGAGTTCACCTCAGAGAGCGATGCGGAGGTGAAGCGAAGAATCGAATCGATGGCTCGATACGTCGAGAGCCTCCAGCAGAAATCACGCCGCGCCTGAACGCACTAGAGTCGGGCTCTACCGTAACCGGATTTTTCGTCATGTACTCCCGGACCAGCATTTTACCCTCCCGCGGAAATTCGCTCGAAGATAACTAAAGATGTCGCAAGAATGAGACCATGCTTACAGTTCTCAAGATCAGTGGAGGAAAGGATAAAAGGGTGGTCAGAGTTGCTTCCGATCGATACACGGTGAGTCCCTTCGCTACTCAACGCGGTCCTCATCGGAAGTATGCGATGGTTGATCCACTAACGCGTCGCGCCAGCGAATGAGTGTAAAACTCTTTGTGTGAGTTCTCGATTTATTGGTTTCGAGGTGTAGTACTGAACGCGATATCCGCGCGCACGGCGCTCGGTCTCAGCACTGTGAATCGCCGCGATGTAGGCCACCAGAGCCTGCGGGGCGCGCTTTCGGACCTGGTCGAGAAGCCATCCGCGAATCGATTCGTCGACCGCCTCATTGTCGATCACAACTATCCTGACGCCGGGATTAAGCAGAAACGCGCGCGCCTGATGCGGATCGGCAAATTTCTCGATGACCCACGAATTGCCGATGCATTCGGCGATCATATTCACGACCGATTGGTCGCGCGAGAAAACCGCTATCGCAAAGCGCCGGTCGATCGCGGCGGCGGTTTCCTTTTCGCGGGCCATACTCCAAGGCGTGAAGCGTGCCACTTTTGACTCCCGAGCCGGTACCGCGAAAAATTGTCATAATTTTGGTTTTCTGGCGGACTTCTGCTAAGGATCTGTCTCCACTGGACGCATTTGGAGCCGGCTCTGATCGTAGTGTGCGGGCTTTCCGGCACGGGCAAATCGACCGTCGCCCGCCTGCTGCAGCATCGCAACGGCTTTGCATCGATCAACTCGGACCGGGTCCGCAAACGTCTGGCGGCGGTTTCGGCGCACGAGCACGTCCGCACCAGCTTTGGGAAAGACATTTATTCCGATCGTTTTACGAGGCTCACCTATGACGCGATGCTCCACGAAGCGGAGAGCCTGCTGAGCGACGGCCGCGGGGCAATTTTCGACGCAACGTTCAAATCAGCTGCCGACCGGCATCGTGCACTCGATCTGGCGGCGAAGAGCAACGTGCCAGTGCTGTTCGTCGAATGCGTCGTCAGCGAAGACGAAGCGCTACGCCGCCTTAAGCTGCGCGAATCGAAACGCCGCGAAGTGTCGGACGCGACGCCGGAGATCTACGAAAAGCAACGCGCCGAGTTCGAGCCGACCCGGGAGATTCCATCGCGAAACCATCTGCGCATCGACACCACGCGCCAGCGCGAACAGATCGTCGCCGAAGTCGAGGACGCGCTCCAGCACCTCAGCCTGACGCGTTAGCTGCGATAGAGCTCCGGATACTTTTCTTTTAGCGCTTCGAGTTTCGGCGCATCGTTGATCATGATGTATGGCTGATACGGATGCAAAGCGAGATAGTTCTGATGATACGCCTCAGCCGGATAGAAGCCGCCGAGCGGTACTACCTTGGTTACGATCGGCTTGTCGAACACCTTCTTCTGATCGAGTTGCGCGATGAAATCGTCCGCCGCTTTCTTCTGTTCGTCATCCGCATAGAAAATCGAGGACCGGTATTGAGTCCCTGAATCCGGGCCCTGTCGATTCAGTTCGGTCGGATCGTGAGCGACGAAAAAAAATACCTTCAACAGATCGTCGTACGACACCTGCGATGGATCATAGGTAACCTGCACTGACTCAGCATGTCCCGTCGTTCCGGTGCTGACGGTTTCATAGTTCGCGGTGTCGGCGCTTCCTCCCGCATATCCGGAAACAACTTTGGATACGCCTTTCACATGCTTGAAGACCGCGTCGACGCCCCAGAAACATCCACCGGAAAAAACCGCCGTGGCGCTCCTGTTGCCCTGGCTCTGCGCCAGAGCCGATGAACCGGCATTGATCAGCAACGCCCCTACCGTCAGCAGCGCCGCGAGTCTCAACCGTGTCCGCAGTTTCATGGTTATGGTCATCCTCCAGCCTGGAAGGTGAAAATCTTCGTACAAACTATTAACGCTGGATGCTCAGGTATGGTTCCCGATCGACGTTCGGCGGCGTTATCGCATCGCGGTTCGGAGAAATCCTGACAGACGCACGCATTGGTATCGGTGCTATGATCTCCCTGCTCCGCCCGATACCTGTTTGCAGGACGTTAGCGGTCAATACGTCCGTCAAGGCGCTATGCGTCTCGCGGTGAAGCTCGACGACTTGCTTGATAGCGATGAGACGCGCCCGCTGCCGCCTTTGAGAAGGATGTCGTTCGCGTAGCTCCGTACCGCCATCCTAATTCAAGATCTTTGCTATGGCGTAAGTGTAAGTTCGAAAGTTCCCTTGCCCTTGCAATGCCTGCCGATGCGATTGACCAGGTAGGCGCCCTCCATCGTGTCACCGGTAACCTTCGCCAAGACCGACGCGGTGCAAGGATGGTTGGTTCCGCTTGTAGCATGAAAGGTGAGCGTGAGGTGGTTGTTGGAGATACTTCCTTTCACATTTCCACTTGGAGTCTCATCGCCGGTCGTCAAGCTGAACGTGCCGCCGATTTTGTTCTGACTCTGAGTGAGATCCAGGGTCATGGGACCCGTGCTGTTCCCCTGTGATCTGTCTATATTGGTGTTCGTGCCGGTCCAGCTGCCGGCGACCTGCGCGACCGACGGAGTCTGATTTGCGTCCGCCGCGCCGGATTCGTCGGCATCCTGAGCACGCGCGGAAGTCAGGCAAAGCATAGCCAACAGTATCGATGATGCAGCAGCGGCGGCTGCGCCGCGTCCGATCGAAAACTTCATTCTTTCTCTCCCTTTTGGTGGTCTAAATCGCGCAATCTACTTCTTTGGACGCAATCGTGCGCTGAAACATTCATTCTGATGCGTTGATAGTATGCGAATTGGTTGCACCAGCATAGATAGGAGGAAGAGTGCAGAAACAATCGCATTTAACGGCACTGATACGCCGGAGGTGGAGGCATGGCGCCGATTGTCTATGCAATGCGCTCGCGACTGGAGTTAAGTTGCCGAAATAGGGACGATGAAATATGAAAAACGGATCGGCGGCACAAGAACTTGAACTGATCGACGCCTATTGGCGAGCTTCAAACTATCTGACTATCGGTCAGATCTACTTACAAGAAAATCCACTGCTACGGGAGCCGCTGAGACCTGAGCACGTCAAGCCGCGACTCCTCGGACACTGGGGCACTTCGCCCGGACAAAACCTGGTTTACATTCACCTTAGCCGCGTCATAAGGAACAACGACGCTAGCATGATTTATGTCTCGGGGCCCGGGCACGGCGGTCCCGCGATCGTCGCGCAGACCTACCTGGAAGGCACTTACTCGGAGACCTATCCGAGGGTCTCACAAGACCTTGAAGGTATGCGGCTACTGTTCCGGCAATTCTCGACTTCCGGCGGCATTCCCAGTCACGTGGGCCCCCATGTTCCCGGTTCGATTAATGAGGGTGGCGAGCTTGGATACTCATTGGCGCACGCATTCGGCGCCGCGTTCGACAATCCCAATCTGATCGTCGCATGCGTTATAGGCGACGGCGAGGCGGAGACCGCCCCGCTCGAAGGTGCGTGGAAAGGAATCAACTTCCTTAATCCCGCGCGCGACGGTGCCGTGCTGCCGATCCTGCACCTCAATGGCTACAAGATTGCTGGTCCTACTGTGCTTGGCCGTGAAAGCGACGAACAAATTCGACACCTGCTAACCGGCCACGGTTACGATGTTCAATTCGTCGCGGGCGACGAACCGATGGCGGTACATGAACAGTTGGCTTCGACGCTCGACGCCTGCTACTCGGCAATCCGTCAATTTCAGCACGACAGTCGAAGCCGGGGGGTTACTCAGCGGCCCCATTGGCCCGCGATCGTGATGCGCACTCCTAAAGGGTGGACCGGTCCGAAGGTCGTGGATGGCGTCCAGATAGAAGGTACCTTCCGCGCGCATCAGGTCCCTCTCGCCAACGTCAAGGAGAATCCGAAACATCTCGAAATGCTCGAGCAATGGATGCGCAGCTACAAACCCGATGAGCTCTTCGATCGAAGCGGCCGTCTAGTCGCGGAACTCGCGAAGCTCGCGCCCAAGGGCCACCTCCGGATGAGCGCGAATCCCCATGCCAACGGCGGCGAAGCGCCCCTGCCGCTGGTGATCCCGGACTACACACGGTACGCGCTGAAGATCGACCAACCAGGTAGCATGCTAGCCGAATCGACTCGCCAACTCGGCATGATGCTGCGCGGCATCTTCGCGCGCAACGAGAAGCAGCGGAACTTTCGCCTCTTCTGTCCCGACGAAACCAATTCCAATCGGCTCGGCGATGTCTTCGAGGTTGAGAACCGATGCCTTGTCAGCTCGCTTATTCCGGAGGACGATCATGTAGCTGTTGACGGCCGAGTCATGGAGGTGCTTAGCGAACACAACCAGCAAGGATGGCTCGAAGGCTATACGCTTACTGGCCGATATGGACTGTTCGCCACCTATGAGGCGTTTGCGATGATCGTCGATTCGATGACCGCGCAACACGCCAAGTGGCTGAAGACCTGCGCTACCGAGCTGCCGTGGCGCAAACAAATACCGTCGCTGAACTATCTGCTGACATCAACTTGCTGGCGTAACGACCACAATGGTTTCAGTCACCAGGGGCCGGGCTTTATCGACAGCATCCTGACGAAGCAGGGCATCATTACTCGCATCTACTTGCCACCCGACGCTAACTGCCTGCTTTCGGTCGCTGACCATTGTTTGCGCAGCCACGACTACATCAACCTGATTGTAATTGATAAACAGCCGCACCTTCAGTTCCTGGACATCGACACGGCGCGCGAACACTGCGCGCAAGGAGCTTCGATATGGAGCTGGGCAAGCAATGATGTGGGCGGCAAGCCCGATATCGTGCTTGCATGCGCCGGCGACGTTTCGACGCAGGAGACACTCGCGGCGGCGTGGTTGCTGCGAAAACACTTGCCGGAAATGAAGGTACGTGTGGTAAATGTCGTCGACCTGATGCGGCTCTGGCCGCCCGATGTTCATCCCCATGGTATGGACGAGGAACGCTTCCTCGATCTCTTCACCGCCGACGCGCACGTGATCTTTGCGTTCCACGGTTACCCGCGGGCCATCCATGAAATCCTGCATGGCAGAACCAATGCTGAGCGCTTTCACGTGCGTGGTTACATCGAAGAAGGCACCACGACGACTCCGTTCGACATGGTGGCGTTGAACAAGACCAGTCGCTTCCACCTATGCATAGAGGCATTGCGGCGAGCACCAGCGATTCCGGGCTCTCACAAGGTGGTCGAACTGTGTCACGGATGGCTCGAGCGGCATCGCAGCTACGTGGACAAACATTTTCAGGATATTCCGGAAATAAACGACTGGAAATGGACTGCGCCCGCCTGACCGACCGTGAGCAACATTCTTAGTATCAACCGCGGATCATCGTCCTTGAAATTCGCGTTGTACGCGTTCAAGGAAGGCATTGAGGAACTTCTGGCTCAAGGCGAAGTTGAGCTAAATCCACATCGCGGGCGGCTATCGATCGAACGCGCTGGCGCTAAGGATAGAAGTGAGACATCCGGCAGGTTCAAGGACTCCAAAGCTGCAGTGCTGGCCGCGTTTGAGTCGATGAATGGTCTTAGTCTGCCGCAGCCAGATGCGGCCGGGCATCGGCTTGTCCACGGCGGGCCGACGCACTTCGCGCCGGAGCGCATCACTGCTCAACTGATAACTTCCTTGCGCGACCTGGTCGGGTTCGCGCCGTTGCATCTGCCGATCGAGATCCAGGCTATAGAAGCAATAGCTACGCGGTTTCCCGATCTTCCGCAGGTAGCCTGCTTCGATACGGGCTTTCATCAACGGATACCCGAGTTCGCGCGCCGCTTACCGCTTCCACGCGAGTTATGGGACGAAGGAGTGCACCGCTACGGCTTCCACGGCATCTCTTATGAGTACATAATGCAGACCCTCGGTGCAGCTAGACCCGACAAGATCGTCATCGCTCACCTGGGCAATGGCGCAAGCATGGTAGCAGTGCGCGACGGACAGCCAATAGACACTACGATGGGACTAACGCCGACCGGCGGCTTGATGATGGGAACCCGAAGCGGCGATCTCGATCCTGGTGTGCTGCTCTTCATGCTCACTCAGAAGAACTATAGTAGCGCGCGCCTGAATCAACTCCTCAACCATGAATCGGGCCTTCTGGGAGTGTCGGGAATCAGCTCAGATGTGAGAACGCTTATACAAAAAAGCGATTCCGACCCGAGAGCGTCGCAAGCAATCGAGATGTTCTGCTACCAGGTAGCCAAGCAGGTAGGCTCTTACTCAGCCGCCCTCGGTGGCCTGGACCTTCTGGTGTTCACCGGCGGCATCGGCGAACACGCGGCACCTATTCGCGAGCAAGCATGCCGCCGCTTGGCATTTGTCGGCATACAACTGGATCAGAAGCGCAATCTATCCAACGCGCATACCATCAGCTCAGCAAATAGTCGATGCGCCGTGCGAGTCATCCCTGCCAACGAAGATCTCATGATCGCTCGCCACACTAACTCAGTACTCGCGTCCGATTCCCTGACTAGGTAGCTATACGTCTGTCAGGCGGTGCGCGGCTCGAGCACCATCTGAGTCTGCGTTACGATCGCAATCAGGCGACCGTTTTCGGCCGTGATGCGAGTCTGCCAGACCATCGTGCGCTTGCCGCGATGCACCGCGGTGCACTCCCCGATCACCTTGGTGCCGACGGCCGCTGGTGCGAGAAAGTTTGTCTTTGATTCGATCGTGGTCGTGCCCGCCCCTTGCGGCAGATTGAGCACGGTTCCGCACGCGCCCAAGGTGTCGGCGAACGCCATGATCGCTCCGCCGTGAAGAACCGCGGGCCGGGTGCATAGATCCTCGCGGACTACGACTTCCGCCTTGACGCATTCCGGCGTCGCGCTCAGGAATTTGACTCCGAGTACTTGTGCGAACGGCGGCTTCGACTCTTCGAGCATTGAAACGTTACTCATTGAAAACTCCTCTGGAAACCGCGAGCCAGCTCAGCACGGATTGAGATGCCAGATTTCGCGAGCATACTCAGTAACCGCGCGGTCGCTGGAAAACATTCCGATGCGTGCGACATTAAGTATAGCCTTGCGAGCCCACACGTCGGAATGTTGGTACTCAGTCGAAACCTCAGTCTGGGCGCCTATATAGGAACCGAAATCAGCCAGCAGGAAATAGTCATCGCGATTCAGAAGGGTATCGCGGACCCACCGGAAGAGGCCAGGCTCGCCCGGGCAGAAGCGGTCTGACGCCAACTCGTCGAGCACTCTTTTCAGGCGCGGGTCCGCCTCGTAGTAGTCGCGAGGCCGGTAGCTGCCCTTCACGGTGAGTTCCTCGATCTCGGGCGCGGTCAGGCCAAAGATGAACATATTCTCGGCGCCGACTGCGTCGCGAATCTCGATGTTGGCGCCGTCGAGGGTGCCCAGGGTCAGCGCGCCGTTCATCGCGAACTTCATGTTGCCGGTGCCCGACGCCTCCCGGCCGGCGGTGGAGATTTGTTCAGACACGTCGGCGGCGGGAATAATTTTCTCCGCGAGCGAGACCCGGTAGTCGGGCATGAAGGCGACCTTGATCAACTCGCGCGTCTTGGGGTCATTGTTAATCACGTCGCTGAGACTGTTGATTAACTTGATCAGCATTTTCGCCGCCCAGTAGCCGGGCGCCGCCTTGCCCGCCACGATGTACGTGTGCGGCACCGGCGGCTCGACGCCGTCATCGACGAGCTGCAGGTACCGGTGCACGATCCCCAACGCCATCAGCAGTTGCCGCTTGTATTCGTGGATCCGTTTCGCCTGAATGTCGAACATCGCGGCGGGATCGACGTCGACCCCGGCGAGCTTGTTGACGATTCGCGCGAGTCTCTCCTTGTTCGCGCGTTTGATCGCGGTGAAGCGGCGTTGGAACTCGGAATCTCCGGCGAACTTCTCAACTCCGTTCAGTTGCGCGAGATCGGTCGCCCATCCGGCCCCGATGGTTGCGTCGAGCAAACTCGCGAGCCCGGGATTCGCCATCAACAGCCATCGCCGCTGGGTCACGCCGTTGGTCTTGTTGCTGAAACGCTCCGGCCACAGCTGGTAGAACTCGGGAACCAGCCGCGTTTTCACGAGTTCGCTATGAAGCTTCGAGACACCGTTGACCGAATGGCTGCCGACGATCGCCAGATGCGCCATCCGCACCTGGCTCTCGTAGCCCTCCTGTATGATCGAGACCCGCTTGAGGCGTTCCGGATCGTCGCGCCAAACCAGGGCCGCGTCGGCGAGAAAGCGCCGATTGATCTCATAGATGAGCTGAAGATGGCGCGGAACGACGCGCTCCAGCAGGCCGACCGGCCATCGTTCCAGCGCCTCCGGTAATAGGGTGTGATTAGTATATGCGACCGTGGCGCGCGTGATGTCCCATGCCGTCGCCCACGGCAGGTCATAGTCATCGATGAATACGCGCATCAACTCCGCAATAGTCAGTGCAGGATGCGTGTCGTTGAGCTGAATAGCCACTTTCGATGAAAAATCGTACAAGTCTTCTCCGCGCGCGACGAATCCAAGCACGATGTCGTGGACCGCACACGCGACGAAGAAATATTCCTGAAGCAGGCGAAGTTCGCGGCCGGCCGCGACCGCGTCGGAAGGATAGAGGACTTTCGAGATGGTCTCGGAGAGCATCTTCTGCTCGACCGCTTTCATGTAATCGCCGGCGTTAAAGATCTGCATGTCGAATTCGTCGGATGAGCCGGCGGAATAAAGGCGGACGAAGTTGACGGTGTGGCCGCCGAAGCCCGCGATCGGCAAATCATAAGGCACGCCGATCAGGACGCTCTTGTCGACCCAGCTCGGATTGTACTCGCCCTTGCGATCGATGCGGTGCTCGATTCGCCCGTAGACCGGAATCCGGCACGACTCATCGGGACGCGCCACCAGCCACGGCGAGATCTCGCGCTGCCACGCATCGGGGCGCTCGACCTGGTAGCCGTTGCGAATTTCCTGGCGGAAGAGACCGTACTCGTAGTTGATTCCGTAGGCGTAACCCGGCAGATCGAGGGTCGCCAACGAATCGAGGAAACACGCGGCGAGCCGGCCCAGGCCGCCGTTGCCGAGCGCGGCGTCGGGCTCTTCATCGAATAAAATCTGCAGGTCGATTCCGTTTTCGGCGAGAAAATCGCGGCAAGTGTCGATGATGCCCAGGTTAAACAGATTATTTTCGAGCGAGCGACCGATCAGAAATTCCAGCGACAGGTAGTAGAGCTTCTTCGCGTTGGTTCGCTCGAAGCGCGCGCGCGTCGCGAGCATCTTTTCGATCAGCATGTCGCGGACCACCAGCGCGGTGGCGCGATACCAATCATGCTTCGACAACTGGATCCGCCGCTTTGCGAGCGAGAAGCGGATGTGATGGTCGATCAGCGTATTGAACAGGTTGCGATTATTTTCAGAGAGTGGCGGAACAGCCATTCTTGCCTAGTCCTTCAAGTCCTCGCCCGCGTTTGGGCGAACTTCTATCATGTCGATTTGCGGCACCTGTCGCCACAAGGCGAGTCTAGGCGGCAACACGATCGAGGAACGCGCGAACGGCGGCGTTGAAGGCGGCCGGCTGGTCAATGTTGGCGGCGTGGCCGGCCCGCTCGAGAATTATTTTCTCGGCGCCGGGAATTTTGGCCGCCATGTAATCCGCCGACGGTCGAAACTGTTTGTCGTTTTCGCCGACAATCACCAGCGTGGGCACTCTGATTTCAGGCAACGACTCGATCACACTGCCGTCCTTCTGCGCGAGCATACCGCGCGCCGCGTGCGCGAGACCGGCCGCGCTGCGATGCTGCGCGATAGTCACTTCAGCGCTCGCACCCGCCGCGGCGAGGCCTTTCTTTTCGTAGGCGTGCGCCATGCTGTCCGCGATGCGATTCCATGCTTCGCGTCCGTCGTCTTTCTTGTAGCCCGGGCCCGTGTCGAACAGCATCAGCGCGGCCGTTCGATCGCGATGCGCCAAATGAAACGCGAGCGACATGAACCCGCCGAGCGAGAGACCGCCGATGACCGCACTCTTCACGTTGCATGCGTCGAGCACCGCGGCCATGTCGCCGACGGTCAGTTCGTGCGAGTAGAGCGCGGGATCGTCCGGCGAATCGGAGCGGTCGTGACCGCGCATGTCCCAACCGATCACGTGATAGAAATCGGAGAGCGCGGCGAACTGGCCACTCCACATTCGAGCGCTGGCGCTGTAGCCATGCGAAAGCAACACGGCCGGCCCGCTCCCATGCTCTTCGTAGTAGATGCGCACCGAATCGCGATCGAGGTAAGGCATATTCAGCTAGTCTCCAAAGTCCCGCGAGATTTCGTCATGATCATCAGCGCGGAAAGTTAAACAATTAAACAATACCGTTGCGCGCGCGGTTGCAGGAGAGATTCGACATGTCTCTATCGGAAGTCGCTGGATCGATCGGAGTCGCGACGCTGCTGATCGCGTTCTTCCTGAACCTGTTCGGGTTGCTGGCCTCCGATTCGCGCGTTTACCAATTCATGAACGCAGTCGGCGCCGGAATTTCCTGTTACGCGTCGTACCTGATCGGATTTGCGCCGTTCGTCGTGCTCGAGGCCACCTGGTGCGCAGTCGCCGTATTCGCAATCGTTCGCAGCCGCAGGTAGCAGTTAAAGCGGGAGCATCGACGACGATGCCCCCGCTCTTTTTGCAATCGCCAAAATAGATTCTAGCGGCCGCCGCGCTGCATCGCGGCCAGCGCCTCGGCCATCTCGCCGAGCCCCTTCTTCACCGAAGGACGCGTCTGCACGTTGCGCCACCACGCGCCGAGACGGGGACGTCCCTCGAGCGGCTGTAGGCCGAAGGCCGGCATCAGGTTGGTCGCGAAGAACGTCGTCGGCGCGAGTGCGCAATCGGCCAGCGTGAAGTCGTTGCCGCATGCATAGCCGCCGTCCGCGAGCATCTTTTCGAGTTGATCGAGCCGGTTCTTGAAGTCGCCCACCTTCTCTTCGACAACTTTTGCGTCGCGAGTCTTCGGATTCATCTGTCCGAACAGCGCTCGCAGCGGCGGCTCGAGATAAAGGTCGTGGAAGCGGGTCAGGATTCGCACTTTCGCCCGCCCCTCCGGGCTTTTCGGAATCAGCGCCGGAGTCGGGAATTTGTCTTCGAGGTATTCGTTGATCACTTCGGATTCGGGAATCAGCAGCCCGTCCGCATCGAGCGCAGGAGTCTTGCCGAGCAGATTCACTTTCGCATATTCGGCGGATTTGAGATCGCCGCCCGGAATCGGCGCAATCTCGACGTTGATACCCTTCTCGTAAATTACGAGCCGCGATTTGGTCGCGAAGTTGGAGAGATTCAAATTGTAGAGCTTCATTTCATCGTCCTCACTTTGCGGGATTCAAATCCGCTTATCGCAGACGCATGCGCACCGCGCAAGCATTCTTTTGTGCGAGCGCGTTTGACTAACGTCCGCCTTCTTCCTGCTTGATTACGAAGATCAGCGACTCGGCGAAATCGTCGGGATGCTCTAGTTGGGGATAGGGACCCGAAGTTTTGAACGTAACGGTGGCGGAGCCGGGCAGCGCGGCATGCACCGCTTCGCCCTCGGCGGTTCCGAAGTAAGGATTTTTCGCGCCCCACATTATGATCGTGAGGGTGTTGAAGATCTGTCCGATCTTCGAGCGGATATGCGCTTCGTCGCGCGGCACTGAGTTGAGCATGTCGGTCTCGGCGGGAAGGTCGCTGGCCAACTCCGCGATCATGCGTTGGTAAATGAATTCTGGCATCGGCGGCAGGTCGAAAAAACTCGCCTCGACTTGCGCGCGGATCGCTTCCGCGTCGGTCGGTAGCATTCCCTTGCGCAGCTTCTCGGCGCCGCGCGCGCCGACCAGTCCGCCCGAGATAAGCACCAGGCGTTCGACTTTGTCGGGATGCTCAACGGCGTAGTAAAGCGCGACGTCGGCGCCGAGATCGTTGCCGATCAGGTTCACGTGATCGATTTTCATCTGGTCGATCATCTCGGCGATCGCCTCGGCCTGGTACGCGATCGTGTACTGCACCTGCTTGTGATCTGACGAAGCGAAGCCGGGCAGGTTCGGCGCGATCACCTTGTAATGCGCGTCGGCGACCGGCGGCATGATGCCGCGCCAGACCAGCGCCGCGTTGGGGCCGAGCCCGTGAATCATCACCACCGGTTCCTGGCCCGAGTAGCCGCCGGTGATGAGGTAAGTGATGAGCCCGTCCTTCAGCGCGAGATCGTTTTGCGCCACCCCCGACCATCCCAGCCGCGTCTGCTGAACAAACCTGAGAACATAAAGAGGCCGCGTATACATCGCGGCTCCGAAGATTCCGAGAAACACGGCGGCGATCGGACCCGCGATATTTATCCAGGTGTGCCGGCGGACCTGCGGCGCCAGATTCTCAGCGCGGATGTCGGCCTCGGTCGGCGTCCGCTGAGTTTCAGATTTAATTGGATCAGCCACTGCGTTGGGATTGCTGCGATTGCTGCGCTACTTCGGCGCGTCCCCGGCCGCGGCACCGGGTGATGTCGAGGGTTCCGCGGCCGGCGTGCTGGCCGGCGATGCGGCCGCTGCGCGCCGCGCCGCTTTCGTCACGTGCGAGAGGCGGCGTCCGTGGGTTGCGGCTTCTCGGTCGCGCTGCATTTCATCGAGATGGTCGGCGACCCGATTGATTTCCGCGGTCGCGTCCTCGACCGCCTTGGTGGCGCGGTTGGCGGCCTCGGTCGCTTTGTTCGCCGCGTCGACCGCTTGTGCCGCGGCTTGTTCAGCACGCGTTGCCGACTGCTCCGCTCGCATCGCGGCAGCTTCGGCCTGCTGAGCCTGCTGCTCGTCATGCGATGCGCATCCGGCGATAGCTATCGCGAGCACCATAATCGGCAAAACAAAACTGACCAGCGACGCGGAAGAAAGTTTGCGCATAGATGACGAGCTCATCGCGGAGCGAACGCCTCTATCGCGCGAAGATCAGGAAGCGGCGCGCTGTCCGAGCGCAACGGCAGGAAACACACGTGCGACGCTCCGGCCTTCAGATGCGCTTGGATGCGATCGCGAATCTTATCCTCGCTGCCCCACGCCACGATCGCATCGACCAGTCGATCGGAGCATCCATTTTCGAATTCCGCATCGGCCCATCCGAGCGCCTTCAAATTCGTGGTGTAGTTGGGCAGGCGCGGAACATAGGTCTTCATATATTCGCGCGCAGCGGTGCGAGCCTTGGCCGCATCGGTTTCGAGGATGACGGCTTGCGCCGCGCACAGCATCGCAGTCGGTCCGATTTGCGCGCGCGCCTTGGCAGTATGCTCAGGCGGAACGAAATAAGTATGCGTGCCGTTCGCTTCGGCCGCCGACAGCGCGAGCATCTTCGGATGCAGCGCGGCGAGCACCACCGGCACCGGCTCTTTGGGCATCGGCGCCCGATAGAGCGCGCCCTTCATCTTCGCCAGGTACTCTTTCATGTAAGTGTACGGCTTGTCGTAGTTGTGGCCGCGCAGACCGGTGACCAGCGGCTGATGGCTGACGCCGATACCGAGCACGAAGCGGCCGCCGGAAAGTTCGGCGACCGTCTTGGACGCCGCGCCCATCGTCATCGCGTCGCGCGCCCAGATATTTGCGATGCCGGTTGCGATCGAGAGCCGCTCGGTGTGGTCTAGCAGGTAGGCGGCGTGCGCGAAGGGTTCGCGGCCGACCGCCTCGGGGATCCAGAGCGCGCGGTAGCCGAGCTTTTCGACTTTCTTCGCGAACTCGGCGCTCTCGACGGCGGGCATCGCGTCGAGGAAAAACCAGATTCCAACTTTTCCAATATCCATAACTCAACTAACTAACGCTCTTACGAAATTTGAACAAGCGCGAAATTTGAACAAGCGAAAGATGCGGGGGCTGCCTTTTCAATTGCGACAGCGGGGCGATAGATTAGGCGCGAACTATCCAAACGATCGCGCCAACCGATCGCGCACGAGGCAGAAGATGAAACTTGGCTTGATGTTCGTTAACTCGGGACCGTTCAGCAATCCGGCGCTGCTCGCGCATCTTGCGACTACCGCGGAGCGATGTGGAATCGAATCGATGTGGACCGTCGAGCACGTCGTGATTCCGCAGGACTACAAGTCGCCGTATCCGTACTCGACGAGCGGCAAAATTCCCGGCGGCGAGGATATCGCGATACCAGATCCGATTCTGCCGCTGGCGTTTGCAGCGGCGGTGACTAAAACGATCAAGCTCGGCACCGGCGTGCTCATCCTTCCGCAACGGCATCCACTGTACGTCGCCAAGGAGATGGCGACGCTCGACGTGTTGTCGAACGGGCGCGCGATCCTCGGCATCGGCAGCGGATGGCTCGAGGAAGAGTTCACTTCGCTCGGCCTCGATTTTCACACCCGCGGCGCGCGGACCGACGAGGCGATCAAATCCTTGCGCGCGTTGTGGAGCGAGGGCGCGTCGACGTTTCACGGCAAGCATTTTAACTTCGGGCCGGTGAAATGTTTTCCTAAACCGATCCAGAAAAACGGAGTGCCGATTCATGTCGGCGGACATTCGCCGGCGGCGGCAAAGCGCGCGGCGCGTTACGGCGACGGATTTTTTCCGGCACTCGGCGACATTCCAAAGCTGAAAGAACTGTTCGCGCTGATGAAATCCGAGGCCGAGAAAGTTGGTCGCGATCCAAAGAAGATCGAGTTGTCGTGCATAGGCCGTGCGCGAGTGGACGAATTGAAGGCGCTCGAGGATATCGGAGTATCGCGAGTCGTAATCGCGCCGCCCGGCTTCGACGCCGACGGCCTCACGCGCGGGCTCGAAAAGCTCCATGACGAGGTGATCGCGAAGCTTTAGGGAGTGATGCCGTGAAGGATGAAAGTTCAATCGATCCGTTGATTGTTCGCCACGAGGCGCCGCTCGGTTGGCTGGTGCTGAACAGGCCGCATGTTCGCAACGCGCTCAATCTCAAGACCTGGCAGCGTATCGCGGAAGGCGTCGCGGAACTGGCGAGCGATGATGCGGTGCGCGTGATCATAATGCGCGGCGCGACTGCCGAGGCATTTGTCGCCGGCGCGGACATCTCGGAGTTTCCGGCGATGCGCGCCGATGCGGCGCAGGCGCGCGCGTATCGCGAGGCGCCCAATCGCGCAATCGCGGCGCTCGTCGAGTGCCACAAGCCGGTCATCGCGATGATCTCCGGAGTGTGTATTGGCGGCGGCGTGCAGGTCGCGCTCGCATGCGACATCCGTATCGCCGCGCGCGGAACTCGGCTCGGCGTTCCGGCGGCACGGCTCGGACTCGCGTATCCCCTTGAGGGTGTGACCATGCTCGCGCAAACGGTTGGTCCGGCCAACGCTCGTGACATCCTGCTGTCGGCGCGGCTCTTCGACGCGGACGAGGCGATGCAGATGGGACTGGTCAATCGCGTGGTCGATGCCGAGAAGCTCGAGGAGAACGTCCGCGACTACGCGCTCAAGACGGCCACCAACGCGCCGCTCACGATGGCGGCGGCGAAGGTTGCGATTCGCGAGAGCCTGCGCGATCGCGAAGAACGCGACGTGAAGACAGTATCGGCGATGGTGGTGCGATGTTTTGATAGCGAGGATTATCGCAGAAGGGGTGCGGGCGTTCCTGGAAAAGCGACGGCCCGCTTTTACCGGCCGTTGAGCGAGAAGCTCGACCGGAAAGCACGCGCTGCGAAACAGTTTCATCCAGACAGTTTTCTTGTCGGGCGGTAAATGCGTTAGCGCCGACCATGCTGCTTGACGATCGTCGGCGGGAATCGCCATCGCGGTCATCAAAACCTGGATCGTAACCGCGACCATCTGCTTGGTCTCCACATTGCCGTTGCTTGCCGCGAATTCATTCACGCGGCCAAGAAAGCCCAAATCGCCGAGGTCGGCGAGTCCGGGGCGAGAGCCGCGATCCTTGGGCCAGAGCGCGCGCATATCCACGGGGAGCGACGATTCGATCGTGGCGGACTCGCTATCATCCAGCCCGTCGCGCAGCGCATGCAGGACGGCGCGGAGGATCTGGTCGGCGCGAGCGGGTGAGCATTGTAGTTTGTCGGCGATTTTTGAAATGAAATCGGGGGTATTCACAGACTTGGAGTTGTTGGTGCGACGATACAGTCACGCCTGTTTGCATCAATCACTCCTGTATGTTATCTGACAATCTCCATTATTTCAAGAGTCCGGAGGGTCGGAGCGAATGTCGTCCTTGCAGGATGAGCGGAGTGCTGAGACGCGGCGGCGGTTGTTGGACGCGACTGTTGCGTGCCTTTTCGAGCGTGGATATGCGGGCACGACGACCACGGAAATAGCGAGTCGCGCGAACGTCTCGCGCGGCGCGCAGTTGCATCATTTTCCCAAGAAAGAAGAACTCGTGGTGAGCGCGCTGGAGCATGTGTTCGAACTTCGGCTGCGCGAAATGAGCGCGGCAGTGGCGGAGCCGCCGTCGGGAAGCCGGGCGCATCGGATTGCCGTGCTGATCGACGCGATGTGGCCGGGGTTCAAGGGGCCGACATTCTATGCGTGGCTGGAACTGGTGGTGGCGGCGCGCACCGATCCGGCGCTCAACGACGCGGTGCGTGCGGCGAGTATCCGATTTGGCGAGGGATTTCGCGCGGGCATAAGCGCGCTGCTCGATTGGCCCGTGGGTCATCAAGACAAACTAAGTGATTTGATCAGTATCGTATTCGGACAGCTCGAAGCGCTGGCGATCGATCGGGTGCTGTCCGCGCCGGGGGAGATTGATCCGCCGGAGTTTGTGCGCGGATTGGAGACGGTGAAGCGCGTGAGTATCGCGATGGTAAGGGAGATTGAGGGGGCGGGTTCTGAGCAGAGAAGGAATTTGGAATTTTGACCCTCACCCGCCGCTCGAGGACGAGCGTCGGCCTCTCCCTGTCCGGGAGAGGCCAGGAGTTGATCATGGGCGAAGCGATAACAGGTCAGACGGCATCGGAAATTTATTTTAATCCGTGGGATGAGAACTTTCGGGCCAATCCGTATCCGCATTACCGGGCGCTGCTTTCGGGGGCGCCACGGGTTTTGGATATGGGATTTAAATTTGCGCTCGCGGCTCGTTACGCGGACGTGCGGGCGGTGCTGATGGATCATGCGACGTTCTCGAGCGTGCTGCCGGTTGGGGCGGGGTTCGACGAGCAGCGGAAAGCGTTCGGCGATGCGCCGTCGATGCTGGGCTCCGATCCGCCGACCCAGACGCGGCTGCGTCGACTGGTCTCGCGCGATTTCACGCCGCGGCGAATCCGCGAGCTGGAACCGCGTATCCGGCAGATCGCGAAAGACCTGCTCGACAAGGTTGCGGTCAAAGGTGAATTCGACGTGATGGCGGACCTCGCCACTCCGCTGCCGGTGATGGTTATCAGCGAGTTGCTGGGCGTGCCGCCGGAGGAATACCAGCAATTCAAAAAGTGGTCGGACAAGATCGTCGAGGCGGACAATACCCTGCCGGGGATGCCGATACCTGACGAGATCATGAGGGCGTTCACCGAGTTGAAGGCATACTTTGCCGCGGAGATCATCCGGCGGCGGAAGGATCCGGGGGCCGACCTGGTGAGCGCGCTAGTCGCGGCGCACGATCAGGCTGAAGCGCTCAGCGCCGACGAGTTGCTGCAATTCGTGGTGCTGCTGCTGCTCGCGGGCAACGAGACGACGACCAATCTCGTCGGCAACGGGATGCTGGCTCTTGGGCGCAATCCCGAAGCGATGGCTGCGTTGCGCGCGAAGCCGGAGCTGATGCGCGGAGCGATCGAGGAGATGCTGCGATACGACGGGCCGGTGCAGGCGACGTTCCGGACCGCGACCAAAGACACCGTAGTCGGCGGGACTCCGATAGCGGCCGGGATGGGCGTGTTCGTGATCATCGCGGCGGCGAATCGGGACCCTGCGCAATTCAAGGATCCGGAGCGATTCGATATTGCGCGCGCGCCGAATGATCATGTGGCGTTTGGCGAAGGGATTCATTTTTGTATCGGGGCGGGGCTTGCGCGGTTGGAAGGAGCGATCGCGATTGAGAGTGCGCTTGGAAGATTTCCGGCCTTGAAGTTGAAGAGTCCGGGGGCGGCGCTGACGTATAAGGGGTCGTATTTTTTGCGCGGATTGGCGCGGCTGGAGATGGCGGCTTAGCGGGCGTGCCTGAAACAGGAATGGGATTCAGACCGCTGCGCGCGGGGCGGCAGGGGTGACCCCTGCACCCAGTGTCCATTCAATCGCAAAATCCCGAGGACGGTATTTTGCTCTCGGCCGCCTGAAAAGATTAACCCTTTGAAAGGATCGGCGGAATACGGCGGAGTGACATTGCTGGGCTGCATGCAGGGGCTTTGATGCGGGTACGGCGAGGGAAAACATTCCGTGGGTGTTGGAGTCTAGTGGTGGCATTGCGATTGCACATTGGTGCGCGGCACATCGGACAATCGCGCCGCACAAAAGGGGAGAGGCGCGCTGGTGTGGCGCTGAGCGGAACAGATTTGTGCGGCGCAGGGACTTAATGAAGAGAAGAGCATTCTTGAAGGCGATTGGGGCGGCGGCGGTGGTGCCGTTCCTGCCGTTGTCGCGGAGGGTGTTGGCGGCTGGTGCGGCGTTTCGGCGGCGGCGGCCTTCTGATGCGGGATGGCCGTCGGACGGGGCGTGGAAGAAACTCAGTGACGCGGTTGGGGGAAATTTGATTAAGGTCGATTTTCCGCTTTCGGCGTTGAAGACCGATCCGGAAGGCGATGCCGCCAAGCAGCTGCTCAAGAATATCAGGAATCCATACTTTGTCGGCGATCAGCCGGGGCTCACGGAGACGCTCGGATGGGTTGACGCATGGGCGACCAAGCCGAGTGTTTACGCGGTCGCGGCGCGAAACGTTTTGGACATCGCGGCGGCGGTGAATTTTGCACGCGAAAACGATTTGCGACTGGTGGTCAAGGGCGGCGGTCATAGCTACCAGGGCACCTCCAACGCGCCTGACTCGCTGCTGATTTGGACCCGGCACATGAACGATATCGAGATGCACGACAAATTCGTTGCGCAAGGTTGTGAGCATACGATGCCTCCGTGTCCGGCGGTGAGTGTGGGCGCGGGAACGATCGGGATGCAGGCGTACGACGCGGTTACAACCAAAAGCGGGAAATACGTCCAGGGCGGAGGATGCACGACGGTGTGCCTGGGCGGGCTGGTGCAAAGCGGCGGCTTCGGCAGTTTCTCGAAGCATTACGGCACCGCCGCGGGGAGTCTGCTCGAAGCCGAAGTAGTCACCGCGGACGGCCAGATTCGAATCGCGAACGCATGCACGAATCCCGACTTGTTCTGGGCGCTGAAGGGCGGCGGCGGCGGGAGCTTCGGCGTGGTGAGTAAGATGACGCTCCGTGTTCACGATCTTCCCGAGTTCGTCGGTGTCGCCATGTTCACGATCAGAGCGGCGTCCGATGATGCCTATCGGCGCCTGATCCGCGAGTTCGTGAGCTTCTACCGGGAGCATCTCTTCAACGACCATTGGGGAGAGCAGGCCCACGTGAACCCCGACAACACGCTTGTCATCAGCATGGTCTGCCACGGGTTGGACACTGAGCAGGCGAAAAAGACCTGGCAGCCGTTTCTCGACTGGGTGGCGGGTTCGCCCCACGATTATTCGCTTGAAGGGCGGAAGGCGATCGCAAGCCTACCGGCGCGACACTTCTGGGACGTGCAATGGTGGAAAGAGCATTGGCCTGAACTCGCTTTTCCTAATCCAAACGGGAATCTGCTGATCTCGATGTTGGACTTTGGACTCCGGCACGTGGTTCCGGAGCCGGTTCTGGAATTCGACAATCGGCCGGGCGCGGGAGCTAATAACGCGTGGTGGAAAGGTGATGGCGGCCAGGTCGCATGGTTTATATGGAGTTTCGAGTCGCTGTGGATGCCAGCGTCGCTGCTCGAGAGTGACGCGCAACAGAAACTCGCGGACGCGTTGTACGCGGCCTCGCGCCATTCCGGGTTCGAACTGCATTTCAACAAGGGACTCGGCGGCGCGCCGGCCGACGCGATCGCGAGGGCAAAAGATACCGCGACCAATCCGGCGGTGCTGACCGCGTTCGCGCTGGCGATCGCGGCCAACGCGCAAGGGCCGGCGTATCCGGGAATGCCGGGGCATGAGCCATCGGTCGCGGAAGGACGGAAAGCGGCGGAGCGGGTCGATAAATGCGTGAGCGAGTTGCGTGCAATCGTGCCGAATCCGGGCGCGTACGTGAGCGAGAGCAATTATTTCGAGAAGGGATGGCAGCAAGCGTACTGGGGGAGCAATCACGCGCGGCTGGTGGAAATCAAAAAGAAGTACGATCCGGACGGGCTCTTCGTGGTGCATAACGGAGTCGGCTCGGAAGAGTGGAGCGCGGACGGCTTCACGAAGCTTACCCGACCCTGACCCCTTCCCTCGAGGGAAGCGAACAAGAGTGGAGAGCAGCGACTTGAAAGGGAAGTTTTCATCATGAATCAGGCGGCTGAGAATATTTATTTTAATCCGTGGGATCTGGCGTTTCGGGCTGATCCTTATCCTTATTACAAGCCGTTGCTGGCGGGGGCGCCGCGGGTTTTGGATTTGTTCGGGCCAGTAGGGTTGGTCACCCGTTATGCGGACGTCACGACCGTGCTGCGCGACCATGCGCACTTTTCCAGCGTGCGGCCGCGCGATCCCAACGAGGCTCCGAACGAGGGACCGTTTGCGGGAGCGCGGACGATGCTCTTTTCCGATCCGCCGATGCATACGCGGCTGCGCCGGCTGGTCTCGCGCGATTTCACGCCGCGGAGAATCCGCGAGATGGAGCCGCGGATTCGAACGATCGCGCGCGAGCTTACCGAGGCGGCGGCGCGAAGGGGCGAGCTCGAGGTGATGACGGGAATTGCGAACCCGCTGCCGGTGATGGTGATCGCGGAGATGCTCGGCGTTCCGCCGGACCATTATGAGCGCTTCAAGCATTGGTCGGACACGGTGGTCTCGGGCGACAACACGTTGCCGGGGACTCCGCTGCCGGAGGAGTTTCATACTGCGACGCGCGCGCTGAGAAATTATTTTGCCGAAGAGATCGAGGCGCGGCGCAAGAGTCCAGGCGCCGATTTGGTTAGCGCGCTGGTCGCGGCGCACGACGATGCGGAAGCGATGACTGCCGACGAGCTGCTTGCCTTCGTGCTTCTTTTGCTGCTCGCGGGCAACGAGACGACCACCAATTTGATCGGCAACGGGATGCTCGCGCTGGCGCGGAATCCCGAGCAGCTCGAGAGGCTTCGGAAAACGCCGGAGCTGATGCCGCGCGCGATCGAGGAGATCCTGCGCTACGACGGGCCGGTGCAATCGACGATTCGGTTCACGAAGGAAGAGATCAATCTCGGCGGGACGGCGCTGCCGGCCGGGCTGGGATGCTTCACGATTCTTGCGGCGGCGAATCGCGATCCGGCGCAGTTCGAGAATCCCGATCGTTTCGACATCATGCGCGAGCCTCGCGATCATGTTGCGCTCGGCGAGGGGATACATTTTTGTATCGGGGCGCCGCTGGCGCGGATGGAGGGAGCGATCGCGATTGGCGCGATGCTGGAGAGGTTTCCGCGGTTGAGGATTAAAGATCCGAATGCGGGAGTGATCTACAAAGGGTCTTATTTTCTTCGCGGGCTGAACGCACTTAATATGGCGATCGATTGAGCATTAAAGGGGCGAGCATGGCCGAAGAAATCGTTTTCAATCCTTGGGACCCGGAATTTCGGGCTAACCCGTATCCGCACTATGGTGCGCTGCTCTCGGGGCCGCCGCGGGTTATGTCGTTTGGAGCGATGCCGGGCGCGATTGTGGCTCGCTATGCAGATGTGACTGCGGCGCTTTCCGATTACCAGCACTTCTCAAACGTTCCGCCGGCTCCGCCTGAGAACGCCTACAAGGGACCCTTCTATCCGTCGCGTGACTTGCTCGGGCAAGATCCACCGGAGCACAGCCGGCTGCGGCGGCTCATCAGCCGCGACTTCACGCCCAAGCGCATCCGCGAGCTGGAGCCCCGCATCCGCGAAATCGCAGGAAATATCTTCGCGCGCGCGAGCGAACACGGAGAGTTTGATGTCATGAGGGACCTTGCCAATGTCCTGCCAGTGATGGTGATAGCGGAGATGCTTGGAGTCCCACCAGAGAAATACGCGATGTTCAAGGACTGGTCCGATCGGGTTATCGAAGGCGGCAACCAATTTCCAGGCGCGACCGCGCCGGCGCCAGAAGTGATCGAAGCGATCGAATCGCTGGCGAAATATTTCCGGGAGGAAGTCGCGCGACGACGCAAGCATCCGGGACCGGACCTGGTCAGCGCGCTGGTCGCCGCGCGTGACCAAGCCGATGCGCTGAGCGAGGTCGCTTTGGTTCAGTTCGTCGTGCTGCTCCTGCTGGCGGGAAATGAGACCACCACCAATCTCATCGGTAATGGGACGCTGGCCCTGATGCGACATCCCGAGCAGCTTGCGCTGCTTCGGCGCGAACCGTCAGCGCTGTCGCGCGCGATCGAGGAGATGCTCCGTTACGATCCGCCGGTTCAGGCGAGCGGCCGATTCACGACTGCGAGCGTCAGCCTCGGCGGGGCACAGATTCCCGCCGGCGCGCTCGCCGTCATGGTCTTAGCGGCGGCGAATCGCGACCCGGCGCAATTCAAGGATCCGGAGAAGTTCGACATCGCGCGCGATCCCAACGATCACGTGGCATTCGGCGAGGGGATACATTTTTGCATCGGCGCACCGCTCGCGCGGATGGAGGCGAGGATCTCGTTCGAGGCGATGCTGGAGCGGTTTCCGCGGCTCTCGTTGAAAGATCCGGCGATCAAGCCGAAATACAAAGGCTCGTACTTTCTGCGCGGGCTCGAATCGCTGCCGCTGACAATCGAGTAGATGATGATGGATCCCGCAGTCGCACCGGATTTGAAACCCGAGACCGAGCTCGAAATCGAGGAAGGGCGCAAGAGTATCCATCTTGGGCTGCTCGGGCGGACGCCGCCGTTCACCAAGCGACAGCGGCGGGTGTTCTGGATTGCGTCGACGGCGGGATTTTTCGATCAATACGATCGGGCGCTGCTAGGTCTCGCGCTGAAACAGATCCAGAACGGGCTCAAAATTGCAGAGTCGCATCTTGGCGCGATGCTCTCGATCATGCGGCTCGGCTACCTGTTGTCGATGCTGATGACACCGTTCGCGGACGTGTTCGGGCGCCGGCGCCTGCTGCTCTACACGATAATCGGCTACACGATTTTCACCGGGCTAATCGCGATCGCGCCGGGAGAGAGGACGTTCGTCGCGTTCGAGATGATTGCGCGCGCGTTCGCGGGCGCGGAAGCGGCGATCGCGATGGTGATAGTGGCGGAGGAAGTCGACGCGGCGAATCGCGGTTGGGCGATCGGGCTGCTGGGCGCGGTATCGAATACCGGATACGGACTCGCGGCGGTCGTGTTTGCATTCGTAAACGTGATTCCTTACGGATGGCGCGGGTTGTACGCGATCGCGCTGGTGCCGCTGGTGTTGCTCATTCCGCTGCGCCGAGTGCTGCCGGAGAGCGCGCGGTTCGAGAAGGAGAAGCTCGAAGGGCTGCGGCCGGTGAAAATCTGGGAGCCGGTTGCGCAATTGTACAGCGCCTATCCGGGGCGGCTGATGATGATGTTGTCGGTTTCGTTTCTGGGCTCGATGGGCGGCAACGCGGCGGGAATTCTATTTTCAAAGTTTCTGCAGGAGGCGCATCACTGGTCGCCGGGCAGGGTGTCGTCGCTCTATATATTTGGCGGCGCGATCGGAATTTTAGGATCGATCGTGGCGGGGCGGCTGAGCGATCGATACGGGCGGCGCACGATGTGCATGGTGTTCATGTTCTTCGCGCCGGCGTTGACAATCTGGATATACACAGCGCCGGGCTGGTCGATCGTGCCGGCGTGGATACTGGAACTGTTTTGCGACGTCGCGTCGGGCACGATCCTGGGTGCCTACAGCGCTGAATTGTTTCCGACCTCGTATCGATCGACGGCGGGGAGCGCGCTGGCGGTCGCAGGCACGACGGGCGGTGCGCTTGGATTGTTCTTAGAGGGCAAGCTCTACGATCTCACCGGCTCGCACGCGCGTGCGATCTGCTACCTGACGGTGTTCTGGATAATCGCGCCGGCGATCATGTGGTTCTTTCCGGAGACGTCGGGACGCGAGCTGGAAGAGATCTCGCCGGAAGCGAACGCGAGCTGATTTCCTCAGGGCGCATCGACGCGCTAGATTTGCGTTTCGAGGTCGGAAGACAGATTGCATCCACGATTGCGCCGTCTAAACGCATCACTCGCGCTGTCCGTCCTGATGCTCGTGCTGCTCGGATGCGCACGAGGTCCGTGCGTTACGATCGTCTCCCCGGATGGCGATGCGCGCGCGACGGTTGCGGTCGAAGTGGCGGACACGTTCGCGCAGCGGCAGCATGGGCTGATGTTTCGCAATCACCTGGATGAGAATGCGGGGATGATCTTTGTTTTTCCGGATTCGGCGCCGCGGAATTTCTGGATGCACAATACCAAGATTCCGCTCGATATGATTTTCGTGAACTCGTCGTTCCGGGTGATCGGAATCGTGGCAAATGCGCAGCCGGAGACCGATACGCTGCGCGGAGTCGATGGTGCGTCGCAGTACGTGCTGGAAGTAAGCGGCGGATTTTGCGCAAAAAATGGAATCAGGGCCGGCGATCGATTCGATTTTTCAAACTTTTATCCGCACGCTTCGGAATAAGGCGTGCGCTTTAACCGGTCGGCGACATGGGGTATCTATCTTTCCGGTGGCGCTTGCCGGTGGCGCAGTTGTGACTAATGGGCCTTAAAGAAAATATCGAACAATTAAGTCGGCTCGCACGTGAAGCGGAAGCCGCGGGCGGCGAAGAGCGGCTCAAGAAGCAGCATGCGCAGGGACGGATGACTGCGCGCGAGCGGGTGGAATTTTTGCTCGACCGCGGATCGTTCGTCGAGATCGACAAGTTCAAGACGCATCGAATAACCGACTTCGACATGGCGGAGAGAAAAATTCCCGGCGACGGCGTGGTCACGGGATACGGCACGATCGACGGGCGGCGGGTGTGTATCTTCAGCCACGACTTCACGGTGTTCGGCGGGAGCCTGTCGGGGGCGTTCGCGGAGAAGGTCTGCAAGGTGATGGACCTCGCGGCGAAGACGGGATGCCCGGTCGTCGGCCTCAATGACGGCAGCGGTGCGCGAATCCAGGAGGGCGTGGTCTCGCTCGCGGGGTACGCGGATATTTTTCTGCGCAACGTGATGTCGTCAGGGGTTGTGCCGCAAATTTCCGCGATCATGGGACCGTGCGCGGGCGGCGCGGTGTATTCACCGGCGATGACGGACTTTATCGTGATGGTGCGCGATACCTCATACATGTTTATCACCGGGCCCGACGTGATCAGGGCGACGACGCATGAAGAGGTGACGATGCAGGAACTCGGCGGCGCCGATACGCATAGCCAGAAATCGGGAGTGTGCCATCTGGAGGTCGACGACGATCAGGGTGCACTCGCGATGATTCGCGAGCTGCTTTCGTACATGCCGTCTAATAATGTTGAAGACCCGCCGTTCGTGACGAGCGGTGACGATCCCGCGCGCGCGGACGCGGAGCTCGACACGATCGTTCCCGAGAATCCCAACAAAGCTTACGACATGGGCGAGATCATCCGGCGCGTGGTCGATGACGGGCATTTTCTGGAAGTGCAAAAGGACTACGCGCACAACATGTTGATCGGGTTTGCACGCTTGGGCGGCTACTCGGTTGGAGTGGTCGCGAATCAGCCGGCGTTTCTGGCGGGATGCCTCGATATCGATTCGTCGGTGAAAGCCGCGCGATTCGTGCGCTTCTGCGACGCGTTCAATATCCCGATTGTCACGTTCGTCGACGTGCCCGGATTCCTGCCCGGCACCGTGCAGGAGTTCGCCGGAATTATCAGGCATGGCGCGAAGCTGCTCTACGCGTTCTGCGAGGCGACGGTGCCAAAGGTCACGGTGATCACGCGCAAGGCATACGGCGGTGCGTACGACGTCATGTCGTCGAAGCATATTCGCGGCGATTTCAACTTCGCGTATCCGAGCGCGGAGATCGCGGTGATGGGTCCGGAGCAGGCGATCAATATTCTGTACCGAAACGAGCTGAAGACCGGGGAACGCGCGCAACTGGTCGAGGACTATCGCAGGAAGTTTGCGAATCCGTTCAAGGCGGCAGAGCTTGGCTATATAGACGAAGTGATCATGCCGCGCGACACGCGGTCGAAGGTAATCTCGGCGCTCAAGGCGCTCGAGAATAAACGTGACAAGAATCCGGCGCGCAAGCACGGCAATATTCCACTTTAGGCGGCGTCGATCCGGCCACGGCGCGATTAGCTCGCGCCGAACGGATTCAGTATAAAAGATTGATGTTCAAGCGTGTGCTTATCGCCAACCGCGGAGAGATCGCGGTGCGGATTATCCGCGCCTGCCGCGAGTTGGGAATCGAATCGGTCGCCGTGTATTCGGAGGCCGATCGCGCGGCGCTGCACGTGCGCGAGGCCGATCATGCTTGCCTGGTTGGTCCGGCGCCGGCCGCTGAGAGTTATCTCAACACCGAGAAAATTCTCGAGGCTGCGAAACGCACCCAGGCCGACGCGGTTCATCCGGGTTACGGATTTTTCTCGGAGCGCGCAGCGTTTGCGCGCTCGGTGCAAAATGCCGGCCTCACCTGGATTGGGCCGCCGCCTGAAGCGATCGAGCGGATGGGCGATAAGGTCGAGGCGCGCAAGATCATGTCGGCGGCCGGAGTTCCGGTCGTTCCGGGCTCGCCGGGTACGCTGGAGACGGAGGCGGAAGTAGCGGCGATCGCGAAAAAGATCGGATATCCGATCATGGTCAAGGCCGCGGCGGGCGGAGGCGGCAAGGGGCTGCGCTTCGTCGAGAGCGGCAAGGATCTCGCGTCGATCGTGCGGATGGTTTCGAGCGAGGCGAAGGCGTCATTCGGCGACGGCCGCTTTTATGTCGAGAAATTTCTGAAGCAACCGCGTCATATAGAAGTGCAGGTGCTGGCCGATTCGCATGGCAACACGGTGCACGTCTTTGAGCGCGAGTGCTCGATACAGCGGCGGCATCAGAAGGTTGTCGAGGAGTCGCCGTCGCCGTTTATCACCGCAAAGATGCGCGCCGAGATGGGAGAAGTCGCGGTGCGGGCGGCGAAGGCGGTCAACTATGTCAGCGCGGGAACGATCGAGTTCCTGGTCGATGCGGAGCGCAACTTTTATTTCCTCGAGATGAATACGCGAATTCAGGTCGAGCATCCGGTAACAGAATTGGTTACAGGCATAGACCTGGTACGCACGCAAATCGAAATTGCGGCGGGGGCGAAACTGCCGTTCAAGCAGAAAGACCTCGCGCAGCGCGGATGGGCGATCGAATGTCGCATCTACGCGGAGGATCCGTCGGCGGGATTCGTGCCGGCGCCGGGAAAAATCGAGACGCTCAGGTTTCCGAGCGGGCCCGGGATTCGCAATGACGCCGGCGTTTACGAGGGCGCGGAGGTGCCGGTCTTTTACGATCCGATGATCTCGAAGCTGGCGGTCTGGGGCGCCGATCGTGAGCAGGCGATCGACCGGATGCGGCGCGCGCTCGGTGAGTTCGTAATTTCCGGCGAGCTGCGGACCAACCTGGATTTCCATCGCTGGATAGTGACGCAGCCGAAGTTTCTCAAGGGTGATTTCGACACGAACTTTATCAATCAGGAATTTCATCCCAATGGTTCCGCAAGTTCCAATGGCGCTGCGCCGCACGGAGCGGAGCTGGCGGCGATTTTTCTTGCGGCGATCGCGGCGCAGAAAAACACCAATCACGCGGGCGCCGGCGCCGCGCAGCCGCCGGCCTCACCACCAGCGTCGGCATGGCGGACGCTGGGCCGGCTCGACATGCTGCGGAGATAGCACGCGACCATGCGATACGTTGCAACCCTGGAAGGCGCGGAACATGAAATTGAAGTCGAAGAGCTGAGCGCCGGCTCGTTCGCGATTCGTTTCGGGGCGGATCGCTTCGAGGCCGATCTGCGCAAGGTGGGTCCGGCGTCGTTTTCGGTGATCGTCGATAACCGCTCGTTCGATTTCGACGTGGTGCGCGACGGCGAGGAAACCGTGGTCGCATCGCGGACCGGATCGCGCCGGCTGACGCTGGTCGATTCGGCGCGGCGTGCGGCGCGCGGGACCGCGCGGCGTCGCGAGGTCACCGGCCGAGTGGAGATCAAAGCATCGATGCCTGGCAGGGTCGTGAATGTGCTGGTCGCAGCGGGCGACGAAGTTAAGGAGGGACAGGGGATCGTCGTGGTCGAAGCGATGAAACTGGAAAATGAACTGAAATCGCCAAAAGCGGGTAAAGTAGTGGAAGTGAAAGTGGTTGCGGGCCAGACCGTGGAGAAGGGCGAGTTGATGATTGTAATCGATTAGGCGGGGCAACTGACGATGCCGGAAGATGATCGCAAAATCGGGTCCGCCCGAAAGAACTGGCAGGAACGCAAACTCGATCCCTCGCTGAAGCGCGGACCCGAGCGCAAAAACAAATTCGTAACGACATCCGGGATCGAGATCAATCGCGCCTACGATCCGGACGACTTAAGCGGCTTCGACTTTCTGAACGACGTCGGCTTTCCCGGCGAATATCCGTTCACACGCGGCGTGCAGCCGACGATGTATCGCGGCCGGTTGTGGACGATGCGGCAGTACGCGGGCTTCGGCAGCGCGGAGGAATCGAATCGCCGTTACCGTTACCTGTTCGAGCAGGGGCAGACCGGGCTGTCGGTTGCGTTCGACTTGCCGACCCAGATGGGGCGCGATTCGGATCATCCGCTGGCCGAGGGTGAAGTCGGACGCGTCGGCGTGCCGATATGCTCGCTTGCGGACATGGAGACGCTGCTTGCCGAGCTTCCGCTGGACAAGATTTCGACTTCGATGACGATCAACGCGACCGCATCTATCCTGCTCGCGCTTTACCTGGTCGCGGCAGAGCGGCGCGGCGTGACGTGGGACAAAGTTAACGGAACGATCCAGAACAACGTCCTGAAGGAGTACGTGGCGCGCGGGACGTATATCTATCCGCCGCGCGGCTCGATGCGGATCATCACGGACATTTTCAGCTTCGCGTCGAAAGAAGTGCCGAACTGGAACACGATATCGATCTCCGGCTACCACATCAGGGAGGCCGGCTCGACTGCGGCGCAAGAGCTGGCGTTTACGATCGCGGACGGAATCGCGTACGTGGACGCGGCGCTCAAGGCGGGTCTCGAGGTGGATGCGTTCGCGAGCCGGCTGTCGTTCTTCTTCAACGTGCACAATAATTTCTTCGAAGAGATCGCCAAGTTCCGCGCGGCGCGCCGTTTGTGGGCAAAAATAATGAAAGAGCGATTCGGCGCGAAAGACGAACGCTCGATGATGATGCGGTTTCATGCGCAGACCGCGGGATCGACGCTGACCGCCCAGCAGGTCGACAACAACGTGGTGCGGGTGACGATGCAGGCGCTGGCCGCGGTGCTCGGCGGCGCGCAGTCGTTGCATACAAACTCGAAGGACGAGGCGCTCGCGCTGCCAACGGAGTCATCGGTACTGCTCGCGTTGCGCACGCAACAGTTGATCGCTAATGAGACCGAGGTGGCGGACACAGTCGATCCGATCGGCGGATCGTACTACGTCGAGAGCCTGACCACGGAGTTGGAGAAGAAGGCGCTCGAGTACTTGTCGAAAATCGACGACTTTGGCGGCGCGGTGGCCGCGATCGAACGCGGATACATGCAGCGCGAAATTCAGAATGCGGCATTTATTTATCAGCGCGAGATTGAAACGAAGCAGCGAATTATCGTAGGGGTCAATCAATTTACCGAAGGCGGGGCGCCGCCGGGCGAAATCCTGAGGGTGAAGCCGGAACTCGAGGAGAAACAGAAATTGAGCGTGGCGCGAGTGCGTGCGGAGCGCAATGCGGAGGCGGCAAAGAAAGCGCTCGCACGCGTCGAAGCGGTCGCGAACGACGGGCAGAATCTGATGCCGCCGATAGTCGACGCGATCCGCCAATGGTGCACGCTTGGGGAGATCTCGGATGCGATGCGAAAGGTGTTCGGCGAGTATAAGCCGATCAACACGTTGTAGCATGGCGCTGGCGGGATCGATTGATATAAAAAAGAGAGAGACGGATCGTCGCGCGGCGCCCGGGGGCTTGGTAGGCGCCGCATACTTGAAACAGGGCGCTGGACACCGCGGCGATGCCGGGGTCGTTGGAGAAACAAATAAATGGGGCCGGTTCCGAAGGGCGCTTTCCTGACCAAGGGTGTTGGAAGACATCGCGAGAAACTCACATCGTTCGAATTGGCGCTGCGATCGGCGGGCATCGCAGAGTTCAACCTGGTGCGGGTCAAATCGATCTTTCCTCCGAACTGCAAACTGCTGAGCCAACAGGAGGGAATGAAGTACCTGTCGGCGGGACAGATCGTATTTGCCGTGATGAGCGACAACGCGACCAACGAACCGCATCGGTTGATCGCGTCGTCGGTCGGGGTTGCGATTCCTTCCGATCGCGCGCAGTACGGCTATCTTTCGGAGCATCACAGCATGGGCGAGACCGATCAGAAGGCGGGCGACTATGCGGAGGATCTGGCGGCGATGATGCTCGCGACGATCCTGGGCGTCGATTTCGATCCGAACTTGAGTTACGACGAGCGCAAAGATTTGTGGCGGGTGTCGGACAAGATCGTGACGACGCGCAACGTCACGCAGTCGGCGATCGGCGATCGCGACGGGCTGTGGTCGTCGGTGGTGGCGGCAGCGGTATTCGTCGATTTGCCGAACGGCAAGTAGTTTGAGCGGCGCGGCGAGCGCGAGTACGCTTAGAATTATGGCAACAGAAATTCTCTACTGCTCTGCTTGAGGCTACAAGCCGCGCGCGGCCAGTCTGGCCGCATCACTTAATTCGAAATTCGGCGAAAACGCTGAAATCAAGGCGGGCAAGTCGGGCCAGTTCGACGTGATCGTCGACGGGCGCCTGGTCTTCTCGAAATCCAGCAGCGGGCGATTCCCGGTTGACGGCGAAGTTGAAGAGACGTTCGCGGCGCTCAAGGAAGGGCGCGAACTTCCGCCGGCCCCGGAGAAAAAGAGCGAAGGCTTCGTCGCTCGCGTGATCGGAAAAATCCGGAACGGAAGCTGAGATCGCGCTGAGCTGAATGCGCGCGCCCTCACCCGACGCTCAAGGATGAGCGTCGGCCTCTCCCGAAGGGAGAGGCGCTAAAGCTACTAGGGGTGCACGTCGAGGAATTCCTTGAAGCCGCTCGATTGATGCGGGCCGAAGATAGCCATCTCTAAAATTCCCATCCCTTCGCGGGAGCCGAGCTTCGCTTTGCATACGGCCTGGATGTGCTGGTAGAGCAGCTCGCGCTCGTTGACGCCCGCCGTCTTGAAGGATTCGTAGGTCGCGACGTCGGGGCCGACGTACATTCCGTGGCCCCATTTCGGATGCATGTAGCCGATACCCTGCATATAAAAGTTGTAAAGAGTCTTCAGTTCGACGCGGCTCTCGCCGGCTCCTGGACTCTGCAAGATGATTTCGGCACTTTTTGCGTGGCGCGTTCCTGGAGCGTAATCGACCTTCCATTTCACGGTGCTCGATAGATCGAGCGTCGCGCCAGGATCGGCTCGCGTGACTGCGCCGAATTCGTGCCATCGCGATCCGTCGGTGTTTTCGTTCACGTCGAAATGTGTGCAGGTGTCCTCGAAATTGGTCGGCGACCAGAGCCAGAAAAATTGTCCCATCGCCGACGACGGCACACCCGCGGGATCCTGCGGACCGATGCCGCGCACGCCCCAGGAGCGATCGCGCGAGCCCCAGACTCGTGACGGGGTCGCGTCGTAGGTCTTGCCGGCAACAGTCAAGCTGCCGGTGTAACCGCCGTGCTGGGTGAAGCGGGTCAGGTCCATTGTGAGCCGGGGGCCGGTGCGGCGGGTGAAGCGCGGCTCCTCGAGTATGGGCGCGCGCGCCTCGAACAGGAGGTCGGCTTTCACCGCTTCATGGTTGACGCGCACGCGCAACGTTCGCATCGGGCGGACAACCTCGATCGCGATCGGGCCGACCCTGGTGTCGAGTCGATCCGCGCCGAGCACTCGCGACGCGCGCACGCAATGCTGCACGCCGCCAACGATCACGCTGAATGCGCAGTCGATGATCCCGACGTTCGGATAAATCCCCATCGCGGCGGCGAAGTACGGCTCGCCCTCGCGGAAATAGCCGTTGAAAAAAAATCGATCGTAAAAATTGCGGTCGCTGGTGAAGACCTGCTGAACCGGCTCGGGGGTTTGATGAATAGGATAGTCGTCGCCCTGCGTAATCATTTTGAATCTCCCTGAAACATTTTGCCCAGTTCGCCGGCCGCGAGACGGATCCCGACGTAGAACCGGCCGAATTTCGCGTACGACGCGCTGGCTTCGTCGAAACGCATTTCGTAAACGAGTTTTTTGAAGACGAGCGGATCGTCGGCGAACAAGTCGACGCCCCATTCCCAGTCGTCGAAGCCGATCGAGCCCGAAATAATCTGGGTCACTTCGCCGGCGAAACGGCGCCCGACCATCCCGTGATCGTGCATCAGGCGCTGCCGCTGATCGATCGGCAGACGATACCAGTTGTCCGCGCCGTCGCGTTTCTTGTCCATCGGGTAGAAACAGAGGTAGGTGCGCTCGGGAATTTTCGGAAACAGGCGCGGCGAAATCTTTTCGCGCTGCCGCGCGACTTCGGTGTCGATTTCAGTTTTCCATTCGGGCGATCGAGGGCCAATTCCTTTTTCGACCAGCCGGCGATAGAGCGCGACGGTGGCTTCGTACAAACCGATTTCGATCACGGACAGGTATGAGGTGGTCGGCTCGAGATAGTCGCTGAGCGCGAGTTCGGCGACGGCGAGTTCGGCTTGCCCAAGCTCGTCGAAACTTTTGCGGAAGTGGACGATCATCAGATCGCCCTTGTGGCCGAGGGCGGAGAAGAGCGCGCTCTCACCGTCCTCGCGACGAGACATCGCGTCGAACAGGCGCGATGCGTCGTCGACGAGCACTTTGCGCCGGGCTGCGTCGAGCTCGCGCCAATCTCGTCGACGGACGCGAAACATCTGATGCAAAATGCTGTAGCCCTCGAGCGTGAGAGGCGCGGCGGGAAAATCGCCGGGAATTTTCGGTTCGTTCGAGCTTCGGGCGTTGCTCATGGCGGCAATTCTAGACGCTAAGTCGCCGGATGTCTTGATGCGCGCGAGCTGGCGCATGAACGGACGAGAGCTTCCGCGACGCCGGGATTCGAGGCCCAGTGCGCGTGAACGTACGACGCGAGCAGGTTTCCGACACGATAACCCTCGGCGAATGGCGCGCCGCCCCATCGTGGTTTAACGTCATAGACGCGGTCGACTCGATCTTCAGCGCGCGCGTTCTCGAGAGTCGAATAGCGAAACTGATGGCCGCGAAAGCGGGTGTGGGCAGGACCGATGATCGAGTCGGCGCTGGTCTCGACTTCGACGTAGCCGAGCGCCTGCAGGCGGTCGGACATGACAGCGACGCCGGGGATGAGCGAGCTCATCGGCCACGTGGCGCCGTCGAGGGTGCGGATTGCTTCGCACAGGTACATCAAGCCGCCGCACTCGGCGTAGATTACGCCGCGTCGCGCTGCGAAGCTGCGAATCGCTTCGAGCATCGCGGTGTTCGACGAGAGTTCGCGCGCGACTGCTTCAGGATACCCGCCGCCAAAATAGAGGGCGTCGACGTCGGGCAGTTTGCGATCGCGAGTCGGTGAGAAGTTGACAAGTTCCGCGCCGAGTGTGCGGAGGCGATTCAAATTGTCCTCGTAGTAAAAGTGAAAAGCGTCGTCGCGCGCGACGCCGATGCGGCAACGCGGATGCGATGATGACGCGACTTCGGTTGGATCGGATGCGGAGATGTCTGGAGCGGAGCGCGCGATTTTCAAGATCGCGTCGAGGTCCAGCCATTCGGAGCCGAGCCGAGCCCAGGCGTCGATTAAGCGTTGGGGCACAGTCGATTCGTCCGCCATCAGGAGACCGAGATGGCGTTCGGGAAAGGCGAGTTCGGGATGCACGGGAAAACCGCCGACGATGGGGACTTCGGGGTTTGCGGCGCGCAGGAGATCGAGATGGCCACGCGAGCCGACTCGATTACAGATCATGCCGGCGACGCGGACCGCGGGATCGAAGCGCGCAAAGCCATGCGCGATCGCCACGACGGTGCGCGCGATTCCCGATGCGTCGGTGACGACGAGGACGGGGGCGTCGAGCCACTTTGCGATTTCGGCGGTCGAGCCTTCGTCGCCGGTTGGGGTGGCGGAATCAAACAGGCCCATCATCCCTTCGATCACGGCGAGGTCGGCGCCGGCGGAGACGCGCGCGAAAGTCGCGAGCACGCTGTCGCGGGTCATCATCCAGCCGTCGAGGTTGTGCGAACGAACGCCCGCCGCGCGTTCGTGATAGGTGGGATCGAGGTAGTCGGGGCCGCACTTGAAGGCGGCAAGCTTGAGACCTCTCGCGCGCATCGCACCCATCAGGGCAACGGTGTCGGTGGTCTTGCCCGCGCCGCTACCGGTCGCGGCGACGACGATACGAGGAATTTTGCTCGGCATGATTCAGCTGTTCAGCCGTTTACCAGCGGGAGGACTTCATTGACCAAGCGGTCGAACTGGCCGCGTTGATCCCATGAGGTGATTCGAAGCGCGATCGACTTGGCTCCACTGCTCGCGAGTTCGCGCAAATTCGCGGCGCATTGCGCGGGGGTGCCGGCGGCGGTGAACGTCTCGACGATCTGCGCTGCGAAGACGGGACCGTAGTACTGATCGAGAAAGCGCTTGGACTCTTCGAGTGCGGCGGCGCGATCCGAATTGATGTTGATGTTATGGTAACTGATGTTCGGGAACTTGTCGGGATCTTTTCCTTCGTCGCGCAGATAGCCGGAGAGTTTCGACCACAGGCCGGCGAACATCCCGGGGAAGAGCTGCACGGTCATCCATCCGTCGGCGAGCTTCGCGACCCGGCGCAACGGTTTTTCGGATTGCGCCGGAGTTGGATTCGCGGCGATCCAGATCGGGCACGGTTGCTGAACGGGGCGCGGCGTGATCGTGACGCCCGAGAATGACTTGTACTTGCCGGCGAAGCTGACCTCGTCCCCGGTCCATAGGCGGCGGCATATTTCGATATTTTCGGCCATCCGATTTCCACGTTGTCCGTCGGTGATGTTCCAGACGCCGCCTTCCTTCGCGCTGACGCCGCCCGCGACGATACCAGTGCACGCGGCAAGCCGCATCCGGCCGTTCGAGACGAGGTCGAGCGTCGCCCACTGATGCGCGAAAATGATCGGATCGCGAATCGGAAAGCTCGCCATGCATCCGACGCCCAACTTCACGCGCGAAGTCGCGCCGGCGAGCGCGCCGAGCAGCGCAATTGATTCAGGCCGCGGCTTCGCCATCAGGCTGTCGCCGACCCAGAGCGAATCGAAAAGCGCGATGCTGTCAACGTCGCGCGCAATCGCGATCATCTCGGGCCAGGTCGCGACACCGAAAAAGATGCCGCGTTGCGGAATCGTGAAACCAAAACTCACTTTGTCGGGCATCGTCTTCGATCCTCCAGATTTCAGCTGAACCTCAGGCGGGCGCCCTGCAAAAGATCGGCATCGAGCAAAGTCGGATCGCCGTCGGCGCTCGCGAGTATAGCTTCGTAAGGCGATTGGCCGCGGTCGTGAATCCATCGGGCGATCGGACCGTGCTCAGACTTCGATGCGAGCAGCTGGATCTCGCTGGGCCCGAGCGAGAAACAGACGCCGGTCGCTTCGAGCTGGGGACGATGGACCGGAGCGCCGGGGCGGCCAAGCACTCGCGCGTAGCAGCGGCTGGTCGCGCCGGGATCCTCGACGGCGACTACGATGGTTTGGATGCCGGTCGCGCCGTTTGAGTGCGAGCGCTCATGCGGAACACGCTCGTCGCGCGGAGTGTCGTCCTTGATGAGGAACGGCAACTGGCCGTTGAAAGGAGGCGCGGGAATCGCGAGCATCCACCTGAGGTGGTGACCGTCGGGACGATCTCGCGTGAGCGGAGACGGATCGGAGATCTTCGCGCCGGCGCGGCGCAGGGATTCAACGTCGGCGGTGAGATCGTCGGTGCGCATGCAGAAATCGATGATGCAGCCGCCCTTGTCGAGGGCCATTTGCCATGGATGTCCGGGGACGGGCTTCACGAATGCGATCAGTTCGAGATAGCTGCCGTCGGCGAATGCGATGAGCGCGTTGTGGGTGCCGATCGGATGTGTTCCGCCGCGAACGACGGTGAATCCGGCGCTGGTGAAACTTGCGATCGCGGATTCGAGTTCGCTGACGACGATGACGACGTGGTCGATGCCCTGGAACATGGCGGCCCTCTCGAGTGCGTAGGTTCGGCAGCGCTCGTGAGAGTATATCGAATTACATGAGTTGCGAGCGTTCCAGCAAGCGAGCGGCCGGGGCGGAGACGTGGGCGGTGCGCGCGTGGACGCGGCGGGCGTACTGGGCGCCTAGATCGAACCATTCGAGACCCGGGAGGCGCGCAATCGCGCGGTCGACTGCCGCAAGACGCTCGACGCCGTTGGGACCAGGGAACAGGTACGCGCATACCCGGCGCATCGAAGGGTCGCCGCGCACAGTCACGCCTACCGGAGTCCAGAAATGTCGGACGAGAAATGCGGTGAGTCGGCGCGCGACGGGCGGGGCAAGGCGGACGCGGGCCTGGTTGAAGTAGAAGGCGAAGTGGCGGCGCTCGTCCTTGATGATTCGCTCGAGGATCGTCGTCAACAGCGAACGCTGGCCGCCAGAGCCATCGTGGGGGTTCTCAGTTGCGCTGATGAGAGCCTGGTAGCCGGTCAGCGTCGAGATCTCGTTGATCGCGCCAAAGGTCATGTGCACTGCGGGAAAGTGGCGGGTGAGCCGGGACAGGATCGCGATGCCCGGCCGGATCACGCGATCGGCGAGACTGGTGCGACTGCGCAGATCGGCGAAGCGTTGATCATCGATCGCCACGTCCTGGGTCGCGAGGAAGCGGCGCAGCAAAAGCGAGTGGAAAAATTCCTCATATGCCCAACATGACAGGAATGAGGTGACATGGTTCTCGCGGACGATGCGGGTGGAGAGCAAGTCGCGCAAATAGACGATGGTGTGCGATTCGATATCCATCATGTAAGCGATGGTGAACAGAGCGTCGTCGCTGAGGCGCGGCTGAGGCAGGGTCCAATCGATCGATTCGGGTTTGGTCGCGCCCGAGACGCGCAAGTAGCGATCGAGGTCGAAGGTGGTCTCGATGAGGTTCATATTCGATATACGAATCGAAACGGCAATTGGATTAGGTGGCGGCGAGTTAGTGATTTTCAACAGAAACGGAATTTGGAGATCGGACCCTCACCCTCGCCTCGAAGACTCGGCACGGCCTCTCCCTATCAGGGAGAGGCAAAGAAAAACTGCTAGGGGCGGGAGAAATCACCCTTCAAGTACATCGCGCCGGTCGGTTTATCGACTCCGCCGCGTGGCTCGAGAGTGATCGCACTTGCGAGCACTGTTTCATCGGGCGGCGGTAAGTCCAACGCGACGATCGTCGCGCCCTGACTGGATGGTTCGAACAGCCCTGCTTTGAGCGGACCTTGTTTTGCGCCGATCCACCAAACCTCGTAGATGCGGTCATCGGGCGCGGGTGGAAGTCCGCTGACATGCAACATCGCGGCACCCTGCGCGCGGTTGAGCGCAACGGTTCCGGCGGCGGAGGCCGCAGGAGCGAGGCCGGCCAGATGGGCGACGCGGGCGTCGGCGCCGAGGCTCGCGAGAGTCAGATCGGTGGCTTGCGCGATGCGGGTCTGGAGCGCGGCGAGTTTGTCGCCGGTGGCCGCGAGATCGCGCTGGACCACGATGACGCGCGCGGTAAGTGCGGCGATTTCATTCGAGGTGTCGAACGTGATGCGGCGCAGGTGCTGTGTGAAGAAGATCGAGCTGGCGACGACTGCGACAAGCGCGGCTGCGGCGGCATAACCGAGCATCGCAATGCGCTGGCGGCGTGCGGGTTCGCGTTGCGACGAGCGATTGGCGGGAGTGCGGCGGGATGCATCGAGACGCGACTGCAAATTGCTCCAAATGCGATCGGAGGGACCGTCGCCAGCCTCAGCAATTGCCATCGCGGCTAGTGCGTCGGCAAATGACGCGAGCTCGCGGGAGCATTCGTCGCATCCGGCGGCCAGATGCTCGTCAACCGCGCGTGCCTCATCGCCGTCGAGGCGGCCGAGGGCCTTAAGCGGCAGCAGGTCTTTGATCTCGGTGTGATCCATAGCGGCTAGTCGGCGCGTGCGCGAAGCGCGTCGCGAAGTCTGATCAATCCGCTGCGCATCCTGCTTTTTACGGTACCGAGCGGCAGACCGGTCTGGCCGGCGATCTCGGACTGCGAAAGATCGGAAAAATATGCCAGGTGGAGCAGATCGCGTTCGCTCTCGTTTAACGTCGTGAGAGCCTCCTTGACCTTGGCGCGGCGCTCGGCGCTGTGAATTTTGTTGGAAGGATCGTCGTAGAGAGCGGGCTCGGGCGGATCTGTGTCGCGATGCAGCCGGGAATTTCGAGCGCGAAGACGATCGATCGCGCGGCTTCTGGCCATCATCATGATCCATGCGCCGACAGAGCCGCGGCCGCGATCAAAACGCGATGCGTCGCGCCAGAGTTGCCACAAGACGTCGGCTGCGACCTCTTCGGCGTCGGCCTTGTCGCGCAAGATACGTTCCGCGACCACGTCCAGCGCGTGACCGTAGCGTCGATTGAGAGTCTGCAAGGCATGCTCATCTCCATTGGCCATGGCAGACACGAGTGCTTCGTCGGAAATCCTGTTGTGCGCGGCCACTTGGCTTCTATTCTAATATACGGCGCGCGCAGGTCGGTGGATTGACGCTGCTAGCCGAGGGCGCCGGAGGCGACCAGCTCGCTGATTCGGGTTTCGTCGTAGCCGAGGATGTTTTCGAGCACATGCTGATTGTCCTGGCCGAGTGAAGGAGCAGCGCGCAGGACGCTGGCCGGGGTGCGCGAGAGTTTCGCGCGAGGGCCTTCGACGGTGAATTGGCCGAGGGTCGGATGTTCGAGCGCGACGAAATGGCCACGGTGGACGAGTTGCGGATCTCGATACGCGGCGGCGCTGTTCTGCAGCTGGTGACTGGGAACGCCGTGCGACTGAAAACGAGATTCGATCTCGGCGGATTCGCGGGTGCGGGTCCACGCGGTGATCGACGAGTCGATAGCGTCGCGATGCTCGCGGCGTCCCGCGGCGGTTGCGAGGCGCGAGTCGCTTGCGAGGCCTTCGTTTTTCATTGCGGAGCAGAGGCGGCGCCAATCGTCATCGTCGCGGCAGACGATCGCGACCCATTGCTCATCACCAAGAGCGGGATAAACGCCGTGGGGCGCGAATACTGCGTCGGAATTTCCGACCCGACCATCGACGCGGCCGTTTACCGTGTAGTCGAGAATCGCGGGACCGAGAAAATGAATCGAGCATTCCGCTTGCGACTGATCGATATACTGACCTTCGCCGGTGCGGCGCCGATAATCGAGGGCGGCGAGAATCGCCATCGCGCTGAAACGCGGCGCAACGTAATCGGTGTATGCGCCGAAAACTCCGGCGGGAGGCCGGTCGGGCCATCCGGTGAGATTGTGAAAGCCTGCAAATGCGGCGGCCATATTGCCAAAGCCGGCGATTTTCGCGAGCGGCCCGGTTTGTCCCATCAGACATGAACTCAGCATGATGAGCGCGGGATTGACCTTGCGCAGCGATTCGTAGTCGAAGCCCCATGCGCGCATCGCCTTGGGAGAGAAGGACTCGGTGACTACGTCGGCCCATCGGACGAGATCGTGCACGACTTCGCGCGCAGCGGGATTGCCGAGGTCGAGCGAGATTCCCAATTTGCCGGCGTTGCAATTGGCGAACAGGCCGGAGCTGTCGGGGCCGAGCTTGTTGTCGAGATACGGCTGGAGCGTGCGCGCGGTATCGATTCGAGTGGGGGATTCAACGCGCACGACGGTCGCGCCGTAGTCGGCTAGAATCCGCGTCGAGGCGGGGCCGGCCATGACCCACATGAAGTCGCAAATCTTGACGTTGTCGAGTGGCAGACGATTCGGCATCAGATGATTCCCGCGCGGGTGAGTTCGGTGATCTCGCGCTCGCTCAAGCCGAGCTCGCCGCGGTAAATTTCAAGATTGTGCTCGCCGATGGTTGGCGGGCGGAGCCGGTACTCGAGCGGCGTCGCGCTGAATTTTGCGAACGGGCCGGGATACAAGAAAGACTCGGCGAGCTCGGGATGGGCGACGTTCCGGAAGTACTCGCGCGAAGCGAATTGCGGACTTTCGACGACTTCGGCAATTGTCGTGACCGGAGTGATCAGAAATCCACGCTCGACCGCGAGCTCGAGCAGTTCGGCCTTGGTGAGACTGCGGGTAAAATTTCTTACCAGTTCCTTTATTCGATCGAATTCCGAGAGCGGCTCGACGCCGCTGAATAGCTGTTCTCCGAACGCGATCCAATCCTTGTCGCGGGTGGCCTCGTCACAAAAGCCCTGCTCGCAGACGAAGCGCATCAGGCGGGCGGTGAAAACGCCGAGCGCGGAGCCGAAGAGGAAAGTCATCGCGACGAATCCGTCTTTCGCGGGCCATACCAGCGGGATTTCGATCGGGCCGATTTTCACGCCGCCCGATATGCGTTCCATTTCGGGCGAACCGAGCGGAGCCGCCAGAATGTGCGACTGCGTCGCCATCGCAACCGATTGCTGCGCGGCGACATCGATGTGTTGCCCGAGGCCGGAGCTGGTGCGCTCGTGATGAGCAGCGAGCGCAGCGACTGCGGCGTCGGCGCAGGCGTGCAGATAAGCTTGCGGAATAGATAGGCGGACGGGCGGGCGATCCGCGTCGCCGGCGAGGATGAGCGGTCCTCCGGCGGCCATGATGATCAGATCGCTGTCGGCATACGTTGCCTTCGGACCGTCCTGACCAAACGGCGTGATCGAAACGTAAATGAGCGCGGGATTGAGCCTGGCGAGATCGGAGAAGCCGAGTTTGCGTTCCGCCAGGTAGCCGGGATTGTACGACTCGATCAGAAAATCGGCGCGCTCGACGAGACGAAGCAGAAGCGCGCGGCCCTGGTCGCGTTCGATGTCGAGAGTGATGGAGCGCTTGTTGCGATTGTAAGCCCACCAATGGAGCGAGCGATTCGGATGTGGCTGGTCCTTGTAAAACGGGCCGATTTGGCGCGCCGGAGATCCTCCGACCGGCTCGACCTTGATAACGTCGGCGCCCATATCGCCAAGCATCTGGCCGCATAGAAGGCCGCGCTCGGTGGTGAGATCGAGGACGCGATATGGCGACAGCATCGACATGCGACAAAGTTTGAGTAGAAGCCTTGCCTACCTTGCTATGCTCGTTGGGTTTTCGGCAAGGGCGTGCGGCTATGTGCTGAGGGTGTGCGACTTCACCGGAGAAGTCAGCGGGCGATGCGATGGCGGCCGGGGCCAACCTCGCGGGAGGCGAGCGGTGCATCGTCGAAGGTCACGCGCGCGGTCACGCCGTCCGGGATCGTGATTTCGCCGCCGCGCTCGCGATCGAGTTTCACCTCGATTAGTCCGTGCGGAGTGGGTACGCGGCCTTCGAGGTATCGGAGAGAGCCGAAGAGGGGACTGATTTCGGCGCGCGAATAGCCGGGCGCCGCGGGTCGCACGCCGAGGACCCAAGTGGTCAGATCGTAAGTTGGGGTGGCGGACCATGCGTGGCAGCGGCTCCCAGTGCCGACGCGAGCGTCCCAGTATTCCTCGAAACAGCTGTCGCCGCGCTCGATCTGCGGCCACCATTTCATGCATCGCGCGGGAATCAGATTGCGTCGGTCGGCGCGGACGATCGCGTCATGCAGGAAGTGCGAGAAGAACGGCTGTGCCGCGACGACGTTGCGCTCGACGTCGAAGGTCATGTGCTCGTCGGGATCCATATGCTGGGTCAGATACGCGGAGAGGTTGTCGGAGATGGTGGGCGTGATGGCGACGCGCGATTCGTCGAGGACATAGTCGAGCATCCGGGGCCAGCGGTCGCGCGGGGCGCATCCGGAGACGATTGCGATCGCGTTGGTCTGCTGGCTCACGCGGCGGCGCGGGCCGTTGCTGTTGGCGGCGTCGACGTAAACGCCGGCGGCTTCATCCCAGAGGAGGTTGAACGCAGCGCGGGTTCGCTCGGCGCGATTGTTCGCGTCGGCGGTGGCGTGCGAATCGGCCATGACAGTCCATGCGAGCGCAGCAAAATCATCGAGCGCCGCGGCGTAGAGAGCATCGAGGGCGCCGGTGACTTCGGAGCGCTCGGTCATCGCCCAGTCGATGAAGATCCATCCCGGCATCGAGCGAATCAGACCGTCGGGTGCGCGGTAACGCTCGAAGGCGTCGAGGATGCCGGCCGCGGTGGGCATCAGTTCGCGCACGGTTGCGCGGTCGCCGGAATATTCGAAGTAGCGGGCGAGCGCACGAATCCAGTGGAGTGAGTAGTCGGGAATGGTGGTCGAGGAAACGGAGAGATCGCCCGCAGCGGCCATCGCGAGCAATCCGTCGGCGCGTCGCGAATGCGCGCAGACGCGCAGATGGCGCCGGACCAGGCGCCAATCGGTGCTGGTGGTGTAGGTCAGCAGCGCGTGGATGTAGGAATCGCCGAGCCAGGCGCGCTGCTCGCGGCCGGGGCAATCGATGAACGCGTCGGTGGAGCACAGTTCGAGAGTGCGCGCGCCGACGCGCCAGATTTTGTTGAGTGCGGGATCGTCGCACTCGAAGTGGGCGTCTGCGTAGCGCGGATAGCGGCGCTCGATCGCGCCGACGGATTCGATTGCCGCACCACCGCGCGTGACGATCGACAAATAGCGGAAGCCGACTGATTCGTAGGACTCGACGCGCTCGGCCGCGCCGGCGCCGCCGACGATATAGCGCATCGCAAAATGGCGCGGCCTGGTCTCGGCGGTGGAATCGGCGCGGAGGTCTTCACCGCAATAGAAATCGACGATCGAGCCGGCCCGGCCGCGCACGACAGCCCACGGTGTCGCGAGCGTAATCATGCCGGCGTCGTAGGTGACGATGGAGTCGGGGCCGGTGGCGGAGGCGTCGGCGGTTGGGTATGCGTGATGCGGATCGTCAACGTCGAGACCTGCGACGCCGCGGCGCGACAGTTCAGTTAGACGGATACCTAGCGCGGTGAGCGGCGCGATGTCGTCATGCTCGGGCGCGGTGAAAGGCTCGACGGGGATTCGTTTGCGATTGGGCGAGAAGGTTCCCGCGGACAACTCGACGGCGGGCTCCCAATCGGAATCGTCGAAATCCGCGGCGGCCCATCGCGCAGGTACCGCTGCGCCGTCGAGAATTTCCACCGGCGGAACGGGCAGCGCCTGCTGTTTCACGACGTCCTGCCGATATGGCGCGGGGCGTCCCTTCCACGACGCATCTGAACTCACCCCAATAGCTGTTGATTCGAAGGCGAACGATCCGAACCCGATCAGGAAGCTGGGCGCGGCCGGACGCCACCATGGACCGGGCAATCCGTAATAGCGCACGAGCGCCGCGATCGCGTTGCGCCCCGGATGAAGAAATTGCGCGAGGTCGATCTCGTTCCAGGCGAGACGCTCGGGCACGGAACGCGCGGGTCCGCGAGCGACCTCGACGTCGTTGACGAAGAGCACGAAGCGCGAATCGGCAGTCACGCGAGCGGGGACCGACGCGGGTATCGATTTGAGATCGATCGATCGGCGCAAGTAGCAGAATCGATTCCAGGTTTCCCTGGGCGGAATTCCGGCGGGCGCGATGGGAGAGACGGGCGTCGCAGCTGGCGCTGCCCAAATCCAACGGGCGTTCCAGACTATCGGCCATTTCGATTCGGGCATCGACGAACCTTCAGTACGGGCGCGCAGCTTTGCCGATGATCTCGCGCGCAACGAGAGTCTTCATGATCTGCGCGGTGCCGTCGCCAATCTCAAGCCCGATCACGTCGCGCAGCCGCTGTTGATGAGGCAGGTCGAGACTGAATCCGAGATGCCCGTGCAACAGCAGGCATTGATGGAGCACTTGTGCAGCCAGCTCGGGCGCAAGCCATTTGGCGCCGGCCGCGAGCCATCCGTGGGGTTCGCCGCGATCCTTTAGCCACAACGCCTCGTAACAAAGTAGTCGCGCGGCGCGGAGCCGGATCGCAGCCTCCGCGAGCGGGAACGAGACGCCCTCGAAGCGAGCGAGTGGCGCTCCGAAAGCCTCGCGCTCGGCGACGTATGCGCAGGTTTCATCGACGCTCTGCGTCGCGGCCCCGATACACATGAGGCCGATGAGCGAGCGGCTGAAGTCGAAGCCTTGCATCACCTGGACGAAGCCGGCGCCCTCCGCGCCGATGCGGGACGCGACCGGCACTCGCACCGCGTCGAAGAATAGCTGGCCGCGGCCGATCGCACGTGAGCCGAGATCGCGAAATCGCGTGCGAGTGACACCGGGTGAGTTGAGATCGACGTAAAAGGCGCTGACGCCGCGAGCGCCAGCGTCGGGCGCGCCGGTGCGAGCCATCACGATTGCGGTGGCGGCTGACGACGAGAAGGAAATGGAAGTCTTCTCGCCGCTCAGCAGATAGCAGTCGCCCTCGCGCCGCGCTTGCATCGCGACGTGCGCGGCGTCGGAGCCGCCGGCGGGTTCGGTGACGCCCAACGCGGAGACGATTTCGCCGCGGCAGATCGGCGGAAGGAACGCGGCCTGCTGGCGGGCGTCGGCACTGCGCGAGATTATCGCGCCGACCAGAGCCGAGAGCAGCAGGACGTAGGCGGCGTTGAAATCGCCACGCGCAATTTCCTCGTGCGCGATCCCGAGTGAGACATAGTCGAGTCCAGAACCGCCGAGCTGAGATTCGACCATCGGCGCGAGCAGGCCAAGCTCGCCAAGTTTGCGAATCAGCGATGGCGGCAGATCCTCGTCGCGGTCGCGCGATGCGTAATTGGGAAGGAGTTCGCGGCGGGCGAAGTCGCGCAGGGTATCCTGCAACAATTTCTGCTCGGCGCTGAGCGCAAAATCCATAGTCGCGAGTCTCAGTTGGACGGAGCGTCTTTGGTCGGCAAGGTCGCGGCCTGCGGCGGCGCTCCAGTCGGGCCGACCCAGTCGGGAAGGCTCTGGAGGCCGCCGAGATGAACGTAAGGAGCCGGTCGTTCGACCGTCTGGTCGCTGTTGTTGTCGCCCATCTCGTCCTGGTAGTGCTGGGTGACCTGCTTTTTCATTTCATCGGGCGACATATTCGGCTGCATGCCCTGGCTGTGCGAAAAGTCGGCGCGGCTTTTCTCATCCATGTTGAGCCAGATTTGACTTGCCTGCGCGGAATTGCCGTGATTCATCGCCTCGATGAATTTCTGCTGATCGGTTTCGCGATGCCAGCATCCTGCGAGGGCGATAGCGAAGGCCGCAATCAGCAGGACGAGTGTCGGTTTGATTTTCGATGGCATCGAGTTTCGCATTGCGCCCCTAAAACGTGATCACACTTCGAATCGATTTGCCCTCGTGCATCAGGTGAAAGGCGTCGTTGATTTTTTCCAGCGGCATGATGTGCGTGATCAAGTCGTCGATGTTGATCCGGCGATCCATGTACCAATCCACGATTTTGGGAACGTCGCGCCGCCCGCGCGCGCCACCAAAAGCGGTGCCTTTCCAGGTGCGTCCGGTGACGAGCTGGAACGGGCGCGTCGATATTTCCTGGCCCGCACCGGCGACGCCGATGATGACGCTGGTTCCCCATCCACGCTGGCAGCATTCGAGTGCCTGGCGCATGAGCTTGGTGTTGCCGACGCATTCGAAAGAAAAATCCGCGCCACCACGGGTCAGGTTCACGATATGCGGCACCAGTTCTCCGTCAACCTCGGCGGGATTCACGAAATGCGTCATCCCGAATTTCTCGGCGATCGCTTTTCGCGATGGATTCAGATCGACTCCGACGATCATCGATGCGCCTGCCATCCGCGCGCCCTGCACGACGTTCAGACCGATACCGCCGAGTCCGAAGACGACCACTCGATCGCCCGACTGCACCTTTGCGGTGTTGAGAACGGCGCCGATTCCGGTCGTGACGCCGCATCCGATGTAACAAATCTTGTCGAACGGGGCGTCGTCGCGAACCTTCGCCAGTGCTATTTCGGGCACCACCGTGAAGTTCGCGAAGGTCGAAGTGCCCATGTAGTGATGAAGCCTCGCGCCGTCGCGCGAGAAGCGGCTGGCGCCGTCGGGCATGACGCCGCGAGCTTGAGTCTCGCGAATAGCGGTGCACAGATTTGTCTTGCCGGAGAGGCAGGCGGGACAGTTGCGGCATTCGGGAATGTAGAGCGGGATGACGTGGTCGCCACGCTTGAGCGTCGTGACAGTGGGGCCGACCTCAACCACGACGCCCGCGCCCTCGTGTCCGAGAATCGCCGGGAACAATCCCTCGGGATCGGCGCCGGAGAGCGTGTATGCGTCGGTGTGGCAGACTCCGGTAGCTTTGATTTCGACCAGGACTTCGCCCGACTTGGGCCCTTCGAGGTCAACGGTTGTGACTTCGAGCGGTTTGCCGGGTTGATTTGCGACTGCCGCTTTAACTTTCACGATTCGATTCTTTTCGCGCGCGCAATCCTACAAAACCGTCGCGAATCGCGAGCTTGCCTTCACCGTTGATGACTTCGAAAAAGATGCCTGCACTCGTCGGGTCGGCGAGAATGCGGAGCGTCAGCGTGGACGGCATCGTCACCATCGCGCCGAATCGGCAGGCGATCCTGCTCACGCGGGCCGGATCGGATTGCGCGCGTGACTCGACGATGCGCGACACTGCAAGCGCGAGCGTCGCGGTGCCATGAAGGATGATCGCGGGAAGACCGGCGGCACGCGCGACCGCGGCGTCGGTATGAATCGGATTAAAGATGCGCGCGCATTCGGTGTAGATGTGCGCCATCCCGGCGGGCACCGGGATTTTGAGCTCAGTCTGCGTTTTCTCGAGTGCGTCGGCGTGCGCAGCGGGCGGCATCGAAAGATCGGCAGGGCGGTCGGGACCTTCGACCGCGACACCGCGATAGATCGACCCGTACCATGACGTGCAAACCGGAGCGTCGCTCGCATCGACTGTGTCTAACCGCGTCAATTGATATGCGCCGGGAGTACGGCTTTCGACGCCCGCAATTTTTAGCCGCGTGCGGAGCATTTCAGGCGGACGGATCGGCCGATGGATGATCAAATCGTGAGTCGCGTGCACGCCGCGCATCGCTTCTTCGTCGGTGAGCGAATTGGTTTTGAAGAGACGGCGCATCGCGACGATCAACGGCCATTCGAAACAGACCGGGAACATCGGATGTGCCACAAGATGGTCGGAGCGAAGCGTGTCCAGGTAGACGGGGATCGAGTCGCCGAGCGACGCCGCATAGGCCATCGTCCATCGCGCGTCGATGTCGGTTGCGGCGGGCTCCGAGACAGTGCCCACGATGGAAGAACTGAGCGGCATCAGTTACTTTTACGCGCGCAGGCTGGCGGCGTCCACCGCTCCGGCTTGAAGCGACACCCGATTGGTGCCAAACCAATCTGAACGCAAGTTACAGGCAATACGACGATGGCCACGGGCGAGATCAATCACGTGGATCTGACCGTGAGCAGTCTTGAGCGCTCCCTGCCATTTTACACCGCGGTCCTGGAATTCCTCGGTTATCACAAGTCAGGCGGCAACGCGGTGTTCAAGAAGGGCGGAACCGAAGTCGCGCTTGAGCAGGCAAAGGTCGAAAGCGCATCAAAGGTGCACGACCGCTACGCGCCCGGGTTGCATCACCTTGCCTTTACCGCCGAAAGTCGCGACGAGGTCGACCGAGTCTATGGGCTTCTCATAGAGATGGGGGCTCGCATCCTCGACCCGCCTGCAATCTATTACCAGCCCGACTATTACGCGGTATTTTTCGCAGACCCGGACGGAATCAAGCTCGAACTCTGTCACAGGCCGGGTAGAGACTGAGGCACGAGATCGACGTGTCATTTCCTGAAATCGCCCCTGATGGGGCTGGTATCTTCGACTGCGCACATAGTAGATACTCGCGACGATCGGATAGCCACTCGATTAGCCACTAAGACTGCGAGGGGAGAAAAATGGCCGACAGCAGTATTTCACCGGACAAAGTGATCGCGTCGTTGCTCGAAGGCAAATCGCGCCGCGAGATCATGGTCATACTTGCGCGGCTCGAGCATGGGGGCGCGGGAATTTACGAGTCGCTCGCGTCACAGGAAAAAAATCAGAAGGCGCGCGAGGCGCTGCTGGCCGCTGCCAAGCGCGAGGAGCAGAATTCGGCGCTGCTCAAGCTGATGACAACGACCAAGGACAAGTGCGAGAAATGCGGCAAGCCGGTGCCGGGTGCTGCTGACGCGCTGACCTGCTCCTTTCAATGCACTTTCTGCGTCGATTGCGCGAGTGGATACAATCACGTTTGCCCGAACTGCTCGGGTCAACTCGCGGCTCGTAGCATTTCTCAGTAGAGATATATTCCCCTCGTGAAACTGGCGGAGAAGGAGCTTGTAGGTGAGGTGCGCGCGCGCACTTCGCAGCGGCGACTCGCGATCGCCGGCATGGCCGGCAATATTCTCGAGTGGTACGACTTTTCGATCTACGGCTTCTTCGCGTACGCGATCGGCCAGAACTTCTTTCCATCGCATAGTGCTGCCACCTCGCTGATCGATGCGTTCGGAGTCTTCGCCGCGGGTTTTCTGATGCGCCCGCTGGGGGCCCTGGTCTTCGGCCATATCGGCGATCACTACGGACGTCAAAGAGCGCTGACCCTCTCCGTCGTCGCGATGGCTGTGCCGACGGTTCTTATCGGCTTACTGCCCACCTATCGGCAAATCGGCGTGAGTGCGGCGGTCCTGCTGGTGGTGCTGCGGCTGGTGCAGGGACTTTCCGTGGGGGGTGAGTACACCACGTCGGTGGTGTTCCTGATCGAAGGCTCGCTCACTCGGCGACGCGGCCTGATGGGCGCGTTCGGCGCGGCGGCGGCGTTTATCGGCGTGATGATCGGTTCGGGCGTCGGCGCGCTGGTAGCCGCGACGATGTCGCCGGAGGCGCTGGCCGGATGGGGATGGCGGCTGCCATTCCTGGCCGGAAGTACGATTGGAATTGCCGGCTACTTTATTCGGCGCGAATTGCAAAATGCCGGCGAGCTACCACGCGTCGCTCCGCCCGCGATGGGCGACGTGCTGCGCACGCAATGGCGCCGGGTGCTGCAGGTCGCGGGCTTCAAGGTGCTGGAGTCGGTCGGCTTCTACTTGATGTTCGTATACTCGGCGACTTACCTGACCGAGATCGTGGGCCTCGCGAAAAGCAGAGCGCTGGCGATCAATACGATCGGGATGGCGGCCGCGGTTCTAATGCTGCCGGTGGCAGGCGCACTGTCCGATCGTTTCGGACGCAAGCCGATGCTCCTGCTCGCATCGGGCTTGATCATTTGCCTGGCGTGGCCGCTGTTCAACGTGCTGTGGCATCCAATGTTTCACGCCCCGTTGCTGGGGCAGATTGGATTTGCACTGCTGATCGCTTTGTTTGACGGCGTCGCTCCCACCACTGCCGCCGAGGCCTTTCCGGCCAATGTGCGCTGTACGGGCGTGGGACTGAGCCACAATCTTTGCATCGCACTGCTGGGCGGAACCGCGCCGCTGGTCGCGACCTACTTGATCGACAGAACCGGCAACGAAATGGTACCGCCGCTTTACCTGATCGGAGCCGCGGTCGTGTCCGCCATTTTTGTATTGTCGCTCAAGGAGACGGCTCATCAGCCACTCGCGGAGTGACGCGCCTGGCGGCGCGTACTGAATCCAGTCAGCAGCGCGGATACGAGCCACGCGAAGCTCTCGTCAACGTCGAGCGGGATGCCGAAGCCGCCCGCACTTTCCAGCGCGACGAAACCGTGCACAGCGCTTCTCATCGTGCGCACCGCGTGGATTCCGTCGCGGCGACTGAGCCCGTATCCATGCACCACCGCGAGGCAGGTCTCGACGATCTGGTCGCCGGCCGCTTTCAATTCGGCGTCGCCTCGAAGCGCGGCGATCATCGTGGCCGCATAGATTCCAGGATGTTGTTTGACGAAGGTTCGATACGCAGTGGCGAGTCCGCGCACCGCGTCGTCGCGAGATTTCCCAACTGTCGCGCGGCTGAGAGCGGTGCCAAGTTCGCGTAGCGCAAGCAGTTTGAGCTCGCGGCGGAGTTCCTCGAGTCCGCCGACATGATTGTACAAAGATGGAGATCGAATGCGCAGTTTGGCCGCGACTTTGGCGAGCGTCAGCGCGTCCCATCCTTGCGCGTCGGCAATTTTCGCGGCGGCGCGAACAACCGCGTCCTTAGAGATTCCGACGTGCGTCGCCAATCTGCGCCTCCTTGATGAAATCGATAATCGCGGGCGCGGCGATATCCGGATACTCGACGTGCGGATAATGCCCGGCGCCTTCGACCATCAGTCTTTTCCCATGCACATGACTCGCGACCCAGTCGGCCTCCGCCGCGGGATCGTCGAAGTCGGAGTCGCGCGAGCCCATCACTACCAGCACCGGCGCGCGAACCTCGGGAATCCTCGCTTCGCACGGATTCTTCGACGCAGAGATCATCGCCTTGACCGCTTCGATTCGTCCGGGCTCCTTCAGGTTCGTTACGAGCGCTTCACGGTACGCAGGCAGGTCGGATGGTGGCGCTGACTTATAGAGCGACCCATAGTACATCGACCAAAACGACGGGCCCCACGGACGAAGCATCGCGACTTTGAGGAAAGCAGTCAGAAAAGCAGAAGTCGGCATATCGCGGACGAACGGATCGATAAGCACGATTCCCGCGACAACTGAAGGAGCGTCGGCGGCCGTCCACACCGCAGCGGCGCCGGCCATCGAGTTGCCCAAGATGTACGCCTTCTTCGTGCCGAGATGATTGATCAGCGCGACAATATCCGCCCCCACCGAAGCGGCCGAGTAGTCGGGCCAATCGACCGAGGATTCGCCGTGTCCGCGCACGTCCATCGTGACCACGCGGAATCCGGCCGCTTCGAGTCGCGGTGCGAGAAGTCGATATTGCTGGCGCAGATCGCCGAGTCCGGGCACGCATATTACGATTGATCCGGCGCCGCCGGAGTCGTCGTAGGCGATTTGCCCATCGCGAAGTTTCAGCATCTGAGCTGGCTGCTCCGAGGTTGCACTCGATTGTGGCGCCGGCGTCGCGAGGGCGAACAGTGGAGTGCTTAGGGCCGCTGCGACGAGAATGACAGCTTCGCTTGTCGTGCTAAGTTTCATAGTTAAAAGACTAATCGACTTAGTTAGACTGCGCAAGCCTCCCGAGTGCTCGCCGCGAAAGTCCGCGGACTTTACGGGTGATGGCGAAACCCTGCTAGAGTAGGCTCAAGTCCGAACCTAATGCTCAGGCGACCGAACGTTTCAAGGAGATCATTCATGCGCGCTGCCATAATGCGAGGTCGAAAGCTTGTCGTCGATACAGTCCCAAGCCCGGAGCCCGGGCCGGGCGAAGCGCTGGTGAAAACGCTGGCGTGCGGGATTTGCGGCTCGGATCTGCACGCGCTCAAGCACGCTGAAAGACTGGTAGAGCGTTCGCGCAAGACGGGCGCGCCGTTCACAATGGATCTCAATCGCGACATCGTGATGGGCCATGAGTTTTGCGCGGAAGTGATCGATTACGGACCGCAAACACAAAAGCATATCAAGCCGGGGACGCGCGTCTGTGCGATGCCGGTGCTGATCAGATCGACCGGCGTCGACGCGGTGGGCTATTCGAACGAAAATCCGGGCGGCTATGGTGAACTGATGCGGCTGACCGAATTTCTGCTGCTGGAAGTGCCCAACGGCCTTTCAACCGAGCGTGCCGCGCTTACGGAACCGATGGCGGTCGGATATCACGCCGTTCAGAAAGCGCGCCTCGGACAAGACGATGCGCCGCTGGTGATCGGATGCGGTCCGGTTGGGCTTGCTGTGATCGCGGCGCTGAAGCTCATCGGCGCGCATCCTATAGTCGCGGCAGATTTTTCGGCGCGTCGGCGCGAGCTGGCGACGCAGATGGGTGCCGACTTCGTGGTCGATCCCAGAGAGAAGTCGCCTTACGACAGCTGGAAAGAGATGGCCGTTTATGCCGATCCCGCGACGGCGCCGAAATTGCCGCCATGGATTCCGGGTCCCGCGGTGCGGCCCGCCGTGATTTTCGAATGTGTGGGCGTGCCCGGCGTGATCGAATCGATAATGGCGGCTGCGCCCGGCAACGCGCGGATCATCGTGGTCGGCGTTTGCATGGAGCGCGATCAGATCGAGCCACTGACTGGTATCAGCAAGGAACTCAATATCCAGTTTGTGCTCGGCTATTCCCCGGACGAGTTCGCCGCGACGCTGCGTCATCTCGCGGAAGGCAGGGTCAACGGCGATCCGCTGATCACCGGCAAGGTCGGAGTCGATGGAGTGGCGAAGGCGTTCGAGGATCTGGCTTCTCCGGAGACGCACGCGAAAATCCTGGTCGAGCCGTGGCATAGCTGAGATTGCCGAGGATTGCGCGCGTCGGGAGATAGCACGGGCATCGGCGCAATCGGAGAAACTTCGATGGCACTACTGAGCGGCAAGGTAGCGTTGGTGACCGGCGCCGCGTCGGGAATCGGCAGGGCGGCGGCGCTCGTCTTTGCGCGCGAAGGCGCCCGCGTCATAGTCGCCGACACCGCGGATGAAGGAGGCGAGCAGACGGTCGCCGCGATACGCGAAGCGGGCGGCGAGGCGCAATTCGTGCGCTGCGATGTATCACACGCTCGTGACGTCGACGCGCTGGTCGCGGCGGCAGTGAAGACATTCGGGCGGCTCGACTGCGCATTCAACAACGCCGGCATCGCGGGACCGCAACGCAAGACCGCGGATTACGATGAGGACGAGTTCGATAAAATCATCGCGGTCGATCTGAAGGGCGTATGGCTTTGCATGCGCGCCGAAATCCGCCAATTCCTCGCGCAGAAGGGACCTGGCGCGATCGTCAACACCGCGTCGGCGGCAGGCTTGGTCGCGTCGCACTCGATGCCGGCGTACACCGCCGCAAAGCACGGGGTCGTCGGACTGACGAAGTGCGCGGCGCTCGAGTATGCGCGCTCAGGAATCAGGGTCAACGACGTTTGCCCCGGCGTGGTCGACACCCCGCTCGTGCATGGCATGATCGCCGGGCGGCCCAAGCTCGCGGCGCGACTCGACGAAGTCGAACCGATAGGACGCAAGGCGCGTCCCGAGGAAATAGCCGAAGCGGTCGTATGGCTATGCTCAGACCGAGCTTCATTCGTGACCGGATGCTCAATGTCAGTCGACGGCGGACTCACTGCCCAATAGATAGTAACTCCAATGCTCGATCCGTTTATCGAAGCATGGCAACTGCGCGACTTAGTATTGAAAGGTGACATTCGTCCGCGCGAGGTCGCGGAGGTTTATCTTGCTCGAATCGAGCGCGCCAACCCGAAGCTCGGTGCGTATATGACTATTGCCGCGGATCGTGCGCTCGCCGATGCCGCACGACTGGAGACGTCGCGCGCGCGCTCTGCGTCGATGCCGCTTTACGGTGTGGCCTATTCGCTCAAGGATCTGACTCCGACGATCAACATCCGCACGACGCTCGGCTCGCGCAATTACGCCGATTCGTTTCCGGCCCAGGAGGCGGTGATTGCCGAGCGCATGCACAATGCGGGTGGAATTCTGCTCGGCAAGACAAGTACGCCGGAATTTGGCGGGCGTCCGACTACCGAAGGCGGGCTTTGTCCGGTGGCGCACAATCCGTGGAATCTCGAGTACAACGCCGGCGGATCGAGCGGTGGCGCGGCAGCGGCGGTTGCCGCGGGCCTGGGTCCTCTGGCGGAGGGCAGCGACGGCGGCGGATCGATTCGCGGGCCGGCCTCGAATTGCGGCGTGGTCGGGCTGAAGCCGTCACGTGGACGGATAACCTATGCGCCGCATCGCGGCGAAGCGTGGGGAGGGTTCGCAACGCGCGGCCCCATCGCGCGATCGGTGCGCGACGTCGCGATGATGCTCGACGTGATCGCCGGTCCCGTCGTCGGCGATCCCTATTGGGCGCCGCCGCCCGAGCGTCCCTTCGAACACGCAGTGCGGACACATGTTGGGAATCTCAGACTAGCGAAAATTGCCACTTCGAAACTCGGCGGAGTCGATTCCGATGTCGCGGCCACGTTTGAATCTGCTTGCGCCGCGATGACCGAGATGGGGCATCGAGTCGAGCCTCTCGACCTCGATCCCGGCGCGATGCTCATTGAATGCGCCCGCGTCTTGATCTGCGTCGGAATCGCCGCGGTTCCCGTGACCAATCCGGAATTGATCGATCCAGTCGTGCGCGAGATGTACGAGTTCGGGCGCAAGGTCAGCGCGGCAGAGTATGTGAACCTGGTCGTCACGATGCACAACGTCGCGCGCGCGATCGTCGAGCGCCTCGAGCCATACGATGCACTTCTAACGCCCACGATGACCCGGCCCGCGATGCGCAATGGAACCTTTCCATCGAAACCAAGTAGCTACCTGGATGAACTATGGACTTGGATTGCATTTGAGTATCCATTCAACGCGACCGGCCAGCCTGCAATTACTATCCCAGCGGGGTTCGGCCGCGCAGGACTGCCTATTGGACTTCAGATCGTCGGGCGGCCCAACGGCGAGTTCGACTTGATCGCACTTGCGGCTGCTTTCGAGACGGCGCGTCCATGGAATCATCTGCGTCCGCCAGCAATGTAAATCGCGCTTAGGAGAGTTCGAACGATGCCAACATTCAAGCACGAAGACGTGTCGCTGTATTACGAGGAGTATGGCGCCGGGTATCCGATTCTGCTGTTCGCGCCCGGCGGGATGCGTTCCAGTATCGAGTTCTGGAGCAAGAGTCCGTTCGATCCGACCAAGGTGCTCGCGTCGGACTTTCGCGTGATCGCGATGGACCAGCGCAACGCCGGCAAGTCGAGCGCGCCCATCAGTGCCGCGGACGGATGGGAAACCTACACCAGTGATCACGTCGCGCTGCTCGATCATCTGGGAATCAAGCGATGCCACGTGATGGGCGGATGTATCGGATCGTCGTACTGTCTCGGCCTCATCAAGGCCGCGCCGGAGCGCGTCAGCGCCGCGATTTTGCAGAATCCGATCGGGCTCAGTCCGCGCAATCGCGAGATGTTTTTCGCGATGTTCGACGGCTGGGCGGAAGCTGTCAACAAGGAGCAGCGAAGGCTGGACGCGGCCGGACTCCGCGAGTTTCGCGATCGTATGTACGGTACCGATTTTGTTTTCAACGTGTCGCGCGAGTTCGTGCGCTCGTGCAAGACGCCGATGCTGATCCTCTGCGGCAGCGACGACTATCATCCAACCGCGACGTCCAAGGAAATCGCCGAGCTTGCACCGAACGCCGAGCTCGTCGAGAACTGGAAAACTCCTGACACCATCGCGGGAACCGTGAAGCGGGTGCGCGAATTCCTGGCTTCGCACACACCAAAAAAATGAATCCCCCGGAGCTAGCGATCGAGCGTCTTCTTGATTCGATCGGCGAGCCCGGAGAACCGCTCGACCGGGTTGTCGATCGCCGACCTGAAAGTTGATTCGGCGCCCAGCACCACGGTCGACCGCTTGCTGCGGCTGATCGCGGTATAGATCAACTCGCGCGTCAGGATCGCGATCGGTTTCTCGGGAAGTACGATTGCGGTCGAATCGAATTCCGAACCCTGCGCCTTGTGCACGGTCATCGCGTATGCGAGCTCGACGAATTCGCGCAGTGCCTCGAAGCGGAACGCGACGAAGTTGCCGGCGCGCGGAAATACCGCCATCGGGATCTGTCGAGCGTCGCCGGGCCGCACCCAGAGCCGGAGTCCCTGATCGCCGTTGAACAGTCCGCGTTCGTAATCGTTGCGCAGCACCAGCAACGGCTCGCCGACCACGAACGGCGCAAGCCGCGCCGCGACTGCCGCGTTTTCGGCGGCGCGAGCATGAAGATGCGCATTGATTACTTCAACGCCGGTATCGAGGACCCGCGTAACGCACAGGATGCGCGATTTTCCCGCGTGCACGAACAGCCTGCGCAAGCGATCGCAGTCCGCGTCGTCGAATCCGCCGTCGCGCTCGATGTACTCATGCGCGAGAAGCTCCGCGATTTCCGCTCCGCTACGCACGCGCTCGTCGTACCAACGCTCGAGAAACGGCCTGAGTTCGCGAGCGTTCGCACTCATGAATTCGGCGCCGGAGAAGGTAATCTCGTCTGCCGACGATCTCCGCTCGAAGATTGGCTGCTTCGAACCGATCAGATCGGATCGTCCTTCCTTAATCGCTTGCGCGGCGCGCAGGATTGCGCCGCCCGCCGCGTCTTCTTTCTTCATCCGATGATTTTCTTCCAGTCGCACCGAGACAGTTCCGAGAATGCCGGAACCGTCGCCTACTCGCGGCACCAGATCGCGGAACACCGAGCCGGCGGCGACCGACGGAAGTTGGTCCGCATCGCCAAGCAGAATCAGCCGCGCTCCGGGCTGGATCGCATCCGTCAGTCGCTCCATCAAAGTAAGATCGAGCATCGATCCTTCGTCCACGATCACAACTTTGGCTGACAAAGGATTGTTGTGGTGATGGCGGAAGCGGCCCGAGTCAATCGAGTAGCCAAGGTGACGATGAATAGTTGCGGGCTCGGGATGCGCCTCCAGGAGCGCTCTGTCGATATCGTCCCCTTTCTCGATTCGCGACAAGGACTCGCGAATACACTCGCCCATCCGGTACGCCGCCTTTCCGGTCGGCGCCGCGAGCAAAATATGTGCGGGATCGATTCCGAGCCGCACCATCAGTCGCATGATCGAAACAACGATCGAAGTTTTTCCGGTGCCGGGACCTCCTGAGATCACGGTGAGACCCGCGCGCGCCGCGGCAGCAACAGCGTGGCGCTGCTCCGCCGACATCGCTATTGGCCTGCCCTCCACGATCACCGGCCGCGAGAATACGCCGTCGAGAGCGGAGTTGAGCTCGTTCGTATCGAGCCGCGAGTTGACACCGTCGATCAGCATCGCCGTGAGCCGGTTTGTAAGTTGTGATTCGCTGCGAAGAATTCTCTGATGAAATATGTACGGGGTAAGAAAGAGCAGCGGCTTGTAATCATCGTCCTCGCGGCCAATCACCGCGGATGCGCGATTCGAGTGAAGTAGCGCCTCGATTGATTTGTAAATTTTCTCGCTCGCATCGGGATCGAAGCCGTCGCCGCAAAGCGTACCGAGCATGCGGCGCATCGGCGTCGCCGAGATTGGACCTACGACCGGAAACCGCGTGCTTCCTTCCTGCGACGCGGCAAGCGAGACCAGGACGAGCGCAATAAGCGCGATTCGCTCGTCGGCTTCCAGAGCCGGTTCGAACGCGGCGAGCTCGGCCGCCAGGTGAACCGATTCGGACCCGAGGTTGAGTTCCGCGACGTTAGCCTCGAGCGCGCGCATCTTTTCGGCGAATGCGGAACTTCGACCGCCGCGCGCTGCGTCAAAGCGTCTCCACGCAGTATCCATTCCGAGCAGTGAGTATTCCGATTTCAAGCCGGGCTCCGCGAATCCAGACTAGTAGTCATCAGCTCGGTTTCATAACTGACTATTTGCTTCCATGCGGGCCGCGCGAAATATAAGCCCGCCTTTCCGTCTCCGCTCGGAAGCACGCCGCGAAGAAAGACGTAGAGAAGGCCGCCGAACCTGGATTCGTAGTCGCGCTCCGTGCGAATGCCGAGCAGGCGGACAACGCCCAGGGCATACAGATCCGCCTGCAAACTGTAGTGACGTTGAACATGGGCGCTCACTGCAAACGGATCGTACGAAGGCAGGAGGTCGCCTTTCCAATCTGCAAAATAAAATTTGTTTTCTCGCTCAAAAACCAGGTCTATAAAGCCTCTGACGTAGCCGCGGTCGACGGTCCACGCGCCATCTGCAGCGTTTCCGGGCAGCTGATGATCCTTCTCCGGAATCGGGTATGCAAATTCCATTTCGCGCACTTTCGCCAACCGGTAGAGCCCGTTTTCAAGCACAGTCTGTCCGAGTGCGATGGGCGAGGTCAGCGCATTGAAAACAATTTCGGTTCCGCGCTCCATCCAGCGCGAATCGTTCACCCCGCTGCGTCGCATCGCCCCCGCGAACAACTCGCGGATGTCCTCACGCGCCGCCCACGATCTCAGATCAGAGTTGTCGCCAATGGACTCAAATTCCAGTTTCTCGATTACCTCGTGCAGGAAAATTCCGACCGCACGCCCGCCGGGCAGGTCAATGCCACCGGCATGCGGCTCGATCGAGTCGATCGCTCTCGCGAATTCGTTGGCATCCGAGTCATCCGCGTCGAACGGCTCCGCAGCGTCACGCGAATGTTGCAACGATGTGTACGACCAAATCCTCAGAGGAGCGTGTTTCGCCGCTATCGCGGAAATGTTCTTGCGCGCGTCATCGTCATGAGTTTCATCGACCAGCGCCAACGGCGGATTCCAGTCGCGCAGCGCCGCTTCGACGCTTCCCGGCTTCGGAGAATCTACGTTGGCTCGGCGCACTTCCTCGATCTCGAAAAGCTTTGGCGCTCGCTTGTCGTTCTTCAACAGAAATTTGAGCCGCTCATTCAGACGCTTGTAGAAACCATTGAGTCCGCGAATCGACTTGTCGGGAAAGTAAGGCAAATACAGCTTTGAACGCGCGCGCGTCAGCGCAACGTACATCAGGCGCTGATCTTCTTCGGCTTCCTCGTTCCGAATTGTCGTTTTCGCGGCATCTTGTTCTTCTTTGCTGACCGCAACGCGACGATCACCATTTTCGTGATATACCGCAATGCCGCCGTGACCTGCGCGATGAGTTCCGCCGAACAGAAAAACGACTTCAGCTTCGAGGCCCTTGCTCTTGTGAACAGTCATGATCTGCACCGCGTTGCTCTCGCTCTCGACACGCAAAACATCGCTGTCATCGCCGCCGGGTAACGCGCGATGCGAGATATAATCGGCAAGCAGTTCGATCAGCTCGGCGAGCGCGAGCCTTTTGGCGACGGCCTTCTCCAGTAAAATCTCGAATATGTGCACGTAGTTAGTCAGCTCGCGGCCGCTGCTGGAAAGGAACAGCTCGCGATTGACCAGTCCGCTGCGATGCAGCATCGCTTCGAACAATTCGGCAAACCGCTCCTGCTCGGCGAGCGACTTCCATTCGTAGAGCCGCTCCAGGAGCGGATGCGACGGCAGTAGGTCCGCGACGTTCGCGAGACTCGTATACGGCACCGCGAAGAACGGCGTCATCCACGCCTTGAATCGACACGAGCGGCTTTCAGGCGATTGCACGCCCCTCAACCCGTCGAGAATGTCGCTCGCCTCCGGAGTTTCAAACAGACCCTCCTGCTTGTAGAAGACGAAGGGCACCCCGGCCGCGCGCAGATGCTTGCCGATTGAAATGCTCTCCGTATTCGAGCGCGTCAGAATGAAAATGTCTTTCGCTTCCACCAATTTGAGCGCGCCATCTTTGGCCCTGACCCGGAGTTGCGCCGACTCATCGCGGAGCATTTTCCTGATCGTCGTCGCGATATGAGAACCGATTGTTTCGCGCGCGCCAGCCGCCGAACACGGCTCGATCGTGGTCAACTTTAAAAGCGTGACGGGTTTGAAGGGATGGCGCTCATCCTCGGTGCTGAGCGTGCGTTTCACCGGGCTGTCATAAATAATTTCTCCGGTGAAGAATGGCGCCGCAGCGGTCTGCAGCAAGATCAAGTTCACCGCCTCGATTAGTTTTCCGGAGGAACGGAAATTTTCAGTCAGCGGAACGAAAGCTGCCCTTTGTGCGTTCAATTCGGATCGAGCGGCGATGTAAGTGAAAACGTCTGCGCCGCGGAATGCGTAGATTGCCTGTTTCGGATCGCCGATCAGATAGATGAAATTTTTCTCGCCATCGACGAAAATCCGCCGAAAGATCTTCCACTGCAGTTCATCGGTGTCCTGGAATTCGTCGATGAGCGCATAGCGGTAGCGCTCGCGCAACGTCTCCGCGAGTCGCGCGCCTCGAACCTCGTCGAGAGCGGCGGCGAGCCACGCGAGCATATCGTCGTAGTCGAGCAGACCTTGTTCGCGCTTGACGCTATTCATGCGCGTCACAATTCGCGGCAGAAGTTCGTCGACTACCCGCACTTCGATTGGAAGCGCTGCGCGTTCGCCCGCACTCAGCTGCGCATGGCGCGTCGGTTCATCGGTCATTAGATAGCGCTTCTGATGAGCCGCGTAGAGATGATCTTCCAGGACGTTTATCTGACGCGTCGCAAGCCAGTCGGCCAGCAATGTTCCGGCCGCTTGGTCGCTTGCGCCATGTTCCCGCAGCTCAGCTCGAAACGCCTGGTGAAAACTGCTCAGCGTGTCGGTAATTTGGACCTCGAATCGTGTACCGGTCTGAAAGGCCAGTTCAGAGAGGATCCGATGGCAGAAGCTGTGGATGGTTTGAATCGGCGCGCGATCGAATGCGAACAACGCTTCCCTGAGTTTGCGAACGCCTTCGGCGCCATCGCTCGCTCCCGTCGCCGACGCATCGCCGATTGCCGATTCGAGCGTCGCGCGAATTCGCGAGCGCAGTTCGGTGGTCGCTTTCTCGGTGAACGTCACGACCAGAATGTTGTCGATGGTCGCGCTGGTCTTGAGCAGGATTTCGACGACCAGATTTTCGATGGTGTAAGTTTTGCCGGTGCCGGCGCTGGCCTCGATCACCGCATGCCGGTCGAGCGGTATCTGGTCGAGAATTGGCGGGCGCTGAAATTTCGATTCGCTCATTGCCACTCGTCGAAGATCCCTGCGATCGGTTCGTAGCGGTCATCAATGATGCGCAAAAGTCGATCGAGATTTGGCGCCTCGAAACTGTGCGCGATATCTTTTCTGATTGGACCGTTGCAGGAGCTGCAAAACTTATCCGTGGCCGCGCGCAATTTCTCGATCTCTTCCTCGATACTCTCGTCCTCTTCGTTTCTTCGAGCCTTGTAAACAACCTCGACCGCCTCGAGTGGCAGAAAATAGTTGGTGGTCGCCGAGAGCAATGCACCCACTAGTTTCGCCAGGTACTGGCGCGCCTCTTCGCGGCTCATCGGAAGGAACTTTCTGATCCACGCGGGCTTGTCGCCGCCGCCCACGATAATCGTGCGGAAGTTCGGATCGAGCGGTTCGCCCGCCGCGCTGAGCGCGACCGAATGCATCACGAGAACCAGCAGATCCCGTGCCTTCGTCCCTTCGCGAACAACCTGCTGCATCGCCGCATCGAGCTTCGGCGACATCCGCCGGACGGTGCCATAGAGATTGACCCGCTGTATGTAAGCGTCTGCGCCGGGCCGTTCGACGTTGACGTCAAGCGCGATCGCATCGACGAGTCGGTCCGCGCGAAACGATTCGTCGGCCCGGCCGATCCGAACATCTTGCCATTGCGCCAGGTCTCCGACTCTCGCCCGCGACGCTTTTTCTATCCATCCGCCGATCAACCCCCGATTGATCATCGCGGCGTTATCCGCGAACACTCCGGCCGGCGACAGCCCCTTCATCTGCGCAACCGAAAGCGCATCCTTATATGTCTGCTGGATAGCAGTCGGGTCGCCGCCGCAGGCCCAGAAAACGTCGCGCAGCAGAATTGTCTTTTGCAGGATCGACTGCTCGATCGGTTCGTCACCGCCTTCTTCAGCGGCATCATCATCTTCGAACATGCCGAGCGCGTATCGCGCCGTCGCTTGCAACGGACAGAGCAGAAACTGTCTGAGTGCGGAAAGTGGAAGCCAAATTTCCTCACGCCGATGCGATCCCGTCGCGATGCTCTGCGGTGGGTTGATGATCTGAAGACTCTTGCCGATGCGATCGGCGATTCGCGCCGGCATCACTTTCAACAGTTCGTCTTGCTCGGGCAAGGGAAGGTGTCGCACATGCTCGTTTAAGTTTTTTCTGAGCGCCAGCATCCGCGCGCCTCGGCGCGCATCGGGATCGAAGCTTGCAAGTTCGCGATCCTGTTCAGGAGTCGGCGACTCTCCGAACTCAGGAAAATATCTGAGATCATATTCGCTGACGGGATGCTCAATTGTCATTTTCTTCAAAGTCTCGGCGTCAACGAATCCGCGCAGGATGAATTGTAGTTCGCGAATGACAGACGACGGCTCGAGCTGGTCTCCCGTTTTCGCATCGCGCACTACGTAGGAGAGAAAAATACGCTCGCGCGCGGCCAGCAGTGTCTCGAGGAAGAGATAACGATCGCGCTCGGTCGGGGTGACATCGCCGGCACTGCGTTTGAGCGTCCGCAGATCCAACGGACCACCGCGATCCCGCGCAGGAAAGTCAGTTTCATTGAGTCCCAGCGCAAAGATCGTCTTAAAAGGAATCGAACGAAGCGAGGAAAGCGACCCGACCGCGACTCCGCGCCCCGAAAATTGTCTCTGGCGCGATTCGAAGTCGGCGATTCGCGCGACCACCATTTCGCGCGCCGATTCATACGAGATCGGACCGACGCGCAATGTTGATTCGCCCATCGAATCGATCGCATCGAGAAAGCTGTCGCGAACTCGTTCGTCGATCGCGCTCGCGGGCCGGATGTACGCCTTCACGTACTCGATGAGCAGCTGCAACCACTCGGGCAGAGTCAGACGCGCGTGGCGCATCGATAAAGCATCGGCGATGAGCGAGCGCGCTCCGCGGACGAACTGCGCCGCGCCGGCGAGCTGGTCCTGTGCGATTTCGAGCGGCAGGTAGCGGCTCGAGCCGGCCTCGAAGAATTTCGGCTTCTCGTCAGGCTGACCCAGCATCATCACGCCCAACGCGAGGCGTTTGATTCCCTGGTCCCAGTTGAAGAGTCCGGACGGAATATACGTGTCCTTCAGGTCTTCGTCGTCGGCGCCGAAGAAGATGCCGAGCGCCTCGCTCCATCGGGAGTACGCACTTGCGTCGATTCCGCTGTCGCCAATCAGCGCGGGATGGGTGAGGAGGCGGATTACTTCTCCACGCGCCAAACGGCTCTGCGGCAGTGCGAGGAGCAATTCGAAAGCTTCGGCAACCCGGCTGGTGCTGGATAGTGTTCGGTTAACCAGATCGATTGGAATTTCCTGCTTGCGAAAGACGCTTTCGATGTGCGCGATGTACTGGTCGATCGACGAATCGGGAACCATCACGGCGATCTCGTGGAATCGAATGCGGGCGGCTTTGTTTTGCGCGAAGAGATCTTCGTCCTCGCGAATGATCGACAGGATTGCATTCGCCGCGATTTCCGCTTCACGGCGGAGGCCCGGGCAGGCGAGGAATCGGATGCGACGATCGTCTGGAGTGCCCGCGCCCGGAGCGACTTGGGGACGAGCGGGCTCACGATCGAGAATATTTTTTTGGAAAATTTCGAAAAGGCCCACCTTGCCGAAAGTTGACGGATCGGAAAAGAGTGGAACGAAATCGCATTGTGAAAGTTCGTTCATCACGCGGATATATTCGCGGCCCGGCCGCCCCCAGAGCCGCAGAGCGGGCGAGTCGGAAATTGCGTTGAGCGCGAATGGGTCTTCGGATTCGTCGATCAGGCTGCCGACTTTGTCGGCGCGACGCGCCCATCCGGCGAGCACTCCGCGGCGCGACGTGTCTACATCTTCCCAGAACTCGCGGCAGGGATTCAGTGCGTAGATTCGCAGGTCGGCGACTGCGCCCAGCCGGGCGAAGATTTCCGCGTAGGCGTTGCCTGCGTACGAGGAGCCGAATACATGCATCGGCGACGACATCGCGGCGCTCAACTGCTGCGAATCGATGGACTCGAACGCGTCGGGGAGCATCATCAAACGGGTTTCGGAATCTAGCATCCACTCTGGGCGGACGCGGCCATGCGAATCGAAGACCAGTTGCCAGAGGTGGCGCTGCCATCGCTCCATTTCATTCATCGCGGCGAGATCGGTACGCGCGGCCGAGCGCCATCGTTTGATCATCTGGCGGCGGGAAATTGAATATTCGCGAAACAGGCGCGCCAGTTGTCCGGCGAGGGAAAGAGTTCTGAGCTCGAGGTCAGAGTCGGTGTTCGAGCCGGCGCGGATGTAGTCGCGGGCCGGCTTCAACTCGGGATCGTCGCGATGGGAAGAATTTTGGAGGCATTCGAAGAGGACCATCTGGAGTTGGTCGGCGTCGAGGATTTTAAGCCTGGGATCCGCCGACTTGAGAATTTCGGCCAGGTAGCTGCGCAGGAATGGAAATTTGAGGTTGGCGGCGATTCCGATCGATTCGGCCAGCCGATACTTCACGAACTGCTCGACGACGCGGCTGGGCACGACAATCGAGATTGGTCCGAGCGGATTTTGGCGCTGATGCTCGGCGACCGCCTCGGCGAGCGGCGCGATGAGGTTTTCGAGCCGATTTGAGTAGTGAAGACGAATCATCGCGGGGTCAGTTGCTTGTGATCATCGCTGCGCGTTGCCGATCGCGAGTATCACATAAACACGGAGTTTCCCTTGCATCCTTATATACTGCTCTTTCCACATGACAACGGTTGTCATCGGGGGGAGGAGATGATGTAAGTGAATCCATGAAGAAACTTCGGCGAAAACCCACCTATGGCGCCGCGATCCGGCTGGCGCGAATCGCGAGCGAGCTTTACTCGAAGCCGTACGGATGGAGTTTCGGGGCGATCGAGGACAGCCTGGAAATCTCGGCGCGCACGCTGGCGCGATATATTGCGGTGCTCAGGAGCGAGCTGGTCGACATGCGGGGCAATCCGATCGTGGAAGTCGTGGGCGAGGGCGAGGCGCGCAAGCTTCGTCTCGCGAGCTCGATGAAGGCGCAGGAGTCGTCATCCTACCAGGTCGCGCTGCTGTATTTTTCGCTGACGGTGCTGAAATTCCTGGACGGCACGGTGCTGGAGGAAGGAGTCGAGGGGCTGTGGGAGAAGCTTTATCAGAATCTTACGCTGACGCAGCAGACGCGGTTGTCCGACTTGCAGCGAAAATTTTTTGCGGTCCTCTATGCGCCGAAAGATTACGCGGCGTTCAGCGATCAGCTCGACGTGATTTTGCGCGCGCTGCTGGATCAGAGCCGAGTGAAAGTCGACTACGCGGGCCTGACCGGAGAGGGAAAAGTGCACGATTTCGACCCGTATTCGCTAATCGCGTACCGGGGCGGTCTGTACCTGCTCGGGCGCAGCAATCGCAACGAGGCGATCATTTATCTTGCGGTGGAGCGAATTCGTTCGGTGGATTTCATCCGTGGGGAGAATGGCGAGACTGCTCATTTCAGCTATCCGCGCGGATTCGATCCGGCGGCGCATACCGAGGGGACGTTCGGAATCGTCGATGGGCCGGAGACGCGGGTCGAGCTCAAGATTCACAACGAGCAGACCGAGGCGTACGTGAGATCGCGCACGATTCATCGCACGCAGAAGTTCACCAAGCGGCGTGACGGGACGACGATCATGACTATGGATATCAAGGGGACGACGGAGTTGGCGAATTGGATAATGAGTATGGGTCCGTGGATCGAGGTGCTGAAGCCATTGGCGTTGCGGAAGGATATTGCGCGGCGGCATGCGGAGGCGTCGCGGATGTATCGGGGGGCGTAGGGCAGATGAGGGGGAGGGAGGGGATCCGGATGCGGGATTTTTGGTGTCATCCTGACGAAGGGAGCGACGCGAGCGGATGGAAGGATCTCGGACAGCGGCGCGCAAGCGCCGCCGGCTCCGGTTTTGGGTTGCTGCATCCAATGAAATCCGGAGCCTGCGCGACGGCATCAGCTAGGACCGCTTCGCGATTTCAAAAACCGGTACCGGTTCGCTGGCGCGAAGCTGTCCGAGATCCTTCTCCTGCGCGCGCTACGCGCGCTTCGGTCAGGATGACAGATAGGCTCGCGCTACGCGCTGCGGCCAGGATGACAGATAGGCTCGCGCTGCGCGCTTTGGTCAGGACGACGGAAAAGGGCGAAGGTTGCGGGGGCCGGTTGGCGGGTTCATTCTGGCGGTTGAGGGAATTTTCTCTGTATCGTGAGCGAAGCTCGACACGATTGGATTTTCGGTGCGAGGTTCCGATCGGCGCGCTCTCGTCCAGGAAGGTGAGTAGTCGATGATAGTCGTCACCGGCGGCGCGGGGTTTATCGGCGGCAATCTGGTTGAGGCGCTCAATGTGCGGGGCGTCAGCGAAATTATCGTGGTCGATCGAGCGGACCGGGATTCAAGCAACCTTCGGGATTTGCGGATATCCGATCTGATGCGGCCGGAGGAATTCGTACGAGCGATCGAGCACGATGCCCTGCCCCAACATATCGAAACTATTTTTCATCAGGGCGCGTGCGCGGACACCACCTGCGACGATCGCGCTTACATGATGGAGAACAACTTCACGTTTTCGAAGTCGGTTTTGCGCTTCGCACTCGCGCGGCGAATTCCGATGGTCTATGCGTCGAGTGCGGCGGTTTACGGCGCGTCGCAGGCGTTTGAAATCTCGCGCGAAAACGAGCGCCCGCTCAACCTTTATGCGGAGTCCAAGCTGGCTTTCGACAATCACGTCCGCGAGATCATCGGGGGTGCGGAAAGCGTCGTCGCCGGGCTGCGCTACTTCAACGTCTACGGTCCGCGCGAATCACACAAAGGCAAAATGGCGTCGATGGTGTATCAACTCTATCGGCAACTTAGAGCGAGCGGGCGCGCGCGGCTCTTCACAGGCACCGACGGCTATGCCGACGGCGAGCAGCGGCGCGATTTCGTGTTCGTCGGCGACGTGGTGCGCGTGAATCTAGCGCTCGCGGGAGGTCCGATGCGCAAGGGAATCTTCAACGTCGGCACGGGACGGGCGCGCAGCTTCAACGAGGTGGCGAAGACGATCATCGAACGAATCGGCGCAGGCGCGATCGAGTATGTGCCGTTTCCGGCGAGTCTCGCCGGCCGTTACCAGAGCTTCACCGAGGCTGACCTGTCCACATTGAGGAACGCCGGATACAGTGAGGCTTTTTCCAGCCTCGAAGTAGGAATTGCGCAGTCCGTCGCCGCCTGGAATAAAGAGAGCGCGCCGGTCACCGACTGACTATTGAAGGGAGAACAAAATGGGAAATCGCGGCGAGCATCGAGTTGAAACCGTCGCACAGCTCCAAGCGTTGATCGGCGAGCCGAATCCGATAACTCCGAAAAAGCTTTTATCGGAACTCGATGAAACAGCAATCGATTTTATCGGCCGATCTCCGTTTATCGTGCTCGCAACTGCCGACGCTCAAGGCAACCAGGACGCTTCGCCCAAAGGCGACGGCCCCGGCTTCGTCGTGGTCGAAGACCCGCGCACGCTTTTGATTCCTGAGCGCAAGGGTAATCGGCTGATGTTCGGTCTGAGGAACATCCTGGCGAATCCGCAGGTCGGAATTATTTTTCTGGTTCCCGGCACCGATGAGACTTTTCGGGTCAATGGCACCGCCGAGCTGAGCGACGATCCCGATTTATGCGGTCGACTCAGCGCGCGCGGCGCCCCGGCATTGCTGGCGATTCGCGTTACGGTACGGGAATGTTTTTTCCACTGCGCCAAGGCCTTCATCCGCTCGCAGCTCTGGAAGCCGGAGACGTGGTCTGAGCGCCGTAAAATATCCTTCGGGAAAATTTTGACGGCGAAGGTTGGCGGCGGAGAGGAACTGGCGGCGCAAGTGGATCGCGCTGTCGAGCAGGACTACAAGAACAATCTCTAGTGATTGCGAGCGCGCGTCGAGGCTCGGTCAGTATCGGGCGCGCGATGCGAGTTCGCGGCATCGCTTTTTGTTGGCGACGATTCCTTTCAAGCATCGCTCGACGAAAGTTTCTACCGAGTGGCGCATCATATCCATCGCGTCGAAAATGTTAACCGCCGCGCCGCCCTCGAACACGTTGAGATTCAGCTCGCCGCGTTCCATCGCGAACTGGGTGGCGCGCTCACGCCCGAGCACCTGAAAGCAGCATTGCAGCATCGTCTCTGGGATGACCGGGTTGATTTTGCCGGGATAAAAAGATGAGCCTTCCTGGACGACCGGAAGCAATATCTCGCCGAGACCCCCGCGCGGACCGGAAGCGAGCAGACGGAGGTCCTGCGCGATTTTAATCAGGACCTCGGCGAGCAGTCGCGAGTTGCGCTGACACTGCACCCAGGTCGTCGATATTTTGGGCCGCATCGTAGAGATTTCTTCGCACCGAGAATCGCCGACCCGAAATTTCGTTCAGAGTGTTTCAGAACCGTGCGCCGGTAAATCGCCGATGCGCCGCTTCCAGAGCCAATCGCGGTGCCGCCGAGATTTATTTTCGCGAGCGCCTCGACGCTTCGCTCCAATTCTCCGACCCGCCGCGCGAGTACCTCCGCATGCCCGCCGAACAGCTCGCCGAGCGAGACCGGCTCACTGTCCTGCAGGCAGGTGCGCGCGATCGTGATGACCGGCCGCAACTCCCCGGCTTTCGCGCGATACGCCCTGATGCAATTGCGAAGAACGCGGTGCAATTCACTCCATCGATCCAACACCGTTATCCTCGCCGCCGAATGACAAACGTCGGCCGTCGATTGCGACGCGTTCACGTGCGATTTCGGATGCACGAGTTTATAAGCGCCGCGCGCGCCGCCCATCTGCTCGGACGCGAGGTTGGCGATTACTTCATTCAGGTTCATGTTGACCGCGATACTTCCGCCGCCGCCGAGCAGGTCGACTGGAAATTGATCGCGATGCTCGCCGCGAATCAGCGCGTCGCAGGCGTACTCGATAGCCGCGAGGCGGCGTGCGTCGATCACGCGCGCATCGCGATTGGCGCGCGCGGCGGCCTTCTTCACCATCGCGAGGGCGCGGACATAGTCGGGATAGTCGCGCAGCAGACTCGACGAGAAGGACAAATTCCGGACCGCGCGAACGGTCTGGATTCCGTAGAGCGCGTCAGCCGGGATCGCGAGCTCGCCCAAAAGATCTTTTTCGATGCGCGTCGAGGTAGTCGCCCGGCGCGACGCTAATCGCCGGCTAGACCGTGCGGCCATAGCGGGCCATTTGCAGCAGCTTGCTACTCCGGGTTGTGGGCTTGGTGTCGTAGGCGAGGAGGGCGACCAGGCGCGTGGTGCGTCCCCTGATCGGGGTGACGCGATGAATCGAGTTGCGTCCCTCGAAGAGAAGCAGCGTGCCGGGATGCATCGCGACTCGCACCACGCCTTCATCGGAACCATTCAGCAACTGCTTGACGCGCGGATAATTTTCGTCGGTGGCGCTGCGGATCAGCGGCACGTATTCGAAGTCGCCGCCCGCTTCGGACGGGCGCAGCGCGATCGAAGTGACGAAGTCAGTTTGATCGAAGTGCCAATGCAGACGCTCGCCGTCGCCCATGACCGCGAGATTCAGCGCGCCCATCGGGTCGGCATAGCGATAGAGCCGGTCCTTCTTGAGTGCCGCCGCGATGAACTCCATCAAGGGATCCCATTCGAACAACCGGCGCAGCACTGAATGTGCGGGAAACTGATCGTAAGCGACGACTCCGACCGAAGTCGGCTTGAAAAATTTGCGCGGATGGTCGTCGGGCAAAGCGGGATCGGGAACCGCGAGATAAGGCGTGCCGGTGACGACGCTGTGGTACGCATGCGCGGCGAGCGAATCGCTCTCACGCACCAGGATCTCCACACAGTCGGGTTTAAGAAATCCGGGCAGCTCGCATGCGCCGGTCTTGTCCAACTGCTCGCGGCAATGACGCGTGAGATCGCGGGCGGCCGCGCTGCTTAAATCAAGAATCGGGTAGCGCGCGAGATCGATCAGATCTGACGGCGACCACGACGCCGATCCGCTATCTGGAGCGGACTTGGATTGCATAGTTCAGTGTCCTCGCTTGCGACGATACGACCGCCGCTCGATTCGCACAACCTTGCGAAGGTTTCGATGATCGGAGACGTTTGTCATCGCGCCGTCTTGAGCGGATGCTCGCGGAAGAAGTGGAGCATCGCCGATGTCCAGGCTTTTGGCCATTGGGCGTGATTCATCATACCCACCGTCGAGCTTAGTGGATTAGTCAGTAGCGCCAGTCCGCCCATCGAGTTGCTACCGCACGAGCTATTGCATTCGTATACACGATTTCCATGATTGTCGAGGATTACATCCTCAACTGAGACTCGGGCTGCGAGCAATTCGCTAGTCAGTTGCTCACTACTGGGACAAATTCCGGCGGTATCGCAGCTATTGTGTATATGCATAGTTGGTATAGCCGGATTGAAGATCTGAACCTGCGTGATATTCGCCGGCGTGGTCGCGACCGGATGCTGTGCGCATGGATCGTCGAATGCGCCGAACGGATTGGGCGCGGAATACACCGCAACCGCCGCGATATTGGGCCTATTCAACGCATACAGATACGCCATCGCGGCGCCGTTGGACCATCCGGAAACGTAGATGCGATTCGTATCCACCGCGCCGCTCGCAACCTGCGTTGCGATGAAGTGATCGATCGTGGCCGCGTCGGCATTCTCGCGCCATGTAGTATCTCCGATCTTTACATCGCCGGCCGGATTCAGTTGGCGGTACCAATTGTCCCATCCGATGCCCTTGTTATCGGGAAATGGATAGTAGTGAGTAGTCCTGCGCCCTTCAGGCGCGAGCACTATGTATCCGGTGTTCGCGGGATCGTCGCCGAGTGAGATTGAATTCTGGTAGTCGAGTATATTGGTTCTAGTAATCCATCGCGCCGAGAACAGCGACGGATGTAAGTATACAAGCATCGGAAGTTTGGGCGGTTTGCGATTCGAAGCGGCCCGTGCGGGCGAATAGAGGCAGGCGTAGCGATCGATGCCGTCGGCGTCTTTCCACGGACCGAGCAGTTTGCCATCGCCGCAATTGGGCTTGACCGCGGAGAACACGGCCGCCGATGGATCTCCGTAGGGTCCACAGGTGTTGGATCCCGCGCCGCTGTTGCCGGCGCTGGCGCAAGCGACTCCGAGTACGATCGCTGCAATGAATATCGTTTTACGCAACCGGTCACATTTAACATATCTACTCGCGCATTTGCTTGTCTGTCTTGGCGGTCGAGCGTTAAGTTTTGACTTTAACTGGAGTGCCGATGCAAATCGATCACGATGAAATCATGCGGCGCGTTGCGGCGATCTCGCCGACACTTGCGATTCATGCTCGCGAATGCGACGCGGCCCGCAAGCTCGTGCCGGAGAGCATGGCGGCGATGCTCGAGGCCGGCATGTTCCGGATTCCGCAGCCTTCGCGCACCGGGGGCTACGAGCTTCCGCTCAGAACTCTCGCCACTGCGGTGACCCGTCTCTCCGAGGCGTGCCCGTCGGCTGGGTGGGTGCTTATGGTGATGGGAGCGCATCACTGGTGCATGGGTTCGTTCCCCGACGCCGCTCAAGACGAGGTCTTCGGCGGCGGCCGCGACGGCCTGGTTGCCGGCACGCTCTCGTGGCAGGGTTCCGCGATACCCGTCGAGGGCGGCTTCCGCGTGAGCGGACGATGGCAGTTCTGCAGCGGCGTCGATCATTCGAACTGGGTGATGCTTGGATGCTCCGATCCTGAGACCCATGGACCTCGAATCCACGTCGTGGTGCCGCGCGACGAGCTCGAGATTGACGACACCTGGTACGTGATGGGCCTGCAAGGGACTGGCAGCAAAGACGTGGTCGCGCACGAGGTCTTCGTTCCCGAGCATCGGACGATCGACACGCGGATACTCTTTCGCGGCGAGAGTCCTTACGCCGCCACGCATGCGACTAATCTTTACCGGCTGTCGGCCGAGGCGATGCTTTCGACCTCGGTCGCGAACGCGGTGCTCGGGTCGGCAAAGTGCGCATTGGGGCAATTTATCGAACGCACGAAGGAGCGGCGGGTTATCCTGACCGGCGCACGAAAGGCAGAGCATGGGCCGACCCAGGCGCGGCTGGCGGAGGCCGCTGCCGAAATCCACTGCGCGGATCTACTGTTGCGTGACGTCCTTGCCGAATTCGATCGCCTGATGGCGGCCGGCGACGGCTTCACCGTCGAGCATCGTGTCCGTGCGAAGTGGCAGGCCGCGTATTCGGCGGAACTCTGTCGGCGTGCGGTTGCGCGACTCTTCTCGGGGTCGGGCGCGCACGCTGTTTATACGCCGAGCGGCCTGCAGGCGGCATTCAGGAATATCAACGTCGGCGCGCAACACGCGAGCATCGACTTCGACAATTCCGCGGAGCTCTACGGACGCATGCGGCTGGGCGGGGGCAGTTAAAAGCTAAAAAGAAAGCCGCAGCCCCTTGCGGGACTGCGGCTTCTGTTACGGCAGTTTCGAGTCAGCTTTTTCTAACTGGTCTACTGATTGGGCACCAGTTCGACGCGACGGTTCTGAGCGCGGCCGTCAGCCGTATCGTTGGTGGCAACGAAGTCGCTCTTGCCGTAGCCGTGCGGAATCAGCCGGCTTGCGGGAATGCCCGCGCTGACCAGGTAATCCACGACCGCGTTGGAGCGCCGATCGGAAAGTCTCAGGTTGTAGTCAACCCCGCCGATCGCGTCGCAGTAGCCATTGACGTTCACCGACACGTTCGGATTTGCCTTCAGTGTGGATGCGGCTTCATCCAGCACGGCGGCATCACCCGGCCTGATCTTCGACTTGTTAAAGTCGAAATGTACGCCGCGCAGGATCAACTTCTGCGGTGGCGGCGGAGGCGGAGGTGGCGGCGGTGGTGGCGGAGGAGGCGGTGGCGGCGGTGGAGGTGGCGGCGGCTGGATTATCGGATCGCAGATGTAGTGTCCGGCCAATCCACCCAGAACCAAGCCGGCCCCGCCGAGGCCAGCGGTCCAGGCAGCCATATTTTCGTGGTCCCCGGTGCTCTCATTGATGGCGACGCCGATTCCCGCTCCTGCCGCCGCGCCCAGGATTGCGCCTCCGATTGCGCACCCATCCCAGCGACGAGGCTGCGACATGTTGGAGCAGCCCGAGATCAGCGAAAGGATCGCTATCCCGACTAAAATTTTTACCGGTTTTCTGAACACGATTTACCTTCCTTTTCTGGCAGGTTCCCCCCAAATCGGCGAACCCACGGTTAAGCGAATTGTGCCGGGCGGACGCTTTGCGTATCTAAAGCAATCCTACACAACCCAGCGCTACTTCCCGGCGAATTTTAAAACACAACCGCCCCTAAATCCAGCCCCCGAAACAGCAACTTTTATGCCGATTCCGTCTCCTACGGCATTTCGAGCAGGCATCGCGCACACAGAGCCCATCGGCTCTCGCCGCCAGCCGGTACTACGAGTATCGCCGCGATCACAAGGTCAGCGTCGCCGCAGCGCCGGCAGATCATCTGGTCGCAAGTGCCATGTTCTTTGAGCCAACATTCAGCGATGGCGGTTGGATCGTCGATCAGCTCGACCCTGATCAAGTTATGTCCGGTTTCCAAAACCTCCCCCAGTCGCGCGCCTTGGGCAGGCGACGCGTTTGCCGCCAATGAAATTACACGTGCAGCTCGCGCCCGCTAATCGGGCGTTCTGCCGACCAATTGAGCATGCTTCCCGATTGATTCCTGGAGCTCGGCAACCCGCACGACCAGTTGTCGTCCCTGGCGAATCAGAAATTTCTCGCGCTCGAGACGCGCCAGATGTTCGGTGGTTCTCGGCCGCGAGGCGCCGACCAGGTTGGCGATGTCTTTGTGGCCGAAGGAAACCCGGAGCAGAGTCCCGCGCGATTCTTCGATTCCAAAGTCGGAGCACAACTCGAGCAGGGTAATCGCGATGCGCTCGCGAAGTCCGAGATTCAGAAAGCTGGAACTGCGCAGCAACAGCCGATACCACTGCTTCAGATCGTTTTCGCGCAGGTGCTCGAACGCCGACTCGGTCGATTTTTCGGTGATGCCGCCGAATTGATCGCGGCTCAAGCTCCCGACTCTGCAGTCGTTGTACGCCTCGCACTGAAAGTTGGATTGGCTCATCGGCAGCGAAGGAAACTCGGGAATCGGACCCGGCGCGAGCAAGGCGACCGTGACCCGCTCGCTGCGCGCATTCAGGCAAGTGATGCGCGCGATGCCTGTTAACAAAATGTTTACTTCAGACGCGAGCGCAGCTTCGCGCAAGATCACGTCACGTCGTTTGAAGTTTGCCAGCACGAGCGCGCCGACGAGTAGGGTTAGTTCTTGGGTGGAAAGCCAGGAGAGAGCTTTGAGGCGGCTCAGGCGGTCGAAGTCAGTGTCGCGATGACTTTTGAGATCATTCAATATTGCACCTTCTTTTGGATGCTCAGAGCATACGCCGATGGCGACAATAAGAGAAACGCAATGTTACCTGTTTGACAGATATATTGTGCTGAAAAGAACTGTGACGGAAGCAATTCTGGGCATCTGCGCCGTTTCAGAAGCCAAGCTTAGCAGTATTCAGCAAACACAAGGGGAGTTGGGCGGGGGCGGACTCTGCCCTCGCGCGACAGCGATTTCGGCTTTGCGAGGAATTATGGAGTGGCTGCTTTCGCGAGTCTGTTATCGATTACCGAATGCACCTGGGCGAGAAAAGTTTCAACGCGATCGCGATTTACCGTGAAGTGATGGTGGTCGCGCGAAATCAGGTTTTTGTGCTCGAACTCGATCAGCTGCTCGGTGATCCGCGGCCGCGATGCGCCCACTAATTCGGCGAGGTCGCGATGCCGGGCCTGCACCGTGAGGCGGATACCCTTTCCATTGCGCACACCGAAGTGCTCGCTTAGTTCGAGCAGGATCAGCGCGAGACGTTCTTCGAGGGTGCAACTCATGAAGTTCGCGCATCGCAGTTGCACCAGGTCCCATCGGCCGAGATAACTGCTCGCCATTCGCTTGAAGTCTTCGGAGTCGATACCGAGCGAAATTTCAATAAATTTTTCCAGCTCAATGGTCCCGACCTGGCAATCGGTGATCGCCTCGCAGCGGAAGTCATACTTGATTCCGATAACTCTGGGCGGGAAGCCGGGAACCAGTCCCGGCGCAACCATCATCAGCAAGGTGCGCATGCCCTTGCGGTTGCGGCAGCTTATTCGCGCCACTCCGGAGAGCAGCACGTAAACGAATTCGGTGGAATGATGTTCCTCGGAAATGATGCCGCGTTTTTCGACTGTGCTGACGACGAGCGCGGCGGCTAGCTTGTCCAATTGACGTGCGGTGAGCCAGGAAATATTGCCTAGTCCTCGTAATTTACGGTTTCCATATGCGTGAGCGGGAGGCATGTGAGACAATCTACCAGAGTGGCGCAGATAAATCGTCTTTTCATTCGTCCCGCTTGGTTATCTTTGTAACAGATCGACACGGTGGCTCAATGGCTTTATTCGTCTATAAGCGATAGCGTGAGGCTTCGCCCAGATAGTAATCGCGATTACTCACATCGAGCCACCAAGGAGTATATCCACTGACACTAGTTAATATAGTCGTGATTCTGGTCGTAGTAGGTTTAGTGATGTGGCTAATCAATACCTACATTCCGATGGCCGGCGCGATCAAGAGCCTGCTGAACGTAGTCGTTTTCGTGGTGGTGTTGATTTGGCTCTTGCAGACTTTTGGATTGATTGGAAATATTCCGGGCGTGAAAATACCGGCGCTCAAATGACTACTGACTTGTTACAATGACTACTGACTTGTTGCGATGAAGCTCGAAATCAAACCTATCCAGCCACGCGACGCCGTATCCCGGCGCTTGGCTTCCGGCCGCGACCTCGCGGCATCCTCTCCAGCAGCCCAGCGGCTCCCGCCGTCAGGCAATTGGTGATAAGGCGGGCATCCGGGAGACTCCCCCCTCCCTCGGTGCCCGCCGACTTTTTCTTGCAGCGTAGGTCTCTGCCAGGGTTGAGGTCGGTGCCGATGAACCTGAAATCGTAGTCGGAGGAACAATGAAACCAATCGTAATGGTCGGCGCGATTTTGGTCCTGCTCGGAATCCTCGGGCTTGCGATACCGCAATTCACGACCCACGAAACCAAAAATGTGGTGTCGCTGGGCGACGTGAAAATCCAGGCCAACGAACCGACCGAGCACACGATTCCGCCCATCGTAAGCAGCGCTGCGATAATCGTCGGCGCAGTCCTGCTCGGCAGCGGCCTGTACCGGAAGCAATAGTGCTAATGGTGCTCGGTTCAAATTTGATAATATCGTAAACCGGCAGCGCCTTGGCGAGCGAGCGAGGTTGCCGCAGACCTGGCGCGGAGAGTTGCAGCGAGATGCCGACTTAAGATGAACCGATTCCGCAAGCGTCTCGCACCTGTCTCGCGCCGCGCGCTCGCCGACTCTGCCGACCATCGAGGCTAGTTTGAATCCTGTATTTCTGCGGGCGCTGAAAGGCCCGGGCCCATCGTTCGCCCGCGACATCGAAGAACCGATCCGCTCGGAACTGTTCAGTATCGAGCGTCTCGAACAGCATGGCGAGACGCTCGCAGTTGCCCAGCGCGTTACCGACCGGCCCGGCGCGGGACGTCCGATTGCGCCCCGGATACGCGCCAACGCGCGGGTCCTGCTCGACGTCTATCGCAGCACTGCCGCCGCGATCCGTGAGGAACGCGCGATCACACCCGCGGCCGAATGGCTGGTCGATAACTTTCACGTCGTCGAGCAGCAGATTCGCGAGATTCGCGACGACCTTCCGCGCGGTTTCTATCGCCAGCTGCCCAAGCTTGCCGACGGCCCGCTCGAGGGTTACCCGCGCGTATTCGGAATCGCGTGGGCCTTCGTTGCGCACACCGACAGCTACTTCGACCCGAGTACGCTCGGCCGGTTTGTGCATGCGTACCAGCGGGTGCAGCCGCTGACGATCGGCGAGCTTTGGGCGGTCGCAATCACGCTTCGTATTGTGCTGGTCGAAAACCTGCGCCGTTCCGCCGCGAGAATCGCGAGCGATCGGATGGACCGCCAGCGAGCCGACGCTCTGGCCGACCGCCTGCTCGGAGACGGCGGCCGCGAGCCCGAGCCGGTTGCGACCGTTCTTAAGTCGCTCGATCGAGCACCGCTGCGGCCGGCGTTTGCGGTGCAGTTGGTGCAGCGGTTGCGCGATCAGGATCCCCGGGTAACGCCGGCGCTGGTCTGGCTCGATGAACGCTTGCGCGCGCAAAACACCACCGCCGACGAAGTCGTCAGCGCGGTCCATCAGGGGCAGGGCGCGATGAACGTGACCGTGCGCAACGTGATCACCAGCATGCGCCTGATGTCGGCGGTCGATTGGGCGGATTTTTTCGAGAGTGTGAGCGTGGTCGATGCGATCCTGCGCGCCGATAGCGACTTCGCCGCGATGGACTTCGCGACCCGCGACAGTTACCGCCACGCGATCGAGAAACTCGCCCGCGGCTCGGCGCATAGCGAGATCGAGGTTGCCGAGCACGCCGTGGCGGCGGTCAAACGCGCGGCACCCGAAGGGATGAGTCGCGACGCCGTGACTGCGCTTCGCGAGCGTGACCCCGGCTACTACCTGGTCTCGCGCGGCCGACATGCCTTCGAGAAAGAACTTGGATTTCGAGCCCCGATTCGTGACTGGATAGAACGCGCCAACGCGGCGGCGGGAATCGCAGGCTACGTCGGCACGATCGCGGCGGTCAGCGCAATCATTCTTATAGCGTCGCTGGTCGCGATCAGCGGCGCGCATTTGTCGGCGTGGACGCTGCTCATCCTGGCAATTGTCGGCGCAATTCCGGCGATGGAAGCCGCGGTGACGCTGGTCAATCGCGGCGTCACGATTGCAATCAGCCCCGCCATGATTCCCGCGCTCGAGCTTCGCGACGGAGTGCCCGCGAGCCTGCGCACAATCGTCGTGATGCCCACCTTGCTCACCACGCAGGCGGAAGTCGAAGAGCAGATCGAGCGGCTCGAGGTTCACTATCTCGCGAGTCCCGACGGCGAGCTGCGCTTCGCGATCCTTTCGGACTGGTGCGACTCGGCAACCGAGAGCGCCGTCGGCGACGACCAGCTGCTGGGCGCCGCGGCGAGCGCGATCGCGCAATTGAACGTTCGTCACACTCCCGCGTCCGACGGCGGCGCGCGCTTTATCCTGCTTCATCGGCGCAGAGTCTGGGACGATGCGGAAGGGAAGTGGATGGGATGGGAGCGCAAGCGCGGCAAGCTGCATGAGCTGAATCGATTGCTCCGGGGAGCGACCGACACCAACTTCCTCGGCGTGGACGGCCATCCGCCGCGCGTACCAGAGGGCATCCGCTACGTGATCACACTCGATGCCGACACTCGGCTCCCGCGCGGGGCGGCCAAGCGCCTGGTCGGCAAGATGGCTCATCCGCTCAACGCGCCGCGCTTTGACCCGCGCTGCGGCCGCGTGGTCGAAGGCTACGGAGTTCTCCAGCCGCGGGTCACCCCGTCGCTGCCGACCGGACGCGAGGGCTCGATTTATCCAGCGCGTGTTCTCCAGCTCGAGCGGGATCGATCCGTACGCATTCGCAATCTCCGACGTTTACCAGGATCTGTTCGGCGAGGGCTCGTACAGCGGCAAGGGTATCTACGAGGTTGACGTTTTCGAGGCGGCGCTTAGAGGCCGGGTCCCCGACAACACGCTGCTGAGTCACGATCTGTTCGAAGGAACCTTCGCGCGCTCAGGATTGGCCTCCGACGTCGAGGTGGTCGAGGAATTTCCGTCGCGCTACGACGTTGCCGCCGCAAGGCAGCATCGATGGGCTCGCGGCGATTGGCAACTGCTGCCGTGGATTTTGGGCCGCGCCGATCAAAGTCTGGACGGCGGGCGCACCAACATCGGCGACCCGCGCGCATCGATACCCGCGCTGGGGCGCTGGAAGATGATCGACAATCTGCGCCGGACCTTGTCGGCGCCGGCCGCCCTGGTCGCGTTGGTGGTCGGATGGATGCTGCCGTTTTCGGTCGCGTGGATTTGGACCGGCTTCATCGTCGCGACGATCGCGACTGCTCCGATGCTCCCGTTTATCACCGGGATAGTTCCGCGCCGGCTCGGGATCTCCAAGCGCAGCCACCTGCGGGCGGTCGTTACCGACCTCGTGGTTGGACTGTCGCAAATCGCGATGCTGCTGACTCTGCTTGCGCTTCAAGCGTGGCTGATGACCGACGCGATCGCGCGCACGCTGCATCGACTGTTCGTGAGTCATCGACGATTGCTCGAGTGGGTGACTGCGGCGCGTGCAAAGTCGGCGACCCGGCTCGATCTTCGCGGCTACTACGAGAGCATGGCCGGGGGCGTCGGTCTCGCGATCGGCGCGGCGATTTTGGTCGCCTGCGCAAGAAGCCGGGGCGGGCTGCTCGCGGTTCCATTCGTCGTCTTGTGGATGTGCGGCGCCGGCGATCGCGCGATGGTCGAGTCTGCCGCCGCCGCTTGCGGGCGCCAAGCCGGTCTCCGAGGCCGACGCGCGCGCGCTTCGCCTCGCGGCTCGACGCACCTGGAGTTTTTTCGAGAAGTTCGTGACCGTGGAAGACAACTTCCTTCCGCCCGACAACTTTCAGGAAGATCCGAAACCGGTACTGGCGCATCGGACCTCGCCCACCAATCTCGGACTCTACCTTCTTTCCGTGATTGCCGCGCACGATTTCGGCTGGACCGGCACTCACGAAACAATCGAACGGCTCGACGCGACGCTCGCTTCGATGAACCGGCTCGAGGTGTTTCGCGGCCATTTCTACAACTGGTACGCGACCCGCGATTTGCGCCCGCTGGAACCGAAATACGTTTCCTCAGTGGACAGCGGAAATCTCGCCGGACATCTGATCGCGCTCGGCAACGCGTGCCGCGAGATGATTACGCGTCCGGTACTGAGTCCGCAGCGAACGGCGGGAATCGAAGACTTGGTCGCGCTCACCCGCGAGTCGCTTGGCCTGCTCGCCGCCGACCGTCGAGCTCATACCGTCACGCCGAAGCAACTGGACGAGGCGCTCGACGCGCTTTGCGTAGTGCTTCGATCGGAAGCGCTGACTCCGGCGGCCGCCGCCGCGCAGATGGCGGAACTCTCGACCCATGCCGATGCGGTAATCGATATCGCGCGAGCGCTGACCCAGGACCGCACGGATTTGGATGGTAGCGAGGTCCTGATCTGGGCGGAGCGCTGCGCGGATGCATCAGGAGTCATCAGCGTGAACTCGAATTGCTGATGCCGTGGGCGATTCTCGCTGCTCAGAGCCCCGCTTTGCCGCACGGCGTGAAGGACGCCTGCGCCGGCGATGAAAGCGAAGGTCTCGCGACGCTATTCGAGTCGATCCCGGATCTCGGCACTCTGGCCGATCGATGCGACGATGCGGCCGCGATCCTCACTCGCCGCAAGGGGCGAAGCTCGCGGCGCAGGCGCCGCGCTCGAATCGACGCGATGCTTGCGGCGCTGGAGAGTTCCGCGCGAGCCGCAAAGGCGCTCGAGCGGCGTCTTACCGACCTCGGCGCGATGGCCGGCAAGATGTTCGATGCGATGAAGTTCGATTTTCTTTTCGATCCCGCGCGCCAACTACTTTCGATTGGGTATCGCGTCACCGAAGGCAGCCTTGACCCGAACTGCTACGACTTGCTCGCTTCGGAAGCGCGGCTTGCGAGTTTCGTCGCGATCGCCAAGGGCGATGTGCCGTCGCGTCACTGGTTTCGGCTCGGCCGCCCGATGACGCCGGTCGATCGCGGCTCGGCGCTGATTTCGTGGTCGGGATCGATGTTCGAGTACCTGATGCCGTCGCTGGTGATGCGCGCGCCGCTTGGCAGTCTGCTCGAGCAGACCAATCGGCTGGTGGTCCGCCGACAGATGAAGTACGGCGCCGAGCTAGGAGTGCCGTGGGGAGTTTCGGAATCGGCATTCAGCGCGCGCGATCTCGAACTCACCTATCAGTACTCCGAACTTCGGGGTGCCCGGGCTCGGGCTTAAGCGCGGCTTGAGCGAGAACGCGGTGATTGCTCCGTACGCGACCGCGTTGGCGGCGATGGTCGATGCGGGTGCGGCGGCGGAAAATTTCGCCCGCCTTTTTCTGGCCGGCGGTCTCGGCCGCTTCGGCTGGTACGAAGCGCTGGACTATACTCCCTCGCGGGTTCCCGAAGGTGAGACGTCGCGATCGTTCGCGCCTACATGGCGCATCATCAGGGCATGACCTTGGTCGCGATTGCGGATGCGCTTCTGAATGGCGCGATGCGCGCGCGCTTTCACTCCGAGCCGATCATTCAGGCAACCGAGCTGTTGCTCCAGGAACGGACGCCGCGCGACGTCGCGGTTGCTCGTCCGCGGGCCGAAGAGGTCAAAACCGAGAGGCAACATCCGCGAGATCACGCGCCGACGATTCGCCGCTTCCATTCGCCGCACGACTTGATTCCGCGCACCCATATTGCTGTCCAACGGCAAGTACACGGTGATGATCACCGCTGCCGGTTCGGGGTTCAGCCGATGGCGGGAGATGGCGGTCACGCGATGGCGCGAAGATGTTACCTGCGATTCGTGGGGCTCCTACATTTTTTTGCGCGATGTGGGCAGCGGCAAAGTCTGGTCGGCGGGTTACCAGCCGAGCCGGGGTCGAGGCGGACAGATACGAAGTCGAGTTCTCAGAAGATCGCGCGGAAATCGTGCGCCGCGACGGCACCCTTACGACCACGCTCGAAGTGGCAGTCTCGCCCGAGGATGACGCCGAGGTACGGCGCGTGTCGATCTCGAATCTCGGCAACCGCGCTCGCGAGATCGAGCTGACTTCGTATGCGGAACTGGTGTTGGCGCCCGATGCGGCCGACGCCGCGCATCCGGCCTTCTCCAAGATGTTCGTCCAGACCGAGTTTGACGCCAATATCGGCGCTCTGCTTGCGACCCGGCGGTTGCGCTCGCCTGCCGATCCGCCGGTCTGGGCCGCGCATCTGGCGGTGGTCGAAGGCGAGTCCGATCGGTGATATCCAATTCGAAACCGACCGCGCGCGATTTCTGGGCCGCGGCCGCGACGCTCATGAAGCGATTTCGGTAATCGACGGACGTCCGCTTTCCGATACTGTCGGAACAGTGCTCGATCCGATCTTCAGTCTTCGCCGGCGGGTCCGAATACCGTGCCGGTGCAACGGCGCGGGTGGCTTTCTGGACGATGGTCGCGCCGACCCGCGCGGAGGTGCTCGACCAGGCCGACAAGCATCACGATTCCACCGCGTTCGAGCGCGCGGTAACGCTCGCGTGGACGCAGGCGCAAGTGCAGTTGCATCACCTGAGAGTCGGACGCCGACGAGGCGCATCTGTTTCAGCGTCTGGCAAATCGCGTGCTCTACTCGGATCCGACGCTGCGTCCGTCGCAGGACGTGCTGAAGCGAGGCGAGGGCGGCCCGTCGAAGATTATGGGGAAGCGGCATCTCGGGCGATCTGCCGATCGTGCTGGTTCGAATCGACGAAGCCGAAGATTTGGAAATCGTTCGCGAGCTGGTGCGTGCCCACGAATATTGGCGGATGAAGACGGCTCGACAGTCGATCTCGTGATTCATGAACGAGCGGCCGCCGTCCTACGATCAGGAACTGCAGGCCACACTCGAGGCGCTCGTCCGCACCAATCTGTCGCGGCCGTATTCCGATGGGGAAGGTGTTCGCGGAGGGGTGTTCGTTCTGCGCGCCGACCAGGTTCCGGTCGAGGTGCGAAGCGTGCTCCAGAGCGTCGCCCGAGCGGTACTGCTCAGCCGGCGCGGGACGCTCTCCGAGCAGGTCAAGCGGCTTGAGATGTTCGAGCCGGCTGCGGCGCCGCCGCCGCGCCGCTTGCCGATGAACGGCCGGGTCCAAGCCCGCGACCGCGCGCCGCGAGATCGAGTTTTTCAACGGTCTCGGCGGATTTGCCAAAGACGGCCGCGAATATGTGACCACTCTCGGCGAAGGACAGTGGACGCCGGCACCATGGATCAACGTGATCGCGAATCCTTCGTTTGGTTTCCAGGTCTCGGTCGAAGGCGCGGGCTATACGTGGTCGGTAAACAGCCAACAACATCAGATTACGCAATGGTCGAACGATCCGGTCGGCGACCGTCCCGGTGAAGTGATTTACGTTCGCGATGAAGATACCGACGAGCTGTGGGGACCGACCGCACTGCCGATTCGCGAGGACGGCGCTCCCTACGTCATTCGTCACGGCCAGGGCTACAGCGTTTTCGAGCATAGCTCGCACGAACGTTTCGCTCGAGCTGACGCAATACGTGCCGCTCGGCGACTCGATAAAGATTTCGCGGCTGAAGATCCGCAATCTCTCCGCTCGCCCGCGGCGGCTTTCGATCACCGCATACGTCGAGTGGGTGCTTGGCACTGCGCGCGGCGTCTCGGCGCCGTTCGTGATAACCGAGCTCGATGCGGAGACCCGCGCGATGCTCGCGCGCAATCCGTTCAGTACCGAATACGGAAGCCGGGTCGCGTTCGCAGACCTTAACGGCCGGCAACTCTCATGGACGGCGGACCGCACCGAGTTTCTCGGCCGCAACGGCACGCTCGACAATCCCGCCGCGCTCGCCAGCGGCCGGCCGCTCTCGAATCGAGTCGGCGCCGCGCTCGATCCGTGCGCCGCGCTGCAAACGACGCTGTATCTCAGATCGAATGGCGAGGCCGAGATCGATTTTTTTTCTCGGCGAGGCATCGACGCAGGGCGGACGCGCTTTCCTTGATAGCGAAATATCGAAGCACCGATCTCGACGCGGTGCTCGCCGAGGTAACGCGGCAGTGGGACGACGTCCTCGGCACGGTACAGGTGAAGACGCCGGATCGCGCCATGGATATCGTTCTCAATCGCTGGCTGCTCTACCAGACGCTGTCATGTCGAGTGTGGGCGCGTTCGGCGTTCTACCAGGCGGGCGGCGCATTATGGCTTTCGCGATCAGCTTCAGGATGTGATGGCGCTGACCGTGTCGCAGCCCGCGATTGCGCGCGAGCATCTTCTGCGCGCCGCGGGACGCCAGTTCGTGGCTGGAGACGTGCAGCACTGGTGGCTTCCGCCGATGGGCCAGGGGATTCGCACGCGGATCTCCGACAACCGGATATGGCTGCCGTTCGTGGCGGCGCATTATATCGAGGTCACCGGCGATCTCGCGATCCTCGATGAGACCGCGCCGTTTCTCGACGGTCCTGCTCTGCGCGACGATCAGACGAATCGTTTTTTCAGCCGATGATCTCCGAGCAGCGCGCCACCGTGTTCGAGCATTGCGCTCGCGCGCTCGACGTGAGTCTTCCGGTCGGCAACCACGGATTGCCATTGATGGGCTCCGGAGACTGGAACGACGGCATGAACCGGGTCGGTGAGAAGGGCAAGGGCGAGAGCATCTGGCTCGGATGGTTCCTCTACTCGACGCTGCTCCGGTTCGCGGAGTTCGCGGAACGTCGCGGCGAGGAAGAGCGCGCTTCGGCGTGGCGCAATCACGCCGACGGCCTTCGCGAGTCGCTCGAACATTCAGGATGGGACGGCAACTGGTATCGGCGCGCATACTTCGATGACGGAACGCCGCTAGGATCAGCCGGAAGCATCGAATGCCGAATCGATTCGATCGCGCAGTCGTGGGCGGTAATCTCCGGCGGCGCGGATCGCGCTCATTGCGTGGCCGCGATGGCGGCGGTCGACGAATACCTGGTGCGCAACGAGGACGCACTGGTGCTGCTTTTCACGCCGCCATTCGACAAGACTCCGCTCGATCCCGGATACATCAAGGGCTATCCGCCCGGCATCCGCGAGAACGGCGGTCAATATACGCATGGCGCCATCTGGTCAGCTGATCGCGTTTGCGATGCTCGGTGACGGCGACATGGCCGGCGAACTGTTCTCGATCTTGAATCCGATCAATCACGCCAACACTCGTTCCGGGATGCAGCGTTACAAGGTCGAGCCGTACGTCGCATGTGCCGACGTATACTCGATGCCGCCTCACGTCGGGCGCGGCGGATGGACCTGGTACACCGGTTCGGCCGGCTGGATGTATCGTGCCGGCCTCGAGTGGATACTCGGGTTTCGCTTGCGCGACAAGGCGATTGTGATCGAGCCGTGCATCCCGAAGGCATGGAAGGGCTTCGAGATGAGTTTCAAGTACCACTCAGCGCGTTACGAAATCGCGGTCGAAAATCCACGTGGCGTGAGTTGCGGAGTCACCCTGGTTGAACTCGACGGAGAGCCGCTCAAGGCGGACACGGTGAAGATCGCCCTTAGCGACGACGGCGGAGTGCATCAAGTGCGCGTCGTGCTTGGTTGATAGGGACGAGCTACGGGAAATAGAATCGACTTTGACGACGACTTAGTACTATTTCGGTTCTCCCGAGCACCCCATCTGCATTACCACGAATAGTAATTTTGACTATTCGGCAAAACTAGACTTATTAATAGATCTGGAGGGTTAGCGATCTCGCGTGCGATCCTGCGCGCGACAAAAATATCGCTAACCGACAACACTGCTCGCGTTTGAAGAGGTAATTGCAATGGCATTTGAAGATGTTGGAAATTCCGCCGTAAACCAGGCGATGAACCAGGGCCGCCAGACCGCGCAGACCGCCAGTAAAGTTTTGCAGGACGGCTTCCAGGCTGCGCAGGATTACGTTCAGGAAAAGGGACTCGACTTTGACGTCCGTGAGTTCGTTCGCCGCGAACCGTGGCTGGCGATCGCGGGAGCCTTTGCGATCGGCTTCGTCGCCGCGCAGATTATCAAGCGCATAGCCTGAGCCGCCGGTGACTCGTGAATACTTCAAAAAATAGCCCGGCGCGGCGGCGCGATGTAGCCGAATACATCCGCGACGAACCCTTGACCGCTATGGCGATAGCTTCGGCAGCGGGATTCGTCCTGGGTGGAGGAGTTACCGGCCGCGTCGGGCGCGGATTGATCGCGATGGTTGGTCGGACTGCCTTCGCCTCGTTGTGGCCGGTTCTATTGGCCGCGATGGTTGCCGACGGCGACGGCGACGACACCAGAAGAAACGGCGCCGGAACGGGCGGTGTGATGCATGACAACGGAAGAACAGATTTCCAGAAATGAAGATGAGCGCGACGAAGCGCGGCAGAGTCTTCGCGACACTTTGACAGAGGTCAATGCGAAAGTTGAGCGCGCGGGAGACGAACTTCGCCCGATACACATCGTCGAGAGCAACCCCGTCGCCGCTTCGCTGGCCGCAGCTACCTTGGGGTTTCTGGTCGGCTCGACAGTCACCAATCGAACGACCGGCGTTATCATGATTGCCGCAGTGCTGGGTTTTGCACTTTCGATTCGCTCTTCCAATGAACCGGACAAATACGATGGCTGAGAAGCATTATCTGCCCGTCGCCGAATCTCCCGAGCTACATTCAGATTGGGCGAGCCTGGTCGAGAGGGCGGTGGACGATGTCTCCCGCATTCTGCGCTCCGAAGCGCAGATGTTTCAGACCAGCATCGCGTCGGCGCTGGAGCGGCAGATCTCAAAATCGGTGACGCTTCTGGCCGTGCTCAGTCTGATGATTTGCGGCGGGCTATGCATCCTGTCGGCGGCTATTCTTTTGCTCCATCAATGGCTCCCTTTGTGGCAGGCCTTTGGATGCGTCGGGCTTGCCAGCTTGATTGCCGGTATAATCGTTAGTGTCGCGATGAGGCCAGGGGCCGAGGCCAAGCCCTGAAAAATCTTGGTCCGATTCGTTTTGGAAACACCAGCGAAATTTTCAGCGCCTATTGAAAGCGACTCCGACGAAGGAATCGAGCCGGGCGGTGCGGCGCGACCGATTGTCGCAGTAATCGTAGCCACGGCAGTTCTCTATTTCGGCCGGGACATATTCATTCCACTGGCGGTCGCATCGCTGTTGGCGGTTATTTTCAGCCCGATCGCAAGCCGCCTGGAGCGGTTCGTCGGGCTTTTCTTCAGTTCGCTGCTAGTCGTCGTGACGGCAATCGTAGCTATTGCCGGGCTCACCTATTTCCTTACCACCGAGATCACTTCAGTCGCGGTCCAGGTCACCGATTACACCGACAATATTTCCGCCAAGATCACGGCACTTAAGGGAAGCACGCCCGAGTGGCTGCAACGCATCAAAGATGGCATCACTGACGTTGAGCGACAGGTGCAAAAGCCCGAGCGTAAGCAGAAGGCGACGGCTGTGGTTCAGGCCGCCGCGCCTGAATCGGGAATGGAACAGGTCATCAAGCCGACCCTCCCGTTGCTGCAGGGCATGATCGAGACCTTGTTCATCATCGTGCTGTTCTTCTTCCTCCTTTACGGCCGAAAAGAGTTGCGCGATCGCCTGGTGCGATTGACGGCGCGAGTCCGCGTGACCCTGTCGGCGGAAGGGATCGCGACCGCGGCCGGCGCGGTCAGCCATTACCTGTTGCTGTTCTTCCTGATTAACGTTGGTTACGGAGTGATCATTGGAATCGCGATGTGGATGCTCGGGTTGCCGAATCCGGCGCTGTGGGGCGCCCTTGCGACACTGCTTCGTTTTATTCCTTACGTCGGCGTTCCGGTCGCGGCCCTGCTTCCGACCTGCGTCGCGATTGCCGTGTTCCCCGGATGGAGCAAGTCGATCGAGGTCCTCTGCATCTTTGTCGCGAGCGATCAGATCGTCGGCTACCTGGTCGAGCCATTCCTGATCGGGCGCGGAATTGGCCTTTCTCCGCTGGCGCTGCTGGTGTCCGCGATGTTCTGGTCGTGGCTCTGGGGGCTGCCGGGACTCCTGCTGGCCACCTCTCTTACGGCCTGTCTCAAAGTCGCGGGTGATTACATACCGGCTTTTGGCTTTTTCTCGGTCCTGCTCGGCGCGGACGGAACTCTGGAGGAATGCGACGACTATTATCGGTGCCTGCTCGAACTCGACGTGACCGCGGCTCGAAATATCGCCATCCGCTATTGTGACAAGAACGGTCTCGAGCCGACCTTCGACAACGTTCTGATCGCGGCGGTGGAGTTGGCCGGCCTGGAACGATCCGAGAATCACATCAGCCAGGAAAATCAGACGCTGATCAACGACACTACAATCGCGCTAGTGACAGAGCTCGGTGGAAGGTTCAGCAAACCGCAAATCGCTTCACGCCTGCGGATACTTGGAGCATGCGTGCCGGGCGAAGTTCACCGAATGGGTCTGCAAATGTTGCTCGAGCTGTTGCGCCGGGCTGGAACCGCCGCAAACTTCCTGGCTGAAAGCGATTCGCCTCAGGAGCTGCGTGATTTTATCAAACGCTACGCGCCCGATTTGGTCCTGCTTTCGTGCACAACGACCGAATGCGCACCCGGCGCGGCGGAACTGGTGCGCGGGCTCATCGCGGATTCGCCCGGCTTGATTATAGTCTGCGGCGGAAGCGGCGCTCTGGCAGAGGGTACGCTACTGCTCGAGGCGGGCGCGTCCCAGGTTTGTGAAAGTAGAAGTGACTTGCGGCGAACCGTCAGACGGTTTGCGCTCAGACGATCGGTCTATCGATCGGGCGGATTTGGCCGGCAGAATCCTCGCGCTCCCATCGCGACAATGAGCGTTACACCTGCTGCGGATTTCAGCGACAATAGAGTCGCCATGACACGAAATGAGTAGTGTTCGTTCTTCCCAGCACCGGAATTACCCAGCCAGTTTTGACTATTCGACTGACTATACTTAGAATCTAATTGTCGGGATCGATATAGGATTCGAGTCCCGCTTGATCCAGCCCCACGGTGGCCCTTCCGCTCGCCTTTGACCACCTTTCTGCTCGACCACAGTAAGCTTTCGGTAGGCAAGGCTTGGAAGAGCCCCGCATTGAGACGTCCTCGTCTCACTTGCCGCGCTTTATGGGAATAAATTCGATGAAAAAACGACTGAGATTCACAATCACGTTGTCGGGCGCCGCCTTGGCCTTGGCGATCGCAATACCGGCGATGGCCCAGTACGGCGATAACGGGCCAGGCCCAGGCTACGGACCCGGACCAGGCTACGGATCGGGTCCAAACTACGGACCGGGTCAAAATTACGGACCGCAGGGCTACACGGGAGCCGGCTACTACGGAGGTCCTGGGCAGCAAGGATGGGGCGCATACGATAATGGTCACACCTGGCGAGGCGCACGATGGTGGCATCAGCACGACATCATGTGGTTCTACGCCAATCATCCGGAGTGGGCCATCATGGACTCGTTGTGGCGCAACGAAGATGGCGACTTCGACAATAGCAACAATTGGCACGATGCCTATTGGTGGCATCAGAACGATCCGGATTTCTTCTACGCCAATCATCCGAACTGGGTTTCGTGGAACTCGCGGTGGCTGAATGAGGACGGCGCCTACGACGGGCAACATAACTGGCACTACGGCCAATGGTGGTACAACCAGAATCCGAACTGGGTAAACGCCAACCATCCCAACTGGATCAGCCAGCATCAGAACTGGGCGAATCATTCCGAACCGCAAGACCATCGGGCCGTAATGCGGACCGAGAACGAAGGAAGCCGGGCAACGCGCAATGAGCAGGCGTCGCGCGAGCAGAATCGGTCGAGCGCAGTAACTGAGCAGCGCAACCAGGCGAATCGCACCGAGCAGGCTTCGCGCGTCGAACAGCAGAACCAGACACGTGCGGCAAGCGAACAGCGCAACCAGGCGAATCGCACTGAGCAGGCTTCGCGCGTCGAACAGCAGAATCAGACACGGGCGGCAAGCGAACAACGCAACCAGGCAAATCGCACCGAGCAGGCCTCGCGCGTCGAACGGCAGAACCAGACACGAGCGGCAAGCGAACAGCGCAACCAGGCGACGCGCCAGCAAGCCACGCACGAAGAGCGTTCGTCGCGTCAGCCGCAGGCGACGCATGAGCAGCAGGCTCGTCCGGCGCAGGCCGCACACGAGGAGCGTTCGTCACGTCAGCCGCAGGCCGCGCACGAGCAGCAGGCTCGTCCGGCGCAGGCCTCGCATGAGCAGCATTCGTCGAGTCAGCCACAGGGGCATCAGCAGCAGGCGAACGCAGGGCATCAGGGCGGGCACGAAGGAAAGAACTAGTCGCCGGTGCGATACGGCCTAAACAGCCGTATCGCTTTTCGACATCAAATGGCCGCACCGGTCCTAATGACGGTGCGGCCGCTTCATGTAATGACTACTAGCCATGATCGCCGCCGTCGAAGGCTTCCTTAGCCAGTCCGGGCCCTGGGCGCTGGTCGCAATCTTTGTGGTCATTGCGCTGGAGTCGTGCGCCTTTCTGGTGGTCTTCCCCGGCGAATCGCTTGCTCTGATCGCCGGCGCAATGGCCGCCGATGAATTCTTCTCACCGTGGACTGCGTTCGCAACGGTGGCCTGCGCCGCAATCGTCGGCGACCTGACTGGCTTTACGCTCGGCCGCTACCGAGGCCAGGCGGTGCTGGCGCGATTGGCCTTTGCGCGGCGCCAATATGAAAAGCATCGCGAGCGCCTCGAGCACTATTTCGATTACTGGGGCAGCGCGACGGTGTTTGTCGGCCGCTTCGTCGCAGTCGGGCGCGCTTTCGTTCCATTTGCGGCGGGTCTGTCAGGGATGCGTCCGCGCAGGTTCGTCCCGACGGCTTTGGCCGCAGGGCTGGTATGGGCTTCCCTAACCGTCGGGCTTGGCTACACGCTGGGCTCCAACTGGAGGCTCGTCGAGAAATGGCTCAAGTCGCTGGCCGCCGGAATTATCGCCGTGGCGATCCTGACCGCTCTCATGGCCGTACTGTGGCGATCTGTCGCCCGGCGCCAAACGACGATCATCGGATGGTGGCATCGACATCTAACCGGTCGTTACGGTTTCGATCTGACTCCTTTTGTGAATTTCGTTCGTGCCCGTCTCTCGCCGCGCGGCTACCTGGGTCTCCATCTGACGGTTGGACTGATCGCGCTGGCATCGCTGGCGTGGCTATTCGGCGGTATTGTCGACCTTATCTCGGAAGAGAACGCGATGGGTGGACTCGACGGGACGGTGGCGATGATTGTCGCAGGCATCCGCACTTCGAGGCTCGACTCGGCCGTCGGCGTAATCGCCGAGCTGGCCAATCCGCTCTGGCTGGTCCTGATCGTCGGAGTTGGTGCGATCGCTTATGCCCGCCGTCGTGACGCGAGCCTGGCTATTGTGGCGCTGCCATTTCTGGGCGGCGCATATGCGGTCGCATACGGCCTGCAAGCCATGTTCGCGCGGCACGCTGCTCATCAACCCGAACTGGTGTTGGTAAATGGGTTTGCAGGCTTTCCCAGCGCGGCGCTGACAGCGTCGACGGCCGCATACGGGATGCTTTGCTACATGCTCGCGGCTGGGACCCGAAGCTGGGGTCTGCAAACACTAAGCGTGGTTGGGGCACTTTACATCGTGGCACTGATCGCGTTGGCGGGTATCTATTCAGGATTGGCGGTGAGCGCGATTATCGGGGGTTTTGCGCTCGGTGGATGCTGGGCGGTGATCTGTGTGACTGGAAGCCGCACCTACTATCGATTGCGCGACTCGAGCGTCGCATCCGATCGCTGAGTTGATCCGCGCGGCACAATCCCAATAGTCACTTTTTTGTCATCGCAGTCGCCAAGCGGCAATGCGATGTCGCTTGCCGCTGACTCGATGTCGCGGAATACATCTGCGACGCTTTGCTCTGTCACCGTTACTTACCTTCTGATCACCTGAATTCTCCTTCCTCCAATCACTTACCGCGCGAAGATCCGCACACCTTCACAGGGCACGGACCTTGCGTTTGTAGTGTTCGGCGCAAACTCGCGGCGGTCGGAGAAAAGTTTCCTTCGCTAGCAGAGTACTCGCCTAGCTCGACAAAAAAGGTACCTGTGATGACACTCAGTCTGCTTACAGCTTTTCTCGTGGCAAGCCTCGCCATCCTCGACGCGATGACTCATTTGATCGAAGTCCGCACCGATGACCAACGGCACGACCTTAAGCATCCCGGACGATCAAATGTCTCCGGCCGCATAGTCAGGAAGTGAGAAAGGGAATGAACTCTATGGCAACGAAACACACAGTCACGATGAAGCTCAAGGTCGTAGTTAGTAGGATATCGATCGTACTACTACTGCTACTGCTATGCGTTGGTGGACGCGCAGAGGCGCAAACGATCGAGGCTGCTGATGCGGCGTCGCAGAAGTATCTGAAGGTCGTTTCTTCGAATCCCGCCGCTGATGAAACCAACGTTTTTACTGATACGACGGTCCTGGTGACTTTCAACATTCAGTTGCGTTGTAAAACAGTCAACAAAAGCACCTTCAAGGTGTTCGGACCGGACAAAACAACTCGGGTGGCTGGAACGCTAGCTTGCGACGGCGATTCCGTGACCTTTACGCCATCGGAAAATCTCGCGCCCGAAAGCAAGTATATTGTGAAGATCAGCTGCGACTTGACCGCCACCAATGGCCAGTATTTGAACACCACGCAGTTCTATTTCAGGACCGGTATGGGCGTCAGACCTCCGTTTACGCCCACTCCAACTCCGACACCCACTCCGACGCCAACTCCCACTCCAACTGCACACCGCAACTGCGACTGCCACCGCAACTGCGACTGCCACCGCAACTGCGACTGCCACCACTACGGCTACGGCCACTACCACAGCAACCCCCACCGCCACTCCCACTGCAGTTGCTCCCACCGTGGTTTCGACTGATCCACCGATCCTCGGATGCGGCGGACAAGGAATGCCGATCAATCAGAAGATCACCGCGACCTTTAGCGAAGCGATGAACTCCGCAACTATCCTCGCGCCCGGCACCTTCACGGTGACAGGGCCTGGCGTGACTCCTGTACCAGGAATCGTCACCTACGATGCGACCAACAATATCGCGATCTTCGCGCCGACCGGAGGTAACTTCGCAGTCAGCACCACCTTTACCGCCACAATCACCACCGCGGCGCAGAGCTTTCCGGGAGGCCTGCCGCTGGCGAGTAACTACACATGGAATTTCACGACTAGCTCGGGCACAGATACGACCGCGCCATCGGTGACCATCACAAATCCCGCTGATACCGTCACCGGCGTGGCCACCAACCAGAAAATCACGGCTGCTTTCAACGAAGGGATGGACTCCACAACCATCAATGCTCTGACGTTTACCTTGACAGGTCCGGGACGCAACGCCCGTCCTGGGCACCGTGACTTACGCCACGATTGGAGCCACGGCGACGTTCACGCCGAGCAGCGACTTGCTAACCGGCGTATTGTATACCGCGAGCATCACAACCGGAGCCCAGGATCTCGCAGGGAACCCGTTAGCGTTGGCATTTACCTGGAGCTTCACCACCGGCGCCGGCCCTGACAGCGTCGCGCCGATGGTCGATTCGACGGTCCCAGCTAATGGTGCGTCAGACGTGTCTCTCACCACGGGAATCAACGCGACTTTCAGCAAAGCGATGGATGTCGCAACTATCAACGCTTCGACCTTCCAGGTGACGGTAGCGCCCGGCGCGACCGTTGTAACAGGCAAAGTCACCTACGATTCGGCCGCGGATACCGCGACCTTTACTCCTGCCGCGCCGCTTGCGATTGGCGGCAGCTATACTGCGACGATTACAACCGGGGCCACTGACTTGGAGGGCAATGCGCTCGCAAGTAACTTTGTATGGATCTTCCAAGCCGGTTCAAGTTCGGGACTCTCGCCGATAAACTTGGGTGCGGCCACCAATTTCGCGGTCCTCGCTCAGGCCACGGTAACCAATGCCGTCAATGCCGGCGGAACAGTCGTAAACGGCGACCTTGGTCTCACCCCTGGTAGTTCAGTAACGGGCTTCCCGCCGGGAGTCGTGAACGGCACGATTCAGATCGACAACCCTCCCGCGGTCGCGGCGCTAGCCGACTTGATGACCGCCTACGGCGACGCCGCCGGGCTGTCTGGACCGACGATAATCGCGGAAAATCTGGCAAGTCTGCCGCTTCCTCTTCCGCCGGGACTCTACGCGTCAAGTGCCAACTCGTTCGAGATAACCGGTGGGAATCTCGTGCTCGACGCACAAGGCGACCGAAATGCGGTCTGGGTTTTCCAGATGACTGCGTCCACCCTCACGTTAACCAGTCCAAGCTGCAACGTTGTGCTCATTAACGGTGCGCAGGCTTCTAACATCTTCTGGCAGGTTGGCAGCTCAGCGACTATCGGAGCTGGCTGCATCCTTCAAGGAAACGTACTTGCCGACACCTCAATCTCGTTGGTGGCCGGTGCAACGTTGAACGGACGGGCGCTCGCTGGCGCCGTCGCTCCAAGTGGCGCCGTTACCATGGACTCCAACCAGGTGAATACGCCTGCCTGCAACTGACTCTTGATGGGCATCAAGCGGGCGTCCAAATGTCCCGCTTGATGCCCACGCTTCGAAAATACCTGCGACTTCACGCCCGTCCAGTCCCAAGGGATTGCGAAAAATCGACCGCCGTACTAACGACGACTCTGGAATTGTCGTTTGCCGGAGTGTCGTTTATGCCAACGGATGGAATCTTATCGGGGATCAGGGTGATCGACTGCGGTACTTATATCGCCGGGCCCGCCTCGGCCACGGTGATGTCGGATTTTGGCGCGGAGGTTTTCAAGATCGAACGCCCGCAGGGCGGAGATCTGTTCCGACTCTTTGCGGATTTGCCCGGCAGTCCAAAATCGGAACTGAACTATTGCTGGATACTCACCGGGCGAAACAAAAAAAGCGTCGCGCTCGATCTCGCCGATCCTGACGGACGCGAAGCTCTCATCCGGCTGGTCAAAACCGCCGATGTCTTCGTGACCAACTATCAAGCTCAACTCCTGGAGAAGTTTCGCCTGACCTGGGACGACTTGAGCGCAATCAACCCGCGCCTCATCTTCGCCCATATCACCGGCTACGGCGAAACTGGTGATGATGCGGACTTGCCTGCGTTCGACGCGCTCGCTTACTGGGCGCGTTCGGGTCTGATGACCAGCGTTACCGGGCGCGACGGAACGCCTTCGGGTCCGCGGCCGGGAATCGGCGACCATCCGACCGCGATGGCGCTGTTCGGCGCGATCATGCTCGGACTGTACAACCGCGAACGCACTGGGCGCGGCTCGAAAGTTAACACTTCGCTGCTCGCGAGCGGCGCGTGGGCGCATGGATGCGATCTGCAGGCGCAGATGTTCGGCGCGGAATTTCCGCAACTGAAGGGACCTCATCCGATAAATCCGCTTTCATCGGGATATATAACGCGCGACGGAAAATTATTTCTGCTCGTGCAACTCGATCCCGAGCACGAATTTCCGCGCCTGTGCAAAATGCTCGGCGCGCCCGAGCTCGCCACCGATCCCATGTTTGCGACCGGCGAAAGCCGCACCGAGCACGCGGCCGAGCTATCCGCGATTCTGCAATCTCAATTCGAATCGAAGGATATCGCGGATTGGCGAAAGGCGTTTCGGGAATACGATATAAAGTGGTCGTTACTGCCGATGATCGATGACGTCGTCGACGATCCGCAGATGCGCGCCGCCGGCGCGTTCGTCGAGCTCGAATATCCGGGGCATGGCACGATCGAGACGATCAACAGCCCCGTATTCGTGTCTGGGGCCGAGAAGCGAAAGCCCACAGCTGCGCCGGAAGTCGGGGCGCACACTCGCGAGGTCTTGCGTGAACTCGGATACGACGACGAATTGATCGACGCGATGGTGCGTCGCGGTATCGCCGCCTGCGCCTGACGACCAGACCGGCGGCTACACCTTGGTCGCGCGCTGAATCCAGTTGAGCAGGTCGTTCAAGACCTCGTCGCGGTTCGTTTCGTTCAGCATCTCGTGGCGACCTTGCGGGTAATACTTCTCGGTGATGTTCCGCGATACCGGCCGCGCGATATCGCTCGGCCAACGGTTTCAGCCATTCGAGATTGTGATTAATCGGGTCCTTGTCGCCGGCAAAAATGTAGATCGGAAGATTTGAACGGATTTTCGACAGCTCAGCCGGATCGACCAATCGTCTTGCCGCCGCCGCCATCGTCTCCATAGCCCGTTTGTTAATTCCGAAACCGCAAAGCTTATCGGCGACGTACGCATCGACGATCGCGGGATCGCGGCTCAGCCAATCGTACGGAGTTCGTGCTGGTTCGAACGCCTGGTTGAACGCGGTCAAGTCGGCCTCTCTTGACGGATCTATCCCGAGCTTATCGACTGACGCCGAGCCCGATAGCACCAAGCCCGCGATAGCCGCGCTGTTGTCGAGTACATATTGCTGCGCGGCGAACGATCCCATGCTGTGGCCGAGCAGGATCACTGGCAGGCCGCCTTCACGCGTGCGCGCGAGCTTCGTCACCATCACAAGATCAGCGACCAGCCCGTTCCAGCCGAGCGCGCCAAAGTCGCCGAGTGATTCGACGCCCTTGGCCGTGCGTCCGTGCCCTCGATGGTCGCTCGCGTAGACATGGTATCCCGCTCGATTCAGAAATTCGGCGACGTGCGCATAGCGGAGCGCGTGCTCACCCATGCCATGAGCAATTTGGACGATTCCCGCCGCGCGCGACGGCGCCCGCCATCTATAGTAGGCAACTTCCAGTCCGTCACTGCTCGAAAAGGAAAAGTCCTCGCGGCTCATAAGAGTATCGCTCCGGTTTCTGAAGTTACTTCGACCTCGGTCGTGCGATCAAATGCTCGCGTAAGGCGTCGCGCGAGTCTTTTGCGGTCGCATCGAGAATCGCGATAGTAATAGCTGATGCCGACGAGGAAACACCCGACAAAAGATCCGACATACCAGGCGGGACTGGCGGTTCGGCGTCGCGTCCTCGGCGAGGCGCATGTAAAGCGTTCGTTGGAAAATGCCACCGCGTTCGACAGAGATTTTCAGGAATTGGTGACCCGTCACGCATGGGGCGACATCTGGACGCGACCTGGCCTCGATCATAGAACGCGCAGCCTCATTACGATTGCGATACTCGCGACGCTCGGCCGGAATGAGGAGCTCGATTTGCACGTGCGCGCAACGCGTAACACCGGCGCTACTCCCGATGAGATAAAGGAAGTCTTGATGCAGGTCGCAATCTACGCGGGTGTGCCGGCGGCCAACTCCGCATTCCGAATTGCAAAAGCGGCGCTCGCAGAAATTGCAAAGGAAGATCCGAGATGAGCACGCCGGTCGGCTATCGGCGCGCGTCGGCCGGTGTTGATCCGCCGCTGCGATCATCGCGCATATGCGAGCACTCACAAACGAGCGCCGCGGCATCAACCAATAAAAATAGAACACACGCTGTCCGAGATCACCGGACCGCGATTTGCGCGCGACACCTTAAGCCGGGGCGACGACGACTTGACCCTCTTTGCCGGAGGCGAAGCGCTCGGCGAACGTATAATCGTGACGGGACGCGTGCTCGACGAAGACGGCCGCGCGATTTCAGAGAGTCTCATCGAGATTTGGCAGGCAAACGCGGCGGGTCGCTATGCTCATGACAGCGACCAACACGAAGCACCGCTCGATCCGCATTTCTCCGGAATCGGCAAAGTGATGACCGACGAGCACGGAGCATATCGCTTTCTGACTGTGAAGCCCGGCGCATATCCGTGGCGCAATCACTACAATGCGTGGCGGCCGCAGCATATTCATTTCAGTCTCTTCGGACCGGGCTTTGCGACCCGGCTCATTACGCAAATGTATTTCCCCGGCGATCCTCTGCTTGCGCTCGACCCAATCTTCAACAGCATTCCCGACGCGGCCGCGCGACAGCGCCTGGTAGCCGCATTTGATATTGAAGTTACTATTCCCGAGCATGCACTCGGATATCGTTTTGACTTGGTGTTGCGAGGACGCGAAGCAACTCCGGCGCAAAGTTGAAAAGCTGAAATGTCCCGGTCGCAAACGCCATCGCAGACAATTGGCCCGTTTTTCAAGTCGTCGCTAATCAGATCGGGCGCTGCGAGCCTTGCACGACCCGGAACACGTGGCGAGCGGATGGTGATCTTCGGACACGTTCTGGACGGTGACGGAGCGCCGGTCGACGATGCGATGGTGGAAATCTGGCAGGCGAATGCCGATGGTCGATATGATCATCCTGAAGACCTGCAGGAGAAGCTCGTCGACCCCCACTTCCATGGATTCGGTCGTGCCGCTACCGACCAGCATGGCTGTTTCCGATTCGACACGATCAAGCCCGGCCGGCTTCCGGGAGTTGGCGATGTACTGCAAGCGCCGCACATCAATGTTTCAGTTTTTGCGCGCGGTCTCCTGAAACGGCTCGCAACCCGAATCTATTTTCCCGGCGAACCGTCGAACTCTACCGATGCCGTCTTGAATGCCGTACCGATTGCGCGTCGTTCAACGCTGATAGCGAGCCTCGAGAGCACGTCTGCGCAGCTGATGTTGAGATTCGACATAGTGTTGCAAGGCGAGAACGAGACCGTATTTTTCGACGTCTGAATTCGCGGAGCGACAGCATGAGCATCAATCCTGCGGACTCTGCGATCTTTGGCGCGCTCTACGGCACGGACGAAATCCGGGAGCTCTTTTCGGATCGAACTCATCTTCAATTTATGCTCGACGTTGAAGCTGCATTGGCGCGCGCTGAGGCGAAGCTGGGCTTGGTCCCTGCGGCGGTGGCGAAAGCGATTACCGACTCCGCACGTGTGGAAAATCTTCAGCTCGATTACGTAGCCGACAGTACTCGGCGAGTCGGCTATCCGGTCGCGGCCATCGTCAAAGAACTTGGCCGAGTGGCAGGCGCTGAAGCGGCCCGATTCATCCATCTTGGTGCAACGACTCAGGATATTTTGGACACCGCGATCGTCCTGCAACTCCGCAGCGCCTTCGCCATCCTGCGCCGCGATATACTGGCGCTGGCGCGAAGTCTTGCGACGCGCGCCGTTCGTTATCGTGACACCCCGATGGCGGGGCGGACCCATCTGCAGCACGCGGTTCCCATTACATTTGGTTTCAAGTGCGCGGTATGGGCATCACCGCTAATCGCGCATATAGAACGTTTGGACCAGGCGGCGCGGAGAATTCTCGTCGTGCAATTCGGCGGCGCGGCCGGCACGCTTGCGGCGCTCGGCGCGAACGGAGCTGGGGTTGTCGAAGGGCTCGCGCAGGAACTCGCACTCGGCGTTCCGGTTATCGCGTGGCACGCTCAGCGCGATCGTTTCGCCGAGATGAGCACGCTACTCGGTCTCGTTTGCGGAAGCTTGTCGAAATTCGCTTTCGACGTATCTCTAATGATGCAGACTGAGGTCGCTGAAATATCGGAGCCGCACGAAGACGGTCGCGGTGGCTCGACGACGATGCCGCAAAAGCGCAATCCGATTGCGAGCGAGTACATCCTGGCCGCTAAGCGTGCAGTGCACGCACTGGTCCCGGTCATGCTCGGCGCGATGACCTCGGACCACGAGCGCTCGACCGGTCCTTGGCAGACCGAGGCGCTCGCGTTGCCGCAATGCGTCGCGCTGACCGCCGGCGCATTGAGTCATGCTCTTACGATTGACGAAGGGATGACCGTTGATGTCGAGCGGATGCGTCGCAACCTCGATCTAACCGATGGATTGATCATGGCCGAGTCGGTAACGACCGCGCTGATTCCCGCTATCGGCCGTGCCGCGGCGGAGACGGCAGTTGCGCAAGCGTGCAATCGGGCCATCGAGAATCGCACTTCGCTCGCGGCTGCGTTACGCGACGATCCCGAATTGCGGCCGTTTCTGACAGACACCGAGATCGAACGGCTGATGGACCCGTCAACGTACCTCGGATCAGCGGGCACATTCGTGGACAGGGTTGTCACACAGATCACCTCGATCACGTAGGCGAGTCAGCAACTGTCATGGAGGTTGCAATGCCAACCGCACCGCACAATCCTCCGTTTCGCGCCGACCACGTAGGAAGTTTGCTGCGGCCGCCCGAATTGCTGAAAGCGCGCGCAGAACGCGCGAGCGGCAGGATCTCCGCCGGCGAATTGCGCACGGTCGAGGATGCGGCAATTCGTGAGGTTGTGGCCTTCCAGGAGGAGGTCGGCCTTCAATCGATCACCGACGGCGAGTACCGGCGCGAGATCTTCTACTCAGACTTCTACTTTCGAGGCTTGGGCGGCGGAACCGTCGCCTACGATCAGTCGTCGATCGACGAAGTGTATTTCATCGACCGCGAGGGCCATAAACTTCCACTGCTTGTCCCCAACGTGAAGGCGCGGATGCGCTGGCATGGTCCTATCCATGTGGATGATTTTAATTTTCTTCGCACCGCGACTTCGCGTATGCCGAAGATCACCATTCCGTCGCCGACCATCATTCACTTTCGCGCCGGCCGGCAAAATATCAGCAAGGAAGCGTACCCTGATATCGATCTTTTCTGGAACGATATCGTTGACGCGTTCCATTGCGAGCTGAAGGTGCTCGCCGAGGCCGGATGCCGATACGTTCAAATCGACGAGACCACGCTTGCCTCGCTAAGCGATAAGCGAATCTGGGAGCCGATCCGCAAGCGCGGTGACGACGCGCGCAAACTACTGCTCGAAACCTACCCCGGCATCATGAACCGCGCGTTTGCCGGACGCCCCGCGACGCTTCATCTTGCGATGCACATCTGCCGCGGCAACAATCAGAGTCACTGGAGCGCCGAGGGCGGCTACGATCTCGTCGCGGATACACTTTTCAACAAGATCGACGTTGATTCGTATTTCCTCGAATACGACACGCCGCGTGCAGGATCATTTGAACCGCTGCGTCTGGTGCCGAAGCACAAGACCGTGGTGCTGGGCCTGGTCTCGAGCAAGTTTCCGGAACTGGAATCGAAAGAAGCGCTGAAGCGCCGGATCGACGAAGCGTCCAAATTCATCGACCTTGAGCAACTCTCGATAAGCCCGCAATGCGGGTTCGCGAGCACCGCGCCCGGCAATCGAATTTCAGTTGCGGATCAGCGCGCAAAGCTACGACTCGTGGTCGAGGTCGCGAAGGAAGTCTGGGGCTAGCGCCTCACAATAGATGTCGTCCGCCGTCGACGCGGATGCACTCGCCGGTGATGAAATCGGTATCGACGAGAAACAGCACAGCCTTCGCGATTTCCTCGGCACCGCCCCATCTGGCTAGCGGAGTCGCTTCGATCGCCTTGGCGCTTTCTTCGGGGGTTAGATCCGGAGGCGCCAGGATAGGACCAGGAGCGATCGCGTTAACGAGAATGTCAGGCGCAAATTCCAGCGCGAGGCTTTGAGTAAGCGCGGTGACGGCGGCTTTCGACGTGAAGTACGGGGCGTAACCCTTGTAATGCGGCCGGCCACTTGCGGGCAGCCAGTCGCTGAAGTTCACGATTCGTCCGCCGCCACGTTTTTTCATGATCGGCGCCGCATGCGTCGAGAACAAGAAAGCGCTTTTCGCGTTCGAATCGAGCGCAGCAGACCAGTCAGACGCATTGGGATTCGGCGTCTTCACATAAATGGACGCAAGGTTGATCAGAATATCGAGACGGCCGAGCGACTTCTCTGTTTCCAGTATCGACGTACGGACTTGCGAGTCGTCAATCGCGTCCGCGCGCAGCACCACCGCCTTCACGCCCGCTGCCCTTGCCGCAGAAGCGCTCGCTTCGGCCGAATCGCGCGAGTTTCGATATGTCAGTGCGAGTGAGCATCCACGAGCAGCGAGCGCATCCGCGACGACTTGGCCGATACGCGCGCCGCCCGTGATCAGCGCTACTTTACCTCTGGGATCCATGTTTCTTCTCGATGACGGCTACCAGATAGCCCTGTAGATACGGTGGGTTCCCGCAAGCCCTTTGAGTCGCACCTCGCCGACCTCCGTGAACCGGAGATCGCCGGCGCTGTCCGTCAAGTCATGCAACGTCGCGGAGACGAGAATCTCGCCGCCATGCGCCAACGCCGCGATTCTGGCTGCGAGAATTACCGCCTTGCCGAAGAAATCGTCAGATTCGTTTATGGTCTCGCCGACATGCAACCCTATCCTTACCCGGATCGGAGTGGCGGCGTGTTGTTGGCAGTAAGACGCGAAGGCCCGCTGAATCGCGATCGCGCATAGAAGAGCGCGCCGCGCGCCGGAAAACGCGATCATGAAGCCATCGCCCATCGATTTGACTTCGTAACCTTTGTGAAGAGCGACCTGCTCGCGCACCATGGCGTTATGCGCGCGCAGTATTTCCTGGGCGCGGAGATCGCCAAGCCGCTCGAAAAGCGCCGAAGAGTTTTCCATATCGGTGAACAAGATCGTCGCCGTTCCATCGGGCGCCGCATGGGCGCTCAAGTCGCCCGGCTCGGCCACCGCTGCCGCCGCTACCGCATCGATCGAGCTCGAATCCGCGTTATCAACGGGCGCGTGGGCTGCGAGCGCAGCGTCTTCCGCCGAGCCGGTATCCGGACCATACGAGCAGAAGGTTCCGGTCCTGATGCTCTTCGCGAGATGCTTTCCCATCGAGGCGTTGCTCGCGGCGATTCTCTGGATCGTGGATTTGATCGCGCGCGTTATATTTACCCGCGCCCGCTCGGTGATCGCGGCCGCTCGCCGATCGCGCCCTGACAGCCCGGTCGCGCGCGCGAGTTCTTTTGTTATCGCGTCTGATTCGTCCTCCGCCTTCTGAGCGCGAGTCTCCTGGCCCAGGCGGCGGGCCTCTGCGATCTCCTCGCGAAGCTCCGCCACGCGTTTTTTGTAAGACGCTTTTGCGCGCGCGTCGAGCATCTCGCCGGCATCGCCAAACGCGTTTTGCCGATACCCTTCGTCAAATCCGCGGGACCGCGGCGGAGTTGCCTCCTCGCCGTCGCCCGAGAATTCGCCCAACTGCTCACCGGCGTAATCACCCGGCGAGACCAGGTCGAGCACGTGAAATTCCTGCCCGGGATATCGGATCAGATGCGCCAAATAGCCGAGACCCTTTGAGTCCTTCAGCCGTGACGTTTTGCCGTTCCATTCGATCGTCCAGACCTCGCCCTCTCTTCTCAGAATGTTCGAGCTATCGGTCTGAATTGAGCGCGGCGCCTCGGCGAGCGGACTGGTCCCGGGAAGCACGGCCAGCGAATTTCGAAGGGCGAGCGCCTTTTCTCCGAGCGACTTCAGCCCGCTGGCTGACGCGTCTTTGATCGCGGTATCGAGGTGCTCGAGCGCAAGCGCCCGATCTTCGCGGTTGCCGCGCCTGAGCAGCATCGAAGCGTAGTCAAACAAGCTGTGCGCGAGCCACAGACGCGCGCCCATTCGGCTCGCGCTTTCGATCGCCGCCTCAAAGTGTCCCTGAGCCTGGTCGAAGTGCGACCCTACTGCCGCCAACCCGCCGAGATGACGTGCAACGGGTCCGTAACAGACGTGCACGTCGAGCAGCGCGTTGCGCTCAGCATAAGGCGCAAGCAGGTTGTACAAAATCCCGGCACGCTTCGTATCGTCCAGGTAAACGCAAACCTCGCTCAGAAGAACCATGGTCGCGTACCAGGCGTTATTGCGGGGAATCGATTCGAGATCATTACTCGTGATGTAGTCGAATATGAGCGATGTTTCGCGGCGCTGATTCATCTCGGCCCGGCAGAAGGCGAGCCCGCAGTTCGCCAGCACATGCGACGGCCGTCGCGCTACGGCAGTGCGATAAATGGGCTCCACCTCCGCGATCCGTCCTTGTTCGCCGCGCAAAATCAGGGACAGGCTGTTGAACGCTTGCCTGATCGTGCGAAAGCGGCGTTCCATGCGGCGGCCAATCTCGAGGGCCTGGAAAGCGAACCTGTCCGCATCGTCCAGGCGCCCATCCATCAATGCCCGTTCCGAGAGTGCCAGCTGTTTCCATCCGAACGGCAAGCGAAGCTCGTCCGTCAATTCCGCGAAGCGCGCGAGGTCCGCATCCGCTCGAAGCACGTCGCATTTTTCGAGCAGACTCAGAAATCGCATGTAGCGGGTCTTCAGGATCCAGAGTTTATTCCCGATACTCTCGGCGAGCTCGACCGCTTCGCTAAGATACGAGATCCGCTGCTCGAGGTTGTCCACTGACCAGGTCGCGACGTTGCCCCAGTAAAATACGTAGATCCTGGTCAGCGGGTCGCCGCTCTGTTTGGCGAGCTCGAGTGCCTCAGCCATCAGCGAATGCACGCGCGCATCGCGGCTCCATTGGAGTTCCGATCCTAGCCGCGCCAGCATCTTTGCCCGAATCCGAATATCCTGAGTTCCGCCCGAGGAAAGTGCGTCGTCCAGCATACTGACCAGAGTCTGGTCGACTTCGTTCTCGCTTGGCGTCCCGGCTCGACCGAGCGCCGCGCGAGCCAACTTGTTGCCATCCTCGAGCTTGCGCGCGAGCCGGCCTGCTTCTTCGGATGCCTGCCTCGCCTGGCTGATCAAGCCGGAGGCCGAGAGTGCTTCGCTTGCCTCCATCAATAGATCGTATTGAAGTTCTACCGACGCGATGCCGCTGTTCTCCGCGGTCCGAAGAGCAGCCTGAAGCAGCCGGATAGCCTCCTCATAAGCAAAGGAATCCATCGCCTGACTCGCGGCGCGCCGCAGATAGTCGATCGTCTTTGCGGATTCTCCAGGCGTATGTGCCGAGGCGTAGTGTCGCGCGATCTCGGCAAGATGTGGCCCGGGGTTTGACTCATAGAGGCGCTCCATCGCCGATGCGGTTTTCTGATGCATCGCCGATCGCTCGCCTGGCTCAAGATCGCGATAGATCGTTTCCGCGGTTAGCGAATGCACGAAACGATAGGAGCCGAGTGCGGTTGCTTGTTCGCTAAGAAGTTCAGCCGCGATTCCCTGCCCGACGATATCGTGCAACGGACCCGAGTCGAGTTCGGTGACCCGCTGCAAAAGCGCGAAGTCGAATTCGACGCCGATTACGGCGCCGATCCGTAGCGCATCTCGAACCGCGGGCGGAACCAGTGCAATTCGCCTTCTGATCGCGGCGCGAACCGTGTCCGGTATCGCGATCTTCCGTATCGACTCATGGCCCATGTTTGCGAGGTTCTGCTCGGCGAGCACGAGTCTCAGCGTTTCATTGAGAAAGAACGGATTGCCGCCGGTCGTGCGATAGAGCACCTCGAGGGTCTCTTTGCCAAAGCCGCCTCCGCCGCTCGCGCGGACAAACTCGCCCACGTCCTTTCGGCCCAGACCGTGCAGCTTGATCGTGCGTGCATCGCGCGAGATATCGGCCAGGATTGCGCCCAGTTGCGGTGTCGTTTTGATTTCGACGTCGCGATAGGTGCCGATCAAAAAAATCGACGAACCCCTCAAACTGTGCGCCACAAACCGCAACAGCTGGAGCGAAGCCGCATCGGCGGCATGCAAATCGTCGAGCACGACCAGCAACGGGCAGGATTCGGCGGTTCTCTTCAAGAGCCGCGTGGTCGCCTCGTAAAGGGCGAACCGCCCGAGGTCGGACTCTTCGGGAGCGATCGACGCGCGCACTCCTTCGCTTGTGCACGGAGAGCTTTCCGTTGGCCTCTCGATACCCAGAATCGCGACGGGATCCAAAGCTGAGTCGGGGGCGCGATCGCCGATACATTCGCGCAATACTTCTATCCACGGCCAATAGGGAGGCGAGTCTCCAGCTTCCCAACATCGCCCCCACAGCACTCGCATCCCGCGCGCTCGCGCGATTTCGGACACCTCGTCCGCGATTCGGGTCTTGCCGATACCGGGTTCGCCGCAGACTAGAAATACCTGTCCTTGTCCCCGCAGAGTCGACGCGAGCCCAGCCACCAGTTCTTCGCTTTCCTGAGAGCGGCCCACGAACGCCGCGGACGAGCGGGCGAGAAAATGCGACGACTCATGGCTGAGCTCAGAGCCAGGAGCGGTCGTTCCGGATGAGTCGCGGCTACTCATATCTCTACAGCATGTCTATTACGCCAATTGCCTACGGCGAATCGACCACGCGAGATAGAATCGAGACTCGATTGAAAACGGATCGACAAGCGCTTCGCGGCCAGGGCCGCAGCACGGCGCAGAACCAGTGGCGCTGAAATTCAGTTCATCTGAGCAAGCGATCGATTCTTTTATTTGCGTCGACGAGATTTGCCCGCTCGCTTGGCACCGCGCGCGCCCGATTGAGCCTTGCGCCGAGCATCCTGCTCCTGTTTGTCGGTGTATTGGAAGAAGCGCTCGAGCTTTTTCAGCCGGCCGCCACTCTCTCGCATCGTGCGGGCCAGCGCCTCAAGTTCGGCAAGATTGCTGTTGTGGTACTTGATGATCGCCTGAAGACTGGAACGATAGAACTTCACATGCTCGGGCGGCATCAGACCGCGCGGTACGCTGAGTGTCTGGATAATCGTTTTGATCGGGACCAGGACGGGATCTTCATTCTCCATTCCCGCTCCGTAGGACAGCTTGCCCTGATCCGCGGCGTGCTTCGCAACCGCTTCGTTCTTGTTGTGTATCTCGAGGAAGTTCGCATTGATCTTCGCCAAGGATTTTGCCGTGCGTTTTGTTAGCGGCAGGAACGACCGATGCAGATTGTCAAAATCCTTAACCGACTTTCCCCAGACTTCGAGATACCCAGCCATAGTAAATCCCCCAGGAGATGGTCTACATGTTTTCCGAATTCACTTAGACATACTTTTCGCGCGGACGTGGCGCAACTGTCGGTTTGGCAACTTGGTGGTTACGTGCTGAGCGTGTACGTTTTAGCGAACACTCGTATGTGAACGTCATGTCTGAGTTACACACCACACACCTGGTTCTGAGGGAATTCAGAGACTCCGACGTCGATCCGCTGTATGAAATTCAGGGCAACCCGGATTACATGAGGTTCACATTCTGCGCGGAATCCCGCGCCGCGTGTGAGAGTTGGCTTCGTCGATATGCAGATGCTGGGCGGGTGGATGGCTTCGCTCCATGGACGATCGTGCACAGGTTGGACAATCGGGTGATCGGATGGGGAGGGTTAAACATCGACCCCAATGCTCCGTTTTAGTAACAAATGCTATACGGGTCTGACACGGGCTGTCGCCGAAGAAGCGCTCAGAATAATTTCTCGCCATGGTCCGGCCTAGGTCTGGCACCGCATTAGCACCAACTCGCCCTATTATAGAACTGAATTTGGGCCCTTGTGACGAAGTTTGCGCAAGAAATTGCAAAGTGCTAGCGTTCGCCCAATTAATCGTTTGAAGGAGCAGTTCATGAATCTTCGATTCGTATCAAATTTGACATGGACTCTTGGGACCTGCGCCTTGCTCTTGTTGGCGGGAATCGGGACCGCGTCGGCTTCTGCTGTTCCCGAGTTGGATCCCGGCTCAGCCGCCAGCGGAATCGCACTTGCGGTAGGAGCCGCTCTGCTACTCGCCGAGCGCTATCGTCGACGCAATTAACTTCTGCGCTTAGAGTCGGGTGGGAGTAAGGGCGCCCGTGAGCTACGAATCCCTCCCCGGCACTGATGCGACCTTCGACCAAGCCCGTCGAATCAACTGGGGTGCGACTGTTCGCATTCTGATCGCCGCGCTGATCATTCCCGAGCTCATTTGTTTTTCCCGCCCGATTGACATAGTCGCCGTCGACGGCTCTCGCGGATGGTGGCTTTTCCTGCTTCAGTACCATCGAGCTTTCGCCGCTGTTTTCTCCACCGCAGCAATCGCAGCAGTCGTCTTCGGTTGGGAATCCTTCCGTGGGTCGATTGGCGAAGAGTTACGCGGACCAGTAGAGGATCCCATGACGCGCGCGGCTTTTTTCGTGCTGCACCTGGCAGCAGTTGCGTGCGTTATCGCGTGGGTCATAACGATCGTACTGAGCAAACGGCTGTATCCTCCCGGAGGCCTCGGGTGGTTCTTCGTCGGCGCGGGACTGTCCGCAGTCGCGCTGCTAAGCTGGTTCGTGGCGTTGCTGCCGGCGAGACTTTGGCTGCGATACGTCCGTCTTAACCAGGGTGTGCTGCTTGCCGCGATCGCGGTTGCAATCTTCGCGCGAATCGTTGCGTATACCCTCAACCTTTGGCAGCCGCTGATCGCATCGACGTTTTGGGCGGTTGACTTGCTCCTGCGGGTGCTCGGACAAACCACCTTCGTTGACTTCGACACTGCTCGAATCGGAACGACTCACTTCATGGTCGCGATCGGGGGCAGCTGCTCCGGGGTGGAAGGGATCGGCCTGATGTCCGTGTTTGTCGCGGGTTACCTGTGGTTCTGCAAGCGCGAGCTTCTCTTTCCCGCGGCATTGATTCTGTTGCCGGCCGGGGTGGTCTCGATCTGGTTTCTGAACGTAGTTCGAATTACCGCGCTGCTATTGATCGGCGGATGGTCCGAGAAGGTGGCGATGGACGGATTTCACACGGTTGCCGGTTGGCTTCTTTACACCGTCGCGGCGTGCGGAATCGTCGTCGTCAGCCGGCGCTCGCCGATATTCAGCCGGGCCGAGCCCGAGCCGCGTCGACTCGCCGAGCCGAATCCGGCGTCGGTGTATCTGACCCCGATGCTGACGCTCGTGTTGATCGCGATGCTGACCCGGATCGCGGGCGGAGGCTTTGACTTCCTCTATCCGCTCAAAGTAATTGGCGCGGCTGCGGTGCTCTGGTTTTATCGCGATCGGCTGGCCGAGTTTCGCCGCGATTTCTCATGGTTCGCGGTGATGCTCGGTGCTGTGGTCTTCATCGAATGGATCGTTCTGCAGCGGCGCTCGGATGTCGCCGTCGAGGACCTCAACTTCGCGGCTCAGCTCGGCAGTCTTCCGGTGTTGATCGCATCGTTGTGGCTTCTGTTTCGCCTGATCGGCGCCGTCCTCATCGTGCCGCTCGCCGAGGAGCTTGCGTTTCGCGGGTATCTGCTCCGCAAGCTGGTCAGTGCGGATTTCGCTCAGGTCGATTTTCGGCGCTTCACATTGCTCTCGTTTGTGGTGTCATCGACGCTTTTCGGACTGTTGCATCAGCAATGGCTTGCCGGCGTAATCGCCGGAATGCTGTTCGCGCTGGCGATGTATCGGCGGGGCGCGCTCTTCGACGCGGTCATCGCACATTCGACCGCCAACGCGATGCTGGCGGCGTATGTCCTAACGACACATCGCTGGTCGTTATGGAGTTGATGCCAGCGGGCGGCCGAAAATGCCGCGGATTCTATTAAGGATTTTGGAGCCACCCGCCGGAGTCGAACCGGCGACCTGCTGATTACGAATCAGCTGCTCTACCAACTGAGCTAGGGTGGCGCGCTGTCGCGTCTGCAACCTTAATCGGACTAGCAGATTAGCGAAGCTTGCGATGCCGAGGAAGCCTTTCGGACGCTGAAAACCTGGACGCGTGACAGTTCTGCGCTACGGAGCGAAGCGATCCCGCGTCCAATCGGTCAGCACTTTCATCAGGCGCGGGCGTGGATCGCCGAGGTCGCCCTTCGTGCCGCCGGCCCGCATGAAGTGATCGGCGCCCTCGATAAATGCGAGCGTTTTGTCGCTCGCGCCCGAGGCTCCGAATTCTCCGTGCACGTCGGAAATGAAAATGTCCTGGTCCCCGTTGGCGCCAACGACCAGCGTCGGAACGATCACTTTGGGCAAGTTTGACGCCATCTTCGCGTATGATGAGAGTCCCGACCAGGTCGATAGCCACGCGTCGGGCGTGACGACTCGGCCAAGGCCGAACGCCGAGTAGTTTGCGAGATCCGGCCGCGGCGAAATGATCGAACCGACTGCGCGCTCCGACTTATCGATCGAAAGGTCAAGGTAATTTGGATTGGCCTGAGTGCGATAGACGATCATGTAACGCGGCGCCATCGCACGCCGCGAAATATAGTTGCGTGTCTCAGCACTCGACGAGGCGAAGTCTTGCGCGCGCATCGCCGCGCGAGCGTGGCTGGCTTCCTCTATATGTCGGCGAGCGATCGCGTCGATTCGAGCGCATCGCGCACGCTGCGCGGTGCGATATCGCTCCACGAAGTCGGGCGCATACCGGCTCTCGGCGGGCGGAGTCTTGAACCCTTTGCGCTCGTCGTAAATGTCGAGCGTCGGATCGCTCGCGAGCGGATCCGATTCGTCGACCACCGACGCGTCGAGACACGACATCAGAACCATCCCCTGTCCCGGATGCGCCGCGAGCGCGATGTATCCATCGGTAACGGGGAGATCGAACTTGTTGAGATCAGGCGGGCCGCCACCTGGAGGCGATGCGACTCGTCCGCCTTTCGCGGTTCGCGCTTGCGAGTCGTAGTAAGCGAACAGCGAGCCGCCGCCCGAATTTCCCAGCATCACGATTTTCTCGAATCCCTCCTCATCGCGCAGGAACCTGATTCCCGCGGCGAGATCGAGGAGCAGGTTTTCGTGAATCATCATGGCGTCGTTGTTGAGGTAGCGGGTGTTGAAACCGAACGCTGCGAATCCCGCATCGACCCAAAATGGAATCGAGTAGTGAGTGGAAAAGTCGGCGCGCGGATGCGCCATGATCACGACGGTGCGCGGTTTTCCCCGCGCGGGAGTGTAAAGGATGCCGCGCGATTTCCCGAAGTCGGCCGCATATAGATGTACGGGCCGCTGGTGGATGGACGAATCGATATCTCCGAAATCGATCGGATAACGCGCCTGGTAGTCTGTTGGAGCCTTGGGCATAGCCGGATTTCGCGCACTAGCGCGGGAAAAAATCAATCTTGACCCATCGGGTTTCAGAAGCTCCCGCGAGTGTAGGCACATTCCGAGTCGAATGCAGGGATAAATTTAAAATTTCTTTAACAATCATTTTAACGCTGGAATCGACAGATTTCGGCGATGACGAACAAACTTAGTCTTCATGGGTTTACCTTTGCTACGTACAAAACGTTAAAAAAGTTGACACAACTCTGGCCAAAGAAGAATCTATTCAGCGAGCTATTCGGAAACGGTGAGGTTTTTTGGCGATCACGCCTCGGGGCTTGCGATGGGTCGGGTTAACCATCTGCTGGCAGCATTGACTGTGAGTCTTCTCCCAATGCTGACAAGTTCGTCCTGCACCGCCGATTCCACTGAATCGGGCAAGGGTGTTTCCGTTGACGCGGGTGCGTCGAGCGCGGACGCGCCGGTTTCGGATCCGTCGGTGATCGTTGGCGAAGCGCCGACCCCGGTCGCCACTCCGTCAGCATCGGTACTATCGCAGCCACGAGCGGGAAACTTTCCGGCCGACAGGCCCGACTATTCGAAACCGGCAAACCCCGGCCCGAGGACACCATAGTTACAATCGCGCGGGCGAAGCGGTTTGAGGAGACCGCCTCGCTGCGACTCCGAAACTTTCGATTGAAAACAGGAGATAGACGGGCTTGAGAGCCGAGCCCGGAACAAGAAGCGGAAATCGTTAAAGGCATCGTAAAAACGGAGGAGCGAGGATCAAACAAGCGGTCCTCGCGGGGGTGAACAATGTTCAGACGAAACCTATTCGTCGTCGTAGTGTTGCTCGGTCTGATTCTTTCGGCAGCATTCACATCGTGGACTCAGGATACTTCTGGCGCGGGTGATAGCTCGCTGGCGGCGGCCGTAAGGAGCTTTCCGCCCGATTTCACGAAGTATGCGCGCCCGGCAATCCCGGGCGACATAATGTCAAAAGTCAAAGGCAGTTCGGCGCCGGGTTTTTTTATAGTCGACGTCCCCAACTCCTCTGGCGGCGAACCCGACCTCGCGATCAATCCACTGAACCTCAATCAGATCGTGGTTCATGCCGGATTCGGTGGATGGAATGGAAACGCTCCCAATGAAGTTTCCAACGACGGCGGCCTGACCTGGACGCAGGTGTTCCAGGTTCCGCCTCCACCGGGTGCGCCCAACACCGTCGGCTGTCCATGCGACATCACGCATGACTATGGAATAGACGGCAACGTGTACGGGGCGTACCTGACCGGCGGAAGCGGGTCTCCCCCGGTTGACATCTTCTCGGCATCGAACACCAACCCGATTTTGGGCGGTATCTTCAATTACTTCCTGGTCGGCCCCAACGCACAGCTGACCGACTTCGGCAGCTCGCTCGGGAACTCCGATCAGCCATGGCTGCTGACCAACCGCGACCCTGTGACTGCAACCCAGAACAACGTCTACGTGATGTACAGTGACTTCTTCGACGGAGGCACAGTCAACGAGAGGGTTTCGGCGGCACTTGGCACGCAGCCGCCAAATTTCACGACCGACAATCTCGCAGGGGTCTCCACGGGCGGCGGTATCGACCCCGGCCCTCGGCTGGCAACCGATCCCCGCACCGGTATCATATACAGCCTCTACCAAATCTGTACCTCCAACTGCGGGTCGAGTCCCAAGACGATCGGGTACAAACTCAATCGCTCGACCGACGCGGGCACTACCTGGACCCTCAATGGTTCTTCTACCGGCCTCCAGGTTGCGTCGGGTGTCACGGTTCAGCCGACGCCCAAGTTCGGTACCGTCAATGCGCTTCTGGGCGGTATCGATCATGCGGCGGTCGATCCAACCACCGGCAACGTGTTCGTGGTGTACGGAGGCTCTAATGGAGCCGGGGGCAACGCGATTTTCATCGTAGAGATCACGTTCGACGGCTCGACTCCCTCAAACGCCATCATCGGAACACCTCACCAGGTCTCGGTGCCCGGTGTGGGTAGTGCGCCATCAGCGGCACTCCCCTCAGTCGCAGTCGCGGCCAACGGGACCGTCGGCGTTCTCTACACCTCATTTGACGGATTCTCGGTCGACAGCTTTCCGATCTTTACGGCACATTTCGCATCCAGCACCGACCAAGGCGCGACTTTTACCGACCAGACACTGCTGACCTTCCTGTCGCCGGTGGTTTCCGATGACCCACCACTTAACAACGACCGGCAGCGAGTGCTGGGCGACTACCAGCAGTTGAAGGTGGTAAACGACCTTCCGCCGTCCACTGCCGGGTCCACTTTCTACGGCGTCTTCACCGGCAACAACGCGGCCCTGGGCGGACCCACGGCCAACGACGATGCGATTTTCTTCAAGGTGACGCTGGCACCGCAGATCAACCTCGGCCAGAGCACGCTTGCTATCGGTAACGTCTGCAAGGGCTCAACCGGCACCGCTCAGCTCGAGGTGTCGGACACCGGCGCGGATAACCTGCTCATCAGCAGTATCACGCAGACGTCGGGCAGCACGGACATTTCGCTGGAGCCGGGTCCGACCTTCCCGGTGAATATCAGTCCGGATGCCAATTTCAACTTCACCTTCGCCTGTACGCCGACCACGTTCCTGCCCAAGACGGCGACGTTTGCGATCGCGAGCAACGATCCTGCGAGTCCTTCTACGCCGGTCACCGTGACCTGCACGACTGGGTCGGGAACGGCAGTGGTCACCGGTACCGGCAATTTCGGGACCTCGGTATGCGGTGGAACCACGCCGGCGCAGACAATCACTGTGGACAACGTCGGCACGTGCAACCTGAACCTGCTCAGCGCGGTCATTTCGTGCACTGATTTCACGTTGGTCAATCCACCGACGTTTCCGGTGCCAATCAGCCCCGACTCGGGTTTTGGGCTGACTGTTCAATTCACCCCGACTTCGGCGGGACCGAAATCATGCAACTTGACGATCACGACCGACGACCCGAACAATCCCACGATCGTTGTTCCGCTTACCGGGAACACACCGACGGGGACCGCGTCGCTGACCTTCCCGGCCGGCCTCACGTTACCACCGACGGTGATCCAGCCGCGGCAAACATGTTCTTCGCAGTTGGGCGTTCCGATCGCCAATTCGGGCACCTGTCCGGTGCAGATCACCGCCGTCGGGCTCACCCAGGTTAGCTCACCACCGGACTATTCGTTGACTGGACTTCCCGGATTGCCGGTGACGATTCCGGCGGGTGGTCAACTTGGCTCGGGAGACCTGGACCTTCTTTTCGCGCCGAATACGGTAGCCCGCACCAGCACGGGAACGGTGGATGTGACGTTCGTTAATGACCCGATCACCATGACTACGACCACCAGCCACGTGCCGTTCTGCGGAGAGGCAGTCCATCGCGGCGTCCGAGTGCTGGTCACGCAAGGAGGAGTACCGGTGTCGACGGTGAAGAGAATCGCGCTACAGAGAGCGGTTTCACCGGAACAGCCGCTCGAACCCACGAATATCAAGATCGTGCAACACGCGAGCCTGCAGACGGTAACCGGAACGGCGCCGTGCCCGACCTTCTCGTTCCACGCGGAATTTGGCGGCGCAAGTGACCCGTTCCAGCTCAAGGACGGCACCTACCGGATCAGGGCGTCGATCGTGTCCGGCGGCAAGACGATCCACCATACCGTGAGGTTCATCGAAGACGACTGCACCTTCAATGCGACGATCGTAGTGGCGTTCCCGTAGTGTAAGTGACCTGGCGGCCGCGAGTCCTGTCTCGCGGCCGCCACGAATCTTCGTCCCGACAACCCCATAATCTTTTTCCAGGATCGCCGCGCGATAGTCGCGACGAGTCTCTCCTATGTCCGACGGGCGTGGGCGCGCGGATGCTTACTCTCGAATTCCGGTAGTATAGAATCCCTGAAGATCGAGGTGGCGGGAATTGAGAACCGGGATCATCGGTGCGCGAGGCGCCGGCAAATCGACTGTCTTTCACGCGCTGACCGGACTTGGACCGATCCCAGGCACGGCCGAGGGCAAAAATCGCGCGCGTCCCGGGCAGATCAAGGTCGCCGATCCGCGCCTGGACTTTCTGGAATCGGCGTACGGATCGAAAAAGAAGATCCCGGTCGAACTCACGATCATCGATTTCGCGCCCAATCCGAAAGAACAGAAGGAGGGCGCCGCGCTCGATGCGAGCCTGCTGCCGCTGGTTCGCGACATGGACGCGCTGCTGATCGTGATCCCGCAGTTTGCGGCGATGGAAAAAGACCTGGTCGCGACGCTCGAAAGTATCGAGGGCGAGCTCGTGTTCGCGGACTTCGATCAGGCCGAGCGGCGGCTTGAGCGCCTCAAGAAGGAGAAGGGCAGCGATTTCGAGCGCGCGGCGCTGGAGAAAGTGATCGCATGGCTTGGCGACGGCAAGCCGCTCAGGTTGTTCGAACTGACCGCGCAGGAGACGCAGGCATTTTCGAGTTTCGGGTTTTTGTCGCGAAAGCCCGCGCTGGTCACGGTCAATTGCGAGATGGATCGCGCCTCTGCCGAGGTAACTACTGTGGAACGCGATGCCGTACATGCCCATGGACTCGAGGTATTCAGGCTTGCCGCCGCGTTCGAGTCGGAGTTGTGGGAACTCGACGAGAGCGGGCGAGGGGAGATGCTCAAAGACGCGGGACTCGAAGCGCCCGCGCGCGATCGGTTGATTGGCGCACTCCACCAGCACTTGGGACTCATCACCTTTTACACCGCCGGAGAGCCCGAGGCGCACGCATGGTCGCTAAGACGCGGAGAATCGGTGCTGGAGGCCGCCGCGGTCATTCACAGCGATATAGCGCGCGGATTTATCCGCGCCGAGGTTGTGAGCTACGAGGATTTTGCGACCCACAAATCCGACGCCAAAGTGAAAGAGGCCGGTAAGCTCAGGCTCGAAGGCCGCGACTACGTGATGCGCGACGGCGACATGATCCACGTCCGCTTCAAAGTCTGACGCGGCTACGCGCGGATGCGCCCGAAGAAGCGGAGCGCGTTGTCGGCGAGGATTGCACGCTTTTCTTCGGCTGCGAGGCGCGGATTGTTGACCACGAGTTCGGCGGCGTCGGGGAACTCCGCGTCGAAGTGCGGATAGTCAGACGCCCACATCAGCCGAGACGCGCCTATGAGATGCATCGCCTCGGGCAGCATCGCTTCGTCGGGATCGAAGGTGTAAAAGCATCGCTCGCCACGCATGTGCTCGGACGGTTTGCGCGTGAGATGCGGCGTGTGCCGCGCGAAATGTTTGTAGTGACCGTCCATCCGTTCCGCCCACCACGGAACCCATGAAATTCCGCCCTCGAAGAATCCCAAGGTGAGTTTCGGATAGCGCTCGAACAGCCCGCCGCCAACCACCGCGGCCATCGCGCGCATCTGATGCCACACATGGCCGGTCAGATGCATCATGAACATGTTGTTGCCCACGTCCTCGCGGCCCGGCGCGAACGGGGGCCGGTCGGTGCCGCCGTGAAAACAGATCGGCAACGCCGCGTCCTGGGCGATTTTATAGAAAGGATCGAAGTAAGGATGATCGGGGAGCATCCCGTCGAGATTGCCGAAGGTCATGATGCCGACTGCCCACGGCTCGCTCTCGAGGTACGCGACCTCGGCGACGCATCGTTCCATATCGCGCTGCGGAACAATTCCGACCGCTTTGATTCGCGCCGGGAACGCGCCGCAATACTCGCCCACCCATCGGTTGTATGCGCGCGCCAGTGCCGCCTCCATGTGAGGATCGGCCGCTCCGCAAACCGAAGTTGCGACGGTCGCGAAGCAGACCGCAACGTCGATACCTTCCTTGTCCATGTCGTGAATTCGCTCCGCGGGATCATAGCCGCCGGCCGGTGACGCGAGCGGATGGTTGCGGCCCGAGGGGAATTTGCCGAGGCCAGGAATTTCGTCCGCCTCGCCAAGCGGTCTCTCCGCCGAGCGCCACTTCGGATACAGCGCCGGCACGATGCCGAGATTACCGGCACCCAGCCGCGACAGCAGGTCGTCCGACCCGGCGCGAAACTTGGGATCGATATGCGTGTTGTAGAGCGTCGCGGGCTCGGTGACGTGCCCGTCCGCGTCGACGATCTTGAATCCTGCAAGCGCCATGGCTGAGTTGCGCCGATTGTGGTCGCTACCACGCGCCGCTGTCAACGCGGTCGCCGGCTTGAACTCCTCCTTTGACTCTTTGTCAGGTGGTAAAATGTGCGGGTTGCGCAGGTCGAGGTTCGCTGAAACAATGCATCGGAACGCGCCGGTCCCCTGGCTGGCGACTACCCACCCGAATGCGCCGCGTCGAGACATTCCTGATCGCAATTGCGATCGCCTTTTACGTCTGGTTCCTTGCTCACTACGGTCTCGGACAGGTGCTCGGTTACGTTCGTCTGGTCGGGTGGGGTCTCGCATTGACGATTGCCCTCGAGTCGCTATCGCGCATCGCAAACACGCTTGGCTGGCGCGTCACGATCGAGCACTGTCCGCCCAGGCTCGGATTTTTCGAGCTGTTCGCGGTGCGAATCGGCGGCGAAGCCGTGGATTACGTGACGCCGTCGGCGCAGCTGGGCGGGCAGTTCGTGATGGCGGTCGAGGTGCGCGACAAACTGCCGATGCCGACCGGGCTTGCGACCGTTATCGTCGCGTCGCTGGCTGAAGCAGTTGGACAAATCGCATTCATTTCGATCGCGCTGGTTATTTCGCTCCGCCTTATACCTATCGCCGCCGATCTTTACTGGTCGATCGTAGGCGGCTTCGCATTGGCAGTCGCGCTGGCGGGCGGCTTTTTCTTTGTCCAGATGAAGCGGCCGTTCTCGCATCTGTGGCGTGTAGCCGCGAAGCTCGATCTCGGACGAATCAACACCGATGAAATTCGGGCCTCCGCCGACGAGGCCGACGCGATACTGATCGACTTCTACGCGCGCCATCGCGCACGGCTTCTGGTCTCGTTCCTGTGCTACGCGGCGGCGTGGAGCTTCGGGCCGCTCGAAATCTATATCCTGCTCCGCCTGCTGCATCAGCCGGCCACGTTCCAGGTGGCGTTGCTGGTCGAGGCGGTCGGATTGCTGATCGAGCGCGCGACGTTTCTGATCCCGGCCAAGCTGGTCAGCCAGGAAGGCGGCAAGGCGCTGATTCTCGGGATGCTCGGTTATCCGGCGGGAATTGGCTTCGCAGTCGGGTTTCTCCGCCGAATCAAGGAAATGGTATGGGTGTTGTTCGGGCTGCTCAGCCTGATGATCCATAGGACGATCACACGGTCGGAGCGGCGCGGGGTTGGCGCCGGCGCAAAATCGCCGGACTCAGTTTTGAAAATGCAACGAGTACAAGGAGAGCAATCGCTATGAGGAAACTAACCGCCCTGTTTGCCGGGATGACGCTCGCGTTAGGCGCACTTCCCGCCGCTGCCGGGGTAGTGATCACGCAGAAGCAGCACGTGACCAACGGGCAGAACTCGCGTGACTCGAAGCAGGTAATTTCGGTACAAGGCAACAAGCAGAAGGTGGTGGCTTATGACATCGCCAACGCGACGGACGTTGAGCGCCACGCGATCATCACCGACCTCGATAAGGGGATGATCTACATCATCGATCCGATTCAGAAGACCTACTTCGAGATGGAATTTCCCCCCAAGGGAGAGGCTGAGCGCAAGATGATGGCAACGAACGCCAAGGCGCAGATGAACTTCAAGAAGGCCGGTACTTCGCGCGAGATCGCAGGCTACAAGTGCAATGACTATGACGGCGGCGGGCACATCATGGCCGGCGATTATACCGTCAAGGAATGCTTCTCGAAGGACGCGCCCGGCGCCAAAGAATTTTCAGCTTTCGAACGGAAGATGGCGGCCAAGCTGGCGGCCGAATCCGGCGGCGGCGAAGTCCCGGAGGGAGTGCCGCTAGCGCTGGATGCGTCGACGAAGATGGGCAATGTTTCGATTCCCGGGATGGCGCCTGACCAGGCCGCCAAGATCAACCAGATGATGAAGAATCGGCCGCCTGTTCAGACCAGCACGATCGTCCAGAAGATCGAAGTGGAGAACTTGGCGAGCGATCTGTTCACCGTCCCCGCCGGCTTCACCAAAAGAGAACTTCCTGCCGGACCCGGTGGTGGCATGGGATCGATACGGATGCCGCCAGGCGGAATCAAGCCGGGCGCGATGCCGGGGGCGATGCCGAGCGCAGCCGCCTCTCCAGCGGCGCAGTAAGCCCGCGTAAAATCCGCGCACCAGCGCGAACCCGAGCAAAAAAGAGCGGGGTCCATCACGGACCCCGCTCGACGTTTCAGCGAATGCCAGTAATTACATCGTCGCCGTCGCGGCCGTTTCCTTCTTCGGCGCATTGAGCGCGGCGCATGAATCCCACAGCCACTTCGCCGTCGAGAGTTCATCTTCGGCGAACAGCCGCAGAGCCTCCTTGGTCGACAGGTCCTCTTTCAGCAACTCGGCGAACTCGCAAATCGGTCTAATCGCGTCTTCCGGCTTTCCGACTCGAGAGGTAAATCGGAGCAGCTTTTCATTGTCGGGAATCGACGGATTTCCGAAATAAGCGGTGGACTTCCGTCCTTCCTCGCTGCTCATCGCGCGGTGTTCCCCGCCAAGCTCTGACAGGCGCTGTGCGAAGACGCGCGAATGGTAGGCCTCACGCTCTGCGATGATTCTAATCCCGGTGCGAATGCAATCGGTCTTGCAGACCTCGGCCCACGCCGTGAATGCCTCGCCGCCGCCGGCCTCGCCCACGCGAACTTTGTCGAGAAAGCTGATCACCGCTGCGCGCTCCGATTTGTAGGTGCGGCCGAATGCCTTGAAGCCGGCGCCACTGCCGTTGCCGTTGGCCGCATGAGGAGCGTCGGCCTCCATGCACGCCATCTCGCCTTCGAAGGTCTCTTTAGAAATGATTCCACTGCGATAGGCTCGCAGCAGTTGCTTGAATTCAAAATCACGATTCATAGGCGTTCCTCCACCTCTTTGTAAAAGGAGCTTTCTATTAAACGAGCGTTCAGTGATTCAGGTTTTTGAGCATAAAGCGGCCTTCGCTCAGTTGTCAATTGCACATTTCGTCCTGGAAACGCACTGGCATCGCGGAGCTTATTACCGGATGATTCGCGAAGCGCAGGCTCCCTTAAATCGTCGGCGCGACATCCTGCCGAGGTGTACGCTCTATGGCTGAGATCAAGCACAGTTTTATTAAAGCCAACGGGATCAAGATGCACGTGGCGGAGAGCGGAGCGGGCTTTCCAGTCGTGCTATGCCATGGCTTTCCCGAGATGTGGTACTCGTGGCGTCATCAAATGAAGGCGCTCGCGGAGGCGGGCTTTCGTGCGATCGCGCCGGATCAGCGCGGATACGGGGAGACAGAATGCCCCGAGCCGATCGAAGCGTACACTCAGCGCAAGCTGGTGCGCGATATCGTCGGAATGCTCGACGCCCTAGGGATCGGCAGATGCGTGATCGTGGGTCACGACTGGGGCGGCATGGTCGCGTGGAATACCGCCTTGATGGCGCGCGACAGCGTTGAGCGGGTGATTGGGGTCAACACGCCGTTCATGCCACGTTCGCCAATGAAGCCGACCGACGCGATGCGCGCGATGGCCGTCGGCGGGTTCCACTATATTTTGTACTTTCAGACTCCAGGCGTTGCGGAGGCGGAACTCGAGCGCGATGTGGCACGCTCGCTGCGCGGCTTCTACCAGGATCCGCCCGAGGTCGATCCGACTGAGGTTCGCAAAGCTGCGCCCGGAGTGTTCGGAGAGGCCGGTGGCGGATTGCTCGACCGGCTTTCCGATCGGCCCCACGGCAAATTTCTCTCCGACGAAGACTTCGAAGTCTTCGTGCGCGCCTTCAAGAAGACGGGATTTCGCGGCGGACTAAACTGGTACCGATGCATCGATCGTAGCTGGGAGGAAAGCGCGGGTCAGACCGATCGCATCGAACAACCCGCGCTGATGATCACCGCGGAACGCGACGTTGTGCTCAGGCCCGAGATGGCCGCAGGGATGGAGACCTGGGTACCGAACTTGCGCAAGACCGTGCTGATCAAGGGCTCGGGGCATTGGACGCAGCAGGAGAAACCGGCGGAAGTGAATGCTGCGATCCTTGAATTTCTCGCCGACTTGAAGAAGTGAGCTAGTCGATCGGCGGCGGTGATACGCGCTGGCCATTTTTCAGGATCAGGTACTGGCGCTCGGGCGCGTCGCATAGCGCGCCGGTTTGTACGACTCGTGCACCGTCGGGCGCGTATTGGAGAATGTATGACTTCCGCACTCCAGTGGTGACATTCGGTCCAGTCCGATGCGGCATCAGCGAGGAAAAGACGACGATACTTCCCGCTCCGACTGGAACCGCGAGCGCGTCGGAGCCATCGTCCTCGCGGCATACATAACCAAGCTCGGAGGGGCGATGCGCCATCGTTCCGCGCAAGTGGCCACCCGGAATTACCCACGGACATCCGTTGTCAACGGTCGCGTCGTTGAGGGCGAGCCAGCAGGTCAGGTAGGCCTGCGGTTCGATGTAGGTATAGCCGTTGTCCTGATGCCACGGGAACGGTTTCGGATATTCGGGTTTCTTGTAAACCGCCTGGTCCCAGTAGAGACGCGCGTTTGGTCCGATCAAATCTTGGCAGAGATCCTGAAAGACTCCGCTTGCGGAAAAATCGCGGATCAGCTTCGAGTGTTTGACCAGATGCACCGTGAAGCTGATTCCGTCCGCCTCCGCGATAAACATCCTGCGGTCAGGCCGTGAGCGCAGAAACTCTTCGGTTTTCGCCTCGAAGGGATCGATCGCGTTGCGGACCCGCTCGATAGTCGCGCGATCGAATGCGTCTTCGAGTACGAAAAAGCCGCGCTCGTTGAAAGATCGCGCCTGCTCGTCACTGATCAGACGAAACGGCCCTCGCACCGGCGTCCAACTGAATCCATGATTCAGGGGATGCAGACCGGAGCCGGAATCACCTATCGATGGAAGTGTGCTCATAGCTCCGGAATTATTCCTCTGCCAGAGTGCGATTCGCAGCCAGCACGAAACCGGCCGCTCCCGTCAGATCACCCCGAGCCACACTCAAGGTACGCCCTTGCATCTTCGTCATGTCAAGAGCCCGATCTGCTCTGCGGTTGACAGGAACTCTCGCGTTGGGTTCGTATACTGCGTCGATGTTCCAACGAGGCTGCACGATCGGCCGCGCCAGCGGTGCGGCGGGAGAATGAACATGAAACGGATCACAATTGCTCTGCTGGCCTGCGTTGTCCTGGCCGGTTGCGGTCACAAAACCCTCAGCGGCACCTATTTGCCGAAGGGCGGCGGGGTCGGCAATGGCATCACCATGGAAAAGATGGAATTCGAGGGTGACCAAGTTACCCTGACCATGTTGGAGCAGAAATTCCAGGTCAGCTACAAGATCGACGGCAAGCACCTGCTGCTCAGCATGAACGGGCAGCAACTGGTCTTCGACATTCTCGATGACGGCTGCCTCGACGGGGGCGGCAACTTCGGCAAGTTCTGCAAATCTTGATCGGCGGTAGCGGTATTGGTTGATGGCGCAAAAACTCTGCATGGTGAAATCTCTTGAGACCAGCGACATGGAACAGCAACTCCGCTACGAGCTGTCCAATATTCGGATCGCCTTCAGTAGCGAGGACGCCCAGGAAGCCCGCAAAGCCTTCTTCGAGAAACGCCACCCCGTCTTCAAGGGAAGATAAAAACAAGCAGAGAACTCAGACAACCTGGGCGCGGCCTTCCCGCCGGCTTTTGACACATCACGAGCGGATCAAACGAAAGGAAGGAAGCAATGTATTACCAAACCATTTCGCAGTGCACGCAGATGCTGAAGAATCTCGAAAGCTGGCTCGACAAGGCTGAGCAGTATGCGGGCGCCAAGACGTTTGATGTCGGCGTCCTGATGACCGGCCGCCTCGCGCCCGACATGAAGCCATTCATCTACCAAGTTCAAAGCGCATGCGACTACGTCAAGGCGGCGGCGGCTTGGCTCTCAGGGCAGACGCCGCCCAAGCACGAGGATAACGAGCAGTCGATCGATGAGGTGCGCGCCCGCATCCGGAAGACCGTCGCATTCGCGGAGAGCGTGACGGAAGCGCAGTACGCCGGTGCCGCCGAGCGGAAGGTCGGCCTCTCCTGGGCGCCCGGCAAGGTCCTTGGCGGCGAGGACTACCTCCTGCAGATGACGATCCCGAACGTCTATTTCCATATCGTGATGGCCTTCGCGATCCTCCGCCACAACGGCGTCGATATCGGCAAGATGAACTTCCTTGGTCCGATCCGTTGGATCGAGGCCTGACTTGTACTTTAGAGGCCGCACGAAGACGCGGCGTTTAACGTAGCACCGGGCCGACGATTGATCTCGTCGACGATCATACCAACCTGGGCATCCGCTTCGCCGAACTGCCGGGCAGCGCCGTCCGAAACTCGGAATACGCCGCCACCAGAGCATCAAGCGAGAAACTCCTATTGAGCCCACTCGGATTGGGAAGAACCCAGGCCATCGTGCTTGCAAATCCCGTCGCGTGCTGGCCCCACTCGACATCTGGCTGGCCGATCATGGTTGAGAAGGCGCGCTTTCCGAGAAAGGCGATCGAACGAGGAGCATAACGCCGAATCTTGGTTTCAAACCCGACTCGAGCCTTGAGGAATTCTCCCGACAACACCTCATCCGCCCGCTTGGTCGGCCGGCCGACGACCGCGGTAATGCCGCAGCTATATTCGAGCAGACGACGCTCGTCTTGTGGCTGGAGCCGAATATCCGTGAAACCGGCCAGATGCAGCACCGTCCAGAAGCGATTGCTTCGATTAGAGAAGTTGTGACCGGCTCTTACGGCACTCGCGGCCGGATTCAGACCGCAGAAAATCACGTCGAGGCCTCTGCCGAGGATATCCGCTTCATATCTGAGCAAGCTACACGCCCGTCCGCCGGCCCGGCGAGTCGCTACGCAGCGAGCGACCGGCAACTCAGCACGAGTTTCATCCAAAAGTTGCGGTCGGTAAACTGCTCTGTCGTCACCAGCGAAATATTCGCCACGCTCTGTGACCCGTCGCTTCACATGCTGAATCCGCAGGCGAATCTTCGGCGATGATCGGTGGACCTAGGTAAATCGCGCCCGGAGAGGAATTGGCCGATCTGCGCAAATCGGAGCAGAGCGAGAGTTCTCCGGGTCAGCGGGTCATCGCAAATCGCGCGCACACGCGCTGATTTCGATCGATTCTCTAAGATGGGTGCGCCCCTTGAGACTGAACGATTGCGGGGGAAGGATTTGAACCTTCGACCTCCGGGTTATGAGCCCGGCGAGCTACCAGACTGCTCCACCCCGCTTTGGCAGTGTATCTGCGGGTTGGTAAGGCGGTCAACATCGAGTGCGTGAAATGCGCGCGGGCGTGTGAAAGCGACGATCTTGCGCGCATCGCTTTTCATGACGGCTCCGCTCACCCCGCGAGAATTCGGATGTTGCATTCGCGATGCTTTTTGCCGAACTCAATGATCTCTTTTTCGGCGGCGGTGGCGTCCGGTTTCGTGTCAATAAGCATCAGATGCTTGGCGGCCGCATTGTCGATCCCGTCGGCTTCGACATCCAGGTTGTGGTCGTCACAAATGATAAATGCCATTTCGAAATAGCTCCTCGAACCCCTCACCGTATCCCATCTTTTCAGTGAATTGAATCGCGCGCGCCGCCTTTCACGCTTCGCGCGGGATTTGTGGTAATCGTCACTCAGCAACGAAAACCTGGGAGTTGATTCGATGAGTCTCAAGGGGAAAGCGGCCGCGATTGGAATCGGCGAACTCAAACCGGTCAAGGAACCCGGCGAGCTGACCGCGCTCGGTTTGATGGCCAAAGTAGCCGCCGAAGCGATCGCGGACGCCGGCCTCGAAAAAAAAGATATCGACGGCTTCCTGGTCGGCGTGCCGTTTTCCGATCCCGGGATGATCTATCCGGCGGCGGCGGCCGAAGTGCTGGGGCTGAATGTCCGGATGCTGAACCAGGTTGATATCGGCGGCGCCAGTCCGGCCGGGATGATTTGGCGGGCGGCGGCGGCGATCGATGCGGGCATGTGCAACGCCGTGTTGTGCATCGTTGCTGATCTGAACAAGGCGGGCGATCAGCGTCCGCCGGTGATTTCGGTGCAGCGCGAGTTCGAGGCGCCCTACGGAAATATCGGGGCGAACTGCGGCTACGCGATGATCGCGCATCGCCATATGCACGAATACGGCACCACAGCGCGGCAAATGGCAAAGGTGGCGGTCGATCAGCGGACCAACGCGCTCAAAAACCCGCTCGCGACTTTCAACGACAAGGCGCTCACAATCGAGGAAGTGTTGAGCTCGAGGATGATCGTCGATCCCCTGCATCTTTATGAAATCGTAAGCCCGGTCAGCGGCGGTGCCGCGATAATCGTCGCATCGCCGGAAGTGGCGAAGCGCGCAAAAAATCCCCCGATATGGCTGCTCGGCGCCGGCGAGTACGCCAATCATTCGAGCATCACCTACGCGCCGTCGATCACCGAGTCGCCGATCAAGCCGGCCGCCGCGGCCGCGTTCAAGATGGCGGGACTGCTGCCCAAAGACATGGATCTCGTCTGCCCATACGACTGCTACACGATCACCGTTATAGTCACGCTCGAGGATGCGGGCTTCTGCGCGAAGGGGCGCGGCGGCCCGTTCGTGATGGAGCACGATCTCACCTACGCTGGAGATTTTCCCTGCAACACGCATGGTGGACAGCTGTCGTTCGGGCAGCCGGGCTTGGCTGGCGGCATGAGTCACGTGACCGAAGGAATCAGACAGTTGATGGGCCGCGGCGGCGAGCGTCAGGTAAAAAATGCGGCGCTCGGCTACGTCAATGGTAATGGCGGAATCATGAGCGAGCAGGCAAGCCTCGTGCTGGAGCGCAGATCATGAGCGAGTATTACAAACCGCTTCCGAAGCCATCGCCAACCAGCCGTCCCTTCTGGGAAGCTGCCCGGCGTCACGAGCTGCAGATTCAACGCTGCGCTGCGTGCCGCGAATACATCTACTACCCGCGCAACCGATGCCCGAAGTGCTTCTCGGACCAGCTTTCATGGGAGCGCGTGAGCGGACGAGGCAAAGTTTACAGCTACACGATCGTGCGGCGAGCCTCGAGTCGCGCATTCTCCGATCCGTACGTTCTAGCGATTGTGGAATTGGCCGAGGGCCCGCGAATGACCTCCAACATCGTCGCGCCGCTGGACCAGGTCCGGGTCGAAATGCCGGTCGAGGTATTCTTCGACGACGTGACTCCTGAAGTTACGCTAGTGAAGTTCAAACCCGCGTAGCGCGCGATCACGCGAGCAGAACGGCCACGATTCCGGTCAGAAATATTCCGTCGAACGTGCCCGCTCCGCCGATCGATGCGACTGGTGCGCCCAAATCCCGGAGCCGGCCAAGGTTCAGCAGATCCGCGCCGACTAGCGTGCCCATCACGCCGCTGATGAATGCCACCGCGTCGCGATGATAGTCCGACCCGCCGCCGAGGAAGTACCCGCATAGGGCGGCCGCGATCGGCGGAATCAGCATCGGGGTCGCGATTCCCAAACCGGGAATGGGCCGCGCGAAACGATGAACGATCGCGCTGACGATTGCGATTCCAATCAAAGCGGGAATGACTATCCCCGGCCAGTGCATCAGCAGATACACCGAGATCAGCACCGGAACGATCGCGCCGCCGACATTCACCGCAACGATCGTCGATCCGGGCGCATATGCGATCGGCACCTGGTAGCGAACGCCAAAGCTGCTAATCACATTGGCGGGATGAGGGTTGCTGCTCGCGATGCGCGTGATGGGAATATTGATGTAACTGCCGATCAAGCTTGCGAGCAGCGCCGCAAAGGCCGCCTCCGGCGGTAGCCCGATCATCATGAATGCGTAGTTGATTACATGAATCTCGACCAGGATGAAGAAGAACGCGAGCAGGAAGAAGAACAGGATCGCGTAGAAGAACAGAAACGGCGCGAAAAACACGGCGCGATGATAGCAGGGCGCCCGCGGGCAAACTATCCGTTCCTGAGCCCGGGGATGAAGCGCCGGCGCGAGCCGAGTGCGTCCGCATATTGTCCGCCCATCGCACGTTCCTCGGCGGGGATTCGAATCGCGAGAATCAGCGCGTTGCCGATCGAGAATGCGATCGCGGTGAAAATCGCACCGCCGATCATCGGCACCGCGGCTATCTCGATCACTACCGCGAGGTAGTTGGGATGACGCATGAAACGATATGGGCCGGTCGTCACGGGCGCCCGCTCAGGAGTGACGACGATTCGTGTGTTCCAGCGCTCGCCCAAGGTGGAGACCGCCCAGTAGCGGAGTGCTTGCGCGCAGGCCTCCGCGGTCAAAGCGATCCACGCGACTGCGCTCGGAAAGGAATGCGGCAAAACGATCGCCTCCGCCGCACATGAAACGATGAACAGCGAATGAAAGGCGACCATGACCCGGTAGTGAGCCTGGCCGACTTCGACTGCGCCGCGCTCAAACGCACGCCGGGCATTGCGCCGCGCAAGATCGAGCTCGAAAATTCGCTCGACCACCAGCATCGCGAGGATAATCAGATAAGTGCGGAGCGAGATCACCACTTCAGCAGAACCAGCTCGACCGAAAACCCCGGGCCCATCCCGATCATCATCCCGTAGTCGCCTGGCTCGGGTATGTGATCTTTCAGCAATTCGTCGAGGATGAATATCACCGAGGCTGACGACAGGTTTCCGACCGAGCGCAGCGAACGCCATGAGCGCGCGAGCGCGTCCTCGGGGAGATTGAGCGCCGATTCGAGCGTCTCGAGAACCTTCGGACCGCCGGCATGCGCAATCCAGTGGCGGATTGCGCCGCGATCGATATCCTGCGTCGCCAGGAACGAATCCACCTCGCCGAGGATGTGCTTGTTTACCAGGTCGGTGAGTTTCGACGACAACACGATCTTGAATCCGGTGTCCACGATCTCCCAGCCGAGGATCTGCTCGGTGTTGGGAAAGACCAGCGAACGAGTCGCGACGATTTGCGGCCCCGCGGTTCCGGGGCGATCGCCCGCGCCGATCAGCATCGCGGCCGCGCCGTCTCCGAAAAGTCCCGACGCGATAATGTTTGCGATCGACAGATCCTCGCGCTGCAACGTGAGCGAGCACAACTCGATCGATAGCAGCATCGCGACTTCTCCCGGGAACGCGCGAATATAATCCGCGGCGCGAGCAGTTCCGGCCGCTCCCGCAACGCATCCGAGCCCGAAGATAGGCGTGCGTTTGATCTCCTTGCGCATCCCGAGCGCGCTTATCACGCGAGTGTCGATACTCGGCACCGCGATTCCGGTCACCGTCACGAAGAACAGATGATCAACGTCGCGCGGCTTTAAGCCCGCCTGCTCGAGCGCCGCGTGCGCAGCCCGCGTGCCGACCTCGGGCGCCACCCGCATCCACGCGTCATTGGTCTTCGCGAAGGTGTCGAGCGGAATGTATTGCTCGATCGGCAACGCGAGATGACGTCCGGTGATTCCGAGTGCGCCCTGGATTTTGTCGAATCGGCGCAGATCCGTATACCGACGCTCCCACAACTCTCGCAGCCGCGCGCTCAGCTGCTCCTGGTCGACATAGTTACCCGGCAACGCGGTGCCGGTTCCAATTACGCTGGGTACATTTTGACTAATCACTTCTGGTTGCATGCCGTCCGAAAGCGGTAATCGTGGCGGACTTGGCGAGCTTCTCCTTCCCCTTCCCGGTCTGTTTATAGGTTAACGTTATCTGCCGGCAATTCACACCACCATCGAATCCGCTTCGCTTTGCGATAATGCCCGGCAACCGCCACTATATCGCTCTTGTGCCCAGTGCTGCATCAGTTAAGATCACCCTCCAATTATGAATTCTGAACAACGCGCTGAATTATTGGTGATGCTCGCCCGGGAATCGTATTTCGAACGCGAACTCACCCTCGCGTCGGGACGTGCATCCAACTATTACGTGGACTGCAAACGCACGCTGTATCTGCCGCGCGGCGCTTTTTTGGCCGGCGAGCTCGTGTTCGAGCTCGTGATGAACGCGGGTGTGGAACAGCTTGGCGGCATGGCCGCGGGAGCGTTGCCGGTAACGGACGCCGTCATTGCGGCGGCGCATCGCCACGGCGCCAACTTGCGCGGTTTCTTCGTGCGCAAGGAGACCAAGCAGCACGGGCTGCAGCAAATGGTCGAGGGCGCATTCAAGTCGGGACTCAAGACCGCTGTGATCGACGATACGATTACCACCGGCGGTTCGAGTCTGCAGGCGGTGACCGCGATGCGCGAAGCGGGCGGGGTCGTGACCACGGCGCTCGCGCTGGTCGAACGCGGCGAGGGGGCGGTCGAGGCGTTCGCGCGTGCGGGTCTGAAATACAGCTGGGTGTTCACCGCGGAAGAAGTGCGCGCGGAGCGCGCCGGGCATTCTGCTTAATCTGACCGCCTGATTTCGCTTTTCTCCCATGAGGTTTTCAGGAATCAGTGGCGACATTGCAGTCGCGGCGATTTTTGGCGATCCGATAGGACAATCCAAATCGCCAGTGATGCACAACGCTGCTTACGCGTCGCTCGGGATGAACCGAACCTACGCGGCGTTTCGCGTCACGCCTCAGAATCTCGCATCGGCGCTTCGCGCGATTGCTCCGCTCGGAATCATCGGCGTAAATCTGACCGTGCCGCACAAGGAAGCCGCAGCCAGACTCATCAAGGATCTCAGCGGCGAGGCGCGAATGCTCGGCGCGGTCAATTGCGTAGTGAATCGGCGGGGCACGCTCCGCGGCGACAATACCGATGCGCGCGGTCTCGAGCGGGACTTGCGCGATCTCGGATGCGAGTTGCGCGGCGGCCTCGCGATCGTGATCGGCGCGGGCGGCGGTGCGGCGGCGTCGGTGCTGGCATGCGTCCGCCTCGGTGCGAACCGGGTCGTGATCGCAAATCGCACGCCTGCTCGCGCCGCGGCGCTCGCCCGCCGCTTTACGTCGAAACATGTGACCCGCGCGGCTGAGGGTGAGCCTCGCGGTCTCGACGCGCTTGTTGACGCCGAGCTTCTTGCCGGCGCGCGATTGATCGTCAACGCGACGTCGATGGGGCTCAAGGCGGATCGATTCGCACGTATCGATTACGACGCGACCCCGGCGGATTGTCTGTTTTACGATCTTATTTATTCGCGGGAGCCGACCGCATTCCTGAAGCCGGCGCACGCGGCCGGGCGCCGCGCGATTGATGGCGCCGGGATGCTGGTAAACCAGGGCGAACTCGCATTCAAGCTGTTCAATCGCATCGCACCGCCGGCAGGCGTGATGCGCTCGGCTCTGCTGACTTCGCTCGGCCGCCAGGTCGAGTAGTGCCGCGTCAGAAGACGTCTATCGTCGGGAATTTTCCATTTCCGTCGATGCAGTCCCACAGATATACGGCCAGGCCAAGATCGCCTGTCCACAGCGAATATTTGCGCTGACCGTACTTCTCGAACCAGCTATCAGCCTGACCTATCGCATGCGTCGCGAATTTGCGCGCCCGGTCGAGCCACTTGTCGTCACGGGTCCGATTGAAGAGCTTCAGGAAGGCGTAACCACTTCCCGCTGCGCCATGACACAAACTCGGAAATTTGATCGTCGGTCCGGCAGCCCAGATCAGCTCACCGCCGCCTTCGAGCAACGCATCAACGGGCCATCGCGGATCTTTCGGAAATTCAGCAAGGCAGCTGATCACTCCCGGCGCGCCGTTGCAGTGCTGGACGACCACGGGCAGCGGCTTCGACCGGGTTGTCGATCCGATGTTGTTCGGCCAGTTTGCGTACGAACCTTCTATCAATGCGGTCGCATTAACAGTCTCATGGATTCGCCGCAATATTTCGTCCTGACGATCCTGCGGGAGCAGATGACGTCCGTGAATCAGTGTAAGCGCGTTGGCGAAAAAACCGTGCAGCGCCCCGAGGCGCTTTTCGGAAACGCCGTAAAGATCGTGCGTCCACAGATGGCAGCGGAGTTCGTCCACATACTCCCACTCGTCCCATAGCGCCTCAAAATTGCTGAGAAACAGGTCCTTCCAGCGCGACTCACCCGTTTGTTCATGCATGAACAGCGCGACCAGCATCGCGCCGGCCGTTCCCCAAGCCAACCCGCGCATGTCGCCAATCTTTGCTTCTATAGCGGCATGGAGCTGCCGCGCGAGATCTTCGGACGGCGCCAGTTTCCATTCGAGGAGAAGAATTCCGGTCTCGCCGAGCAGGTACGACCAGGTCTCACCACCCATGTATTTGCGCATGTCTTCGTATTTGCGGATATCTTCGCGATAACGCGGAATCAGCTCGCGCACTGTCGGCAGGTAGTCGCGCTCAAGCGTTATAGTTCCAGCCTCGCTCAGACAATTGAGCGCCCAGATAACTCCGGCTGCACCATAGTAGATAGGCTTCAGCGAATCGGGAGGGCGTTCTGCCGACCGGTCAAACGGATGCACAGGCCAAAGCTCTTCGTCGTCAAAGTTTTGCTGCGCGTCAGCGACGATTCGCTCGATAGCGGAGCGCGCCCGCCCTTCGTCCCAACGCTCGTCGCTTATTTTTTCGTGTCTCGTGGGATCGTAAAGGAGCATGCCGTTCTCCTTCGAGAATTGACCGAGCGAAGTACGCGGTCCTATGGTACCTGAGAGGTATCACTATGCATGCGGGGGTCGACCATATCATCGTCAACGTGAACGACTACCCGGCGGCGAAGCGGTTCTACGCATGGCTGATGCCGCAAATTGGTTATCCGAACGTGATGTCCTACGATCGGCCGGGAGCAGACGTCACCACCGGATATTTCGGCGAGCATGGTTCGATGTGGCTTCGGCCGTCGGATCAGGAATTTCGCGCCGACCAGTTCCATCGTCATCGGGTGGGACTCTGCGAGATCGCGTTTTCAGCAGAAAGCCGAAAGCAGATCGATGACTTGGCAAAGCAGATTCCATCCAACGGCGGAATTGTCACCGACTCGCCAAAAGAATATGACTACGTCCCCGGATACTACGCCGTCTTCTTCACCGATCCGGACGGGATCAAGCTGGAACTGGTGCACGTGCCGAGTTAATCTGAAAGTCGAGTGTTCGGCTTAGCCGAACATCTCTTTGAGCTTGTCGACGAAGCCCTTCGAGAGCGGATGGTTGACCGCCTTGCCGTCGAGCTTGGCGAATTCCTCGAGCAGTTCCCGCTGACGCGCGGTGAGGCTGCGCGGCGTTTCCACGATCACCTTGATCAACTGATCGCCGCGCCCGTATCCGTGCAAATCGACGATGCCCTTACCCTTGAGGCGCAGGATTTTTCCCGACTGCGTGCCCGACGGAATCTTGAACTTTACCTTGCCTTCGAGCGTCGGCACTTCGATCTCGGTCCCGACCGCGGCTTGCGGGAAGCTGATCGGCACTTCGATGATCACGTCGTTGTCCTGGCGCACGAACAGCTCATGCTCCTTGACGTGAATCACGACGTATAAGTCGCCTTGCGGACCGCCGCCGTAGCCAGCCTCGCCCTCGCCGCGCAGCTTAAGCCGCGACCCATTGTCGACGCCCGGCGGAATTTTCACCGACAATGATTCATGCTTGCGAATTCGGCCCTGTCCCTGGCACTTGGGGCACGGGTCGGAGATGATCATTCCCTCGCCGCGGCATTGGCCGCAGGTGGTGGAGATCGAAAAAAATCCCTGCTGAGTGCGTACCTGGCCGGTGCCGCGGCAGTTCGGGCATTGACGCGCGCCGCTCGAGCCGCCTCGTGCGCGAGTGCCGTTGCATGCCTCGCATTGGGTCAGGCGCTGGAACTTGACGACCTTCTCGATCCCTTTTGCGGCTTCTTCGAATTCAATTTCCAGATCGTAGCGGAGATCGTCGCCGCGCCGGGTCCGAGAGCGCGAACGCCCGCGCCCGGTGCCGAAAAAATCGCCAAAAATGTCGGAGAAGACTTCCTCGAAACCCTGGCTGAAGTCGAAGCCGCCGAATCCGCCCGGACCCTGCGGACCCTGGAAGGCGGCGTGGCCGAAACGATCGTATTGCGCGCGCCGTTCCGGCTCGGAGAGGACCTGGTAGGCTTCGTTGAGTTCCTTGAAGCGCTCCTCGGCGTCCTTGTTGCCGGGGTTGCGATCGGGATGAAACTGAATCGCAAGCCGCCGATAAGCCTTCTTCAGCTCGTCTTCACCAGCGCCGCGATTGACGCCGAGAACTTCGTAGTAATCGCGTTTGTTGGCTGGCGGCATCGCGCAAAAATTCTATGCCATCAGCCGAGCCGACGCCATTGTCCCCGGCGAAACGATCGGGGCGTCGAGTCCGCCCGGTCGGTTTCTCCCAGTCCGTTATTGATCTTTGACTTCTTTGTAGTCCGCATCGACAACGTCTTCTTTCGCCCCGGCACCGCCATTACCGCTCTGGGAGCCACTTTGCGCATCGCCGCTCGCGCCACCCGCACTGTCCTGCGGACCAGCTCCCGCTCCCTGCCGAGTCTTGCTGTACATCGCTTCCGCGAGCTTGTGCGACGCCGCCGCGAGTTTCTCGGCCGCTTGATCGATCTCGCCGGCGTCCTTCGACTCGAGCTTGGTCTTGGCCTCGGCCAAAGCTTCTTCGACCTGCTTGCGTCCCGCCTCATCAACGTCCGCGCCGTGATCCTTGAGAGTCTTCTCGGTCGTGTAGATCAAGTTGTCGAGCTTGTTGCGCGCCTCGGCCTGCTGGCGCCGCGAATGATCCTCGGCCGCATGCGCCTCGGCCTCCCGCACCATCTTCTTGATCTCATCTTCGCTGAGTCCTGACGACGCAGTGATTTTGATCGACTGTTCCTTGTTGGTACCCAGGTCCTTGGCATGGACATTCACGATCCCGTTCGCGTCGATGTCGAATGTAACCTCGACCTGCGGCAGTCCACGCGGCGCGGGCGGAATTCCAATCAGATCGAATTGCCCGAGCAGCTTGTTGTCAGACGCCATCTCGCGCTCGCCCTGGAAGACGCGAATCGTGACCGCAGTCTGATTGTCCTGCGCGGTCGAGAACACCTGGCTCTTGCGAGTCGGGATGGTCGTGTTCTTGTCGATAAGTTTGGTGAACACGCCGCCGAGCGTTTCGATTCCGAGCGACAGCGGAGTTACGTCCAGCAGCAGGACGTCTTTGACTTCGCCTTTCAGCACGCCCGCCTGGATCGCCGCGCCTATCGCGACGACTTCATCCGGGTTGACGCCCTTATGTCCTTCCTTGCCGAACAGACGCTTCACCCGTTCCTGCACCGCGGGCATGCGCGTCATGCCGCCGACCAGCACGATCTCATTGATCTCGCTGGCCTTCAGCCCCGCGTCACGAAGCGCCGTTATGCATGGCGCGTCGAGCCGATCGAGCAGGTCGGCGCACAGCGCCTCGAGCTTTGCACGGCTCAACTTGATGTTGAGGTGCTTCGGTCCCGACTGATCCGCTGTGATGAACGGCAGATTGATGTCCGTCTCGGTGACCGTGGACAACTCGGTCTTCGCTTTTTCCGCGGCTTCCTTCAGCCGCTGCAGCGCCATCCGATCGTTGCGCAGATCGATTCCCTGGTCCTTGCGGAATTCGTCGGCCAGGTAGTCGATTACCCGCTGATCGAAATCCTCGCCGCCGAGGAACGTGTCGCCGTTGGTCGCCTTGACCTCGAACACGCCCTCGCCGAGCTCGAGAATCGATATATCAAATGTACCGCCGCCGAGATCGAACACGGCGATCTTCTCGTCTTTCTTTTTGTCGAGCCCATAGGCGAGTGACGCCGCAGTCGGCTCGTTGATGATGCGCAAAACGTTCAGCCCGGCGATGCGGCCCGCGTCTTTGGTCGCCTGGCGCTGGCTGTCGTTGAAATACGCAGGCACCGTGATCACCGCCTCGGTGACTTTCTCGCCAAGATAGTCCTCGGCGGTCTGCTTCATCTTCTGCAGCACGAACGCCGAAATTTCCGCCGGACTATATTTCTTGCCCCGGATTTCCACCCATGCCGCGCCGTCGTCATTCTTGACGACTTTGTAAGGCAGCACCTTGAGCGCCTTCTGCACTTCGGCGTCTTCGTAGCGCCGGCCCATCAGGCGTTTGATCGCGAAGACCGTGTTGTTCGGATTGGTGATCGACTGGCGCCGGGCGATTTGCCCTACCAGCCGTTCGCCGGCCTCGGTAAACGCCACCACCGACGGCGTCGTGCGACTACCTTCGGAGTTGGCGATAACGATCGGATCGCCACCCTCCATGATCGCGACGCAACTGTTGGTCGTCCCCAAGTCGATACCGATAACTTTTGCCATTTTCCTAAAGATCCTCTGATAGAGAGATAATCACGCTTTAATTCTTTTCAATGCTCAATTTTCTTTTAGATCGGATGCGTCGTTTTCGCTTCCGCTTCGCCCATTGGAATCGGTCGCGGTCTCCTTCGACACCGAGACCCGCGCGGGCCGCAGGATGCGCTCGCCGATCTGGTACCCGCGATGGTACTCATCGACCACCGTATTGGGCCGATGCTGGTCCGACGCGACGTGATCGACCGCCTCATGCCGAGTCGGATCGAACGTCTGCCCGACCGAGGCCACCGGGGTCACGCCATGCGCGCGCAGAAAATCGAGCAGCGCCCGCACCGTCATTTCGACCCCGGCGAGTATCGTCCTGGCGTCGGTGCCTTCGCGAGCCGCTGCGAGCGCGCGCTCCAGGTTGTCGATAATCGGCAGCAGGTCGCGCAGGATACTCTCGCGCTGAATCCGCACGGATTCCTCGCTTTGCTGGCGAATTCGCTTGCGCGCATTCTCGGAGTCCGCGAGCGTGCGCAGATACTTGTCCTTCAGCTCAGCGATTTCCCTGTCTTTTTCCGCTATCTGAGCGCGTAGCGAATCCGGGTCCCCGCCCGCCGACGCCTCTTTGTTCTCGCCATCTGATTGAGCGCCGGCATCCGCCCGAGGAAACCCATCGTCGATAGCCGGATTTCCGTCCTCTGGATGCTTATGTCGCCTGTTCATCTTAAGAGCCCGCCGAACCTAAAAAATTTAAGCATGATTTACGCTCGCGCCAGTGCCGGCGACGGCAGAATCGTTGGATTTTCTCGATTATGGGCCTTCGAGGGGAGGACCCTCAGCCAGTATTTCCACTATCCGCACCTTGCGACTGTCGAGGCCATCTTCAACCTGGGTACGCTCGGACGGAACGATACCTCCGCCATCTCGATGTCGGACCTGTTGAAGCGCCGAATTCCTTACGATTTCGCCCTCTTCGAAGGTTTCGACCTGCCAGAACTGTTGAGGGCGACCGCTTGGCGAACGAGCCCCTTGAAGGCGGACTCGCTGACTTTTTCTTCTTGGCGGATGTCGATCGCGCGGCGTACGTTGCCGTCGAGACTCGAGTTGAAGAGACGGGCCGGATCCTTCAGAGACGCGCCCTTCGCGAAGGTAAGCTTCACGACATTCTTGTAGGATTCGCCAGTGCAGATGATTCCGTTGTGCGACCAAACCGGAGTGCCCATCCACTTCCACTCCTCGACGACCTCCGGGTCTGCTTCCTTGATGAGCTTGCGCATTCTGCTGAGGGTTTCCCCGCGCCAGTCCCCGAGTTCGGCGATTCTTTTCGAAATGAGCGCCGATGCCGACTGGCCTTCGCTCGCGCCCGACTTTTTCATGTTGTCACCTAGTTGCCGGAGTGTCATTTCCGCTGAAGGTGGTGTTGGTGATGATAAGGAGAACCAGGCGGGAGACTCAGGACTCCATCAGGCGGGAGAGAGTGCGGGCGGTGTACTCGACCAGCGGAATTACGCGGTCGTAGTCCATCCGGACCGGGCCTACGATTGCGAGACTGCCGAGCATCGCGCCGCCGCTCGCGTACGACGCCGCGACCACGCTCAGCGATGCAAGGCGCGGGTCGTAGTTCTCCGATCCGATCGACACAGTCAGGCCGGCGTGAGTCAGGCTACGCTCGAGCAATTCGAGGAGCGCGGACTTGTCGTCGAGCGCGCGCAGCAGCTCGCGCATCTTGCCGCGATCGGAAAACTCCGGCTGCTCGAGCGCCTGCAGGCTGCCTTCGACGTACAGTTCCTGGCGCCCGATATAATCCGCGATCGCCTCGCCGAGCGAGAGCGCGTCACGCATGAAGCGATCGTAGTTGGCGCGCTCTTCGCGCAGTTGCGCCTCGATCCATTTGCGCGCCTCGTCGAGCGTGCGCCCTTCGAGCGATTCGTTCAGATATCGCGCCATCCGATCGAGCTCGTCTTGAGAATGGTCGCGGTCGGTATCGACAATCCGATTCTGCATCGCGCCCTTCTCCGCGACGAACACGGCGAGCACCTGCTTGTCGCGCAGCCGCACGAAATTCACCCGCTCCAGGATCGAGGCCTCCAGGCGCGGCGACATCACCAGCGCCGCCTGTCCCGTCAGGATCGAAAGCAGGCGCGGAGTATCGCGCAGCACCTCGCCGAGATCGCGCGCGGCGGTCGAGTAATGCAGCTCGATCTGCGCGCGATCCTCGAAGCCGATTCGCGCCTGCGCCGCAAGATGATCGACGTAGTAGCGAAACGCCTTCTCGGTTGGAACCCGGCCCGCCGACGTATGCGGTTGATGCAGATAGCCGCCATCTTCCAGCTCGCCCATCATGTTGCGGACCATCGCGGAGCGCACACCGAGCTGATGATGCGCGACGATCTGCGCCGACCCTACTGGCGCCGCAGTCGAGATAAACTCCTGCACCGTCGCGAGCAGCAACGCATGACGCCGGTTGGAAAGCGGGCCATTTGCGGAGTCGATGGTCATCTAACCAATTCTGTTCCCCTACGAGCGATACATTCAAGCCGCTGTGTGAAGCAATATCCGCAACGCGAGCGCGGAGATAGCAGCGCGGTATCCGGTGAAATAAGATCGATCGCGATGGCGCGCAAGGCAAAGACTATCAAGCCGCGACGCCTCTACGTTCCGGTTGTCCCCGCCGGCGCGTCGATTGTCGAGAGCGACAGCTACGATCGGCGCACTTGGAACGAGATCGTCGCCGATGCGCCCGCGATTGCCGAGCTCACCGAATCGGGCGAGCGGCTGGTCCCTCATTTCGCCGCGCTGGTGCAGGATCTGTTTCTTTCGCTGTTCAAGATGAACCCGGTGATGCGCAAATCTGACGACGTTCGGCACGCCGCCGCGCTCAACCGCACCATCCTCGAGCAACTTGTCCCGTCGGCGCCATTTCAGGCGCTGCGTTCGCGAACCGCGCTCGAGCAAGATAAGGCCGCGATTGCGGCGATCGTGATGAGCGAGCACGCGCTCGAGATGATGAAGTCCGAGAAGCTCATCAATCGCAGCGAGATGCTCGACCTGTGGGACCTCGCGCGGCAGGAGGAAGACCTCGAGGCGCGCGCGCAGGCGGTGAAGAACGCAATCGAGGTTGCCGAACCCAAAACAGGCGAACCGGCGACCGACGATGCGGCCGCCAAGGAAATCGCCGAGATGGCGGACGCGGCCGAGCGAGCCGCCAAGGTCTCGGAGGCGCGGCTAAATCAAAAGGCGCGGCAATTCGAAACGCAGCATAAGGGCACCGATCAAAGCGCGCTCAAGCGGATGCAACTCAGAACCGCGGAGCTGGCCGACGAAATCGATCGCGCCGCCGAAGACAGTCACGACTTCAGCCGCGAGTTCGGGCAGGGTGGCCGGGTGGGTGCCGGCGCGCGACTGGAACTCGGCCGACGCCTCGCGCGCAACAAGAAACTCGGCGAGTTGGCCCGGATGGTCGGGCGGTTCAAGCAGGACGCGCGCGCGATGAAGCGCAAGACGCTCGAGCGCGGCGTCGCCGAGGCCTACGACATCGAGCTCGGCGCCGAAGTCGGGCGCCTGATTCCCGCCGAGCTGCTCGCGATGCATCATCCGGTGCTGAAGCGCGACTTCCATCGCCGCATCCTCGAAGGCAGCGTCCTTCAATATCGGCTCCGCGACGACGAGCAGAAGGGCAAAGGCCCGATGGTCGTGTGTATCGACGTGAGCTCTTCGATGGAAGGCGAAAAGGAGATGTGGTCGAAGGCGGTCGCGCTGACCCTGATGGACATCGCGCGGCGCCAGCGCCGGCTGTTCCGCGCCGTGATGTTTTCCTCGGGCGATCGCAGCCTCAAGGTGCTCGACCTGAATCGCGAGCGGCGCTACCAGCCGGATTTGAACAAGGTCGTCGAGATGGCCGAATATTTTCCCGGCGGTGGAACTGATTTCGAGGCGCCAATCGACGCCGCGATCGAATTGCTCGGCGAAAAGAAACTCAAACGCGGCGATATAGTGATAATCACCGACGGCGAATCGCGCGTCAGTCCCGAGTGGCTCACGTCGATGCGCGCGCGCAAGGACGAACTGGACTTCTCGATCTTCGCGGTGCTGGTTGACGTGGGATCCGCGGAGACATCGTCGCTCGCGCAATTCGCCGATCGAATCACATCGGTCAAGCGCATCAGCGACGAGCACGCACGCGACATCTTCCTGCGAGTGCAATCATGAGGCAGGCCGATCTCAACGTAGTTCTCGAGCGTGTCGATCGGAGCAACTACCGCAAGTTGTTCATGATGCAGCTTCGGCCTGAGCAGACCAAGTTCGTCACTCCGCCGCGATGGACGCTGGCGCGATGCTACGTCCGGCAGTTTGGTGACAATTTCGAGCACCTGCCGCATCTAATCCGCGCCGGCGAAGAGGTGGTCGGCTACTGCACCACCGCATGCGATTCAAACAGCAGCGATGACTATTGGATCGACGACATCATGATCGACACGGAGCATCAGGGGAAAGGCTACGGACGCGCCGCGATGAAGGAAACGATCAAGATGATCGTCGCGCGCTACCTTCGATGCCGTGCGGTGCAGCTAACCTGCTTTCGCTCCAACACCAACGCCGCGGCGCTGTACGTGAGCCTCGGCTTTGAGCCGACAGGCGGTGTGGATGAGGAATTCGGCGAGCCTAACTATCGGCTCGCAGGCACGGCGCTCGACAAGTTCCGCACATCATAAAGAGAGGGCCGGTCGTTTTTTGACCGGCCCCTTCATGAGCATGCTGTGGTTGCTGAGTTTAGGCGGCTGAGGCCATCTGCATTACGCCTAGCTGCTGGTACCACGACTCGGTGCGGTCGTTGATCAGGTCGATTTGGCGCAGGCATGGGATGATCGTGTCGACGAACAGGAATGAGTTGAACTGCTTTTCCATGTCATTTTCTGCCGCTGCCCACGCCGGGTTGCGATGCATCTCGTCTTCGATGTCCCTGATCGAGATACCTACCTCATCGAACACCTGGATGCCGGAAAGGAAACCATCCTTGGGCTGGCCGTCGACGACCTTCGTCACCATCATGTCGCAGGCGGCAAACGCGAAGTCCTCGAGGTCCTTCTTGTCCTTGCCCTTCAGCTTGGCGCATGCGTCGCGCAGCGCGAGCATCCCGAATCCGACATGTCGCGCCTCGTCCTTCATGATGTACTCAAGCAGTTCCTTGAGCAGCTCGTCCTTGGTCTCGCGCTGCATGAAGCGGAACGCCGCGATTGCGAGGCCCTCGGCGACGATCTGCATCCCGACGTATTTGGGCTCCCATCGATCGTTCTCCATGATCCCGCGCAGCAGGCGTTCCAGCGTGGGATCGATCGGGTAGATGCGATCGAGTTTGGTGATGTACTTGCGGAAGCCTTCGACGTGGCGGGCTTCGTCGAACACCTGCGCCGCCGCATTCATCTTGGCGTCGAGGTCGGGGACCGCGTCGACCAGCTGGCCGCATACCATCAGCGCGCCCTGTTCGCCATGCAGGAACTGCGAGAGTCGCCACGCTGCGAACTTGCGCCCGAGTTGAAGCTTGTTTTCCTCGCTGAGCGATCGATAAAGCTCGGTCTGAAACATCGGCATCATCGACATGTCCAGGACTTCCTTTTCGATCGGGCGGTCCCAGTTAATCGTAGTCGAGACGTTCCACTGATCGCGCTTGGCGTTCTCGTAGAGCTTGTCCATCTGGGGGAACTTCACGCTGTAGTCCCAATGGAAAATGCTTTCGAGGGGGGTGTTTACGACGGTGCGTTCGTGACTCATGAGTGCGAATCCTCCAGATTCAAATTTTCACTTTTCACTTGGTGCCGAGCCGTGCCGCGCGCTCGAGTCCGCCCAAGGCAAAATTTACAGTGATGTTTTTCAGTTCCGCGTGAGAGAGGCCGCCGCTCGCGAGCAGCCATGAGATTGTTTGGGAAAGCATCCCGACCGTGAGATGCGCGATCGCGTCGGCGTGTTCGCCGACAGCGGGAGCGAGGTCGTCGCGCAAGTCGCCGATGAAAATCTCGTGAACGCGAACCATCAGATCGAGAAAAGCCGGGCTGTGACCGAAAACGATCCGGAACAGTTCCGGCGCTTCGGCGGCCGCGTCGAGGATCGTGTCGATCGTGATCTTGAGTTTCTCGGCGGGGGTGTGAACGCCTGACTTGGCCTCGGCAAGCACGCGCCTGAGTTCGCCAGCGCCATGCTCGATCAGTTCGATAAAGATTTCGTTCTTGGTTTTGAAGTGAAGATAGAAAGTGCCGAGCCCGACGTCGGCCTCGGTCGCGATATCGGCGATTCGCGTCTGATGGTAGCCCTTGCTCGAGATGACGCGCTCGGCAGCCTGGATCAGATCCAGACGCGTCTTCTCGCGCCGTCGATCGAAGCGATTTGGAACCTCGTTAATTTGTCGCGCAGTCTCTGCCACGACGATATTTCTAAGCGATTATGAATCATGTGTCAATTACGATCTGAACTTCATAACTGAATATATATTCAATGATGAAGCCGGTCTCTCACTATGAAGATCCCTAAATTCATTGGGAAAATCGAAAGAGAAACAGGAATCGCTAGGGTTGAGGAGCGTTAGGATCGACAGCGTTTGGTGGAGGGCCTGACGCCGCAGGGGCGCCATTTTCGTCCGGAGGCTCATCGGTAGGAGCGTTCTCGGTTCCAGCGTCAACGCTTGGCTCGGGCAGAACGACTGGTTCGGGGAATTCGGCGGCGAGATTGCAGCAGAGCAGGTAGCTGCTACCGGCGCGCGGCTGTGCGTTGTAGGCCTGCAAAGAACCGTCGGCGAGCACCTTCACGGCCTGGTAGCTGGTGGAGCCCGACTGTCGCTCGATCTGGAAGACGTAGTATGAGCCGCGATCGAGCGGCTCGGGCGGCCCCTCTTCCGGAATCACTTGCGTGAAATGGGTCGGCACCTTCGAATATTCGATACTCTTGACCGCGTATTTGGCCGCCCCGACGCCGGTGATGGAGCCGAAAGTGCTTTCGTCGGCCTTGAACTCCCAAATCGGAACACCGCCGTCGAATCGCACCACAGAGTCGGTATGCGCCGCGTCGCGCGGATGGTTGGCAATCACTTCGGCGCCGAAGAACTTGATCACGGTCGCGCGCACGAGTGCGTCACCGGGACGCTTGTAGCTGACCGCGACATTGGCGACCGGCGGAGGCAGCGGCTCGCCCTGGTCGGTATCGTCGCTGAGATCGGTGTCGTCGCCCGAACCCCATAGCGACTTGACCTGCTCGGTGACAGACGCGCATCCGTGAACGCCGAGCGCGATCGCCATCACCAGCACGATCGGCGCGAGGAGCCGTCGCCGTTCACGCGCCTTCGCGGAATCGGGAATTCTCATCGCCATCGCGATACTCGCGCGCAACCGGAAATCGTAATCGCTTTGTATATGGGCGTCTCTATCAAGTAGTCTCTGCGGCCTGTGGCAAATCGGGATTTGAGCGAAAAGATCGGCCTTCGTCCCCTGCTAATCTACGCGCAGGCGCAGACTGGCCTCAACCTGTGCCTGACACTGCTCGGACTTCATCTTCTTTATTTCTATACCGATCGCAAGGGGCTCTCTCCATCGCTGGCCGGGCTTGCATTTTTTCTGGCGCTGGTGATCGACGCGCTGACCGACCCGCTGGTCGGGAATATTTCCGATCGCGCGCGTTTCAAATCGGGCCGGCGGCGGCCGTTTTTCATCGCCGCGATCCCGATGGCGCTTTGCTACTACCTGCTGCTGTCGCCGCCGGATCTCGGCGCGGGACTGTTCGCATGGTTTTTGGGCTTCTACTTCCTGATGCTCACGTCGCGAAAATTTTACGAGACCGCGTACGGCGCGCTGATGCCGGAACTGACCCTCGACTACGACGAGCGGACCAAACTATCCACTTTCCGCCAGCTGCTGGGCACGGTCGGCGATATCAGCGGAGCGCTGCTGCCATTTGCGGCGTCGTACCTGTTCGCGCGCGGCCTCGATTTCAAAATCACCGGCGCGATCTGTGGGCTCGTCGTCGCCGGCGGCGCGATGATCGCGTATGCGGGCCTGCGCGAACGATCTGAATTTTCCACCCGCGAGCGCTCCAAGCTGCTCGAATCGCTCAAATCGGTCGCGGGCAACCGGCCATTCGTCATTCTGCTGATCGCCACCACGCTGGCCATCATGGCCATCAATATCCCGACCGTGCTGCTGCGCTTCCTGGCCAAGTACTGGTATCACGACGAGAACGCGGCGGCGCGATGGTTGATTGCGTACTTCGCCGGATCGGCGATCTCATATCCGTTCTGGTTCAGGATCACGGTCAGGATTGAAAAGAAGCCGGCCTTCGTGGTTGCGATGATCTGCAATGCGGTCGGCTCGATCCTGTTCATGCTGATGACCCCGCAGAGCAGTTTTGGACTTTATTTTCTGATGGCGTTCAGCGGATTCTCGGCAATCGGAATCTGGGTTACGCAAATGTCGGCGGCGGCGGACGTGATCGAGTGGGACGAGGAGCGTACCGGCCAGCGCCAGGAGGGCGCATACGGCGGAATCACCTCGATGTCGATCAAGATGGCGACCGCGGTCTCGTTGCTATTGGTCGGGCCGGTGCTGAATTGGGTTGGCTACAAGCCCGGCGGAGCGATCACGCAGCAGGCGGGCGAAAATCTGCGCATGCTTTTCGCGCTCGGCCCCGCGTCGATCTACCTGATGAGTGCACTAGTCTTCTCGCGCTACCCGATCACTCGCGAAAGCCATCGCGCGATGCGCGATCGGCTGGCCGCGCGCAGCGCCGCCGAAGAAGAAGAGAAAGCAAAGTCGATCGCTTAGCAGGCAGCTTCGATCGATCAGAGCAGCGATCTTTGGCCACCAGGAGCGATCTTCTTGATGTTCTTCCAAATGGTTAGTCCGGCTCGATCATGAGAAAAGTACAGCAAATGGTACATTTGTGCGTTTTTCGTATTCGTGAAAGGAAGAACCTCGTCATCCTGAAATTCAAATCCAGCATTCCCGACCTTCTTTCGGAACGCTGACACGAACGATTGTATTACCTTTTCGGCTGGTTCTTCAGAAAATTTACCCGCCGCCTCTTTCGCCGCCGGGAGATCACGCCAATCAGTTCCTCCCCACCACCTATCCAAACGGCTTTTCGCAACAGAAAGTGCACTTGGCAAATTACGGCGAACGCCGATTCCGCTCGCGAAGAGATACAGCAAGTCGACTCTCTTTTTTGCCAGTTTCGCCAAGGTCGCGAAATCAACCTCGAAACCCTCGGGGTCAATGAACGCGAGGGCCAGCGTGCGACTCGAGATTTTTTTCAAGACCTCGTCAACTAGGATGTTGCAGTCGCCTCTACTGAATGTCACGCGATCGGCATCGTGGGCAGAAACCCTTCTCTTAAGGGCGGCTATGTTTTCGGGACTCCGATCCGAGAAGTAAAGGTGATCAAAGGCCGGTTTGATCTTCAATGCGATTAAGGGCGAGCCGTCGAATTCCTCTTTCGTCTCGCTAACAATGCTAAGTCCAGGTCCGGATAGCAGGTCGATATATTCAAGGCGATCCCACTTTCCTTGCGAACGCTTCGGCGCCATCGCCGTCATAAATGCTTGCGCGTACTTCTGCAGGTATCTGAGTTTTTCGCGAGTCCAAATCCTTGCCGGACGCGCGAGCAGTCCATCACTTGCAAGAAGTTTCACGGAGCGGTGTAGGACACGGCTGGATTGTAGGCCGAAGACTTGGGCATTCCGTTCCATTCTCGGCCGTGCAGCATGCGACCGAGTTGCTTAGGACTGCGTCCTCCCCATTGTTTGAAGAAGAACGGTACTCGCGCCTCAAGACACTGATCACGAATTCTCTCAACCCAAGCAGCTGACATGCTTCGGAAATGGGGGCCGCTTTCGCCGCCTACGATTACCCAATCGATTCTCGACAGATTGATCTCACCGATATCTTCCAGGAGCGGCTCGATGGACAAGAACCGGAGACGAGCGTTTGTCGATCGGAGCGAGTGGATTCTTGGTAGGCCGTGTTCTCGGTCTTCTACGCTCACGCCCCACCAAACGTTCGAAAGTGAACCCATCCACTGGAGTTCGCCGTTCAACAATGACAGGAGTCGTTCGTGGCGTTTCGTCAGAACTTGAAACGTATGCCACTCCGCGGCCTGCATGATGCGGCCAACCCGGGCTATGAATTTTGTCGGTACGCGATCATGGAACAGATCGCTCATTGAATTTACGAAAATCCTGCGAGGCGAACGCCATCGAAGCGGTTGGTCCAGCTTCTCGGGCACCAGCCGGATGTCGAAGCCCTGTTCGAATGGATGTCCCGGGACGCCGCGGAATCGTTCGGCGAATCTCTCCGCGTAACAGTGCTTGCAACCTGGGCTTATCTTGCTACAGCCGCGCACCGGGTTCCACGTGGCGTCAGTCCACTCGATAGCACTTCGATCACTCACGGTGCTCTCCCCCACTCATAGGCGAATATAAAGCGAAAATGAACGGTCGGTCAACAGGAGCCCGTTCCGAAACAGAAGAGCCGCATTCGCATTGCGGCTCTTCTGCTCTCCAATTCAATTCGCAGAGCGTGCTACCCGAGCAGAGACTTCGCCACTGTCTCGCGGTGCACTGGGGCGTTGCCGAAGTTTGCTTCGCCGGCCAGCGCGCGGCGATGGTACAGATGCATGTCGTGCTCCCAGGTGAAGCCGATTCCGCCGTGCACCTGGATCGCTTCGGAGGTTACGTTCTTCGCCATGTCGGACGCGTATGCCTTCGCCATCGGAACCGCTGTCGCGGCCTCGGCGCCCTTGGTGTCGACGGTCCAGCAGGCGTAGTAGGTCAGCGAGCGCGAATTCTCGACCGCGACCATCATGTCGACGCACTTGTGCTTGACGGCCTGGAACGATCCGATCGGCTTGCCGAACTGCACGCGCGTCTTCGCGTATTCGACTGACATGTCGAGCGCGCGCTGCGCGGTTCCGACCATCTCGGCGGCGAGACCTGCGGTCGCGATGTCGAGCGTGCGGCGCAGGATCGGCCATCCCTCGCCTTCTTTGCCGACAACTTCAGAGGTCTTCACATTGTCGAACTTCACGTGGCATAGCCGCCGCGTCATGTCGACGGTCTTCAGTTGAGTGATTGTGATGCCCTTCGCGTTCGCGGGCATCGCCACGATGGTGATTCCCTTCTCGCCGCTGCCACCGGTGCGGACCGCGACCGCCATTCCGTTGGCGACGTGCGCATCGGGCACGAAAAACTTCTCGCCGGTAATCGTATACTCGTTGCCGCTCTTGGTCGCCTTGAGCTGGATTCCCTCGGCGTCGAATCGTCCCGCGGCCTCGGCGATCGCAACGGTACCGATAAATTCGCCCTTGGCCATCCGCGGCAGCAGATCTTTCTTTTGCTGGTCCGAGCCGCCTTCAATCAGCAGCGGCGCCGCGAGCAGCGCCGAGGTGAAGAATGGTCCCGGCACGAGTGCCTTGCCGGCTTCCTCGACGACCACCGTCATGTCGAGAAAGCTGCCGCCTTGGCCGCCGTAGCTCTCCGGGATCAGCAATCCGGGCCATCCGAGATCGACCAGCTTTTTCCAGAAAGCAGGATCGTGAGCGGTCGCGTCCGCCATCATCTGGCGCACAAACTTGGTCGGGCAATTGTCGGCCAGAAAGCGCTTGGCCGCGTCCCGAAGCATCTCTTGTTCTTCAGAAAATCCGAAATCCAACTTCGTTCCTCCGTTTTGTCGATGGGAATCCTGCGGTTTGAACCCGCTTGGATCCATGTTTCAGGTACCACTAAGGCTTTCGCGCGTGCAAGCGGCGCGAAGCTGCCGAGCGGTCTGTCTGCTCGCTTGATTCGCACGCCGGAACGGCGACAATGGCTGAATCGGAATCCGCAACCGAACAATTAAAATGGAAAATAAAGATCTGTCGAAGCATAAAGATCTGGTCCGCGAGGAATTCACTCGACAGGCGCCGGCATATGCAGAGTCGCCGGTGATCAAGGACCAGCTTCATCTGGATAAATTGGTCGAGGCAGTCCGGCCCGCTCCGGAAGCCCGCGTGCTCGAGATCGCAACTGGCCCCGGCCATGTCGCACTCGCATTCGCGCGGGTATCTCGCGAGGTGGTCGGCGTCGATCTGACCGAGGCGCCACTGAAAATCGCGGAGAGAATGCGGGCGGAACGGGGCCTCACCAACGTCCGCTTCCAGATGGGCGACGTCGAGGAGCGGTTGCAGTTCAGCGACGGTCATTTCGACGTCGTCGTATGCCGATTCGCGATGCATCATTTCGAGCATCCGCGGATTGTCATCGCCGAGATGAGTCGGCTATGCCGGGACGGAGGAACCGTCGCGGTCGAGGATCTGATCGCGAGTGAGCATCCCGATCGCGCCGAGTATCACAACCGCTTCGAGCGGCTGCGCGACTCGTCGCACACGCGCGCGCTTGCGCTGAGCGAGTTGGTGCTGATGCTTGCGTCGGCGGGACTCGAGCTGGTGCGGTTCAGCTCCGACGGAATCCCCAATCCGGTCGCGCGATGGTTCGATAGCGCCAAGACTCCCGCCGACAAGCGCGCGCAAGCACTCGCGATGATCGAGCGGGACATGCTCGAAGATCTCAGCGGTACGAATCCGAGGCGCGTCGATGGCGAACTGTTTTTCACGCATCGCACCGCAATCCTGGTCTCACGCAAGCTGAAGCCGGCCGCGGTATAAGCGTTCCGATGGCGCTCTTCGGCGCGGAGCCTTGACACGCCATAAATACTTGCACATACAATTGTCTATGACCGAAGTTACCAGAAGAATCGAGCGGGAATGCGTTGGAGGCGGAGTCCGGAAGCTGAATCGGATGGTCACGGCAATCTATGATGGCGCCCTGGCAGACGCGGGATTGAAAACCAGCCAGTTCAGTGTGCTCGTAGCGGTCTCCAACCGAAAACAGGTCAGGCCTGCGGAATTGATCAAACTGCTTCAGATGGACGAATCGACGCTAAGCCGCAATGTTGAGCGAATGTGCGCCAGGGGTTGGCTGCGGCTTGAGCCGGACGAAGACCGCCGAAGCCATCTGATCGAATTGACGGGCAAGGGTCAGGCGTTGCTTCGCAAGTCTCTTCCAGCCTGGCAGCGAGCCCAGGAAGAAGTCAGTCAGTGCCTGGGAGCGGACAATGTTGCCGCGTTGAGGTCCGCGCTTCGCAATCTGAGCGCCTGAAATTTTTCTTTTGATTGCCGCGAATATGGCGCGCTACCTGTGGAACAGTGCGCGGAGGATCGAGGGCAGGACTTCGGTGTCATGGCGCTCGACGTGCGAGTCGAGCATCGCGACCAGGGCAAGGAGCGTATGCGCGAAGTCGGCGCGGCCCTGGGCGGTTTGCGCTTCACGATCCGCACCCGACGACGACGCACGCAGAGCAGCCATCAACTTGCCCATCTCTTGCCGTTCGTTTTTAAGAGTCTCGAACAACGGCGGAGAGATCGCGTGATGCGCCTCGCCCCACTCGAACACCAACTCTTCTTCGATTTGCAGATGCGACCATAGATCGTGGCGTATCTCGTCCCATAGCTGCTGGGCCCGTTGATTCGCTGCATCGTCGCCGCGATCACTGGCGAGCCTGGTGGCAGCGAAAGCCAACTGCACAACAAGGTAGTTCAATTTTCTGTGTTCGGCTCCCAGACACGTCACCATGGTATTGATCATCGGAATCTCGAGCTCGGGTAGGGGAGCGCGGCAAATCGTCATCTGAGTCGTAACCTCCAGAGCTTCCATGTTGTTCGCCTCCAGCAGTTACAGGGGGAAGAGCAATCGCGATGCCACGAATTGGAATCGGCATACTTGAGGAACTGCGTAGCGCGGGCTGTTCTGCTTCTGCGAATTAATCGCGAAATGCGGGTTGCCGGCCGTTCGACTCGCAAAAAAATTCTCGTGGTCCAACTCTTGTATATACAAGAATTCACGGCAAAAAGAATGAAAAACATTGTTGAAAATAATGACGAAGGGCAATTCGCGAACGGCCAAAACCGTCGCGATTTGCGAGTCAGAATGGACGCCGCGGAACTCGAGACTCAGCTCGATATAAGACGACATCTGCGCGGGCGCACAGATTCGACCGATCGGTTGGTAGCGCTGCGCAAAGGTCCCAGCGAGGATCTCGACCGGCGCATCGAATTGCCCGGCGGCGCCGAGCCAGAGTTCGGCTCATCGGGTGGAGGCTCATGGTTCCGTCGCATATCTAAGCGAGTCGTATTGGCAGTGTTGCTGGTGGTCGCGTTGGGAGCGGTCTCGCCGTTTGTATGGAACTACCTGCAATCCTACGAATCCACGGACGACGCACAGATCGATGGCCATATCGATCCATTGAGCTCGCGGATCAACGGGACTGTCATCCGGGTTCACGCCGAGAATAACGATCGTGTGAAAGCCGGCGAACTGCTGGTCGAGATCGACCCGCGCGACTTCGAAGTCGCGGTGGCGCAGGCAAAGGCTCGGCTTGAGCTTGCAATCGCCCAGGTCGCGTCGGCGAAACAGGACTACGCTGCAGCGCTCGCGAACGTTCGGGAAGACGACGCGGCTAATTTCAAGGCGCAGAGGGATGCGCAGCGTTTCACCGTCCTGCTCAGCAAGCAGGTGGTGGCGCAGAACGAATACGATCAGTACAACGCGACCGCGCGCGTCGAGGCGGCCAAAGTCGATTCCTCGCGCGAGGCCGCGGGCAGTGCGCTCAAGACGATCGCCGCGCGCCAGGCGGACGCCGACGGGGCACAGGCGGCGCTCGATCAGGCTCTGCTGAACCTCAGCTACACGAAGATCTACGCTCCGGCCAACGGCATCGCCGGCAGACGCACCGTCGAGCTCGGTTCTCGAATCGAACCCGGACAGACGCTGATGTTCGTAACCGAGACCGACGAGATCTGGGTGACCGCGGATTTCAAGGAGACGCAACTCGCGCGGATGCATCGCGGCGAGAAAGTCACCATCCACGTGGATACCTTCGGCCGCGATTATCGTGGCTACGTGAGGAACCTGCCCGGCGCGAGCGGCGATCGCTTCAGCCTGCTGCCCGCCGAGAATGCGACCGGCAATTACGTAAAGGTGGTGCAGCGCCTGCCGGTGCGAATCGAGTTCGACGCCGGCCAGGATCCTGAGCATCGCTTGCATCCCGGAATGTCGGTGGAGCCCAAAGTATGGCTGCGTTAAGCGCAGTGCAGGCGCCCGCCGCGAGGCGGGCGCACAATGAATGGGCGATCGCGCTTACGGTTACGATGGCGACGTTCATGGAGCTGCTCGATACGAGTATCTCGAACGTCTCGCTGCCGCACATCGCCGGCGGTCTCGGCACCAGCTACGACGAAAGCACCTGGGTGCTGACCAGCTACCTGGTCGCCAACGCGGTGATCCTGCCGATGAGCGCGTGGCTCAGCCGGGTCTTCGGGCGCAAGCGTTACTACATGATGTGCGTCGCGCTATTCACCGTGAGTTCGTTTCTATGCGGCGTCGCTCCGAGCCTGGCGTTGCTGATCGTGTTTCGCGTGATGCAGGGAATCGGCGGCGGCGGCCTCGCGCCGGTCGAACAGGCAATCCTGGTCGATACTTTCCCCAAGGAAAAACTCGGCGGAGCATTCGCACTCTACAGCATGGCGATCACCGCGGCGCCGGCGATTGGGCCGCCGCTCGGAGGATGGATCACCGACAGCTTCTCGTGGCGATGGGTATTCTTCATCAACGTCCCGATCGGAATTCTGTCGCTGATCCTTTCGAGCCGGCTGGTGCACGACCCGGTCGAATTCACCGAGGAACGCAAGCAGGCGCGGCGCAGTGGCCGTCTTCGAATTGACTATGTCGGAATCGTACTAATCGCAGTCGGCTTCGCCTGCCTGGAAGTCGTGCTCGATCGCGGTGAGCGCGACGACTGGCTGGAAAGCCATTTCATCGCCACCTTTCTCGCGATTGCCGTCGTCGCGATCGCGATCGCGATTTGGTGGGAATGGCGCCACGACGATCCGGTAGTCGAGCTGACTCTGCTCCGCGAGCGCAACTTCGCGATCGCCAACGTCTACTACTTTCTCTTCGCATTCGGGCTTTTCGGCAGCACGGTGCTGATTCCCGAAATGCTCCAGACGTTGTTCGGATACACGGCCACCGATGCGGGCCTCGCGCTCGGACCCGGCGCCGCGCTGGTCGTGCTGCTGGCGCCGTTCGTGGTGCGGATCGTCCCACGAATCGGCGCGAAACGCCTGCTCGCCTTCAGCTTCACCATCGCCGCGCTGTCCTTTTTCTACTACAGCGGGATGACGACTCAGACTGACTATTTACATTTCGCGCTAGCCCGATGCTTTCAGGGTTTCGGCTATGCCTTCATGTTCGTGCCGGTGACCCAGCTCGCTTACTCGTATCTGCCCAAAAACAAGAACAACAAGGGATCCAGTCTGACTAACCTCTGCCGCAACTGGGGCGCCAGTTTCGGGATCTCCTTCGTCACCACGATGCTCGAGCGGCGGACGCAGTATCACCAGAGCGTGCTGGTCTGCAATCTCACCTCCGCCGATGCAAGCGTGCAGCAGTTCGTCAAGACCTCGAGCCATTTCCTGGTGACGCGCGGCTCGAGCACTCCCGACGCAATTCATCAGGCATATGGAATGGTCGGGAGCATGATGACCCAGCAGGCGGCGATGCTTGCGTTCATGGATTGTTTTCATCTGCTCGCGATTGTCGTGATTGCGGGCCTGCCGCTGGCGTTCCTTGCCCGGCGTTTCGAAATAGGCAAGGCGGCCGGTGGTGCGCACTGAACAGGTGACAAATATGGACGACCAGATCAGCCAGTTGTTGTTGCTCGCAATTTTCTTCGTCGCGGCAATAGTCCTCGCGGATTGGGCGACGCAGCCACGCGATCGCAACGACGACGATTGACTTCAAAAGTTTTCTGGCCCGGGTCTTGTATATACAAGCGCTGACGGCCGATACATGAGCGCCCTTATTTGAGCATAAAGGCGAAAAACCAATTCGCGAACAGCTAAAGCCGTCGCGATTTGCGAGGTTAGCTAAAATGGAAACAAGCATCGAGGAACAAGCGGACGCAGGAATCAAAGTCGTTAACGCAAAGCTGAATTACCTCGCAGAGGCGACACCGAAGCCGGTCAACTATGCCTACGATCCGCCTGCCGGAGTCCCGCGCGGGTCTGGAAGATACGTCGCGCAAACCGTCGCTATCCGCAACGGCCGCGAGGTAGGCGGTGAACTCTCGCTCGACACCAACGGTTTCATGCTCACGCCGCACGAAACTGCGGTCAAGGATTTCTACGATCCCGAAGAGGTCAAGGCCGCGTACTATCCCGAAGTCGAGCGCCTCGTGAAGCGAGTGACCGGCGCCGAGCGCGTGCTGGTTTTCGATCACATCGTGCGTAATCCGGTGCTCGCGAAACTCGGAGAGAAGGGCGCGCGCCCGCCTGCCAAGATCGTGCACAACGATTACAGCTTCAAATCCGCACCACGCCGCGTCCGCGACCATCTACCCGATGAAGCAGAGCGGCTGCTGAGGAATCGCTTCGCCGAGATTAACGTCTGGCGCGCGATTCGCGGCCCGATCGAAAGCTCGCCGCTCGCGCTCTGCGACGCCCGCAGCCTCGGCGCGGAAGATATCGTGCCGACCGACCTGGTTTATCGCGACCGTGTCGGCGAAATCCTCGGCTTCCTCTACAACCCGAAGCATCGCTGGTACTACTTCCCGCGCCTGGAACGTGATGAAGCAATCTTGCTGAAGTGCTACGACTCCAAGGACGATGGCCGCGCGCGCTTTACGGCGCACACCTCGTTCGACGATCCGAATAGCCCGCCCAACGCGGCGCCGCGCGAGAGCATCGAAGTGCGAGCGCTGGTTTTCTGGGCGCCCGAGGCCGCTTAAGCGACCGCCATAACCAAGGAGATATCAAGATGCACGCTGTTCAGCTCACAGCTTATGGCAACCCTGTCGAAGGTCTGAAGTATGTCGACATTCCCGCGCCCGAGGCTCCCGGCCCGAACCAGGTCCTCATCGGCGTGGAGTTTTCGCCGCTCAACCAGAGCGACCTCTTGCTCGCACGGGGCATCTACGGATCGCGCCCCGCGCTGCCAACTGTCATCGGCAATGAAGGCGTCGGCCGCGTTCTCGCCGTGGGAGCAGGAGTAGAGACCGTCAAGGTCTGTGACCGCGTCCTGGCGCCACTGTCCAGCTTCACCTGGAGAGAGCGAATGGTCATTTCGGCGAAAGGTCTTTTCGCTTTGCCCGCCGGCGCGGACCCGCAGCAGTTGTCGATGCTGGCGATCAATCCCCCGACCGCGGCGCTGCTGCTGAGCGAGTACGTCGAGCTGAAGCCGGGTGATTGGGTGGTGCAGAACTCCGCCAATTCCGGGGTCGGGCGATGGGTGATCGCGTTCGCGAAAAAGCGTGGCCTGAAGACCGTCAACATCGTGCGGCGGCCGGAGCTTGTGGCCGAGCTCAAGGCGATCGGCGCAGACGTCATCGTCATCGACTCTCCCAATCTATCGAAAGAGATCAAAGACGCTGTTGGTCGGGCTGATCTCCGCCTCGCGCTTGACGGTGTCAGCGGCCCGGCGTCGGGCGTGCTCGCGTCGACGCTCTCGCCTCATGGCACGCTCGTCTCGTATGCGGCGATGAGCACCGGTCCGATGTCGATCAGCCCGCTGGACGTTATCTTCAAGCCGCTCACGGTGCGAGGCTTCTGGCTGGGCCATCCGGAGTCCGAGGCCAAAAGTGCGCCGGCAATAGCACAGGCGGCGGAGATGATCGCGTCCGCCAAGGTACACATTCCGGTGACCGCGACCTACCCCCTGTCGTCGATCAAGGAGGCCGTCGCGCATGCGCAACGCGGCGGAAAGGTTCTTCTGGACGTAAGCGAATCATCCAGATGACCTCGGAATATTATTTTCGACACAACCAACTATGGAGCAATCAAAATGAGCGGAAAACTCGAAGGCAAGGTGGCGCTGGTTACCGGAGGTAATAGTGGTATCGGCCTGGCCACGGCGAAGCGATTCGTCGCAGAGGGCGCGTACGTCTTCATAACCGGTCGCCGTCAGCGCGAACTCGATGCGGCGGTGAAGGAGATCGGAAGGAATGTAACCGGAGTTCAGGGAGACGTGACGAACCTGGGCGATCTTGATCGCCTGTTCGCGCAAATCCAGCGCGAGAAGGGCAAGCTCGACATTGTGTTCGCGAATTCCAGTTTTGCGGTGTATGCCCCCCTGGGCGCGATCACTGAGGAGCACTTCGACACCCACTTCAACGTCAATGTGAAAGGCGTCCTTTTCACGGTGCAGAAGGCCCTTCCGCTGCTGCCGGATGGAGCCTCGATCATCCTCAATGCGTCGATCGTCGGCAGCAAAGGCTTTGCTTCGAACAGTGTCTACAGCGCGACGAAAGCCGCCCTGCGTTCGTTCGCGCGGACTTGGACAATGGACTTGAAGGATCGCCACATTCGCGTGAACGCTGTCAGCCCCGGTCCCATCGAGACGCCCGGACTCAAAAGTCTGGTGGCCTCATCAGGAGGCGAGGGACGCTTGAAGGAGCTCTCCAGCGGTGTGCCGCTCGGCAGGCTCGGCACGCCCGATGAGATCGGAAAGGCGGTAGTGTTTCTCGCATCCGACGACAGCAGCTTTGTCACGGGAGCCGAACTGTTTGTGGATGGCGGCTTAGCGCAAGTCTGAGTCTCAGTTCGGCTTTTATCCAGTCGCCGGCTCAAGCACCGCTTGCTAATTCCGGTTCGAAATTAGCGCGAGGACGCCCGAGTATTGCAGTAGCGACGTGTTTTCGCCGAGCGCGCCAATTTCGAAGCCGGTGAAAAATCCGGCGACGGGTACCGGCCCGAGGTAGCGCCTGATGTACGCGGAATCGTGGCCCGGGATGTTGTAGAGACTCGCGCCGCGCGACACGCAATCGAAGTAGAGGCCGAACGCGGGCGGTGATTCGAGGCGCTCGGTCAATTCTTCCAGCGTCAGTTTCAAATCCTGGCGCGAGCGTTCCGCGTCGCGGAGCACGAAACCGATCGTGTCGCCAACCGCGGGCTGAAAGGCCACGGCGATGACGCCATGTTCTTCGCTGGCGCCCACGATATTGCGCACCACGAATTGTCCGCGCTCGATCGTCGTAGCGCCTTCGTATATCGGGACCGCAACGAACACGTAAGCAAGTGCGCGGCGCAAGTCCGCGGCCAGCGGGCCGGCGGCCTCGGCGAAAACTTCGTAGGCCGGGCGTCCGTCGAGTTCGAGCAATATATTGTCGCGCACCGCCGTAACTCGTCGCGCCGGGCCAATCGGCGTGCATGCGATCGAGCTCGCGAGCGTGAGATCGAAATCGCCGGATAGCAACATCCCCGACACTGCGTTCGAGCTGACCGTGTCTCCGCAGAAGACGAAGGTCTCGCCAACGGAGCCATCTTCGCTCGCGCCGCCGCCGGCGATCGCCACCTTGGGCAATTCTTTTGCCAGCGCGCCGAGCGTGGCCTCCGCTTCGAAGTTGTAACTGTCGGCGAGGAGGATGAGCAGATTCGATTTGCCGAGATGCGGGCGCACTGCCGATGCGATCTCGGTTGCGACTCCGGCCGCGCGTCCGCGCAGGGTCGGCACGAAGAACCGCGTGGCATGCAGTTCGTCGCCGCCGAAGACCAGCACTGCGAGCGCGTTGCCATGCTCGATCTCTTTCTCGCCCGCGATCACGCCCGTCCCGGAGCATCCTACGACTTCGTGCGTATTGGCTTCCGAAGCCACCGTGCGCAGGATCATGGGATAGGCGGCGCCGTAGGCCGGAGTCGCAAAGCATAGCGCCCCGGTGGCGCGATGGAGTCCCGCCTGCGCGAGTGCGGCCGCGGTAGCCTCGCTGGCGGCGTTGCGCGGATTGTGCGCGCTCGAAAAGCCCACTCCGGCGCGAATCATTTTGACACCTGTTGCCGTGCCCCGAATGTTTTCAACAGCTCGACCATCCGCTGAATCCCGTCAGTGAGTTCCTTGACGCCGATCCGTTCGTTCACTCCGTGGACGCCTTTTGCTTCCGCGGGATTCACATCAACCGGAATGAAACCGTAGGAGACGATTTTTTTCTGCCGGAAGTAATGGCTGTCGGTGAAGCCGATGATCATCGAGGGCACCACCTGACCCTTGTCGCGGGTGGTGGCAAGGGTTTGAATCGCGGTCATCAGGGGTGAGCGCGATGGCGACGAGATTGGCGGGAAGTTCAGGATCACGTCAATCTTGATCGAGTTGTCACCGATCGCATTTTTGATGTCTTTCATCACCACCTTGGGATCGCTGCCCGGTAGCAGGCGGCAATCGACTTCCGCGTAGGCCGTTTCGGAAATCACGTTGGTCTTCTGACTCGCGGAGAGCACCGTCGGCGTGATCGTATCGCGAACGTGCGCGTTCTGGCTGGGATCGGACAGGAACTTCTGCAGATAAGCTGAATCCTTCAGCGAGGTCTGAAGATTCAACAGTTGCGACGGCCCATGATCGGCCTCGGCCATCGCATGGTAGTAGTCCTGGACCGGTCCGATCACATGCACTGGGGTTTTGTACTCACCGAGTTTTCCGAGCGCGCGCACGAGCCGCGTGACGGCCGTTTCCGCCGGCGGATCGGAGGCGTGCCCGGCCGGACCCGACGCCGTGAGCCGCAGCCACAGCGGGGTCTTCTCGGTGACCGATACCACGTACACCCTTCGCCCATCGGGCTGCACGCGAATCCCGCCGCCCTCGTTGAGCAGAAAGCCGGCGTCGGAGAAAACGTCACTGGCGTGATCGACGAACCATCCCGCGCCGATCTTGCCGCCTTCTTCCTCGTCGCCGGTTGCGATGAATATCACGTCGCGATCGAGCAGGATTCCCGCCCGCTTGATCGCGAGCATCGCCATCAGCTCGATCACGCCGGCACCTTTGTCGTCGATCGAGCCGCGCCCCCAGATCTCGCCGCCTTTTACCGTCCCCGAGAACGGCGCGACTTCCCATTCCTTCGGGTTGGCGGGCACCACGTCCATGTGGCTGAGAAGGATTATGGATTTGGTATGTTTGCCGATTCCGCGCAGCCGCGCCGCGACAATCCCGCGCCCATGCTCCGGCTCCCAGGTCGTGGCGGGGATTCCGTCGGTAAGAAATTTCTCCTTGAGCATCCGCGCCGCGCCGATTTCGTTGCCGGGTGGGTTGGTCGTATTGATCTGGATGTACTTCGAGAGCAGGTCGGTTGCTTCCTGCGTAACCTTGTCCCAATTGATCGGCTGCGGAGGCGGCGCCTCGGACACTCCTCTCGATTCGGTGTTGGAAGGTCCGACGATCTGCGCGCTCGGAGAGGAGGCCCGTGCGACGGATCCGATCGCGAAGGCAATCAAGAAAAACGCAGTGATCGCTGCGGCGATTGCAGCGCCTGGTTTGAAGAATTCAGCCTTTCGGAAATTCATCAATTATCCAACCATACCAATGATCATGAGTCAGACGGGCGCGAGCGTCCCCGGCGTCGGAAAAGCTATTCCCAAGCGCCGCAACCCGTCAAATGAGAGAGTCTCAAAGTCAGTTCGCGGGATTCTCGCACGCATGATAAATCGGCTCGATAAATCGACGAATGCTATCAGTGAAGAAAAGAGTATCGAATCGGGCGCCGAACAATCTCGATGCGCGCCGAGTCGGCCGCGCGCTCTCGATCCTGAGGCGCGAGGCGCCTGGGTGGAATGCACCGATCGTGAGTTTCATCGCGATGCAGAGTCGCGATCCGTTCAAGACGCTCATCAGTTGCATCCTGAGTCTTCGGACTAAAGATCAGACGACCGCTATCGCCTCGGCGCGATTGTTCGCGCGCGCCGACACGCCGGCGAAGATGCTTGCGCTCTCGGCCAGAACGCTCGAACGGCTCATCTATCCGGTCGGCTTCTATCGCACCAAGGCGCGGGTGATTCGCGGAATTTGCCGCGACTTGATCAACAAATTCCACGGACGCGTGCCCGATGAGATCGATCTGCTGATGACTCTTAAGGGCGTGGGCCGCAAGACCGCCAACCTGGTCGTCACCGAGGCATACGGGAAGCCGGGAATCTGCGTCGATACTCACGTCCATCGAATTTCCAATCGATGGGGCCTGGTGAAAACCACGACGCCGGACAAGACTGAAATTGCACTGCGCGAAGTGCTGCCGCGGCGTCACTGGATCGAATACAACGGAATTCTTGTCGCGTTCGGTCAGACGATTTGCCATCCGACCTCGCCGTGGTGCTCGCGATGCAAAATCGCCGCGTTATGCCCGCAAATCGGCGTCGTGCGCTCGCGGTGACACGAGTCTTATCTTGTTTCTGCCCCTCGTCCATTCGCGGCCACTTTGAGGACTGGCTCATCGCGGTCCGCTGTCTTGGCGGGCTTACCCTTTGCCGGCCGAGTCTTGGCTCCCGGACCGGGGAGAACGCGGATGATCGCCATCATTCCCTGATCCTCGTGATTGAGAATGTGGCAATGGTAGACGAAGTCTCCGATATCGGGTCCGCGAAAATCCATACGAAGGGTAACGCTGGGGAACGGATGGGATTTTTTTCCGTCCCAGAAGGGAATATCAATCATGTCCATCAATTGCCCTTGCAGGGCATCGACCGGATGGCTGCCGTTGATCTGGAAATTATCCTGCGCCAGCACCATGAAATGAATTTGATGGAAGTGGAATTCGTGGTTTTCCAGCGCCCGGTTCTGGATCGTCCAGTCCTCCACTGATCCCTGCGTGGTCGTGACTGCGGGAGGATTGTCGGGCGAGAAAACCACCGGCGTCTGTCCATCGACGGTAATGAAGAATTGCGTTTGATCGGCGTTCTCGGAGAAGTAGAGCAGGCGCTTGGTCATTACCGGCGCGGTCGCCAATCCTTCGAACCTCTGCCGCCAGGGCTTCAAGACCTTGGTGTTGGCTTTTGCCTCGAGTGCCTCAGGACTGGAAACCGGCACTATGGTGGCCAGAGTGCGCTGCGTATCGTTGTCGCCGTTCGGACCGGTTTCGATCGCTTGGGTAATGAACCGCGCGTTCTTCACGTTTTGCGACGGCCCGGTAACGATGAATTCCATTCGCGATGCTGGCGGCAAGCGGAGGTTCGTGACTGAAATCAGCTTGCCCTGCTCGGTGCCATCTTGCGATCCGACTGGCACACCATCGAGCGCCACCAGCTGGATTTTCTGCTGCGCTCCATTGAAGAGCACCTGCAAGTCTAAAATGGTGTCCGCGCAAGCGTTCACCACCCGCCAGAACTGCTTCTCGCCGGGCGCCATTTGGATCACCGCCGGGGTCAGCGCTGGATACGCGATCGGCACGTAGTTGAGGGTCAGGTCCCAGGAAGGCACCGCGCCACCGGGGGTCGGATTGCCGGCGACGTTCTGATCGCGAATCACGAACACTCTCTCCGGCAGACCCGCGACGGCGGGCTGGATGGCCTCGATTCCGTCGACGATTATCGCGCCTGACGCGCCGCCCAGAACGGCCGGCTCGGCGATTCCATGAACGTGCGGATGGTACCAGTAGATGCCTGGCGGTTCGTCGGTCGGGAAGGCGACGTTATAGGTAAATGTATCGCCGGAATTGATCAGCGTGTGAATCACTTCGTCCGAGTGGCAAGTCGGCGAAGTATTTGTTCCGTGATAGTGAACGTTCACCGACGAGGCGTCCATCGTAGCCGCGCCGCATAAGGTGGCGGCATTGGTCGACATTTTCATCGAACTCGCCGCAGCCGGCATCGGAAGATTATTCGTCACGTTCACAATGAGCGTATCTCCCGGACGGACATGGAGAGTCGGTGATTCGGTGCCGTCGGGTGTGGAGAAGCAGTACAGAGTTCGGCCGTCAGGGTCGGTCGCGGTGTTGTAGGATAGATTGACGGTCAGCGTGCCATTACTACTGAAGAGGGCGGGCGGGTTTGTGACCGTGCTGCCCGCGGCGAAGCGGGGGCACGGACCGCTGACCTGCGCGGTCGCCGTTATTGGCGTCAGGAAGAGCGCGAGTATCAGGAACCTATTGAGGCGCAGATAGTTCACGGTGCCCTCCAGAGAGTCGGGTCTTGCGCCAACCTGTATACGCTGTGGCGGGACCGCCGTCTACAGTTGACGAATTCTCAATTGCCACGACCATCAGGCGTGGTAGCGTAATCTAATGACACCAAAGAGCGCACAGAAAATCGGATTCGTTGGACTCGGTGCGATGGGAATGCCGATGGCGTCAAACCTGGTCGCCGCCGGCTACCATCTCATCGTTTACAATCGCACGGCGGCGAAGGCTGAGCCGCTTGTCGCCAAGGGAGCGCATCGCGCGGACCGCGCCGGCAACGTCGCGCATCCGGGCGGCGTCGTGGTCTCGATGCTTGCCGATGACGCGTCCCTCGACGCGTTGGTGACGGGCGAGGATGCGCTTGCCGAGCGCCTGGCGCCCGATGGTATTCACATCTCGATGACGACGGTGTCGCCGGCAATCACGCGCAAACTGTCCGCATATCACGCGGCGCGAGGCAGCGTGATGGTCGCGGCGCCGGTGTTCGGACGCCCGAACGCAGCGGCTGCGAAGCAATTGCGCATCTGCGTTTCGGGACCTGCCGACGCGAAGGCCGAGGTGCGGCCGATCCTCGACGCGATGGGGCAGGGCGTTTCCGATTTCGGAGAGCATCCCGACGCGGCGAACGTGGTCAAGCTGGCGGGCAACTTCATGATCGCGGCCGCGATGGAAGCGATGGGCGAGGCGCTTGCGATGGTTCGCAAGGCTGGCGTCGACCCGGTCGCCGCGATCGAGATGCTGACCAGCACGATCTTCGCCGCGCCGGTGTACCAGGGTTACGGTCCCGCGATCGCGAATCGGCGGTTCACACCCGCCGGCTTTCGCCTTCCGCTCGGCCTTAAGGATATCGACCTGGTGCTGATGACCGCGGCCGAGGCTCACGCGCCGATGCCCACTGCGAGCCTGCTGCACGACCGCTTTATCTCCGCGATCGCAAAGGGCCGCGCCGACATGGATTGGTCCGCGATTGCGCTCGGCGCGAGTGACGATGCCGGCCTTAAGGATCCGCGCTGAGCAACGCCGTCGACTGAATGCGATGGGACCTCGGCGCCGGATACTTGTGCTCTGCGTTTGCATAGTCGCGATCTTTGCCGATGCGCGTAGGTCGCACGCGATCGACTTCTATGAAATCCAGATTTATGACACCGACACCACGCCAGCCGGCCACTTGACGCTTGAACTCCATTCCAACACGACCTCGACCGCGACCGGACAGTTGGCGAAGAGCCAAATCGACGTGCATCAGATTCACGAGACGCTCGAGGCTACGTACGGCGTGCTGCGATGGGTCGAGATCGGCCAGTATTTCGCGACCGCCAAGCTCTCCAATGGCGAATACGAATACGCGGGCTCGCGCACCAAGATTCATTTCGGCATTCCGCAGACTTTCGAGTGGCCGGTGCAATTCGGCGGCAATATCGAGTTCGATTACATGCGGCGCGCGGCCGAGGAAAATCCGATGACGCTCGAGCTGCGCCCGATCGTCGGCGCGAACTATAAGAAATTTCGGCTGGTCGCGAACCTGGCTCTCGAAGATCCGTTCAGCGGCCCCGGGGCGCATCGCGGATTTCAATTCGAACCGTCGGGCGAGCTGATCTATGACTTGAACCGCTGGGTCTCACCGGCGCTCGAGTACTATGGCGACATGGGATCGATTCAGCCGCTGGCTGAAGTCCAGGAGCAACAGCACTTCGTTGTGCCGACTTTGAATTTTCATTTCATTCCGCAACTCGAGCTGAATCTCGGCGTTGGATTCGGAGTGACGCGCGCAAGCAACGGGGTATTTCTGAAATCAATCGTCGGCTGGACTTTCTAGGATCAGAAGTCCGCTGAATCGAAAACTCGCTAGTTTGAAAACTCGTCGTGTCGATTCAATGTCGCGTATTCGAGAAACCTGGTCGCGATCGGCCCGGAATGGACGATGAAATCGCAATTCACGAACCGCACATTGGTCAGCTCCACGGGGCCGCCAAAATATTCGATGCTGGTATCCACGAACGTAACATCCTTCCATCGGATCCCGTCGAGCGGCTGCAGCGCGGGCTTGATAATCCTGACATCGGACACCAATACCGCGAGTTCTTTCGCCGGCCGCGGATTAGCGATCGCTGGGTTGCCACCCCGGATTGCCAGGTGAGAGATCTCGGCGGGCGTTCGTACCGGTTTGCCGCGAAAAGGAGCATCAAGATCCGAGCCGGCTCCAACGTCGACCGGTAGTTCGCGAGCAGCACGCGCAGATCGTTGATTACCGGTCCAGCGGCCATCATCGCCTCGGGCGTCTTTTTTTCGATCTCGTTGAGACTTTCGATTGCGGCCGCAAAAATATCGGGCGGTGCGTTGAGCTTGCGGTCTTGAGCGTCGCTGAACAGGGCTCGCGCCTTCTTCAGCAATTCATCCATTTCTGAGAAGTCGCCGTTGTCGGCCGCCTCCTGAGCTTCCTGAATTTTGAACACCGCCTCGAACTCCGGAAATTTGCCGGCTAGAAACTCTGCCATCGTGGAAAGCTGCGCTCGCGATCTTTCCGAATCTCGAGCAACCGCCTTGAGGCCGGTATTCAAATCGACAATTTCGTTCGACATGCGATACAGCAGCTGCCTCAACGTCCGCAAATATCTCCAACCCGCGTAGAGCGGAGTCGCGATCAACGCAATCGCGACAATCGCCGTCAGCAGAGGATGAAGAGATGCGGAGAGTCGCCACCGTGCAAGCAGCTTGTGAAACTCACCAGGAGCAGGTTTTGGAGCTGCGGTCAGTTCGGGTGGCATCGAGCATTAATTAGAGACTGATCCCCTTTTGCCAGTCAAAACCAATTTAATGAACGGAGCGTCACGATTCAGTCATTAGCCGGGCGCCGGATGTGTCGTTGCGTGATCGGGCGTCCTTAACTATCCTCGAAACCACGCGCTCGGCGTGCCTAGATGTCGTTCCCCTCACAAGACCGGCGAGCTGACGAGAAACTCGACGCGAAGCTCGGGCTGATCCTGGGCAGCGTGGGCTCGATCCGCACGCGGCTGAACTCGCTCGCATGGCAGCATGCGATCTTCTTCACGCTCGCGATTGTCATTGCGTCCGGCGCGGCCGTTTTCGCCGGCGCATACATACTCTCCCCGCTCGCTTTTTTGTTTTTCACTCCCGCGATCGCGATCGCCGCTGTGCTCGGAATCGTGAGCGCGATCCGTGTGGGATGGCGGATGCGGGTGGGCGGCGCCGGTGCGGCCATGATCGCCGACGATCGCGCCGAGCTTAAGGGCCGGCTCTCCACGATCGTCGCGCTCGCGCACAAATCCAAGCCGGGAACGCTATGGTCGTACCTGGTTGAAGATACTCTTGGCCACAAAGATCAATTCGTGTCAGCTCAGATCGAGCGCCGGCGCGTCTCGCTCGCCATTTACCCGTTCCTCGGCGCGATATTTCTAGCGGCGCTGGCATTACCTCTTTCGCGACTCAAGCACGCGTCGCCGATCGCGCCCGGCGACTCGGTGAACGACCTCACCGTCGATCTCGACGATCTTCATCTGCGCGCCGCCGAACCCGGCGACGAATCCGCGATGCAGGTCAACGCCGATCCGGAGACCATGCGGCGCCTCCAGGAAAAGCTCGCTAGCGAGAATCCTGGTGCCGGCGATGGGTCGGGCAATTCGCTGCATCAACTTGTGAATCGCGCGCGCGATATGGCCGGTCATCTCCAGAGCAAGCTCACCGGACAGCAGCCGCCTGGCAAGCAGCGCCTGAATCTGCGCCTGGCCGACGCGGGCACCGATCAGCAGCAAGCTGTTCATCGCGCACCCGATGTGAAAAAAACCCGCCGCGGAGATGTGGCCGGGCAATTCCAGCAGGATAAACCAAAATCCGAAAATGATTTGAACCTGCCACCGAGGGACGATTCGCGCCCGGAGAACAAGTGGCCCTCGCCTAACCCCAACGGCGCGAATACCGAACTCGGCGGCGGCAAGGACAATACCACCGATCAGGACGCGGCAGTCGATCGCAGCATCCAGCAGGGCAGCGAGAATGGCAGCAACGGCGGTGAGGCGCATGGAATCGGCGCCGATCCTGACAGCCTGTTCGGCGCGCCAGCCACGTCGAAGCTCGGCACCGAAGGCTTCGAGATAGCGATCGAGGCGCGGCCCGTCGATCACGGCGCAAAAGGCGCCGGCCACGTCTATGTTCCGCCCAAGGTTCGCACCCCGCTCAATGCCACCCAGCAACCCGACGAGCCGGTCGCGCGCGCCGCAGTGCCGGCCGAAGATCGAACAACCATCAAGCGAGTATTTGAAAGATGAATGAAGCTTTGGCGGAGACGCCGACCGTGGCGGATTTTGCCCGAACCTTTCGGCGTATCCAGGCTGAGATCCACAAGGTGATCGTCGGGCATGAGCAGGCCGTGGAGGAATTGCTCTCGGCGCTGTTTGCGGGCGGCCACGTGCTGATCGAAGGCGTTCCCGGCACCGGCAAAACTACGCTGGTCAAAACGCTCGGGCTAGCGCTCAATCTGAGTTTCAATCGAATTCAGTTCACCGTCGATCTGATGCCTGCGGATATCACCGGCACCCGCGTGATTCTGTCCGGCGACGACGGTCGGCGCGAGTTTACCTTCCAGCCAGGTCCCGCGTTCTGCCACATCCTGCTCGGCGACGAGATCAACCGCGCCACGCCCAAGACCCAGTCCGCGCTGCTCGAAGCGATGGCTGAGTTGCAGGTCACCGTGTCCGGCACCACCTACAAGCTGAGCCGCCGTATTTCGTCATGGCGACGCTGAACCCGATCGAAATGGAAGGCACCTATCCGCTGCCCGAGGCGCAACTAGATCGCTTTCTCTTCAAAGTTCGCCTGAACTATCCCGACGAAGGCGAGCTCACGCGGATCATCTCGTCGACCACCGGGCCTGAAGACGCGGGCATCGCGCCGATCTTCGATACAATCGAGGCTCCGTCGAGGATCGAGTCGCTCAAGCGCCTGGTGCGCGACGTGATGGTTGCGCCGGAGCTCGAGATCTACGCCGCCCGCCTGGTGCGAGCGACACAGCCGCAGAATTCGCGCTATGTCGCCGACGAGGCCAGGGGCGTACACGACGAGATGGTGAATCGCTACGTGATGTTCGGATCGAGTCCGCGCGGCGCGCAGGCGCTGATTTTGGGCGCCAAGGTGCGCGCGCTGCTCGACGGCCGCGCCAACATCGCGCGCGAAGACATCGAGCGCATCGCGATCGCCTCGCTCGCGCATCGCATCATGCTCAACTACGCCGCGCATTCCGACGGAATCGACGCCGCTCACATCGTCGAGCGCGTCATCAAGTCGGTTCGCGCCGCGCGAGTATAGGTCGAGAGCAATGCTCGAGGCGCGCGCTTTCGAGCCCGAGTTTCTGCGCAAGCTCGACCGTTTGGTTCTCGGCATCAAGCGTGCCCGCACCGTTCGCGCCGGCCAGCGCGCGCTCGGCAGAGTCCAGGGACTCGGTATCGAACCTGAAAATTTCAAGGAGTACGCGCCCGGTGATGACCTGCGCTTTCTCGACTGGAACGCATTCGCTCGCCTTGACGATCTGACGATTCGCACGTACCGCGCCGATCGCCAGGTCGAAATTACTTCGCTCGTCGACGCGAGCGCGTCGATGGGACTGCCGGAGCGCGACGATAAGCTCGGTCTCGCGCTGGCAATCGGCGCCGCCTTCGCCTACATCGGGATGGCCGACAACGACGCGGTCCGAATCGCCGCGTTCGCGATGCGTCGTGGTGCGATGAAGCTCGAGACCACGCCGTTCCATCGCCGCCGCGAGTCCTACCTCAACTTCAAGCCCTTCGTGATGTCGGTGAAAT
>CAWEEQ010000002.1:0-243495 GCA_963808235.1 uncultured delta proteobacterium
AAAAATCAATGCTGAAACGTAAGGCTTGAGAATCCCGACTTCGTCCTCTTCACGCTCAGCGGTCATATAGACGCCGAGCATGCCGCAGAATTGCAACTGGCCTTCGATGGAGAGGCTCTTCGAATCGTTTTGGATCTCCGAGAGGTGAAGCGTGTCGATCGGGAAGTGGTGGTGGATCTCGCGCGCTGGGATGGAGATAGTATCAAATTCGAAAATTGCCCGGCCTACCTCCGCGAGTGGATTGCGAGGACTCAGATGGATCCTCGTTAGGGGCTTTGAAGCGGTGTTTGTTAATCTTAAGTGTTCTGATCTTGGATTCCAGCGTGGACGGACGCATGCTGAGTTCGCCGCGGCGCCCGTGGGGCCGGACACTTGGCCGCGTGTTTCAGCCAACGCTGTTTCGATCAACGCCTTTTCCTGGGTCGCGAGCATTTGAACTAGCGGCTGGCTCGCGGGCACGGTCCGATCAGTGTCGTGGACAGCCAACTCTCGTCGACTGAAAACGTTTCAGTTTCGCAAAGGATCACAGAGCGCTCGATTACATTCTGCAGCTCGCGAACGTTCCCTGGCCAGGGATACGATTGAAGCAGCTCCATGCTCTCTTTGCTGATATACCGTATTTTCTTCCCCGCTTCGGTCGCGTAGCGGTCGATGAAGTACTCGACCAGGATCGGAATATCGTCCGTCCTTTCCCGGAGAGGAGGAATCTCGATGGGAAATACGTTCAAGCGATAGAACAGGTCGCTGCGAAAAGCGCCGTTTGCCATGGCGGCTTTTAGATCTCGGTTGCTGGCGGAGATCACTCGGACGTCTGCTCGAATTGGCTGATTACCGCCGACGCGCTCGAACTGACGCTCCTGAAGTACGCGTAGTAGAGCAATCTGGGTCTCGTTGGGAAGCTCGCCGACCTCGTCGAGGAACAGCGTGCCGCCCTCGGCCATCTCGAAGCGGCCAAGACGGCGCTGCGACGCTCCGGTGAAGGCTCCTTTCTCGTGACCGAAGAGTTCCGAGGCGATCAACGATTGCGGTATCGCCGCACAGTTCACGCTCACGAACGGCCGCGAGGATCGTAACGATCGCTTGTGGATCGCGCGGGCGATGAGCTCCTTACCCGTTCCGGTCTCACCGGCGATAAGGATCGTGGACTCAGTCGGCGCAACCTTGGCGACTCGAGTTAAGACTGCTCGCAGAGTGGACGAAGTTCCGACAATCTCCTCGAACATCGAAGCCTTGTCGACTTCCTCGCGAAGCGCGAGGTTCTCATTCTGCACTCTCTCTTCTGCTTGTTTCAGAGCTTCGATTTCAGTCCCCGTCACGAACCAACGAAGGACCCGTCCGTCACAGTCCCGAAGAGGGTTGAAGCGATACAGAAACCAGCGATAGAGACCGTCCTTCCCCTTCATTCGTGCTTCGAGTTCGAACTGCACAGCGCGGGAACCCCACTGAGGCGTGCTCGTCACCTTGTCCCAATCGTCCGGATGGATCACCGTCCGCTCAAAGTCTGGTTCTAGAAACTCCTCGAAGGTGCGGCCAAGATAGTCAAGGGTGGCTCGGTTCGCGTAGATACTGCGTCCATCGGGCTCGCGGATAACGATGAGCTGTGGAACGTAATCAACGAGGTCGCGAAGCTCCTTCTCGGCTCGCTTCAGGTCCTCGATATCCGTACTCGTTCCGAACCATCTGACGACGTTGCCATGCTCGTCGCGAACCGGTTCGGCTCGAATCAGGAACCAGCGATACTCTCCGTCAAACCGCCGCATGCGGGCTTCCGCCCCGCCCGGTTCTCCAGAAAGCAGAATGGCTCGCAACTTCTCCATCACGCTGGCCAGTTCGTCTGGGTGAAATGCGCGGTGCCAGCCCTGACCGAGGGTCTCGGCTCGTGAAAGCCCTGTGTAATCGAGCCACCGTTTATTGGTAAATTCATTGGCGCCATCAGGCAGACAGCACCAGGCCAGCGCGGGGATGGTATCGATCATGTTCCGGAGCTGAGCTTCCGATGGATACATCTCGCTGAAACCTGCTCGATGATATAGCGCTCTTGAGGTGGAGGCGCGAGCGTTCCGACACCGCCAGGTGCTGCGACCTCGAAGGCGCAATTCGAGCTCGTTTGCGCATAGATCACGAAACATCGTTACTGCGCCCTACCCGCGAGGAACGACCAAAATTCGGCGGAGGTTATGCCAGCCTCCGGGAGAGTTGGATATGCACCCACCACACCCTTCGCAAGAGTCTCAAAAGGTTCCGGCGGATTAGCCAAGCCTCGCCATGCTCTGACCTTCGCGGAAAACCGAAATCAAAAATTGTGGGCAGTAATTGGGCACTCTGGCGAGCCTCGGATTGCGCGGATCGCCGTAAGTACCTAATAAATAAGGGCGGAGGAGGAAGGGGCCCGGTGGCCCCACCGGTCTTCAAAACCGGCCTGGCGGCTAATATTGTCGCCGGAGGGTTCGACTCCCTCCCCCCTCCGCCAAGTGCGGTCGCTGTACGGGGACTGTTGATCTGATCATCGGGGCAATTTTCCGGGACTAGGCGGGACTAGCCGGGACCAGGGCGGACGGGCGGTTCAGAAACATCGCGGCGCGGCGCGGCTTTAAGGGCATAGGCGATTTTCGGCGGGAGGTTTCCGCGTAGTCGAGACCGGGTTTGCGGCTTGTCCCGGCAATCGCATACATCACGGTCGCAGCGATTTGTTTGCGCGCGGCTACGCGTGCTCTGTGTCGCGACGCTGAAAGCACGCTGAAAGTATGATCGTTTCAATGTCCGAGAAGTGAAACAGATTTGCCTTGAGACCGACGTTGTTGAGGATGGCGATCGCTATTTCGACGATTCCCATCTCGTTCACGGAATGGCGCTACCCTTCCAGATCACGCGGCCGAGAATCCCGAACATACTATCTTCATCAGACGTGATCGCGACCAAATCAGGCCCGATTATGTTTTTGCGTTTCGTGCGGCGGACCGTCTGACCCGGCATCGATTCGAAGTCTCGATTATCGCAAAGCAGCCGGAACTTTCCGCTGCCTTCAGCCCGAATGCGGCGGACTAGAATCGAAGGGATGCCCGACGACGATATTTCACTTCCGCCCGCGATGGGTGTCATGAGTGCCCACACGCCATCGCGGAGATCGCGGTCGCTCGTATTGATCAGAATGAGATCGCCGCTTTCAATATACGGCGCCATCGCATCGCCGGCGGCTTCGGTGAGAAGAAGCGCCTCGGCGATTGGCGATCCGGGCAAGGATCGAATCCAGTCTTTTTTTAGTGCGAGATAATCGACGCCCTGGTACTCGATTTCGCTATCGCTCTTGTAGCGGCGAACCAAGGCGTATCCTTCGGGTAGAAGATCCGCGGCCATCGGACCGCGGCCTGCGGCGAGCCATTCGATACTGACGTCGGCGGCAGTCGCCAACTTAACCAATTTCTCTCGACTCGGTTCGGAGCCGCGAAGCCACAAGTGAACCGAGCTGTCCGACACGCCCGCGGCCTGAGCCAGTGCGAGAACGCTTCCGGCGCGATCAATCAGAATCCTAAGTCGATCGGCAAATGACTTCGCGGAGCTGCCGCCGACCGTCGAGTGCGATAGTCTGCTAACTCTCCGAGTCATTCTGAATATACCTTGAAATAATCCTAGTTTTATGGAACTCTAGTCACGCCATGTCGCCAGAAAAGCGAACCACGAATCGTGCGAGCGCGTCAACGAAAGACTGGTCGCGTGCCGATGTGGTCGCTGCACTGTGGAATTGCGGCTGGAGCCTTCGCCGTTTATCGATCGCAAACGGGCTCAAACCCGGCACTTTATCTAACGTTCTACGGCAGAGCTGGCCAAGCGCCGAAGCGATCATCGCGAAAGCAATCGGCGTATCCCCCGACTGATTTGGCCAAATCGGTACGCGCAGCGCGCCGAGCGTGCGCATAGGAAGGCGCGGCGATGATACTAACGGCAAAACAAATCGGCGATCGGGTGGGCCTCACGCCTCAAGCGGTCAACCGGCGCGCGCGCCTGAACAATATCGCGGTTCTCCGAACGCTCGGCAAAGGCGGCGCTAATGGGTATGACAAAACAATATCAAATGCCTTCGACGATAAGCGCCAGCGTGCGATCGTGGCGGCGCTATTTCTCCCGGACGGCGCGGCATCTGTGGCTTCGGAGCCATCGGCAGCCGAGGTCTTCCCCGCGGATATCGAAGAGCGGCGCGCATCCTTGTGGGAGTGCTACGACCGCGCGCCGGCGAAAAAGCGCGCGCGCGCCGATCACCGCGCGGAGATCGCCCGCGCGGTTGATGACCGCGTTGAGGATCTCGGCTGGACTGGCGCGTATGCGGTCGTGGCGGCGGCGCGTGGCTTGCCGATTCCGACGGTTCGCAGATGGGCGGAAAAAGTTCGGGCCTGCGATCCGGCTGACTATCCGGCAATGTTTTTGGACGGTTATAAAGGCTCGCAGCGGAAAACCAAATTTGACCCGATCTTCGATCGCCTTTTTCGCGAGTTTTATTTGAGACTCACACAGCCGGCCGCGGCTGTTGCATACGAAAAAGCGATCGCCGCCGCGGCGAATATGATGCCGGGAGATCGCGGCGCAGCGGCCCCGAGTCTCAAGACGCTGCTCCGCCGATTGCGGCGTGAAGTTCATCCGGACGTCATCGTGTTCAAGCGCGAAGGCGGTGACGCGCTCGACCATAAATACCCGCACTTGCAACGCGACCGCTCCGTCTTTCACGCAACTCAGGCCATGAACGCCGACGGGCACCGATGGGATTTTTTCGTGCGCTTGCCGGACGGTGAAGTGTGTAGGCCGATGACCGTGGCCGTACAAGATTTGTATTCAAATCTATTTCTCGCCTGGCGGACCGGCCGTAGCGAAAATCGCGATGCGGTCCGCCTCGCATTCGGCGACGCCTTTAGGATTGGGCTTCCGGAGCACATTTTTTTAGATAACGGTCGCGGCGGCATGTCCAAGTGGTTGACGGGGGGGATGACTTTCCGTTTTCGATTTAAGATTAAACGCGAGGACCCTGTTGGTCTTTTTGAATCGCTCGGGATCAAGGTTCATGCGACGCGCCCCTATCACGGCCAAAGCAAACCGATCGAGCGCGCGTTCCGCGATCTCGAAAACCACATGCGCGCGCGGCCCGAGTTGACGGGCGCATGGTGTGGCAACCGACCTGACGCGAAACCGGAAAACTATGGCAACAAAGCCATTGCTCTCGATGTGTTCTTGCGCGTGATGGATGGCGAAATCGCCGCATACAATCGGCGGCTCAATCGGCGCACCGAAATAGCGCGCGGGCTTTCATTTCAGAAAGTTTTTGACGAATCCTACGTCAAGTCGCCGATTCGCAAGGCGACCCAGGCACAATTGCGCAAGTGCATGCTGGCCATTGAACGCGTATTTGTTTCGCCGAAAGATTCGACGATAAACTTGTTCGGCAATAGGTATTGGTCCGAAGTTACGCAGCTCAATCGCGGGCAGCATCTCGCGGCGCGTTTTGATCCCGGTAATTTGCAAAATCCCGAGGCAATTTTTCTCTACACGCTCGACGATTCGTTTATCGGCACCTGCGAAGTGCGCGATGTGGTCGGCTTCAATGATGCCGACGCGGCGCGCGATTTCCACCGGGCCAAGAAACTACACAAGCGCGGCATTCGGATGCAGGCGGAGGCGGAGCGCCGCATGGACGATGCCGAACTGCGCGGCTTGATGGTTGACGCCGCGACGCCCGAAGCCGCCGCGGCGAAAGTCGTGCGGCCGTTTCGGCCGAAGGTCGCGCCGCCACGGTTCAAGCCGCCGCTTGAGCACGCCGATCGCGCAGAAGTTGATGCGGCCTACGAGGAGCTGATGGCCGAGCGCCGGACGCGTACGCAGTACGATGAGGCGGCCGAAGTCGCCGGGGCCATCGCTGATTATCAGAGAATAGCAGCCATCGCGTGCGAGCAGCGGACGAAAGAAGATTCCGATTGGCTCGAATTTGCCGCGAATTTACCCGAGATCAAGCGGCTCAAGCGGGCGAAACTTGAAAAAATAAATTCTGAAAATTGGAGCGACGACGACCGGGAGTTTATGGGGATAAAAAATGCCGGCTGAAGCGATAGCCCTTGACCGATGGAGGAAACGTCCGATGTCCGACGCAGCGCAACCGATGAATCGCCGCAGTGCCGAGATTATTCCGCTGCGTTCCGCCACCGCGGGCGTAGCGTTCGAAGCGCCGGAGCATGTCGTCACGCCGACTGGCCGCCGCATTTCGAAGGCGCTCGCGACCGCGCAGACTTTCGGCTTGCCGGTGCTGATTGAAGGCGTATCAGGTTGCGGGAAAACTTCCGAGCTGAATCATTACGCGGCGACGCATGAAAACGTATCGCTTACGACGATGGCGCCGCATTGCAAAAGCGTGTGGGCGTCGCTCGACGAGCTGGCCGAATCGATCGGCGTCGGAAGCCATCAGGGGCAGGCGCCGCATCGGGTCGCGCGCGAAATTATCGGGCGACTCAAGGAACGTCCGGGCGCGCTGCTCATTGTTGATGAAGTTCAGCACCTTGAGGACGCGGCGCTCGAAGAATTGCGTTGCATCCACGATCGAACGCGGATCGGCTTGGCGTTGACCGGCTCAATCATGCTGTACGGCCGCTTAGTTGGCGGCGCGCGCACCGACAAGATGGCGCAGATTCGGTCGCGGATCGCTCAGCGCCTATCGCTGAAAATGGCCGCGGAAGGCGATGTAGATGCGCTGCTCGATGCATGGCGCGTGCGCGGACCGGCGGAGCGGAGACTATTGCACGAGATAGCCAAGAAGCCCGGCACGCTGCGCGCGATGGTGAAGACGCTATCACTCGCGATCGCGGCGGCGACAGCGGACGGCCGCAAAGCGGTCGCGATTGCGGATATTCGCGAATCGTGGGCGCTGCTGGGAGGAGTGGCCTGAATGTCGAAACGGATCGACATATCAGCCGATGCGCGCGCGGTGATTGAAGAGTTTTTCCTCAAGCATAATTTCTCGCGATACCGCGAGCTGTCGCGGTTGCTCCGAAAGCGCCACGGCGTGCGGGTCTGCAAAAGCACGCTTCACGAATGGGGCCAAAGCTTGCGCGATGAGTTTGAGGCCGGGCTGCGTCTCGGGGTTCGGAGGCGCGGAATCGTGGCCGGCGCCGGCCAAGGGACGCCGATGACGACCAGGGCACTGGAACGGCTGGCTGCGGAATTGTCGGAGGCGGCAGAGGCGCAGCGTTCGGTCAGAAAACGATTGATAACCAAACGCCGCGCGCGGCGGGTGAAAACGGCATGACGACAATGTCCAGCGCGAAAAAAGAATTATCGAACTCCGACGAGTTGCGCGGCCGGATCGAGGCCATGCTCGTACCGCAATGGGTGAACGTCGCGGCGATCGCCTTCGCGATCCCGATGTCGACGGAGCAGCTGATCGAATGGCTTGCCGGCAATCCGATTAAGGGCAACGTGGCGCGGTTCGAGAAAGAGATTTCCGCATACCTCGAATCACGCGCGGCCTGGCTCGCTGAAGTGAAGAACGCAGACGCGAACCGGCGGGGTGAACTGAGATTTGCCAGAGCGCGAGAAATCAGAGAGCTGAGCGAGAAACTTGCCGAGGAACCAAATCGCACGCCGTACGCGGAAATGCTGCACGACAGCATCGTGTTCGGCTTGCACGATCTGATCTCGCTGTTCGAAGAACGTGGCGCCGGAAACTGTTGGCAATGCGGCGCGACGCACGATGCGCCGGCGGCGACCGTCGAAACTCAAATCGAAATCAATCTGAGAAACGCCGCTTGGCAGACGTGGCCGGAGGAGGTGTTCCGGGAGCGGCTGCGCGCGGCGATGGTTGACGGCGAGCGCATCATGGCAGTTAACCCCGGTCGCGTTTGGATTCGGCGGCCGGATGGCAGTGTCTACACCGCGCTCAGGGGCGCGCCCATAAACGGGGGCGGCATCGAAGAAGCATGACGATGGAATCATCAACGTGCGCCGCGCGATGCGGCGCTCTCTTAACATGGCTTCGACCGGGAGGCTGAAAAAAGTGGACGACAAAACGCGACCAGATCATGACAAGGAGATCGCTCGGATCATCCGAAAGGCAGCAAGGGAAAGCGCCGCCGAAATCCAGCCGTGCACCGCTTTCGACGCGCTGGCGATGCTCGCGCCGCTGGATGCTGAACAGCTGAAACTCATCGCCGATGTATTCGCCGCGATGCGGCCGGTTGCGAAGGCGCAAAATGACAGACACGCAATTGCTAGCGATTCCGCGCGCCCGGCAGCCGGAAAAAGCGGCGGGATCAATAAGCACAAATTGGCGATCTCGATAAGGCTGGTGCTCGAAGCGATGGTCGCAAAGAACCGCACCGCGGACCCATATTCTATCGCGGACTTTGTGGTTGATTTCTATGAGAAATGGCAGCGTGACGGGCGAGAGCCGTCGCCGAAGCAGTTCGCGGGACGAATCAAGCCTACAATCAAGCCTACGATCGCGGGGGCTGCGCCTTATGTCGCTCAGCGACGCCGCAAGCGGCCGAGCAACGTAGTCCCGTTCAAACCGCGGGCAGTCAACAAAACGGTTGACGCTCAAGAAGGGGATCCGAAGAAAGCGTCATGACGATTTCGGCCACAGAGAAAGTGCTCAAGATTCCTACCGGGAATCTTGATTCGCGCGTCGAGCCTCATAAATGTTCCAAGATGGAACATTTGTTTTCCCGGCGGCATGAGACAGGGCTAATGGTCGTCGCTAACGACCATTATATCCGACGCTTAGTGAACTTCAGACCCGCCAATTGGCGCAACGCCCGCGACGACGCGCGATCAAACTTCCCGGTTGGAAGTTTGATTCGCGCCGCGAGGGCGCAATGTCACAGACACACCCAAGCCGTAAGCGACCGATAACTATTCTTGCGAGCGTGGTATTCGCCGCCGCGATCGCGTCGGCCGCGTCCGCGCAGGCCGTCTCGCCGATCACAAATTTTGTCGGGGCGGGCGCAGGCGCGCAGTTTCGCCAGGCGATCAACGATCGCTTGTACGGCGCGCAGCCGATCACTCCGGCATTCGGAAAAGTGGCGTTCTCCGCGCTGCCGGGCGAGGCCGACGGCGCGCTGCTGTACTGCACAAATTGCTCGAAGACGACGCCATGCACCGTCGGCGGTCCGGGCGCGTTCGCATTTGGACAGAACGGCAACTGGAGCTGCTCGGCCGGCGCGGCCGGGTCAAGCTTCCCGTTAACAGCCGCGGTCTCCGCCGCGGGCTTCCCGATCAACGCGCAGCCGGCGGGCGTGGTCACCGGCCAATCGATTGTGTACGGGCAGGCCGCCGCAAAGTTGCAGTCCTTGACGTCGACGGCGACCGGTGTCGATTCGATCAGTAACTTTTCAGTCAATGGCGTTATCAATCTGTTGGACTATGGGGCTGACCCCACTGGCGTGGCCGATTCATCGCCGGCGTGGACGCTCGCGATGGCCGCGGCATGTGCCGCCCAGGCGCCGCTTAGTATTCCACCCGGGACTTACAAAGCGATCAGCCAGCCGTTTCTGCATGAATGCCCGACGAGCGCGTGGAACACGCTCCCCGACATCATCGGCGCGGGCCGCGGATCGGTCACGCTAGAAAGCGGCGACGGCGCCAGCATGCTGATGCCCACGATTGTCGAAGCGTCGAACGCGCTCGTTGCTACGAATCTCGAAACGATTCCGGTTTCTCCGCTAGTTGGTTCAACGGGCCACGCAGCTAAATTCAGCGGGTTTCCAAATCTGCACATCATGCCGCTGGACTATGTGCTCGGCAGTCAGTGGGCCAATGGCGACGCGGCTTTCACGGTGGAAGGCTTCTTCAATTCCACGAGCAACGCGGCGGCGCAAGTGATTATCTCAAGCGACGGATCTCCGACGCCAATCAAAAGCGGATGCGGCGCGATCGGAGTGAGCAGCGATGTAGTCAGTTGCCAACGCGCGTTCACTGTCTATAAAGACAACGACGGCAAGTTGTATGCGGCGATAAAAACGAGCACGACCGGATGGTCCGGCGTGGCAACGCTGAAAAGTGCGTCTGCGCTGACCGCGAACACAACTTATTATTTCCAGCTGTCTTACGATGGGAGCTTCGCGCGACTGTACTATGCCACGCCCGGCTCGGCGCTCATTTCGTCCGGCAAGCAGGCGATGACCGGCACTATCGCCCAGGACAAATACGAAGACACGGTGATCGGAGCGGTGTCCGATTATTGGCATCTCGTCGCGCCCAGTCAGTACTTTGCTGGGACTCTCGACTCGATCCGAATCAGTAACACGGCGCGATGCACCGACGACTCGGGCGGATGCACGGCGCCGAGCGCAAAGCTCGGCGGCGACGCTAACACTGTGTTTCTAGAAAACTGGAGCAACACACAGTTCGCGTCCGGATCGCCGCTGGTCTCGCCGGAATATATCAACGGCACGGCGGCCAGCGCCGGTGCGGAAGCATGGACCTTGATGCTCGACCAGGGCGACGGAAATAGCGAAGGCTTCAATCCTCATCTTCACGATTTCTCGATCCTGGGAAATTCCGCGGGCATCGTTGCCGATTCCGTCTCTCCGTTCATCGACGATGTCGGCGTAGATGTAAACGGCCCGTTCGGGATCGACCTGGCAGTGATAGAGGACTACAACGACGTGTTGCGTAAAGTCTACATCACGGCAAACACGCTCGACCTGAAGGCGGCGGGGCTCACGCAGATCAGCGATTCGTTCTTCGTGTACGCCGGCGCCGGAATCGAAACCAGCGGCGAGAAAATGTCCGGCCTTTACTTCCTTCCGGCGTCGGCCGCGAAGTTCGGCGTGATCTGCAATGGCTTTTGCTCGGTGAGCGATTCCACAGTCGATAACGAGAACGGCAGCACCGGCGGCGTCAATATTCAGCTCTCGAATATGGCGCAAGCCTCACAAATGGTTCTGGAAGTATCGAACACTTCGCTGGTAAGTGACCCGAGCCAGCCGGTGATTGCGATCGATGGCAATGCGGCGAACCCTGCGAATCAAATCAGCCTTGAAGATGTGCAGCTATCTCATGCGGGCGGCACCGGCCCGTACGTAGCGAGCGGCACGATGAACGGAAGCATGAGTGAAGCTGTTCTTTTCAAGAACCCAGCCTTTGTTGGGACTGGCGGCCCAATTCCAGCCAGCGGCGACAGCTACGTCAGCAGCGGCACTTTCGGGGCCGGAACCCTGATTCCATATTGTGTAGAGAGCGGGATAGGAAGTACCTGCTTTACAAAAGTAGGCGGCCTGGCGGCTTGCACGGGCGGCCCTATCGACCATCAGCACATGACGGTGACAGACGCTAACGCCGGTTGTAGCGCAGGTACGACAGCGGCCGGCGGCGGAACAACCTATTGCGATGAATACTGCGCGGGGGCTTCTACCGCGTGGAAGGAGACAGGAAACTAAAAATGGAATCACAAATAAATGTCCTGAACGCGAGCGACGTGGCGCAGAGAACGTCCGGCGAGATTCGGCTTGCGAAGGCGGCCGAGACCGCGATCGAGAAGGTCATGAGCGCGAGCCCGCAGAAGCGCGCCGCGAAAATAGTTGAATGGGCCGCCGCGTACCAGTGCGCGAGCGATGAAGCGCGGATCACCGTCGCGAATCATATCGTCGCCTTTGGGCGCGATGCGTTTGAGTTTATCGAGCGCTGCGACTTCGGCGGCTTGAATAGCCTGATCAGCGCGTTCGCTTCGAACGTGAGAACGTACGCGGAAATCCCGCCGGCGGCGCCGCCGCTAATGATGCCAGAGATCGGCGGTGACGTTTTCCGTTCGTTCGGATGGTCGATGAAAGAACAAGACTCGTTGCAAACGGTGCTGCTCACTCCATCGCTCGGCGTGAAGCGAGGCGATCGCGTAGTCGAGATCGACGAGCACGGCGTGCGATTGGCGAGCGGACTGAAATTCACGCGCGCGCAACTCTTTGCGGCGGGCAACCACTCGAAGGAAGGAGACAGTGGCGGCGGCCACGTTCCGACGGCGCCGGGACGAACCGGGATTAGGGAGGTAAGAAGATGAACCTGGTTGCGACGCCATCGGCGATGAACACGAAGCGGATGCAGCATAGCGCCGTGCAGCTCGGCGGCGGCGGCCTGATTCTAATCGTTGGCGGTCTCGATCAGAACGGCAACCCGCTCGCGAGCGCGGAGCTGTTCGATCCCGCGACGGGCGTCTTCACGACGATCGCCGGGGCGCTCAATGTCGCTCGATATAATCACGCGGCGATCGTGACGAGCGGCGGAGCTGTATTCATCATTGGCGGCCAAGGCGCCGGCGCGGCGTTTCTGGCGAGTGTCGAAGTGTTCACGCCTGGTGCGGGACGCCCGGAAGTCACAGGCACGTTCGTAACGGCTGCAAGTGGCCTTTCAGCGGCCCGCGCGAGCATTGCCGCCCGACTTCTCGTCGATGGCCGGATCCTGGTGACTGGCGGCGCCGACAGCGGCGACGCGGCGCTGAATGTCGCGGAGATTTACTCGCCCGGAATTTGAAACAAGCGCCCGAAATGGAGATGAGCGGCCAAACATGAAACATACAATGACCCCGGATCAAGTGCGGCTTCTAGGCGGCCCGGAACGGCTAGCAGCCATTCACCGGCAAATTGCGAGCGAGGGTACCGCTGTGATGTCCTCCATGCACACGACACCCGCTAAGTCTGGCGTGTACGACGATGACGACGAAAATCTCAACGAGGACTCGTCGCCGGGTGAGTTCGTAACGGCCGCGCAAAGACACCTGAAAAAATATCTCGCGGCGCCGGATGCCGATGACGCCGACAATCGGATCGGGTTGGCGAGTGCCTATCTATCCACGGCGCTCGCCAAACGCGCTCGCACAAGCCAACAGGCGCGTGCGCGCCGCTGGTAAAGTAGATGGCCGGGAATGTTGACTAGTCCTCGGCCCGGCGGGAATTGCCCTGCCGGCGGCTCGCACTGGCAGTGCGGCCGGTTCCCGGCCAGTCCGGTTGACGCCGGATGACGGGGTTCTCCGTATGTCCGAGGTGTGGAAGAAGGTTTTTGTTGGCTGTCGATGTTTGCGACTTTTGCCGCGACAGCGCGGTTCCGGGCGGCCGAAAGCTGATGGTTCGATTGTGGAATGTAACTCGATCGCGCTTTGGCATGGTCTATCACGGCCCAGGGGCGCTGAATCGGCACACTAGGATGGGAAAATGAAGCGCAATATCCACGTCGATGCGGCCTGCGCGCGCATTATCTCCATACGCCGGGAGCAAATCGTTTTGCTCACGCGATCGTTGGATCGCATGAAGCGGATCGCGCGGCTTCCGTTCGCTGAGGCGGACGATACGAAGCTTGCGGCTACATTGAACGCGCTGGCAAACGCGCTCGATTTGAACTCGTTGACCCAGATGAAAACAAACGAGGAATCCGATCGCGATCTGGAGAAGAAGGCCCGCGAAATCTCCGCGAAGTCCGTCAAGTCGGCCGCGACCAGGAACTAGGCGGGAATGGCTTCTATCCGCGACTTCGTTTTCGGCTTCCGGCTCGAGGTGATCGATCACCTGAGCGGTGTGCTGAAAAACGTCGAGACGCGAATCGAGGGAATCAACGCGGCGGCGGCGAGAGGGTCGCATCTGCGCGAAGCGTCGGCGACGCTCGGCAAGATAGGTCTCGCCGGAATCGCGGCCGGCGGCGGCCTCGCGTATGGGCTCGGAAAGATCACCGAGTCGGCGATGAAGGGCGACGACGCAACTCGCCACATGATGACCGCGTTCGACCTCAGCGTCCCGGCCGCACAGCAGACTAAACACCTCGCCGAAACGCTCAAGATGGTAAAGGAAGCATCGCAGGCGACGGGCATGTCGCAGGATGCGCTTAAGGACTCAGTTTACAACGCAAAAATGATGATGCTGAGCGATGCAGACGCAAATGCCGTCGCGGCGGCGTCGGCGAAGCTGGCGATAGGCACTACGCACGATTTCGCGGAGGCCCAAGCCAATGTGGCGGACGTAAGCGCGATGCTCGCCACGACTCAGAACGTTCTGGGTGGCAGCGTGTCGGCCCTCTCTGACAAATTCGCACTTCTACAATCTCACTACGGTTTCGAGCGGCTCCCGGATCTAAAGGCCGCGTGGGATTACATCCTCCCCTCGATAAAAGCCGTGAAGTTGGCCCAGGACGATGCCATGGCCGCAATGGCGGTACTCAGCACCAGTGGCTATCAAAAAGATCGAATTGGGACCGCCATGGAGGAGGTAGTCGCCAAGATAACGACTGGGAAGGCTGCACTGCGCTCTTTAGTCGTGGCCAACAAAGAAGGTGGCCCGGATCTGGAAAAGACTAGCGAGCGCCTTGCGGGCATCACCGCCGCGATGTCTGCGCTTCAGCGTGCCAGTTATCTTAAAACCCTGGGATTCAACCTACGCGACGTGCAGGTGATGGAGACGCTGATCGATGGCGTGAAGAAGTTCCATGCGGCGCGCGCGGACCTCGCCAATAGTAAGGGCGCGACCGACGCGCTCTTCAACATACGGTCGCAAGGTGCGGACGAGAAGTGGGGGCAGCTGCAAAATAATCTCAGCATTCTGAGCGAGACGCTCGGAAACTCGCTGTTGCCGTCGGTCACCAAGGTGGTTTCAAAACTCAACACTGCGGTTATAGCCGTAACCGAGTTTGCTGAAAGCTATAAGCCGTTCGTCAAAGTGGCCATGACGGTAGCCGCCATCAGCTCTGCTGTGCTGCTGGTCGGTGGCGGCCTGGCGCTGGCGTCGTCGGCGCTGCTGGGCTTCGTCAGCTTCGTTCCTGCGCTGAAAGAAGTGTCGGCGGCGTTCAAGCTCGGCGCGGCGGTGACCAAGATCTGGACGGCCGCGCAATGGGCGCTCGACGCGGCGATGGCCGTGGGCGTGGCTCCCATCGTGCTCACGATCGCCGCGGTCGCCGCCCTGGGAGTAGCGATTTACGAAGTCTACAAGCACTGGGCGGCGATCAAGAACTTCGGAAAAGAAATGTACGACGCCGGCATGAATATCGTGAAAGCGATTGGCTCTGGAATCGCGGCGGGCGCGATGTATCCGGTCCATGCGATTGAACACGCCTTGTCGTTAGTTCGCGCGCATCTACCGTTCTCACCGGCGAAGATTGGACCGTTGCGTGATCTGAATCGCGTGCGAATCGTCGAGACGATCGCCGACTCGATGAAGCCCGCGGCGATGGTGACTTCAATGCGCCGCGTCGCGGCCATAGTCGCGTTCTCGGCGCCGATGATGGCTACGCCGGCTTTCGCCGGCGGCTTTGCCAGAGCGTCTGCCGGCGGCGGATCTTCGATTGTAATCAACATCACGCAGAACATCACGATCAAGCCGGGCGCCGACGCGGGCGAAGTTCTTGCGGTGATGCGGGCTTCAGGCCGCGAGCTGGCGGATACACTCAGGCGCGAAATGGAACATGATGAAAGGCGACACTACTGAGAAAAAGGCTCGTCGTACGCAAACTGGAATCGCCGGCGAAGGTCTCGCGCGGGCGATTCGGGAGTACGGCCGCGGCCATAAGCTTGAGCTTAATGCGGCTTCCGAAGAGGTGCTCGAAAGGCTAGCCGCGACATTCAACGATATCGGCCTTCTCCCACTAGAAGGCGATTACGACGTGCTCGTAGCGCGCGGGCTACGGGCTATTGCCGATGAGTTTCGTCAGGCCAACTTGAGGCCAGAAGTTATCGACGCTATGCGAGAGCTGCTGGCCGAGATTCGCGAGGCAGGCGTGTGAGCACAAGCGTTGAGGCGCACCGCGCTCGGGGCTACACTCAACACTCGCATGCGGATCGAAGCGAAATTAAAGAAATATCCAGGGCCGACGGAGCGCGGTTCCGTCGTGTGGGATTCAGAGACGGGCGAGCTGGCCGGCAGTCTCGCCGCGGAGATCGCCGAGGCTGCGCACGAGGCCGACGCTCGCGGATGGGTTCCGGTCGGTCCGATGTTCTCCTACGAATTGCCGGTTAAGGATGTTCTACACACGCCGGCAGAGTTCGCGGCCGTCCTGTACTATCTCGGCTACGATGAACTGCCGCGCGAGCTGGCCGGCGAGTTTAGTTGTGAGCCTCCCGATTCAGACGACGGGTGCGATCTGCTTCCGGTATCTGAAATGCCGGCGCTGCTTGAATCGGATGCGGAATTTCTGCGCAGCCGCGGCATCCGCGTTTCGCCCAACCGTAAGATAATTCCCGGCTAAGCCGAGAAATGATCACATCAAGCGATCAGGCGTCGGCGCACGAAAACAGCTTAAAAGTAGTCTGGCGGCGCGCCGGTGATCACCATCAACTGTCTCGCATGATCATTCCTAGTGTCCGGGTACAGTCGCGCAGCAAATTTCCTGATAGCATAGAGATATGGCGTTTTGTGATCGTAGTTTCAGAGATCGAGACGGAATCGTGAGGCGATGCGGATTGATGCTGACGGCACTGTTTGCTGCGGTGGTGATGTCCGGATGCGCTCCCCAGCAATCGACACTGTCGCAATCGCAGTCGCAAACATCGACGCAAACGAAATCGCAACCGCAAATGATCATCGAACCCAAAGTCGAGGAAACGCCGGCGCATCCGCTGCCCTTCAAGGGCCGACTGGTTGATGGTGACCCGCAGGAATTGCCGCCCGCGGTCGCGATGTCGCTAGCCAGCAAGTCGGCGGTTACGTTTACTTATCGCGAAGAATTGACGCACGACGATTACCATGTGCCGCTAATCGTTAGCGCGCTTGATCCCGCCAACCTGGTGGGCGCACCCCTGGGCGAGTATGGCGTGACAGCGTTCGCGTCGTTGTCGATTAACGACGGCGAGCAGGTACTCGGCGACTACACCGCCAAAGAGCACGTGTCGCAATCATACAACCTGTACTCGCAGCCGACGCATAAGGAATTGGAAGATGCCGCTCGCGCAGCAGTTCGACAAAAGATCGACCAAAAGCTTTACAGCGATGAAAACCGATTAGCCGGACTCGCTGCGAATTCCGCAAAAGCCGCGCCCGTTCCCGCCGACAGATGACTCGACAGCTTGCCGCAGTCCTGCTTTGCAGCGCGAGCATCGCCGTGCTCGCCACTGGATGCGCAGTGCAGGGCCGGCCGTTCGAGAAAGTTCCACCACCACCAGCCCATGCCGTGATCTATGTCTATCGTCCTTACTCTTACGGAAGCGTTGCGCTTAAGCCCGAGGTGACGTGCGGCGAAGACATGGCGCGTATCGGTCCGGGCACCTATCATCCTTTTATCGTTCCAGCCGGGCAGAAAGTCATCTGCAGCGTGCATACTGATAGCACCGACGAGGTAGAAATCCACACCGACGCCCGCGTCTATTACCTCAGGGAGGAGCTCGGCTGGGGAATACTGACCGGCCAGCCCCATCTCAATCCAGTCGATACCGACGCCGCGCAGACTGAGATTCAAAGCTGCGTACAGGAACCTGAGACACGGAGCCCGAAATAGTGTCGCTCGAAGATGACCTCATGCCCGTGCGGGCAGTTCATCGTTTCGACGAGGCTCGGCTCGAGCATTACCTACTCGATCGGATGCCAGGATTTCGCGGGCCGCTAAAAATTCGTCAGTTCGTCGGCGGGCAGTCGAACCCAACTTACCTGCTCGACACGCCGGGCGCGCGTTTCGTGATGCGCAAGAAACCGCCGGGGACGCTGCTCCAATCGGCGCATCAGGTCGAGCGCGAATTTCGGATTATCAAAGCGCTCGCCGCTACCGATGTCCCCGTGCCGCGAGCGCATCTGCTCTGCGAAGACGCCGACGTGATCGGCACCGCGTTCTTCGTGATGGATTACGTCGCCGGGCGCATCATGCGCGATCCTACGATGCCCGGCTCAAGCCCCGATGAGCGCGGAGCCTGCTACGACTCGATGAACGACGTGCTCGCGCGCCTGCACAGGGTCGATTTTCGCGCGGTGGGATTGGGCGACTTCGGCCGGCCGACTGGATATGTCGCGCGCCAGGTCGCGCGCTGGTCAAAACAATACGAACTGTCGAAGACCGAAGAGATCCCCGAGATGGATCGTCTGATCGAATGGCTGACCCTGCACATTCCTACCGACGACGAAACGACGATAGCACACGGCGACTACCGCATGGAGAACATCATCTTCCATCCTTCGGAGCCGCGCGTCGTCGCGGTGCTCGACTGGGAGCTGTCGACGCTCGGGCATCCGCTCGGCGATCTCGGATGGGCCTGCCGCCCTTACCATTGCCCGCCCGGCATCGACGGCGTTCTGAGTTTTGAGGGCATCGAGCGCAAATCGCCGGGGATTCCGAGCGAGGATGAATTTGTCGCCAGCTATTGCAAGCGAGTCGGGCGGCGCGAGATCCCCGATCTGATGTTTTTCATCGCGTTTTCATTCTTCCGCGCGGCGGCGATTGCACAAGGAATTGCGATGCGCGCGAAGATCGGCACCGCCAGCGCTCCCGACGCCGCAGAACGAGGTGCGCGAGCGCGCCTCATGGCCGAAATCGGCTGGCAGGTCGCGCAAACGTTGTGAGCAGATCCGGAAAAGCATGAATGAAATCGTAAAGCTCGACGCGGTTGCGCTGTCGAGCGCGATCAAGTCGAAGCGCGTCTCGTGCGTCGAGGTGATGAACGCGTATCTCGATCACATCGATTGTTTGAATTCCCTCGTCAACGCGATTGTCTCGCTACAGAATCGCGACGATCTGCTCAAACAGGCGAAGAGCCGCGACGAGCAACTCGCACGCAGCGAGTATCTCGGTCCGATGCATGGGTTTCCGCAGGCCATCAAGGATCTCGAGCCGACCATGGGCATCCGCACGACATTCGGCTCGCCACTGTTTAAAGACTTTGTGCCGAAGACGGACGCGATCTTCGTCGAACGATTGAAGCGCGCGGGAAGCATCATCATCGGCAAGACCAACGTCCCCGAGTGGGGCTTTGGATCGCAAACCTACAACGACGTGTTCGGCACGACGCTTAACGCTTACGACCAGTCGAAGACATGCGGTGGCAGCAGCGGCGGTGCCGCCGTGGCGCTCGCACTCAGGATGCTCCCGGTCGCGGACGGCAGCGATCACGCGGGCTCGCTGCGCAATCCAGCCGCGTTCGGCAACGTCTTTTCTCTCCGCCCATCGTTCGGCCGGGTCCCGTCTGATTTGATCGACGCCTTCATGCCGTCGCTCTCGGTGCATGGGCCGATGGCACGGACGGTTCCCGATCTGGCGATGCTGCTCAGAATTCAGTCGGGCTACGACGCACGCGCGCCGCTTTCGATCCGGCAGGATCCGGTTATATTTTCTGGACCGCTCGAACGCGACTTCAAGGGCACTCGCGTTGCCTGGCTCGGAGACTTCGGAGGATATCTGCCCTTCGAGCCCGGAGTTCTCGATCTCTGCAAGCAATCGCTAAAAGTATTCGAACACCTCGGATGCATCGTCGAAGAGGCGCGGCCGGATTTTCCAATCGAGCAGGTATGGCGAAACTGGCTTAAGATTCGCGCCTCGCAAGTCGGCGCACGATTCAAGGAGTTCTACAACGATCCCGCCCGGCGCGCGCTGATGAAACCCGAGCTGCGGTGGGAGATTGAGAATGGTATGCGCCTCAGCGCCGAAGAGATCGCCGACGCCGGCGCAGTCCGCAGCGCCTGGTATCACGTGGTGCGCCGATTCTTCGAACGTTACGACTACTTCGTGCTCCCTTCATCGCAGGTGTTTCCATTCGACGCGTCAACGCATTGGCCGAGAGAAATAAACGGCAAGGCTATGGATACCTACCATCGATGGATGGAGGTAGCAGTTGTGGTGACGATGTCCGGCTGCCCCGCGCTCGGCGCGCCGGCCGGATTCAACGAACAAGGATTACCAATGGGTATCCAGATCGTGGCGCCGAATCACGCCGAGATGAGTTGCATCCAACTAGCATATGCCTACGATCAGGAGACTCAGTGGGTAATGAAGCGGTTGCCGCCCATACTCAGTAGTAAGTGATTGGGTATCCAGCAAGCGTTCGCGGAGAATAAACCTATGCAAGATTTGCTGCCCGCGGCGCAGAAGCTCGCCGCTATATTGAAGACTCGTAACGAGACGGTCGCGGTTGCCGAATCTTCTACCGGAGGCCTCATCTCGGCGGCACTGCTCAGTGTCCCAGGCGCCTCGGCTTACTTCATCGGTGGCGCGGTCGTTTACACACTGAAGGCGCGGCGCGCGATGCTCGATATCCCGGATTCGGCGTTCGCAGGAATCAAATCGGTGACCGAAGAAGGTGCGATGATCCTGGCGCGCGCAGCGAAAGATCGTTTCAACGTTACCTGGAGCGTTGCGGAAATCGGCGCGAGCGGGCCGACTGGTAATCGCTACGGCGACCCGGCTGGACACAGTTGCATTGCAGTTGCGGGAATCTCGGAGCGCTCCATTACCATCGAAACTGGTAGTGGCGATCGCCTTGCCAACATGCGGGCGTTTGCTGCCGCTGCGTTGGATCTGCTGACTCAGAGCGTGACTGCATCAGGGCGTCACGTCGGATAGTCTGTCGACCTCGCGCAGGCTTGGGAACAGGCGCAACCATACTGCGACGATCACCAGCGTGCCGACGCCTCCAATCACTACCGACGGCACTGTTCCGAACCAGGTCGCGGTCAGGCCCGACTCGAATTCGCCGAGTTCGTTCGACGCTCCGACGAAGAGTAGTTTGACCGCGCTCACGCGCCCGCGCATCGCATCGGGCGTCGCCAGTTGGGTGAGCGTCGTCCGCACATAGACGCTCACCATGTCCGATGCGCCTAGGACGAACAGCGCCGTCAGCGAGAGAGCGAAATTTCTCGACAAGCCGAAGACGATCGTCGCGATTCCGAAAATCGCGACGCACGCGAACATCGCGAGTCCCGCGTTGCGTTGCAGCGCCATCTTGCCGATCATGTATCCGAGCATCGCGGCGCCGAGCGCGGGGGCGCTGCGCAATAATCCAAGGCCGACCGGACCGACGTACAGGATGTCGCGCGCATAGATTGGCAGCAGCGCGCTCGCGCCGCCGAGCAGCACCGCGAACAAGTCGAGCGAGAAACTGCCGAGAATTATCGGCTTGCTGCGCACGTACGAAATTCCCGCGGTGATGCGCTCGAGCACGGTGAGATCGGTCTCGGCCGGGTAGCTGACGCTTTTACGGATTGTCATCGTGAGGATCGCGATGCTCACAAAGAGCGACAAGCACACCGCGTACGCCACCGCGGGTCCGAGAATGTAAATCGCGCCGCCTAGCGCGGGACCCGCGATCACCGCAACTGAAAACATCGAGGAACTCCATGCGACGGCCTGCGGGAACAGGTCCTGCGGCACCAGCATCGGGACAAACGACTGCGCCGCCGGTCCGGCGAACGCGCGCGCGGCGCCAAACAGCGCCAACACGACGTAAAAAGGCCAGATGACCTTTGGCGCGGTCAATGCCAGAGCTACAAAGAGGCCTGCGGCGACGGCCTCGGCGAGATAGCTCGCCGCAAGGATCAGTCTGCGGTCAAAGCGATCGGCAAGGTGCCCGGCCGGGATCGTGCAGGCCATTATCGGAAGGAACTGCGCGAGCCCGACGTAGCCGAGCGCCATCGGGCTGCGTGCGATTGCGTAGATCTGCCAACCGACTGCGACCGACTGAATCTGAATCGCCAGAATTCCGAGAAAGACGGAGAGGAGATACCGCCGAAAATCGCGATGCGACAGAACGGTTTCGGTGCGAGAAGTCTCAGACATGATTTCTTGAAAATCGCGCTCGCAGTTGCGGCCCCTTCGTTTCTATTTGAACCGCCGCCACAAATCGACGTAGGCTTTTCGCCATGGACAAGGAATCGATACGCACCTACGTGGATCGGCTCTTCGCGGAGTCGGTCGTGCCCGAACTAATCGAGTACATTCGCATCCCGAACAAGTCGGTTGCTTTCGATCGCGAGTGGCAAGCGCATGGGCACATGGATCGTGTCGTTGCGCGGTTCGAAGCTTTTGCGCGCCGCCAACCGCTAAAGGGCGCGACGATCGAAGTCGTGCGCCTCGCGAATCGCACCCCGCTGCTGTTCGTCGATATTCCCGGCGACTCGAAAGATTGCGTGCTGCTCTACGGGCACATGGACAAGCAGCCCGAGATGACCGGGTGGCGCGCGGGTCTCGGGCCGTGGGATCCGGTGATTGAGGGCGAGCGTCTTTACGGCCGCGGCAGCGCCGACGACGGTTACGCGATGTTCGCGTGTCTCGGCGCGATCGGAGCGCTGCAGGCGAATTCGATTTCCCATGCCCGATGCGTCGTGATCATCGAGGCCTGCGAAGAGAGCGGCAGTTTCGATCTGCCACATTATATAGAGCATCTCGCCGAGCGGATCGGGCAGCCGAGTTTGTGCATCGCGCTGGATTCCGGATGCGGCAATTACGAGCAACTCTGGTCGACCACGTCGCTGCGCGGCCTGGTCGGCGGAAGACTCAGCGTCGAGGTGCTCACCGAGGGCGTCCATTCAGGTGACGCCGGCGGAATCGTGCCGGACAGCTTCCGCATCGTGCGCCAGCTAATCAGCCGCGTCGAGGACGAGGCGACGGGAAAAATCCTGGCGCCGGAATTTTACGCGACGATTCCCGAGGCGCGCCTCGCGCAGGCGAGTGCGAGCGCCACGGTGCTCGGCGACGAAACTTATTCCAAGTTCCCGTTTACCAAGGGCGCCGGCCCCGTCAGCACCGATCCGACCGAGCTGATTCTCAATCGCGCGTGGCGGCCGGCACTCTCGGTGATCGGCGCCGACGGTCTGCCTGCGACCGGAAACGCGGGCAACGTGCTGCGCGCCTCGACCGCGGTGAGCATATCGCTCCGGCTGCCGCCGACGGTTGACGCGCGGGTCGCATCGCAAAAACTGAAAAGCATTCTGGAAAAGGATCCGCCGTACGGCTCCACGGTGAGCTTCAAACCAAATTGGGGCGCGAGCGGTTGGGATGCGCCCGCGCTTTCGCAGTGGCTCGAGGACAGTATGAACCGGGCGTCGAGCGACTACTTCGGAAAGCCTGCCGCTTACATGGGAGAGGGCGGCACGATTCCATTCATGGGGATGCTCGGCGAGCGATTTCCCAAGGCGCAATTTCTGATCACCGGCGTGCTCGGCCCGCACGCCAACGCCCACGGGCCCAACGAGTTTCTGCATATCCCGACCGCGAAGAAACTCACCTGCTGCGTCGCGAAGGTGATCGCGGATCACTTCAATCGAACCGGAACTTGAGGCGCGAAAGTGAATTAAGCAAACGATGCGGAGGACGCTAATCATATCCGGCATCGCAGTTGGCGCGATCGTCCTGATCGCGGCCGCGATAGTAGCGTACGCATTCTTCAATCTCAGTTCGATAGTTGCTTCGAATCAAAAACGGATCCTTGGCCACCGTCAGCAACGAGCTTGGCCGCCGAGTCGAAGTCGCGCAGATACGAGCGCATATGGGACTCGGAGTGTCGATCGAAGTGAGTGGCCTCAAGATCGCGGATGACCCCGCATTTTCGGAGAAGCCATTCGTAGTCGCCGACGACGTATCGGTCGAAGTCGAATTCATCCCGTTGCTGCGCGGTGAGGCGAAAATCATCCGGCTGGACCTTACCAAGCCGGACATCCGGATAGTGAGAAACGCGCGCGGCGATTACAACGTCGAGAGCATCGGGACCAGCGCCGCTGAACCGAAGCCTTCCAGCAAGCCGCGCCGCCGCAAGCGCTCTTCGCTCGCGGACCTTTCCATCAAGGCGCTCGGAATCCAGGACGGCGCGATCTACTATAACGATCTCGCCGAGAAGGCGGCGCCGATTAAGATTCATCGCCTGGATTTCGAAGTGACGAACTTCAGCGCGGTGGCGGCGTTTGACGTCGCAATGAAGCTGGCCTTTCCCGGCGACGTGCAAAACGTCGCGATCTCTGGAAAGCTCGGACCCCTTCTGCGCCAAGGCTTTCTCGACACGTCGGGAAGTCCGATCGATCTGAACTTGAGCGTCGATTCGATACTGCTCGACCGATTCCGGACCCTGACGGATGTCGGCGCCGAGATTCCGGCGCCTCTCTCGATTCCAGATCCAATCTCGGTCACCGGAACTCTTCAGGGCTCGCTCGCGAAAATCGCGTTTGCGATCAGCACCGATCTGACTGCGGACCACGTCGCGTATGCGGGGTTGTTCGACAAGCCGGCCGGCACCGCAATGACGCTCAAGGCGAACGGCACCGAGGCCGATCAGCTCGAGATCGCGAGCGCGAATTTGAAACTCTCCGATCTGGAATTGACTGCGAGCAGATTTTCGGTAGGTGGGCCTCAACCTTTGAGTGCGCAGATCGATTCCAACAGCTTCAATCTCGCCAACCTGGCCCCGATGCTCCCCGCGGCGGCTGGGTACGGCTTGGCAGGCATGAGCGAGGTTCACGGCAGTGCGACCCTCGATAACGGCGGGCCAACCTTCGATGCGACCGTGACGCTGAAGCAGGTTGGGCTGAAATTAGGGCCGGCGTTGGCGAGTGCGATCACTGATTTGAACGGGACGATCCGTTTCACCCCGGGACGCGAAGTAATCTCGCCAACCAGTTTCTCGATCGGCTCCGCGCACGCGAACCTGGAGGGCCAGGTCGATTCGACGAGTCCGCTCAACGCGAGTTACAAGTTGAAAGCCGACTCGATCAAGTTGGCCGAATTATTTCCGAGCCGTCCGCGCGGCGATGTGATCAACCAGTTGACAGTCAATGGCACCGCTGATGGCGAGCTGGGCGCTCCGCGCCTCAGTGGGAGAATTCTTTCATCCGATGGATCGCTGCAAAATGTTTCATATCGCAACCTGGATCTGACCGCCGCCTACAAGGACAATCGCGCGTCCGCGCGTCCCTTCAACGTCGACGCTTTCGGCGGATCGCTCAACGCCGACGCCGACGCTGTCTTCGGATCGAGTCCGAGCTTCAATGCGACGCTCAAGATGCGCAATGTGAACGTCGAACAGGCGCTGCGCTCGCAGAATATCCAGGCCGCCAACACGGTGCACGGATTTCTGACTGGCAACGTTGCGGCCTCGGGCAACGGCGCGAGCTGGGATCGAATCAAGCCCACGCTGCGCGGCAGCGGACGTGCCGCACTCGCAAACGGCAAGCTGGTCGGCGTCAATATAGTTGCCGACGCGATCAACGGTGTCGCCGCGCTGCCCGGTGTCAGTCAGCTCATGAACGTGGCCTTCATGTCGAGTCATCACGGGGTGCTGGTGGATCCCGACACGGAGTTGCAAGCCGCGAGCATGAGCTTCCAGCTTGCGGGCCCGCGCTTCACGACTCATGACCTGTATGCGCAGTCGCCGGATTACAGAATCACGGGCGCCGGATGGTTCGACATGGACAAGAATATAGACATGAACGCCGACGTCGCGCTCTCGCTCGGGCTCCAGATCGCGATCCCGGTTACGGTGACGGGACAATTGCCGGGGGTGCGCGTGCTGCCCGACGCGCCACAGTTAGCGCAGCGGGTCGCGATGGGCGCGATCAATACACCGGGCAACATTGTTCGCGGCGGAGTTAATACGGTCGGCACGCTGATCGGCGGTGCGGCGACGACCGGGAAAAATGCGGCATCGTCGATTCCGAATCCGATCGACATGTTCAAGAAATTGATTCCCTAGATACCGGGCTCAGTGACGCGTTAGCTTATCGACCTCGGCGAGTTCCTCAGGTGTCAATTTCCAATTGCCTGCTTTGACGTTCTCGGTGACCTGATCGGGATTGGTCGCGCCGGAAATCACACTCGACACCTGCGCTTGCGACGCGAGCCATCCGACCGCCAGCTCGAGCATCGAGCGCTCGCGATTGCGCGCGAATTTCTCCAGCCGCTCGAGCGTCGCGAAGTTCTCGACGGTGAGAGTTTGCTGAGCCAGGCGTTGCACCAGGGTAAGCCGGGCGCCCTTCGGCAGCTCCTCACCACGTTTGTATTTGCCGGTGAGAAATCCACTGGCTAATGGAAAGTAGGGCAGGATGCCGACACCGAACTGGCGGCAGACCGGAACCAGTTCGCGCTCGACGCGCCGGTCGAGCAGGTTGTATTGATTCTGCGCGGAGACATACGCGGCGAGATTGTTAGCACGCGAGATCCAGAGCGCGTCGACAGTCTGCCACGCGGCGAAGTTGCTGCATCCGATGTAGCGAACCTTCCCGGAACGGACGAGATCGTTCAGCGCTTCGAGAGTTTCCTGTTGCGGCGTTTCAGGATCGGGCTGGTGAATCTGATAGAGATCGATATAGTCGGTGCCCAGTCGCTTCAGGCTCGCCTCAGCAGCAGCGGCGATGTAACGGCGAGAGCCGCCCCGTAGATACGGACCGTCTCCCATCGCCATTCCAAACTTGGTCGCCAGAATGATGTCGCGACGGCGCTCCGCGAGCGCTTTTCCCAGCAGTTCCTCGGAGCCGCCCCGGTTGCCATAGATGTCCGCCGTATCGAACAGCGTGATGCCTTCATCGAGTGCTCGATGAACCACGGCGCGAGTCTGTTCCGCGTTGTTGCGCATCCCGAAGTTGTTGCATCCCAACCCCACGGCCGAAACTTTCAGGCCCGAATTGCCCAGATTGCGATATTCCACGGAACTCTCCCGATCGCGAAGACCAATCAGTTTGTTTCAGGTGCGAAGAAGACCAGCGTCCGAACTTCTACACTCTCGCGCGGCGCCGCATCGCGCGGGCTGGTCGGATCCTCAAATGCCGTGTGCGCGGTGAAGCGCGAGCGGCGCGAATCGGAATCGTAGCATTTGAGCAATAGTACTTCTTCCTTTTCCTGATTCGGAATGTAGTACCACTTGTGATTCGGATTGTACGCGACTGAGTAAACCTCGCCTTCCCGATCGCGATACTTCAGCACGTGCTTCACGAAGTCGTCCGGCATCATGCTTTGCGCGTCACACACTGCCAGCGGCGATTCCTGCACCGGGCCGCGAATCGGCCGCCAAACGTTGATCACCGCGAAGCGATTCTGAAGCAGTGCGTCGGCCTCGTTCGGCAGCAGGTCGCGCACCCGCTGCGGTCCCGACTTGAGCGTGTAATCATTGTGCGCGACTTTTACCGGCTCTTGCGCGCCGTTTTCATGCCGCTTCGCCATCGGGCGGCTTCGCACGTTGTGATCGAACACATGCACTCTCACCGCGCCGGTGAATTCCCTGACCAGCCGCTCGACTTCCGGATAGTAGATCGCGCGCACTTCTCTTTCGTCGAAAAAATCCGACACCGCGGTCTGTTGCCGCACTACGGCGAACCCCTGCCGATCCAGCGACAACTGCGGCAGGATTGCCCGCGCACTCATAATCGAGACCGCGAATTTGGCGTAGTTCCCGGTCCTTGCAGCGACGCCCTCGGGCGGCTTGTAGGTATACGTGACGGGCGTCGTGCTCCGATCGGCCAGGTAGTTGAGCACGGTATCGACGTGATCGCTGGTAGTCATTCGAAGTACTCCTTCAATCTACAATTGTGCTACGGCACCACGCTGGTCGGGTCAAGCGGAAAATTGGCAATATGAGGCGCGATGGCGCCGCTGCACGATATCCTTATTCCTCGCCCGCGAATTCTTTTCGTGGGAATCAACCCAAGTCTTCGCTCGGAGCAAGTGGGGCATCATTTCGCGAGCCCCGGCAATCCCTTCTGGCGGCTGCTCTACGCCGCGCGACTGGTTTCCGAAGAGCTGAAATGCGAAGACGATCAGCGTCTCGGAGAATTCGGACTGGCAATCACAAACCTATGCTCACGCGCAACGCGCTCAGCCGCGGAACTCCGACCGGAAGAGATCAAGCGCGGCCACAAGTTGCTCGAGCGAAAGATCCTCCGCGTCCGCCCGCGGGTAGCCGCTTTCGTCGGCGTTACGATCTATCGGAGCTTCTTCGGCGTCACCGGTGGCGAGGGAGCCGGCCTTAAAGATGAGCGCGTCGGCGGCGCGCGCGTGTTCGTGTTGCCCAATCCGAGCGGCCTGAATGCCAGCTTCCCCGGCTTTCAAGACAAGTTGATCTGGTTCGAGCGGCTGCGCGAATTCTCCGACATTGCCTAGTAGCAGATCCTACTATTCGATTCCGTAGCGCCTGCGCTTCCGCCACAGGGTGGTGACGTTGATGCCGAGCGTGTCGGCCGCTTCCTCGAGGGTTGCGCTGGCGGCGAGGACCCGGGCTATATGCTCGCGCTCGACTTCATCGAGGCTGGCGGAAGGTGCGATGCCCGCCAGCGGCTCGGTTGAATCGTGGAACAATGAGTCGGGCAGGTCGTCGGGGGCGATTGTTTCGCCGCGCATCAGAACGGTGCCGCGTTCGATTGCGTTTCTGAGTTCGCGCACATTGCCGGGCCATCGATAGCGTGTCAAGGCGGCTACGGTTTCGGAGGAGAGCGCCAGGCCAGGATGTCCGTTGCGCAGCGCGGCGACGCCGAGCAGCCAATTCGCCAGGGGCAAGATATCTTCGCGACGCTCGCGGAGCGGGGGTACGCGCAGAGTGATCACGTTGAGGCGGTAGTAGAGATCCTCGCGAAAACGGTGCGCTGCGACCTCCGAGTCGAGGTCGCGATTGGAGGCTGCGATTATTCGCGCGTCGACGTGGATCGTATGTTCGCCGCCGACACGTTCGAAGTTCTGATCCTGGAGGAAGCGCAGGAATTTTGTCTGGAGGGTTGGAGTCAGGTCCGCAATCTCGTCCAGGAACACGGTTCCGCCGTTTGCTGCTTCGAGGCGGCCGGGCTTGTCTTTGACTGCGCCGGTGAAAGCGCCGCGGACGTGTCCGAAGAGTTCGCTTTCGAGCAATTCCTCGGAGAGGGTGGTGCAATTGACGACGACGAATGGTTTATCCTGGCGCCGGCTCCATCGATGGATCTGCTTCGCGATCACGTTCTTGCCGGTGCCGCTTTCACCGGCGAGGAGGATTGTCGCGTCGCTGGCCGCCGCCTGGCGCGCGGTTTCCAGCAGTCGTTGCATCGCAGGACTTTGCGAGTCGAGCAGCGGGGCTTCATCGATTGCACTTCTAAGCGCGCGATTTTCGGCTTGCAGGACTTTCACGTGCAGAGCGCGGTCAACGGTGTGCTGAATCTGTTCGAGCGAGAACGGCTTGGTCACGTAGTCGTAAGCGCCGGACTTCATCGCTTCGACCGCATTTTCGACAGTCGCAAACGCGGTCATCAGAATGACCAGGCTGTCCGGCGCACGGCGCTTGATCTCGCGTAGCAACTCGAGGCCGCTCATTTCAGCCATCCGGTAATCGGTCAAGACGAGATCAAACTGCGTCTCGGAGAGCATCGCAACTGCCTGCGGACCGCTCTCTGCGGCGCGGACCGCGTGGCCCAGCGACTCGAAGAATGTCACCAGGCTCCGGCGGATGTTCCGCTCGTCATCGACGATCAGCAGGCGTGCCATCAGACTTCCACCGCGGCGGGAATCTCTACGATACTGTTATCTGACAATCGTTCAGCCCGAGTTATTTTGGTAGCGTGACACCGTCATGCATGCTAACACGCCGCATAACAACAAGACGAGGCATGTCTCCGCAAAAACGTCGCCGTGCTCCGAATAGAAAGACCTCGAGCGGTTCCACGAGACAGTTTCGAGTACGGTGGTTCGCGTGAATATTTTCGAGGCTCCGATGACCTGGCCAGTCGAAGTGATCAGGGCACTGATGCCGGTGTTTCCGACTCCGTCATACGTCAAAGTAGTGATCTTTCCGTTGGCAACGTTCCTGAAAGCCGGGTGATGCTCGTGATGTTGCCCAGCGAATCGTATGTATCAGCTGTAATTGACTACACCGATGCGGTCTTTCAGTGCGCAGCCTCGCAGCGGTGAATCTGCCAGCGGCAGCTAGCGCCACCTACAACGCGGGCAATCAGTTGACTGGCTGGAATGGTGCGAGTATTCCATCGGACCAAGCGAATAATCTGTCCACAGATCCAACGCTTCCGATTCCTGGCAGCATTACTTGGGACGAACGGAACCACCTGGCTTCCGTCAACGCTCAGGGCACGCAGAACTTCTTGTACGACGCGCTCGGCAGACGTGAAAGCGAATCCGGGTCGATTCCAACCGCTACTTTCCTGCTTGATGGAGTCACTCCGGTCAGAACGACGATCGGTTCGGCGAACGCCGATCTGCTGGCAATGCCAGGTACCGGAGAGGTATTCACGCGCACCGATAGTTCGGGCATTATGGTGCCCTTGCATGATGCTATGGGTTCGACGATTGGTTTAGTGAACTCGACTGGTACGATTGCGACCCGATACACTTACCAACCTTTCGGCAGGAGCACTGCGAGCGGCGCGGCGAACGCAAATCCCTTCCAATTCGCCGGGATGGAATCTGACAGCAGCGGCCTGTATCACACTTGGGCGCGATACTACTCGCCTGGAGTGCAGCGATTCCTTTCGGAAGATCCGCTCGGCTTCGGCGGCGGTGATACGAACATCTTCGCGTGTGTCCATAACAACCCCGTCAACGGTATTGATCCGTTCGGGCTTTCAGCCGGCAGCGGCGCCGGTGGTGGCGGCGGCCCTCCCACAAACGTCCCACCGGGCGGCGGTAACAAGAGAAACGGCGGGGTTACTGAGAGTACCAGCACTCTCGGCGACCCAGGAGAAATATACGCTCCTCCGGATGTGCCCGGTATGGAGATATCTGGAGCAACTCTAGGCGGCGCCGCAGGAATTGTGAGCCTTCTCTCCCATCTCGAAGTTCAACGAGCCTTGGTGCACGCCGGAGTCCCGGTGCCCCTGGTTGAATTTCTGGCCGTCTTTGGAAATGAAGCAGAGTTCGTGGCGCTTGGTATCACAATTGGATTTTTCCTCGGGGGACCTATCGGGGCTACTGTTCTCGGTCTGGCTGGTGCTGGCTATGGAGCCTTCGAGACGGGACAACAAGCAGCTGCATTGGAAGCCACTTCAACGGCACCATAAAACGCTTGGAGGTTGAGACAGTGGCTCTGGAGAAGTCTGAAGACGGCACGGTGCAAGCGATCGGGATTTCCATATTCATAGGGGCTGTCTTAGCTGGTGGGGCCGTGTTGGCAATACGACCGCCTTGGTCGCACTCGCCAAGCCTTTTTGCGGCCACCACGGCGCTTGGAGGAGCGATCGGGGTGGGAGTCTTTTTTTTAACGCGCAAACGGTGGTCACTCGTGCGCCATCCCAGTCCATCATTGCGAGTGGCGTTTACGGCTATGGTGCTCGTGTATGTGGCCGCAACGGCCCTCGACGTACACTCCGCCTCCTCAGATGAATTGCTAAACGCCAGCCTGTTGGCGGCGGGCCTGGTTCTTTGTCTGAGTTGGAACGACAGGCACTATATCGCCGCAGCTGCGGGTCTGGCTTTGATTGTCATCGCTAGTCTTTGTGTCGTGATATCTAAAAATCCTTTTGCAATACCCTTCGGAATGGCTGGAGCAATGGCAGCGTGGATCCAACTGCGCCTGATCGTGCGGGGGGAATCCGACTGACCCGAGCCTCGCTCGCGCATCGCGGACACACCAATTGAAAGATTCTTTTCTTCGGAGGACGCTTGGGCCCTCAGACTTCCATCGCGGCGGGAATCTCGACGATAAATTTTGAGCCGTGCGAGTTGTTGCTCTCGACAAAAATGCGTCCGCCGTGCGCCTCGACAATTTCCTTGACGATCGAGAGGCCGAGTCCAGCCGATCCTTTCTCGAAGCCGTCGGAACCATACTGGACGAAGCGCTCGAAGATGTAATCTTTCAACTCAGGCGGGATTCCCGGACCCGAATCCGCGATCTCCAGCCGAGACGAGCCGTTGGAAGTCAGCGCGGACACCTTGATCGTTCCGCCGGTGGGTGTGTAGCGCAATGCGTTGCCGACCAGGTTCGAGATCACCCATGAAAGCTTCACCGGGTCGCCGATTATTTCTGGCACCTGCTCGATGCTTTCCTGGACCTCGATGTGCTTCTCGCGCGCCTGGATAGTGAACCGCTTGGTCACTTCGGCGGCCAGGCGTGCGAGGTCGAGGCGCTTCTGCTGCAGCGTGATGGCGGGAATCTCGCCGCGCGCGAGATTCAGAAGATTGTCGGTAAGCTGGCGCATCCGCGAGCATTCTTCGAGGATCACCTGGAGCAGTTCATTGTGCTTGGGATTCGATTCGTTCAAATCGCGGCTCATCAGCTCGGCCGACAACGCGAGCGAAGTGAGCGGAGTTCTGAGCTCGTGCGACAGGGTGGCGACCAGGTTGGTGCGCGCGCGGTCTTGATCACGTATGTAGGTGACGTCCTGGAGAATCAGCAGCGTCCCGAGAGAGATTCCCTCGGTATGATGGAGCGGGACGGGCTTGAGAACGTAAGAATGCTCCCGGCCGCGGACGTGAAGATCGATTTCGATGCGTTGGCCGTTGCCGCCGGACCTTTGCAGGGTGCGGAGCGCGTCGCGCACGCGCAGGTAGTGAGGATGGTTGCTGCTGAGATCGTCGAATGGACTGCCGAGCGCGTCGGCGGGATCGACCTCGAGAATCAGCGACGCGATCTCATTGATATGCGCAACGACTCCGTTCGCGTCGATCAGCACTACGCCGTCTTCGAGGCTCTCGATGATCGCCTCGGTCTTGCTCTTCTCATAAACGAGACGCTCGACGTTGAGCTTGTCGTACTGCTCGAGCCGTTCCGCCATCTGGTTGAACTCGCGCGCGACAGCTTCGAGCTCGGCGAGCGGCTGCGGGCCGAGGCGGACCTGCGACTTGCGCTGGCTTATTCCGCGCAGCCGTTCAGTCAGTTCCGTGAGCGGTTTCGACAGACGCCAGCCGAGACCCCAGGAGACCGCCGCGCCGACGAGCAGCACTAACGCCAGGCCGCCGGCGAACTCGTAGGCAAGGCGCTTGCCCAAGCGGATTGAGCGGCTGTCGGCGCGGAACATCGCGGCCTTGTTCATGGCGATCAGATCGTCGAGACGGGCATGTAATTGCGCAAATTCCGGATCGTGATTCACACCCGGGGGCGAGGCCGCGATTTCGTCGAAGAGCTTTTGCCCGCGCCCGCGGATATCGGCGGCGAGTTCAGGTTCCCCTTTTTCGGTGTAGTCGTGATTCTCGACGTCGAACCACTTCGCGAACATCTGTCGCGACTGGGGCAGGACAGTTCTGGCGCGGCCGTCGTGCTCGGCGACCTGAAGATCTGTGAGCGAGGCGTGCATGTGCTGTGCGGCCTCGATGCTGACGTAGTTGCGATAAAGCGTTGCGCGGATCGCGCCGCCAAGCTGGTAGAGCCTGGGCAGCGTGTAGACTCCGAGCAGGACCACCAACGCGAGCATCAGCAGGGTTCCGTCGCGGATTCGGCGTTGCAGTGATGGTGCGCTCATCGAGATCTCTCCGCTGCGCTCATCGGGACTTCTCCGCTGCGCTCATCGGGATTTCTCCGCTGCGCTCATCGCACTTCCTCCGATTGCTCGGTCGCGACGATTTCCACGTCGAGGTCGCTGGCGTCTTCGACTAGGCGGGCCGGCACGTCGCCTTTGAGCCATCGGCGCCATCGCGGCTGATGGGTGCGGCCTACGATCACTTTCGAAACGCCTTTGTCACGCGCGAAGTCGATCATCGCCTTGACCACGTCGTCAGACTTGAGCCACACGGTCTCAGCGCCGAGATCGCTGGCGAGATTGATGTTGTTGAGCAGCGCGACGAAATCGCTGGTGCCGATATTTTTCACCGATTCGGAAGGGGTTTCGATATGCACTGCATACCATTCCGCGTTGAGCTGGCCCGCGAGCCGGGAAGCTCGGCGCAGCAACTGGCCGGTGTCGCTGGCGTTGGAGGAGACTCCCACCATGATTCGATCGACGACGTGAGTGCGGCGCCCGCCTTCCCGCTTGAGCGACTCCTGGTCAGTGCGTTGCCGATCGAGATTGCGCGCCACTTCGCGCAGCGCGAGTTCACGGAGCGAGGCGAGATTGCTCGGCTTGAAGAAATTTTTGAGCGCATTTTCTATCTGGGCGTGAGGATATATCTTGCCCTCGCGCAGGCGTTCGCGGAGCGCGTCAACCGGCACGTCGATATTTACAATCGTGGCGGCATGAAGGAGGAACGAATCGGGGACCGTCTCGCGGACGTCGATTCCGGTGATGCGTCTCATCAGGGGATTGAGGCTTTCGAGGTGCTGGATGTTCACCGCGGTAATCACGTTGATGCCAGTGGCAACGATTTCTTCGACGTCCTGGTACCTCTTTTCGTGGCGCGAGCCGGGAACGTTGGTGTGCGCGAGTTCATCAACGATGGCAACGTCAGGCTTGCGCGCAATGATCGCGTCGATGTCCATCTCCTCCAGCATCACGTCACGGTAGGAAATATTGCGGCGCGGGACCACCTCGAGGGCGCCTATTAGCGCCTCGGTCTCGCGGCGATGATGCGACTCGACGAAACCGAGCACGACATCGACTCCCCGGTCGCGAAGCTGATGCGCTTCCTCCAGCATCCGGTATGTTTTGCCTACTCCCGCGGCGGCGCCGATGTAAATTTTGAGCCGGCCCTTTTGACGCTGAGGAACGAGATCGAGAAACGCCTCGGGCTCGATTCGCTTATCGTTCATTCAGGTCCTGGTTGCATTCAGGTCCCGGTTCATTCAGGTCCCGGTTCATTCGGGTCTTGGTCGCATTCAGGTTCCGGAAGAACCGCCATGACTTGTCGCGACGCGATCGAGGGCGAGGTTAAGCCTCAGCACATTGACGCCGGCCTCGCCAAAAATCCCCGCCGCACGCGGCCGCGTATTTTCGGCGATCAGCCGCCGCACCTGATCTTCGCTCAGACTACGTGCGTGGGCAACCCGTGCCACCTGCAATTCGGCGGCGGCCGGACTGATCTCGGGGTCCAGGCCGCTGGCCGAAGTCGTAACTATATCAATCGGGACCTGCGCCGGGTTGGCTCCGGGATTGCTCTCAAGGAAGTTCTTGAGCCGCAGGCGCACCGCGTCGATGAGCGCTTTGTTGGTGGGCGCGAGATTCGAGCCGCCTGAATTGGCGGCGTCGTAGCCCTTGTCGCCGGCGGCGGAGGGGCGGCTCTGAAAATAGCGCGGCGACGAAAAATTCTGGCCGATGAGACTCGAGCCGACAACCTTCCCGTTTTTAACCAGTAAACTTCCGTGAGCACTCTCCGGAAAGATCACCTCGGCGAGGCCGCAGACTGCGAGCGGATAGACCAATCCGGTGATCACGGTGAGCAAAGCAGTTAGTGCAAGTGCGGAGATGAATGTGCGCACAAACGACCTCATGCGAGATGAAGCGCCGCGATTACAACGTCGATCGCCTTGATTCCGATGAAAGGAATGATAACCCCGCCGACGCCGTAGATGAAAAGGTTGCGGGTCAGGATGGCGGCGGCGCCGAGCGGACGATAGGCGACGCCTCGGAGCGCCAGCGGTATCAGCGCGATGATGATCAGAGCGTTGAAGATCACGGCGGACAGGATCGCGCTTTGCGGCGTCGCGAGGTGCATCACGTTGAGCCGCTGGAGCTGCGGATATTCGACGATGAACAGCGCCGGGATGATCGCGAAATACTTGGCGACGTCGTTGGCGATGGAAAATGTAGTCAGCGCGCCGCGCGTCATCAGGAGTTGTTTACCAATCTCGACGACTTCCATGACCTTGGTCGGGTTGGAGTCGAGGTCGATCATGTTGCCGGCCTCGCGCGCGGCCTGGGTGCCCGCGTTCATCGCGATTCCGACGTCAGCCTGCGCGAGCGCGGGCGCGTCGTTGGTGCCGTCGCCAATCATGGCGACCAGCTTGCCCTGGTTCTGCTCCTCGCGAATCAGGCGCAGCTTGGTTTCCGGAGTGGCCTCGGCGAGGAAATCGTCGACGCCGGATTCACCCGCGATCGCTGCGGCAGTGAGCGGATTGTCGCCGGTAATCATGACGGTACGGAGGCCCATCGCGCGCAGCCGCTCGAAACGTTCCTTGATTCCTTCCTTGACCACATCTTTTAAATGGATGACGCCGAGCGCGCGCGACCCGTCGGCGACCACGAGCGGAGTGCCGCCGCTGCGGGCGATGCGCTCGACGATCGGCTTCAAGTCCACCGGCGCAACGCCGTGATTTTCTTCGACGAACTTTATGATCTGATCGGTCGCGCCTTTGCGAATCCGATGGGTGCCGACGTCGACGCCGCTCATGCGGGTGGTGGCGGAGAACGGGATGAAGGTTGCACCGTCGTCACCGGCGCCGAGTTCGCGGCCGCGCAAGTTGTACTCGCGCTTGGCGAGCACGACGATCGATCGTCCCTCGGGGGTCTCGTCGGCCAGAGACGCGAATTGTGCGGCCTCGGCAAGTTCGCGCGTTTCGACGCCGGCGATGGGCAGAAACTCGGACGCCATCCGATTGCCAAGCGTGATCGTGCCGGTCTTATCGAGCAGCAAGGTATCGACGTCGCCGGCGGCTTCAACCGCGCGGCCGGACATCGCGAGCACGTTGTGCTGGACGAGGCGATCCATGCCGGCGATTCCAATCGCCGAGAGCAATCCGCCGATGGTGGTCGGAATCAGACAGACCAGCAAAGCAACCAGCACCGGCAGCGCGAGCCGCGTTCCAAGGTAAAGGCCGAATGGATAGAGGGTGACGATAACGAGCAGGAAGACGATGGTGAGTCCAACGAGCAGGATGCTGAGCGCGATTTCGTTGGGAGTCTTCTGGCGCTGGGCGCCTTCGACCAGAGAGATCATTCGATCCAGGAAAGTTTCGCCGGGGTTGGCGGTGATACGCACTTTGATCCAGTCGGAGATGACGGTGGTGCCGCCAGTGACGGCGCTGCGATCGCCGCCGCTCTCGCGAATGACCGGTGCGGATTCGCCGGTAATCGCAGCTTCGTTGACCGCCGCGACGCCCTCGATCACTTCGCCGTCGCCGGGAATCACGTCGCCGGCCGCGACCATTACGACGTCGCCGCGGCGGAGCTGAGTGGCGGGTACCAGTTTGGTCTCGGAGCCGGTGATCAGTTTGGCCTGGGTCTCGGTGCGCGTCTTGCGCAGATTTTCGGCCTGCGCCTTGCCGCGTCCTTCGGCCATCGCCTCGGCGAAGTTTGCGAACAGCACGGTGAACCAGAGCCATAGCGCGATTTGAAATTCGAAGGCGGCCAGGGCGGCGCGATGCGCGAGCGTATCGCGAAGCAGGGTGAACATGGTCAGCACGCTGGTGACTTCGACCACGAACATCACCGGATTCTTGATCATCAGGCGCGGATCGAGCTTGACGAACGAATCGATCGCTGCGCGCGAGACGATTTCACGATTCCAGAGTGCGGGAGCCTTTCGATCAGACATAAGTTGGCCTAGAAGAGTTTCCCGGACGACATCAGGAGTTGTTCGACGATTGGTCCAAGTGCGACAGCGCAGAAAAACGTCAGCGCGCCGACGATCACGATCACGCCGATCAGCAGGAATACGAAGGGGACGCCGTCGGTCGGGAAAGTTCCGGCGCTGGCGGCGGTGGTTTTTTTGGCTGCGACGGAGCCTGCAATCGCGAGTGCGGGAATTGCCATCATGAATCTCCCGAGCAGCATCACGATCGCGAGAGTCATGTTGTAGAAGGTGGTGTTGGCGTTGAGGCCGGCGAATGCGGAGCCGTTGTTGGCGCCGGCTTCGGTAAATGCGTAAAGGACTTGCGAGAAGCCGTGCGGGCCGGGATTCGACATGCTCGAGAGTCCGGCGGGCAAGACGGTCGCGATGGCGGTCGGAATCAGGATGACGGCGGGGAAGATGAGGACGTAGAGCATCGCGAGCTTCATCTCGCGCGCTTCGATTTTTTTGCCGAGGTACTCCGGCGTGCGGCCGACCATGAGGCCCGCGATGAACACCGCCAGGACCGCCATGACGATGATCCCGTAGAGGCCGGAGCCGACGCCGCCGAAGATCACTTCGCCGAGTTGCATATTGACCATCGGCACGAGACCGCCGAGCGGCGTGTAACTGTCGTGCATCGAGTTCACCGCGCCGCACGAGGTGTCGGTGGTGGCAGTGGCCCACATTGCGGACTCGACGATTCCGAAGCGGACTTCCTTGCCCTCCATGTTGCCGCCGCTTTGCGCGGCCGATGCGTTTGCGTCGAGGCCCATCGCGGCGAACTGCGGATTGCCGCGCTGCTCGGCCCATCCAGCGGAGACGGCGCCGACGAGGAACAGGATCGACATCACCGCGAAGAGCGCCCATCCTTGACGGCGATCGCCGACCATTTTGCCGAAAGTGTGTGTCAGTCCCGCGCCGATCGAAAAGATCGCGAGCATCTCGAGCAGATTGGTCAGCGGATTCGGGTTCTCATAGGGATGCGCCGAGTTGGCGTTCATGAAGCCGCCGCCGTTGGTGCCGAGCTCCTTGATAATTTCCTGGGAGGCGACCGGCCCCTCGGCGATCGTTTGCTGAGCACCTTCGAGCGTGGTTGCACTGACGTAAGGCTCGAGGTTGTCGGGTACGCCCTGCCATACCAGCACGAATGCGAAGATGATCGAGAGCGGCATCAGCACCCAGAGCGTGGTGCGAGTGAGATCGACCCAGAAATTCCCGATCGTCTTCGCGCTGCGCCGGGCAAATCCGCGAATCACCGCCGCGGCCATCGCGATTCCCGCTGCGGCAGAGAGGAAATTGTGCGACGTGAGCCCGAGCATCTGGGTCAGATAGCTAAGCGTCTGCTCGCCCGAGTAGGCCTGCCAGTTGGTGTTAGTCGTGAAGCTGGCGGCGGTGTTGAAGGCGAGTTGCGGAGGTACGCCGGCGAAGTGTTGCGGGTTGAGCGGGAGGTAGTATTGCAGGCGCTGGAGTGCGTAGAGAAAAATCATCGAGATCAAGCTGAACGCGAGCATCGCGATCGTGTAACCAGTCCAAGCCATCTCGAGGTCGGGATTTATTCCGCAAATTTTGTAGATCAACCTTTCGATCGGAGAGAGTACCAGGTCGAGAAAAGTGCGCTCATGCGAAAAGACTCGCGCCATGTACAAGCCCAGCGGTACGCTGATAGCGGTGACGATCAGGAAGAAAACGGCGAGCTGGATTAGCAGGTTGGATGACATCGCGATCGGTACCGGCGACGGCGATCAGAATTTTTCGGGGCGGATCAGTGCGTAAATCAGGTAGGCGCCGAGCAAAATCGCGCAGACCCCGCCGAGGACGGTTTCGACCGGACTCATAGTGCGTCGCAGCCTCGAACGTAGGCGATAGCGATCGCAAAGAAGGTTAGGGTGGCGAGAACTGAAGTCAAATCCCACATATCGATTTCACACACACTGCTATCTTAGTCCAAATCGCGAAGTGAAAAACGTCGCGCGCGGTTCGCGGCGGCGAATCCGATCGGCGTCGGTACCGTTCGAAGTTTGAATCGGACGGTGCTCAAGGTTCAGTGCTTCCATAGCCGGGCACGGCCCGAGCGCGAATGTTGCGCCGCGTTTGATCGCCTCGTCATGGGGCAAAGGCTTGCCGTCGTCATCCACCGGAGCGATCACTCCGCGCCGCCCGTCATTGACCACGAATGACCATTTACATCGCGCGCAGTGATAGAGATAGCGATTCGGTTTGAACAAGCCGGGTAGCTTGTCGAGTACCTTGATCGCAAACAGATGGCGCGTGACGGTCGTCATTGACGATTTCATTTACGTTGCCCCTGAGGGTGTATCAGCACCCGACGTGCCAACGAAAAACGCTGATTTGATGAGGTATTTTGTGGGGATTTGCGCCTTAGATTTCAAAATGCATCGTGCTGCTTGATGCAAACTGCATGAGACTTGGTCTTGGCGAAGGCTAACTCGTCAGATCGGTTGAAGGACTCGCGACGCAGCACTAGCATCGGCAATCGATCGCGATTCTCGAATCGAACGGAGAATTATGAAACGGCAGAGTCGACGAGAAAAATCCACGGCAAGCCGGCCGCGCGCCGGCCGCAAAGCTGCGGGGCCGTCACGCCGGGCGATTCACAAGAAGCGCGTCGTTTTGTTGGTCGGTACGCGCAAGGGCGCGTTCATTTACTACGGCGACGCGACGCGCTCGCGATGGCGCCTCGACGGGCCGCATCGCCTCGGCGAAATCGTCAATCACGTGGTGCTCGATCCTCGCGACGGCATGACGATGCTGATGGCGGCGCGCGCCGGCCATCTCGGGCCGACGATCTTTCGCTCGGTCGATATGGGACGCACGTGGAAGGAAGCGGCCGAACCGCCGGCATTTCGCAAGGCGGCGGTGGGCGAGAACGGCCGTGCGGTGGATTACACGTTCTGGCTGTCGCCGGGGCATCGCGATGAGCATGACACCTGGTTCGCGGGAACCTCGCCGCCGGCGTTGTTCCGAAGTGAGGATGGTGGCGTCACGTGGCGCGGCGTCGATAGTTACAACGATCACGACATGTATGCGAGGTGGAACCCGCCGGGCGGCGGCACGCCTGACGGCGCAGTACTCAGTTCGGTGATCGTGGACCCGCGCGACGCGCGGCATATGTACATGGTTACGTCCGACGGCGGCGCTTTCGAGACGCTCGACAAGTGCGAGACGTGGCGCTCGATCAACAAGGGCGTCGAGGCGAACTTTCTGCCCGATCCATATCCCGAGTACGGACAGGATGTGCACTGCCTATCGATGCATCCGGCGAATCCGGATCGGCTCTATCAGCAGAATCATTGCGGCATCTATCGAATCGATCGGCCGAGCGACGAATGGATCCGAATCGGCAGCAACATGCCGAAACAGATCGGAGACATCGGCTTTGGAATCGTCGTGCATCCGCGCGATCCGGATACGGCGTGGGTATTTCCGATGGACGGCACGACGGTGTGGCCGCGAACCAGTCCGGACGGTAAGCCGGCGGTTTACCGCACCAGTGATGCGGGCGCGACGTGGCTCAGGCAGGATCGCGGTTTGCCGCGTGAGCATGCCTGGTTCACGGTCAAGCGCCAGGCGTTTTGCGCCGATGATTTAGACCCGGTCGGAATTTACTTCGGCACCACCAGCGGAGAGGTGTGGATGAGTCCGAACGAGGGGCGCAGCTTCAATCTGGTCGCGGCCCATCTGCCGCATATCTACTCGGTCGTCGCGGCGACGATTCCCTGATGCGAGTGACTATTCCAAGTCCGCTGCGCTCATATACGCACGGCCGCGCGGAACTGATTGCGTCGGGCGCGACGTTCGCGGAATTACTCGATCGTCTCGACGCTGATTTTCCCGGGATTCGCTTTCGCATGATCGACGAGCAGGATCGCATCCGCAGGCATATCAGGCTGTTCGTCAATCGCGAGCCGGTCGTCGATCTGTCGCATAGCACTCAGCGACAATGACGAAGTGCAGATAATCTGCGCGCTCAGCGGCGGGTAGGTGCCGATGTGGGATCGAAGACATAGCTGCGGCGCCAGTAGACTTCGTCGCTTAATCCTAGCCGCTTATACCATTGGATAGGAGTGTCGGTTGGGTCGGTGTTGATGATCACGGAGTGGCAGCCGTTATCGTAAGCGTCCGCGATAACCTCGCATAAGAGCTGTTTCGCGATACCTCTCATGCGGAATGGTATGCGTGTAGCAAGGTTGAAGATCAAGCGGTCGCTGCCCTCATAGTAGCCGAGGATAGCTGCGGGCTCATTGTCGACTCGCGCGATCAGAAATCGGCCTATGCTTTCGAATTCGGTTTTGCGGACCGACAGCTCCTCGTCGATGTTCTTGCCGGGTGGTTCGTCTTCAGAATTCGCGAAGCCTTTCAGCTTCACCTGGACGTAGTCCATCAATGTACCCGCCGTGACAGGCTCGACCGTTACGCCCGGTAGCTGTACTCGATCGGGACGCGGGCCGACATGCGCCAGGTAAGTATTCGCCTGGTCGATCGCGCATCCAGCCGCGACTAGTGAAGGCCCACGCGTCCTATCGAGGTTCTTATCATCGAACCCGAGGTGCACCGGGCGATTATCGAAGTAGCGAATTGCATCGGCCAGAAATTCCGGCACCTCATCGACTGTGAGGGTCTCTATGATGATAAGCCCGGAGTCGGGATGTTCGGCGTGCCGGCGGTAAAACCCGAAGCGCCTATTCTCGACGTGGTAGCCCCGCTGCGGCCAGGAAGTTCGATACCATGAACGAACTTCCTCGCGCAGACGATCGTGTTCCGGATGACGCATCGCGGTGCTACTCCTGCTTGACCAATAATCCGCGGCTGCGTGCCTTCTCGAAGATCCACATGAAGAATCCCACCGCAATGACGAAGTAGATCGCGTTAAGGCCGGCGCCCCACCAGAAATGGAGTGGCGAAAATCCTTTGCCGGCCAGAATGCTCCGCATCCCTTCGAACGAATGGGCGGTCGGCATCATCCACGCGACGTCCTGCAGCCATTTCGGCAAAGACGATATCGGATACAGCACGCACGACACCGGCATCAGCAGGCCCGCGAAACTCCACGCCAGCGCCTGGATTTTCGTCGTGTAGCGAAAGATCATGCCCGTGATCGCGATTCCCAGCGCCAGCGCGAAGAACAACAGGTTCGCCACATACGGGATGAAACTCGGCAGCCATGGAAAAATGTTGAACGAGTACGCCGCCCACGCGATTATCGACGCCGCGATTAGTCCGACCAGCACCTTCAAGATGCACACCGTGATAAGTCCGGCCATGTATTCCGCCAGCGTCAACGGCGTCGAGAACAGGTTAATGAGGTTGCGGCACCATAGCTCGTCGATGAAGCCGACCGCCATGTCGCGCTGAAACGAAAAGAAAGTGCCCCACAAGATGACGGCGCCGAGCAGACAGCTCACGACGTTGGGCTGCAATCGATTACCGTGCGCGAGGTAAATCGTGAAGAAGCCCCACACGATGATGTCGAGCACCGGCCACCAGACCATGTCGGTTACGCGATCGAAATTGCGCCGCGACTCATATATATGCCGCACGATCACGGCGTTGATGCGATGTAACTTCATGCTGCCTTGCCTTTGACCAGGCGCATGAAGACTTCCTCCAGCGCTGGTTCTTCGCGTTCCTCTTCGAGAATCGCTTGTGTGATTTCGATCGGACTGCCTGCCGCGATCACTTTTCCGTGATGCAGGAAAATAATCCGCTTACACATCCGCTCGACCTCGTCCATGTTGTGCGAGGTGTAGAGAATCGTCGTCCCCTTGTCTCGCTGCGCATCGAGCAGCGCGTTCTTCACCTGCCACGCCACTTCCGGATCGAGATACGCCGTCGGCTCGTCGAGCAGCAGCAGTTGCGGATCGTTCATGAACGCCTTGCACAATCCGACTCGCGTATTCTCACCGGACGAAAGACGTGAGACTGCCTTGTCGCGCAGCTTGGTGATTCCGAACCGCTCGAGCAATTCGTCGATGCGCTCGCGCGGCCGCGGCAGGTTGTAGATGCGCGCGAAGACCTTCAGGTTCTCGAGCACCGTCAGCCGGAACGGAAACGCGACGTACGGCGAGGTGAAGTTCATCCGCTCGAGGATTTCCCCGCGATGCGTCGCCATCGACTTCCCGAAGATGCTGATGCGGCCGGAGGTCGGCGTGATCAGCCCGAGGATCATGTGAATCGTCGTCGTTTTGCCGGCCCCGTTCGGGCCGAGCACTCCGATGATCTCGCCGCGCTCGATCCCGAAGCTCACGTTATCAACGGCGCGAAAGTCGCCGAACGTTTTCGTCAGATTTTCAATTTCTACCAGCATCGAATTTGCCTGCCTTTAACGCTTTCGCGTTTAGATCCCAAAAAACAAAACGGCCACGGGGTGTTTTCACTTTGCACCCGTGGCCGTCTGAAGCGTTCTTATTATGCTATTGAGTCAATGATGACCGAACGTCGCAGACACACCACCACGGGAGTTCTCCCGGGCCCTTTCGATATTCGGATTCATTCTGAGTGTGCCTTTTCCTGACGTTCGAACTATAACCTTGTAGCAGCTTGCACGTGTTGTGGCTATAGCCGCGAAAGGACGGCACTGGTTCAAGACCGACCAGGGCAAAGCTGGACTAGAATTTTGTGAAGACCGAGATTTTCTGGAGTTTCTGGTGGTTCACCGTGGCTTTCTGCGCTTCCAGCATCCTGAATATTCCGATGTATTTGATCGGTTTCCTGCTGCTCGGCAAGGCCGCATTTAAGACCGACGACACGAATAAAATCATGCTAATGGCAGGCCTGTGTGCGCTACAGTACATAGCAGTATCGGTCGGATTCGCCTTTGCGGAGCGATTTGCCTATCGCCAGAAGAATTCGGGCATGCTGGTGATCACCAGTATAATAACCTTTCCAGTGGGATTCATCAGCGGCATGTGGAACGCGCTTCTTTTCGACATTCCCAGTATGGAATCGTTAGCGATGTATCGTTGGTTTCAAAATATAGCGTTCATCTCGGTATTTCTCTTCCTACCCCTAACCGGCGCTGTCGGGCTGGTGTCCGCAGGGCACCTTCGCCGAAAGATCCGGAACTCGAATCCGTCCGCGTCAAACTGAACCAGTGCGTAAAGGAGCTATCGATGGTGGAACCAAAATATGGCGACGTATCGGTAACGCTCGACGGTCACGTGGCGACGCTGGAGATTCACCGGCCGCCGCATAATTTTTTCGACTTCAATCTTATCCGCGATCTGGCCGACGCATTCGAGGCGCTCGACAAAGAGGCTGAATGCCGCGCGCTGATGCTCTGTTCGGAGGGCAAGTCATTTTGCGCGGGCGCGAACTTTGCGAATCGGGGCGCGAGCAGCGGCGAGGCTCCGCCGCGCGCCGGCGAAAATCCGCTATACGTCGAGGGAGTGCGATTGTTCCGATGCAGCAAGCCCGTGGTTGCCGCAGTGCAGGGAGCCGCAATCGGCGGAGGATTCGGACTGGCTCTGGTAGCGGACTTCCGGGTGGCGACGGCGGAGGCGCGGTTCGCGGCGAACTTCGTCAAGCTGGGAATCCATCCGGGGTTCGGACTCACGTACACGTTGCCGCGATTGATCGGCGCGCAGAAGGCCGCGCTGATGTTCTACACGGGTCGGCGCATCAGCGGTGAAGAAGCGCTCGCATGGGGACTGTGCGATTTCGTCGCGGAGCCGGATAATCTGCGCAAGGTCGCGAATGCGCTCGCGATGGAAATAGCCGAAGGTGCGCCACTCGCACTATTGTCGACTCGAGCAACGATGCGTCAAGGGCTAGCCGATGCGGTCAAAGCGCAGACCGATCACGAGTTCAAGGAACAGTCGCGGCTGTTCCTCACCGAGGATCATCGCGAAGGTGTGAAGGCGGTCAGCGAGCGGAGGCCGGGCAAATTCGTCGGCAGGTGACTAAGACGAGGGGCAGTCCGGTTTTCCGAACTGCCCCTTCACTTCAATCCTGCTTGGCGCTGATCAAGCTGCTTCGGCTTTCACTCCGTTGAGCTTCTTCAATTCCGGCATCACGTCGCTCGCGAACAGGCGCAGGCTCTTTTCCGCGTCTTCGATCGGCATTCCGGCGTAACTGAACACGCCGGTGAAATGATCGGCGCCGACTTTCTGCCGGATTTCGTCGATCTTGTTGAAGCACATCTCGGGCGTGCCCCAGACCTGGAGGCTCAGGAAGTACTCGATCGACGCGCTCGCGTTGCCTTTCAGCGCCTTCGCCATCTGCTCGTAATACTCATATCCCTTGGCCTTGCCGAAATTCTCGCTCGCCATCTCATAGTGCCGTAGCGCGGTGTCCCAGTAGCCGCCGATATATTTGACCGCCATCTCGCGCGCGCGATCGGCGCTCTTGTCGCAGAAGGTCCATCCCGCCGCGATCGTCGGCAGCGGCTCGCCGCCGTTTACCTGCTTGTAGATAGTGCGATACTCGCCGAGTTCCTGCGCGACGGCTTCCCACGGCTTCTGCGGAATGATCAGGATGCCGATGCCGAGCTTCGCCATGATGCGCGAGGACTCGGGCGAGACCGCGGCGGCATAGGTGCGGCCCTTGAACGACTTAAACGGTTTGGGCCGGATGTCACGGCGCGGCTGCTTGATGAACTTGCCGTCGTATTCGCAGTAGCCCTTCTCGAGTCCCTCAATAATCATCTCGGCAGATTCGATAAAGCGCTCGCGCGATTCGCCGAGAGGAACGCGGAAGCCTTCAAACTCGATGCGCGCGAGACCGCGGCCGAGTCCGAGAATCATGCGTCCGTTCGACAGGTGATCGACCACCGACACCTGTTCTGCCACCCGCATCGGGTCATGCCACGGCAGCACCACGACCATCGAGCCGAGCTGGATGGTTTTGGTGCGGCCGGCGTAGTAGGTCAGGAACTGAAGCACGTCGGGGCACATCGTGTAGTCGTCGAAGTGATGCTCGACGCTCCAGAGAGAGTCGAATCCGAGCGGTTCATAGAGATCGCCGATTCGAGCATCTTCCTGATAAACGTCGTAGTCGGAACGTTTGTTGAATGGATTCTGAAAAATGACTGCGCCACCAACTTTCATCGGGAGATCCTCCGCGAGGGCAGGTTTTCGGTCGTCCTTGTGGACGTACCGCGTCCCGCGCTTCAATAAGATTCCATACCAATCGTTCAGGAAGATTGCAAAGTGGAGACCATTGCATAACCGGATGAAGCAGCATCCCCTCTCCCGACGGAGACCTTTGCATAACCGGCTGTTGGGGCCGGCGCTACTGCGCCGGCGCGGTCTTTTCTTTGTGTCATTCTAGAGCGAAGCGAAGAATCCCGGATCTTTTCCAATGCTCATCACACTACGCCCTGCTCACCTCCATCGACGTGCTTGCCTGCGCGCCCTACGCCTCTCGCTTCGGATGCGACAGTCCGCGGCGCGCTCGCGAGCCCTCGCGGCTGCGAACTAATTCCGAGTCTCAGGAGATCCAGATGCGACGAGATATTTTCAGCGAAGAACACGAGATGTTCCGTGCCCAGGTGCGCCGCTTTGTCGATACCGAAATCGAACCGAAGGTGCCCGAATGGAACCGCGCCGGGATGAGCGATCGCGCGAGCTGGCGTAAAATGGGCGAAGCCGGCTTTCTCGGCGCAAACGCGCCCGCGGAATACGGCGGCGCCGGCGTCGATTTCATCTACGACGCGATCGTGATGGAAGAACTGGCGCGGGTGCGCGCGCACGGACTCATGATGTCGCTGCATTCAGACATCTGCATGCCGTACATCACGACCTTCGGCAATTCAGAACAGAAGCGCCGTTACATCCCCGGCGCGATCGCGGGCGAAGTAATCCTCGCGATCGCGATGACCGAGCCGGGCACCGGCTCCGATCTTGCTGCCGTTCAAACCACCGCGCGCCGCGACGGCGATCACTATGTGCTGAACGGTTCGAAGACTTTCATCTCTAACGGACAAATTGCCGACCTGGTAATCGTAGTCTGCAAGACCGATCCCAAAGCGAATCCGCCGCACAAAGGCGTCAGCTTGATCCTGGTGGATGCGACCAGCCCCGGGTTCGTGCGCGGGCGCAAGCTCGACAAGCTCGGGCTTCGCGGCCAGGACACCAGCGAGCTGTTCTTCGAGGATTGTCGCGTCCCGGCCGGCAACCTGCTCGGAAAAGAAGGGTCGGGATTCAAAATGCTGATGGAGAAGCTGCAGCAGGAGCGGCTTTGCGTCGGAGTCGCCTCGATGGCGAGTTGCCGGCGCACGCTCGAGGACACGGTCGCCTACTGCAAAAATCGGCGCGCATTCGGGCAGCCGATCGCCGAGTTCCAGAATACGCAATTCAAGCTCGCCGAGATGATGACCGAAGTCGAAGTGGGGCAGGCATTCGTCGATCGGCTGCTGACGGCGCATGTCCGCGGCGACGAGATCGTGGCCGAGGTGAGCATGGCAAAATGGTGGACGACCGACCTGCAGAAAAAGATTTCGAGCCAATGCCTGCAACTACACGGCGGCTACGGCTTCATGATGGAGTACCCCGTATCGACCGACTACGCCGACGCCGCAGTCCAATCGATCTACGCCGGCACCAACGAAATCATGAAGGTGATAATCGCGCGCCGAATGGGTTTGGATACGCGCAAATAGTGCAGACCGCCTTAGCGATGGTGTACATGGTATGCTTAGCGTAGTATACGCACCGTAGTGATCAAGTCCTTTCGTTCAAAGGACACGAGGGCTTTGTTCGACGGCCGTCGCGTGTTGCGTTTTCAGAGCTTTGAGCGTGTCGCGGTGCGAAAGCTTGAGATGATTAACGGCGCAACCGCCCTTGCGGACTTGCAGGCAGTTCCCGGGAATCGATTGGAGCTGCTCCGAGGTAACAGAAAGGGCCAATACAGCATCCGGATCAATCAGCAATGGCGAATCTGTTTCGTTTGGGCCGAAGGAAACGCACATGAAGTCGAGATTGTCGACTATCACTAGATGAGGACACCACTTATGGCACGGCAAAAGAGAGAGGTTCCGCCCGTCCATCCCGGCGAGATCCTGAGCGAGGAATTCTTGAAGCCGCTTGGACTCACCATGAATCAGCTGGCACTGGCGCTGCGCGTGCCTGCGAACAGGATCAACGCAATCGTGGCGGGCGACCGCGGTATTACCGCCGATACGGCGCTCAGGCTGGGCCGCTACTTCGGGACTTCGGCGCAGTTCTGGATCAACTTGCAGGCGCGATTCGATCTCGAGAGCACCAAGGACAAGCTCGCCGCGAAGATTGAACGCGAGGTTCAGCCGCGTGTGAGGGCAGCTTGAACGAAGCGGCGCCGTTAGTAATTCACTTGCTGGTTCCGATCCCGACTTACATACCAGCACGGAGCGTAGCCCAGATGAGGGAATATCGAGTTGACGCACGTCTCGCTCATCGGGTCGCCGGGTTCGTAGTCGGTCTTGCCGCCCTTCTGAGGGACCGCGTAAATCGTGTTGATTTGCACGGCGCTCAAGGGGTCGTGGCGGAATTTAACTGAGATAAAATCGCCGGCGTAGAGAATACATACCAATGCGATTGCGACTGTGGCTATTCGTTTGACTAGTGCGACGTTCATGGTAGTCGCGCGGAAAAGAAACGGCCGGCGTCGATCGCGCCGGCCGTTAGGAATGACGAATGCGCGATCAGCCGACCTGGCTGCCTACCACCGAGACGAAGCTGACGCATCGGCCCGGGGCGCCGCCCAGATTGTGGGTCAGCCCGACCTTTGGATTCTTGATTTGGCGCGGGCCCGCTTCGCCGCGCATCTGCAGCCACATCTCGTACATCATGCGCAGTCCCGACGCGCCGATCGGATGCCCGAACGACTTGAGCCCGCCGTCCGGATTCACCGGCAGCTTGCCCTCGAGATCGAAGAACCCATCCATCACGTCCTGCCATGCGGTCCCGCGCGGACTGAAGCCGAGATCCTCGTAGAGCACCAGCTCGGTCGGGGTGAAGCAGTCGTGCACCTCGGCCATGCTGATCTGCTCGCGAGGATTTGTGATCCCCGCCTGCGCGTATGCGTCTTTGGCGGTCGCGACGACTTCGCGGAAGCTGGTGAAATCGTAATCCTGCGACAGCGGTCCTTCCGCCGGTCCCGCGATGAACGAGAGCGCCTTTATGTAGATGGGATTCTTGCAGTACTTGTGCGCATCCTCGGCGCGCACCACGATCGCCGCAGCCGAGCCGTCCGACACACCCGAGCAATCCATGATTCCGAGCGGGTCGGCAATCTTTGGCGAGTTCTTGATCGTCTCGAGCGAAACTTCCTTCTGGAATTGCGCCTTGGGATTTTTCGCGCCGTTCTTGTGATTCTTCCACGCGATGCGCGTCAGCACGTCCTTGCCCTTGTCGGGATCGAGTCCGTACTTCTTGAAATACGCGGGCGCCAGCAGCGAGAACGACGCCGGCGCGGTCATGCTGCCCTGGGTTCCGTCGTTGGGCGGATTGTTGATCACCAGTCCCGAGTAGCCCGAGTCTTTGAGTTTCTCGACGCCAATCGCCATCGCGATATCGAACGCTCCCGACGCGACCGCATAGCAAGCCTGCCGGAGCGCCTCGGATCCGGTCGCGCACATGTTCTCGACGCGGGTCACGGGCTTGTACTGAATCTTGAGCGGCTCGGAGAGCGTCAGCCCCGAGACTCCCGAACCCATCGTGCCGAGCCAGTACGCATCGACGTCATCGGGCTGAAGGCCGGCCGACTCGTAAGCTTGGTAGGCGGCGTCGACCAAAAAATCTTCGGGGCCCTTGTCCCAATGCTCACCGAACTTGGTGCATCCCATCCCGATGATTGCGACGCGGTCCTTGATTCCTCTGCTTGCCATGAAAAATTCTCCTTGGCGTCAACGCCTCGGGCGCGCCTTCCAGAAATAGTTGTTAACCCCGTCAGCGGTAAAGAGCCGGCGAAACGTCATCTCGACTTCCTCGCCAATCGCGACTTTGTCCGGCTCGCAGTCGGTCATCTCGCACAGGAAGCGGCCGCCGCCGTCGAAGTCAATTACGACGTTAACAGTCGGCGGATTGAGAGAATAGGCGAGCCGGTCGATCGCGTAGGTCGCGATTTTGCCGATCCGATCCGCGAATCCATACGGCTCCATCTTGCCGCGCTGATGGCATTTGACGCAGACCAGCTGCGGCGGAAGCTGCGGCGTCCCGCAATTGGTGCATCGCGAACCGACGAAGCCGAACTTCCACTTTTCGGAACGCATCATCGGCGGTCCCGCGGGCCGCTCCGGATCGGGTCGGCGCGGCGGCTCAGTCGGCAGAATCTCGCGCCACTTCAGATAGTTCGCGTAAGACACGTCGCCCTTCGATTCGATCATGCGGCCCACCGAATGGACCGGCTTGAAGTTTGCGGCCGCCGGCGTGACGCGGAGCAAGATAGCGTCGGCGCCGTCGGCTACCGTCGCCACGAGGATTCGGTCGCCCGGCTTCGCGGACGGCAGCGCCGCGGCGAGCATCAGGCCCGCGTGCGCGGCGCCGGTTTGTCCAATCGTCAACATAAACGAGTCGGAAAATTTCGCGGGATCGATCTTCATCGCGCGGGCGATTTCGTCGGCGGCGCGCGGGTTCGGAGTATCGAGAATCACCTTGGCGAGATCTGTCGGCGCGACCTTGGCCTTCTCCAGCAGCGTCTTGATCACGGTGCCGAGCATCGGCGCATGCGCCTGCGTAAGCGTGAAGCGCTCTTCCCACGAATGCGCGAAACGCTCGCCCTGTGCGCGCCAGGTGTCGAGGAACTCGCGGGTGAGCGAGCTGCTCGCCTCGATTTCGGCAAGCACGTTGTCCGCGCCGAGCACGAATGCGACCGCGCCGTCGCCGGTCGTCTGCTCGGCTTTGCCCTCGGGCGCCGCGAGACGGCAATCGCCAATCGCGACGATCGCACGCTTCGCGCCTCCGCTGACAGCGTCGGCGCCTTGCAACAGCGCCGACAGTCCCGCGCGCACCGAGCCGGTCATATCCGAGGCGCGAATCTCCGCCGGGAGCATCGCGGCGGCGCCGATTACCGCGGCGCTCAGTTTCTCCGCGTAAGGCGGAGTCGTGGTTGCGAAGATTAGCGCCTGAATGTCGCCGGGCGGCGCCGACTTGAGCGCGTCGCGAACCGCCTCGACCGCCATCGAGACACTGTCTTCGTCGAAACTCGCGATCGCGCGCTCGCCCTTGCCGGCGAGTGTCCCAAGAACCGCCGCAATCGCCGATCGCTTCAGCCGCCGATACGGAACATATGAACCATAAGAAACAATTCCAGCCATGACCGGCATTAAAGGCCGAGCGAGCCGACGCGGTCAACCGCAAAGCCAAATCGAGCCGGACTCTTCGATCGAAAACTCCGGGACAGGCAAATTGTTAACTTTGTCTTTTCTTGACGGGATTCACTTTCTTCGTGAAAATTGGATTGACGAAGGAACGAGAGGCCTTAGCTTCGGACCTAGCTTGATTTCCTGATTGCCAGGAAGCCGCGCGCGCACGTCGATTCCGCTCGAAGATTACAGCGAGCAATAGCTCGTATAAACGGGAGGATCTCATGATCACCGAAGACTACGTCAGAAAGATTTTCAAGGGGCTTGAGCACGGCGATGGCGCGGGTTTTTTCGAGCATGTAGCCGACAAGGTCGACTGGATCGTCGAAGGCACGCATCCGCTGGCCGGTCACTACAAGTCGAAATCTGATTTCATTGCCGGGACTTTCGCGAAGCTCGGCAAGGTTCTGCCCAACGGGGCTCAACTGGTCGTCGAGCATCTGCTCGTAAAGGATGACCAGGCTGTCGCGGAACTTCACTCCTTGGCCACGGCGAAGAACGGACTGAGGTTCGACAACAGATACTGCTGGGTCGTTCACTTCGATGGTGACACCATCGACCGAGTGAGGGCCTATCTCGACTCGGCGATGGTCGCGCGTCTCTTCGAAGAAAACCCGATCTAGCCATCGGTCGTCGGCGTCTCATCCGACCCGACCTGATGGGCTTGTCGATACGATCGGTGTTTTGATTGCCAAATCGTTTAGGGAATTCGCATGATTCGGATTTGAACTGGATGTGTTCGAATGGCGTTTGAGAGCTTCACAGTCGAAGACATAGCAACGCAAGGGGCGACGATTCACACTCTGAGAAGAGGTGCCGGCCCGCCACTGCTACTTTTGCATGGGTATCCTCAGACGCATTTCATCTGGCACAAAATCGCCGAACGGCTCTCCGAGCAGTACACCGTGGTGCTGACGGACCTTCGAGGCTACGGCGACTCAGGCAAGCCGGAGGGAGGCGCACGCCATGAGAATTACTCCTTTCGGGCGATGGCACAGGACCAAGTCGACGTGATGCACCATCTCGGTCATGAAACGTTTTTCGTCGCATCCCATGATCGCGGCGCGCGGACAGCTCATCGGATGTGCCTCGACCATCCCAAGGCTGTCCGCAAAGTCTGTTTCATGGAGATTTTGCCTACACTGCGGATGTATCGCGATACCTCAAAGGAGTTTGCCACCAAGTATATGTGGTGGTTCTTTTTGATTCAGGAGGCTCCGCTTCCAGAACACATGATCGGTGCAGACGCCGCTTTCTTTCTTGAACAACATTTCAAGCTGCAAAGCGGCACTTCCGGAGCGCTGACGGACGAAGCGCTGGAGGAGTACAAGCGTTGCTTCTGTAAGCCAGAAGCAATCCACGCGAGTTGCGAGGATTACCGAGCGGCCGCGGACATCGATCTTGAGATGGACGAGGAAGACGAGAACGCAGGACGAAAAATAGAGTGCCCAGTTCTCGCGCTTTGGGGAGAGAAAGGTGCCGTGGGCAAGCTTTGGGACGTGCTTGAGGTGTGGCGACAGCATGCGCGTGCACCCGTCCACGGCCGAGCGCTGAACAGCGGACACTACTTGGCGGAAGAGCAGCCGGAAGAAGTATTGCAGGAATTGCTACGATTCTTTGCGAATTGAGGAACAAACAATGAAGCACCAGACAAATCGATCAGTCTCCGAAAACCGTCAAAGGCCGAGCGAGCTGACGCGGTCAACTGAAACCGACGCCGCTCCCGGAATTTGCGGGAGCCATCGATTCAGCTGAGGGACGAGGTATTCGAGGCGGCGCATCGAATGCAGTTCGGCAAGGATCGCGCGACGCTGATCGATCGTCCACGATTCGACTCGGGCGAATTGTCGCTCCTCCAGCCGTGAGCCGAACTGCTCGAGAGGTGCTGCCAGGTCATCGGGTGAGTTTGCGCGCGCGATTGCCTGTGCGGCCGCGGCGCTCAGGCTGGCATTGCTGCCGAAGAAGTCGAGCCACGATAGAAGTTGCCTGCGAACGGCGTCGAGCACTGCTTCGCGCGCCGACTCGGTCACCGGGTCCAGTTGCGGCACGGGAGTAACGATGCGCCCATTCGCTATTGATGCCATCCGGTTCGCGATGCGCCGCAGCGTTCCGGACGCCTCGACGATCGCGTTATGGTTGACGGTACTGGTGCGGCCTTCCAATTGTGCATCATCCGCGACCTCCAGAATTTCGGCGAGGGTACGCATGGTCGCCGAGTTTGCCTGCTGGATTTCGTCCTCAGTGTTCGCGGCGGAACCGCCGGGCGCCAGGGCAAGCGTGTCGCGAATTACTTTACGCAGTCTCGGCAACAAGGAATCACCGGCGTATTCCGGCCACAACAGTAAGAAGACGATTCCAGCGACCAGGGTGCCAAGCAGAACTCCCCAGATTCGCCACAGCGGTGCATAGACGTCGAAGGCGGGGCTCAAGCCGGCGAACGCCAACGCGAAGGTCGTGCCTATCTGCTTTCCTGCGTATGAAATACGTCCACTACTGAGAGCAGAGTAGGAGGAGATAAAGAAGACTACGAAGAGCGCCATCATATACGCCGGAAGAGTTTCGAAGTTGGGCGTGACGATGATGATTGTCAGCAGAGTCAGTGCCCCGCCGATTAGCACACCGATTATCCGCAGGATCATCTTGCGCAGCGCGGCCCCGTAGGTCGGAAGCGCGGTTATCAGTATCGTCGTCAGGATCGTGGATAGATCGGGACGCTGCGTGATGAGGCCGATCACATAACCGATCACTACGCAGAAACCGACCTTCATCGAAAAGCGGACGACCTCAGGATCCGGAGCAGTCGAGCGCGGAGCAGCACTCTTTGACGGTGCCGCGGCGGGCGGCGGCGGAGGTTCATCGAGCAGGCGTTCGACATGTCCGGTCAGCGCAGCAATCGAATCGGTGAAGGACGCGAAATTCTCGATCTCCGCGGAACTCGCCGTGCGTATATATGTCGGTCTGACCTGGATGACGCGAGCACTGAGAGTGTCAAGCGCAGATTCTGCGCGGGTCCGCGAGGCGGGAGGCGGCAGGTCGGCGCCAACGGAGAGGTGAGTGTGCATTTCGGTGGCGATCTCGTCGAACACGGCCGCAAGCGCATTCACCGTCGCTTCTATTTCGGGCCGTACCATCGCGCGAATTTCTCGTGGTACGTTCTGACGCGCCGCGAAGGTCAGGCGATCCACTTCGAGACCGATACGCGCCACGCGTGTGACCGCCGCAAGCAGGATCGCATGGCGATGCGCGGATCCACCTTCGGCCACGGCTTGATTCAGAAGCGCCATGTGCACGGGAAGATCCGAGGTTGGCGGTGGCATCCGCGGTCGCGGCGCGCTTCGGTAATCCAGATAAAACTTTGTAGCCAGCAGGAGCCGCGAGCGATCGCGCGCGATGGTCGCTCCCAGCGATTCGAGCAGGATATTTTCGCCCGGGTCGGGCCAAATCCAGTTGTCGAACAGGACGATCGTGCCGAAGGCGATCACGCTCCCACCGAATTCTCCCGCGGCAGACCAACCGATTTCGTCGGGTGCATATGCGACGCCGTAGTAAAGGAAAAGGAACGTAACCTGGATGAGGAGAAGAGCCGCGCCCAGTTTATGAGTCGTTCCAATGTAGGTCGTGAACGAGATCAACGTGAAGAGGAACGGGAGCATCAGCCAGGGCGTTTCCGACAGTATCCCTGCCAGCACGACCGATGCAGCGAGCGTGAACGCCAGGGCGATCAGAAACGCAACTGCCTTGCGAGCAGACATCATCGGTCCCGCTCCCACCAGCAGCCACACGATGTAAGTGCCGAGCTCGTTGTTGACGTGACAGCTCGCGATCAGGCCAGCGCCGATCGTCCCCATCATGGCAAGGCGAAGCGCAGTACGGAGTTTTCGTGAGCTGGGTGCAAGCTCCCGGGAGAGCAGCCCGGCAAGCTGATCGAACCAACCTGGTGCTTGCGCGAGGCGGATCTCCGGTTTGGCGAAGCCGGCCATTTCAGTGACTGCTCTGTTCGCGAAAATCGTGATCGCGTCGATCCTGATCGCGGTATCCCTGGATCGTTACCACCGCCGTGTAGCCCGTCTTGAACGGGTACTTCGGGTCGCGATCCTCGAGCACGATACGAACGGGAAAGCGCTGCGAGAGCCGCACCCAGTTGAGCGTCGGCTCAGTTTGCGGCAGCCCATCGACGGTCGCGCCGTTCTGCTGATACAGCGCCCATCCGACGCCTTGCACGCGACCACGAAAGCGCTTGTTGGGATAGGCGAGTACAAAGACCTCGGCGGTCATGCCGGGTTGGATGTGCGACATAAACGTCTCGCGGAAATTCGCAATCACGTACCACTTGCGATCGTCGACCAGGCTGACGACTTGACGGCCTTCGTTGGCATACTGGCCTTCCGAGATGTTGAGATTCGTGACCCAACCGTTGTACGGCGCGCGTACCGAGCAATAACCGACGTTGAGTTTCGCGTCGTAAACCGCAGCCTCCGCCGCCTTCCGTAAGGCGTTGATATTGCCGTACTGGCCGAGCTGGTTTTGTGCTTTGCCGACGTCAGAGCGCGCGGCCTGCACGGCGGCCTCCGCTGCACTCACTCGCGAGCGGGCGTTGAAGACGTCGTTGGCGGTGACGAAATGCTTCGCGAGCAGCGGCTCAATGCGATTGAGATACTGCTTGTCGTACGCCGCATCGGCTTCGAGCCGTACTTGATCGGATTTAGCGGTCCGGATCGCATCTTCGAGCGCCTTGATATTGAGCTCGGTCAATTGCAGCTTGGCGACCGCGGCGTCCAATGCCGATTGATACGGCCGCGGATCGACGATGAATAGGAGGTCGCCTTGCTTGACGTACTGATTGTCCACGATCGGCAGTTCCGTAATCGGCCCGCTCACGTGCGGCGCGATTCCGACCCAGTTGGCGCGAACGTAAGCGTCGTCGGTGCGCGGATACTCGTAGTAGAGGCGCGCGACGTAGAGCCCGACGATAACGGTGGCCGCCACGATCGCGGCGCTCAGCAGATGCCCGGCGAATCGCAAGGTCATCGATACTTCGTCGGTGTCGCTAGCCATGGCCATCGTGATCTTTTCAGATTCGGTTGAAGAAGATCAGCCACACCACGCATCCCATCAGGATGGCGAGACTCAGGTACACGATCGGCAGCGGCCACAGGTAGCTCTCGACGCGCGTGACCACGAAGATTGGACGAATGGCAACGGTCAGAATCGCGCCGCATATTGCGCAGAATAGCCAGCTGGGAAAATTCGCGCCGGCGATATTGACCACCGGATCACATCCCGAAAGCAGGGAAGCGGCGACGAATAGCGGCGCAAATCTGCCCACGTGCGTGAAAGCGAATCGCATGGCCCGAAGATTCTACGCGCCGGATTGTGCAAAAGCACGTTCCGGGATCTAATGTCCGTTCAACTGCGGGTGAGAATCATTTTATGAAAATTGACCTTTCTATCAAGAAGTATTTTGGAACGTGCCGCACCGGTTGGAAGCTCATCGGGGCCGCGCTCGGCCTCGCGCTATGCGCGAGCGGATGCACCTACTTTGCCGAGCAGCCCGAAGTGTATCCGAACAAATTCTCGCCGGCGGCATCGGATCGCGCCTGGATACCAAGGTCCGAGGCAGCGAACGAGTTCGTCATACCGACGCAGGCGCGGCCGCCGAGTACGCTGCCCGAGCCTCGGGTAACCAGCGCAGGCAATAAGTACGACCTGCCGGCGCTGATCGATATCGCGCTCAGCAACAATCCCGACACTCGCCGAACGTGGCTTCAGGCTCGCGCCGCGGCCGCAAGCTACGGAAGTTCGCGCGCGCCGTACTATCCGGTGGTCAGTACGGAGGTCACGTCCGCATATTCCCGCAGAATTTTCGAGTTGCCCGGACAAGACGGCGTCCTCAAGCAGTGGCGCGTAACCCCGGCTATCGAGCTCACTTACACGTTGCTCGACTTCGGCCGGCGCGATGCCGGCGCAGCCGCGGCGCGCGATCAACTGGCCGCCGCGAACTTCTCATTCAATCGCAAGCTCCAGGACGTCGTGTTCGCAACCCAGCGCTCGTTCTATGCGATCGGCGCGGCCAAGGCCGCGGTGCAAGCCGCGGAACAGAACGTCGAGCTCGCGAAGACTGACGACGAGGCAGTCACCCGACGCGTCGATCTTGGATTGGCAACCCAGCCCGAGTTGCTGCTCTCACGGCAGCGCGTCGCGCAATCGGAGTACGATCTCGCGAGCGCCCAACTGCTGGTGCGCGAAGCGCAGGCGAGCATGGCGGTCGCGCTCGGCGTCGCCGCCAACACCGCGCTCGATGTGCCCAACCTCGAGAGCCTGCCGATTCCCGCGGGATTGGGCGGCGAAGTGGATCAGCTAATCGAAACAGCCGTGCGCCAACGTCCCGATCTTGCGGCCCAGGTCGCGACGCTCGTGGCGAGCCGCGCGCAGGTCGAACGCGCGAAGGCTGAATTCTTTCCCGTCGTGGGAGTCTCGGGCGCTTACGGTGAGCAAATGTGGGGCTACCGGTTCGATGGGACCCCGAGCGTCAAGACCAGCCAGCCTCAATATGCCGGCCTGCTCACAATCAAATGGGATATCTTCACCGGCTTCAAACGCCTCAACGATGTCCGCCAGGCCGAGGCCGAACGCGACGCGGCCAGCGCGCAACTCAAGTCGCTCGAGGTCGATGCGATAAGCTCCGTCTGGCGCGCCTACTACGAATTTCAGACCGCGCTGAAACGCTACGAGTACGCCAAGGCGCTGCTCGCCGCGTCCAATGAGTCGTACGCCGCGAATCTCGACACTTATCGGCAGGGTCTCAGCACGATCGTCGAGTTGCTGACTGCCGATCGCGATCTTGCGAACGCGCGCTACACGATTGTCCAGAGCCGCGCCGACCTGCTGACTTCATCGGCAGCCGTCGCGTACGCTGTGGGAGCCGTCGAGATGCCGGCACATCCGTAATGCCCGACGTCCGTGACGCGAAGATGTTACCCGGACTCTGTGATCCGCCGATCACTTAAGATACAAGTTTCACCAAAGTTCAGAACTCTTTATGAGATGACAATTGGGCACTCGTTCCTCTAATTCGCGAGGGCTTGGCTCGACTATTAAGGGAACGCCACAACCAGATTTGGATTTCCTCTGCAACCTTGAATATAGAACGTCCGTAGGTAGCGCCGATGATTAGTCCGAGAGAGCTAGAGGAAAATTACTATTTCTATTTTGTCAAAACGCTATCAATCCTGGCTGAATCTCCCGCCCAGCAGTGCGCCGTGATGGAGTATAACGTTGCCTGGGAGTTGCAACGCGACGGATTCCAGGTTGACTATCTCATTCGCCAAGAAGTCATCAAATTTACCAACGATCAGATGGAAGGAATGAAAGAGCTCTCGTCGGCGCTGCACGCGTTAAGCGGCGAGGCGTTAAAGGGCAGTAGTTACGCCCGAGAAGAACATTTGCAAGCGATGAGTAATCTTGGCTGGCAATTAGTTCGCGACATCGCCAAGAAATTAATCGTGACTCTTGCTCCTAGGACTGAAGAGAACCGTAAGTACTTTGAAAGCCAGGCTGGCAGTTAGTTCGATATCGCGACCCTCGCAACTCGCCACTGACTTCAGCACTATGGATACATGAGAGCATTGGCGAGCCTGGTGGTTGTTCTGATTGCGGTCGCGATAAGCATCAATGCCGCCGCCGGCGGAGCGCAATGCGGTCCGTTCGGGGACGCGCCTGCCGAGGTGAATCACGGCGCCTACGCGAGCTTTGTCTCTTCGCACAATCCGATTTGTTTCGGCGGAACTGTCCTTGGCCCGTGGCCCGATGCGAACGGCGACAATCGCTATGCCTGCCTCTACGAACCGGTGGCCGCCGGCAAAGAGAATCCGCTGCCTCTCGTAATTTTTCTGCACGGCTCGATCGCGACTGCTGATTCGATTCGCCTCACCGGTCTCGTTCGACTGATCGACCACGCCGATCTCGGCGGCAAAAAGCCCGGCTTCATCCTGCTCGCGCCGGAGGGCCGCTATACGTCGCATTTCTATCCCGGTCTCGATTCGAACGGGCTTGGATGGGACAACTGGTACCGCCAGTTGAACCCGAGCGGCGAGGTGAAGATCGCAGGCACGCCGTACCCCGAGAATCAGGACGCCGCGACGATCGATCATTTCGTGCATGATAATGTCGCGTCGGGCAAAGTAGATCGCAATCGAATCTACGTGATGGGCTGGTCCAACGGTGCTGCGATGGCGATCCTGTATGCCCTGAATCGGCCGTGGATTGCTGCCGCAGCGGTTTACTCCTCGCCCGATCCGTTCTCCGCCTTCAACGATCCATGTCCCCAGATCCCGATCGCGTCCGCTCCCGGCGGAGTCGGCCAGATTCAACTCTTCAATCCGCGTGTCCCGCTGATCCACGTTCGTAACGATTGCGATATCGGCGGCATCTGTCCGAACGGCACCCGATTCGCGACTCGGATGCACGACCTCGGCGACCGCGTCGACGACGTCATTGTCGATTCGGCGGGCAATCAAATCGGCTCGTGCGACAACGCCTGCGGCACCGACGCGATGGGCAACGGCCAGGTCGGCAGTCTCGGAAGTCTGCGCGGCGCGGCGCGTCATCTGCGCTGGCCCTCGGACTTTAATGACAAGATGCTGACGTTCCTGAAGGAGCATCCGCTGAACAACGCCGCGCCCGCACCACCTCCGCGCCCGTAATATGCTCGCAACAATCTCCGCAGACTCAGCGGCATGAGCGCGCTGCATGCAGTCGCGCGACTGCTTCGCCATTGATGGCGGAAGTACTCGCCGGAATCTGAGGAAATCGAGAAGTTTTCGCGAGTCGCGGCAAACGTTTTGCGAATCGCAAATGACTACGACTGCACCCGCCCGAAATTGTCCAATGAAATGCACACTTCCATTATTGGCATCGGGCTTGCTCTACCCCCCGTGTAACTGATTTGACGGGAGGACAGGAAAATGGCAGCTACCACAATTAGTCAAACACGACTCGCGGGCTTCCAGCAGGCGAATGAACAGACCGAGACCATCGCAGCGGATCGGATCGCGCAGAACACTCTGCTCAGTGAGCTGCCTGGCGCGGCTTTCGCAGTGCTGACCTTGGCCTACATCGTTCTCTCCTTCGCGAGCCTCGCGTAGTCGATCGCATTCCACGCACGGGAAGAATCCGGGCCCAGACTTGAGTCTGACCGGCTTCCCGAGGCGTTCCTGAAAACCTTCTCCGACAAATGCGACTCGATTGATGAGCGCAAGCTCATGATGGAGCGAACTGGGATAGATTTTTTTTCGCGCGGACGATTAACAAGTGTTCGCGCAAAGTGAGTTAGTAAGATGATGATGGAAGCAGTATCGTTGCTGGCCGGACTGGCGATCGCGGTTGTCATAATCGCGAGACCGGTGCGTCCATACTTCAAGCGAACCAGAACCGAGCGGTAACCAGTTAAACACACCGCGGCGCGGGCCGCGTGCTTGTCCTCGAGCGGGGCGGGATGCGAATCAGATTCGCGGTTCCGCCCCGCGCTCGTTTTTTCCGGGCTAGCATTCTAGACTTGGCGCCTCTGCCAAGAGGTGCCTGATGAAACGGTTCACACTTATTCTGATTGTCTTCGCGTGCGCGATTGCGGCGCCGCATCTCGCCTGCGCTCAGGCGACATGTCCGCAAACCCTCGTGGTCGAACAGCGAGCGTCGGCGCCAGGTGCCGACTGGAACGTTACTTATTCCGGCTACGATACGGCGATCGCTGGAGTCACGATCTTCGACGGGCCGCCCGCCAATCAAGCGTCGCTGCTACCCGACAACGAGGAAACGACCAATTACAGGGTCTTCCAAACCTGGAAATTAGCGAAGAATGGCAGCTATTGGCTTCAGTGCAATTATGCGAACACCACCGCGCAGATCTCACGGCGTTTGCCGGAGGGCGTCACGCGATGCGAGGTCACCTATGATGCCAACGTTCGCTTCGGTGGCGGAGGCGGCCGCGTAGTAAAAGAGGTCCGTTGCAAGTAGCGCCAGCGGCGGAGTCCTGAAAGTTTACGACGGCGCGCGTTTGCTCTTGTCCGGGAATGCGCCCAGCTCTACTGCCTTTGCGAAGATTTCGCCGATCGGTGCATCGGGCGGCTCGGGGAAATCGCCGGCGGCGCGCGGCCATGCGATCGGCGTAACCGGGCTGTCGATCGCCTCGCCAATCTTGATTCGGTAGCGCTCGACGGAGTCATGGGGGAACGCGGTTTTCCGTGTCGATCCATCGCGGAAGAAGATCATCGTATGCACGCGCCGGGTGCTCGCGCCGGTATTCGGCTTCGCCATATGCACGGTAAGTCCATGATGGAACGCAACGGCGCCGCGCGGCACTTCGACCCAAACCGGCGGCGTGTCTTTGATCTCGGGCCGCTTCAAAATTTCGACCGCGTCCTCGGGCCTGAAGATGTTCACGAATTCCCGCAGGCCAACTGCGTGCGAGCCCGGCACATAGCCCATGCATCCGGTCGCGAGCGATGAGCCGTCGAACGGAATCCACGCCGTGATCGTGTCGGTTTCATTCATCGGCCAGTACGGCTGATCCTGATGCGGATCCGTCAGCCGGCCGCCTGCTTCCTTGTAGAGCGCCTGATCGTGCCATAAACGAATCGCATCGACGCCGAGCAGACGCGCAGCCGTCTCGCATACGATCGGATGAAACGTGAGCGGCATGACTGCCGGCGAGTCTTCCCACAGATTGATGCACTGGATGAATGACTGCTCGTAGGGCGTCTTCTCGCCGAGTTTGCGCGTGTCGAAACGCTTGCGCCGCGCGACCGCTTCGTCGACGGCCGCTCCGTACCGATCAAGTTCGTCGCCCGTGAGCAGGTCGGGCACCATCACGAACCCGTTGCGCCGAAACTCTTCGGCATATGGCGCAATTTTCTTGACGAGATTAGTCACTATTCAACTGCCTTCTTATATCACGGCGCGGCTAGCGGGCAATTCTCAAAAGTCGGCGCGAAAGTTGACTCGATCGGCGCCCGCGTAGGATAGCCGGCTGGGCCTGACCCGCATCATCTTGAGCGTCGGATACTTGAAGAACGGCGCCTCGAAGGGACACTTCTTCAGCATCACGTCCTTCATCGGTTCCCACTCCGGCCCGTCGCGCGCAACCTCACTCGCGACTCCCTGGATCAGCACCCGCGAAATCTCAAACGTTTCAATCTTGCCCTGTTCGCGAGCGTCCACGTAAACCGTGACATACGGATGTTTCAGCAGGTTCTGCAACTTCTCCGAGCTGTCATTCATTATGAAGATCAAATCCAGCTCCGCCGTTTCCGCAAACGCCTGCATCGTCGCCGTGGGCCACTGCTCGCCCTGAGTCACAAGGATTGCGACTTTTTCTGCCGCCAGCAGCGTCGCGAGCTTCTCTTTCTGTTCAGCTTCCACGGGTAAGTTCCTTTGACTTTGACCTACGGTATCTTCAGTATCCCGCCTTACATGGGGCGGGCGCTTTACAATTTCAACGATCTAACCCAGTTCTGAATGGACCAACAGCGAAAAGCAATCGCCGCTGCACTCGCGCTGGCGCTGCTGATCTTCAGTGCATCTCTATCGCTGGCCGCTTCAGCCCCAGGCGCGAGTTCCGACACGTCTGCCAAGTCCGATGCCCTCGAAGGAATGGCGCAAACTAAATTCGGACCCGCGCTGACCGCGGCCGAACGAAAACTCCTGCGTGCGGCGCCGATGCGCGCGCTGGCGTGGCTCGGCCCAAGCGACGATCCCGACAATCCCGCCAACGACACCGCGCAAGCCGTGCATTGGGGACCCGAGCGCATCGTCCGCGCGGAAATAATCGTATGGCTCGCGACCGACGCCGACGCCTCGCGCGTCGTTCATCCAAGCGGCCTCGGCTTCGCCGGCGCACGCATCGCCGGCAAGCTCGATCTCTCCTACGCCACCGTCGACAAGCCGATCACGCTGGTCAAGTGCTACCTCCCCGACGGAATCGATTTGTCGTCGGCGCACCTCGAGGGTATCGAGGTCCGCCGCTCGCGCACCGGGCCTGTCGACGCCGACATGTCAGTCACCCACCGCGACTTGTCGTTTCAGCTCGGTGACTACGGTCCGATGACTTTCATGCGCGCGAAAGTCGAAGGCTCCCTGGACCTCACCGGCGCAAGCATCATGGACGGCGGGAACGACACGGTAAACCTGGTCGAGGCGAATATCGGCGGCGACGTGCTCTTCCAGGAGCACTTTACGACCAACGGCACCGTCGACGCGCGCCTTGCGAAAATCGGCCACGACCTGAGCTTCCACGACGTGGTCTTTGAGGGCGACGGCGGTCTGAATGCTGAGCGCGCGACAATCGCCGGGACGTTTTACTGGGTCGAAGTGAAGCACACGGCGAAGACGACGCTCGACCTCGAAAACACGCGCGCCGGTGCAATCTGGGACGAAGAGGGGAGCTGGCCGGCGCCCGGAAATCTAATCGTGAGCGGATTCGTGTATGGCGAGATTGCAGGAGGTCCCGGCGAAGCGCCCGCGCGTCTCCGATGGCTGGCGCTGCAAACGCCGGGCTATCGCCCGCAGCCGTTTCGCCAGTTGGCGAAAGTCCTCGCTGAGGCCGGCCGCGAGGAAGGCGCGACCGAAGTTCGAATCGCAAAGGAAATCGCACTTCGACGGTATGGTCATTTGACCGCCTTTCAGCGCGCCTGGAACCTGATGCTCGAAGTAACCATCGGCTTTGGCTACCGCCCGCTGCTGGCACTCTGGTGGATCGCAGGATTCGTCCTCGTCGGCACTGTTTTGTTCGGATGGGGCTACCACCAGCGCATCATCACGCCCACCGAGGAGGCCGCCTACCGCGAGTTCGTCGCTAGTGGAGAAGCGCCCCCGCACTATCCGGTCTTTAATCCGTTGATATATTCGCTCGAAAATTTTCTGCCCGTGGTCGAGTTGCATCAGGACAAATACTGGCGGCCCAATCCGCGCCACGCAGCGCGCGGCCGAGTAAGGCGCGGCGCGGATCCGCTCGATTCGAAAACCCTGCCGAGCCGGTTCCTTCGATGCTACCTATGGGTGCACATCCTGGCCGGATGGACGATCACCCCGCTCCTGTTCGCCGGCCTATCCGGCCTAGTCCGCCCCGACTGACTGAATCGTCCGACGCGAACTGCGCGAACTGTTCCCCGCACGACCGGTTCCCACACGACCGGTTCCCCTTCCCACTATGGGAAGGGGTTAGGGGTTAGGTTTTGGGAAATATCGACCTGAATGTAAGAGGCTGCGTTCGCGTGCTCCGGCGCCGACCTCTCCCGCAAAATGGCGGGAGAGGTCACTCGCGCGATGTCACCTCTAGTCAGCGTCGCCGCCGTTCTGATTCACGTAGTTCACGAATTTCTGCTGAAGCTGGGGATCATTCTGAACCATCTGGATGACCTGGTTGTATTGCTGAGGATCCAGACCTTCGGTCTTCACCGCGGCTATTTTCTCTGACTGCGCAGATGCCTCGTCGGGTTGCGCGCCGGCCGGGCTCGCCTGCTTCGTCTGATGCACGATCTGTTTCACCTTGACGTAGGCTTTGGCCGCCTTCTGCAGAGTCGCGTCATCTATTTGCGCGCTCTGCTGCGCGCCTGCAGCCGGTGCCGATGCCGCAGAACCGCTCTCGTTCATGGAAGCCGGTGCCGAAGCCGCAGAGCCACTGTCGCTCATAGAGCCTGGACTCTGAGCCAAAGCGCCGGAAATCGGGAAACCGACGAACACGGCGAGCGCTCCTCCGGCAAATACTGTACGGGTTAGCGTCATATATCCTCTTTACCTCACTTTTAATTTCCGCCGTGAAACCGGCGGTGAGATTGGGGAGTGACTAGATCCAGCAAGAGCGCTGCCAGTCATGAAAAGCGCTTGAATTCAGTCAGTTTCGACCTGAATCAAGGCAAACTCCCGTCCTTACAGCACCGGAAGAACGTTAAAAGTTCAGACAGGCGCCGAGTCCCGGGATAAGCCCGATAATGCTGCGATTTCCCGCGAAAGAACTACCCGAATCGAACGCATCGGTACTTACGCGACTTCTCTTCCACCGACTCAAGCTTACTTCTTGTGAGGCCGCGCGCTGGCGCGCTCGGACACTGCGGCGGCCATTGCGGCGAAGCGCTCCTGGCCGACTGCGATGAACAGTCCCTCCGCCTCCGCCGTCAACTGCCCGTTCGCCGACAGCGTTCCGTGCGTGAAAATCTTGCGCCCCTCGACGCGATCTACGTATGCCTCGAAGACCAGCTCCGTCAGCAGCGGTGTCGGCCGTCGATAACGAATCGTGAGCGTCCCGGTCATCCCGGGATTCCCGGTCAGCGACTGCGCCATCCCGAGAACCTCGTCGAACGCGGCGGCGAGGAATCCTCCGTGCACGTGACCGGGCGGCCCCTCGTACGCAACCCCGAAAGTCGCATGACCCTCGACCTTGTTGCCGAGCACCGCGAGGCGAATTGGCGGCGCGAGCGGATTTGCAATTCCAATCAACGGGCTGTGATCGAAAAATGCGTGCGGATCGCCCGCGTTCGCGCTCTCCGCGAATCCTTCGTAGCTGCGCGATATTGGATATTTCGAGAGCCGCTTGGCATAGCGCTCTAGCGCGTCAGCAGCTGCCCTGAGGTCCTCCTCCGGCGCCGCGACTTGCACCAAATGATCGATCACCCGGCGCATCGCATTGGCCAGTCGATGCGCCTCGGCGCGGCGTCCAGTCGCCGGCGCCTGGCTGATCGCCCACGCCGCTTCGAAATTAACGTTTTGATCGCTCATTTTTTCAGAGTCTTACCTTGCTGAGAAGTTCCGAGTCGCCCCCGATGCTAACTGCGCCATCGAACGCAATCCAGCCGCGACGAATCCCCGCCCGACGGCATTCCGTATTCATTAGTAGTATGATCGTTAGAAGCCAGATGCGTACTCGATTCGTTTCACTAATCGCGCTTATCGCCATTGCGACGTTCGGGCTCGGACTGGTTGCGATATGCGGGCGTGACGCGGGTGCGCAATCGACCCTCGAGGTTCCCGGCCCCTCGCAACAAAATCAGCCTTATACGCCGCCGCGTCAGGCGCCGCCGCCATGGCCGACTACTCCCGAGGGCTCCGACAATGGCGACACGATTCAATTGCTGCCGCCGCAATTGTTCGCACCGCAGCGGCAACCCGTCGCGCCGCCCCCATCGCCCGCGCCGCAAGCATCTGAGCCAAGTTACGTGGCCCCGATGATTAGCCAGCCCGCACTTCCTGCGGTGTTTCGCGGATGCTGGCAGGGAGAAGTTGAGCAGCTCGACTGGATTCGAAAGGAGCCCGGCGCGCACAAGGTCGGTTTCTGGACGCCGAAGACGTACCGGCTCTGCTACAAGCGCATCGGCAACCAGCCATTCACGCTCACCTTCACCGAGACCGGCGTCGAGGCAAGCGATCGGATTATCAATCCGCGCGGCAACGTGGTGCCGGTCCGGACTGACGGACGCGCGTACGCCTCGATGCTCGCGCAGTTGCATTTCGACGAATACGGCAATGGTCGCGACTCGTACGCGCCGACCTTCGCGGTGGACGAGACCACGCATCTCGATTGCCGCATCGGCGGTGACGACATGTTGGTCAGCGCCGACGTTTATGGCACTCGCGACGGTGCGCCGTGGTTCCGCGCTCATTGGCGCGCCGACTTCCGCCACTACGCGCGCTGACTTGCGAATTTCCGGCTTGCACTGCCGGCGTCGCGTAACCTAAGTATCAGCTTGGCAACCGCGCGTCTTCACCGACGCCGACGCCGGGCTTCGCCGACCGCGCGACTCCTAAGGAGATTTACATGGCTAAGGCCATTCTCGATCCGCAGATGAAAATCTTGCTCGATACTTTCAACGCCGCCGGCCCGATGTTCCTGCGCGCGGAAACTCCCGAACAGGCGCGAGCCAAGATGCGGGCGCTGCTCGAGGCCAATCCTCTGCCTGTGGAACCGATCTACCGGGTCGAGGATCGTCATATCCCCACTGCGAGCGGCGAGATTCCAGTCCGCGTTTACACGCCGGAGGGAAATCCACCGATGGGCGTGCTGGTCTATTTTCATGGTGGCGGATGGGTGCTCGGCGATCTGGAGAGTCATGACCGCGTATGCCGCGCGCTGGCCAATCTCGCGGGATGCGTGGCGGTGTCGGTCGGATACCGGCTCGCACCGGAGCACGTTTTTCCCGCCGCCACCGAGGATTGCTACGCCGCGACGCAATGGGTCTCTGAAAATGCCGCGTCGCTCGGCGCGGACCCGGCCCGGCTCGCGGTCGGTGGTGACAGCGCAGGAGGAAATCTCGCGGCGGTAGTTTCGATGATGTCGCGGGATCGCAGCGGTCCTTCGATCGTCTTCCAGTTACTCCTTTATCCGGTGACCGACGCGGCGATGGACACACCATCGCAAAAGGAATTCGCCGCCGACGGTTACGTGCTCTCGCGCGCCGACATGGAATGGTTCTGGACCAACTACCTCGACGCGAGTACCGAGAAGACCAATCCATACGCCTGTCCGATCCGATCGAAGAATCTCGCGGGTCTGCCAGCCGCGCTGGTCATGACCGCGAGTCACGATCCACTGCGTGACGAAGGCGAGCGATTCGCCCAGCGCCTGATAAGCTCGGGCGTCAAGGTCACCTGCACCCGCTACGAAGGCGTGACCCACGGCTTCGTAAGCTTCGCCGACGCACTAGACAAGGGCAAAGAAGGCCAGCGCCAGGCCGCCGACGCATTGAAGGTAGCATTCGCCCGCTAGCAGCCTTTCCGAGGCAGGCGAAAAAAAAGAATTTTGTTCCCCTTCCCTCGAGGGAAGGGGTTAGGGGTTAGGTTAGCGAGACCCTTCGACCACTCACGGGACCCCGATGACTCCACCGCCAACCGTCGGCTATATTCTGCCGCGATGGCAACACAACGCCCGCCTGATTCGTCCGAGGACGATCTCTCTATTTCGGAGACCGCGGGCCGCGCGCTCGAAGATCTCTACCACTACATGCTCACCGCCTCCTGGCCGGTGCTGATTGTTCTGATCACCGTTTTTTCGTTCTCGCAAATTTGCTCTTCGCGGCCGGCTACTACTGGGATGGCGGCATCGAGAACACGCACTCCGGGTCGTTCTCCGACATGTTCTTTTTCAGCATCCAGACCATGGCGACGATCGGCTACGGCAAGATGGAGCCGATCACGCTTTTCTCCAACATCCTGGTTTCGATCGAGGCGCTGTTCGGACTGCTCGGACTCGCGATCATGACCGGGCTGACCTTCTCGAAGTTCTCGCGGCCTACTGCACGGGTCAGATTCACCCGCTACGCCGTGATCGGACCGCGCGACGGAAAAACCAGCCTGGCGATCCGGATGGCGAACATGCGCGCCAATCGTATCGTCGAGGCGCAGATTCATCTCATCTTCACCCGCCAGGAGATAACTCTCGAGGGTGATTCGATCCGCCGCTTCTATGACCTGACGACGACGCGGAATCGCTCGCCGCTCTTCATGCTTTCGTGGACCGCTGTCCATGTGATCACCGAGGACAGCCCGTTTTTCGGACAGACGCGCGAGTCGTTGGCTCAAAGCGCGCCCGAGATTATCGTCTCGATCACCGGCCTCGATCAGACCTTCTCGCAAACCGTCCACGCCCGCCATTCGTACAAGATCGGTGAAATCGTCTGGGGCGCCCGCTTCGGCGACGTGCTGAAAGTCAATCCCGACGGCACCGGCTACATCGACTTCTCCCACTTCGACGACATAGTAATGCTCCCCCCAACCCGCTGACACGACCAACCCCGCGTGACAAAAGCCCAAATCAGGGCACTACGGCAGGCGAAGGGGAGATCGGCACGACCCTCTGCGTCGAAATCACAAACGACCCGCCGGGCGCTGGTAGTTTGTTCGTGATCTGGTCGACCCGGTAGTAGCGGTTCTTAGCAATAAACCTCGGTATCCATGCCAGATCATCGCGGTAGAAGACGGTGTCCTCCGCGCACCGCACAATCAACCGGTTAATCTCGACGACCTCTCTGCGGCGGAGGTGTTTCATGCGATAGCCAAAATTTTCGAAGGAGAGGTCCGCGCGCTTTCTGTCAATTGTAAGGTCCGGCCTTATCCGGATTGCCAGATTGGGTGCGAGCGGCACGACGCGACTAACGATGCGCCAGTCTGCGGTTTCTTCTACCGCCACTGGAAAGTCGCTCGTAAAAAACGAGTTGTCGTTAAATGGGTTGAGTAAAATATCCCACTTGAAATTTCCAAAGACGGCGACGTGCTGCATCACCGAATTGATGCCGACCGCTTGCGGATATTTGGGATCGACCTCGATCTTTATGTCGCCGCTTCGCAAAAGCTCAGCCAACGACTCTCCGCCAAGTTCTTTGGGTGGCCGCGGTATTAATCCCCCTTTGTCTGCATGAACGGCCATGGTTTCCACCATGGCCCTCAGAGGTTCAGAAAAGACACGCATGCCCGTCGGCGAACACGTAATGACGTAGGCGACGAACCCCGCTATCGTGCGAATACATTCGACGTCAATCTTGCCTTCGATGAGCCTCTCAAGAGCTGGATTGTATTTCGGCTCGATTGTCCTCAAGAATTCCTCGATCGCCCGATCCTCTTTTAGATAGGCATTCGTACTGCCGTCATTGATTCTGCAGACGGATTTTGAATTCGGCGTAAACGACTTCAAGTCGCTCTTCCGCATGGCATACATTCGGTCGCCGAGAACGGGGGAATAGAAGTTTCTGAGATATACCTGAGAGACGTAGTGGTCGAGCGGCAACTAAGGATCTCCCGTAAACAAGATTACGAAACGTGAACTCGACACAAGAGTTTAACCACGAACGGTCAGGCAGCAACCTGGTTACCGGGATCCCGAGATTCGTGCCGGTCTCGCCCGCGCTGGATCGGACTAGGTGCGGGGCGCAGAGCCGTTCCGGGGTCCTATGTCTGAACATAACTCAGCGCCGCTCACTGTCTGGTATCCTTACTGCCGGAATACACATGGAAGGCGATGCCGTCCCAGGCGTTGTGAATCCCGATGAAGAGCAACAGCAGCACTGCAGCTCCAACCCCAAATAGAGCCTCACGCGTGTAGGAGGGAATCGCGAATGCCGACCACGCCAGTATTGCGTACGCCAGCAAAGGCAGCATCGCATGAAATAACCAGTCCTCGAACTCCGGCTGATATACGGTTTGCCTCCGCATCCGTCGAGTTGTGATCGATGCGTACGCGAATCCACCGACGCCGATGAGGCCCCAAACAGATGCTGCGACGATGATCGACGGCCATGGAACCTGCACGAGTGCCGACAACAGCAACACGGTGCCGAAGTGAACGATCGTCGGCGTCGCAAATGCGGCCCCAGCATCAGCCGCCCGTGGCGAAAGCCTGCTCTGCGCAACCAGCGTCATCACCACGAACTGCAATCCGATCAGCGCCCCCGCAGCCGACCCGACGATTACATAGAAATTGTCCCATGCGACGAGCTCAGACATATCGTCATCTAATAATCTTTCGTGACCGCCATGCGCCAGCGATATCCAGTGGCACGGTGCGCGTCAGAGTACACCCTGCCGATCTTCACCACCCTGACGCAGCGATGCTCCTTCTTTTCCGCTCCCGACGCCCCTCGGGACCGAGAGCAAAAATACCGTCCGCGGGATTTTGCGATTGATCGAGATTTTGCGATTGAATTGAATAGACACTGGGTGCAGGGGTCACCCCTGCCGGTCCGTGTTTTAGGTTCAAATGAACTAAAGGAAAACTCGAAATGCGTGTCTTTCTCACCGGTGCTACAGGATTTATCGGTTCTGCCATCATTCCCGAGCTGATCAACGCGGGCCATCGTGTCATCGGTCTTGCTCGCTCCGATGCGGGCGCGAAGGCTCTTATCGACGCGGGCGCCCAGGTGCATCGAGGCGATCTTGAAGACCTGGAAAGCCTGCGCCGCGGAGCAGCCGCCTCCGATGGGGTCATTCACTGCGCCTTTAATCACGATTTCTCGAAGTACGCGGCTAACTGTGAGGCAGACCGGCACGCCGTCGAGGCTCTCGGCTCCGTGCTCGAGGGCTCTGACCGCCCCTTGATCGTCACCTCCGGGACCGCAGTCGTCTTAGCGCCGGGCCGCCTCGCGACCGAAGAAGATGCCCCCATTTCCAGCTCCTCCGGCATCCCCCGCAGCGCATCGGAAGAGGCTGTAGCTTCGATAGTCTCGCGAGGCGTGCGCGCGTCGGTGATGCGCCTGCCGCAAGTTCACGACCGACTCAAGCAAGGCCTCATCACCTACCTGATCGACGTAGCTCGCGAGAAGGGTGTCTCAGCGTATGTCGGCGAGGGGCGCAACCGATGGCCCGCGGCGCACGTGCTCGATACTGCCCGCCTCTACCGGCTGGCGCTAGAAAAGGGATCTGCGGGAGCTCGGTTTCACGCGGTCGCCGAAGAGGGCGTGCCGCTTCGAGACATCGCAGAAGCAATCGGTCGCCGCCTCAACATGCCGGTAGTCTCCAAGTCCCCCGAGGAGGCAGCCGATCATTTTGGATGGCTCGGGTTCTTCGTATCTCACGACGCCCCCGCTTCAAGCGCCCTCACCCAGCAACGCCTCGGATGGCGCCCCACGCAGCCATCCCTCCTAACCGACCTCGCCCATCTGTCATCCTGACCGAGACTCACAATGCGAGCAGAGAGAACTGGCTTCTGGCCCCCGGACAGCTCCGCGCCAGCGAAGCGGACACCGGTTCCAAGTCGCCGCGTCATTCTGACCGAATCGCTGCGTCGATCCTTTAGATGACCTTGGAGCTGCCACACGAACGCAAAGGAGTTCTTCTATGCCTAACGAACCCAAGACAGTCATCGTGACCGGGGCTTCGCAGGGAATCGGAGCTTGCATCGTCCGGACTTTTCTCGAGCGCGGCTACTCCGTCGTCGCGAACTCGCGGAACATCGCAAAATCCGGCGCCTTCGTGCCGTCGGAGAAGCTGGCGCTGGTCGACGGAAACATCGCCGAGCCGGCGAATCTATGGCGATGATCCGTGGACCTGGCAAAATCGCGCCCGGATAGGTTTTGCCAGATTCTGCGGATTCGCGCCGCCAGAAGCGTTCCGATCGACCATCCATATATTTTTGGCGAAGCGCGTGTCGCTCGTGGGTCACCCGGCCAACGGCGTTCTCGAGCCTCAGAGAATTTCACGGCGCGTGACTATAATCGCCGACGCTTGCAAATGGATTAAGAAATCTGTTGAGATTCTGTGGAACATCGCAACTCTCTGAGATTAATTCGAAGGGTCAAAGCAGCAAGGTAGATGATGTGGAGGGTGGAGTGGAAAACCTAAATCTCGTCCTGCATGAAGGCGACAAGAAAAGGAATATTCCGGCACTGATTGTTGGTGACTTTGACGCGCTGGTCCGCCTCCGTGATGCGATAAACGTCTTGATCGAAGAACCGGGGCGTCTGCAGAGCATCGGCCTTCCGACGAGCGATTGTGAAGTGCGCATCGAAATGTGCGAGTCGGATGACGAAGCAGCCTCGCCCGTTGCGGAAATTCTAGCGACCAGGCGCGCCCGAACAAATAATGGAGACGATTGATCGCTGAACATCCCAAATTGCGCTAGACAGCGGTGTCTCAAGTTGGGTTGGACGAAAACGCCTGCTGGATTACGTTCGTAATCAGCAGGTCGCCGGTTCGAATCCGGCGGGTGGCTCCAATATCAAAAATCATCGGCGGCATAAGTCGGCGAGCGACTCGCGAAGAGGTACTTCGCCATGATTCAAACATCAATGTTCCCGCTTTTGACATCGACGAGGCTCCCGTTGCTCCCTGCGTGAATCCGGCATCTTGTCGCCCTCCGGCATACACTCCGCGATCTTTGCGTCTTCGCCGGAAACCTATGTAAGCTCGAATCTCTTTGGAAGATCAGGGCGGGTAACGTTCGCCTGGCGCGGCTGCGATCGAGGCGCCGCGGAAAGGAGTCGATACAGCTCAGATGAGATTTCACCAAGCTCTTACGCTTGTGCTGACTGCGACTTGCCTGAGCTCGTGCCTGCCCTTGCCACTGCACTATCACACGCGGCCGGATATCTACGGAACAGTTACTCGCAACGGCGTTCCAGTTGAGGGTGCTAAGATCGGATACTCAGATGATCTCGGCGATAGTCACTGCGATTCCTACGGCGATTCGCACCCGGCAAACGCAGTGTCGGCTAGCAACGGTGCGTTTCATATAGAAGGAACCTACTCGTTTTTCCATATCATTTACTTCGAGCCTCACGCCGCTGAATCTGTAAGCGGGCGAATTTGCGTTGAAAGTTCGGACGGCCAGCACCTCAGCGAAGACTTAATCATGAATGGCGGAACTGGCGTCGGCTCAATCCCGGACAATGCGTCGAGCGACCAATTAATAGTAGACTGCGATCTCGCAAAAGATAAATGTACAGGCAAGGCGTGGTGAAGTACGCCCCCACAGGTTCATGAATTCGTTCGAACCATCCAGTCTGGACGTTGGCCGCCTTCGATAGTGATGATGCGACCCCCCAGAGCTAATCCAAGGCGATGCTCCGCGGACCTGGGTAAATCGCGCCGAGAGAGGAATCGATCGATTCGTTGACATCTCCAAAAATCTGGAGACTGAAATGTGGATGACGCAGTCCGATTCGAACTGCTCTCCGTCAACCTGTCAACCGGTTGACACCTGAGCGGCGGTTGACAAGCGGCGGTTGACGCCCTTGGTGGTTGACAATCAAATCATCGATTCAAACTACGTTCTAGGAGACTCATCGCCACCACTCGGATTTGAATGCCGACGATCGCCGTTGTAGAGATGCCAACCCGCCCGGCGCGATCTCGGACACGTAAATCCATAGACTGGACACCGGCGTGGCGAACGATCGGTTCATATAGCTGGTCAAGGTTGCTGGCGCCGCCGTCGCGAGTCATCTCCTCGGCGCACGCTTTCGACGCGATGATCTCGGCGTCTAACGGCCGCATTTCGGGCAGCGAACATCTAGCAAGACCTGCGGTGGAATACGCAGAATTTCCGCGAGCTCTAGGATCATGCCGAGTCTCCAATTCTCGAGCTGATCTGGGTTCGTCTCTAACTCTTCCTCCACTCTCGCCCATCGCATACGTTTGAATCTCCCGAACAGTTCTTCGACTGACCAACCTTCGCGAGCCCGGTATTGCCGTATCAACTCGCTCCGCGATGACTGATAGTCCTCGAAGCACTCGGACCGATTGCAAAAGGCACAAGGCATGCCCAGGAGGTCGAGAAGGTTGATACCTAAGGCGCTGCAGAGCATCTTGACGTTACGCAAGGCGACAAGCGTGAGAAGCTCATCTGGATAAGATTCGATGTCACAATAAGAATCAATTGTGAGCCCAGAGGCACGGGCCACTTCGATTTCGGATAACCCGAGCTCTCCTCGGCGCGATTTTATCTGTTCGTTTATCTGCATTGACTCTAGAACACCGGCACTGGAATGAAAGGAATTTCTGGAATTTCGATGGGTGGCGGAATCGCTGGGTCCATCGGGACAACTGGCACGGTCATGTTGTCGTTCGGTTCCGATACCGGCGGCTTCCACTCCGGCGCATCCCCATTTGGGTCTGTTGGAGATTGGCCCGGTCCGCAACTGTTCTGATAGGGCTTGCCTGAATTAGGGGGCGACGGCTTGTTTTTGCCCCCGCCGGGGGGTTGTTGATCCCAGTGACGCCAATGATCGTCGTCCTCCGGGTGCGCGATCCATTTCGTCCCGCCCGGATCGGTCAAATACCACCGGCCGTTAGGAAATTGCTCGGTTGGCCCCCAAGTATTAGGATCATATCCGGGTGGTGGCGGAGGATACTGACCGATCCACCAGCCGATTGGATCGTTCCATACCGTCGGTGCATTTCGCGCGTACGCGTATACGTTGGCATCGCCGCCACGGAACCCAATAGGATCCTGAGATACGAATCGCTGGAAGGTCGGGCTGTAGTAGCGTGCACGGTAGAAGTACAGCCCCGTCCCGTCATTCTCGCGGCCAGTAAACTCATAGCTGCTGCCATTGGCCGCGCCACCGACGGTCGTCGCCCCGAATGGCTGATACGTATAACTCGTCGCGACGGTCTGCGCCGATCCCACCAGTCCGATCGTCGAGCCGAGCGCGTCGGTAAGCAGCGTCGACACGTTGTTGCTGGAGTCACTACGTACGAAATACTCGTCGGTTCTGAGGCCGGTCAAAAGATTGGCGGTCGGTGTCCCTCCTTGGAGTTCTTGTACAGGATTGAGGCCGTCGTAGAGAAACTGCATGTCCGTCCCTGCGATCGTTTTACTCGCGCGTCGGCCGAATGCGTCATATGTAAAGCTGGCGGTCGCCGCACCGCTGATCGCCGTCAGATGGTTGCGTGCGTCCCAAGTATAGGTATTGATGCCATCCGAAGCGAGATTCCCGTTAGCGTCGTAGCTTAGTGTCGCGCCATTGAACGAGATCATCGCATTGTCCGCGTTGAAAGTGTTGCCGCTGACGGCGGAGGGCATACCTGTTGACGCCAAGCTCCCGGTCTTTGCCGTCATTCGGCCGTCAGTATCGTACGAGTAGCTCAGGTTGCCCAGGTTCGAGGGCGGGCTCGAACAGCTCCCGCCCGTACCGTATGTGAGCGAAGTTACGCGCGAGTCACTGTCGTAGCCGTAGCTTGCGATCACGCCGTTAGGCAGCGTCAGACAGGTGCGTCGGTTGGCATTGTCGTAGTTCATTCCCACGCTTTGACTGCCCTGGCTGATGCCTGTCAGCCGGTTGCCGTTGTCAAAGGTATACGCTGCTTGGCTCTGCCCGACCACCTGCATCGTCTCGCGCCGGCTCCGTCGCCGGGATCAATAAAGACCTGAAAGTTCTTCTGTTCGATGTTGCCGAGCGGATCGGTGATGGTGGTTTGAGTGACATTGCCGTTGCCGTCAGTGACGTAAGAGAACTGTAAAGTGCTGGTGCCGTCAGCGAGTGTCTGTTGCTTTACGCGTCCGGCGGTATCGTACTGGTTGGTGAAGACGGTGTTCCCGTTCGGGTCCGTCATTGTGAGCACTCGATTCGATGAGTCGTAGGTGTAGCTACTGACGGCGCCCTTGGCGTCAGTCACGGTCGCCAAGCGTCCCGAAGAATCATAAGTATAGGAGACGGTGCGGCCAATATTATCTTGGAGCTGGGTAATCCGATTGCTCGAGTCATGCTGGACTGTGATCCAGCGACCGTTTGGCGACTGTATTTGGCTGACGTTGCCGTTAGAATCGCGGCTGATCGTTGCCGTGTTGTTGTTGCGGTCAGTGATGCTCACCAGTGCAGCCTTGGCGGGATTCGTCGTGCCGGTGGAGTTGGGGAAGAGATACTGCGTCTTGTCTCTGAGGGTCAGGGTCCAGCTACTACCGTTCCAGGCGAGCGTCGATCCGAAGAAGCGTCCCGGCGCCGTGGTATTCTCATACGCGGCGTTCGAATAACCGGTGCCTGACGATGTGCGCTGGTAATAAACGCGTCCTCCGTCGGGCAGTATCAGATATTGATAAGAGTACGTGCTGGTGTTTCCGACGAGGAACATCTCGTAGCTGTCAGTGCCCCCGATACCAAACGGCCGCGACATATGATCTGAAGTCCGGTACGTTCGCGCGAACTGTATCGGGATCACATCCGATAGCATGAGATCAGTGTGGCTCTCGATAAAGAGCCCCGTGCTGCAGTCCACCGGATCGCCTGCGTCGCTGCAGCCCGGCGCGCCAGGCGGCGGAGGATTCGGGCTCGGCGCGATGGAGGGGCTCCCCACCATCGCACCCGTAAATCCATAGATCTGGACACCGGCGTCGGGAACGACCTGGCTGCCGTCCGAAGTGACCTCGCCCTGGCCGTAGATGTACCAACCCGAGGCGCTTGGGGCTGCGTTATAGTTCCAGAAATCAAAGGAGGTCCCCGCCGGCGCATGGTAGGTATTCGGGTAGTAAAGCTGCGCGCCTATCCATTGACCGTTCGCATTCTCGAAGTAAGAACCACCGGGCTGAATCGTGAAATAGATCGGTACCTGCACGCCAATTGGCAGAGGAAACGGCGGCTGGTCGATCGGAATCGGCGTGATCGTGACGGTATGAACCACGTGGCCATACCAGTCTTTGACAATGGTGCCCGGCTGGAGATGCAGTTCCAGACCTGGTAGCAGCGGGTTGCTGACAACTACTTCGGAACTGGTCGGTGAGGGGATATTCACGGCGTGCGCGGCGGCGGCACGCGTTCGATGGATTCCGGGTACAATCAGCAGGGCGAATTTACGGCGATGATCCGCGGACCTAGCAAAATCGCGCCTGGATAGGTTTTGCCCGATTCTGGCGATTTGCTCTGCTGAGGGCGTTCTCCGGGTCCGCGCGTAATCGTAAATCGCGCGCACACGCGCCTATTTCGATCAATTCTCCGAGATGTCCGAGAATCGAGAGACTGGATGGTGGAGCAGAACGGATTTGAACCCTCGACCCCTACGTTGCGAACGTAGTGCTCTCCCAGCGGAGCTACTGCCGCAATCTTAGACACCGCGACGCAATTACTATTCTCGCCAGACCGAGAGCAAAATACCGTCGGCGGGATTTTGCGATTGAATGAAATGGAAGGACACTGGGTGCAGGGGTCACCCCTGCCGCCCCGCGCGTAGCGGTCTGAATCCGAATCCCAGTAGCCAGCCTACTTCTCCGGATCGCCACGAGACTTCAGGGCTGAACTGTTCAGCCTTACCCAAATCAAACCCCGATGGCATCATTCCCACGATGGATTGATCCGATGAATCGACATTGTCAGAACCAGATGCGGACCTCAGAGGAACCCGGGGAAGTCATGCTCTCGCACGCGCGAGAGTCGCGTCCCGGCAACATTTGTCGCGTCGACGCTCCCCCGCCCTTCCGCAAGGAACACGCTGGCGCAGAATGGTTTGCGACTCCACCAACCGCCGGCGGCGCAAAGATGGCAACCAACGGCAAGGTCGCGAAATCCGCCCCAACACCACTTTTGGCCGCTTCGGAACAGCTGAGTCCTTGTTATTCGGAGAACAATCCGGGGACCCGCGCTTGTTCACATATACTCGCGAATCTGGGCATTATCAGTCTGCGTCTTGCGATCGGGGGATTGCCGGCGTCTGGAGACACGATGACCCGAGCTACGACTCGCAAATATCTCATAGCGCTCGCGCGATGGTTCGACACTTCGGCCGGCGGAACTGGCGCCGCCGACGGTCCACAAAAGACCGATTGGTTCCGATGCATCCCGTTCGTCGCGGTCCATCTGATGTGCCTCGGAATAATCTGGGTCGGATGGAGTCCGATCGCAGTGGGGATCGCGATTGCGCTTTATTTCGTCCGCATGTTCGCGATCACCGGATTTTACCACCGTTACTTTTCTCATCGCTCGTTCAAGACCACGCGCGTCGCGCAATTCGCTTTTGCCGTGATGGGCGCGACCTGCGTGCAGCGCGGAGCGCTCTGGTGGGCGTCGCATCATCGCCTGCATCATCAGCGCTCCGATGAGCCCGCAGACGTCCATTCGCCGCGCCAGCACGGTTTCATCTGGAGCCACATCGGCTGGATCACTTCGGAGTCGAATTTCCGATCCGAACTTCGCGTGGTGCGCGACCTGGTGAAATTTCCCGAACTGATGTTCCTCGATCGATTCGACATACTGGTGCCAACGGTGCTCGGCTTCGCACTGTTCGGACTCGGCGCGTTCTTTGAGCGCGAGGCGCCGGGCCTGCACACCACCGGCGCCCAGATGCTCATCTGGGGATTCTTTGTCTCAACCGTGGTGCTCGCGCACGGCACCTTTACGATCAACTCGCTCGCGCACGTCATCGGGCGGCGCCGCTATGAGACCGGCGACGACAGCCGCAACAGCTTCACGCTCGCGATGGTCACGCTCGGCGAAGGATGGCACAACAATCACCACCATTATCCAGCCAGCGCGCGCAACGGATTTTTCTGGTGGGAGATCGACATCACCTACTACGGTCTCAAGATGCTCGAAGCGGTCGGAATCATCTGGGATCTCCGTAAGGTCCCGGAGCAGTTGCTCGACGAAAACCTTGTAGACGCGCAGCCTCGCGTGATTCGAGCCGAGATGCCGGCGGGAATCGAATTGATCGCAAACGTGCGTCGCAGCGCCGACGACGATCGGCAAATCTTTCCAGCGCTACAAGACGCCGCGCTCAAGGCGGCGGCACGCCCAAACCTTACCGCTGCCGAGCCTGCTGATTCCGACCGGGTCGCTTGATGCGCGAGTCGGGCTCAATCGTCGCGTCGGGCGTCGATGCGGCCCGCGCGCGCCGTCCTGCAATCATCGAACGGTTTGCGCGCCGCGCAGTGCTCGCGCGCCTTGCGGGCCTCACCCGCGGGCGCATCGCGATCGAAGACGGCGACGATCGCATCGCGTTCGGCCAGGATATATCCGACGCCGATTTGCGCGCTACGATTCGAGTGCAGGATCAGCGTTTCTATTCGGACCTCGCACTCGGCGGCAGCATGGGCGCGGGCGAAGCTTTCATGGCCGGCTCATGGACCACCGACGACCTGCCCGCGCTGATCCAAATCATGATCCGCAATCGCGACGTGATGGAAGGCATGGACTCGGGCCTCGCGCGGCTCGCCAATCCGGCCCGCCGAATCATTCATTACTTCAATCGCAACACGAAAGAGGGCAGCCAGCGCAATATCGCGGCGCACTACGATCTGGGCAACGAATTCTTCGAGCTGATCCTCGACCGCACCTTGATGTACTCGTGCGCGATCTTTCCGCGTCCGGAGGCAACGCTCGAAGAAGCGGCGGTCGCCAAGGTCGATCGCATCTGCCGCAAGCTTGATCTTCGCGCGCACGATCACCTGCTCGAGATTGGCACCGGATGGGGCGGCTTTGCGATTCACGCGGCGAAAAACTACGGATGCCGCGTCACCACCACCACCATCTCGCGCGCGCAGCATGACTACGCGCTGAAAAAAATCGCTGAGCAGGGTCTCTCGGATCGCATCACGGTGCTGTTCAAGGACTATCGCGATCTCACCGGACAGTTCGATAAAGCGGTGTCGATCGAAATGATCGAAGCAGTCGGCCATCAGTTCCTCAACTCGTATTTCCGCAAATGCGGCGAGTTGCTGAAACCCGACGGCATGATGCTCTTGCAGGCGATTACGATCTCCGACCAGAACTATGCGGCCGCGGTCCGCCGCGTCGATTTCATCAAGAAGTACATCTTCCCCGGCAGCTTCCTCCCCTCGGTCACCGCGCTCTGCTGCGCGATCACCTGCTCGAGCGACATGCGCCTGTTCCATCTCGAGGACCTCACGCCCAACTACGCCGAGACGCTGAAGAACTGGCGGATGCGGATGTTCAAGAACATCGAGCAGGTGCGCGCGCTCGGCTATCCCGAAGAATTTATCCGGATGTGGGAGTTCTACCTCTGCTACTGCGAGGGCGGCTTCCGCGAGCGCTACATCGGCGACGTGCAGATGCTACTGACCAGGCCCGAATGCCGCGTTGCGCCGATCCTTCCGCCCCTTTAGCCGCAAATATTTCGCCTTCGCCGTTGCGTGGGTTGACAGCAGCGATAATCAGATGATAATTGCTATCACCTAGATGATGAAACTACAGCTCGTAAATGAGAAGCGCCGGGCCCCCTACGCGGCCAAGCGCCTGGCCGAGTTTGCCGCGCGATGCCGCACCGGCGGGCTCGCGGTGACGCCGCAGCGCCTTGCGATCATCAAGGTTCTGCTCGGCTCCGAGGAGCATCCACGCGCCGACGCGATCTTCGCCGCGGTCCGCCGCAGTCATCCGACCATCTCGCTCGCCACCGTGCATCGCACGCTCGAAACGCTGTGCGACATCGGCGAGGCGCGCAAGGTCACGATGCTGCACGACAGCGCGCGCTACGACGGCAATATCACGCCGCATCATCACGTGGTGTGCGTTGAATGCCGGCGGATTCGCGATATCGAGATTCCCGAGCTCGATCGGCTGCTCGAGGGACGCTCGGAGCTGGGCGAGTTCAGGGTGCTGGGATCGTCGCTGGAGATTCATGCGCGATGCGAGCGCTGCGCGGGCAAGAATCGTTCACGAAAAACCAAATAATCGAAATCAACTTCAGGAGAAGAAAAATGGCAAACGAATCCAAGTGCCCGATAAGACACACGGCGGCTGGGGCGCCGACCAATGCGTCCTGGTGGCCGGATCAGCTGAACCTGAAGAACCTGCATCGGAACTCCCGCCTGTCCAATCCGATGGAGCAGGAATTCAACTATGCCGAGGAATTCAAGAAGCTCGACCTGGATGCGGTGATCAAGGACCTTCATGCCTTGATGACGGCGTCGCAGGACTGGTGGCCCGCGGACTTTGGCCACTACGGTGGGCTTTTCGTTCGGATGGCGTGGCACGCCGCAGGCACGTACCGGATCGGCGACGGACGCGGCGGCGCCGGAGCCGGGCAGCAGCGTTTCGCGCCGCTCAATAGCTGGCCTGACAACGTGAACCTTGACAAGGCGCGCCGATTGCTCTGGCCGATCAAGGAGAAGTATGGCCGGAAGCTCTCCTGGGCCGACCTTATCGTTCTCGCCGGCAACGTCGCGCTCGAGTCGATGGGGTTCAAGACGTTCGGCTTTGGCGGCGGGCGCGAGGATGTCTGGGAGCCCGATGAAGTTTACTGGGGGCCTGAGAGCAAGTGGCTGGCGGACGAGCGCTACAGCGGCGACCATGAGCTCGCGAACCCATACGGCGCGGTTCAGATGGGCCTGATTTACGTGAATCCGGAAGGGCCCAGTGGAAAACCGGATCCAATCGCCGCGGCTAAGGATATCCGGGAGACTTTCCGCCGCATGGCGATGAACGACGAAGAAACGGTCGCGCTGATTGCCGGCGGGCACACCTTCGGAAAAACCCACGGCGCCGGCGATGCCGCGCTGGTGGGCCCGGAGCCGGAAGCCGCCAGTATCGAAGAGCAGGGCTTCGGCTGGAAGAGCAAATTTGGCACCGGCAAAGGTGGTGACGCGATCGGCAGCGGCCTGGAAGTCACCTGGACCACAACGCCAACCAAGTGGAGCAACGACTACTTCAAGCATCTGTTCAGCTACGAATGGGAACTGACCAAGAGCCCGGCCGGTGCGAATCAGTGGAGGCCGAAGAATGGCGCGGGCGCCGCGACGGTGCCGGATGCGCATGACAAGTCAAAGCGTCACGCGCCGGCGATGCTGACCACCGACCTCTCTTTGCGGTTCGACCCTGCGTACGAAAAGATTTCGAAACGCTTCCACGAGAATCCTCAGGAGTTCGCGGATGCGTTCGCCAAGGCGTGGTACAAGCTGACCCATCGCGACATGGGGCCTCGCGCGCGATACCTGGGCAAGCTCGTTCCCAAGGAGCCGCAGTTGTGGCAAGACCCGGTTCCCGCGGTGGATCATAAATTGATCGGCGAACAGGACATTGCGGCGCTGAAGGACAAGTCCCTCAAATCCGGACTGTCGATCTCCCAGCTCGTGGCGACTGCGTGGGCATCGGCGGCGACGTTCCGCGGCTCCGACAAGCGAGGCGGAGCGAACGGTGCGCGCCTTCGCCTTGCGCCGCAAAAGGATTGGGAAGTGAACCAGTCCGCAGTGAAGAGTCTGCAGAAGCTCGAAGCGATCCAGAAGGAGTTCAACGCATCAGCGTCCGGCGGGAAGAAGGTCTCGCTCGCCGACCTGATCGTTCTGGGCGGCTGCGCAGCCGTCGAGGAAGCCGCGAAAAAGGCTGGGCACAATGTGAAAGTTCCCTTCTCGCCGGGGCGTACGGATGCTAACCAGGCGCAGACCGACGTGGAGTCATTCGCGGTACTGGAGCCGCTCGCAGACGGGTTTGTCAACTACGTGCGGAAGGGCCTGCAAATACCGGCGGAGGAACTGCTGGTGGATCGGGCAAACCTGCTGACGCTGACAGCTCCCGAGCTGACGGTTCTGGTCGGCGGGATGCGCGCGCTGAACGCCAACTCTGGGCAATCCAAACACGGCGTCTTCACCAAGCGGCCCGAGACGCTGACCAACGACTTCTTCACGAACCTGCTCGACATGAGCACGCAATGGCAGCAGTCGCCGGGGACCGAAGGCGTGTACGAGGGGCGTGACCGCAAGACCAACGAGGTCAAGTGGACCGGCACCCGTGCCGACCTGGTCTTCGGCTCGAACTCGCAGCTGCGCGCGCTCGCGGAAGTCTATGCGTGCGCGGACTCGAAGGAGAAGTTTGCGAAAGACTTCGCGGCGGCGTGGAGCAAGGTGATGAACCTCGATCGGTTCGACCTCGCCTGAGCTCGGCGGAAGGCCGTGCACGCTGTAGGCATTCGTGCACGGCCTCGCCCCGAAGGGAGGCAGCCAACTTTATTGAATGTGAAACCCGCGGTGGGTTTCACACTTCCTTCGGCAGGGGTGACCCCTGCACCCACCGTTCATTCAATCGCAAAATCCCGCGGACGGTATTTTGCTCCAGGTGATGTCGGTGACGCCGAAAATAGAACTGACGACGGCCTATGTGGTATTGAGCTGGATGCTTGCGCTCTCACCCGCAGGCTAGCGAACCGAAAAATATAGAGAGCAGAAAAAGCGAACGCCGAATCTGGGACTCGCGTAATCAGCTTTCGAGCGTGTCAGGATCGGTCGCATTGACGGTGACCTACGACGCGCTAGGCCGGCGGATGACGTCGGCTAACGGGGCAGCCAACTTAACCTTTATTCACGACGGGGCGTCCGTGATCGGGTCATCGGACAGCGTATCGGGAAACACGTGGAGTTTCATGCCTGGGGGCCTGGCGGGATCGTTGACCTCCGGCGGAGCAAAAACCACCTGGGTGCCGCTGCTGGATACGGACGGATCGACGATCGCGCTGGTAAACTCCGCCCAGAACTCGCAGCTGGCGACTACTTTCACCTATGATCCGTCGGGAGTACCGACCGTGGGCGGCCTCGCGAATTCGTTCCCGTTCCTCTACCAGGGCCTCGAGCATGAGGTCACAGACCCGGGCCAGCTTGACTTCGAGCCGTCGGGCAACGTGTACAATCCGCAGATCCAGCGCGAGTTGTCGCAGGTCGGCGAACAGGGAATAGGTGGCCCGCCGTCCGGGGGCGGCGCGGGAGTCGGCGGCGGAGGTGGTCCTGGCAACGGGGGCTTCGGCAACTTTGGGCCGGGACCCGGTCGAGGTCAGACGGGCAACAGCCTCGGGCAGACCTTCAGCGAACTCGGTACAGTCGCCAGTCCAGCCACTCTGCTTCTGCCGGATGGCTTAGGCTTTCTGACGATCGGCGGGGGTGACAATCCGATCAGCATACCCATTTTTGCGATCAGCGATCTGTTCAACCTGTTCGGCTATTCAGCGGCGAACATTCAAAACCATACCAGTTGGATCACGGGCGGAATTCAAACTGGGACATTTTGGGCGTACGTCTCATCGCCGGCCAGAAATCCGCCGCGACCTTTATCGCGAGGAGCGACGACGCGCCACAGTCCGGCGTCGTCCTCGCCAGATACATCATGGTGCCATTCGGTCGATTGCCTCAGGATGTGAATCAGCCTCCGGGAAATGGATTTTCTGAAAAAAAAGTCCAGAACTACGTCAATCCCGACACCGGACAAAGCTTGCATCCAGATCCCACTCATGGATATCCAAAGGGTCCTCATTACGATCTGCACAGTGGCAGGTTGGAACCTAAAGGTAAGATTAGCTTGAGGCAGTTTTTTGACACGCTACAGTATTGGTCACAGGATCTCCAGCAGTGGATAGAATTAGAAGGTCCAACAGTTCTTCCGGTTGAATGAGGTAGAGAGGAATGAGCGCCATGCCTTTTGTTGACGTCATAGACAAACGACGCGCCTCGGAATATGTGAAGGACCAGCTTTCGCAGGGAACGACGCTGGCCAAGTTGGTCGCTCAATCAATCGATCTCTCGCGCGGACGTTACCGCGTCGCTATGCCGGAGAGCAGAGAACAGGGAAAAGAGTTTAATCTTAAGTGGGAGACGTTCCGACTCGCTGGAGATGAGGAAGACACTTTTGCTCGTCTGATCAAATCATTCATCTGCAACGAGGAGTGTGATGTCATTCTCCAGGACACGGGGACATCAGTGTCCTATCCATACTTTGCGAAGCTGCCGTATCGGAACTTGGCGATGACATATGCGGAGGAGGTCTATTGGAATGTGTCGGATGCGCAGCTAGCTGATCTTTCCGACGACGCTATGGGCGACGTCATTAATCACGCGAGCTTCTGGCCCTTCTCGGCTTTCTTCTTTGTCGATGGAATTTCCAAAGGGAAGGCTGAACTCGAGGATACTGACTTGCAATTGATTGTGAAGCAGCTAGTTGGAGTGGCTGTGGGAGCGTTCGACGATCGCTCGTACCTAGTCTGGTGGCGAGACGACCTACGACCGTTCCCGCTGGTTGCCTAGATCAGGTGCCGAGCCCCCGTGCCGAGGGCATTTGCGCGAAGTTTCGCATTCCGGTTCCGCTTTCCTGCCTGCCGATGCCCCTGCGTCCCCGCCAGCCTGTGCAATAACCGCCGCGATCGTAGCAGGATGCTACGCCGCTAGCCGAAATATTCAACCTAAAGGGCCTCCTGAGGATTTCCAATAGTTTCCACAAAGCGATGAGTGTAGAAATGAATGCGATTCAAAAGCAGGAACTCCCTATCGAGATAGTTATCTCCGCAGCATTGCTTCTTAGCGCGGGCACGATCGGATACAGCGTTGCGGTGTTCGGTATACACGGACTCAGTAGAGTCATTCCGCCATCGAACTGGGGCTTTGTGTTTTTGACGGCCGCTTCGCTTCTTAGGTTGATATCCGATTCGGACTATCCAGAGACAATCAGAAAGTCCAAATCATTGAGAACGCATTTGCGGCTGTTGTATGTTTGGGCACTGCTCCTAGGGGTTCTGTTCATAAGTATATTGTTTTTCTCAACCGGTCCCGATCTTGTCGTCGTATGCGTGGCAAGCATCTTTGGACTGATCTCCATATCAATGGTTATTATTCATAGCCTAAAGCGAGCTGCGAATGTTCCGCGGAGCGCGACACCCTAACTGCGGTGCGGCGTGCGGCGCTATCCGCGAGCGCGGTTACAACGGGTGTGGCGGCGAACCCAGTGGCGACACAGTACGGTTATGACGCGGCGTCAAATTTGACCTCGCAGACCTATCTATACAACAATACTTCACTCGGCAACCTGACCTACGGCTATGACCCTGACGGCCGCATGGTCGACGAAGGCGGCAGCTTCGCTCGCGTCAATATTCCACCGCTCATTACGGCGAGTTACAACAACAGAGATCAGATCAACATCTTTAACAACGCAAACGCAGTGTCCGACCCCGCGAGCAATCTGACCCGCGACCCGGCGACGCTGGCGACCTATTCGTGGGACTCCCGCAATCAGCTTTCGAGCGTGTCAGGCTCGGTCGCGGTGACCGTGACCTACGACGCGCTTAGCCGCCGGCGTCAAGCGCTGTCTGGCCTGCTGACGACTACCTACCTTCATGACGGTTCGGCAGTCGTGTTTTCCTCAATTGCCGCCTCGACCAATGACATGCTCATGCTTCCCGGATCGAGCGAAGTAGTAGCGTTCGCGAACTCGGTTCCCGGAACAACCACAAACTGGGTGCCGCTGCACGATCTGAGTGGCTCGACAATAGGCCACGTCGATTCGACCGGTAGCGTCGCGAACTCATTTACCTACGATCCGAATGGAACCCCGACGGTCACCGGCGCGTCGATCCCCGACCCGTATGAGTTCGCGGGCATGGAGTTGGACCCGACTGGACTCTATTACGCAGGTGAGTACTACAGTCCGCGGCTCGTACGATCCATCTCGGAAATCGGTCCGACTAGTGCCAGCGGCAGCGGCGGTGGATCGGGTGGTGGCGGATCCGGCGGCGGAGGAGGATCTGGCGGTGGCAGCGGGTTTAACCCCAGCGACTTGTCAGAGCTTCCTAGTTTGTCTCCGATGGGTGGTCCAGGGGGTCCCCATATCGGTGGTCTGACCCTAAGCCAAGCATCCCGAAACGCTGAAATCGGCCAGATTGGGGGTATTATAGGTGCTATCGTGGGAGCCTCAGTGGGGGCACCTCTTGCGGGTTACGTGGTGGGTGACCTGATAGTAACGGGATTCTTAGATTTTATCGACCTTTTTGGGGGCAGCGATCAACCCAAGCCTACCCGGAAGCAATTACAAATGCCGGGCCCGGTGATAGCCGCAAAAATCGGAGTCAGCGTGGCAAATATGTCTCTGACCCAAAGCGTCCTGGCAGATCCTCCCAGCGACGGCACGCCCTTACAGAGCGTTGGCTTCAATCTTCCGGCTCCTGGCTACAACTATTGCGGGCCCGGTAACTACGCTCCTCTTCCGCCCAATGGAGAGAGCGATCAATGCTGCCAAGCTCACGATAATGCCTACGATCAGTACGGCCTTTCAGCGGGCTCTGTCTTTCTTCATCCCTTCGGGATCGGCGCGGGCGCGGGCCAGCTAACCGCCGACGCGGGCCTGTGTGCCTGCCTGCACGCCCATGTTCGAACAGGCCCCTACGATAGTCTGGTCGGCGGCATAGCTGAGGGTATCTTCTGCCACTGAGGGTGATCTCTAATGCAAGTTATCAGTCAATCTCGCGGAATAAACCTCTTCGGTATGCTGCTTCTGAGCCTGACTATATGTTGTACCCGGCTCGCGGCAGAATCCTTGCCCGAGTGGATGCAGCCAGGGGTGCGCAAAGGCGTCGGCAGCCTCGAAAAGCGGCTTTTCTTGAACGTCGGCAATATCGGGACGGTGACGGATATTCAGCGCGGGAACCTTCGCTCTCCGGGAGTAATCGAATTGGGAGTCGCTGGCAACTACGGCGCCAGGTTTTTCGACCAGGCAGGGAAGACGCAGGCGACCGTCGATTTTGTGGTTCGAACCCCGATGGGAGCGAGGGTTTCCGCCAAAATTGTGAAGCAGTCACGCGCAAACGGACTGCTCTTCCTTCGTCAGTCAGGGCCAGCGAGGATCTATGATAGTGTGGTCGATTCTAGCGGCAAGGAAGTTTGGCAAACTCCGTTTCCCCCTCTGACCAGCACCTTTGGCGATCTAAAGGGAGAGGGGGCGCCAGAATTCGTCTTTGCTGGAGAGGATAGCGCAATCGAGGCGCGAGATGTCTCAGGCGCGGTCATCTGGCGAAATGGAAAAGTTGGCTGGGCCTATAAGGTTGATTTTGTTGAGCCCGAGGAGGGCCGGCAATCCGAACTACTCGTCGATGTCAGTGGAACCCTCGTTGGGCTCGGAACAACCGGCGAAATCTTGTTTAAGCGGAAGCCCGCCATAGACCTTTTCTTCAGCGACTTTTCGACGCTCCGGTGGCCAACCGTTTGCCAGGGCCAATGTCTGCTCATTAGCGGGAACGACAAGATTTTTCTGCTCACTCTTGATGCGGAAAAGGTGGTGACACAGCTTGACGCCCGCTACCTCTATGGGGCTCGTGGTGTGGCCGTTCGTTTCCACGAGAAGCAGGCGCCGCTATTGGCCGTGGCCGGACTTCTGGAATATCAGGGAAAGCGGGCGGTGGGTTTTGAAGCGGTTCACTCCGCGCTCTACGTCTTCGACGCTCACCGAAATCTCGTCTACAACGAAGTTCTTCCCGAGCGAGTTGAGGCACTCGGTGTGTTGCCAGCTGCGAACGGCAAAAGCGAGACTCTTTTGGTAGGCGGCGAGAATAAGGTTTGGCAATACTCCGCGCCTCTCGCGAACACGTCGCACTCACCTCAGGTGTCGAACTAGCGTCAGCTTCCGTCTCGACGCCGCAAGGCGGGTCCAGGATAGCAACTAACGGCAGCGCGGTCGAATTTCGAAAAATTCCGGTTGCGGGACGCGATCGCGCGAGCGCGGTCGCATCGTCACTCGCAGAAGATTTGAGCTAGCGATCAAAAAACGCGGAGAGCAGAAAAGCGAACGCCGAATCCGGATTTCCGGATTCGGCGTTCGCGATTAAGGATCGAAGAGGTTAATTGGCCGCGCTTGTGACCTCATGAAACTGAGGCAGCGCGACGCCGATCGGGAGACTCATTTTCGACTGTGGGCCCTTGATGATTACTTTCGGAGGGCCGCCGCCGGTCGTCGCATCGTACATCACGAGCGAATTGTTCATGTTGCTCACGACGTACAGATCGCCGTCGGGGGCAAGCGCGATTCCTTCCGGCCGCTGCAGGGTGTTGGGGCCATGGATGACGCCGATCTCGTCGTCAACGAATGGCTCGTTCACGTCGAAGATCTTGACAGTATTGTCGCCCGCATCGGTGACGTACAGGATCTGGTGATCGGTCTCGCCAGTAGGATCGGTGCCCACCGCAACAAACAACGGATTGACGAAAGTGCCGGGAGTAAGACCAACGATGTTGATCGGAGACGCATCGCCAAATGCGCCCGCCTCGTACTCGGTGATGAATGGAGCGGGAAATGGCACCGGCGACGACCCGAGCGCGAAGCTTCCCTCATTGGCGACCCATAGGTCCCCGAACCTATCGAAAGTCAGGCCGACCGGGGCGAATAAGTCAGTAAGACATCCGCCGATTGTCGCGTTTTGGGCGTATACCATAACGACGGGGTGGCAAGTAGTAGGGTCAGTGCATGTCAAATCCGAAGCAGGATTTGGTGGATTGACCGTAGCTGGAGGAATCGGAACCTCAAATGTGACGACAGCAGGTGTCGGAGAAACGTTACCCGTATCGCCGGAGTTGTACTCAGTGATCGTGCCAAAGGTTGGGAGAGTCGTTACACCGCAAAATAAGAAATCGTCGGCGCTCCCTGCCACGACTTGCCCGAAGTTCGCAACCGCAAATTGATCGGTTACGGTGAGACTTTGGCTGGGGGTCTTTCCGATGCAAATGGCGGGCAGTGGATTCGAGGTATCCAGGCACAAGAAGGGATCGTTAAACGCGACGCCCTGAGGCAGAAACAGCCCGGTGTTGTTGTCGAGCTGCTCGCCAAAGGGCCCCTCAAACGTATTGTTGAGAATAGCCGCCGTGCCACCGTCGATAAATTGCTCAGGGGCGGTATTGCCGGTTGCGCCAGCTGGGAATACGGCCACGGACCCCGGTGAGCTTGTCGTTACGCAGTCGAACTGAGTTCTCGGCTCACAGGTCAGAGCGTGCGCTCCGTGTCCCAAATGGCAGTCGTCCGGACACGCGGTGAATGTGCCATTCTTGAATACGAACGGCGGCACCGGTACGCCAAGCGTCAGCGCTACTGCGATATCCCCATCCACCGAGCTTTGCGCAAGGCCACTGGCACCGTTCGAGGCGCCCAGCAGGGTCGCGGGTCCTCGTAGTACTATGGTGGGTGGTGAGTTGGCGAACGAGCCCGCAGCAAAAGTCTCTACGCTGCCTGCGAACAGGGTGCCGAAGTTCGAGACGACTACTGTATCTCCCGTCGAGTGCCGCGCGTAACTGGTCCCGGCGCTGCCGGCCAGGAACGCAATAGTCGAAACCACCATCGCCAAAGCCGAAAGCCGGCGCACATCCGCCAGGCATCGTAGCGCGGCTCTGTGCGCCAACGAGGTACCTTCCCTACCCTGCGTCATCATCTGCATCCTTCCATGCGTCATTGTTTATAACCCCCGCCGAGGCGATCAGGCGCCTCGTCTGCTGACCCATCAAACCTGTAAAACTTATGCTGTCTACAGTTTCCCCTCGGTACCGCCGGCACTTGGAAACCGACGCGCCCCCCGAGAATCACTGCGGACACGCATTCGGACGTGGTTAATACGCTGATCGGATGCCAAATTCAAGTGCGCCGTAATTCTTTGTTCATGACGGCTTGAATTCGTCTCGCATCTCCTCTGCGGTTTGCACATCCTGCAGGCAGTTCAGCCAACTCAAATCGAGGCGGGAATTTTCGAGTAGTGGGGAAGAGCTCAGGAGGGGGGTATGGATCATGATGCTACGAAAGCATAAATTGCGGCAGGTCCAAATCGCGCCGAGGACGGAGTTATCGGACCGGATCGGGTGGCGTCCGAGGGCGCGAAGGGAGGAAGTCAAATAATCACGCGTCGCTTAGTGGAGTGTCGCAAAGATGTGACGGGCGTATGTCCCCTTCTTGACAAGGCAGGGATGGGAATGGTAGCTAGACCGCGTTCGTAGCTTTCCTGACGAGCGAACGAGGAAGAAGTGTCTAACGTTCGTCGGATTTGGACGAGGGGTTCGACGAAATCTTTAGGGCTCCAACTGGCTTGGGGGTGTCTATGCAGAACGGGAATTTGGGATTAGGCGGAACGCGGTGGCGTGGTCTTCTGGTAACGTCCGTGGCGATTGCTGCGGCGCTGTGGTCATCGGTGGCGATGGCGACGATCACGCAGGGTGACTTCTCGGTCTTTGGATTTTTCGAAACTCGCGAGGCAGGCCACTGGGGTGAGGGCGGATCGAATCTCAATTCGACTCCGACCGTCTTCAGAAACGTAACCCCGACCTCGACCTTCGCGCTGCCCGGACAAGCGGCGACGCGGACTGGCGGCAGCTACGATTTCAACCATTGGGATCTGGCCGAAGCGCGCCAGTTGGCGGACATCCGGCCCGACTATCACATGATCAAGAACTACAAGTTTCTTGGTCGCTTCGACACGCTGCTGATCAAGGACGCGGACTTCTTCGCATTCTACCGTCCCTGGTACGACGCCGAAGGGACGTTGAAGAACAAGGGCCGCGTGGAGCCGTTCACGGACGCCTCGAACTACACTCATCGCCAGTTGCAACAGGAATACTTCAAGAACGATCTGCGCGAATATTATGCGCAGTTGAACTTCACCGATAACTTCTCCGCGCGAATCGGCAAACAGCAGATCATCTGGTCGGAAGCCGACGCATTGTCAGGCACCGAAGTCACCAACGTAGTCAACTCGCGATGGCATGGTGTTTACGGTGCGGAATCGGCGGAAGACGAGCGCACCAATCTGCGCATGATCAAACTCAACTACATCCTGCCCGACTTTCTGAAGACGGCCAACAACGAGTTGGAAGGCTTCGTCATCCCGGGCGATTTTGAAGGCGCCGGACCGATTCAGGCACAGACCGACCCGCGCAACCCGTACGTCACTCCTGCGCCGGAAAATGCCGGTACCGGCTTAAGCGGTGTCTTTCCGCTCAGCATCAACCAGGCAGGCCAGCGGATGCGGGTGCAGATGGTGCCCGACTTTCTGAGCAAGCCGATGATCTTCGTTCCGATTTTCACCTCCGGCGCGAACAAGGGCTTCGGTGAATTCGCCGACGCCAACCTGGTAAGCGTCAGCCGCACGCCGTCGAACTCGCTGCAGAACAGTGAATTTGGCGCGCGCTATTCGACCCTGCTGCCGATCGGAAACGGTCTGCAGACGAGCCTCATCTACCTGTATGAGTTCCGCGGTGCGCGCGGCACCACCTGCAACTGCAACTCACTGGCGGAAACACTATTTCCGGGCTCGGTCCCGACTGCGAACCGGGGCGTTTACCTGCAGCCGGGAAAGAAAATATTCAGAGCCGCACCGGGCGTTCCGGTGTTGGGTACATTGAACATCCTCTCGCAGACCAACTATCGGCGTAACAATTTCTTCGGCGCGACTGGAACCTATTACGACAAAGACCTGACCGACATCGTGTATCGCTACAACGTCCTGTATCAGCCTGACACCCCGGTTGCCGTTCCAGGCACGGTGAGCACGACCGGTTCGGAGTGGACCGAGTCGACCCGCTTCATTCTTGCCGGCGACCGCCCGACGTACATCCCGTGGATTTCGAAACAGCACACGTTCCTGACCGCGCAATACGTCAATACGTGGTATCCGGATCGTCCGAGTGGTGCGGGCCCCCAGCTGGAGTCCGGCAAGATTCGTGAGATCTCGAACTTCGCATTTGTCGCGGCAACGAACTGGCTGATGAACGGCCAGTTGACGGCGGGCAACGTTCTTTTGTGGGACATCGACGACAACGTCGGTGCGTTCACGACCACCAACGTGTACCGCTACTCGCGTAACGTGCTGTTCGGGGTGAATGCGCAGTGGTTCCTCGGCCAGAGCGGACGCTACACCGATCCGTTCCTGCTGAGCCGCTATCAGCGCGCGAACGAGCTGGAGTTCACCTTCACGTACGAAATCTAGACAGCGATTGGACTGATCAGGCGGCTGTGGCATAAGCTACAGCCGCCTTCTTTTTTGGCGCATCGGGCAGTCGCCGGCGAGCTCGCCGCACGGTCATGCGCGCGCCGTCATGAAAGACAATCGACAAACGGACTGGTACCTGGTGCGCACGAAGACCGGCAAGGAGCGCTGGGTTCGCGACCAACTGGCGACTCGCGGCGCCGAGGTCTTCTTGCCGCTCCTGAAGGCGAAGGCGCCGCGCTGGGGCCGGATGGCGATATCGGTGGGGCCGCTTTTCCCGGGCTACGTCTTTGCGAAGTTCGACTTGCAGCTCGAGTACTTCGACATCAAGTACATGAGCGGAGTGCGGGGGATCGTGTCAGCGGGAACCGATCCGCTGGCGGTGCCGACGGCAATCGTGAGCGAGATTCGCCGGCGCGGCGTCGACGACGTGATCGAAATACCCGACAAGCCTTTTGGCAAGGGTGAACGGGTGCTGGTCGTGGAAGGGCCGTTTCGCGGCTTCGAGGCCATCTTCCAGAGCTACCTCTCCGGCGCGGAACGGGTGGCAATCCTGCTGAGCGCGGTCGAGTCGGGGGGCTTGCGGGTCGTGCTGTCGGCGTCGGCGCTCGCCAAGGACAGGTGAACAAATAGCGAATGTATTGGCGCAAGTAGGCGTCTATCGGCGGGACTAGCAATTCGCTCGCGATTGTAGGACAAACAGAGGTTGCCGTTGCGCGGCAGGGGCCTCCGCGGCCACGAGACAATCGCGAGTGAACCAATCCATCATAACTCTGATCGGCGTGCCGATCGCCGGATTCGCAATCGCGGCGGGCACGATACCGCTCGCGCGGCGAATCGGCTTGAGGCTCGGGATCACGGCCGAGCGTAGCGCGGATTCCGAGCCGAGCGAGCGAGTGCCGGTCTTCGGAGGCGCGGCGATCATTGCGGGGATAGTCGGCGCGCTCGCGATGTTCGGAGTGCTGCCGGAGTGGGTGGCCTTTTGCGCGGTGGCGATGTGGATAGTCGGCGTGATCGACGATGCGCGCGAATTGCGCCCGCGTGAAAAACTCGCCGCGCAGGTAATCGTCGCGATCGCGGTCGTCATTGCGCTGCCGCGAGTTGCGCTGTCGCCGTGGCCGGCGCTTGATTTCGCGCTGGCGGTCTTGTGGCTGACGGCGATCAGCAACGCGTTCAACTTGATCGACGGCCTCGACGGCCTCGCCGCCGGCACCGGCATCATCGCCGGCGCCGCGCTCGCCTTGACCGGAATCGTGCTGCACGACGCGGCGCTGGCGACGGTTGGACTCGCGGTGGCGGGAGCACTCGGCGGATTCCTGGTCTTCAATTTTTATCCGGCGTCGATTTTCATGGGCGATGCGGGCGCGCTCTCGGTCGGGATGCTGCTCGGCGTGCTGTCTCTCCACGGCGGCGTCCTCGCCGCAACCAACTCACGGCTGACGAAATTCGTCTATCCGATCCTCATGATGCTGATGCCGCTGCTGGACACTAGCATCGTGAGCGTCACCCGGCTGGCGACGGGCAACTCGGTCTCGCGGCACGGGCTCGACCATTCGCACAATCGACTGCTGTCGCTGGGGCTATCCGGGCAATCGGCGGTGACGGTCGGATGGTCAATCGCGGCGGTCGGCGCCACCTGCGCGGTGGTGGCGAGCATGCTACCGCATGCGTACCTGCTGACGATTCTGCCGTTTGCGATGGTCGCGGGCGCGACGATTGCGCTCTTCATGATGGACCTCACCTTCGACACGAACCCGCCGGGACTCGCTTACGGCTACGGCCGGGGAGTCGCGCGGTTCATCCTGAGTTTCGGTTACAAGCGCCGCATCGCGGAGGCGTTGGTGGATGTCGCTCTGATCAGCGCCGCCTATTTCGGGGCTAACCTGCTCCGGCGAAATTTTGCGATCGACGATCTGATGGTCAATGCGCTGATGTACAGCCTGCCCGGGGTGCTGCTCGCGACTTATCCGGCGTTCATCATTGCGGGCATCTACCGCGGTATCTGGCGTTACACCGGGCTGTCGGATGGAATTCGTTTCGCCAATGGCGCGGTGCTGGCGGGAATCTTTATCGTGCCGGCGTCGATGCTTCTGCCGATCGATCTTTCCGGTTCGATTCTGGTCCTCTACGTCATCCTGATTTTCAATTTGCTGGTGCTGACACGCTCGTCGTTCCAGACCATCCGGCGCGCTATCGGTTACCTGGCTGCACCAACCGAGCGTGTGGTCGTGGTCGGCGCCGGCAGAATAGGCATGGCGGCGGTGGGCTACCTGTTTTCCGAACGGCGCCAGGAGATCCGGCTGGTCGGATTTATCGACGATGACGGATTCAAGCTGGGCAAGCTGGTGCATGGCCAGCGCGTGCTGGGGAGCTCGGCCGACCTCGAGCGTGTCTACCGCGCGTCGCCATTCGACCAGGTGCTGATCGCCGTCGACGAGATCAGCGACGAGCGGCTCCGGCGGATCGACGATTTTGCGCGCCGCCACCAGCTCGTGGTGCGCAGGTTCTCGATCGCGCTGAGCGACGTTCGCGACGGGCCGTCGGCGCTTTCGATAGTGGAAAAGCGGGCCTAATCGAGCCGCGTTTCCGCCAACAAAACCGGCTTCAGTTTGCCTGGAGCAGGGTTCCTTTCTTCAGTGCTCGCTCCTTCATGATCGCGAAGAACACCGGCACCAGTATCAGGACGTGAATCGTCGAGGTGATCATTCCGCCGACGATCGGCGCGGCGATTGGCTTCATCACATCCGAGCCGATACCGCTTTCCCACAGAATCGGCGCGAGACTGAGCATCACGACTGCCACCGTCATAAGCTTCGGCCGGAGCCGCTGAACGGCGCCTTCGATGACCGCGGCCTCGACGCCTTCGTGAGTGAGTTCGCCGGCGGCAATGTGCCGATTCAGAGCTTCGTGCAGATAGATCACCATGACCACGCCAGTCTCGACTGCGATCCCGAACAACGCGATGTACCCAACCCACACGGCGACGCTGAAGTTGAAGCCCATCATGTATTGGAGCAGCAGGCCGCCCGTCATCGCGTACACGGTCGGAAGGATAAGCACGATCGCTTCGCTCATCGATTGGAAGAGCATGTAGAGCAGGACAAAGATCAGAAGAAAAACGATCGGCAGGATGACCGCCAGGCGCTTTCGCGCGCGCAACTGGAACTCGTACTCTCCCGACCATTTGAGAGTGTAACCGGCCGGCAGACGGAGCTGCAGATCGAGCACGCGCTGCGCGTTGTCAACGTAGCTGCCGTAGTCCGACGTCGCGAGGTCAACGTAAACGTATCCGGTAAGCTGCCCGTCTTCATCGCGAATCATTGACGGCCCCGGGCTCAAGTCGATGCGCGCGACCTCTCCGAGCGGGATCTGCGCGCCTGTCGGCGTCATGATCAGTATGCGGCGAAGCGCGCTGAGGTCGTTGCGATAATCTGCGAGATAGCGAACGTTGATCGAGTAACGCTCGCGTCCTTCGACCGTGGTCGCGATATTCTCGCCGCCCATGCCGGAACTGACTGCCCGCTGAACGTCACCGACCGTCAGGCCATACCTCGACGCGACCGCGCGGTCGACATTAACGTTGATGTAGAAGCCTTGTGAGACCCGTTCGGCGAAGATTCCGCGCGTGCCCGAAACGGGACCTAGTATCTCTTCGATCTGCGAACCGATCTGCTGGATCCGATCGACATCGGGGCCCTGAATTTTGAGTCCGACCGGAGTTTTGATCCCGGTCAGCTCCATATCGAGGCGGTTCTCGACCGGCATCGTCCAGGAGTTCGACAAACCAGGAAAATGCAGCCGGTCGTCCATCTCGGCGATGAGCTGGTCGTAGGTCATGCCTTTTCGCCACTGGTCACGAGGCCTCAGCATGATCGTCGTGTCGTACATGTCCAGCGGCGCATTGTCGGTGGCGCTATCCGATCGCCCGACCGAGCCGAATACACTCTCGACCTCGGGAAATGTGCGGATGATCTGGTCCTGCTTCTGCATCAAATCCACCGCTGACGAGATCGAAATCCCCGGCAGGGCAGTCGGCATGTACAGGCTTGATCCTTCATACAGAGGCGGCATGAACTGACTACCGATCTTGAACAGCAGCGGGATCGTGAGCAGCAAAAAAATCACATTGGCGGCGATCGTCATCGCGCGATGACGCAGGCACCATCGGATGACCGGCAGATAAATCGTCTGGAAGAACCGCGAGATGGGGTTGTCTTCCTCGGGGCGCAGGCGCTTGCCACGGATGAAGAGGACCATCAGCACCGGGACCACGGTGATCGCGAGAACCGACGAGAAGGCGATCGCGAAGGACTTCGTATAGGCCAGCGGGCGGAACATCCGGCCCTCCTGCGACTCGAGCAGGAATACCGGCAGGAACGAAACGACAATAATAATAAGCGAGAAGAAGATCGGGCGGCCGACCTGCTTCGCCGCCGATAGCAGGATTTGCTGGCGTTCAGATCCAGAAACCGACTCGCCTTTCAGCGATGCCTGGTGCTGAGCCTCCGATAGGTGCCGGTATCCGTTCTCGACCATCACGATCGAAGCATCGACCAGCACGCCAATCGCCAGCGCCAAGCCGCCGAGCGACATGATGTTCGAGCTGATCTGCAGGTAATACATCGGAATAAATGTCGCGATGACCGCGATCGGCAGCGCAAGAATCGGGATCAGCGCCGATCGAAGATGGAAGAGGAAAACGATGATCACGAGACTTACAATAATTGCCTCTTCGAGCAGGTCGCGTTTCAGCGTGTTGATCGATTCCTGGATGAGTCCGGATCGATCGTAGCCGGCGACGATTTCGACGCCTGGCGGAAGAGTCTTTCGAATCTGAGCGAGCTTTTGCTTGACCCCGTCGATGACGGTGAGCGCATTCTGCCCATAGCGCATCACAACGATCCCGCCGACTGTCTCGCCGTCGCCGTTCCACTCCGCCGCGCCCTCGCGCAGATCGGGGCCCAGGCTGACGACGCCCAAGTCTCGTATCAGCACGGGTGTGCCGTTGTTGGTCGCGACCGAAATTTCTTCAAGGTCTGTTACCGAATGGACGTAGCCGAGGCCCCGGATCATGTAGTCCGCTCCCGACATCTCGAGCACGCGCCCACCGACTTCTCCGTTGCTATCGCGGATTTTGTCGATCACCGTTTCCAGCGGAACCTTGAGCGCGAGCAGCCGATTCGGATCGAGCTTGACCTGGTACTGCTTTACGAAGCCGCCGATAGTGGCGACCTCCGAGACGCCCGGCACGGTTTCGAGCGCATAGCGGACGTTCCAATCCTGCAAGCTGCGCAGGTCGGCGAGACTGTGCGTGTGACTCTTGTCGACGAGTGCATATTCGTAAACCCAACCTGCGCCAGTCGCGTCCGGCCCGATGGCGGGATTCACTCCGGCAGGAAGCTTGCCTGTGATCTGCTGCAGGTATTCCAGCACCCGGCTCCGCGCCCAGTAGATGTCGGTGCCGTCTTCGAACACCACGAACACGTATGAATCGTTGGGCATCGTCTGCGCGCGAACCGCCTTCACATGTGGCGCGGCGAGCATCGCGGTGACGATCGGATAGGTAACCTGATCTTCGATGAGATTAGGTGGCTGGCCCATCCATTCGGTGTGGATGATCACCTGGACGTCGGAGATGTCCGGCAGCGCGTCGAGCGGAATCCGATCGAGCGACCAGACGCCCGCGAGTAGCAGCGCCAGCACCCCGAAGAACAACAGAAAGCGGTTCGCGTCACACCAGTCGATAGTTCGTTCGATCACGTTCTTCCCTCACATCGCCATAGAGCCGCTGGCTGACACGTCCATCTGTTTGGTCGCGATCGGATGGCCGTTTTTCGACGCGGCGATTGTCAGGCTCCAGGTGCCACCGCTGGGCAGTTCGATATTCGCGGCGTACGCACCGTTTCCTTGATCATCGCCGATGCCTTGCGCACGCATCGCTGCCATTCCCATCGCCGGCATCGCCGCCATGTAGAAGGACACCGTCACTTGCGCGCCCGGGATTGGCGCGCCTTTTGAATCGCGCAGCGTCACAATCGCCTTATTGTGGCCGCGTACGAGAGGATTGGGCTCACTGGTGAATTCGATTTTTGCTTGCGCGATCGCCTCGGCAGTTTGTTCGCCTTCATTTGCACCCACGCCCGGCGGCGGCGGAACGAAAGCACCGGCGGCAGCCTGGAGTTGGCTTTCCGAATCGATCAGAAAATTGGCCGAACTGACGATCCGCTGGCCCGGTGCAAGTCCCTTGAGCACGATGAATTCGTCGCCGACGTGCGATCCCAATTCGACGTTGATGGGCGTGAGATAGCCGTCGCCGCGGTCGATGAAAGCGACGTTGTGCGTGCCGGTGCGCAGAACCGCGGTGTCCGGGATGGCGGTTTGTTCGCCCATCGGCAGGTCGAGCGCAACGTGCGCGAACATCCCGGGAAGAAGCTGACCCTTGGGGTTGTTGAACTCGCATCGAACCTTGGCGGTGCGAGTCATCGGATCGATTTGCGGCTGGATGAAATCGACTCGTCCATCGAAGCTCATGCCCGGATAGCCATCAACGGTAACGGTTGCAGGATCCCCCGGACGAACCTTTCCGATCTCGTCCTGAAACACCGCCGCGTAGATCCATACCTTTGACAAGTCGGTGATCGTGAACAGGCGCGTGTCCGGTTGCACGTACATGTTGGGCAGCGCGTTGCGCTCGACGATGTATCCGCTCATGGGGGAGTCTATCTCGACGGCGCGGCGCACGGTTCGCTCGCGCTCCAGGCGCGCGATCTCGCGCGGCGACACGTTCCACAGCTTCAGACGTTCCGCGGCGGAATCGACCAGCGATGATGCGTCCGTGGTTACGTCCGCGACCGGGCTATTGCTGACGCGCTTGCGAGCGTCGACGGCAAGCAGATATTCGTTCTCCGTACTCACCAGGTCCGGGCTGTAAATCGTAAACAAAGGCTGGCCCCGGCGGACGTATTGATAGGTCGAATTCGCGAACACTTGCTCGATCCATCCGGCGAAACGCGTCTGCACGTAGCCTTGCAGCCGTTCGTCGGGCTCGATGTTTCCGGTCGTATCGAGGCGATCGCTGACGTCTTTTCGAGCAACGGTAGCGAACTTGAGCCCGATCAACTGTCGCCGCTCCGGAGCGATCCGTATTGGCGCGAGTTGGGAATCAGCTCCGTACGCGATTGTCGCCGCGAGCAACATCAGTACCAGGGAGACAATGCAGGCTCGCGAGTGTGACGAGTCGTAATTCATTTTCGGTCACCGATTATCTGTTGAATTTTGGCGATTGCGATCTCGTGGTCAGCGAGGCTGCGGTAGTACTCCTGCCGGAGGTTCTGTAAATCGAGAACCGACGAGAGCAACGTCTGGAAATCGACTTTGCCGACTCGATACGCAGACATCGCCGAGGCCTGCGAAGTTTCAGCCTGCGGTATAAGGCCGTCGCGATAGATCGACATGATCCGCTCCGCAGTGCGCATCGCGACCAGGCTGCTTTCCGCGTCCGAGGAAACCTGCAGTTGAGTTGCATGGGTCTGCTCGCGCGCAGACTCGGCTTCAAGCGCGGCCTGCTCGATTGCGGGCGTTTGCTTGCGCCAGAAATAGAGCGGAACCTTCGCGCCCAGATTCAGCATGTAGTAGTCGCGGAATCCGGGGCCGGTCTTTTCGTACGAATATCCGACCGTGAAGTCCGGCCAGTATCCCCGATGCGCGAGCTTCAACGCTTCCGCACTGCGGGCTTCCATAGCTCGATTCGCTGCTAGGTCAGGCGAGCCAGCATCGCTGAGCTGCGCGAGCTGCGCCGGATCGAGATCCAGGCGTGTCGCCTCAACCTCGCCGATATCCACATTCCGCGAGTCCGGATCGCGCCCGAGTAGTTGCTTGAGTTCGAGCTGTTCCTGGTCCTCTTCCTGATGATGCATCGCGTGCTCCTTCAGGATTTCTGTGGTCTGGAGTTGCGCCTTGATCAGGTCCTGCTGGAGACCGCGACCCACGCGATACCTCGTTTCCGCGATCTGCTTGATCTGCTGGAGCTCGTCCTGATTGCGATCGAGAATCTTGAGCGTCTTCGCGTGGTAGAACAGTTCGAAGTAGATCTCCTTGACCTTTTCCTCGACCGCACGACCCGCCGCTTCGTAGCGATGCCTTGAGTAGTCGGCGTCTTTTTCCGCCTCGGACTTCTGTAATCGGAGCTTGCCGGGACCCGGGATGTCCTGCGAGACGCCAAAGCCGGTGTAGTAGAAATCGCTGCTTTCATAACCCGAGAACGGCTGCGGGCTTCCCACCGTGAAATGCTGCAGAGACACCTGTGGATCGGGCAGTGTCGACGCCTGGATCGGGACCTTCGTCTGGGCCTGCCAGTGGCTTCGAGCCGCCAGGACGATGGGACTACGGGCGAGTGCCTCATCGACTAGCGCGCGCAGACTATCGGAATTGACAGGCGCTTCAATCGAATGAGCGCTATCCTGTGCGTGTCCCGCCAAGGGAATCGCGGTCAGGATTGTGGTAGCGATCGTCGCTGCTATCAAGTTTCGCGCCGCATTACGGCGAATGCTTCCCGCTGATTTCACAAATTCCAACCTTCCAGCCGCGATCGATCACCGCGCGGCCGCGTCTCGCAGATCGAAAATCCACGTCTTTAGCTGCCGATCGGTTCGGCAGACGTCCTCTGGACTGTGGCGACGGACAGCTACGCGAACTTCCGCGACGGATGCGACACACCCGCGCTTCAACTCGCGCGCTTACGGAAGGTTCAGATTTGTCGGGAACAGAGAAGTGCTAACGAAGCGAGACGGTCAGGTGGTGAGTACCCACGAGCGTCGACGGTGTTCTGCAAGCGCGAAATCGCGATTATGAACGCGGCGACAGGCAGACTTCCGATAGAATCGAAATGCTGCGCGTCTTTCGCCTGGCTGGTCGCTCGATCCGGCGCCGCCGGCGCTTTGCAGCAGCTCAGGCTATTTACTGGAGTGCTCCTCGTACAATTCGCATCGCAGCACGAGGTTGCGGAGCATCCCATCGCAGACGGCGCGCCGATGCTGAGCGGAAGCATCAGAGCGACAAGAATTATGGCGAGAAAGCGCACGACCACCACCGTAGCCGGACCATTCAGCACACGCAATCTACGGCGACCCTCAAATTGCGCAAACTGCCGTAAGTACCTGACAAATGAGGGTGGTAGCGTAAGGGCCCATCGGTCTCAAATCCCTGATAGATTGAGTTGGAGAGCACTCGCGGGTGCGTCGCTTTGCGCGCTTGCGCGGGTTAAACTCGGGTTGCGATTATTTTCGCTCGGGGGAGTGACGGGAATTCTATGAATCGAGCACGGAAGCCGGTTCGAATCGTCCCCAAAGGATGGGGCCGCGAGGTGTGGATCGCCAACGGCGATTTGTATTGCGGAAAAATCCTGGAAATTCGCAAGGGCAAGAAGTGCTCGCTGCATTATCACAAGCTCAAAACCGAATCGTTTTATCTGCGCGCCGGTAAACTGAAAATCCGAATCAAGGAATCGCCCGAAAGCGAAACGATCGAGGAGTTCGAGCTGGTCGCCGGCGAGTGCATGGACGTCCCCAGTGGTTTGGTTCATCAGATGGAAGCGATCGAAGATGCCGAGCTGCTGGAATTTTCCACCCAGCACTTCGACACCGATTCACATCGGCTGATTCCTGGTGACTGAGACGGTGCGCGGCGGAAGGCGGTCGAGATGGCAAAAGTAGCGTTGATAACCGGCGTCACCGGACAGGACGGTTCCTACCTGGCCGAGTCGCTGCTGAAGAAGGGATACCAGGTGCACGGGATGGTGCGGCGCACCTCGAGCTTCGCCACCGGGCGAATCGATCACCTGCGCAAGGGCTACGGGCCCGGCTCCGAAGGTGGTCTGCAACTGCATTACGGCGACCTGGGTGACGGGACCGGGCTGCGGCGCATTATCGAGCAGGTGCTTCCCGACGAGGTGTACAACCTGGCGGCGCAATCGCACGTGCGGATTTCGTTCGATCAACCGGAGTATACGGCCGACGTGGTCGGATTGGGCGCGCTCAGACTGCTGGAGGCGCTGCGCGATCACAACAAGCGCCGTGGCCGCTCCGCGCGCCTTTACCAGGCGGGATCGTCGGAGATGTTCGGAAAGGCCGCCGAAGCCCCGCAGCGCGAGACCACGCCGTTCCATCCGCGCAGTCCGTACGCATGCGCGAAAGTCTATGCGCACTGGCAGACGATCAACTATCGCGAGGCATACGGGCTGTTCGCCTGCAACGGAATTCTGTTCAATCACGAGTCGCCGCGACGCGGCGAAAATTTCGTCACCCGCAAGATCACGCGCAGCGCGACGCGGATCAAGCTCGGGATCCAGGAAAAGCTCGCGCTTGGAAATCTCGACGCGCAGCGCGACTGGGGATTCGCCGGCGATTACGTCGAGGCGATGTGGCTGATGCTGCAGCAGGAGAAACCCGACGACTACGTTATCGCGACCGGCGAAACACATACGGTTCAGGAGTTCCTCGAAGTGGTCTTCGATCGCCTGAAGCTGAAGGTGAAGGATCACGTGGAGATCGATCAGCGGTTTTTCCGTCCCGCGGAAGTCGATTTGCTGGTCGGAGACGCGTCGAAGGCGAAGCGGATGCTCGGATGGGAAGCGAAGGTCAAGTTTGAGCGGCTCGCCGAGCTGATGGTCGAAGCGGATCTGGAACTTGCCGAACGCGAACTGCGCGGCAAGGGGCAATAGTTCAAGTCCTCAGCTTGATCGCCACGGCCTGGATGCGACTATCTGCGGCTGACGCGTCCGGCTGCTCGATCAGCTCAAACAGATGGCCGCTGGGATCTTCGAAATAAATGCCACGACCGCCGTGCACGCGATTGATCTCGCCGAGTCCTTTACCATCGAAGGCAGCATAGAAGTCGATGCATGCGCGGATGATCCGTCCGAGGGCAGCGTCGAATTCCGCGTCGGCGACGAGGAAGGCGCACTGAAACGCCCAGCATCCTCTGGGTTCGGAAAAATCGAGCGTTAACCCATCGCTGGTGCGAATGCGAACTAGTTGGCCCGAGTCATCCTGCACTTCCAATCCGAAAATATAAGCGAGTAGTCGGGCCGTCGCGCGTTTGTCCTCCGCCGGAATGACGACGTGGTTAACTTCGACGGCTATGCTCACCGCCGGTCTCTGACGACGAGCGCATCTTGTGGGAACCGGCTGCATCGACTGTCGTCCGATCGCGGCTAGCTCGCCTGTTTCTCCATTGCGGCGGCCATGTAGCTGATGGCTTGCTCGACGATCGCAGGTTCGGCGGTCTTCGGGTTTCCGGATTGAAACGGAGGTTCGGGATCGTATTCTATCGCCAATTGGGTCAGCTTCGCGGCGTCGTCTCCGCGCAACTTCGCCAGCAGCACGAGGCCAAAGTCGATTCCGGCCGTAACACCGCCTCCGGAGATGCGGTTTCGATCCACCACGACGCGCGCGTCAACCGGCTCCGCCCCGAACGCGCTTAGCGCATTGCGCGCCGCCCAGTGGGAGGTCGCTTTGTATCCTTTCAAAAGCCCTGCCGCTCCCAGCAGAAGCGAGCCGGAGCAAACGGAAGTTATGTACTTTGAGCTGGAAGCGCGATCAGCGAGGAACGCGAGAACTCCCGCATCGTGCATCAATTGCTCCTGACCAAACCCGCCGGGTACGAACAGGACGTCGAGTTCGCGGGGACAACTCTCAAACGTGCAGCTCGGCTGTATACCGATGCCGGTATCGGAGCGGACGAGGTCATTCGTCTTCCACACGAGATGGATATTCGCGAACCATGAAAAGACCGTTTGCGGACCGATTAGATCGAGCAAGGTAAGCCCCGGGTAAAGCAGCATCGCAATCTCGAGCGGTTTCTCAGTTTGTTTCATCGTCTTCGCCTCCTCGCCGGGATCGCTTTGTCTCGAAGTTTTTTCGCAGCCTTGTTTTTATTTGTAGGTCGACGAGGCGCGACTCCGCGCTCGATCGTCGATGGCATCGCGCGATCGACTAGCGCCTGAAACGCGCATTGTGCCCTTGAATCAGCATCGGCGGCGCGCAGAAAACGATGCGCCGCGTGGTGACCCAGATAAATGCCGGAGAGTTCCCACACGAATTGATCAACGTCGAGATCGTGGCGCAGGTGTCCAAGATCGACCGCTTGTTGAACCAGTTCGGTCAGCAAGCGGCGCCACTGACCTTCCATTTCCAGAATCTTGTTCCTGACAAGGCCCTCTACGTCGTCGAACTCGAACAGACCAGCCGCCACCGGACATCCTCCGGGAAGCCCGGCGCGCTGCGCCCATCCGAACCAATTGCGGACCAGGGCCCGCAAGCGAGGGAGACCTTCGGTTGCCGTCATCGATGGCGCGACAACATGAGCCTGGGCGAACTCCGCCATATGGGTCAGCAGTTCGATCTGGACGTCTTCTTTCGAGCGGAAGTGCGCGAAGAGTCCGCTTTTCGACATTCCCACCTGGTCAGCCAGCACGCCGAGCGTGACGCCGGTCAGGCCCGATTGGCTCATCAAAGCCAGTCCTTGATGCAGTATTCGTTCACGTGTCGAGGTTGCGGGATTGGTCATGCGGTCGAGAAAAGCACGACCGGTCGTGCTATGTCAAGCACCCGAAAGATGAGGGCAGAAAACGATCGGTTGAAGCGCGCGATTAGCTCGCGGCGCGGGTGCTGCGGTCGAACTCGCGCTCGAGACGATCGATATCGGCGGGCGAGAGCGAGAAATATTTCGCCTCGGGATGATGCAGCACGAATGCGCTGACGGTGCTCTCGGGATCCATCATGAAACCCTCGGTGAGATTCACTCCGATCGCATTCTTCTCGACCTCGAGGAGCCGAAAGAGCTGTTCCTGATCTTCCATCCGCGGACACGCGGGATAGCCGAACGAATAGCGTTTGCCCTGGTAATGCGCCTGCACCAGATCCTTCAGCGTGAGTTTCGAAGCGTCTCCGATTCCCCACATCTGCCGGATTTTCAGATGCAACAACTCCGCGAATGCCTCCGCGCCTTCATTGGCGAGAATCTGCAAGATATGCGAGCGCAGGTAGTCACCGTTGTTCTTCCAATCGTCGGCGAGCGCGCGCACGCCGGTGCCGATGGTGGTTACGAACATGGACAGATAGTCGGTGCGGCCCGAATCGCGCGCCGCGACGTAATCGGCCAAGCACAGATGCGGCGGCTCGCTTTGGCGGCCGAAGGTGAATGACTCGAGCGCGGTCTTGCCGTCGGACGAGTAAATCGTGACGGTCCGATCGCCGTCGGATTGCGCGCGAAAGAATCTGTAAATAGCACTCGCCGAAATGTCGTCACGGGAGCGCATCACCTGCACGACATCCTCGACGCGGTTGTGAAGCTCGCGGGCTTTCGCGTCTCCCGACTCCAAAGCCTCGACGAAGTTCTGAAAACCCAGATGCTTGGCGTAGAGGCTCTTCGGGTTGATGTAGTCGAAAATCTCGACGAGGTCGTAGTCGCGAAGCACGTGAGTCTTCAAGTCGGGCGGAAGCGGAATCTCGACATCGCGACGCACCGACGAGGTGCGCGGCGTCGCGTCGATCGCGGCGTCAACGACCTTGGGCGCATTCTCGATCAGTTTCCTGGATTGCTCGGCAAGCATCCGCCGCAGCGAATCGCGGCGCTCGAAATCCATGATCTGATTGGCGAGGTCGAGCCCGTTCATGGCGTCGTTGGCGTAGGCGACCAGGCCTTCATACTCCGGCGCGATTTTCAGCCGCGTGAAGCGGTTCGAAAGCGCCGCGCCGCCGACCAGGATTGGGCAATCGATGCCGGCGGTCTTCAAGTCCTGCGCCGTCGCGACCATCATCTGTGCCGACTTGACGAGCAGGCCGGAGAGCCCGATCGCGTCCGGCTGATGCTCGCGGAATGCGCGAATCAGTTCCTCGGGTGGCACCTTGATACCGAGATTTACGACCTGGTAGCCGTTGTTGCCGAGGATAATTTCGACCAGGTTCTTGCCGATATCGTGCACGTCGCCCTTGACGGTGGCGAGAATTATTTTGCCGCGCGTCGAGGTCTCGGACTTTTCCATGTGCGGTTCGAGATACGTGACCGCGGCCTTCATCGCTTCCGCCGATTGCAAAACTTCGGCGACGATCATCTGGTTGGCGTTGAACAGCCGCCCGACCTCATCCATCCCCTTCATCAACGGGCCGTTGATGATTTCGAGCGCGCCGCGAGTGGTCAGCGCCTCGTCGAGGTCCGCAACGAGGCCATCTTTGGACCCTTCGAGTATGTAGCGCGCCAGGCGATCGTCCAGCGGCATCGCCTTGCGATCCTCGGCGGTGACCGCGCTTTTCTTCTCGCGGAAGTGGGCGGCGAATGCGGCGATCGGATCGTCGCCGCGCCACCAGATCAGGTCGTCGGCGAGCGTGCGCTCTTCTTCGGGTATCGACGGATAACGCGGAAGCTTCTCTGTATTCACCATCGCGAGATCGAGACCCGCCTGCACGCAATGATAGAGCAGCACCGCGTTCAGAACTTCGCGGCCGGCGGGCGGCAGTCCGAACGAGACATTCGAGATGCCGAGAATAGTTTTCGCGCGCGGAAGGGCGTGCTTGATGAGCCGGATACCCTCGATGATCTCCACGCCGGCGCCAATGTAGTTTTTGTCGCCGGTGCCGATTGGAAAAGTCAGCGGGTCGAAGATAATGTCCTCCGGCTCGACGCCGTATTTTTCGGTGAGCAACTTGTAGGAGCGCTCCGCGATTTGCAGCTTGCGCTCGCGCGTGATCGCTTGCGCCTGCTGCTTGTCCTCGTCGATACAGCCGACCACGATCGCGGCGCCGAATCGGCGCGCGAGGCGAATAACCGTCTGGAAGCGGTCAGAGTGCTCGCCGTCTTCGAGGTTGATCGAGTTGATCAGCGACTTGCCGGGCGTGCGCTTGAGAGCCTCCTCGACCACGCGGCTGTCGGTCGAGTCGATCATCAGCGGCACTTTGACTTTCTTGACTTCGATTTCAAGAAAGCGCGTGACGTCGGCGATTTCCTCGCGATCGGGATCCTGCATGTTCACGTCGATGATATGCGCGCCGCGGCGAACCTGAGCGCGCCCAATCTCGGAAGCTTCTTCGAACTTGTCTTCCGCGATGAGCCGCTTGAACTTGCGGCTGCCCAGCACGTTGGTTCGCTCGCCGACAATCACGGGCCGGGTATCCTGATCGATGACCATCGTCTCGATGCCTGAAACGACGCATCGGCGCAAACTGGAGCGCTCGCGCGGACGCTTGCCTTCGACCGCCCGGACCAGCAGGCGGATATGCTCGGGCGTCGTCCCGCAGCATCCGCCGACCAGATTGACCCATCCATTTTCGGCGAAGCGCGCGATCTTGCCTGCGAGCATCTCGGGCGTCTCGTTGTAGTTTCCTTCTTCGTCTGGCAATCCCGCGTTCGGAACGCATGCGGTGTAGAATCTCGAAATGCCCGCCAGCGTGCGCAGATGATCGGTCATGAAGTCGGGGCCGGTCGCGCAGTTGAGGCCCATCCAGAGAAGATCGCGATGCGCGAGCGAAGTGTAGAACGCCTCGATATCCTGGCCGCTCAGCAGCGTGCCCATCGTCTCGATCGTTCCCGACACTGCTACCGCGGGTGCGACGCCGAGCTTTGCGATCGCTTCTTCGATTCCGACCAGGCCGGCCTTGCAGTTCAGCGTGTCGTTTACCGTTTCGAGGATCAGTATGTCCACGCCGCCTTCGATCAACCCTTCAGCCTGCACGCGGTAACCATCGCGCATCTGATCGAACGTGACCCCGCCGGTGACGGAAATGCTTTTGGTCGTCGGGCCCATCGAGCCGGCTACGAATCGCGGCTTGTCCGTGCTGAACCGGGCGGCTTCCTCGCGCGCGAGAGTGGCCGCCAGGCGATTGATCTCGCGCGTGTCGGGTTCGAGATCGTATTCGGCGAGCACGATTGGGCTCGCCTGGAAGCTCGCGGTCTCGATTATATCAGCGCCGACTTCGAGGAACCCGTCATGCATCCGGCGAATCAGGTCGGGACGGGTGCGCACGACGTTCTCGTTGCACCCTTCGTATCGAGAACCGCCGTAGTCCGCGGCGCTCAGATTCTGGCCTAGCACGAAGGTGCCGAACGCGCCGTCCAGAACAAGGATTCGTTCGGCGAGCAACTCCTTGAGGAGCTTGATCCTTTGTGCGTCGGTGGTCATTCTTTAGTGCCCGCTCAGATGCGGGCAGCATTGGTTTAGGGGCCGCACTCGAATGTGGCCGTAACAGACTAACCTACTCCAGCCATGGAAACCACGCAATTTTGCCTGCTGCGGGCGCGCTTGCGCCGCACGATGGCTCCAGAAGCCGCCCAGAGATGAGCGTCAATGTACCATCGCGCGGGAAGAACCGCTTGATGCTGGTGACGGGCGGCGCCGGGTTTATTGGATCGCACCTGGTGGACGCGCTGCTAGCAGCCGGGATGCGGGTGCGAGTGATCGACAACTTTGCGACCGGCCGGCGCGATTATGTGAATTCCGCGGCGGAACTGATCGACGCCGATATTCGCGATGCGGCAACTTTGAGTGGCGCGTTCGAGGGCGTGGATACTGTTTTCCATGTCGCCGCGCTGCCGAGAATCCCGCTTTCGATCGCAAAGCCGGTCGAGACACACATGACCAATGTGGTCGGTACGCTGAACGTGCTGATCGCGGCACGCGATGCAAAAGTTCGCCGCGTAGTGTACTCGGGATCGTCGTCGGTATACGGAACGCAGGAGCGCATCCCGATGGTGGAGACGATGACGCCGCATCCGATGAATCCGTACGCGCTGCAAAAGTTTGTCGGCGAGGAGTACCTGCGGATGTTCCATCGGCTGTTCGGGCTCGAGGCCGTAACGCTTCGCTATTTCGGCGTGTACGGTCCGCGGATGGCGGAAGAGGGAGCGTATGTGCTCGCGGTCGCGGCGTTCATCGCGGCGCATCGAGCGGGCCGGCCGCTCGAGATTCACGGCGACGGCGAGCAGACCCGGGACTTCACGCACGTGCGCGACGTGGTCGCGGCGAACATGCTTGCGATCGACTGCGCGGTGGCCGACGGCCGCGCAATAAACATCGGACGTGGCGAGAATGTGAGCATCAATCGAATCGCAGAGATGATCGGCGGCGCGATCGTGCGCAAATCCGCTCGCGCCGGCGATATGCGCGATACGTTGGCCGATCGTACTCAGGCGGAGTTGATTCTGGGCTGGAGGCCCAAGGTGTCGATCGAAGAGGGGATCGCGGAGTTGCTGACGTGATAAACGCAGAGAGCCGATCGGGCATCCAACCGGCTCTCTGAATTTCAGCAAATCGATTTGCGCGATTACTCGAACATCAGGACCGTGCGCGCGACCTCGCCCGCCTTCATCGCGCGAAATGCTTCGTTGACGTCTTCGAGCTTGCCGCGCCGCGTGATCATGTCGTCGAGATCGAGCCGCCCCTGTTGGTAGAGCTCGATGATTCGCGGCATGTCGATGCGGAATCGATTCGACCCCATGAAGCATCCCTGGATGCGCTTCTCGTAGAGCAGCGAGAAACCGTCAACTTCGACCTTCTGCCCGATCGGAACCATCCCGACAATGGTCGCGATGCCGCCGGGAGCGAGCGACTCGTAGGCCTGCTCGGCGGCGACTTTGAGTCCGATCGCTTCGAACGAGTACTCGACGCCGCCGCCGGTGAGCGCGCGGATCTCCGCAACCGCATCTCCCTTGGACGCGTCGACCGCGTGAGTCGCGCCGAGCTTTTTCGCGAGTTCAAGCTTGGACGGGAATTTGTCGACCGCGATGATCATCCGCGCGCCCGCGATGCGCGCGCCCTGGATGATCGCGAGGCCAACGCCACCCGCACCGAAGACTGCGACCGTCGATCCCGGCGCCACTTTAGCGGTCTGCAGCGCCGCGCCGACGCCGGTCATCACGCCGCATCCGATCAGCGCAGCGCGATCGAGCGGCACATCGTGGCCAATTTTCACCAGCGCGTTCTCATGCAGCAGCATCTTCTCGGCGTAGCCCGAGAGGTCGGCGAACTGATTGACCATCTTGCCCTTCTGCGAGAGTCGCGGCTTGTCGTAGGCGCCGCGCTGAGTTGCGGCCTTGTTCGAGCAGAGGTTCGGATGGCCCGACATGCAATCCTCGCAGTAGCCGCAAAAGACCGACAGGCATGCGATTACGTGATCGCCGGGCTTCAGGTACGAGACCTGTGCGCCCACTTTCTCGACGACGCCCGCCGCCTCGTGCCCGAGCACCGCCGGCGTCGGCCACATGTAGAGGCCGTCGACGAAATGCAAATCGCTGTGGCACACGCCGCTCGCAACCGTGCGGACGACCACCTCGCGTTCTTTGGGCTCGTCGATATCGACCTGCTCGATCGTGAGCGGCTGACCCGGACCGTGGAAGACGGCAGCTTTCATTGAATGCTCTCCTTGGGATGCTTGTTTTTATGAGTTCGAATTCGATTGCGCCCCGGCTAGTTGAACATCAGAACCGTGCGCGCGACCTCGCCCGCCTTCATCGCGCGAAACGCCTCGTTGACGTCTTCGAGTTTTCCGCGGCGGCTGATCATCTCGTCGAGTTTGAGACGCCCCTGCATGTAGAAATCGATGTAACGCGGCATGTCGATGCGGAAGCGGTTGGAGCCCATGTTCGACCCCTGCAGTTTGCGCTCGGTAAGAAACATGTAGCCGTCGAGTTCGACCTTCTGCCCGACCGGGATCATGCCGATCACGGTTGCCATGCCGCCGGGCTTGAGCGCGTTGAACGCCTGCTCGGCGACCTTCTTGAGTCCGATCGCCTCGAAGGAGTAATCGACGCCGGCGCCGCCGGTGAGCTTGCGAATTTCATCGACTGGCTCGCTGTTCGATGCGTCCACGGTGTCGGTCGCGCCGAGCCTTTTCGCCATCGCGAGCTTTCCCTCGAACATGTCGATCGCGATTATTTTGCGCGCGCCGGCAATTCGCGCGCCCTGGATTGCGGCCAGTCCTACTCCGCCGGCGCCGAACACCGCGACCGTGGAGCCCGGCTCGATCTTCGCCGTATTGAGCACCGCGCCGACGCCCGTGGTCACGCCGCATCCGATCAACGCCGCGCGATCCAGCGGCAGGTCCTCACGGATCTTCACGACCGCATTCTCATGCAGCAGCATCTTCTCGCAGTACGACGAGATGTCCAGGAACTGATTGACCAGCTTGCCCTTCTGCGAGATGCGCGGCTTGTCGGCGGGGTCGCGCTGAGTTGCCTTCTTGTTGGAGCATCGGTTCGGATGGCCCGACATGCAACTCTCGCAATTGCCGCAGAAAACCGACAGGCAACAGATGACGTGGTCGCCCGGCTTGACGTAGGTGACCTGGCGGCCGACCTCTTCGATAATTCCGGCGGCCTCGTGGCCGAGCACCGCGGGTGCGGGATATGGGTAGAAACCGTCGACGAAATGCAGGTCGCTATGGCAAACGCCGCTGGCGACAGTTTTGATCAGGACTTCGCGATCCTGCGGCTTGTCGAGCTCGACGTCCTCGATACTCAGCGGCAGTTTGGGCCCATGGAAGACAGCGGCTTTCATTCTTGAGTGCTCCTTGTCGGCGATATTGTGGCGTGCGTGAGCGCAATCTCTTGCGACGCGCGAGCGCGATAGCGACTCCTTTACTACCACACTGACGGCGCATTTCCAGCGCGTCGAAGACAATCGCGTTTACGGGAAAATGACTTGTTGCGCCGTGCCGGAGATCGGAACGCCCGGAATATGCGCGGCGGACGAGTTGGCGCGCGCGTAGAGGCACGACCAAACGTCGCTGTACACGAGAATCCAATCCTTGCGTGAGTCCATAAACTTCCGCCCCGGGATGTCAGGCGCGATCAGCACGTAGTCTGTCGGAAATTTGTTGAGGGCGATTTCGGCGCCGGGCTGATCGTAGTTGAATACGAAGAACACCTCCAGGATCCGCCTCGGGTAGACGGTGTCGTAACGCCCATCCATGAACACTTTGGAATCGGGCGCGAAATGCCAGATCAGGTACTCGCCCCACGCGAACTGCCCGAGCACGTTTCCCTTGAGCCCGTGGTCTTTCATGAACGCGCAAGCGCTCACGGGATACGGATCGGTGGTGGTGAGCCGGTTCGAGAAGAAGTCGCTGCTCCAGAAAACCACCAGCGCAACCGCCGCAAGAATCGCCTGGTTCGAGTGCGGCGCGGGGTGGCTCGCGCTCGGGGCATGGCGAATCCCGGGCAATCGGCGCTCGAGCGCAAGCGGCAGATGGCGCGCGAGCGGGACGCAAATCGCAATCACTGCAATCGGCAAGTTGCGCACTGCCAGGAGTGCCGCGACTGACATGACCGCGGCGACCGCCACCAGCGGCAGATCGTCCTTGCTCGGAGTCAAAATGTACGAAAGAAGCAGCGTCGCCATCAGCAGCACTCCAAGCTCCTTGTAGATCATGCCGAAGGCCACGATGCCCATGTGCTCCTTCAAGCCCGACGTGAGCGGCTGCCAATCCTCTATGACGATGCGCGTGTAAGGATCGAACAGCGCACGCAGCACAGCGCGCCAGGTCCCGACTCCGTATGGCGTCGCGAGCGTGGCGACAATCGCCAGAGCGGTGATCGCACCCAGTCGAAGCGCGCGCGCGGTTCCCCGATGATCGACAATGTCCTGCACCGCGGAGACTGCGGTGTAGATCGCCATCGTCGCGATTCCGATGACGAATCCGCCATGCAGATTTGCCCACACCGCGAGCATCGGGATTGCGAGCCAGAGACGCGCGCTGCGCCCATAAACGTCGCGGGCGAGCAGGTAAATCAGCGCCGCAAGCAGAGCAAAGGTAAAGACCTGAGGACGGATTTGGATCTGCGGCTCCATGATCACCGCAGCGGTGATCAGAATCGCAAACTGAATCAGCGGAGGCGCACCCGTCTCGCTCTCGGCGGCGGCGATGAAGACCACCACCAGTGCGCAGCATCCGAGCTTCATAAGCTTGAGGCCGAAGACATTCAGATGATTGTAGAGCGTGCCCATGATGAGCTCGGTAAGCCATTCGTGATTGAGCCAAAGATGACGCGGCGCGGAATATGAATAAGGATCGCGCCACGCGATATGGCCCTGGCTCAGCATCGCCTGCCCGAAGCGCACGTGTCCCCAGAGGTCGGGGTCGGAGAAGCGGACCAGGTCGGCAACGGCAATCGCAATCAGGATTAGCGCGGGCGAATAGCGCAAGAGCGACGCGATAGCGGGGCGGGTTTCTTGCGACGCGGATGTGGTCTCGAGCTTCATGGAAACTCCGCTCTGTAGCGCGCTCCAGAAACAGGAACGCCGGCGATCCGAGAAGCGTCGGAGTCGACGCGCGCGTATAGCGCGGCGACCTCGTCGGAATATATGAGACGCCAGCCGGTTTGCGAGTTCATCAGCCGCGCGGCTGGAGAGCCGTTCTTCACCAGCGCGAAGTCATGCGGGTAACTGGCGAGAGTCTGCGCGCCGCTCGCATCGCCGCGATCCACTTTCATGTAGTCGGCGACCACCGCGGGTGGATAGCCAAGGTCATAGCGGCTGTCGATGAAAACCTTCGAGTCCGGCGTGGTGTGCCAGATCACGTACTGGCCCCACGCGTAATCCGCGAGCACATTACCCTTGAGTCCGTGATCTTTCATAAAGGCCACGGCGCGCACCGGGCTGTCCGACGCGTCGATTCCCGGCGCCAGCACTCCGTTGGCTCGCGCGAACACGATAGCCGCGACCGCGACCAGGATATTGACGAGCAGCCGGCCGGCACGCGGCATCGCGCGGGTGCTCGGAGGGTTGTCCTGAACTTCGCGCGAACTCGCCGCCGGGCCCAGATGATTCGCGAATACCGGAGCAATCGCGATCGCCGCGAGAGGGACGTTGCGGACGGCCATGAAAGCCATCGTGAGCATCACGGCGGCAACAGCGATCAGCGGAAGGTCGCCGCGCTTCGGCGTCAGCACGACGGAAATGAATGCCGCGGCGAAGAACAAAAGCACGAGAACGAAATATTCTTGATCGATGCTGCCTGCCGGCGCGTTGGTGAGTGACGGTATCAGCGGTACCCAGTCGCCAATCGTGGAGCGCGTCATCGGATTCAGGATCGAATGGATAAGCGTGTACCAGGTGTCGCGCGCGGGCGGGATTAGAAATGTGCAGAGTGTCGATGCCGCCGCGGCCGCCGCGATAGCAAGAATTCCAGCACCGCGACTGAAACCGCGGCCAGACCAGCCCTCTTCGAGCATCGTCGCGGCCCCATAGACGCCGAGCGCGACCAGGCCGATAAAAAAACCGCCGTGTAAATTGCTCCAGATCGCGACTAGCGGAATCACGAACCAGAGCCGCGCCGTGCCGAGACGATTGTGACGTGCTAGCAGTGCGACAATTGCTGACAGCGACAGGAAATCGAATAGCTGCGGGCGGAACTGCATCACCGGCGCCAGGATCAGCGCCACCACGAACAGGATCGATACCTGCACGACCGCCGACGCATCGCTTTCGGACTCGGCCAGCGCGACAAAGCAGATAGTACCCGCCGAGCATACGAACTTGAGCAGCTTCAGGCCGGCTGGCCCGAAGCGATCGAAGACCGCTGCCATCAGGACTTCGCTCAACCATTCATGACGCAGCCAGGGGAAGCCCGGCGCCGAATACGAGTAGGGATTGCCGGCCGGCAGAGATCCATGAGCCAGCAGATCGCGCCCGAACAGGATGTGTCCCCACAGATCGGGATCGCTATGCTGGCGCGCGTCCGCGATCACGATCGCGAAGAGGACTATCGCCGGCGAGTAGCGCAAAAGCGAGACGCGAGCGCGGCCGGCGGACAACGCGGTTCCTCGCTAGGCGCGAGCGGCGAAACAAATCGTCTCGTTGTCGAGGCGGACGATACCGTCGGATCCCGCGTACGCGCGAGCCGCGGCGACCATCGCCTCACGGATTTGGCGGCGCATCTCGAGCGGACGCGTCGCGAACGCCGCGCGCGTCCCGCCGATTGCGCTTCGGAAGTCGGCGAACTCATCGGGCGACGCAAATTGGAAAGTCACGGTCAGCCGCTCGATGCTGACGTCGCGAAAGCCGGCCGCGACCAGCGCTCGATCGAGGATTGAAGGGTCCGCGAGCTTCAGCGGATCGGGCGCGTTCGGCGCCGGTGTGATTCCGGTGATTTTCCGAATCGCATCGCGCGCCATCCCGCACATCGGAACTTTGTCCGCCGACGACCACACCGCGGTAGCGATCCGCCCTTCCTGCGTAAGCGCGCGATGCAACCTCCGCAGCAGAGCGTCGATGTCGGGCATAAACATGAGGCCCCATCGGCACAGCACTGCGTCGAATGAGTGGTGGTCCAGCGCCAACGACTCGGCATCTGATTCGACCAGCGCAACGTTCTTGAGACCGGCAGAATCGATTCGCTCGCGAGCAAGAGCGAGCATCCCCGGCGACATGTCAACCGCGACGACGCGCCCCGATTCTCCGACGGCGCGAGCCGCCGTGAGCGCGGGCTCTCCGCTGCCTGTCGCGATATCGAGCACGCGCTGACCGGCGCGCGCACCGGCAAGTTCGACCAACCGGTCGTTTACCACCTGCGCGGCGCGCTCGAACGTGGGCCACCAGCGTTTCCAACCTTCCGCGCTATCGTCCCAGGCGAGTTTCTGTTCGTGTTTCGCCTTTAGTTCGTCTGGATTTTGATTGCTCATTCTATTTCACCTGGAAATCTCATTTTCGCAGCACGGTTACGCCACGCAGACGCGCGAGCACTTGCGGATATTCCTTTCTATAGGACTCGGCTGTGTCCGCGTCCTCATCGTCCATGATCAACACTGCGGTATTTGCCGTCGCCGCGTCGTACCGAACTGTGCGATCGAGTTGAGCGGCGGGCAGATAGTATCGAATCACGTTGATCGCATACGGCGGAATCGCGGTGATTGTCTCACCCGGTTTGAGTGCCGCTTCGGCTATCGGGATTGCTTCGCGATACTGCGCGTCATGCGGCTTGCGATCGTACGAAACAATGTGGCCGGCCGAGAATCCGATTGCGAGCACGAGGGCTCCGGCGCGAACAAGACCGGGAGGCATCTCAAAAATCCCCAACGCGACGAGGATGAAAAACGCGACGAAGGACGCGAGCGCGTAACGTTCAACCAGGATAGGCCTCAGCGCGTACGACACCAGTAGCATCATGAGCGGCGCGGCCCACATCCAGATGAGCGCGAAGCCGATTGCATCGCGCGAACCGCGGCGGCGCCATCCGCCCACAACGCCCCAAATTGCAAGCGCGGCCAGAACCGGAAAGCCGAAACTCCCGGTTGCCTTGTTGAATAGCGTCAACGGCGCGTACAACGCGGGCAGCGCGGTCCCGCAGCAGCCGCAAAAGCCGCAGTGTGCGTGACCCGTGCCAGCCGGGGTCGCGCCGGCGATCGAGTGGAACGCTGAGAACAGGTTTGGCGCGAAAACACATCCGCTGGCGGCAAGCGCAATCGCAACTGCGAGTCCGCGCCCGACTACCGGGTCTGCTCGCCGAAATCGCGCACGGGCGACAATGTAGACGAGCCACACGACTTCGCTCGCGGGTACCAGCGCCGCGGCAAAGTGCGTGCCTATGGCGAACACGGTGAGAACCGCGACGGCGACGTAGTTCGCGACTCCGCCGCGGGCAAGAGCGCGCAGGAACATTCCCACCTGCGCCAGGATCGCGGCCAGCATCACCGGATACATCCGCGCTTCGCGTGAATATTTTATCGAGACGAGATTCACCGCGAACACTAGCGCGGCGAGCGCCGCAATCATTCTGACGTCGTCCTTCGACATCGTTCCATCGGGCTCGGACGCAAATAACTCGCGGCTGACAAAATATACCAGCAGGATCGATAGCACGCCGAAAAGTGCCGACATCGCGCGCATCGCGGCCAGGCTCGATCCAAAAAGCGCGATCCATCCGTGCAGCATCAGGTCGTGGATTGGGAGCTTGCCCGCGTCGAGACGCCCCTGCCGGACGATCACCTCGCTTATCGTCGGCGCGGTGGAGGTTGCCCACAAATCTCCTTCATCGGGAGACATCTCGAGTGCGCCGAGATTGGCGAAGCGTAGAAAAGAGCCGGCCGCGAGTGCGATGAGAAGCAGGACGAGACTCAGCGTACGAGCCGACCTGATCGGGCGAACGATTGCGCGCTGATTCGGGTGATCGAGCGAGGGTTCGCGCTCGTTGGCTTTGGATGCGCCCGTCAGAGACCTTTCCTTAACTGTGGCGCAGGACGAAAGCCGACCGTACGCGCCGCCGGGATGGTCATCGGCGCGTTCGTGCGGGGATTGAAACCGGCGCGCGCGCGACGCCGGCGCACGGAAAAGGTGCCGAAGCCGGGCACCCAGAAGCGCTTGTCCTTGCGAATCGAGCGCGCGATTTGTTCGAAGGCGAGATCCAGTGTGGTCGCGACCAGCTTTTTGGGCTGGCGCGTGGACCGCGCGATCGCCTCGATCAGTTCCGCCTTGGTCATCGCCGGGATCCTCCCCGAGAATTTCTGCAACTCGAATTTTCTATAGCCAAATTTCTATAGTAGATGAAGCACGCCCGGCCAAAACCCCGCGAAACGCTACGCGAGCGCCGCGGCCGGCACGGCGGGCGCAACCGGTTCAATTCGATTGCTTGCGATCCAGTCGTCGATTGCGGCGAGTGCGCGCGTCCCCTTCGCGATCTTCCGCTCCCGTCCGCGCGTCCGGACTTTCAGATCCGGCAGCAGGCCATAGTTTGCGTTCATCGGCTGAAAATCGCGCCGCGCCGGATCGGTGATGTAGGCAACGAGCGATCCGAGCGCCGTCTCGGGCGGCGGGATGACCAATTCCCGACCCTCAACGATATTCGCCACGTTGATTCCCGCCAGCAATCCCGCCGCCGCCGATTCGACGTAGCCTTCCACGCCGACCATTTGGCCCGCGACAAAGAGATCGTCGCGCACCTTGAGTTGGAGAGTCGGGCGCAGCAGGCGCGGTGAATCGATGAAGGTGTTGCGATGCAACGATCCGAGTCGCACGAACTCGGCCTTCGCCATCCCGGGAATCATCCGCAGCACCCGGCGCTGCGCCGAGTAGGTCATCTTGGTCTGGAAGCCGACCATGTTGTAGAGGCGTCCCGCCGCGTCGTCCTGCCGAAGCTGCACGACCGCGAACGGTCGCCGGCCGCTGACTGGCTCTGAGAGCCCGACCGGACGCATCGGGCCGAATGCGAGCGTCATCGGTCCCCGCCGCGCCATCTCCTCGATCGGCATGCATCCCTCGAAATAGACCGGCTTCTCGAATGGATGCAGTTCGACTTTTTCCGCTGCGAGCAATTCGGCAACGAACGACTCGTACTCAGCCGCGGTCATCGGGCAGTTGATATAGTCGTCGCCGCCCTTGCCGTAACGCGAAGCTTTGAACGCGATGCTCATGTCGATCGATTCGGCCGCCACGATCGGCGCGATCGCGTCGTAGAAATACAGGTTGCGCGGACCGATCAGGCGGTTAAGCGCCTCGCCGAGTGCGGGACTCGTGAGCGGACCGGTCGCGAGGATCGTCAGCCCCGTGGGAATCTCGGGCGCCTCGGCGCGGCAAATCTCGACCATCGGGTGTTGTTCCAGGGTCTCGGTTATCGTGCGCGAGAAGTCGTTACGATCGACCGCAAGGGCGGAACCGGCGGGCACTCGCGCGCGATCGGCGGCCGCGATCACGATCGAGCCGAGCCGGCGCATCTCTTCCTTCAGCACGCCGACTGCCGTTTCCATCGAATCGTTGCGCAGCGAGTTCGAGCAGACCAGCTCGGCGAAACCGTCCGTGCGATGCGCTTCGGTCATCATTACCGGGCGCATCTCGACCAAGCGGACTCGGATACCCCGGCGGGCGAGCTGATACGCCGCCTCGCTGCCGGCGAGGCCGGCGCCAACCACGGTTACCTGGAATTCAGCCATTGAGGTTTGCCGCGCGAGGAACCACGTAGATACGGCGAAACAGTGATCGTGGCGTTTTTCCCCGGTCGTGTAAACCGCTCGGTCTGAGCTAAGAATTGCTTTGCTCCGGATGTCGATCCCGCGCGTGGTCGTTCGACTAACAGTGAGAGTCCCAAGTTCGGGCCAACAAGGAGAATGCCATGGAGTACATGCTTTTGATTTATAACAGCGAGGCCGACGGCAAGAAGCTTTCCGAGGCGACGCATCAGGAAATCTTTCAGGAGTACATGACCTTCACCCAGGACCTCACCAAGGCCGGGAAGAACAAGGGCGGGGCGCCGCTCGAGCAAACAGCTACCGCCACCACGGTTCGCGTGCGCAACGGCAAGACGGTGGTGACCGACGGCCCCTTCGCGGAGACCAAGGAACAGCTCGGCGGATACTACCTGGTCGAGGCGAAGGATCTCGACGAAGCGATCTCGATCGCGGCTCGGATTCCAGGCGCGAAGTTCGGTTCGATCGAAGTGCGCCCGGTGATGAAGATCAACATGTAGCCTGGCCGCGCCGCTTTCATTGAGGTGACGCGAAAGATCGGACAGGAGAACGACGATGAAGTACATGATCACGGGCGCGGAACTGCGCGGAGAATCGGACAGCCTCGACGCGGAAGAGATCAACCGGCGAGTCAGGCACCATCAGCAAAAACTCGAGGAGCTTCGCCGCGCGCGCGTGCACAGCGGAAAGCCCGGCCTTATATGTGCTTCGGTGGGACTCGGCCGCGATCGCGAGACCATCACCGTAAAGAACCGCGGCGGCAAACATTTGCGGATCGACGGCCCGTTTCCGGAGACCAAAGAGCTGGTGGGCGGCTTCGACATCATTGATTTCGACTCGTACCCGGAAGCGATCGAATTCGCGAAATACGAGAACGCGCATCAGAGTCTCGTGATCGAGCTCCGGCCGATTCGCGAGTTCTGGTGGATTTCGCAGACCTTTGGACAGGCAGCCTCGAAGATTTTCATGCTCAGCTCGGTCGAGGATGAGCGCGCCACGCTGAGTTTGCCTGACGAAGTGCGCACGCAAATCATGCGGCAGCATCAGGGCGTCGGCGCCGAATACGTGCAAGCTCGCGCGATGCTCGATCAAGAGCCCGGACTGTGGGTCGGCGCGCGCCTGCAGGTTTCCACCGAGGCGAAAACTATCCGATCGGCTAACGGTAGCCGCCGGGTGACGGACGGACCGTTCGCTGAGACCAGGGAAGTCACCGGCGGTTTCAACCTGATCGCATGCGCGTCGATGGACGAGGCGATCAAATGGGCGGAAAAGTTGGCCGCCCGCGACGGTGATGCAATCGAAGTCAGGCCGGTCGAAGGATGCTGGTGGATTTATCACGAATGAGGCGATGACAGGTCGGCGCGGCCTCGCAGTAGCGACTATCGGGCCCGCGGAATAAGTTTGCCATCGAGCAGTCTTTAATGGACTTGTCGATGGACAATACGGCGGCCGGGATCGAGCGTTTCTACCGCGAGGACTTCGGCCGAATCCTCGCCACGCTTATCCGCGTGCTCGGCGACTTCACACTTGCCGAGGACTCCGCCCAGGATGCGTTTGAAGCCGCGCTCGAGCAATGGCGCCGCGACGGTCTTCCGCAAAATCCTCGCGCATGGATCATCGGAGTCGCGCGTAACAAGGCGATCGATCGCATCCGCCGCCGGGCCCGCTTCGACGATCGTCGCGAAGAGTTGATCCGCATGGCCGAGAGCGATGATACCGACACAGATTGCGACCCGGCGGGCGAACTGCGCGATGAGCGCCTGAGACTCATCTTCACCTGCTGTCATCCCGCGCTCGCCGACGACGCTCGCATCGCGCTCTCGCTCAGGACGCTGTGCGGGCTCAAGACCGAGGAGATCGCGCGCGCGTTTCTGACCGCGCCTTCCACCATGGCGCAGCGGCTGGTCCGCGCCCAGCGCAAGATCCGCGCGGCGAGGATTCCGTACGAGGTGCCGTCGGCCGGGTTGCTCGCCGAGCGCCTCGAGGCCGTGATGGCAGTAATTTACCTGGTCTTCTCCGAAGGATACGGCGCGACTTCCGGCGAGCGTTTGATTCGAACCGACCTCTGCGCCGAGGCGATCCGGCTCGGCCGCGTGCTGGTCGAACTGATGCCGGCCGAAGCGGAACCGCGTGGACTGCTCGCAATGATGCTGCTGCATGATTCGCGGCGCGAGACCCGAATCGACGAGCAAGGTGAGATGGTGTTGCTCGAGGAACAGAATCGGGCGCGATGGGATCGTGCGCAGATTGCCGATGGTCTCCAACTTTCGGAGTCCGCGCTTCGCACCGATTCGCCGGGCCCGTATGCGCTCCAGGCGGCAATCGCGGCGATTCATTCGCGAGCCGCACGGACCGACGACACCGACTGGCGCGCGATCGCTGAGCTTTATGGACGCCTCCATGCGATGCAGCCCTCGCCGGTGATCGAACTGAATCGAGCAGTCGCAGTCGCGATGGCCGACGGTCCTGAAGTGGGGCTGAAGCTTATAGATGCGATCGAGACCAGCGGCGATTTGCGCGACTACTACCTGATGTGGTCGGCGCGCGCGGATCTGCTGCGCCGGCTGGAGCGATGGAGCGAGGCGGCCGAGTCGTACAACGCAGCGCTCGCGCGCGTAGGCAGCGCGCCCGAGCGGCGGTTCCTCAGAAGACGCCTCGCGGAGGTGACGCGCCGGATTTGAGGCGCTACGTTCCGTGATCTCAGCGCGAGCCGCGTAGCGAGGCGACGGTCTCGCAAGAGGCCTGATGCCGGATCGCATCCAGGTCAACCACCTGCTTTTCGTCATTGATGAGGATGCGGAACAGAAAGAGACCCTTGTTCGTCGGCGCGAAGAGGATGACCCGCACAGGCGCGTTGTCGAGAGAAGGAAGCTCCGTGCCCGGCCGCAGCGCGATGATCTCGATCGAGTTGCCGGCTATCTGCTGGTCGTTACGGACGAAGAAATTGTTGGTCGCGGCGTCGAAGGCGGAGACCGACCAATAGGTCGAATGCGGTACGCGTGCCGTGACTTTCAACGGTCCCTTCGACAGATCGAACGGGCAAGCCGAATAGAAAAAATCGGGGCTCGGTCTGACCACACCGCGCGATGTCTCGTCCGGCCGCGTGCCGAAATACATGGCGTTCGGCTGGCCCATCCGCGCCTCCGCCCGCGCCGCGATGAGACGCGGTAGCGCATAGATTGTGCCCATATGCACGAAAGCGGCCACGGCCAGGGCCGCGGCGAGCCACAGCATCCATTCGCGGCGGCTCATGAGCAGGATACCTTCTTCAAGGCCGGCAATACGCAATGCGCCGGATCGAGAACAATGCTCGAGCCGGGGTTGTAGAGGCGCAGTGTGAGTGAGAATCGCCCCGGCCCAACGGGAATCCAGTTGTTGCCGTCTGCGACTCCGCCGACCTGCACGGCAAATCCGGCGCTCGCGTCCCGCGCGATCGCCGTTTTCGAAACAGAATAGCGGTGAGTCGGATTAGGGATGAGATAATCGTCCGGCCCATAGGCCGTCACACTCCACCAGCGCGCGTCGGGCTCGCGGCCTGTGATCTCATATCGGCAATCCCCGTCAAGCGCGTGCCCGTCGCTGTCGGCGGTCGCCGTGTAGTAGATGGCTTCGCTCCGATCGAGCGCGAAGAGACCGTGTATGGCAACGAAAGCGCGCTTGTAAGGATCGCTTTGCGCACTCCCGGCGGTGAGATTGCTTTTCCACGGTCCATTGCTCACTCCCGGAGTGCTGCGAAACACCGTCAGCCAGGTGGCCAGGACGCCAACCACGGTCCCGAAGATCAGCACCGCGAGAATTTTCCACGCAATCCGCATGACAAAGACCTGTCCCTGTCTATATCCAATCTAGCGCAGAACACCGCGCTCGCGCGTAGTGACGGGGCGCGCGAATGAAGCGTGATTCTAGCGGCTGCCCGGCGAAGCGGAGGGAGATGCTTTCGGAGTCGCTGCGTTGCTGTCAGTCAAATGGTCCGAAGAGTTGGCAGCTACCACCGCTGACCAGTACGGACTCTTGGCGAGTTGCGCGCGGAAGTCGCGATCGAATGCGTCTTTGCCGCCGACCTTGAGCGGCCACGCGTTGTCGAGAAACTTCGATGCGTCGCCGGCATGGCCTGAATAGATCAAATCGAGCATGGTGCCCCACAGGATCGGAGACACGTCCGCTGCGGGCCACGAATCGCCCTTCGATTTGTTTTTGTAGCCGCGGACCTGCGCAATCCGCGCGTCGAGGTCGGTCACCGGGGGAAGTGGCGCGTGCATCAGGTCGGGCGACACCTGGTAGTTGCCGTCGTGTTCGCTGAATCGCAGTATAACTTTCGGCGCCGGCGAATCTGCGAAATCGCTGTGCCAGTTGGCGAATGTCCAGTCTGAAATCTGAATCAGCAGGCCGCCGGATTTTCGGTCCTTGTCGGCGTGGATAAAATGCGGTCCGGCGTCGCCGTACCTCGCGTCGATCGATCCGATCTTTCTGAAGGTCGAGCCGATTTCGAAAATGTGGATCGTCAGACAGCAATTGGCGCCGCCCGACCATTCCGAAACGACCACGTCAGGCTGGCCGGAGCCGGTGATGTCCATGCCCATTTTGACCAGCGCAGCGTCGGGATCATTGTCGTACATGGTGCCGATAAAAAATTTCTCGCTCTTGCGTGCGGCCTTCTGGATAAAAACAGACTTACCGTCTTTGAGAATCTCGTAGTACGAATCGGTGCCGTCTTTCGCTGCTTGATCGAAATAGACTCGGACTACGTAGGGCAGGGAAGTCTCTTCACGATGGGGCAAGACGGTCGAATTAAGGTCTTCGGCAACGCATCGCGGCGGCGAACCGATCGCGCCAATCAGGCTGACCATCAGAAAAGAGATCAACGCGCGGGCGATTTGATTGACGGCCCGATTAGGAGACGACACGGCGTCTTGGATGGACGGCTCGCGCCTCGCCTGGGCGCTTGGCAGCGGACGCAGATCCATTTTGCGGCGTGGGAGTCGAATCGGATGGAGGCTCGGGTTGCTCGCCCGACGACGGCGCCGGCATCTTGTAGCCGCATTCCTTGTTGGCGCATTGCCAGGTGGTGCCGGTTCGCTTGAGTTCCTTTTCGACCATGTACGTCGCGCCGCACGAAGGGCATGGATGCGGAACGACTTTGTTCCACGCGGCGAATTTGCATTTCGGATACCGGCCGCATCCGTAGAAGAGCTTTCCCCGCCGGCTGCGACGCTCGAGAATCTCGCCCTCTTTGCATTCCGGGCAGGCGACTCCCGTCTTCACGGGTTCGGATTGTAGGCGCTTGATTCCGTCGCAGTCCGGATATCCCGAGCATCCGAGGAACTCGCCAAAGCGCGAACGCCGGCGCACCATCGGCTTGCCGCATTTCTCGCAAACTTCGTCGGTCGGCACCGGTGCCGACGGCGCCTTCAGCACGATATTGCCCTGCTCGTCGCGGCCGAACTCACTGGTGTTGGTGCATTTGGGGTAATTCGAGCAGGCCAGGAACTCGCCGTTGCGGCCCCATTTGATCACCATGTCGCCGCCGTCGGTCTCGCACTTAAGCCCCGTCGGCAAGCCATTGCGCTTGACCATGGGCATCTTCTTCTTGGCCTCGGCGAGGTCTTTCTTGAAGGGACCGTAGAACCGGTTGAGCGTCTTCACCCAGTTCTCGTCGCCCTCTTCGACCTTGTCGAGGTCCTCTTCGAATTGCGCGGTGAAACCGACTTCCAGGATGTCCGGAAAGGCCTTTATCAGCATGTCGGCCACGGTGCGCCCGAGCGAGGTCGGCCGCAGCCGTTTGCTCTCGTCTTCCTCGACGTATTCGACGCGCAGGATGCTGGTCATGATCGCGGCGTAGGTGGACGGCCGCCCGATGCCCTTTTCCTCCAGTTCCTTGATCAGCGTCGCCTGCGAGAAACGCGGCGGTGGCTGCGTGAAATGCTGCTCAGGCGCGAGACCCTGAAGCTCAAGCTTTTCACCTTCCTCGAGCAGCGGCAGCGTGCCTTCTTCATCCTCGGAGGCCTCGTCCTGACCTTCGGTATAGACGCGCATGAAGCCGTCGAACTTCGTTACCTGGCCAGTCGCGCGAAAGACCGCGTCCGCCGAGTTGATATCGACAGTGGTACGGTCATAGACGGCCGGCGTCATCTGGCTCGAAACGAAGCGATTGTAGATGAGTGTGTAGAGCGCGAGTAAATCCTTGTCGAGATAGCGCGCGAGCGATTCGGGATCGCGCTCGACGGCGGTCGGGCGAATCGCTTCATGCGCTCCCTGCGCCTGCTTGCCCGATTTGTAAAAGTTTGCGCGCTCGGGAACGTACTCATTGCCATAGCGAGTCGCGATATGGTTGCGCACGGATTCCAGCGCCTGGTCGGAGACGCGCGGCGAATCGGTACGCATATACGTAATCAGGCCGACCGCGCCCTCCTCGCCGAGCTCGACGCCCTCGTACAACTTCTGCGCAATCTGCATCGTGCGGCGTGGCGAGTAGTAAAGTTTGCGCGAGGCCTCCTGCTGAAGCCGCGACGTAATGAATGGCGGCGTCGGGCTGCGGCGGACTTCCTTGCGCTCGATATTCGCGACTGCGAACGGGGCCGACTCGACGGCGGCGATTATCGCGCGAGCCTCGGCCTCGGGCAGTTTGTAAACTTTGTTATCGATCCGATTTTCTTTGTAGCTGTATAGCCGCGCTGTGAACGGCGGTGGATTTTTGCCCGTAAGGCGTGCGTCGAGGGTCCAGTATTCTTCGGCCCGGAACGCTTCACGCTCGCGCTCGCGCTCGACGATTATCCTGAGCGCGACCGATTGCACCCGCCCCGCGCTGATTCCGCGCTTAACCTTGTCCCACAGAAGCGGGCTTATCTTGTAGCCGACCAGCCGGTCGAGCACGCGCCGCGCCTGGTACGCGTCGAACAGGTGATGGTCGAGATTCGAGGGATTCGCGACTGCCTCGCGGACGGCTGCCTGGGTGATTTCGTGAAGCAGAACCCGCCGAACGTTCGCCTTGGTTTTGCCGATGTGATCGGCGATATGCCACGCGATGGCCTCGCCTTCCCGGTCCGGGTCGCTCGCGAGATAGATGTTATCTTTGCCCTTCGCGGCGCTCTTGATTTCGCCGATTACCTTCTCCTTTCCTTTTATAACGACGTAATCCGGAGCAAAATCGTTGTCAACGTCCACGCCGAGCGTGCTCTTGGGCAGATCCACGACATGGCCGACCGAGGGCATGACCTGAAAGTCGCTGCCCAGGTAACGCTTGATTGTTTTCGCCTTTGCCGGCGATTCGACGATTACGAGGTTTTTTGCCACCGATTAGGCGCCTCCAGTCCCGGTCATAAAGCTCTTGCAGGTTTCGTGCGAGGAGCTCTTCCTCGCCAAACGGCAAGAGTTACACCCTGCCAGACTTATGCGAGTGAGAAAAGCTTGCCCGGATGCTGAGTGACTCGCCCTTCCAACTCGAGTTCGAGCAACAATCTAAGCACGGTCTGGGCATTTAGCCCGGATGCCTCGATTATCGAGTCAACGTGAAGTCTTTCAGTATCTGTTAGATAAGTTAAGAGAGTAATAGTGCTATTAGAAACTAGTTCTGAGCTATTTGCAGTCGTAAGCGAAGCTGTCTCGGTCGAAGGTTTCGTAATTTGAGTCGCCGGCGGAACAGATTGGTCAGCGACTCGATCATTGAGCCGTGCCGCATCAGCCGGCAGCCGCTTGACCATTTGGGGTGCGAGTTCTTCGATTACGTCCTCGACGCATTCGACCAGCTTAGCACCCTCCTTCAACAGCCGATTGCTGCCCCGCGTCTTGCCGGTTAGGGGGCTGCCGGGCACGGCGAAGACTTGGCGGTCCTGCTCGAGTGCCATCCGCGCGGTAATCAGCGAGCCGCTTTTTTCAGCAGCCTCGACAATTACGACCCCCAGGCACAGGCCGGAGAGAATTCGGTTGCGGGTCGGAAAATTTTCCGCAAGCGGCTGCGTTCCGATCGGCAATTCGCTTATCAGCGCGCCGCCACCCTCGATGATCGCCTCTGCGAGTTTGCGATGCTCGGCAGGGTAGATGACATCCACACCGCATCCGAGCACGGCCAGGGTGATTCCGTGGGCATCGAGCGCTCCCTGATGCGCCTCGCCGTCGATTCCGCGCGCAAGGCCGCTCACGACGGTGAAGCCTTTGGCTGCGAGCTCGAGGCCGAGCCGCTGGGCCATCCGGCGGCCGATATCGCTCGCGGCGCGCGCACCGACGATCGCGATACAGTTGGGATCGGTCAGCGAAGCGGTGCCGCGCACGAACAGGAATGGCGGAGGATCGGCTATCTGGCGCAGGTTCGGCGGGTAGTCGTCGTCAGTCCATTTGATCATTCGAGCGCCGATGTTGGGGAGCTCGCACAGTTCTTTTTCGAGGGGCTCGAAGTCGCGAAACTCGACGATGCTCCTTGCGGTGTTGCGCGGAATTCCGGCGGCGCCGATCTCTTCTGCGCCAAGCTTGAAGATCTTCTCGGGTGAGCCGAACTTGTCGATCAAAAGCCGGCAGGTTCGCGGACCGACGCCGCGAGCACGCCTGAGCGCGAGCCAGTAAACGTCTGGCGATGGCATCTAGCTACTACCGCGATAGATTCGCGGGCCCCCTTGTGGTCGAGCATAGCCGCGTGTCGCGGCACTGCTGACTTCTAGGTTGTTCTTAACGCCGTATTTTCGCAAGCCGCCTATCGCCTACTGCTCCAAACTGCGAATCAGGAGCTCGAGAAGTTTGCCGAACTCCTTCAGCTGCTCTGGCCTGAACACCTTTTCGAGCAGAGACTTGTGACCGCGGACGAGTTCCGGATAGAGCTTGCTAAACAGCTCGATGCCCTTGGCGCTCAGTCGAACCCGCACGCTGCGCCGGTCGTCGGACGATGGAATCCGCTTGACCAGCCCCCTGGCTTCGAGGCGATCCAAAATCCCGGTGATACCGCCCTTGGTGATCAAGGTCCGGTCCGCTATCTCCGAACAGCTCAGGCTCGCGCCGTCGGATCTGGCGAGCGCGCTAAGCACGTCCATCTGGGCCAGGGTTAGATCGCGGGCCTGGTACGGACGCCCGGTCTGGTCAACGAAAAGAAAACCGGCCTTGATCAGCGCCCGCGCGGTGTCGATAAAAGGTTGGTCGGCAGGCTCCGTAACTTGGGCGACGATCGATTGCTGCGCGGACCCGGCGGATTGTTTCGGCGGCATGGTTATCTCCCGTGACGATAATCATACCATATAATTAATCTCTAAACTAAACTATATACGCAGGTTCAAGCGCCGGAACCCTCCGACGACAGGCTCCGCTGGATCATCGGGAACAGGTCGCGCTCTTCGCCGTCGATCAAATCGTCGAGACAAACCGCGAATGCCGTCAGCGCCGTGCCCGCTCTGACCACTTCCTCGTCCGTGCCGGTCAGGAACGAAGCCGCGCCAACAGTCTCGGCGAGATGACGCAGCCGCAAATGCTGCTCATGCGCGCGCAGAATCAAGTCAGCCGGGAAATCCCCACGCAGCTTCGCCCACGGGAGCACGACCTCCTCTTCGCTGGCAAGATGGCGCGCGATTACCAGCTTGATCGAGTTCCACGCTTCGGCCGCTTCCGCGCGCAGGATCGTATCCGAGGGCTGTCGGGCGACGACCGCGCCGGCGACCGCGGCGTCGAGCAGCAGGCGTTCACCCAGCTTTGAATCTTCATAGCTGAGCCGCGCGAGGGCAGTTTCAACCCGCGACCTGGCGGAGCCATCGATCAGGCTGGATTGTTTGGTCAGCATGATCGTCTACCAATGCGATAGTCATGCCACGAATAATTCATCTCTAAACTAAAGTAGATGGAGCAAGTTCGAACCCGCCCAGCGTCTCGCAATTGGCGATACGGTTCGCATATTTCGCATATGTCTAAGTCGCGAGCCTGGCGATATGCGCCCGGGGTTTTCAGCGGAGCGTTTGGTGGGGGCAGGAAATATCCTCTGGGAATCTTAAGGGCAATACCCCTTCGATGTGGCCCCATTTCTTGACCCTTCGAAAGGGATCGCATAAGTTACGCGCAAACGCATTCTCTGCTAGTATTAGCTCTCGGCTGCCGCCGTTTGGCAGACTGAACCGGAGGACGATTTATTGGGCGCTACAGCAGTAACATCAATGGACTTCAGCAGAATGTCCGCGGTGGAGAAGCAGATTCTCATTTTCAGCTTTTATCGCGACGCCGAACTCAGAGGCGCCCGCTTACTTTTCAATATCATTGGTCATCTCGACGACGCTGATTCGCAGGTAAAGATGTCCAAGCATCTGTCGGACGAGACCCGTCATGCATGGCTGTGGACCAAGCGCATCGCGGACCTCGGCGGATGCCCGGTTCATATCGACGACGGCTATCAGCGCCGGCTCGGGCTTCGCACCGGAGTGCCAAAGACGATCGTCGACCTGCTCGCGTTGACGGTGGTGGTCGAAGAGCGCGCGCAAAGCCGCTACAACGCGCACATGGCGCTCCCGAACGTGGACAAGGAAACCATGGAAGTCCTCCACGCGGTTACCGAGGACGAGACCTGGCACTTGTCGTGGATCGAAAAGAAGATGCGCGAGATCGCCAAAGAGCAGGGCAAGGAAGATCACGCCGACCAGGCGCTCGATCGGTATCGCAAGATCGATCGCGAAGTTTACGCGACGCTGGCCGCTGACGAAGCGGAGTTGATGCGTTCATAAATAACGATCAACAGATTCAGATTGTCGCTTCGTAACTTCAATTACCTCAACTGCGGCGCCCTGGTGGCCGCAGTTTTTCTATTCAGCGCCGCGATCGCTCAGGCCGGATGGGTCAAAGGCGAGTTCACCTCCGGCGGCAAGCCGGTCGAAGAATATCACTGCGCGCCGTCCGGAAGCGGACCGCATCCCGCGGTCGTCATCCTGCACGGTGCGTCGGGGCAGAAAGAAGTCGCAAACGACTCGTTCGAAAAGATGTGCGGTCAGCTCGCGGACCATGGCTACTACGCGGAATTTATCGAGTACTACAGCCAGACCGAGGCGGTTGGCCCTGAGAGTCCGCTGGAGATGCGAAAATATTTCCCGGTATGGCTGGACGAGATCCAATCGGGCATCGACGCGCTCGACAAGAATCCCGCCGTCGATCCGCATCGCGTAGCGCTGATGGGATTTTCGCTTGGCGCCTTTCTCTCCCTCTCGACAGGCGCGCTCGCTCCGGATCAGATCGCGGCAATCGTTGAGTACTACGGCGGACTTCCCCCGAGGCTCAGAAGCGGCGCCAAACAGATGCCGCCGACGCTGATTCTGCACGGCGACAAGGACGCGCTGGTCAACGTGTCACAGGCGCACGAGCTCGACGAGCTTCTGACCGCGGCAAATCGCCCGCACGAGATGCACATCTACGAGGGCGCGAATCACGCATTCAATTTCGCCGAGCTGCCGTTCTGGTACAACGCCGAAGACGCACAGGACGCATGGAATCGGAGTCTGAAGTTCCTCGCGGCGAATCTGAAAAATCCGGATTCGAAGACCGCCGCGAGCGCGGCATCCAAATAGCTTTCAGCCGGCCGCGACTGCTCGCGCGACGGCTTGGGGCGATTTTTCGATCACTCGGAGAAGAATGCGCGCCGGGCGGTCTGGCAACGCTCGCCCCTGCTCCCACTCCTGCACCGTACGGACACTGAAACCAAACCGGGCCGCGAATTCCGACTGCGACATCTCGAGCTTGCGACGAATGGCCTGTACGTCGGGAACTCGCGGAACCAGCACGCGCCGCCAATCTCTGCCGCGCGCCATATCCGGCGCGGTGTCGGCATCAGACGCGATTATCTTATCGATATCCTTGTCGGTGGCACCTTTTACGCGTGACCAGTCGACTCGGCCGCCTCCACGTTTTCGAATCTCAGCCCGGGTACGCCTTTTGGTAGTCATCGTGCTCTTAGCACTATACGTGATCCACGTAGGAAGGCCCAAAGGCAATCGGATCTAAGGTGAGCTTAAACGACTGCCGAAGCGGCGCGTTGCGCACGACTGGCTTCGAGGGCTGCGTTCAGGTCGCGGCGCATCGACTCGGCGTACGCGGCGGCGGCTTCGGCAGGTTTGCCGCCGTTTTTCAGATAGGCGTACATCAGGCTGCGACTTGCGTTCACGATGATCCCGGAACCGTCGGGGCGCGCCGATGCGGCTGCGTCCGTTGCGGTCCCGCCTTGAGTGCCGTAGCCGGGGACCAGGATCGTCGCCGCGGGCATCAGTTGTCGCGCGCGGCGTGCATGGTTTGGATAGGTCGCACCGACTACCGCGCCGACCGAGCTAAGGCCGCTTGAGCCGATGAAGTCGCCGCCCCATCCGTTCACCCGCGCTGCTACCGACTCCCAGATTGGGCGGCTAGTTCCTGAACCGTCCTGCGCGATGACGTCCTGGAATTCGCCGGACGAGGGATTCGAGGTCTTGACCAGCACAAAGACGCCGCGGCCCTCGCGAACCTTCGCTATGAACGGCATCGCAGCGTCGCTTCCCTGATACGGGTTGATCGTCACCGCATCGCATCCAAAGTCGCCGTCGCCGAGAAATGCCTCCGCGTATGCTGCAGATGTCGTGCCGATGTCGCCGCGCTTTGCGTCCGCGATCGTGATGAGGCCAAGCCGACGCGCGGTTTTCAGAACTTCGACGAATGCGCGCATCCCTTCGAGACCGCGCGCTTCATAAAACGCAAGCTGAGGCTTGACTGCTACGACCGAGCGCGCGCAGGCCTCGACGATTTCACAGCAGAAGCCGGCGAGCGTCTGGCCGCGTGGAACTCCGGGCGCGTCGGGAGTGTCGAGTTGAGGATCGACACCGAGGACGACGACACTATCTTTGAGGCGCGACGCGTCGGCAAGGCGATCCGCAAAGTTCATCGCGACGATTATCGCATAGCGCGGCGCCGGTTTACATATGATCGTTGCGTTTTCGCATCCGCCGCGGGCATCCTTGGGATTGGAAAAATACCGATGAACAATCTGACCATCATTACCAAGCTCCGATTCATTGCGGCGATTGCGCCCGCGGTCCTGTTGATTATCGCCGCGATGATAGTCGGCGCCTTCCACCTTTTCGGGACCATGCCGCGGTTGATGCACGACAACGAATATGCGGCGGCGCGCGCGGCCGAGGCGATGGAAACCGCACTTTACAAAATGGACTGGGGGCGGATGCAGCCGGACTCGCCGCAGATCGTGATGGATCAGCAGCGTGGATTTATCGCGGAGATAGAGACGGCGCGGGTGCATATAGAGACTCGCGAGCAGGCCGAGCGGATCGAAAAGATCGCCAACGAGGCGAAGCCGCTGTTCGACGCGATGCGGACCGCGCAGCCTGGCGACGATTCGCTGGAGCCGCGCTTGCGCGATTTACAAGGGATGGTGGCGGACTTGACGAGCGCCGACGACGCGGTGCTGCTTGCGGCGGCGGCGAACGCTGAATCGCAGGCGCGGACCATGATCGCGATTACAGTCGTAGGAGCGGTGGTGATCCCGTGGATATGTTTTATCGTGATCGCACGGCTATCCGGGAGGCTATACACGGAGTTGCGCGAAATCCGCAGGCGCTTCGACGCGCTCGCGGAGCGTAGCGATCCGAATTCGGAGGATTCTCGCGTGCTCGACGAGGCGCTGACCAAGCTCGGTTTTCCGAGGCCGAATCCGATGCTGGCCGAGTAGCTTCACTCTTCAGCGCGGCTTTATCCGCTTTTTGGGCGCGGGCTTTTTGCCATCGGGCAGCGTGATATCGAGGCTTCGCCACAGATACCATGCGGCGGCGGAGCGATACGGGCGCCATTGCTCGGCAAGCTTCAGCAGGCGTTTTCGATTGGGCCGCTGACGCATCCGGTAGTAGCGCTTGACCGCGTTCTGAACACCGAGATCGTCGGCGGGCATCACGTCGGGACGGCCGAGATTGAACATCATGAAAATCTCGGCGGTCCATTTGCCGATGCCTTTCACGCGGGTGAGATCGGCGACGATTTCCTCGTCCTGCATGCGATGGAAGCGATGAAAATTGAGCTTGCCGTCCCTGACGTGCGCGGCGAGGTCCTTTATGTAGAGCGCCTTTTTTTCCGAGAGGCCGACGCTGCGCAGTTCCGCGGTTGACTTGGCGAGCACATCCTCGGGCAAAGGGAAGCCGGGGCCGGGAAATAATCCCACGAAGCGGTTGTAGATAGCGTTGGCGGCGGCGCCGGCGAGCTGCTGGAAAATGATCGCACGCACGAGAGCCTGGAAGCGTTCGATTCGGGGGATGATTCCCAGGGTGCCGACCTCGGCGATGATGCGCGCCATGATTGGGTCGGTCTTGCTAAGATGCAATCGCGCGGAGCGTGCGTAAGGGACTCTGGCAGTTGGCATTTGAACTGAAACCGCGGTTCGCCGAATCTTGCACGCCTGCTAAGGTTGATCAATCGCGCGCAAGGATATGCTCGGAAGGAAACCAGAAGCGATGAGCGACGACACGCGACTCCTGATGTGTCCCGAGAATCTCCACGAAGGGATGCGGCTGGGGCCGATTCACTACGTTGTGATGCCGGAGCGGGCGCGTGCGTTCGCGAATGCGGTTGGCGCGAAGAATCGTGCTTTCATTCCCGACCCGGAGACTGATGAGGCGCTCGCGTCGCCGACGATGCGCCTGCAGGATTATGCGCTCCTCATCGCCGCTCATCTGAAAGGCGGGAAGGGAGGAGTGCACGCGAAGCATTGGTGCGAGTTTCACGAGCCGATGCTCGTGGGGCAGGCGATAAAAACCGAAGGCAAGATCACGGCGGCGTTTCGCCGTCGCGGAAAATTCTACTTCACGCTCGAATATGAATCGCGCGACGCGGTGACAGGCCGACTGTTGGTCAGGCAGGCGATCACCTCGGTGCTGCTGAACGACAAGGGAGAGATGCAATGAGCGCGGCGCCGGTTGAGATTCGCGTCGGTGCGGAAATTGTTTCGCAGCCGTACGTGCTCGACGCGGCGGCCGCGAAGGCATATCGCGAAGGTGTTGAATCGCCGCCGCGGCGCGCCTCGCGACGCAGCATCCACGATGACAAAGATGCGGCGCGCAACGCTGGATTTGTCGCGCCGATCGCGGCGGGAGAGCATACGATCGCGGTGATCGCGCAATTCCTGGCGGATATCTTTGGGATGAAGTTTGTGCGTGGAGGACGGATCGAGGTGGCGCTGACAAAGCCCGTGCTGTTCGGCGATGTTTTGATTTCACACGCGCGAATCGAGAGCGTCGATCAAGACAGCGAACGAGCCGAGCTGAAGATTCGAGTCGAGAATCAACGCGGCGAAGAAGTGCTGGCAGGCAGCGCCGCGATCAAGATGAGGGAAGAATGAGCGCGGAGCCGATAGCGGATTCGAGCGCCGCACCGCGCGACGAGATGCCCGCGCCTCGCGCGACGCCGCTCTGGCGCAAGCTGATTCCGTATCTTGGCACGGTCGCGATTTTCGCGCTGATCTTCTGGCGCATCCCGATTCGCAAAGTCGAGCAAGCGCTGTCGCAAGTGCCGGTGCTCGAGTTCCTGGCGGTGTTCATGCCGTACTCGCTGTTCTACTGCGCGATCGATTCGGCGTGCCTCACCTGGGTGGTGCGCCGCTTCAACGCGCGGATGCTCTATCGGGACATCCTGCCGATTCGCGCCAGCATGTACGTGCTGGCGCTGATTAACACGAGCCTCGCACAGGGCGGCGTCGCGTATTACCTGCATCGAAAAGCCGGCGTCACCTTCCTGAGCGCGCTGAGCTCGGTGCTCTTCATCGCGTTGCTCGAAATCTATCAGCTCTTTCTGTTCTCGACTCTCGGGGTGATCTTTTACACGCCGGTCGGCGACGCGCAGATGCGAATAGTGGGAATTCTGCGCATCGTATACATCGTGGCGTGGATGCTGCTGGCATCGATCATCACGTTCTTTGCGGTCGCGCGGCGAAGCGACCGGATTCGGAACTGGGTCGAGACGGGAAGAGCGGGCGCGATCCTTGCCACCTTCATGAGGGCGCGTCCGCTCGACTACCTGGCCGTGCTGGCAATCAAGGCGCCGACCTTTCTCGCCTCGGTGGTCGCGCAATATTACGCGCTTGCTCTGTATGGAATCGCGGTGCCGTTCGTGAAGCTGATGCTGTTTCTGCCGCTGGTGTTCCTGGCGGCTGCGCTGCCGATAGCAGTGGCGCATCTCGGCACCAGCCAGGCGGCATGGCTGCTCTTCTTCTCGAGCAACGCGTCGCCAGTGAAGATCGTCGCCTACAGCCTCGCGGCACAACTCACGTTCATGCTGTGCAACGCGCTGATCGGACTGGTGTTCCTGCCCCGCGCAAGCCGCGAGCTGACCGAACTGCGCGCCGAACCCGCAAGCACCAGCGCGAGTGCGTGATGGTTAATCGCTACCGTGGATGCGGAGACAGCCAGACGTGCTCGAAGCGGGTCGGACGCATCGGATTGATCACGTAATCGTTCACCCAGGGCTGACGGATTATGTAGGTGACCGGGTAGTAGAGAAAAACCCACGGCGCGTCGGCGACGACAATTTTTTCGGCTCGGTCGTAAAGAGCATAGCGCTTGTTCAAATCCGCTTCGGGAGAGGCCTCATGCAGCAGCTTCTCGACGTCGGGGTTCGAGTAAAAGGTATCGTTGTTCGAGCCCCATTGCGCGCGCGAGAGCAGAGCGCCGAGAAAGTTTTCGGGGTCGGGAAAGTCGGCCTCCCATCCCTGCATGAAAGACTGCGCCGTATGTGGCTGGCGGACCGCTTCGAGAAACGGTCCCCATGCGATCGGTTTCAGCTCGACGTGGATTCCGAGCGGCGCGAGGTCTTGCTGAATCGACTGCGCGAGCATGAGGACGGTCTGGTCGGCGCGCATCCAGATTTCAAATGTGAAACCGCCGCCGAGGTGAGCCTCTTCGAGCAGCGCGCGCGCCTTGGCGGGATCGTAATCGTAGCCCTTCAAGCTGGCGTCGTAACCGGGCAGGTTCGGAGGCATCACGCCTCGCGCGACGATGCCGCGCCCGTTCAGGAGCGCGATCAGCTTGTGCCGATCGATCGCATAGCTTAACGCGCGGCGCACCCGAACGTCGGTGAACGGCCACATCTGGCAATTCATCCCGAGATAGCGCGTGGTGACGGTGGTCTTGGCGAGCGTGAGTTTTCGGAGCGCGGGAGTTTTCATCACATATGGAAACTCGGCCGGCGGGATATCGATCACCGCGTCGATCTGGCCGGCGTCGAAGCGGAGCCACTGAAGCTCCTGGTTGACGCCGACGGATTCGACGATCGCGTCAAGACGCGGCAAGGGTTTGCCGAAGTAATACGGATTTCTGACCAGCACGAGACGTTGGCCGCCGATCCATTCCTTGAGCATGAAGGCGCCGCTGCCGACGACGTGACTCGAGAAATCATCGCCCCACTTTTCTGCGACATCGCGAGGAATCGCCGACGCGAAAGGCATCGCGAGTTTGTGCGCGAAGATCGGGTCGGGCGCGCGCAAATGAAAAACGATCGTCCATGAGTCGGGCGTGAGGATTCCAGCGAGATGCGCGGCGCGATGCGCGATGAAGTCGGCCGAGCCGTCGATACCGCGGTAATACTCCATGCCCTTCGAGCGGGTAGCGGGATTGAGTACGCGTTCAACTCCGAAGCGGAAGTCGTCACTGGTTACGGTGCGGCCGTCGGAGAAGCGCGCATCGCGGCGCAGGTGAAAGGTGAACACGGTCGCGTCGGGAGATGATTCCCAGCTGGTTGCGATATCGGGTTCGAGCTCGATATTGCCGTCGCCGTAGCGAACCAATGTGTCGAAAATCGCCTGCTCGAAGGTCCACGACACGGTGTCGTATCCGGCGGCCGGGTCGAGAGTGGGTATATCGTCGGCGTCGGCGAGGCGCAAGATCATCGCGCCGGCAGGCAGTTTGAGCGGTGGCGGTCCGCCGCCGCATCCTGAAGCGATACAAATCGCGACCAGACAGAGCACGAGCGATGCGCATGCGCGCTTCATTGGGAGCGCCTGCGCAGGAATCCGTAGCCGAGCAGATTGAAACTCAGGACTGCGTAAAAGATTGCGAGACCGGGAAAAGTCGCGAGCCATGGCGCGGTGCGAAAATAAATCGTGGCCTCTTCGATCATACGGCCCCAGCTTGGAGTCGGCGGCGGCACTCCGAGACCGAGAAAGCTGAGCGCCGCGTCGAGCAGCAGCGTCCCGGAAGTTCCAAGCGCCGCCATCACAATAATAATCGGCAGGACGTTCGGGAAAATATGGCGTGCGATAAGCCGGCGCGGCGGCGCGCCAAGGCACAGCGCGCCGACGACGAAATCGCGCGAGGACATCGTGAGCGTCTCGGCCCGGACAACGCGCGCAATCTGCGTCCACGAAACCAGACCAATGACGATCAGAATTGTGAGCAGGCTCGGCCGCAGCACCGCGACGAAAGCCATCGCGAGCAAAAGCGCGGGCAGGGAGAGCATCACGTCAGTGAATCGCATCAGAAGAAAATCTGTTGCGCCGCCGAAAAACCCGGCACAAAGCCCGATCGCGACGCCGATCGTCATCGTCACGGCCATCGCGGCGACGCTGACCGTGAGCGAGATTCGCGCACCGAAAATGATTCTCGACAAGACGTCGCGTCCCAGTTCGTCGGTGCCCATCGGAAATGCGAGCGAGGGCGCGCCGGGGTCGCCGAAGGTCGGCGCAACCACGATAGTAGGATCGTGCGGCGCCAGCCACGGCGCGAAGATGGCGACGACCACCAATAATGCGACCATTGCGGCGCCGACATTCTCTAGCGTGATGACGCTTCTCGGCTTCATACGCTCTCCGCGAGACGGATCCGCGGGTCGAGATAAGCGTAAAGCAGATCGACGAGCAGATTGACGACGACGATCAGGAACGCGGAGAAGAGGACGGTGCCCATGATCACCGGGATGTCAAGGTTGAAGATCGCCTCGGCGGCGAGTCGCCCGATTCCCGGCCAGTTGAAGACCGTCTCGGTGAGGACGACGCCGGAAAGCAGTCCGGCGAGATCGAGTCCGGCAATGGTGACGAGCGGAAGCAGCGCGTTGGCCATCGCATGGCGGAGCATCACGCGCGCCGGCGAGAGTCCCTTGCCCCGTGCGGTGCGAACGTAATCCTGCTCGAACGCGTCGGATAGGCTGGTGTGCAGCACGCGCGAATAGTAGCCGGCACTGCCGAGCGCGAGCGTGATCGTTGGCAGCACGAGGCTCGCGGCGCCGCTGTATCCGCCAAGCGGAAACGAGCGCATCGTTGCGGCAACTGCGATCAGGAGCATGGTACCGAGCCAAAATACTGGGACCGAGACCAAGGCGAGCGAAATGACCAGCAGCAGGTTGTCCGCGGCGCGGCCGCGATATGCAGCCGCGATTGCACCCATGGCAATTCCCAAAATGAGAGAGAGCGCCATCGCGGATGCGGCGAGAATTGCAGTCGCGGGAAGGCGATCGGCGATCAGGCGAGTTACATTTTCGCGTCGGATATAAGAGCGGCCGAGGTCGCCGCGAAGCGCGCGCTCGACATAGCGCGCATACTGCACGTAGAGCGGCTGGTCGAGTCGGAGCTCATGGCGAATCGACGCGAGGGTTTGGGGGTCGGCCTTTGCGCCGGCCATCGCGATTGCGGGATCCGCGGGAACTACGAACGCGATCAGAAACGTTATCAGCGAAGTGCCGACTAGTACCGCCGCGCCGAAAACGATTCGCCGGACCACGTAAGTGAGCATCGTTCAGCCCGACAGGATCGCGCGTGCGGCAAGTTCGCGTTTCAGATGAAGCTCGGCGCGTTCGCGATTGCGCCGTGCGCCCGCGCTGGCAGCGGAAAAATCGAGCGCAGCGCGATCCTGGGGCGAGAGAGTTCCGAGCGCCGCGGACATTTCCGCAAATAGTTGATCTTCGGCGGAGGTGCGGGAAGCCGCGGACTCGAGCGCGCGATAGTGGGCCAGGAAGGCTGCGAGGGAAGAGTACGGGGCCGATTTCATGGCAGCGGGATCAGCCGGCGGTCGCGCCGAGTGGAGAGATCGCGAGACCGATCGCATAGCCGGCAGCGGCCGCGCCCATGGCGATAGCCAGAAATCGAGTGCCGGAACGCCAGCGATCGCTTCGATGCGCCAGCCATCCTTCGAAATATCCGACCGCGAACAAGGTTAGAGCGGTGGCGATAAGCGCGCCGCCAAGATCGAAGCGCGGAGTCGTGATGAGCATATATGGAAGCAGCGGCACCAACGCGCCGATCAAAAACGCTACCCCCATTACGATTCCGTCTACGGCGGGGTTGGCTGCTATCGCGCCGCCGAGGCCGAACATCTTTGCCTCGGCCGTGGAAGTCAGAGCTTCCGGCGAAGTGCCAAGCAGCTGGACGATCCTGTAGGCGGACTCGCGGCTGAGGCCCTCCTTGCAGAGTGCGTCGAGCAAACCTTCCCTCACCACATAAGGTTTGCGGACAGCGTCCTCGCGCACGATCGCGAGTTCGGCGCGCAGAACCTCGGTTTCGGCGCGAGTGCCCAGGTAGGCTCCTGCAGCCATCGAGAGCGCACCGGCCGCGGTCGATGCCAGCGCGGCCAAGGCCACCTGCGAATGTTGCGAGACCGCGCCGCTCAGCCCGCACAAGACGCCGGCGGTGGTCAGCACGCCGTCCTGCACGCCGAACACAATTTCGCGGACGCTCGAGAGCCGCTCGAAGGTTCGCTTTTTATCGGCGGAATCGATTACTGCCAAGCTCGACCTAGAACTTTCGCTCTATCGGGCCGCACTCGGCGCCCGGAGTCCAATCGGCGGGGCAGAGTTGGCCGGTTCGAAGTGCGCGCACGATTCGGAGCGTCTCGACGACGCTGCGTCCGACGTTGAAGGGACACGACACCGAATATACTACGGTGCGCTTGCGATCGAGGATGAAGGTCGCGCGCAGAGCCGCCTTTTCGTTTTGATCGAATACCCCGTAGCTGCTCGCGAGGTTGCCTTCGTCGTCGGCGAGCAGCGGGTACGAGATTCCGCCAAGCTCAGTTGCCCACCTGAGATGGCTGTCAACGTTGTCGACACTCGCGCCGAGGACGGAGGTGTCTTCAGCGATGAATTCGTCGAGCGCCCGGTTGAAGCCGGTGACCTCGGTCGGGCAGACGAACGAGAAGTCGCGCGGATAGAAAAAGATCAGGACCAGTTCTGACTTGATCTTCGCAAGGCTCGAGCGCGCGATGCGCCCGTCGAGGACGCAGGGAAGATCGAAGGCCGGTGCGGGATCGCCTGGCTTCAGCATCGCGAGTTCAAGTGAGCGCTAGTCATATTGCTCAGGTAAACTACTCAATCTCGAAAGTGAGAGAAACCGTCGCCGAAACCGTGACCTCGCCCGGCTCGACCGGAGTCGCGGCGCGAGTTGCGGCCATCGCCATCGGCATCCGTTGCATCGGAATCGGACGTGCTTCCGCGAGCGTGGTTGCCTTTAGCACTTTGCCGAGTTTCACGCCGAGCGCCGACGCGAGCGCGTCTGCCTGCGCCTTGGCGTCGCGAGTCGCGATGGTTATTGCTTCGGTACGCGCCTTTACATCGTTCTTGACGGTGAAGTTCAGGTAGTCGACCCGATTCGCGCCGGCGGAAATCGAGGAATCGATCAGCGCGCCGACCAGGTCGATCGCGCCGGTCTCGACGATGATCGAGTTTTGCGCGGTATAACCGGTGATAGTGGGTTTCTCATGACCGGGGCGCTGGTCGTACTCGGGATTCAGCGAGTAGCCGCTGGTAGATATTTTGCCCTTGTCGCCGAGCTTCGACTTGAGCGCCGCGGTCACTTTTCCGGCGAGCGCGGCATTACGATTCGCAGCCTCCTCCGCGGTCGCGCCGTTAGTCTCGATCGCGACGCTCAGCTCCGCGAAATCCGGCGACGTGCGCGACTCACCGTTTCCGTCAACGGCAATAATTCGCTGCGCCAGAGCATTTGGCTCGCTCTGCGCCGACGCCGACACCGCAAAGATTGTCAGCGGCAGCATCAGAATGGCGACCCCGGGTAGTATGCGATTCATCTTTATCATTGATCACCTTCGGGATGATTGTTCACCTTCGGGCCGCTTGCGGACTAACATTGATTCGGGCGGACTTTATCCGGAGACTGTATCAATTGACGATAACCGCGATCGATACACAAGACGAATGGCGCAAAAACCGGACGACAAGAAAGTAACTCCGCGCAGCGAGGACTTCGCCGCGTGGTACAACGACATCTGCCTCCGCGCGGAACTGGCGGACTATTCTCCGGTGCGCGGATGCATCGTGTTTCGGCCCGACGGTTTTGCGATTTGGGAGGCGCTTCGGGACGAGCTGGACAAACGAATCAAGAAGACCGGCGCGCGCAACGCCTACTTCCCGCTCTTCATTCCGCAGAGCTTCCTGAACAAGGAGGCGCAACACGTCGAGGGCTTCGCTCCCGAGGTCGCGGTCGTTACCCACGGCGGCGGCAAGGAGCTCGAAGAGCCGCTGATCGTGCGGCCAACGTCCGAAACGATCATCAATCATATGTTCTCGCAGTGGATCAGATCGCATCGCGATTTGCCGATGATGGTCAACCAATGGGCCAACGTCGTGCGATGGGAGATGCGAACGCGGCTCTTTCTGCGCACCACGGAATTCCTGTGGCAGGAGGGGCATACCGCGCACGCAAGCTCCGAAGAAGCGGTGACCGAGACGCTCACGATGCTCGAGGTGTATCGGAAGTTCGTCGAGGAGTTCCTGGCGATTCCGGTGGTCGTCGGACGCAAGAGCGCGGCGGAGCGTTTTCCGGGCGCGGTCGAGACTTACGCAATCGAAGGCCTGATGGGCGACGGGCGCGCGCTGCAATGCGGCACCTCGCATTTCCTCGGGCAGAATTTTTCGAAGGCATTCGAGACGCGCTATCTTGACGATCAAAACCAGATGCAGCTCGTGTGGCAAACAAGCTGGGGCGTATCGACGCGGCTGCTCGGCGCGATCGTGATGGCGCACGGCGACGACCAGGGGCTGCGGCTGCCGCCGACGGTTGCCTCAACGCAGGCGGTGATCGTGCCTATATGGCGCAAGCCGGACGAAGGCGAGAAAGTGCTCGCGGCTGCGCGCGCGATGTTAGATGCGCTCGAGCAGGCGAACATCCGCGTACGCCTTGACGATCGCGACGGGATGACGCCGGGCTTCAAGTTCAACGATTGGGAGATGCGCGGGGTGCCGGTGAGAATCGAGATTGGGCCGCGCGATGTGGCGTCGGGAGAAGCAGTGCTCGCGCGGCGCGACAAGTTGGGACCGGAGGCGAAGAGCAAAGCCTCGATGACGACGATCGTCGGTACAGTCAGCGCGATGCTCGCCGAGATTCAGGCGAGTCTCTACGCGCAGGCGAAGGTCGCGATGATTGCGAACACGCGTCAGTTCGACGACTACGCAGCGTTCAAGAAACACATGGAAACAGAAGGCGGTGGCGGATTCGCGGACTTGTATTGGTGCGGGAAGCCGGTCTGCGAGACCAAGATTCGCGAAGAGAGTAAGGCGACTTGTCGCGCGATCCCTCTCGAACAAAATGATCCGCCGGGCAAGTGCATCGTGTGCGGGGAGTCGGCGCCGGAGCGCGCGTACTTCGCGAAGTCGTATTAGGGAATCAGAACTCGTAGCTGATCTTCATTGCGGTGCGGACTTCACGCATCGTCTCTTGCGCGACGGCGCGGCCTTTGCGAGTGCCTTCGACGATAATCTCGCGGACGCGATCGGGTTTGGCGGCAAATTCGGCACGGCGGGCGCGAATCGGTTCCAGAAACGCGTCCAGCGCCTTGAACAGCTTCTCCTTCACCTCAACGTCGCCGACGGTGCCTTTGCGATAACGCTCCTTCAAGTCAGCGACTTCGCCTTTGTCGGGATTGAAACTGTCGTGGTAGGTGAAGACGGGGTTGCCCTCGACGTGGCCGGGGTCGGTCGGATGGAGCCGGGTCGGATCGGTGTACATCGACATGACGCGCTTGCGAACGACCTCGGATGGATCGCCCAGGTAGATGCAGTTGCCGAGTGACTTCCCCATTTTCGCGCCGCCGTCGGTGCCGGGCAGACGCGCCACTTCGCCGACCAGGGCCTTCGGCTCGACGAGCACTTTGTCGTACATACGATTGAAGCGGCGCACGATCTCGCGCGCCTGTTCGATCATCGGGAGCTGATCTTCGCCGACCGGAACCAGGTGCGCCTTGAATATCGTGATGTCTGATGCCTGCGAAATGGGATACGTGTAGAAGCCCACCGGCAGACCCTTGGCGAAATTCTTCTGTTTGATTTCTTCCTTGAGAGTAGGATTGCGCTCGAGCGTCGCGACGGTAACCAGGTTCATGAAGTAGATAGTGAGTTCGGTCAGCTCGGGGACCATCGACTGCACTACTATCTTCACCTTTTCGGGATCGAGGCCGACCGCCAGGTAGTCCAACGCGACTTCGAAGATATTGGCCTCGAGTTTCTCCGGATGCTCGAAATTGTCGGTCAGAGCCTGGATGTCTGCGATCAAGATGTAGGTGTCGTATTCATTTTGCAGGCGTACGCGATTTGCCAGCGAGCCAACGTAGTGGCCAAGATGCAGCGGTCCGGTCGGACGGTCGCCGGTGAGTATTCTTTTGAGCATCGGATAATTAGCTGGTTGATTAGTCAGTCGAATAGTCAGTTCGTCGCGAAGAGACTTCGCAAAGTCGCCAGGTTCTCGATATCCTCTTTCAGCTCGGGACCTTTGGGCGTTTCCAGGCACATCGGCAGTCCGAAGAATCGCCGATCGTTCACAATGCGGCGAAAGGCGTCGAGACCGATGAAGCCCTTGCCGATATGCTGATGGCGATCGACCTTCGAATTGAAATCCTTGACCGAATCGTTCAGATGGAACGCGACAATTCTCTTGAGGCCGATGTACTTGTCGAGTTCGCTGAAGGTATTTTCGTATCCTTCGGGAGTGCGCAGATCGTAGCCCGAGGCGAACGCGTGTTCAGTGTCGAAGCATAGCCGCAGCCGATCGTTCTCCTTGACCGCGTCGAAGATACGGCCCATCTGCTGAAAGTTGCAGCCGAGCGTGCTGCCCTGTCCCGCCGTGATTTCGAGCGCGATCTTTACCGCGAAGCCTTTGCAGGCGGCATGCGCCTCGTCGATCGATCTGGCGATCGTCTTAATGCCGGCTTCCTCGCCTGAGCCAACATGCGCGCCGGGATGAGCGACCAGCGTTGGTACCCCAAGCGCCTCGCATCGATTCAACTCGTCGATGAAGCCTTTGACCGACTTGATTCGCAGCGCATCGTCCGGAGCGCCGAGATTCACCAGGTAGGAATCGTGGGCGATCACTTTGGCGATTCCGGTTTCGCGTTGATTGCGTTTGAAGGTTTCGATTTCCTCTTTTGAGTACGGCTTGGACGCCCACTGGCGCGACGACTTGGTGAAAATCTGGATACACTCGCATCCGGCCTGCTTGCCACGATTGAGCGCCTCGCCGACTTCGCCGGCGATCGACATGTGTGCGCCGAGCATGGGACGATCGGACTTCGTTGAATGCGTCATGGTTCAGAGCCGTCCTTAGTGTGTCCGCATTTGCGGATCCAATCGCATCGCAATTCTATACCATAGACCGGTGTCGGGATGCGTCTCTTGCCCGCCAGGCCCGCGGGTGGATACTTCATTACTCTGTATTCTATGCGTATCTCATTCGTTGCGACCTGGATTCTGGCGCTTGGCGTTGCGGCTTCCGGATGTGCCAGGGCGGTCCGGCTGCCGCCGCAGGCGACGCTTGCGGAAGTCGAGCCGTCGGGCCGCGCCGCCAAGCCGCCCAATTGCGACATGCCGGTATTGCGTCGTGAGCCGCTGACCGATTTTCGCAAGGTCGCGATCGTCGAAGGATTGGGAAGTGTCTATGCGAGCGAAGCTGATGTGCTGCCGGTCGTGCAGCGCAAGGCCTGCGAAAGTGGCGCCGACGCGATCATCATATTGACGAGCAAATCGCAGACCAGCGAAGGCATGACGGGCTACTACATAAACTCGGTCGCGATCGTGTACGGGAAGAGAAATCCGGCCGCGGAGCAGGGCGCGAGTCAAATCCTTCGCTGAAGATGCGCAGCTCCGGCCAATTGCTTTCGTGTCGGCGCAATTTCAGCGCATGATAGGTGCCTGATGGCGGCGGCGAAACGGTCCATAAAGACAGTCGGGCTGGTGGTCAAGCGCGACCGGCCCGAAGCGACCAAGATCGCGCGGATCCTCGTCCGGTTTTTGCGGAGCTTGCACAAGATTCCAATCGCCGACGCGGAGATGTCGAAAACGATTGGCGCCGAGCCCGTTGAGCGCCATCAACTGGGCGACCACGCCGACCTGATCGTGGTACTCGGCGGAGACGGCACGCTGCTCGGCGTCGCGCGGCTGGTCGCGTCGCAGGGGATTCCCATCCTGGGCGTGAATCTGGGCGGACTCGGGTTCCTGACCGAAGTGACGATCAAGGAGTCGCGTGCGGCGCTCGAGCGCGTGCTCCACGGCGACTACGAAGTCGACCGGCGCATCATGCTGGAAGCGATCGTCGAGCGCGCATCGGAGGAGCTGAACCGCGCGGAGACTTACCAGGCATTCAACGACGTGGTGGTCGGCAAAGGGCCGCTCGGCAGAATGCTCGAACTCGACGTGCTCGCGAACCGCAAGCCGTTTTGCTCGTATCGCGCCGACGGATTGATCGTTGCGACCCCGACCGGCTCGACCGCCTACGCACTTGCCGCGGGAGGGCCAATCGTTTATCCGACGCTCGGCGCGATCGTGCTGGCGCCGATCTGTCCGCATACGTTGAGCAACCGCCCGGTCGTGCTGCCCGATTCGTATCATATCGAGATTCATGTAAGGGCACCCGACCACGACGCAACTTTCACTGTCGACGGGCAGGAGTCGGCGCAGCTGGGTCCGTCCGACACGATCAGGATTCATCGCGGGCGGCATAGTGTGTCGTTGATTCGTTCCGCTCATCCATATTTCGAAATCTGGCGCAACAAGCTCCACTGGGGATAGGCGCGCGGGTACCGATGCTGCTCGAACTGCGCATCCGCAACTTCGCGATTATCGAGGAAGCTCACCTCGAGTTTGGCGCCGGCCTGAACGTGCTATCTGGCGAGACCGGCGCCGGCAAGACGATCATTCTGAGTGCGCTTGGCTTGCTGCTCGGCTCCCGGGCGTCGCCTGACATGATTCGGGCCGGAGAGAAAGAGGCGGTCGTCGAAGGGCTGTTCGAGCTCGAGGGCGAGACTGCGATACCCGAACTCGCGGAGCGGACTGGCGATGGAAGCCGGCGCGAGCTTGTTGTGCGACGGCTAATCGCCGAGGGTGGACGCTCGCGCGTAACTGTCGACGGGGAGCTCGCCACGGTGCAGACACTCGCGAAGATGGGCGCATCGCTGGTGCAGGTTTACGGACAGCATGAGCAACAATCGCTGCTCCGCGCAGAAGCTCATCGCGAAGTCCTTGACCGATACGCTGGAATAGACCACGAACTCGCGAAGTATCGCGAGAGTTACGGCCACGCGCAGGGAGTTAGAGCGCGCGGGCTTGAGCTGAGTCGTCGCGAACGCGAACGCGTGGACCTGCTCGAGCTGGCCAGATTCCGCGTCAGCGAACTCGAGCGCGCTCAACTTGTCGCCGGCGAAGACGAAGATCTTGCGCACGAGCGCACCGTCCTTGCCAACGCGAGCAAGCTCGCCAGTGCGGCTCTGGAAGCCGAGCAACTGCTCTATGCCGGCGAAGGCGGTGCGACTGACACGGTCGCGCGTACCGAGACGCGCCTCGCCGATGCGGTGGCGATCGACCCGAAGCTTGGCGATGCGCTCGAGATGATCAAATCGGCGCGCGCAAACCTGGAAGAGGCGGCGCGAACGCTCGGCGCATACGCGGCAAAGATCGAGGCCGATCCAGCGCGGCTCGAGGAAATTGAAAATAGGCTCCAGGAATTGGCGCGGCTCAAGAGAAAATACGGCGGGTCGGTCGCTACTGCGATCGAAACGCTGGAGCGTTCGCGCGGCGAAATTGACGAGCTTCAAGGAATCGAGGAATCCAGGGCGCAGGTCGAGGCCGAGCTGGCGGCGGCGCTCGACGAACTCGTTACGCATGCGAAAAAGCTGACCTCGATTCGCAAGCGCGCAGCCGCGGAGCTGCGGCTCAAGATGGAGGCGGAGCTGAAGACGCTCGGGATGCGCTCGCCGGGCTTCGAGGCGCGACTCGGCGCGCTCGCAGAAGACGAAGCCGGCTTTGTGTGCGGCGGCGTGGCGCTCGGCGCCGCCGGAGTCGACACGATTGAGTTCCATCTCTCGCCCAATCTCGGCCAGCCGGCGATGCCGCTGCTCAGAATTGCGTCGGGCGGCGAGTTGTCACGCGTGATGCTGGCACTCAAGCGCCTGGAGGCTCAGCGGCGCGGAATCGCGACTATGATTTTTGACGAAGTCGATGCCGGCATCGGTGGCGCGATTGCACAGGTCGTCGGTCGCAAGCTGAAACAACTCTCGCGCTTTCACCAGATTTTGTGCGTGACGCATCTGGCGCAGATCGCGGCCTATGCCGATCGTCACTTCACCGTCGAAAAAGAAGAGCGCCGCGGTTCGACCCGGAGCCGGGTCGCAATCCTGGAGCCGGGTGATCGCACCGAGGAAATCGCGCGGATGCTCGGCGGCGAGGTATCGGAAAAGTTTCGCCGCGCCGCCCGCGAACTGCTCGAACGCGCCGCGAATTAGTGCTCAGTTGTCAGTCGCATGCTTGACGGCGCTTTGGCCGTGGCGCTAAACGGCAGTCAGGCGCCGCGATAGAAAAGGAGGCCCGCGATGGAACCGCAACGAATCCTGTCCGCGGATTCGCACGTGATCGAGCCCGCCGACGTGTGGACGTCGCGAATCGAGAAACGCTTTCTCGATCGAGCGCCGCGAGTCATCAAGCGTGCAGGCGAGCGCCCGGGCGATTTTTTCGTCGCCGAAGGGCTTCGCCCATTCCCGGTTGCCGGCTTCGCGGTCGCTGGCGTCGATCCAAAAGATTTTGCCGATCGTATGGCCAGGGGTTACCCGGGCGTCAGGCCGAGCGCATGGGATCCGGTCGCGCGGATCGAGGACCAGGAACGCGACGGCGTGGTTGGCGAGGTACTGTACCCGAGCCTGGCGATGCGCCTGTTCCAGATGGAGGACGGCGAGCTGCGCGCCGCGTGTTTTCGCGCTTACAACGATTGGCTTGCCGAGTATTGCGCGCACAATCCGCGTCGGCTCGCGGGAGTCGCGATGGTCTCGCTCGACGATCCGCTGGAGGGAGTCGCAGAGTTGACCAGAGCTGCGAAGAAGGGGCTTCGCGGCGCGATGATATGGGGCGCGGCGCCTGCGGAACGCCCCTACAGCGATCCGTCGTACGATCCATTCTGGGCGCTGGCGGACGAGTTGAGGGCGCCGATCAGCTTGCATATTCTCACCGAGCGTCGCGGCGGCAGCGATTTTCAAAGCGTGATGAAGAGTTACCCGGCGCTGCATCATTCGGTCGAACGCTCGCTTGCCGAAATTATTTTTGCGGGCGTGCTCGAGCGATTTCCTCAGCTACGCCTGGTGTCCGTTGAGAACGACATCGGATGGATCGCGCATTTTCTGCAGCGCCTCGATCATTCGTACGAGAAATATCGCTACCTCGAAAAGGAGGCGATTCCGAATCCGCCGAGCTACTATTTTCGCCGCCAGGTTGCGGCGACGTTTCAGGACGACCGCGTCGGCGTGGTCTCGCGCCATTTTATCGGGGTGAAGAACCTGATGTGGGCGTCGGATTTTCCGCACTCAGACTCGACCTGGCCCCATTCACGAGAAGTAATCGCACGCGACTTCGAAGGCGTACCCGACGACGAGCGGCGCATGATGACCGCGGACAACGCGGCCGCGCTATACAGTCTCGGCTGACTTCGATCGCGCGATAAGAGAGGGGTCGGTTGACTCCACGGAGCGCATCGGCTTAGCTGAAAAATCTCGCTTGCGGTGGGGCTGTAGCTCAGTTTGGGAGAGCGCCTGAATGGCATTCAGGAGGTCGCGCGTTCGATCCGCGTCAGCTCCACCAATAAAATCAAGGCCGTTTAGGCTCACGAACCGATGGACAAGCACATAAGCAAGCATCCCGAAACGAAGCATCTCGCGAGCGATGTCGTTCACTACCGCGAGTTCAAAATCCTGCTGCAGCCCGACCGGTTCACCAGCAAGCATGGATTCCTCGAATTTTGGGAGGCGGCATCGAAGACGCTCAAAAAACTCGATCTTAGAGTCGATGTCGACCATCACGCGTTCGATAGCCAGGTTCGGGAAGTTCTCTTTTACGACACTCCGGAGTTTGACCTTTACAATCATCATTTCATTCTGCGGAAGCGTACTTTCTACGACCAGGGATGGCCCCGCGAGGGCCACGAGCTGACCTTCAAATACCGCGCCCCGGACCTCAAGGATGCCGCAGCCGTTGACGTGCGTCCGCAATTGGGAGGACACGACGAGATCAAGTTCAAGGAGGAATTGTTGCTCGAGCGTGACCGCCTGGGCGGGATGCGCAGCGTGTACTCGCATGGATGCGTGCTTACCTCGCCAAAGATCGAGCTGGATCGCGGCGTCGAGGACATCACGCGCGCATTTCCGACCCTCAAGAAAATAGATATACGGCCCCGAACCAAAATGACGCTGGTCAATAACGTGGCCGTCGAGGAAGTGCAAAACACGATGGGCGTGATCCACTTCGGGCACCACTTCAAGGGCAAGACCACCATCGCGATATGGAGGAGCCGGGCACTGGAAAAGTCGCTGTCGGGTGAGTTCGCTTTTCAGTGCAAGTTCGAACGGCTCGAGGATGTGAGCAAGGAGGCCCTTGAGTTGTCGGAAGAGTTCTACAAGAAGGTGCAGCTCGATTGCGCGGAATGGATCAAACTTGGCACCACCAAAACCGCGATGGTGTATGGCCTCGGCGACAGTGGGCAGCTAAAGAACCGTGAATGAGATCCGGCGAAACTGGGATTCGTAAGCCGAATCTTCCCGACCCCAGCGCACATTGCTTAAGCGGCTCTCGCTAGCGATTCTCCCTCCCGCCCGACCGCTATTTCCGCTGCTACGTCTGGCTTTGTCCGCGGCAGTAAACGTGCTGAATTGAGAATGAACGCCAGCTCCGAAGTCACGTGAATGAAGGCGGCAAGCGGAGGACTCAATAACCCCACCGACGCAAGCGCGATCCCGACCATGTCAACGCCGATCGTGCCCGCGAAATTCCACCAGATGATGCGCCGAGTCCATCGCGCAATCTCGAGCGTCTCGGTGAACTTCAACAAGTCGTTGCCGAGCAGCACCACGTCCGCGCTCTCACGGGCGACGTCAGTGCCGGAACCCATCGCAACGCCAACACTGGCCTCTGCCAATGCCGGCGCGTCGTTGATTCCATCACCGACCATTGCAACGATGCGTCCGCTCGCGACCAGGCTCTCGATGCGCGCGAGTTTCATCTCTGGCAAAAGGTCGGCCTCTACTTCGCTGATTCCGAGCTCTCGCGCGACCATCGTGGCAACAGAGTTGGTATCGCCAGTCAGCAGAACGCTCCGAATGCCGATCCGATTCAGCGCTTCGATGGCGCGTCGCGCCTCTGGCCGCACGGTGTCGGCGATGGCGATCGCGCCAAGAAATTGTCCGCCGCGCGCTACGAAAACCTCCGATGAACTAGCTGCGCCGGCAAGGAATTCGCGCGGCACGGCTATCGTGTGATCTCGCGCATGATCGTTCAGGAGCCCCCGATTCCCGACGAGAATCGTCACGCCATCCACCACTGCCGTGATGCCGCGGCCGGGGGCGTAGTCAAAACGCTCGGGCTCACGGAGCGAACGGTTCTTCGCCAATGCAAAGTTGACAATCGCCTTGCCCAATGGATGCTCGGAGCGCATCTCCGCCGATGCGGCCGCATCGAGAACTTCGTCTTGCGAAACACCGGCAGCCGGAACAACCGCTTGCACCTCGGTCTTGCCAAGGGTCAGCGTGCCGGTCTTGTCGAGGACGACAGTATCCACCCGACCCAGAGTTTCCAGGTACAAGCCACCTTTTATGATTGCTCCCAGGCGCGCCGAGCGGCCGATGCCGCCAAGGATTGCGAGCGGTGTGCCCGCCGCGATGCCGCATGCTCCCGCAACGATAATTACGGAAATCGTTGAACGCGCGTCCCGCGTGACGATGAACGTGACTACCGCGGCGGCGAGAGCAAAATAGACCAGGTATCCGGCCAGGCGATCTGCCAACTGCTGCACCGGTGCGCGTGAACGTTCAGCGTGCTCGACGGCCTCAATGATCCTGCCATAGCTCGTGTCGCGTCCGATCCGCTCGACGCGGATCTCGAGCGCTCCCGATTGGTTTATCGTTCCGGCATATACGGCCGAACCCGGCAGCTTCTCAACGGGCATCGATTCGCCCGTAATCCGGGACTGATCAACAAAGGAGCGGCCGCTGGTAACAACGCCGTCGATCGGCATCATGCCGCCTGGGTTGACGAGTACGGAATCTCCCACGCGCAGTTCGGCTGTGGAAGTCTCGCGGATGCCGTTGGCGCCTCGCACCGTGACCGAACGAGGAATGAAATCCATCAGATCCCCAATCGCACGCCGGCCGCGAGACACGGTCATCCCTTCCAGCACTTCTGCTACCAGGACAAATAGTGTGATAACGAGCGCGGTAAAGTATTGCGCGATACAAGCTGCCGCGACGATCGCGATGCTCATGGACAACTCCATGGTCATCCGCCGTGATGCGGCGTTCTCGGCCGCCTCTTTGAATATCGGCCATCCACCGATCAGAACGCCCAGCACGCCAATAAGGCTGATGCTCGGAATCGGGTCCCATAGGCGGAGCCACACGGCCGCGGCGGCAATTGCGACCACGATGATCCGTGCCGCTTCGAGCGGGCTTAATACGTGATCTCGCTCCTCGGCGGCCGGCACGGTCGTCTCTTTCTGCGCCTGATCCACCAAAGTCGGAATCTCGATCTTTTCAGGCAGGGCCATTGGAGACTCCCGAGCTACTTCAGGTAGGACTGAACGATCTCGATCAGTTCCTCGGCGCCTTTGGCGCGGGAACCGCGTTCGTGATCCGGATCGACGACATGCATCCGGATATGGTCCTCGATGATCTCGGCCATGAGACTGTTCATCGCGCCGCGCGCGGCGACTACGAGATGTAGGACCTCGGCGCATCCCTTCTCTTCCTCGACCGCGCGTTCAAGCGCTTGCACCTGGCCGAGAACGCGCCGCACGCGGTTCAGGAGCTTGGTTTTCTCTTTGATGGTGTGTGACATAGAAGGCCTGCCTCTATACCCAAGGGGATATAGTATTACACCTCGATATCGTTTCCGTCCAGCACAGCATGGATAGAATTTGACCAATTCAATTGATACCCCACTGGATATCGTGTCCTAGATGAATCAATCGGTGTTCTGCCAGGCACTTTAGATTTTTCTTGTCCGACCTTGAATTCGGCGATAAAATTTCTAGTGACGGGCAGCTTATGCAGTCCGGACGATTCATCATTTCGCGAGGATGCGATGGCGATTTCAAGAATAGACGCTGACTTCGACGAGTCATCGGCGGATTCGTATCGGAGCAACCGTGAATCGGCGCATCTCGTCCAGTTTTACGAGGCCGATTCGTTTTTGCTCGAAGCGCTCGGCCGGTTGGTCGGCGATAGCCTGATCGCGGGTGATTCGAGCGTCATCATCGCCACCGAGACGCATCGCGATGGTCTCGAAGCAGCCTTGCGGGCCCGCGGCCTGGACATCGATTCGATCCGCAGCGCGGGGCGGTACGTCGCGCTCGATGCCGCCGAGACTCTGGCTACGTTCATGGTTGATGATTTTCCGGACGAAGCTCTTTTTCGCGCTGTCATCGCGGAAGTGATCGAGCGCGCAGCGGCGAACAGCGAGAGCCATCACGTCTATGCATTCGGCGAGATGGTTGCGCTGCTGTTTGCGGCCGGAAAGGGAGACGCGGTGGTCCGCCTTGAGCAGCTTTGGAACAAGCTTGGAGAGGAACTGCCGTTCTCATTGTGCTGCGGTTACCCCTTGAACCAGTTTTCCAACAAACCGGACGAACCGTTATTCCTCAAAATTTGCTCGGAGCACTCCCAGGTTGTGCCGGCTGAGAGTTACACGGAACTGGCGAGTTGCGACGACCGTCTTCGCCCAATCACCTACCTGCAGCACAAGGCCAAGATTTTCGAGACCGAGAAGGAGGGGCGAAAGGAAGCCGAAAAGTCTCTGTCTCTCCACCAGAAAGAGCTGGAGGATTTTCTAGAGAACGGCGCGGAGGGCCTGCAACAAGTCGGTCCGGATGCGAGGATTTTGTGGGCGAACCCTGCTCAGCTGCGATTGCTCGGATATTCGGCGCAGGAGTACGTCGGGCATCAGCTTGCAGATTTCTACGTGCAGCGCGAAGCGTTCGACGAATTCTGGCGCTTGATCATGGCGCAAGAGACTGTTTACGACTTTCCGGCCGCGCTCCGGTGCAGAGACGGATCGATACGCCAGGTCCTGATTCATTCGAGCGGATATTGGGAAGACGGGAAGTTCCTGTATACGAGATGCTTCATTCGCGACGTAACCGAGCGTGTGCGGCTGGAAGACGAGCTTCGAGAGAGAGCCGATGAGCTCGCGGACGCCGATAAGCGGAAAAATGAGTTCCTCGCGATGCTCGGGCTTGAACTCCGCAACCCGCTTTCGGCGCTGTCGCACGCGATTGCGACCGCCGTTCGCGACGCATCGCGCCGCGATCGCGCGCTCGACATCGCGCGGCGCCAGACCAGCCATCTTGCCCGCCTCGTCAACGATCTTCTCGACGTCACCAGGATCACGAAGGGAAAGATCTCGCTTCAAAAAGAACCGGTGCAACCAGGATCAATTGTCAATTGCGCTATCGAAGAGGTGCGCGATCTGATTGAGGCGCGCCGCCAACGGCTGACGGTATCGATTCCGGTCGCCGCCGAGAAGATCAGGGTGCAGGCCGACCCGGCGCGTTTGCAGCAGGCGCTCAGCAATCTGATCCACAACGCCGCGAAGTTCACTCCGCACGGCGGCATGATCGACGTGGTGCTCCAGTGCAAAGACGGCAGAGCGGTGCTGCGGGTGCGCGACTCCGGCGTGGGGATTTCGCCGGCGATGCTCCTTCGAGTTTTCGATCTATTTACGCAAGGTGAGACTTCTCCGGACCGAACTCAAGGCGGGCTCGGAATCGGGCTGACCCTGGCCAAACAAATCGTCGAGATGCACGGCGGGCAAATCGAGGCGCGCAGCCATGGGCTCGGCAAGGGTTGCGAATTCGAAATTTCGCTGCCGTTGATGGCAGAAAGAATCGAGAAGAGCGCGACGTTGAGCGATGAGGCGCCTTGCGAACATACACGCGCACGGCGCGTCCTGATCGTCGAAGACCACGTTGACGCAGCTGAAAGCCTGACTGGGTTGCTGGAGCTCCTCGGCCACGAGGTTCGCGTCGAGGGGAACGGGGCGGATGCTCTCGATACGCTCTCCAGCAACGACTTCGAGGCAGTCCTGATCGACATCGGCCTTCCCGATATGGACGGCTACGAGGTGGCGCGCCGGATTCGCATGCTGCCTGGATCCAGAAAAAAGCTGCTGGTCGCGCTGACCGGCTATGGGCAGCCAGAGGACCAGCGACGCGCGCTGTCGGCCGGCTTCGATCAACATCTGGTGAAGCCGGTGAACGTCGAGCGGCTGCAGCACATTCTGACCGAGTCCGCCGGATCCGGCACCGTTTAGGACTCGCAGCTGGTAGCAGTCATATCGTCTCCTACCAATCGCGCAGCACTGACGCGGGATTGCTGTGTGCCGAACCAGGACGGCACCGGCACGGGAGGTTCAGTTGCGCGGCGCGCATCCGCCGTTGTAATTGAACATCCAGAGAACATCTTACGCAGGAGCGTCATATGCCCGGACACACAATGACTATTGGCGGCAAGGCGGTGAAGGGATCGAAAAGCGCAGGCGTGGTCAATCCGTCTACCGGTAAAGTGTTTGCCGAGGTTCCCGACTGCACGAAGGCTGAGCTCGATCAGGCAATGGACGCCGCCCAGAGCGCGTTTCCGGCCTGGAGCCGCGATATCGGCACGCGCCGCAAAGTGCTCGGCGAGTGCGCCGCGGCGCTGCAGAATCCGGAAGGACTCGCGCGCATGCTCACCCAGGAGCAGGGCAAGCCGCTCGACAAGGCGGGCCAGGAGATCATGCTGACCTCGATGTGGTGCGGGTACACGGCGAGCCTCGATTTACCCACCGACGTGCTTCAGAACGATGCTAACGGCCGAATTGAAATCCGTCGCAAGCCGCTCGGCGTGGTCGCCGCGATTACGCCGTGGAATTATCCGCTGATGCTTGGGATGTGGAAGATCGCGCCGGCGCTGCTGGCGGGCAATACGATAGTGCTCAAACCGTCTCCGTTCACGCCGATCACCACGCTGATGCTTGGCGAGATTCTGCGCGATATCGTGCCGCCCGGAGTGATCAACGTGATTTCCGGCGGTGACGAGTTGGGCGGGTGGATGACGAGTCATCCGGTACCGAGAAAAATTTCGTTCACCGGTTCGGTCGCAACCGGCAAGAAGGTCGCCGCGGCTGCCGCCCCGGATCTCAAGCGGGTAACCCTCGAACTCGGCGGAAACGATGCCGCGATCGTGTTGTCGGACGTGGACCTTGCCGCGGTCGCGCCGAAAATTTTCTGGGGAGCGATGGAAAACAGCGGGCAGATCTGCAGCGCGATCAAGCGTGTGTACGTTCCCGAGCAGATGTACGCGCCGATGCTTGAGATCCTCGGCGAGCTTGCGCGCGGGGTCAAGGTCGGCGACGGACTCGAAGCCGGCACTCAGATGGGACCGATCAACAATCGCCCGCAGTTCGAGCGCGTTACCGAGCTGGTCGAAGATGCGAAGAAGCACGGTGCCAAGATTGTCAGCGGGGGCGCGCGCGTAGGCAGCGAGGGATATTTCTTTGCGCCGACGATCGTCGGCAATATCTCTGACGGTGTGCGGCTCGTCGATGAAGAGCAATTCGGGCCGGCGCTGCCGATCATCCCTTATAAGGACGTCGATGACGCGGTGCGCCGCGCGAATGCCACGCACTTCGGGCTCAGCGGTTCGGTGTGGTCGAAGGATTCGAATCGCGGTGCGGAAGTCGCGGCGCAACTCGAGTGCGGCTCAGCCTGGGTCAATCAGCATCTCGCGATCGCGCCGAATCTCCCGTTCGGAGGAGCCAAGTGGTCGGGAATCGGCGTCGAGAATGGGCCGTGGGGCCTGCTCGGTTTCACCGAGATCCAGGTGGTGAACGTCACCAACATGTAAGACGGCAACGGCGGGCAGCAATCGCGAACCTGGGAACCGGCGCCTGCGCGGATTCGTTTGATAAGAGCGATGCGCGAAGGTTTCATCTCCATGCGAATAGTTCTTCGGCGCGGATTTCTGCTCGTCGGAATCCTCGTCCTCACGTTTGGCGGGGCCCTGCTCGACTCGGTGCACGCCGCCGACGTAAAGACAACTGAGGTAGCGACTTTCGCCGGCGGATGTTTCTGGTGCATGCAGCCCGCATTCGAGGGACTTCCCGGCGTCGTCTCGACAACCGTCGGCTACACCGGCGGGCAGAAGGTCAATCCGACTTACGAGGAAGTTTCCGCCGGCGGCACCGGCCACGCCGAATCGATCGAGGTAACTTTCGATCCGGCGAAGACCAGCTATCGCAAGATGCTCGATGTATTCTGGCACAATATCGATCCCACCACGCGCGATCGCGAGTTCTGCGACGTCGGACATCAGTACCGCACCGCAATTTTTTTTCACGATCACGAACAGGAAATCGAAGCGAAGGAGTCTGAAGCCGCACTCGAAGAATCAAAGCCGTTCAGGGATCCGATCGTGACTGAAATCGTGCCAGCTTCGAAATTTTATCCAGCCGAGGACTATCACCAGGACTACTACAAGAAAAACCCGCTTCGATACGAGTTCTACCGCTACCGATGCGGTCGCGACCAGCGACTGCGCGAGCTGTGGGGCGCGGCCAGCGGCGGACATTAGAAAACGCGCTCGACTCGCAGCGAACGTCCCAGGAGAAATACAAACATGGCGTACGACGACGGAATCAAACCTCCGATGCTGCAAAATCAAATCTCGCGGCGCGCGTTCATGGTGGGGAGCCTCGCGGCCGGCTTTGCGCTGGCCGTGATGCCAGTGTCGGCGGAAACGATCACGACTGACAGCAACGGCCTGGTCGCCGGTGAAGTCAGGATTCCGGTCGAAGGCGGCGAGATTCCGGCGTATCGCGCGATGCCGGCGGTGGGCGGTCCCTTCCCTACCATCCTGGTCGTGCACGAGATTTTTGGCGTGCACGAGCATATCAAGGACATCTGCAGACGCCTCGCCAAACTCGGCTACTTCGCAGTCGCGCCGCTGCTCTACTCTCGCGAAGGCGACGTATCCGGTCTGAGTGACGTGCCGTCGATTTTGAAGGTGGTCGCAAAAGTTCCCGACAAGGATGTCGCCGCCGACCTTGACGCAACGGTGGCATGGGCCAGGAGCACCGGAAAGGCCGACACCACAAAATTGGGCATCACCGGATTTTGTTGGGGCGGCCGGCAGGTTTGGCTCTACGCCGCGCACAACCCGGCTCTCAAAGCCGCCGTCGCGTGGTATGGTCCGCTGCAGTTGCCGCCAAGCGATCTCAGGCCGAAAAATCCGATCGATCTGGTGAATCAGATCAACGCGCCGGTACTCGGTCTCTACGGCGGCGCTGACCAGTCAATTCCGATTGCGCAAATCGAACAGATGCGGGCCGCACTGAAGGCCGCCGGCAAAAAATCAGAGATCGTCATCTATCCCGATACGCCGCACGGCTTCAACGCGGACTATCGTCCGAGCTACCGGCCCCAGGCGGCCAAGGACGGCTGGACCCGGATGCAGGCGTGGTTCAAGGAAAACGGCGTCGCGTGAAGTTCATCGAATCATTGTAGTAGCGGACTGACTATTGTTGTGGCTAATCACTTCAACTTGGATATGGATAGCCATTTGCGAGCACTTTGATTAGCTCCGCGTCATGGCCATAGATGTCTTCGAAGAATCGAACTTCGCCGTCCGGCTCGACTACCGCCGTACTATACAGAATCAGTACTGGAATCGGCTTGGCGAGATTCACCTGAGTGGTGGTGTCGCCATTCATAACCGCGCGAATCCGGTCCACGGTCCACTCCGGCTTGTCCCTCAATACCCAGGCCGCCAGCCCGACTGGATTTTCAACGCGGATACATCCGTGACTGAAGTCGCGCCGGGCGCGCGTGAACAACTCCGGCTCCGGCGTGCTATGCATGTAGACGTTGTAGGAATTCGGGAAAATGAATTTTACCAGGCCGAGCGCATTTTTGGGCCCTGGTTTTTGCCGAATGCTGTAAGCGCCCGAACGAAGTCCGCTCATGACGCTGTCCGAAACCGATCCGTCGGACACGACGTCGCCGCCGCTGCTCACTATCTCGAATCCGTGATCCGCGAGATAGTTCGGGTCGCGCAAAGACTTTGGAACCAACTCCGATCTCTGGATCGAAGGCGGTACATTCCAATACGGGCGGAAGATCAGGTAGCGCATATTGTCGGCGAACACCGGGGTCTGCCGGCGCATCGCCTTGCCGACAACTACTCTCATCGTCAAATATGGCGCCGGCTGCTTACGTAGGGTGCGCAGACGGAACTCCGGGATGTTGACGACGATGGGCGGCTCGGGGAAGTCGGGCGGAATCCATCGGTAGCGCTCGAGCGTAAGCTCAAGTTGTCGCACCCGGTAGCTGAGCGGCCGATTCAGTTGGGTCGCAGTGTCCTTGCCCAACACGCCGTCGGGCTCGAGTCCATGGCGCTGCTGGAAATGTTTCACCGCGTCGACGACGACGCCATCGTAGACAGTCTCATTCGTCGGCAGTGTGGCGGTCTGCGCCAGGTCTCCGAGCTGGTGAAGCCGCGCGACCAGTTGTGGCATTCCCGCAAACGACATCCGTGGACGGACGCCTTTTTGCGGCGTCGGCACAGCGGGCGCATCACCCGCACCGGCGAGCTTCAGGTAGATCGCGAGAGCATCTTCGGCTCGTCGGTAACCTTCGTAAGGTGGCTCGTCTTTCGCGATTAGTGCCGGAACGTCCGCGACTGTCAGCACTTGGGTTCGAATGAATTCGGGCAGATCAAATTTCTTCGGTCCAACCTCAAGACCAAACTTGAAATGCTGAGGGTTGACCCTTCCGATGCGCAAATCGGAGATGTAGCGCATCGTGGATACCGTCAGGGCGAGATCGATGTGCGCTACGTCCGAGTCCGACGGCACGCGTTGCAACTTCGCGATTCGCGCATCCCATAGCGCCGCATCGTAGTCATCGGGATTGAGACCCCTAAGCGAAGCTTGTTTGAATAGCGTAATCATCGCGAGCGCCTGAGGGATGGGCTGCTTGCTTTTGATCCACGCGGGCGAATTCGCTCCCGAGTCATAAAACTTTTTGACGTCCGCCCGGTAATCGGTGAAATTCGGCCAGTGCAAGTCGGTGAGAGTTCCCGCCGAGATGAGAGTGGCGAGTTCCGTCTGGGCGGGCGTCGATAGATTCGAAACTTGCGTCGCGGTTGCGCCGGCCATAGGAGAGCTCGCAGGTTGCTGGCACATCGCCGGGACCGGATGCATCGCAATGGTCATCGCCAACGTGACCCCGCAAACTTTCCATGATCGCATCTTCATCATCGTGTCTCTCATTCTCATTGGCAGAACACTCTACATAAGTTGCGTCGTTAAGCCTCCCAATCCCCGGACATAAAATTCGGCGTCAGCGGGCACTTTCGCCCGGTCGGCTCGCCATGCTTTAGATACAAAATCAGGCAAGCACTCGAGCGTCTTGATGAGAAAGAGATGAAAGCAACATGATCCCGAAAAGTCTTTTGATCGCCAACCGCGGTGAGATCGCAATTCGCGTCATGCGCGCCGCCGCCGAAATGAACATCGGCACGGTGGCAGTTTTCTCGGAGGACGACGCGCGTTCTCTCCACACGCGCAAGGCTGACGAAGCCCGTCGCCTGAACGGGATTGGCGCCGCCGCTTACCTTGACATGGAACAAATTATCGAGGTTGCCAAACTGGCAGGATGCGACGCCATCCATCCCGGTTATGGCTTCCTCAGCGAGAAGGCAGGCTTCGCGAGGCGATGCGCCGACGAAGGGATCATGTTTGTGGGTCCGCGTCCCGAGATACTCGAGCTGTTTGGCGACAAGGTACAGGCTCGCGCATTGGCGGCTCAGTGCGGAATCCCCCTGCTGCGAGGCACTTCGGGCGCCACCAGCCTCGATGAAGCGAGAGAATTTTTTTCATCGCTGGGCAGTGGCGCTTCGATGATGATCAAGGCGGTTGCCGGCGGTGGCGGCCGCGGCATGCGCATCGTCCATCGCGTCGAGGAAATCGCTGAGGCTTATAAACGCTGTCAGTCCGAAGCGCGCGCCGCATTCGCGAACGCCGATGTTTACGTCGAGCAGTTGATGCCGCGTGCGCGTCATATCGAAGTGCAAATTATCGGCGATAAATCGGGCGGCGTCAGTCACCTCTGGGAGCGCGAGTGCAGCATCCAGCGGCGCAATCAGAAAATCGTCGAAGTCGCGCCGAGCGCGGGGCTCGCGCCTGCCCTTCGCGATCGATTGACTGCGGCTGCGGTGCGAATGGCGACCGAGGTCCGCTACGACAATCTCGGCACCTTCGAGTTCCTGGCCAATGCTGCATTGGAAAAAAACGACGAAGCGGCGTTCGCATTCATCGAGGCCAACCCTAGACTGCAAGTCGAACATACGGTCACGGAAGAAGTGACCGGCATCGATCTCGTCAAGCTGCAACTACAACTGGCGGCGGGCAGCACGCTCGCGGAGCTAGGGATGCGGCAAGCCGAAATTCCGAAACCGCGCGGGTTCGCGATTCAGATGCGAATCAACATGGAGTCGATGTCCGCGGATGGCGGCGCAAAACCGTCGGGCGGAACGTTGACCGCATTCGACGCGCCATCGGGACCCGGTGTGCGCACCGACTCGTTCGCATATGCCGGCTACACCACGAGTCCTAACTTCGACTCACTGCTCGCCAAAGTTATCGCACGTTCGCCGTCGAACGACTTCGCCGCGGCAGTTAGCAAGGCGTATCGCGCGCTCTGCGAATTCAGAATTGAAGGCGTTTCGACCAATGTTGGATTCCTGCAAAGCCTTTTGCGGCATCCCGATTTTGTAGCAAATCGCGTCTACACAAGATTCGTAGAGGACCATATCGCGGAGCTCGTCGGTCGAGCGAATTCCGACCATCAGCGTTTTTTCTTCGACGAAACGCCGGCCAAGCAGCCCGCGGATCTCCGGAAGATTCCCTCCGCCACTGACGTGGCGGGAAAGCGCGCCGGAGCAAAAATAGATGCGAGCGATCCTCTCGCCGTACTTCATCACGGCAAAACCGGCGGCGAGATCGGCGTCCGGACCGCATCGGAAGTATCGACGCGCGCTGCTTTGCGCTCGCACGAGATCGAGGCGCCCGCGAACACCGTTGCGATCGCTGCCCCGATGCAGGGAACGATTGTTTCGATCGATGTGCAGGAAGGCGAGCGAGTCCATCGCGGTCAACAGCTGTTCGTCATGGAAGCGATGAAGATGGAGCACGTTATCCAGACGGACAAGAGCGGCATCGTGCGGCGCATCACGGTCGCTATTGGCGACGCGATCTTCGACGGACATCCGCTCGCGTTCATCGAGGAGGCCGATGTCGAGACTGCTGCGACCGCGGACGCGGAGCAGGTCGATCTGGATCGCGTGCGTCCCGATCTCGCCGAAGTTCAGCAACGTCATGCGCTCGGGCTCGACGCGGCACGCCCGGAAGCAGTTGCTCGCCGCCGCAAGACCGGCCAGCGCACCACTCGCGAAAATATCGACGACCTGTGCGACCCCGGCACATTTGTGGAATACGGGCCGCTGGTCATCGCGGCCCAGCGTCGGCGCCGCACGATCGAAGACCTGATCAAAAATACTCCTGCCGACGGGATGGTCGCCGGGATCGGACGCGTCAATGGCGACTTGTTCGAGGAATCCAAATCTCAGTGCATTCTCATGTCCTATGACTACACGGTGCTCGCCGGCACTCAGGGTCAGCAGAACCATCGCAAGAAAGATCGGATGTTCGAAATCGCGCAGAAGTCGCGTCTGCCGGTGGTCTTCTTCACCGAGGGCGGTGGAGGACGTCCCGGCGACACCGACGGCCTGGGAGTGGCAGGACTAGACTGTCTCGCCTTCAACTACTGGGGAAAATTGAGCGGCCTGGTGCCGCTGGTCGGGATTAATTCGGGGCGATGCTTCGCGGGAAACGCCGCGTTGCTCGGGTGCTGCGACTTGGTAATCGCGACCAAAGGCTCGAACATCGGGATGGGCGGTCCCGCGATGATCGAAGGAGGCGGACTAGGTATCTTCCGTCCCGAAGAAGTAGGCCCGATGGATGTGCAAGTAGCTAATGGAGTCGTGGATATTCCGGTCGCCGACGAGCTCGAGGCGGTACGCGTGGCGAGGAAGTACCTATCTTACTTTCAGGGTGCGCTGCGCGACTGGGCATGCGCCGATCAGCGTCTTTTGCGCGGAATAATTCCCGAAAACAGGCTTCGCATTTATGACGTTCGAGCGGTTATCGAAACCCTTGCCGACACCGGCTCGGTGCTCGAGATACGCCGCCATTTTGGTCTCGGGATGGTGACCGGCTTGATCAGAATCGAGGGCCATCCGGTCGGCCTCGTCGCCAACAACCCCGTTTATCTCGCGGGCGCGATCGACAGCAACGGCGCCGACAAAGCCGCGCGATTCATGCAGTTGTGCGACGCCTTCGACATACCGATCCTGTTCCTCTGCGATACTCCCGGCATCATGGTTGGTCCCGAGGTCGAGAAAACCGCGCTGGTGCGCCACGCGTCCAGGATGTTTGTGACCGGCGCGAACATCACCGTTCCCTTCTTCACGATCATACTTCGCAAGGGCTACGGCTTGGGCGCGCAGGCGATGGCGGGCGGCAGTTTCAAAGCGCCGTTCTTCACGGTCGCGTGGCCGACCGGCGAGTTCGGAGGCATGGGACTCGAAGGGGCAGTTAAGCTTGGCTACCGCAACGAACTGGCCGCTGTCGAAGAACCGGACAAGCGCAAAGCACTCTTTGACGAGATGGTCGACCGGATGTATCGCCACGGCAAGGCGGTGAATACCGCGTCGCACTTCGAAATCGATGACGTTATCGATCCATTCGATTCGCGCAAATGGATAGTCGGTGCACTGCGCTCAGCGCCTCCGACTGCGCCGCGTCACGGCAAGAAGCGTCCCAACATCGACACCTGGTGACCTGATGCGGGAAGGGCCGAAGAAGCTTGACGACATTCTCGCCGACGACCGCGAGACGCTCCGTCAGCTCGGCTACGCTCAGGAATTGTTTCGCGAGATGGGCGGTTTCGCGAACTTCGCCGTTTCCTTTTCGATCATTTCTATCCTTACCGGCACCGTCCTTCTCTTCGGTTACGGTCTCAAGTTCGGTGGGCCGATTATCAACACGGTCGGATGGCCGATAGTCAGTGTCTTCGTACTCTGCGTCGCAGCATCGATGGCGGAAATAGCCTCGGCCTATCCCACCGCTGGCGGTTTGTACTATTGGGCTTTTCGAATGGGCGGCCGCGAGTGGGCCTGGAGTTGCGCGTGGCTGAATATGATTGGCCAGATTACTATCACCGCCGGAGTGAATATCGGAGCTGCTACTTACCTTACGGGTCTACTTACTAATGCACTGGGTATACCGCCCAACACTTCCGTACCGATACTCGGCGCGGTAAACGGTTGGAACTTCTGGCTTGCCGCGATGGTCGCGCTGATGGTGCCGCAAGTCCTCATAAACATGCGAGGTCTCAAGTTGGTATCGATGCTCAGCGATTTCAGCGTCGTCTGGCATATCGCCGGCGTGACGATACTTGCCTTGCTGCTCACCTTCGCCGGCGAGTATCGAAACGGCTGGCACTTTCTTTTTTCGACGACCCATCCGGCCAACCCGATAGATCAAATGACGAGCTTCGCGATCGGTCCAATCACAGTTCCATCTCTAATCATGAAGATCCCGGGCGTCCGCGAGCTCTATGCGTCGGGCCCTTACGCGTTCAGTTTCATGCTCGGCCTTCTCCAGGCGCAATGGACCTACACCGGTTACGACGCGTCTGCGCACATGGCCGAAGAGACGTACCTGGCGCGCATGAATTCCGCCTGGGGAGTGTTCCTGTCGGTCGCCGTCTCGGCGGTCGTTGGTTACGTCGCCTTGCTTGCACTGACCAACTCGATTCCACCGGGAAAGATTGCCGAGACAGTCGGCGATCCGTATCCGGTGTTATACATAGTCAGAAACGCGTTGCGTCCATTTTTTGCTAATTTGATCGCATTGATTATCGCGGGCGCCATGTGGCTATGCGGCCTTGCTTCGATTACATCGATGGCGCGGGTTTGCTTCGCCTTCAGCCGTGACAGAGGCCTTCCCGGCAGTAACCTGCTGAGTCAGGTCAGTCGCAAATGGGGGACGCCGGTCAATGCGATCATAGTTACCAGCCTGATGGTGGTAGTCGTAACCTTCTACTCAGCTACATATGCAGTAGTTACTTCCATGAGTACGACTGCTCTCTATCTCGCGTATATCATTCCGGTGTTTTTGAACTATCGGAACAAGCGTCGCCAACATGGTGAGTTTACTACCCAGGTTTTAGCTCCATGGAGCTTAGGCAGATTCGGTCCGGCTATTAATCTGGTTTCGATAGTCTGGGTAGTCTTTATAACCGTGCTGTTCTCGATCCCGCCCAACGAACTTGCCGGACTGACGATGGTAGGTCTCGGAGTCATTCTTTTTTTATATTGGCAGTTGTCACAGAAACATCATTTTCAGGGACCACGAAAGGCCGGTGCCGTAGACATGGGCGAGGCGGTAGCGAGTCCGCGGCCGACTTGAAAGCGGGTTCGCCAAGTTCGCGGCCGGATTGGCCGTCGCGAGACCCGCACGCCGCGGATGGTTAAAGCTCAATCGCAAGAGGAGTCGGCCGATGCTGGCAAAGATCAGGCGCAATATCGTCGCGGGAATTCTGACCTTCATTCCTATCTGGGTTACGGTCTGGGTGATCAGTTTCCTGGTCGGACTCCTGGTTTCGCTGGGCAGCCCGATTGTCAGTGCATTTGTAGCGCGGCTGCGCCAACAGTCGCCGACTCTGGCCGAAGGATTTTCTGCGCCATGGTTTCAGGCGACGATCTCAATCGCGATCGTGCTCGCGGCCCTGTATGTTCTCGGCGAGATTGCTACCGCGGTCGCGGGCCGCCGATTGCTCGCGGCTTTCGACTACCTGATGGCGCGCATTCCGATCGTGCAATCGATCTACGGCGCCGCGCGACAACTGGTCGCGAGCTTCCAGAGCAAGCCCGGCGGTTCCGAGCGCGTCGTTCTGATCGAATTTCCGTCGCCGGAAATGAAAACGATCGGCCTGGTGACCCGAATCTTTAGCGACGCCGACACCGGCGAAGAGATCGCCGCCGTCTACGTGCCTACCACGCCGAATCCGACTTCCGGTTATATGGAGTTGGTCCCGACCAGCCGGCTCGTGATGCTCGATTGGACGATCAACGAGGCAATGACTTTCATCATGTCAGGCGGCGCGGCAGCGCCCCCAAAGCTGCACTATTCGCGAGGTGCGAGCGCGTCGACATCGACGCCGAACACGAGGCCCCGCGCGTAGTATCGCGCGTCCGGAGAATTACGCTGTCGCGCTTCGCCCTGCGACTGCGTGATACAGAACCAGCAGCACCACTGCGCCGACGGTTGCGACCATGATGCTTCTGAGGTCCAGCCCAGTCACGCCCGCCGATCCCATCGCAGTGAAAATCCACCCGCCGATAAAAGCGCCCACTATTCCGAGCACGATATCGCGGATCATTCCTTCGCCGCCGCGATTCACAATCAGGCTGCCCAGGTAGCCGGCGATTAGTCCCACAATAAGCCACGCGATAATACCCATGATTCACCTTTAGCGCGCTGTGTTCGTTCGTTTACGACTGATCTTCATGTTACCACAAATCCCGATTCCTCTTGTTGCAATTTGAGTTCCCTTCAGCACCGACACTTGTTGTTGAATTTCGCATTAACTGAGTAAGCTGACTTAGTAACGATGCCGCGGCGAAAATCAGGCAAAATTCCTGGATTCCTGCGAGGATCGTGTAACTCTTGCATACCTGCTGGAAGAAAGGTTGGCGCCCTGGATTCGATAGTACGTGGACTTTTTCCGGTACGGGATTTGCGTCATTTAGGAGGTTTGGATCGTCGATAATAAAGGAGAGTGAAAGTATGAAACGCTTATCAACTCTGATCATTGCATTCGCACTCCCTGTCGCTTTCGCCGCTCCGGCGTTGGCGCAAGATGGCAAGACGCTCGGCACTGTCGTCAACGGCAACAAAACGATCGAATTCAAAGCGGCCGATTCCCACGACATCGACACCGCCAAGCTCAAGATCTGGAATGACTTTGCGGCCGAGCATCCGGAGATTGCGAAGCAACTTGCCTACAAACCGGCGCTGATCAACGACGACGCGTTCGCGAAGAAACATCCCGAGCTCGACTCGTTCTTCTCCGCACATCCTGATATTCGCGAGGCGATGGCCGAGAACCCGGGCAACTACGTCGCGATTCCGCCTCGTCCGGGCGAATAGCGGCGCGCTCTGCGAGCAATAGATCCGGCTGGATCTAATCGCTCGACAGTTTGATCGAATGACTACTGGCCCAGTATCAACTCGCGCCGGTAGTCATTCGATCTTTTCACTACTAGTTAGACAGTAGCCTGAACAAGGTGACCACCGGTGCGCGCCTATGCCCACGCCGGCAGTCGTCGATCGTTTCTATTGAGTCTTGCCTGAAGTCCGGTTACTCGTACTCGCCGTTGCGTTCTCTAACCGCGCGGCGGGCGAAGCCTTTTGAACGGCGCTTTTTGACTTTGGTTGCTTCGGTTCGACGAGTTTCCGCGAAGTCAATCAACACTTGCTGGCAAGCCGGGGCGGCATCGGCCGCCGCGGTCCTGATATAAGTCCCGTCGGATTGCATTTCCCACTGGCATCGGTTCGGCTTCAGTTGGATATCGAGCACCGCGCGCAATTCCTTGCGCAGTTGCGGATCTTCGACCGGCGCCACCACCTCGACGCGGCTCTCGAGGTTGCGTTTCATGCAGTCGGCAGAGCCGAGCAGAAAATCCTCGGTACCGCCGTTGCGAAAATAGTACAGTCGGCCATGCTCCAGGAAACGTCCGACGATACTCACCACGCGTACATTGTCCGACAGCCCAGCAATCCCCGGACGCAGCCTGCAGGTATCGCGCACGATCAAGTCCACTTTCACTCCGGCTTGCGAGGCGCGGTATAGCGCACGCGTAATATCGACGTCCTCCAGCGCGTTGATCTTCATCTGGATCAATCCCGGCGACGCTGAGGAGTGAGCTTTTATTTCGCGTTCGATCCGGCTCAGCAGCCCGGGTTTGAGGAGCGTCGGCGCGGGCAGGATTTTTCGATAGGTACGATCCGGCATATAGCCAGTCGTCAGATAATTGAACAGCTGCGTCAGGTCCTCGCCGATAGTGTCGTCGCAGGTGAGCAATCCGTAGTCGGCATAAAATCTCGCGGTCACCGGATGATAGTTGCCCGTGCCGATATGCGCGTAGCGGCGAAGACCGGTGTAGTCCTGGCGAATCACCAGGATAACTTTGGAATGCGTCTTGAGCCCGATCACTCCGTAGGTTACGTGAATCCCGAATTCCTCGAGCCGGGTCGCAAACTGGATGTTCGCCGCCTCGTCAAAACGCGCTTTCAGCTCGACGACCACGGCAACCTGCTTGCCGTTTCGCGCCGCATCGCACAGATACCCGATAATCTTCGAATCGCTCGAAGTCCGGTAAAGGGTCATCTTGATCGCGCGGACTTTTGGATCTTCCGCGGCTTCGCGCAGGAACCGTTCGACCGAGGTCGAGAACGATTCGTACGGATGCAAGAGCAGGAACGATCCGGCGTCTCGAATTACGTGGAAGATGCTTCTGCCGATCGTCAGGCGCGGATGATCGACCGGATGATGCGGCGGATCGTGCAACTGGGGCGCGTCGATCGACGCCAGCTCCTGCAAGTCGCGAATAGCCATCATCCCGTCAACTTCGAAAACGTCGGAACGCTCGTCCAGGCCGAGTTCTGCCGCCAGCATCCCGCGATGCACCGGGTTCATGCCGGTCAATACTTCAAGCCGGACAATAGGCGCGAAGCGGCGATCGCGCAGTTCGGATTCGATCAGCGCCAGCAAATCGTCGGCCTCGTCTTCGTCGCGTTCGGTGTTGGCGTTGCGCGTCACCCGGAATAGTTCGTACGAATCGATCAGCATCGAGGGAAACAGGAGATCGAGGTTGTTCGCGACGACGTCTTCGAGCCTTACGAAGTCATTCTGATTGGCGATTCGGAGGAAGCGCGGGATTCCAAAACCGATCGGCACTTTCACCCGCGCCATCATCGGGTCGGAGTCGTTCTCGTAGCGCGCCGTGACCAGCAGGTTGAGCGACAGGTTGGAGACAAACGGGAACGGATGCGCCGGATCCATCGCCTGCGGAGTGACCAGCGGGAAAATATTTTTATAGTAGTATTCGCGGATCGTTTTGCGCTCGTCCGCCGCCAAGCTGCTGTAGGGGCGCAAACGAATTCCGAAATTCTCGAGCTGACCAAGGATCTCCGGCCCCAGTTCGCGCTGGCGCTGCTCGATCTCGCGCACCACCAGGTAGCATTCAGCGATCTGTTGTTGCGGCGTGCGTCCATCCACCGTCAGCTCCTGCATCCCGGCGACGACCTGCTGCTTCAGGCCTCCGATCCGCTTCATGAAAAACTCGTCGAGGTTGGACGCGGTTATCGCGAGAAACTTGAGCCGCTCGAGCAACGGATTACGTTCGTCTTCAGCTTCATGCAGAACGCGCCGGTTGAACGCAAGCCAGGTAAGCTCGCGATTCAGGAACAAGTCGGGTGAGGCGAGATCCTTGTCGATTTTCGGCGGCGGTGGTTTTTCAATCGCGGGGACGGCTGCGTCGACTACAACGGCTGCCCCGGGCAGATCGATCGATGCGCCGTTCTGAGCGCCCCGCGCATTCGCCTCGATTGGCTCGAGGTTTAACCCGGGCGTATCAGTTTGATTTCCCATAGATGCAAAATCGGTCGGATGTTGCCCCGCCATTGTAGCCGCCCCGACCGGTAATTTCCTATCCTCGGTGCGATATATCTGCAAAAGCCCAAGACTTCAGAGATGTTTTACTTCGTTGCAACGGTTTGTCATGGAAACGTCGATTGTGTACAAGAGGCCAAGGCCGTCGCTCCCTCGACTGAACTTCGCCGCATGACTGAATATGAATGACTATTTGTACGAAGTTGCGCGTCGGCTGGTGGAGTTCGACACCGTCAGCGCCAAAAGCGATTTGCCCGCGATCGAATATTTATCGAAAGAGCTCGCCGCCCGCGGCTTCACGACAGCACTTCAACCGGTCGAGCTTTTGGGCGTCTCGCAGGCCAATCTGGTTGCGTGGGCAGGACCGCCTCGTGCCGACGGGCTGATCATTTCGGGACACGTCGACACCGTGCCCTACCTCGGCCAGCCGGGATGGGAGCGGGAGCCGCTCAAGCTCGAAATAGCCGGCGAACGAATCTACGGCCGCGGCACCACCGACATGAAGGGATTCATCGCGCAATGCCTCGATGCGTCGCGAACTCTCGTTGCGACCAAACTCAAGCGCCCGTTGGTGTTTGTATTCACCGCGAGCGAGGAAGTGGGATGCCTGGGTGCGCACAGCGTCGCGCCGGCGTTGGCGCAGATTCTGGGTGAGGTACCGGTGCCGCGACTCGCATGGATTGGCGAGCCGACTTCCTACACTGTGTGCCACGCGCACAAAAGCATCGTCTCGTTCAACGTGACGGTTCGCGGCATCGGTGGCCATAGTGGGGCGCCCGCGAAGGGCGTCAACGCGATAGCTGTGATGGGGCGCGTGATCGATGCGATCGGCCGGCTGCAGGAAGAGCGGCGCATCGCTGCGAATCCCGAGTTCGCTGCGGTCTTTCCTGACGCGCCGTGCGATGTACTCAACTTTGGAAGCATCCAGGGCGGAATCGCATCGAACATGATTGCCGAGGAATGCAGGCTGAGGATCAGTTACCGCACGCTGCCCGACGAGGACCCGCTCGAGATACATCGCGAGATCGGCCGCCGCCTTGCCGCCCTCGATACGCACGATTACGCAGGTCGCGAAAATCGAGCGAAGATCGAAGTGGGGCCCACGAGCGTCGTGCCGCCGCTCAACTCGCCACGCGGTACCCCGCTCGAAGCAGTTCTGTTCGATGCGACCGGTGCCCGATCCAGCGGCGGCGCGCTCTACGGCACCGACGGCGGATGGTTTACCGGCTCGAACATCGTGTCGCTGATATGCGGCCCCGGCGACCTAGACCAGGCGCATCAGCCCAACGAATACGTCCGCCGCGACGCATTTGAGCGCGGCCCCGCGATCGTGCACAAAGTAATCGACAAGATGTGCTGCTGAGTAAGGGCCGCTGTTTCCTCATCGTTGCCTTCATCATTTTGGAGTATGTACTTCACGCAAGTCCCCAAGATGCGCGGCGTAGAGCGATGAAACGGAACACGGGAGTCGCGGACCATATCGTGATTTTTGGCGGCAGTGGCAGTCCCAAGCTGACGCTCAAGATTTGCCAGTACCTGAAAACGCAACCCGGGGTCGGAGAAGTGTTGCGGTTTTCGGACGGGAATCTGTTCGTCCGGGTCAAAGAAAATGTGCGTGGTCGCGACGTATACCTAGTCCAGTCAACGGTCTTCCCCACCAACGACAATTTCATGGAACTGCTCTTCTGGATTGATGCGCTGAGGCGAGCGAGTGCGGAGTCGGTGACCGTCGTTATGCCCTATTTCAGTTATGCGAAAGGCGACAAGAAAGACGAACCCAGGGTTTCAATCCGCGCCCGCGTCTGCGCTGATGCGATTGCGGTGGCCGGAGCTGATCGGGTGGTGACGCTGGACTTACACGCACCACAGATCCAAGGCTTCTTCCACATTCCCGTGGACGACTTGTATGCCCTGCCGGTGCTCGGCAAGGAGATTGAACGATGGAAATTGCCGGACCTCGTTGTGGTTTCCCCTGACACCGGCTTTGCAAAGCAGGCCCGGAAGTATGCGTCGTTTTTGGGTACTTCCATCGCTATAGCGGACAAAGAGCGTAAGGCCCACGATGAGCAGGCTGAGATCCTGGAGATCATTGGCGAAGTCCGGGGCAAGACGGCGCTGCTGGTCGACGACTTCACGATCTCCAACGGCACGCTGGTCAGCGCGGCGGAAAAGCTCGTCGAGCTAGGTGCAAGAGCCGTGTACGCGGCCGTCTCTCATGGGGTCTTCAGCGAAGGTTCGATGGAACGGCTAGAGCGGAGTCCGATTCAGCGTCTGCTGGTGACAGACTCGATCGAAACACAACCTGTGGTGTTTTCGCGCAAAGTCCAAGTTGTCTCGGTGGCACCCCTCTTTGGAGAGGCAATCCGGCGTATCCATGACCGGGAAAGCATCAGCGTGCTGTTCCCAAAGTGAAGCCACAACGTCGGCATTCCCAGCCGTTCGGCTATTTCACTGAGATTGGGATTCGCACGTCGAAGGACGACGCAAGCGCTACGCCGTTTTTTAATGCCGGGAAGAATTTCCATTGCTTGAAAGTCTCGAAATCACCGCAGTCTCCCGCTCACATAGCTCGCCGCGAATCCTAGTGCCAAAAACGCCACGATCGTCGGGCCGGTCGGAAGATCGAACCAGTACGACGCGAATATCCCCAGCAAGCTGCAGGTCAGCCCGAGGCCGGTCGCGGCTATAAACGCGACGCCCAAGCTTCCCGCCACCGACAGTGCCGCCGCACCCGGTGCCACCAGCATCGTGAACGTCAGCAGCGCGCCCACGCCGCGAATCGCGATCGCGACCGCAACTCCCGCGGTCACGTAAAAAATCGTGTTCCATACCTCGACCCGGATTCCGAGCGCGCGCGCCATGTCCGGATCAAACGCGACGATCAGGAATTCCTTGTAGGCGAAATATTGAATTGCGATTACCAGCGTAAACGCCACCAGCATCGTCCATAGCAGCGGCACCGATACGGTCAAAATATTTCCGAACAGAACGTTTACGATATCGGCCTCTCCGCGCGGCGCTTTGACGATCAGCAATACCGCCGCCGCCGACCCGCCCGCATACAGCATCCCGATCAGCGCTTCGAGCGGCAGCCGCGGCGAATCCGCGACTCGCGATAGCACCAGAAACGTCAGCACTGTCAGCACCAGCGCGACTGCGAACGGCTCGTATTGCAGCAGGACCGCCAGCGCCACTCCCGCCGACGAGATCTCGGCGACTGCCGCGCCGACAAATACAATTCGCCGAAGCACCACGTAGACGCTGAGCGGCGCCAGTCCGAGGGCCACAAGGACGCCTGCTAACAGCACGTGGCGCATGAAGGGAATTGCCAGCAGATCCATCTACTCCGCTCCCGCGTATGCGCGTGCCAGCATCTCGGGCGACAGCATCGTCTGCTTCTCGCCGATCAGCATCCCGCCCGCGCGCGTGATGAGCGCCACCCGACGCGCAAAGTGCTCGATCGCGCTCTGCAGATGGGTCACGAAGACGATGGTCGTCGATCGTTCGCGCTGCAGGTCCATCAGCAGCTCCATGATCGCGCGCTCAGCCTGCACGTCCATTCCGTTGGTGGGCTCGTCGAGTAGCAGAGCTTCGGGCTCTCCCGCTAGAGCGCGGGCGATCAGGACGCGCTGCTGCTGTCCGCCGGATAGTTGCCGATAGGGCCGATTGACGCGGTCGGCCATCCTGACCCGCTTGAGGCACGAGCGCGCAATCTCGAAATCGCGCCCGCTCGCCGCGCGCATCGAGGGAATCAGTCCATAACGGCCCATCACCGCCACTTCCAGCGACGACAGCGGAAAGTGCGGATCGAGCCGCTCGCGCTGTGGAACGTAGCCGAAGCGCGGCGATTCACCGTTGCTCCCCGGAAATTCGATCGTACCCCTAAGCGGCGGCACCAGCCCCAGGATCGCCTTGATTAGGGTGGTCTTGCCCGACCCATTCGGACCCATCACGCCGAGAAAATCACCGCGCTCGATCGTAAAGTCGAGCTTGTCGAGCACCACGTGCCCGCGGTAGCCCAGCGTCAGGTCGCGGCCACGAACCAATTCAACTGTCATGGCCGCTGAACGCCTTCACGAACTGGTTCACGACGTAGTCGATCATCGAGATGTAGTCCTTCTGCTCCGACGTTCCGCCCACGTCTATTGTCAGATTCAAGCACGGCACACCGGCCTGGGTCGCGATCAACTGGGCTACCGAGACGTTGTAGTAAGGCTCGGTGACTATCGCGCGCACCTTTTCCTTCTTCGCGATTTGGATCACTTCCTGCACCCGCGAGGGTGACGGCGCGAACCCAGGCTTGTTCTCGATGGTAGTCGGAATCGTGAGCTTGAAGGCGCGCGCGAAGTAGTCCCACGATTCGTGATAAGGAATGAAGGCGCTGCCCGCGAAGGGCGCCATCTCAGCGTCCCAATTTTTCTCCGCGGCCGTCAGCCGATCGTCAAACGTCTTGAGGTTGCCGGCAAAGTAGTCCTTGTCCGCGGGGTCGACATAAGAAAGCGCGTTGAACACGTTCTGCGCCATGATTCGCCCGGCTTCAGGGTCGAGCTGGTAGTGCGGATTTCCGTAGGGGTGAATATCGCCGAAGCTGTAATCCACGCGCCCCTTCGGGACGTCCATCAGCGGAATCCCGACCGAGACCTGCGCCTTCACCAGGTCCGAGTTGTTGGCCTCGTCGACCAGGTCGCGGGACCACTCCTCGAGTCCGAGTCCAATTTGCATGAACAGTTTTGCGCGATGAATCTTGAACAGGTCGCTCGGGCGCGGTTGGTAAAAGTCCGCGTTGAAGCCGCCCGGCACCAGCGCCTCGACCTCGATTTTGTCGCCGCCCACCGTCGTAACCAGCGAGGCGAGATCCGTGGTGGTGGTCACGACCCGCAGCGATGCGGCGTCGCATCGCGCGACCATCGTCACCATGATCGCAATCGTCGCTAAAATTTCAGCAAGAGGTTTTCGCATTTGGTCAGTCCAGTGGTTTCAGGTTTCCGAGTGAGAAAGTCGCCTGCAGAAAAACCTCGTCGGCCGCGCGCAACGGTCCCGTCGCGGCCTGCGTCCCCGTCGAATGCGTGTACTGTAAGCGCAGCCGGGTGTTGTCGGAAACGAAGTAGGTGAGGATCGGCGAGAGTCCGAGTTCCGTCCCACTCGGCACTCCCGGAACGTCGGCGACGTTGACCAGCGCTCCCGCATGCCAGCGCAGCCGGAAGTTGTAATCGAGCAGCGTGTAGATGCCGCGCTTCAACCCGTGATCGTTGGCTCCGGTCCGTTCCGAGAGCAGTGCCTCCAGATTCCAGGTCCATACCTGCCGCTGGGTTGGCGAATACCGCAATTGGATATACGGATCGGCCATGTAGGTCGCGCCACCCGGCCCGGGACCGCCCGCGAAGCTCGCCCCGGTGGTCAGCGCGCCGGTCGTGAACAGGTCGCGCGAGTAGTCAAGCGTGCCGATATACGCGAAATCGTAGTTGCTGCCCTGACGATGGTTGAAGCTGATCGCGTTGATACCGCTGACGAAGTTGAAGTCGGCCTTGAGCGGGAGGTCCCACGGATTCGGGATGTAACCCTTGAGATTCAATCCCGGCTCGATCAGTCCGTCGTCGCCGATATAGAACGCGAGCGCGTTGGGCCGGTTCAGCATCGGCAATTGAAAAGTGTCGGTCTCGTTGAGCAGTCCGAACTCCGGCCGGAACTGCCCCGCGCGCAGCGACAAGTCATACGGCAGCTTGTTGAAGGTCAGGAACGCTTCCTCGATATTGAACGCGCCGTTGTTGGGCTTATCGATCGAAATCTGCGCGGTCGTGTACGGATCGATCGGCGAGAAGAAGATCAGTTGGGTGTCACGCGGCTGAAACTTGTCGTCCGCCGGATTGTAGCGCGCGTCGCCTTTGCGAATGTCGCTCTGCCTGAAAGTGAAATCGCCGACCGCGCCGATATCGGGGATAAACGTTTTCGAAACTCCCTCCAGTCCCGGAACGATCACGCCTTGTCCCGACGGCTCCGCGTTGGCGTAACCGGGTGCGAGCGAGGTTGGTCCCGAGACCGGCCCCGGCATCAGTTTCTTGACCGCGCTTCCAAGCGTAATTCCAGGCGGAGGATTTGCCGGAAGCGGCTCTCCCGCAGGCGTCACACCCGGCGGTGGACCGCCCTGCGCTGACGCGGCAGGGTTGGCAGACGCCGCGTTCTCAGGAGATCCAGTTTTCACGGCGCCGCTGTTGACTCGCTCCTCGAGCGCATCCATCCGCTGATGCATCGAGCGAAGTTCAGCCTGAAACTCCGCCAGCTCTTTTTTCAATTCAACATTCTGCGCCTTCAACGCGTCGTCGCTATCCGCATAGAGAGGATTCGCAAAAACGATCAGCAGACCCGCATTCAGTACCCAAATCCATCGCCAAAGATTGGCCGCATTTCTCATCGTAGTCACTCCCTTCCGCTCAGAGTTGGCGGAACGGCGACGCGTGAATCTTCGTCACGCAACGAAACAGGACGTATGTCTACAAACGAGGGGGGATCTATGCGGCTATGGGAGGAGCCCGCGTCAGCGCCGACGCGGAATCGAACGAAGCGAAACCAATCCAGGAATCGGTGCTCGCGACTGTGCTTTCGATCTGCAGAGGCTCGACGAACGGCGCGCTGGTTGAATTGAGACTCGAATGGAACGCGAGCTGGCAAACAGGGCAGAGTCCATTGTCGGCGCTGAACTCGGCGGTTATTACCCAATCGCGCGAGACGACGCTCTCATGAAAATGAATTGCGCCGATGAGTTGAGCGAAGAGGACCAAGGTCGCGCCCATGATCGCGACCGTGTTCCCTCTTTTCTGGAACCAGGAAATCATCGAGTCATGCGAATACTGCCGACAATGGAGCCTGCCGCGCGACAATGCGATGTGTCAAGCGAGTACACGGGCCAGCCGATGGCTTGGCGAATTCGTCACGATCGGGTTAAGTTGCGTTTGAGACGGAGGCATCGTCATGAACCAGTTTAAAGTCGGCGACGTGAAGATAACTCGAATCATCGAGAGCGAGGCGCCGTGGCCCGGGACCTGGCTGCTGCCCGACGCGACCCGTGAGAACGTTCAGAAAGAAGCGGACTGGCTCTACCCGACTTTTACTGACGAGAAGGGGAAGTTGCGGATGAGCATCCACGCGCTTGTGCTCGAGTCACAGGGCAAGCGCATCATCGTCGATACCTGCATCGGCAACGAGAAGCAGCGCTCGAATCCGGCGTGGTCGAATCTGCAAACGCCGTTCCTGAAGGACCTCGAGGCGGCGGGTGTTACGCGCAACAACGTCGATCGCGTCATCTGCACGCATCTGCACGTCGATCACGTTGGATGGAACACGATGCTCAAGGACGGGAAGTGGGTGCCCACGTTTCCCAACGCGCGCTACCTTATCGGCGGCACCGAGTGGGACTACTGGTCAACCTTCGACGGAAAAGACATGCGCGACCCGGTCGAGGATTCGGTGCGGCCGATCGTTGAGACAGGCATGGCCGACATGATCGATTCGAACTTTCGCGTGACTGACGAAGTATGGCTCGAGCCGAGTCCCGGACACACTCCCGGCCATCACAGCGTGCGAATCTCATCGAAGGGACAGAACGCTGTGATCACCGGCGACCTGATGCACCACCCGATTCAATGCCGATATCCCGAGTGGGACGACGCGTTTGATTCCGACGGAGCGATGGCGAAAAAAACCCGGCGCGCATTCTGCGAGAAATACGCCGACAGCGGAGTGCAGGTCTTCGGCACTCATTTCGCGACGCCGTCTGCGGGAAAAATCGTTAAGAAGGGCGACTCGTTCCGCTTCATCGCATGAGCGCCTTTTATGGGTGACGTAACACTCTCGTTCGACAACGGTCCCAATCCCGAGGTCACCCCGCTGGTACTCGACGTGCTCGCGCGCCGCGGGGTGAAGGCGTCGTTCTTCGTCCTTGGGATGCATCTCGAGTCGCGCGAGCGGATGAAACTTGCCGAGCGCGCGGCGGCCGAAGGGCATCGCGTCGGCAATCACTCATTCACCCATCGCGTGCCGCTCGGAATCGATCCCGCTCCCGATGCGGTCGAGCGGGAGATTGCCGCGACTGAGCGCGTCCTGGGCACGCTCGCGCAAAATCCGAAACTGTTTCGTCCGTTCGGCGGGGGCGGAAAGATAGGGCCTCATCTGCTCAGCCCGGCCGCGGTCGAGCACCTTACAGCCAACCATTACACCTGCGTGCTCTGGAACAGCGTGCCCGAGGATTGGATCGATCAAGATGCGTGGGTCGCGCGCGCGATTGCCGACGCCCGGTCGCGGAGCCACACTCTGGTCGTGATGCACGACATCCTGCCTCGCGCGATGAGCCATCTTGACGGATTCATCGGCGCGCTGCTGGACGAGGGCCATCGTATCGCCGATGAGTTCCCCCGCGACTGCGTTCCGATCGAGGGCGGCGAGATCGTCCGCGACATCTCGGGCTTCGTATCGCGCGGCGCCGCTTAGGAAATCTCGCTCGAGAACCGAATCGTCTTCTTCTTCAATCCTTCGAGCACCACCTCGACCCCGCCGCTCCGCATCATCCATTCCAGCCGATGGTCGCGGTATTGCCGTGCGAACGCTCCCGATTCCAAAACCTGCGGGAGCGAGCCCATCGATCCCGCGAATTGCTGCGCCGCCTCGAGCGTTTTGCGCACGCTCGGCCGCTCCTCGACGCGCGCCAGCCATCCGGCAAGCCGAGTGCCCGCCTTCGGCTCGACGCCCCAGACCACCGAGCCGCGTACGTGCGGGAAAACGCTTAAGTCGCCGTATCCGAACGATGCGCCGTTGAAAAATTGCGCCGTGCCGAGTTCGCGTTCGAGCCACGCGTGCACACCCGCGGTCTGTTCGACTGCTTTTGCTTCGATTCGCTTCGCCGGCTCGCCGCTGACGCGTTTCCACGCCCGCACTTCCATCAAGCCCCAGTTGATCGCCTCGTAGTAAGTGTCGCAGACGTTTCGATCATTCTGACCCGCGCCCGCTCTCGCGGCGTTGGCGGCAACATCGCGGGCGCCGGCCATTTCTCTTCGATGTAATCGAGGATGATCGTCGAGTCGAAAATCGCAAAGCCGTCGTCGATCAGCGCGGGCACCTCGAGGCGCGGATTGGTTTTCGCAAACTCGGTCGGCGCACCGCTGAACGCGTCAGGCACTTCGACTTCGAAGGCGACGTTCTTTTCGTAAAGCGCGATCTTGACCTTTTGCACATACGGCGAGAACGGATGCTCATAAAGTTTGGGCATGACGACAACCTCCGGCGCCAATGATCAGTCTTTGCGGAACATAGCAGGTCTGTTAGCCTTTTGAGTATGAGATCGTGGTTGCGGAGAGTATGGAGCCTTAACGGCGCCTTGGCTTTTGTCGTCGTCGTGGCGATTGCCTCATCGGCGTTCGCGTTCGATATCGGAAAGATCCTCAACAACAAACCCAAAGAGCCCGACCAGTTCGCGATCATCCGCGTCGATCGGCTCGCGTCACTGATGGCCGATTCGAACTCACACGTTAACATCTACGATGCGAACGGATGGGGCCTGCGCTCGCGTACCGGCGTGATTCCCGGAGCGCATCTTCTAACCAGCGACGACAAGTATGATGTAGCCACCGAGTTGCCGTCCGACAAAAGCGCGAAGCTCGTCTTCTATTGCGCCGACTTGCATTGAACTGCGTCTCATGAAGCCGCCCGGCGGGCGGAAGCAGCGGGTTACAGCGACGTGAGCGTCATGAGCGACGGAATCCAGGGATGGAAGCAAGCGGGCAAGCAGGTTGACTATCCCGAGCTTGGCGCAAAGCAAGACGAACCAAAAAAACAGGACGATTGAAGTTGTTGTCTGATCCTCGCGCGGGCTGACGGCGATTACATATAGTGTCGGCGTGCCGCGCGATACTTCAGAGCCTACCGCCGCGATCGAATCCACAGTTCCGCGCGAACTGACTCCGCGCAGCATTGGACTGGGAATCGCACTCGCGCTTGTTCTTGGCGCGGCGAATGCCTACCTGGGGCTCTACGCAGGGTTGACGGTTTCGGCGAGCATCCCGGCGGCCGTCATCTCGATGGCTATTTTGCGGATGCTGGGCGGGTCGACGATCCTCGAGAACAACGTGGTGCAGACGATCGCGTCGGCGGGAGAGGCCGTCGCGGCCGGCGCGATCTTCACTTTTCCCGCGCTCGTCATCCTGGGCGGAGTGAAGACGCTGCCCTACGTCGAAGTGACCGCGCTATGCGTCGTCGGCGCGACGATGGGCTCGTTGCTGGTGGTGTTTCTGCGCCGGGCATATATCGTAGAGGAGCGTTTGCCATTTCCGGAGGGCGTCGCGTGCGCGCAAGTACTTCGCGCCGGCGATGCGTCCGCGAACGTTCGCCCGCTCGTGCTAGGTGGCATCGTCTCGTCGTTATTGAAGGCACTTCAGGATCTGATCGGAGTCATTCCCGGCGCAGTGTCGGGTGCGCGATGGATCGGAACCGCAGCGTTTGCGGGCTCGATCGATATTTCCGCGGCGCTGCTCGGCGTCGGCTATATCATTGGCATCCGGATCGCGACGCTGGTTTTCGCGGGCGGCGCATTCGCATGGCTCATCGCTATTCCATTTCTGACTGCGTCGCATCCGCAACTCGCAGCGCGCGATGCTGCGACCACTGCCTCCCAGTTGTGGAGCAGCCAGGTGCGTTACCTCGGCGTCGGTGCGATGCTCACCGGCGGCGTGGTCACGCTGTGGCGCTTGCGGATCCGAATCGGCGCCGCGATTGCCGATAGCATCCGCGTTGTCCGCTCGACTCAAGTCGTCGCCACCGCGCGCGAGGACACCGATCTTTCGCCGCGCGCTGTGCTGACCGCGGTTGCGCTCTGCGTGCCCGTGATCTTCGCGATCTGCCTCGGCCTCAGCGGGCAGATTGCACTCAGCGCGGCGCTGGCGATCCTGCTCACGCTGATTTGCTTCTTTGCGACTTCGATCGCCGGTTATCTGACCGGAATTGTCGGCGCGTCCAACAACCCGGTCTCCGGCGTAACGGTGATCGTGCTACTTGCGGTGGCGCTGTTTCTGAAATTCGTCGGCGTGTCGCAAACCGTCGGACCGCAACTCGCGATTCTTTCCGGCGCGATCGTATGCACGGCGGCTGCGATGGCCGGTGATTCGACGCACGACCTCGCAACTGGCTTCCACGTTGGCGCGACGCCGCGCTCGCTCGAGATTGGCGTGCTCGTCGGCGCGATCGCGTCATCGTTCCTGATGGCGCCGATTTTGAATCTTCTAATCGCCGGCTACGGAATCGCAGGCACCGCGACCGCGCGCGCCGGCGCGCTGGCGGCGCCGCAGGCATTTCTGATGGCGAAAGTTACTGAAGGCGTTTTTCACGGCGGCTTGCCGCTCGGAACGATCGCGACGGGCGCGGCACTCGCCGCGATCCTGGGATTTACCGACCGCTATCTCGAGCGCGCCGGCTCCAGTTGGCGTACGCCGATCATGCCCGTCGCGATCGGTTTGTATCTGCCGTTCGGATTAGGCGTAACGATTTTTCTCGGCGCGCTGGTTCATTCGATCTTTGGATCCGAAAACGCCGACGAAAGCGGTCCGGGAATTTTGCTCGCGGCCGGCCTGGTCGCGGGCGAAGCACTGATGGGTGTGGCGAGCGGCGCGCTTGTGACCGCGGGAATCCGGCTGCCGCTCTTTTGATTGACGGGAGATCCACTATGCCGCGCTTTGCGTTTTCGTCGCGGCGCAGTTTTTCTCCCCGTCGATCTTTCTTGCATCGGCACAAACTCCGGTGTCGCAGCTCTCGGTGCGCGAGACCAGCGTGGTCCGCTTCGTACCGTCGGTGCCGTCGGGTGAAGCGTGCGAGGGCTCGTGCTGGATCTGGAGCAGCAGCGGCGGAGAAAGTTCCGGTTAAGACGATCTGGAAGTGAAAGAGTTCACGTAAAAGCCGGTCGCGCGTCGGCGCGCGGTTGCGCGACGGGACGACCTTTTCATTGCGCGATCCAAATAGGCGCGCTTGCGAAAAGATGGTCGACGATCCCGATATGATAGGCGAGAAAGAGGCCGAAGCCGAAGCTTAGAAGTCCCGAGCCGGTCACGAGTCCCTGGTGCAGCCACGAAACTCTTCGCGACGCTACCACGAACGGCGCGGCGATCGTGGCAGTAATCAGTGCCATGCCGATTATCGTTCCGACGCAGAAAATCGCGAGATAAATAGTCGCCCACAACGGTTGTGGAATCGCGCTCAACACGAGCAGCGCGATCGCCGCGCTGCCGGCGAGCCCGTGAACGAGCCCCACTCCGAATGATTTGAGCAGTGGCCGGTGCGATCCGAATGTCGGCAGCGTCTTGGAGTCGATGCGATGATCCCGGTGAGTTACCGTGTGCGCATCTTCGCCGCCGTCGATATGAACGTGAGGATGCGAATGCTCCGTTTCGCCATGAGTGTGAAGATGCGCATGGACTATCAGATGTTCGTGCAGATGTTCGTCGGAGTCTTTGTTACGCGACGAAGATCCAGTCACCCGCGCCGCGAATTTACGGATCAAGCTTGTTGCCGCTCCGAACCCGAGCAGTATCAAAACAATCGCAACCGCGAATTCCATCGCGAGTCCGAGGCGAGTCGGAATCGCAATTTTGAAAACGATAATCGCGGCGCCCACCAGCATCACCGTGAGCGTGTGGCCAAGACCCCATACGACACCGATCCGAGCGGCCGTCATCAGGCGCCGCTCGCGGCTCAGGATCGTCGTGACCGCGATGACATGATCGGGATCGGTCGCATGGCGCATACCGAGCACCAGTCCTAGGACCGCAATTCCAAGTGGCGCGGCATGAGCGGGATTCATCACATGAATTTGCGGATTTCGAAGGTCTAATTTGGTGGACGCACCTGGACTCGAACCAGGGACCTCTTGCATGTGAGTTGTGCAACCTTGCGTAAACGCCAGAATAGTCTGATATCGCTCGATAGCGCTACAAGGTAGCGAAAGCGCTGTGGCAGAAGGGTTTTCTGTGCACGACTAAAGTGCGACCATCAGTTACAGAGTACTTTCGATTGATCTCCGGTTGGGGCACAGAATCGGGCACAGAGGGCACAAAATTGGGCACAGCAAATCGGACGCCGGCGCGTCACATCCACGAAGCCTTCTGCGGATCCCAGCGGCCGGTCGCGCGGCCGGCCAGCACAGGATCGAGCAGCGCCGCCGCTTGCGCATAGCCCCGACGCAGGTCCGGATCGAGACCAACTTCGTTGGCCAGCTTCCGGTATGGGACCGCCCATTCGGGCGGCGGTGGCGGGAACCGATCCGGAAGACCATGTTGACGCCTTCCCTCAAAAACTCCTTCGAGCGCACTGCGAAGGCGAGCGGCGTCCAGCACCATGAGTTGTTTCACGAGGACAAGATCGACGAGATCTTTTGCGCGACTGCTCCGGCGACCTTGGCCGTAGGTTTTTGTGTATGCGTGGACCTTCTCCGCGATGTGTTGCTCAAGCGGCAGGACTGGCACTTCGATCGGTTCGATGTCGGCGAACGCCAGTAGATCCTGTCCGCGAATCGGTTCGGGCTTCCATTTCAGCGAGTCTGAAAACCCGATATCGACCATGACTTCCTCGAACCGCCTGCCTGCGAGTTCGGCTCGGACGCGGTATCTCACCGCGAGACCTTCAACCTCTTTACCCGGCGCTCCGACCTTTTCTATGTCGAAGGTAAAGTAGTCGTCGATCTCGACAGCTTGGGCGGCTATGAAGTCAGCGGTGGCCGCCGTCTCGTCGTCGCGGTGAAAGATATCCATGTCCTTCGTGGTCCGCGTCCGTTCTCCCATCCGGAAGTCGAGGGCCAGCGCTCCCTTAAGAACCCAGCGGCCTGGCGCGGCGATCGCGAGACGAAAGAGAAGGCGGTCAAAGACGACGGCCTTTCGCAGCCGGACAAGGGAAATGCCCTTGTCACGCGATCGCGTGAGCAGACGCTGCTCAAGTGCTTGACGAAATGCGGCTCCGCTTTGGTACTTCATTTGCGGTGTCGCGCCTCGAGAACTTGTCGAACAAGGCGCTCGACTCGACCTCCACGCGTCTTCGCAACCCCGAGGAGTTTTGATTCGGTTGCCATGCCTCGGTCGAGTGCCTGGCCGACTGCGGCCATTATCTGCTCCGGGGCGGTTCCCGCTTGGGCCGCGTCGATGATCGAGCGCGCCGGTGCGGTCACTCGAACTCCGTCGCGCACCACGACGTCGGACTTGGCAAGGCGCCGCGTTGTCGTGTGTATCGCGACGCCCAGAGATGCGAAGCGATAGCGCCTCGCTCGGGGGACGGTAAGGTGAACGACCTCGGGCACCACGTCGGAAAGCCCGAGGATGTCGAGCGCGCTTTCATGCGATACAACGGTGTTCTCTCTTCCCGACCCAAGCCACGCCGCGATCACGTCTTCGCGGGGTGAACTCGGGTATTCGCGAATGCGGTAGAGGCCCTGACGGACTCGGGAAAAGCGGCCTGATTTGGCATGATGCGCCAGTAGCGATTTACTAAAGCCGCACGAATGCGCCTGAGCGGCAGTGAAATATCCCCCCTGCTCAGAGGCGATTTCGAAGAGCTGTGCGCGCCGCGACTTTGATTCGAGATCATTGTCACGCATAGGTCAAATGATACTTGACTTTATCATGACATCAAATACTGCAACAGATTGTTCAGGCTTCGGAGCTTGTTTCTCGAAAATGAATGTTCCACGTTACGTGGAACAGCAGGTTTCGCGCATCGCAGCGGCGCATTCGCCGCTCGACGAATGACGGCGACGACTCCAGAGGGTATTGAACGACATCAATCCTTACGCCGATTCACTTCTATTCATGGCAACCTGAATTAGGCCTCAACTAGGACAGGAAAAGCGATTACTGAAACATGTAAGTTATGCGGTGAGGAATCGACACCGTGGGAATACATCGACGTGCTCGACGGTCACGTGTGCGCGGACTGCAGCTACCGGCTGGCTGCGCTGTTCGCGAATGATGGGTCGCTATCACGGGCCGACCTGCTTGCGGTGTACGGAACCGAAGCCCGGAAGAAGGCGGACTTGCCATGAGGCGGTTGGAGATGCTCGCTTTGATCTGATCTCACTTCAATGTGGCCGCGCTCACGTGAGCGCGGAAACGAAATGGCATACGCAGAGGACTTAAAATCCTCTGGAGCGAAAGCTCCGTGCGGGTTCGAGTCCCGCCCCCGGCAATTGAAAATTAAGGGTTTTCTGGCGAGTCGTCGCTGCAAGCGGGACTAGTCTGCGCCGTTGACAGCCACGTTTGACAGCCACGGGTTCGCGGATTCTGTTGCTAGACTAGGTTCGCAACGTAGGGGTCGAGAGTTCAAATCCCCTCTGCTCCACACCTCAGTCTCCAGGGTTTCGGACATGGCGGAGAATCGATCGAAATCCGCGCGTGTGCGCGCGAATTGCGCACATGTGCGGACCCGGAGAATATCTCTGTCGCCCAGAATTGGCCTAATCTGGCGAAACCTATCCCGGCGCGATTAGCCTAGGTCCGCGGATCATCGCCATGCATTCGCCTTTTCTTTTTCAGCGCTCCGCCAGCTTAGAATCAGGAATCTCCAAATGCACGGGTCGCGGGTCGAGTTGGTTTTTAGGGTCAAAGGTAAGCTCCTCGCCACTGACCTGCCGCCCGAATTTCTCGGAACGCGCAACCAATGGCAGCCAATCCAAGTGCGCAACCTTGACGTATGTATAGACGGTAGTGTTAAGTGGCAGGGACTGACTTGTCTGTGGCTTAGTTTCCGAAGACAATCTGCCACCTCTTGCAGAGATGCGCTCAGGTAATGCCGATGCCGCGTGGGCAAGGCGGTTTCGCGGGAGGGTTCGTGCGTCTGAAAAAAGGGTTTCTGCTGATCTTATTCTTAGCCTTGACATCCTGCGCTTCCAACAACTCCACTCCGACGCCGCCGAGATCCCAAAGCAACGCCGGACAGGCTGTATCAAAAAAAGACACGGAAACAATCCAGTCGGCATCGGGCGAGAAGTGCATCATAGATGAGAAGAGAATCTGCGAAGAGGGGGCGGCGGGAGTAGCGAACGATCCCTTCGGCGCTGACAACAGCGAGGACATACGTGAACGAATCGCCTCGGGTGATGATACGGGCGGGTCGAAAACCTACACCTCGACGCTGCGCTATGGAGTCTCTCTTCTTCAAGGGGAGCGACCGGTGAATTTGTTTTGCGGCATGAACATGCACCAACGCGCGTTTGCTTACGGTCAATTGTCTACGAGCGGCACCCCCACCGATACAGATGTCGCAAAGCTGCGCGCCGGGGGGTACTGCTCCAACTAAGACTGGAGGAGGCCAGCTATGCCGACAACGATCCGCAGGATCACAATCGGCAACAATCGGGCTTGGAGATCGATGCGTACGAATATCCGCCTGGGCTGCGCGGTCTCAATGCTCACATTCTGTGTTTTGGCTTCGTCCACAGTTCGATCCGAAAGCAATCCGGTTCCTATTCCCTCTCCCGCGGGAAGTCGTGACCAGGCGGTTGACAAGACCGAAGCAGCGCTTCGCGACGAGCTGCGCACGCTAGAAGCGCAAAATCCCAATAGTATTGAGGTCACCAAAGATCTCGATCTCCTTGCTTGGTACTATTGGAATCACGGCCGGTTCTCCGACGCTGAACCATTGTTGATACAATCGCTAGCAATCAAGGAGAAGTCACTGTCGGCAGATGATTCTGCGATCGAGGAGAATATAGATAGGCTTGGGGAACTCTACGCCTGGGAGGGGCGATTCTCGGAAGCGGAGCGACTCCTAAATCGCGCGCTCCAGAGCCCGGGTGAAGAAGATGTGGCGAACCCGTGGTTGGCGGGCCGCGCGCACATTTTTCTCGGCACCGTATACCTCGAGGAGGGAAAGCTGCAAGAGGCGGAAACGTTGCTCAAGCAGGGCCTCGAACTCCGGCTTAGAACCACCACACGAGGCACCGGAATCGAAATTACCTACGATCTACGAAGCTTGGCCGAATTGTATTGCGAGGAAGGGCGTTTCGCAGAAGCGGAGCCTTTGGGATCCCAAAGTATGAAGCTGAGCGAGCCCAATAGTCTCATATATGCGTACGCGCTTGACACGCTCGCTGACGCCTATTACGGCGAGGGCCGGTATGCCGACGCAGAACGTCTATATTCCGAATCGGGTCCAATCCTCCTGCGTCAAATGGGAGACGCTCACGTCTACTACGAACAGAATTTGGGCTCGCTCGGACTTACGCTCGCGAAGGAAGGAAAAGTCCAGCCGGCGCGGGACAGCTTTCGCAAATCATGGGCGGTCAATCTAAATACCTGGCATGCGGCGACGCAGTCGGGCAGCGAGTCTTTGCGTTTTCTCAGGAACAAAAGCGATCAATATGTCCGAGGTTATCTGGAATTGCTGGCCGCGATCGCGCGCCATCCAGAAATGGACCCGGGCGGTGCGTCACCGGCACCCGAGGCGTTCATGGTCGCAGAACAAGCGCGCCGGGGTATCACCGATCTTGCACTGGTCAAAGCGGCGGTGCGGCTTGCAGTCGCCGACCCGGATGCCGGCGAGGCTGCCGCCGAAGTGCAGCGCCTCAGCGAGCGGCGGGCTGGGATGGCAATGCAGCTTTCGACGCAATTCGGCGCTTCGAAAGAAAATCAGCAAGACGCAGCTAAAGTTCTCGCAGAATCGCAACAGCTTGACCATGACCTGGAGATCGCAAACCAGCGACTGATTCAAGTCTTTCCAAAATATGGCGAGTTAGCGACGCCGTTGCCTATCGACGTAGACGGCGTACAACGAGTACTGCGCGCCGACGAGGCGCTGGTCAGTTACTACACGCTCAACGACCGGCTACTGGCGTGGTGCGTGCGACCCGGTCATCCGCTGGCATATCGCGATACCGAAGTTAAGCGCGCAGATCTGATGGCGATGGTCGCGCAGGTTCGCGAGAGCCTTCGTCCCGACAAACCGTTCGACTTCGTTGACTCATACGCGCTCTACCAGTTGCTTATAGCTCCGTTGAAAGATGAGCTTGCCAGCACCAAGTTACTTATCATCGTACCGGACGGGGTAACTCTGCCGATTCCTTTCGCCGCGCTGGTCACTGACAATACGGGCGATGCGTTTGCGGCGTTGGCACGAGATTATAAGCAAGGTCTCGCGCCATCGCCCGCTGAGTTGAAGGACAACTATCCCCGTATTGCCTGGTTCGCAAAGAGAAGTATGAGCATTAGTCTCCTACCTACGGCCACTTCTCTCCGACTACTCAGAAATCGGGTCGAAGCGAGCAACACCGCGAACGCGTCATCGGCCAAGGCTTACCCCTTCGTCGGAATCGGCGATCCGTTGCTGAACGGCAAGGGCGAAGAGCGTGGTAGCTCGATGGTGGCGACGCGAGGCGCCGAAGCAATCGACGCGGTGCGGAATCTGCCGAGACTTCCCGGTTCGCGCGAGGAGCTAATGGCTGAAGCTAAGGCGCTCGATGCCAATCCTCAAGAGTCGCTCTTCATGGAAGAACGGGCGACCCGGCCGCAGGTGCTGGCGCTGAGCAAAGATCGTTTGCGCGACGCAAAGGTAATCTCGTTTGCGACACACGCGCTCATAGGTGGCGAGATAAAGGGAGTCATGGAACCGTCTCTGGTGCTCACACCACCCTCGCAGCCGAGCACAGACGATGACGGATTGCTTACGATGGACGACGTGATGGGATTCAAGTTGGTCGCCGACGAGTGGGTAATCCTCTCTGCCTGCAACACGGCGGCTCCTGACGGAAGTGGCGAAGGACTGTCAGGCCTGACCCGCGCGTTCTTTTACGCGGGCACTCCATCGCTGCTGGTCTCGCAATGGGCCGTTGATGACGCAGCGACCGATCAGCTGATGACCGCGGTGTTCACGGCTTACGGAAGCAGCGGCGGAGTCTCGCGCTCAACGGCGCTGCAGGGAGCGATGCTCAAGCTGATGGACATGCCGCGCACTGACCCGACACACGCCTACTTCGCCCATCCGTTCGCCTGGGCATCATTCGTCGTAGTCGGCGAAGGCGGCGGTTCTCAACCGACCAAGTGATGCTACGGCTGACAAAGGGACAGGTAATCTTGCGAGCGCTTTAGGAGCGCGATCATGCGAAGGAGCGTTCGTGAAATACTGGGCGACGGTCTAGTAGGCATTGTCGGCGCCGCGATCGGATTCGGAATTTCTCAAGGAGTCAACTTTTACAGTTTGTCAAAAACTCTTGAGACCACCAGAGACATCCAGATGGTTAATCTGGCGCGGCAACTCTCGGGCGACTTTGAAGAGAACAAGGACTTCGAAGACTTCCGGATGGCTATCGAAAGATGCGACCCGCTGTTCAACGGTTGGCGCTGGCCAGCCGGAAACGGCCCTACAGTCTGGCGGGGAAGGTTTAACAATGATCAGGTGAACAGATATCTGAACTTTTTCGACGATATAGGATTCTACAATAAACGTGACGATCTCAACCTTGAGATCGTTCGACAGATGTTTGGGCCATATGTTGTCGAAGCGTATGAAGAGCCGGAGATAAAGTGCTACATAGAGGGCTTACATACTCAGGCGCATCAGTCTTCGGCCTTCTCGCATTTTGTACTATTAGCGCGTGGACTCGAAGCTGCAGAACCTGATCTGGCTGCCTTTGAGCGGAATAAGTTCGCGAAAATCTCTCACTTTGACTGCCCGCTTTCAGGGAAAAAATGACCAACATGCAGCGGAGTAAGGGCGGTAGAGGAGAAAAAAGTGATCAAACAAATCGCGGTGGTGGCGGCTTCGGCGATGGTCGTGGTGACGATAGCATTCGCGGCTGGGGCACCTGCCGCATACGCTGCGCCCAAGGTTGATTGCGACACCGTCATGAATGAATTGCATAAAGGCAAGGATGCCAACGATGTAGCAACGGCCCTGTCAATCTCAGTCTCGAGCGTCGATCAATGTAAGAGGCACGCCAAGGCCGCGGCCGACTCTGGCACAGGCGCCTCCAGCGAGAAGTCGCAGCCGCAGGCTTCGCCGGTTCTCCGAGGCGGTGAGTCAGAAGAGAGCGCGGGAGGATGTCCGCAGGAGCCTTGCCCTCCAGACGCAAGCAACCCTCGATAGGCGGTAGGATTTCGGAAGGTTCAGCGCGATGATCTCCGATGCCGCGCGCCGAACGCTGGAAATGTCTGACAGGTCGCACAGAACCGATGCCGCACTCTGCCCTTTTTGGTCGATGATCTTCTTAACGTCGTCGAGCCTCTGGCTTTCACGGCCGACCAGCATGACATGCCGTGTTTGGCAAGTTGCCAGGGCCGTCGCACGGCCGATCCCCGAAGTCGGGCGGGTGATGAGGTACGCTTTGCGAGTTGACGCGTTCTTAAAACCGGTCTCCGGCATATCTGTCTCCATTTTTGTCTGTCTAGTCAGTCTTTCCTTGGCCAAAAAAATTTAGGCGACGATTCGCCAGAGGGCCTCGAACGCACTCGCGCCATGTTTGCCTCGTTGACTGGGTCGCGGATCACGAAGTCGATCGTTGCTTTCGCCAGCCCGTTCATCAAAGGCTGCGACGAACCCCAGCGGAGTGTCGCGCATTGGCCCATTTTCACGGCTCCGCTCCAGTAGCTTTGCGACGCCAGCCATCGCCCGGCTCGCATTCCGATGGCTCTCCAAGCCGATCCTAGCGATACCGTCAAGATCTTCCCTGGAGAAAAAGTCGCGAAGAGCTGGCGATGATTATCTCTGCGGCACAGCTGCTTTAATCTTCGGCGAATTTGTCGCCAAATCCGCGGACAATTTTGCGATGAAAAGGCGAACTAGGGGCCGGCGGTTCAAATCCGCTTTGCTCCACCATTCAGTCTCTCGATTTTCGGACATCGCGGTAATCGGCGCGTGTGCGCGCGATTTGCGCACATGTGCGGACCCGGAGAATCTCTCTTGTCGCGCAGAATTGGCCGAATCTGGCGAAACCTATCGCGGCGCGATTTGGCTAGGTCCGCGGATCATCGCCATGGATTTGCCTCTTCTTTTTTCAGCGCTCCTCCTGGGGTGACAGCAGAATCCTGGCTGCTATGGGCGGACTTCATAGTAGGCGTTGATCGGGTTATCGAAGTCCTTGGTTGCGAAGCGCGTGAATCCGGCCTCCGCCGTCATCTTGCGGGCGACCGGTTCGGGAAATCCGAGCGTGCCCAATCCCAAGCCGTCGGGCTCAGAAAGAGCTGACGACATACAGCAAATCACTGAGAAGCCATACATGAGCGGCGCCAGGGGATTTTGCTTCAGGTTTTCCTCGAACGTCGGCATCCCATGAACGTCGGCGATCAGCCACGTTCCGTCGGATTTGATGGCTTTGCGAATGGCCTGCATCACGAGGTCAGGCCGCGTCATGTCGTGGAGGCAATCGAAGGTTGTGATGAAATCGCAACTAGCATCACCGGGCAGAGGATCGACGGCCACGTCATGCAGATGCACGTTCTTCACTCCGGCCTTCCGCGCGTTTTCTTCTCCGCGCTGGAGGGGCAACTTAGCGATATCGTAGCCGTGAAACTCCGACCGCGGATAAGCCTTTGCCATCTCGATAATTGCAACGCCTGCGCCACATCCGACATCCGCTGCTTTGGCTCCTGCATTCAGCTTTGCGACGACGCCGTCAAGCCTTGGCAAGGCGTTGGGTACAAGCTGGGTCCGAAACCACGGGGCGAGCAGTCGTTCGACGCCGACATTCACTTCCGAACCGAACTGGTCATAAGACAGGCCGAGTCCGCTCTTGAACGACCGCGGCAGTTCGTTCAACAGCGCCATCTGCTGCGGGAGTGCGCAAAAGCCGCCGGCAAGAAAAAAGGGACTGTTTTCGTCCGCTAGCACCAGGGCACCTTCGGGGCTGAGCTCAAAACGTGACTCACCCCTGTAGTCTATTACGTTCGCGGATGCCTGCTGATAGAGCCACTCGCGAACCCAGCGTTCATCAAGGCCGGTCTTGCGCGCGAGTTCTTCGCTGGTGAGAGGACCGGCACCATTCAGCGCCCTGTAGAGACCCATGCGTTCGCCAAGATGGATCATGCCCGAGACCAGCGCTCCCGCGAGGTGGCTGAAGACCTCCTGCGCGAACTTTTGCGTTTTCTCGACATCGATCAGATAATTTTTGTCAGACATAGCGAAACCTCCCAACTCGCGAAAATCCTCGCGGAGTCCTATCTTCCCTTGAAGACGGGTTGGCGTTTCTCGAGGAATGCCTTGCGCGCTTCCTTTGCGTCCTCGCTGCTGAAGGCGATGCGAATATTAGACAACTCATAGCGGAGTTGCTGTTCCATGTCGCTCGTCTCCAGGGACTTCACCATTCCGCGCTTGAGAAGCCGAAGCGTGATGGGCGACCAGTTGCAGAGTTCTGCGCAGTAGCGCGCCAAGCGGTCGGCGAACTGCGCGTCATCAACCAGTTCTCCGGCCATGCCAAGCGCGACCGCCTCTTCGCCCAGCACCGTCCGGTTCTCCATCATGAAACGCATCGCCTGCTCGTAGCCTATAGCTTGCGGCAGGGTGATCGTAAGGCCGGCGTCAGGTGAACCGCCAATTCTCGTATAGCCGGCCATGAGCCTCGCGCCGCGGCTGACCAGCCTTACGTCGGTCGCCATTGCGAGACCGAGACCGGCGCCGACGGCTACTCCGTTGATGCCGCCGACGACAGGTTTGTCGCACCGTTTGCGGATCGCCAAGAGGAAATGGCCGACCCAGGAAATGTCATCGAGCTGAGCCGATTGTGCAGACAGCGGCGTAGAGCGATCGGCACCGGACAAATCCAAGCCGGAGCAAAACGCGTCGCCGCTGCCGGTAATTGCGATCACCCAGACTTCATCCGTCCGCGCTGCATCCTCAACCGCAGCGATCACACCCCACGCGAGGGCATTGCTCAACGCATTCTTTTTTTCCGGGCGATTGAGCGTGATGGTTCTGACATGGCCCGCATCCGTGATTTTCACGATGTCTGTCATTTCGCTTGCCTTTCTATGGCTAAGGGATTTCGATCGCGCTCCGATTCTGGCTCATCCGCTGTGCTCAGGTCCAACTCCGGAGGACTTCACAGAGAGCGTGCTGCGTTTTTCCATTCGCTGGGCACTTTGCTGGACGATTCGTTGCCGATTTGATGACCGGGGCGTTGGCTCTCAGCCGGCAGACGCGAATGTGAACAACGGGCTGTCGTCGGGCAGATGAGAAACTGGGCTTACAGTTCAAACCCCTTCTGCTCCGGATTTCAGTCTCCAACTTTCCGGAGATCTCAGAGAATCGATCGAGGTCGGCGGGTGTGCGCGCGATTCGCGATCGAGCGCGGACCCGGAGAACGCCTAGGTTGGCGCAAATCGGCAAAATCGCGTAAAGACCCATCCAGGCACTATTTTGCTAGGTCCGCGGATCCTCGTCGTAGATTCGCCTGCGGACCGCGCACGTAGTCAGGCGCGCAATTCGCGCAGGGGAGCAGCAAATGACCCCACAGTTCTCGGCCTTGCAAAGGATGCTCGCGATCATAAAATACCGATCACCTCTAGGTAGTCTGCGCAGGCGCAACGCTGACCGAACCAGGGCGTTACTCTTCGTGAAATTCGATCCTGAGACAGGAGCACCCAAATGGTCGCCGCGCGTTCGGATGGAGAAGATCCGCATGCTCTATCGGAACGACGCCACTGGTATCCTCGATGAAGAGTTGCTCGACGACGTCGGCATCACGCTTTATTGCCGATGCGAAAGCATCCTCGACGCATCGGACGCTTTGCTCGGTAAGGTCCACTGCCCGAGCTGCGCGAACGTGATTAGGCGCAAGCGCGCGAGCGGAGGCAACCACGAGGAGGTAAAGCGTGAGCAGCTCGTCTGCGCCAAATGTGGCTGGACGATCCGATGGCTCGATTACCAGAAAACCTTTCAACACAAGGACTTGTGGGGCATTGGATTTGCGGATGCGATGCATGAGTTTATGGCGCGTTGGAAATCGTGCGGAAGCGCTCGCGAGAAGATGTTACTCATCGACCGGCTGATTCACATCTGGCATTGGCAGTTCAGCGACGAACGTGGCGCGAGCCGCCCCGCCGCGCCGACGTTCATCGAGGGCGGTAGCAGAAAGGAAATCATCAGATTTCTCGACGATCTCTCGAAGTCTTAGTTGACCGCTAGCGGATTGAGCCGAGGTATTGTTCATTGGTCAGGCGGAACCACTCTGTCTCGCTGTTCGCGGACGCACGTTAGACTTACACACGCCGACGTTAAACGGAACGATTGGCTGTCGTCTGGCTGACGAGAAAAGGGGCTGAAAGTTCAAACCCACTCTGCTCCACATTTCAGTTTTCCAGGGTTTCGGACATCCCAGAGAATCGATCGAGCGCGCTCGTGAAACCTAGGGAACTAGCCGTTGAGGATCGTGTCCATTTTGTCGGCCATATCCTGCATCATAGATGGCATGACGTGGCTGTAGGTATTGGCTGTCAGAGCGATCGTGCTGTGACCAAGGAGTTCCATGATTGCCCGGAGCTGAACGCCTTGGGCTAGCAATAGGCTTGCAGCGCTGTGGCGCAAATCATGAAACCGGGTTGATAGCGGAATCTTGGCGTCAGCTTCGGGTCCGTTGGCCTTCTCCAGAATCCGCTTGAAGTCTCTGACGGCAGAACGCGGCTCTATCGGCGTTCCGATTCCGGTCGTGAAGACGAGTCCGCGCTCGGTCCATCCGAAACTGGCGATAAGGCGTTCTTGAAGCTGGCGCGCACGATGAGCGCGTAGTGATCGAACGAGCGCATCGGGTATTCGCAGAGTTCGCCTGCTACGGTCCGTCTTCGGCTCGACAAATTGGAGCCTGCCGGGACCTGTTCCGAATCGCTTGCCGCCCACTCGCTGCAGCGATTGCCGAATCGTAATTTGCTGCCGTTCCAGGTCCACGTCCATCCAGCGCAGCCCGAGTGCCTCGCCCTCGCGAAGTCCGAGCCCGAGCGCCACGCTGTACAGTGCTTCGAGCCGTTCGCCTTTGGCTGCATCAAGGAATTTGCGCGACTGATCGAGATCCAGGGGTTTGATCTCCGGGCGCCGAACCTTCGGGGTATCAACGAGCTTGGCGACGTTGCGGCCGACGAGGCTCCACTTCACCGCAGTCTGAAGGGCGTGCCGAAGGATTACCAGACTGAGCTGGACTGTGCGCGGCGAAAGGTCGCTCTTGAGCCTTTCGTTCACGAAGGTCTGAACATGCTGAGGCGACAGTTTCGAAAGCCGTTGCTTTCCCAGTGAGGGCCCTAGGTAAAGTCGAACATGCTGATGGTACTGCTGATACGTTGCCGGGCGAACGCTTGATTTCACGGAGTCCTCAAGCCAGTGGTCGAGGAATTCTTTGACCGTCTGTAGCTCGACCGACACCGGAAGGCCGCGAGACTGGTCGAAACGCGCTTTGAGCAGCTCGTCTCGTACCTCAGCGGCTGTCGCGGCGTAAAAGTGCCTTCGTTTACGCTTGCCGCCTTGCCAGCCCAGATTGAGAGAGCCGACCCAGCGCCCATCCTTGCGCTGGAAGATCGAACCCTCGCTTGTTCCGCGCTTCGCCATGAAATCAGCGCTTGGTAATCCACCTTTTGACCTGCTCGACGCCGGTATCGAGACGCTTTGCAATTTCCCGAACTGAGAACTTTTTATCGCGGAGCTGGCGAGCCTCGATTTTTCGGTCCGAATACAATCTGATGCGACATGCGTTCGAGCAGGTCTTTCGATTCGTTCGGTACCCTGATCCTTCCGCTGCCACTAGCATCGGCTTTCCGCAGCTTTCGCAAAGACGAAACTTCTGATGACCAGCGATCGCGTCTGCGAGTTGAAGCCAAAGACAACCGATCAGGGTGCTTGGGACAATGAACAGACCCATTTCGTTGCTATCTGGAGCTTTCCAAAGGAGACGGGAAGAGACCAACTCAGCCAGAGACTTGTTGACCACTTCCTGTAGGTAGAACCGCGCCGGCTTCAGTACATCGCCGCGCTGAAACCTCTCGAGAAGGTGCGAATTTATTCCAGGCGCCGCTATCGTGGCGTGGGTGCTCCACGGGGTGTTCAATTCGCTCGATGGCGGCCAGTCGTACGTTATGTGATCGCGGCGCCGCCAATGGATGCAGCTAGCGAGTACTGACGAGTTCTCGGCCTTAATAGCTTCCCAGAGCGTGACCGCGGCCTTCATTCCGTGAAGATGTTCCTGCCAATGAGATCGTAGTTCCCCGGTTACGGCGGTCGTGCTCGCGCCTTTGCGTTCCGGTTCCGGCGCGATCCATCGAGGACCGCGTCCGAGCAATCCGTAGCTGTTCGCGAAGTGAAGGATCTCGACATCGGCATTTGGGTCAATGCTTGCGAACTTCAAAAAGAGGTCGGGATCGGGCTTGTACGGCCGCGAATTTTCGCCGAGTGCGATTAAAGCCGGTTCGTCGTGTTTCCGGACGTTGGCTCCGAACACCCGAATTGGGCCGCTTCGCCATTCGTGCCCGTCTTCCGCGACTTGCCAGATGAATTGAAAGAGTTCGTACATTTCAGCACCTCACATGACCACACAGTTATGCACAGTGCAAGTGTGTGGATTGTCGTTGTGAAAACTGATAGCAATTAGATCGACGGCGCACAAGTCGTACGAGAGTGGAGGACGTGGTGGACAGCATCAAAAGCGAATTCGTGTTCGTGAAGCCGGTTCGGGCGGCGAAACTCCTGGACATGTCGAAATCGAAAATCTACGAGATGATTCAGCGCAACGAGATACCGTTTGTGAGGCTCGGCGGCTGTCTGCGAATCCCGATGTCGGCCCTGGATGACTTCGTTGCGAGGGCCAAAGGCGAAGCGCGTTGACGTCCGCCGCTCCAGAAAACGATCCGACGATCTATCCCGATGAAGTGGCGACGGCAAGGCTCGCCTCCATCGAGCGGTTCAACTTTGCCGATTTTCCAGTGTCTGTTGCGCGACAAAGGAATGCTGACTCAGCATCACGTACCGAAGCGGAGGGCGGCTGGTGGGAGGAAAACTCGGTTGGTTCCCATTCTATCCCCGGGATTGGAAGTCTGATCGTCAACTCGGGCGAGCGTCGGCCACGAGCCGCGGCGTCTGGATGGAGTTGCTTTCGACGATGTTTGTAGAAAACGCCGATCAGATTTCCGGAACGATCGATGAACTCGCGCGTGACGCGCGATGCAGCGTGGCGGATATCACTACCTTCATTGAGGACGCTAGAAGTCAGAAATTTTGCGACGTAACCGAATGTAACGGCGTCTACACCGTCGTCTCTCGTCGGTTCACTCGTGAAGCGAAGGACCGTGAGAGGAACAGAGAAAAGGTAAGTCGCTTTCGTTCAAACCAGTCTGCTCATAAACAAAGTAACCGCGGTGTAACCGCTGCGAAACCAAATGTAACTTCTGTCTCTGACTCTGGATCTTCCTCTGATTCCCATTCTGGATGTGATCTGAAGCGAAAGCCTGGAACTCCGTGGCCAGAGGATCTGAGGCTCACGGAGGAGATGAGGAGGTTCGCTGGCGTGGGACAGATTGACGCCGAGCGTGAGTTCGCTGCGTGGCACGATGACTGCCTGGCGCACGATCGTCGCTACTGCGATTGGCAAGCGGCGTGGAGAGCTCGTATTCGAAACGCACCTAGGTTCGCCGGTCCCTCGATCGCAACCGAAAGACCTCTGCGCGGAACCGTGAATCTTGGCAACACGGGTATGGCCAATCTCGCAAAACACCTGGGGCTGGGCGATGAAACACGAAGAGATGGTCAAGCTGCTGATACTAGTCAAGGGCAACTGGTACCGCCAGCCGACGGACGACCTGACGATCCGCGCGTGGCAGGAGATTCTCAGCGAAGAGATAGACGGGGGTGATGCTGCCGAGGCTGTTTTGGAGTTTGCTCGCTCCGGTGCGAAAGAACCGCCGACGCCGGGAATGGTCTTTCGAGCGGCGACGGAACTGGCGCAACGCCGCGAAGATCAAGAACGCCGCACGAGAAAATCGATCGAGGAGCTACCCGGCGATGAGGAACGGGAGAGAATGAGACAAAATTTCAACGATCTTATCGATAAATTGACGTGTTCCATGGCAAGAGGGGACACCCAGGACGTGGCATCGGAGGCGGTTGGTGCATTCCAGAGTGCAGCGTCGACGCCGGTCGATGCGCGCAACATCGACCCAGAGACCAAACGCGCCCAAGAAATCATTCTCAGGAAGCGTCGAGTGAAACTAAGGTAGATGCAGAGAAAGACGCCATCGGTGGCAGTGGACGCCGGCGGACACTCTCTTGAAACGCGGAATAGAAAGATTGATGGAAAAACGGGAATGAGAGTTGTTCGCGGCGTACCGACAGACATGAGACTAGGGCTTGTCAGCATCAGAGCCGGGTAGGGGGTCAAAATCTCTGGGAGTCGGAGAACGTTGACCATTGGCTGGCTTCACGCGTGTGGCCGCAAGTTAGGGGGTAGGGGGTGTCGGTGGGGTGGTCGATATAACAAGCAAAACTATTCGCGATCGAATTTTGGAACTGCGCCGGGTTGCCGCACGTGACCTGGTGCCCAATCCGAAAAATTGGCGGCGGCATCCAGCGCGCCAAGCAGCGGCGCTGCGCGGCCTTCTACAGGAAATCGGCTACGCTGACGCGCTTCTAGCACGCGTATTGCCCGACGGCCGTCTGATGTTGATCGACGGTCACCTCCGCGCGGAGACCACGCCCGACCGATTGGTGCCTGTGCTGGTGCTCGACGTCGATGAAAACGAATCTCACAAGCTGCTGGCAACTCTCGATCCGCTGGCAGCGATGGCAGAGACCGACAAGCTCGCCTTCAAGGACCTGGCTGGTTTCGTCCAGACCGACAGCGCGGAGCTGCGCGAGCTGCTCGACGGCACGGCTGGTATCGCGAGGGAGACTCAACAGGACGCGATTCCCGCGCTTCCGGTAACCCCAGTGGCGCGGTTGGGCCAAATCTGGCAACTCGGCAAGCACCGCCTTCTATGCGGCGATTCTACGCGCCCGGGCGAAGTCGCGCGCCTGATGGGCGAGGAACGGGCCGTCCTGTTCCAAACCGACCCTCCCTATGCCGTTGGCTACACCGGAGGGTCGCATCCGGCGACCAGAGCGAATCGCGGCAAGGCGAATCGAAACAAAGACTGGTCAGGCCAGTATCGCGAAGCGGCACCATCTCCGGATATCGAAAGCAACTCCGAACTCGGCCGCGAGTTCTATCTTCGATTCATTATGGCCGCTATCGAACGCGCGATCGCGCCAAACGCAGCCTTTTACTGCTGGCACGCGAGCGCACGCCAGGCGATGCTCGAGGCGGTCTGGAACGAAGTCGGCGCGTTCATGCATCAGCAGATCATTTGGGTGAAGAGCCGGCCGGTACTGACTTATTCGATCTACATGTGGGCTCACGAGCCGTGCATGTTCGGCTGGATCAAGGGCCAGAAGCCCGAGGTCGAACGCAAGCAGGAAGGTGGGTATCCGTCTACGGTCTGGGAAGTTCCTAGTGCCGAGATCGAAACCAACGAGCATCCGACCTCGAAACCGAATCGGCTCTTCGCGATCCCGATGGAGCTACACACAAGTCCGAATGACCTCTGTTACGAACCGTTTAGCGGCAGCGGGTCGCAGCTGATCGCGGCAGAGCAACTCGGTCGCCGCTGCTATGCGATCGAGCTGGAACCCCGCTTCGTCGACGTTGCGATCTCGCGATGGGAGAAACTGACCGGTCAGAAAGCTGAAGTGATTGGAGAGGAGGAGGTAGACGCGGATGAAGACACCAGGACCACCGCCAACACCGACTAATTTGAAGCTGCTTAGAGGGAACCCCGGCAAACGGAAGCTGAACGCGAATGAACCCGATCCTGCACCATCGATCCCGCCTTGCCCCAGTCATCTCGATAAAGTCGGCAAGAAAGAGTGGCGCAGAATCAGCAAGGAACTATTTGCGCTGGGGATAATCTCGAAGCTGGATCGCGCCGCACTCGGCGGTTACTGCGACGCGTACGGGCGGTGGGCGGAGGCGGCACTACAAATTCAGAAATACGGTCTGGTTTTCAAATCGCCGAGCGGCTACCCGATGCCGTCGCCATATCTTGCGATTCTTCATACGGCGCTTGACCAAATGCGCGCTTTCCTCACTGAATTCGGATTGAGTCCCGCCTCGCGCTCGCGCGTGAAGGTCGCCAATCCCAAACAACGCGACCTGTTCAGCGATTTTCTCGATCTCGATGACGAAGATGCGGGGTGAAACCGATTATTCACGCGATGAGCGCGCCTCGGGTCTATCTTTGGGCTGTTGCTCATTGTTCCCTTGTCAGAATTGCAGCTGGCCGAGAAGCGAATTCGAAGCTACTGCCACTTCGTCAGCTGAGGAATCCGTGCCGGGAGTGGTTTCTCGCCGCCATGAAAGGCAACGGGCGCAGAGGCTCTTCTAAATTGTGAAGCGACTATCCTATAAAGGTGAGCGAATGAAGGCGTTTCGTCCATATGTCGGCAGCTTGCACGAGCTTCTGAAACGGTCGACGCGCCTACCGGCCCAGATCAATTCCAAAGCGGATATCGAGGCCGCACTAGACGGACAGCCAGCAGCCGAATTACGCCGCTGCGTTTCCGTAAAGCGCCTTCGCGCTGCGGGCGCTTTCTTTACCGGCTCGGCCATGGCTCACCGCGCGATTGCGGCCGCCGGTCTTTCGCAGCTGAAGCGCGATGCAACCGTGTTGGATCCAGCCTGCGGCGTCGGCGACCTACTCGTGGCTCTGGTCGAGCATTTGCCCCGATCCAACGATTTCCTTTCCACTCTCTCCGATTGGGGCGGTCGGATATTGGGCCGCGACGTTCAGGCGGAGTTTGTTAAGGCAACCAAACTTCGACTTGCGCTCGCAGCAATTGGCGCGGAACCGCTTCGGCGCGCCCTTCAGCTGCCGAGAATCCGCGAGCTCTTTCCAGGAATCACCGCGGGTTCAAGTTTGACCGGCGACGACAGTTTTGGAGCGGCTTCGTACATTCTCATAAATCCTCCCTTCACCCAGGTTCCCGCTCCCGCGGATTGCGCATGGGGTTCGGGAAAAGTGAATTCCGCCGCGTTGTTCCTGGACGCATGCGTGACTCGATCCGAGCCAGGAACTCGTATCGTCGCAATTCTTCCAGACGTTCTTCGAAGTGGCTCGCGCTACGAGAGGTGGCGAAGCCTCTTTCAACGTCGCGTTGATCTTAGCAAAGTCGAAATCGTCGGCCGATTTGACCGCTACGCCGACGTTGATGTTTTCATAGCCGTTGGAACCATCAGAAAGAAAATAAGTGCGACCGGTAAGGCGAATTGGACTCCATCTGAGAAAGACAACGGGAGTACTATCGGTGAACGGTTTGATGTATCTGTGGGCGCCGTAGTGTCTTATCGAGATCCACGTCGCGGACCGTGGCATCCGTTTATTCAGGCGCGCGGAATACCCGCTTGGGATGTGGTGAGCTCTATATCAGACCACCGCAGGTTTAGGGGAAGAACATTTAAGCCCCCGTTTGTCGTCGTCAGACGCACTTCTAGGCCGGGAGACAAACATAGAGCAGTGGGCACCCTCATCCGGGGACAGAGTTCAGTTGCAGTGGAAAACCATTTGTTAGTTCTCAAGCCGAACGACGGTACCTTGGCAACGTGTCGCCGACTGCTAGCTCTACTTCAGCAGAACGGGACGACTGATATGCTCGACAGGCGCATCCGCTGCCGGCATTTGACCGTATCGTCGCTGCGCGAATTGCCTTGGAGAGACGCGTGACGAATACCTCAGCGGCCCTCAGATTTTCGCCAGACATTTTGAGACGCTTGGGTGAAGAGCTCAACCCGAGCCTCGACCAAAGTATTCTTGAACTCGTTAAGAATTCGTTTGACGCGGACGCTAGAGACTGCGCCATTGTTTTGAAGAAGACGGACAGCCCGGGCGGGTCTATTGAAATTTCCGACAACGGCGACGGAATGGACGCCGAAGGAATCTTGAACGGATGGTTAATTCTTGGGCATTCAAGTCGAAACCCAGAGCAACGCACCCGTCTAAACAGGGTTCCGGCGGGCAGTAAGGGTTTGGGGAGGCTGGCCGCCCTTCGGCTCGGCGGCGCCGCGACTCTCAGAAGCCGACCCAAAGGAGATGCAAAGCGAGAATATCGTCTGCGAATCGATTGGTCGCGCTACGATGCCGCCCCCGTAGTCGAAGATGTACCGCTATCAGTTGAGGAACTTGCCAGACCTATTGGCAGCTCGGATGGCACCGACATCACGATTGAAAATCTCCACGCGACCGTCAGCCGTGCCGAAGTCAAACGGCTCGCGCGATCGCTCATCCTGCTCGCTGATCCTTTCGACGATAATCCAGAAGGCTTCAAGCCAGTCCTGCAGGCTCCCGAATTTTCAGACTTGGAGGCTGTTGTAGAAGCTCGCTACTTTAAAGATGCGGAGCTTCATTTGATTGCTACCGTCGACAGGAATGGTCGGGCACAAGCTAAAATAGTTGATTGGAAGGGCAAGGCGCTCTTCACTGCGAAGCACCGGGACATGAGCAACCGCGGAGAAGACCTCCGCTACAAATGCCCCGAAGCGACCTTCGACCTCTGGGCCTTCATTCTCAACGCCGATACTTTTGCCACTCGGACCTCAACCATTGATGAAGTGCGCGAATGGTTGAAGTTCTTTGGCGGAGTTCACCTTTACCAGAATGGGTTACGCGTAAGCCCCTATGGGAATCCAGGAAACGACTGGCTCGACATGAACCTTAGACGGTCGCAGAGCCCTGAAGAGAGGCCTTCGACTAATAACTCTATCGGTAGAGTTTCTATTCAGGAGACTGAGGGACTCTTGGTCCAGAAGACCGATCGCTCAGGCTTTATCGAGGGTGACTCCTTCATTGAGCTCAAACGCTTCGCTACAGACGCGCTCGAATGGATGGCACGACGTTGAATGCGCGAGGCCCAGAAGAGGCGCGGCAAGGAACGGCGCGAAACCCCTCAGCGATCAACCGAGGCCAAACTCAAGATAAAGGAGGCGATCAAACGTCTTCCCGGCAAAAAGGGCCAAGCCGTCGAACAAGCATTCGACAAGTACGAGAGTTTTCGTGACAAGGAGGTTAAGACATTACGTAAAGAGGTATTGCTCTACAGGACTCTGAGCACCGCTGGAATCACGGCTGCGACCTTTGCTCACGAGTCAGCGGGCAATCCTATCAAGGCGATTGACCAGGCGGCCAAGTCTGTGCAGAGGCGAGCGCGGAAAGAGTTGGGAGAGAAATATGATCAGCTCCTTTCGGAGCCCATAGATTTGATCATCCGCTCCACGGATGCGTTGAAGGTGTTAGGAAACGTAACGTTTAGTCTACTGGACCATGAAAAGCGGCGCTCTTCTCGAGTTGAAGTCCATAAGGTAATCGAATCGGTGATAAGAACATACAAGCCGTTCACTCAAGAACGCGACGTTAAGATTGTACCTCGACTCGCTAGTGGGAATCCGTATCTGAGAGGAAGCGAAGCGGCCATCGAATCGATTGTCACAAATTTCCTAAACAATAGTCTAGTCTGGTTCGAGAAGGTGCATGAGAAAAAGCGCGAGATTCTGATCCGTACCGAAACCACGAACAGCACTCTAAAGTTGGAATTCGCTGATAGTGGGCCTGGAATAGAAGGAATCGATGTCGAAGACGTTTGGCTCCCGGGGGAGACAACCCGACCAAACGGTACCGGATTGGGCCTCGCAATTGTTCATGACACCGTCGAGGATCTGGGAGGTAGTGTTAAAGCTTTCCCTCGCGGTGAATTGGGCGGGGCCACGTTCTTAGTTGAAATACCGATCTTGGGGACGTGAAATGTCAAGAACAATTCTCGGCCAAGAAATTTCACGCGTGAAAATCATTGATGACGACCCAGCCGCAAGAGGCGCGATGGTATTCACAGTGACCGACGCGGATTTTCTGGCCCTGCCCGACGATGGTCCTCTGCCGAAGCTGGAAGAGTTTGTCCAAAGTGCCAAACAGTCGGTGGATGCTGTCGTATGCGATCACCGCCTCAAAGGCACTTACGCAAAGTTTAATGGAGCGGAGGCGGCAGCGCACCTTTACAAAGAAAAGTGCCCGGCCGTGCTGTGCACGCGCTGGAACACAGCCGACATCGATGCAATGCGCCAGTACCTTCGGTACATTCCATCTCTTCTATCAACCGACAATGTGGACCCCGAAACCATCGCCGGTGGGATTGCTCGATGCATCCAGGAGTTCAACAATGACCCCCCTCCAAGCCGAAAGCCTTGGCGTACTCTCCTTGCGGTAGAATCGGTGGCCTCAGACCTGCTTCCGCCTTTGTTTTATGTTGCGATCCCTGGTTGGGACTCAAAGGAAATCGTACGTTTGCAGCTCGATCTCATTCCCGAGGATCAAAGATTTCGAGTTCAACCTGGATATCGTTTCTTCGCAGCTGTGAACAAGGGAGCAGAGCGCCCTGAAGAACTGTTCTTTTCAGACTTCGAGTTTCCGAAGAAGGGGTGATGCCAATGGGCGAGCCGACCCTCTCGATTCTAGATGTGGGCCACGGAAACTGCGCCGTTCTCGTCGACGACAAAGTCGTAGTGATTGATGCAGGCCCCGGAACAACTCTGTTGGAGTTTCTGGAGAGGGAAGGAATTAAAGAAGTCAGTGTAGTGCTTGTCTCTCACGCTGACGAAGATCACGTCAAAGGGTTGGTAGGCTTGGTCGAGTCTCAAGCCGTCACTATTAGCACCATCCACGTCAATTCCGACGCCATCAAAGAGTCGGCGACGTGGAGTCACCTAGCGTATTTGTTGGATGAGGAAAACAAGGCGGGACATATACGGTTCGAGGTCGGCCTGACGACGAATCACTCGGATCAATTCAGTACAGCGTCGATCACCGTGGAAATCCTAGCGCCCTCTCCAGGCATCGTGATGAAGGGTGTGGGCAGTCACGATCATAAGGGCAGAAAACTGACTAGCAACACCATGAGCGCGGTGGTGCGTCTGCTACGAGAAGGTACCCCTCTCGTACTGCTTCCAGGCGATCTTGATGAGACCGGCTTAGAAAACTTAATAGAGTCCGGTCGGGACCTGCACGCTGCGATAGCTATCTTTCCCCATCATGGCGGAGGATCGGCCGGTAGCGATCTGTCCCAATTCGCTTCGACATTCTGCTCAGCAACCACTGCGCGAATCTTAATCTTTTCGATAGGCCGAGGCAGATATGGGACGCCTCGGCCGGAAATCATCGCCGCCGCGCGCGCTCATTCGACCAACCTGCGCGTACGCTGTACTCAACTTTCCGAACACTGCGCGAGTGAATTGCCCAAGTCCGACCCGACTCATTTGACCGACAAGATTTCCAGAGGCCGGGAGCTACGCAAGTGTTGTGCTGGTACACTCGTACTGAACCTAGGAAAAAATCCTGTTCTTCTTCCGATGGCAGAAGCACATCTGCAGTTCATTTCGGACTCAGCACCGTCCGCTCTTTGCACGAAGTCTTAAGCGGCCTCTCAGTGAGGAAGCGCAAGCAGCGTCAATCCGCACCAAGATTACTGAGAAGGGCTCAAAGATCGAGGCCGGTCCCGAAGTGCTCGTTAGGCAAGCGCGACCGACGCACGCGCGCCAAGCGATGGGAGTAGCCGGACGAAGATATTGACTACGCGGCGAAGGATCTGGATCGTTCGGACGTAGTCAACCCGCGCGAAGTTGGCATAGTCAGCGAAGTCTTCGCCGTCGTCAGTGACTACTTGCGGCGGAGCGACCCCATCCCATGGCAGCTTGCCCACTTCACCGATTTCCTGATCCGTCATAGGACTTACAGTTCCGCTCTCGTTGAGGTCAGTAAAGAGGTTCCATCTCAGCGCCGGCGCGCGGAGCTGACCTTTGGCCATTCCCGGACAACATCGCCTCGCCCTCCGGCAGTGACATAGTCGTCTTCATCGTGTGGTCTAGGCTTGGCACGCCGCTGCCTGAGAAGACGGCGCTGATCCTCGGTGAAAAACCGTCTCTCACTTTCCGGCGCTCTCGCCGTCGGCCTTCAGGTCGGCGAGGAGATTTTGGTAGACCTGCGACTGATCGAGAATTTCGCCGGCAGCCTGCTCGAGTCGCTGAATGTCTTCGTCCGGCAGTTGCAAAGTCGTTGGTATCGCCTGGAGCGCGGCGCGCTCTGCAGGCTTGCTGATCGCTCCGAATTGGACATGAATTTCGTAGTACTTGGGAACCCGCGGGCGGAATGCGTCCGTCGCGTTAAGTGCGAGGTAACATTGCTGCTGATGATCTTGTTGACAGCTATGGCCGCTCGACCCTTGGCATAGCTCACTGGCGAGATTATCGCAGTCCGACTTTCTCGTCTGGTAATCTTCCAAGGCCTTTCGCTGCTCTTCGATAAAAAGCCGCAACGACTCGATGGTATCGAATGAGTAGTTGTCAATCGGGTTGGTGGCTGACGCCTCGAGCACGGTCGTGAACAGTGGCCGTCGCGAAGACTGATCGATCGCGCCTAGGCTCCCAGACTTGGCGTCGACGACGATCATGACCACGCGTTCCACCTGCTTCTTATCCAGCACGTGCCAAGGCGAATCGGTGCTGCTAAGCGAGACTTCGGGCCCGCGAAGTCCGATGTTATCAGCGATTCCGCCGTCGCTCAGATGGATGTACGGCCGCGCAGCTGAGTCTTCATATGACGTCCAGATCTCGGCACGATGGAAGCGCGTCGGATTGAGCTCGAAGTCCTGCAGGGCGCCGGTGACCAATAGCGGCCTGCTGGATCCGCACTCCCGCTGCCCGTAGTTCTTCAACGTGATCGGAGTGAACGCAACCGGGAACGCCGATGAAGCCAACACCCCGCGAGCGACCGGAATTCCCTGAAGATCGGAACAGATAAGATCGAAATCGTCCTGGCTGAAACTGAATCCGGCTCCCGTCGTGAGGTCGGTGGCGTTGAGAATCACGTATGGACGGCGGCGGGGCATGTCGGCATAGGTACGGCCGTCGAAGATGTAATCGTTGTAGTACTTCTCTGCCAAATCGCTTCGACCGTACAGCAGCATGTCAGGCCAGTTCCACGGTGCGGCGATTCTGAGCAGAACATCACGTTCGATCTGCCGCTCCAGAACATCGCGGTGGAAGTCTTGTAGGAATTTGTCCTTGCCGAAGAGCCCCAGGTAAGCCGCGGCGAAGCTCCCTCCTGAAACCGATGAAATCACATCGACTTCATCGAGCAGCGTCGTACCGCTGCGGTCGAGTTTTACGCGGCTCATGTGCTCAGCCACGCCATAGGCCAGCGCGGCTGCCCGAGTGCCGCCGCCGGACATGGTAACGATGATGAAGTTCTTTTCGGTGTTGTTCGCTGGTGTTTCGGTCAGGTTGCGGTAACGATATCCGCGCTTGGCAGCGAGGTCGTCTCGCGAGAGGGGCGGGTTGACCCGATATAGCCCGCAAGCAGTGACAAAAAAGACTACGAAAACCGCGGCACTGATCGCGAGTCGCCTCATTAGACTTTGGTGAAGACAATTTTCATCGGATTGGCCGGTATCGTCCCCGTTACCCTGCACCAGTCGGTCGCTGGCCGGTAGTTGAGCGGCTGCCCGAGATTGAAATAATGAGTGCCTTCCTCGAGTTCAAACATTTCGTTTGTGGTCGCGACCGAGTCATCGCCGTCGTCGACGAACACGTCGCGGGCGTCTGTAAACTCAACGATGACATACTCCATAGGTCGTCCCCCGCCGAAACGCGATTCTGCCAACGGCGCGTGCCAAAGACAATCTCCGATTCAGCGCCGCGAGTTCAGCTGCTAGTAGGCGGTCGAGCCTCCGCGGTAGCGGCTAGCCTTTGCGACCGCCAACGCGGACCTACCTCGCTGGCCCTCGAAGTCCTTCCTGAATCGTATCCGCTCAACTTGACCCGCAGTCAGTCCACATCGTCTTGCTATCTCATCGTAAGAGATTCAAGCAGCGTTTGATTTCTCAGGCGGCGGCGATTGGGCTTAGTGCTCGTTCGGCGCTGTGGGCCGCCGTTGTCGAGCGTAGTCGAAGCGCCATGCGTCGACGGTCGTCGCGTGTTTCGAATCCCGATCGGCTGAGTCCCAAGCCGCGAATCAGTCTAGTTCATCGAATAGCTTCTCCGCTCGCGGCTCAAACTCGCCCTATCGACGGTTCGGTCGCGTCCACAGTGCCGCCGTAGGGTATCGATCGTAAACTGGCTCGACCCTTCATGCCTTGCTCTTCCAGGCTGAATTGTCCTGCAGTATTTGAAGCCCCGTTTTGGTGACGTCGGTTCCGAATCCCCACGCCGCTAGCTTCAAATAGTCCTCGGCCGATCCAAATGTCGCATTGCTGAAATAAGAGATCCCCAGGCCGGTTCCTATGGCAACCACGATTGCTATGCCAAGGGACACTACCTCCATAGTTTCGAATCCCTGCGAAATCGCGAATAGGGACGAAGGGCCGATTCCGCAGGCTTCGCCCGAAGCTTCTTTGAGAGCCTCATCGCGCCAGTGAATCCGTACGCTGGCCGTCATGCTTCCCGACAGAGGTGAGTATTGAACAACCCTAGGCTCTTGGGAAACCGGACGAAAAACGAGACGCTCACGGTTCTTTTTGTCTTTGAGAGTGAAGGTCCATTCATAGCGAAGCCCATGTTGGAACAGGTACGTGGCGTCCAGTAGATCGTCGCCCGGAGACACCTTGAACGTGATTGGCTGATACGCTTCCAGTCCCTCAGTCTGGGAAGTTTTGACGCTAATGTGATTGCCATTGCTCTGCTTACCCAGCCGGTTCCATACTGCAGCATCAGCTGCCTTGAAAAGCGCTTCGTGATCTTTCGCACTCCTGTCTATCTCGACTAATTTCTTAAACTCCTCGGGAATCGAGCGGCGTTCCCAGAGAATCTTCAGGCGCGCGTATTTCGATTCGACCCCTTGGATTCCATTCAGGTCGGATGGAGTGGTAGCGATCCCGTCCTGAACCTCCTTTTGAAGCGCCGCTATCCACTCACGATCTTTGCCTTCGGGAATCGCCTCGGGTCTCACTTGGCCAAGGAGCGGGCGGACCCATGATAAGAGTTCGGCCCAGTAGGCTGCATCTAGCGAATTTGGCAGGAGCCACGTGCGAAGCGCTGCGATGTTGGTCTTGGCGTTCAAGATAGTCTGATCGTCCAGAGCGTCGTATTGCAAGCTTTCGGTAGTCCTTCGCAAGACTGCCAAAGCTCTCACCTGAAAGAGCGAACCATACGGAGCCGCCGTTATCTCGTCGCGCACCTGGCGCACTTGGTTAAGTATGTCGACCAGCTTGGTCACTGCTGTCAGTCGCTTATCGAGAACGTCCGGGCCCGAAAGCCACCAACTGTGGCTTAGATCGCGCACCTGCCGTAAAAGCGCACGAGCGAATATAACGGGAAAGATCGGGGGTTCGGCATTGAGCCAGCCCGCGCCCACTTCATCGGCGCGCTGCCGAAGTCCGAGGCCTTTGCGACGGAAATCAACGAGCTTGATTCCGAAAAACGACAGCAGCAAAGCGCCCAATAGCATTGAGGTCGCCCACACCCAAGAAGAGCGGACCTTCACTGTCAAGCTAAACTTCTGTGAAGCATCGTCAAAAGTCGAATTCTTTGCCCGAAATCTAAGAACGACGCTGTATTCGCCGGCCTGAAGATTGAGCAGGCGCACTTGCACGGTCGCATGTTCGCCGGCCGCGATATCTGATTCGTCAGGCTTTTGTGCGTTGACCGCCTTCAGCTCCTGGGCGAAGCCGTCCATATCCTTCGAACCGTTAAACAGCAGTTCCGCGTTGCGTTGAGGATCGAACTCTCCTTTCGGTGCCTTGAGAATCTGCTCGACCTCTGCGTAGATTTGCTGCAACGCCCACTGTCCGCTCTTGTCGCGAAGAGTGAGCATCAGCGAAGGAGCAGCTTCCCAGGGAAGAAGAACTCCCGGCAGCAGTGGTTTGGTGACTTCGAGCACCGCAGCCTGTGGCACCACAACGAGTGTCGCGGGCTGGGGGGCAGTGGCACGAGTCAGCGCGACATCCAGTGTTAGTAGAACCCGAGTCGCGGTCGAAAAGAACAGCTTGCCGCTATATTTCCCCGGGTCTGAGAGCGCAGGAACGACCAATTTAATCGGAAGTATCGGCCTGTTTACCACTATGCCGTTTAAAGGCGGAGAATTATCGGGCCGCTTAGTGTCGCTAGCAATCCCGAATTTTAGATCTTTGAGGATGTCACCGTGCTCACCCATAAAAGGTGAAGCGGACAAGTCGACCGTAAGCGGAATGTTGGCTGGTCCTTTACGTATCAAATTGATGACCAGGCTTCCCCCCTCCTGTGGGACCGTCAATTGGACCTGCGATCCCGTCGCTGCCAGTTCGAGAGTCACCTGATCAGGCTGAGCAATCACGGGCCCGTCCGCGGACAAAACAGAAGCGCAAAATGCAAGCGCAATGAGCAGGAGGATTGTGGTCACGGCAGATTTCCGCAGGACGCCGTGCGAAGTCATATGGATCCGAAAGTCGAGTTGAAACACGTTCTTCCCTTGTGAACGAGTGCGCTACTTTACCCCAGCAGCGCGCGGTTTCCAGACGTACGACGAGATCAACAGCGCCGTCATCTGATTCCTGGTCCGACAGGCGTCCATCGGGTATTCGATGACTTTCCTCACCAGAACAGGGTCGTCTGAGCCAGGCCGCTAAGTCGGAAATTGCGAACGGTCGCTCGAGTTAACTGTTCGGTGCGGTTTTCGGTTCAAGTATTCGCCGATCGAGCGGCTTTAGCCGCGGCACCTAAAAAATCGGAAAGCGCCTTGGCAGTTTGGTCGCGTTTGACATAAACGCTGACGTTGCTCAAATCCTGAGCAATCCTAAAGACGTCACTCTGCGAAGGTGCATTGACCATCACAGATGCCGCCAAGTCGTGGGCGGCCGCCAAACTACCGCTCGCGTCCTGGAGTGCTTTTGCGGCCAGGCTCAATTCTTCGGATAGGCTGATAGAAAATACCCACTTTCGAGTAAGTTTGAAGATGTCGTCGATAGTTGCAGGCGGACTGACTCCGGCGAGGGGCAGGTGTGTAACATTGCCTGCGGGGTCGAGAAGTGACCCATTCGTGTCCTGCAGCAGCAGGTATATATATCCGCGCAGAACATTCCACTGCCAATCGGTTAGAGCCATTTTCAACTATACCTCGACGGGGTTTGCGATCACTTCTTCTGACTCTTGTCGCTTTGAATCTCGTCGCGCACACCTTTCCCCAGTTCAAAAAGGGCTTTGAGTTGATCCGTACTGCCGGGCTCGGTTGAAAGCGAAAGCATTTGAGAACGTACTATTTCAAGATTATTTGACTGATCCTGAATTTTTACCAAACCCTGCGTCAAATCGGCGTGTAACTTAGCTTGGCGTGTTAGCATGCTCTTTCTTAGATCGGCCTCATATTTGATCCCGTTGTCGATATAAGTAATAGAGTCGGTGACGATGGCTTTGTCCCCGGCGTTAATCATCTTGTCCGCTAAGAGTACGGCCTCACGCTGTTGCGTCACGACCAAATCGTTGTAGTACAGACTTTCATCTGCGGGTATCTCAGGATTACAGTCAGGACACCCGAATAAACGGTCCTCAATATTAGCCTCCTGGGTCGAGTAAAAAGCGTTTTCGGCTTGTATTTTGTTGTCGACGTCCGTTTTGTACGCATCGACGGTCTTCATCGTATCAGCGGCGAGCTGACGAGAAGCGGCGTCGCCGCATCCCACAAATACGAGACACCACGCCAATAGAAAGAGCCGTCTCATAAGCTATTTCCCATCTGAAGTCTAAATCGCCTCATCTTTCCATGGATTTTCGGTCTTCTAGTGGACTCTGCCGGCGAGAACTCCGACGCCAACTGCCTGTGCGAAACTTATGACATTGGCGATTTCCTGGGATGTTAGGCCGCCTTCGTGGTAAGCAACTAGCCCGTTGATCCCGCTGTGAACGACTACTTGGTACTGCTGATCGTTTATCTGGGAATCAGTTATTGACTTCAGATGACTCAGCCGAGCGACAGACAGAGGAAGGAATGTCGCTACCCGTTGAACGATACCCTCGGCGACTGCCTCCTTTCGCACTTCTATCAAATCGGCACTCACTTGTTCGAGATCTTTGTCCTGGATGTCTTGCCGAATCTGGTCGGTGACAACGGTATTCTCGGCGATCACTGGATTTCCGGTCAGAAGCTTCTGTGCGGTAGCGAGTTCCGCGTCGGCTTGAACGAGTACGTTCCTGACGGCACGTGACTGAGCCAGTTGCGCCTGCGCCGCAGCCTGTTTTAGCTTGAGGAGGCCCAGTCCGAGGTTTACTATTTCAAGATCCACACCCGGTGCATCCGGGAGTGCCGTCATGACAGAACTGGGTGACTCGACCACCTGTTTGGCGTCTGTGATCAAAACGTCGCCGACAGTCGTAGTCTGCTTCTTTCCTTCAGAGTCGACGTAATCAAGCGGCTGATCTTTGAGAGTTTTGGCGGCGTTTCCAAAGGCTGCGAGGCTTTCAACCTTGCTCACTTTTTGGTTCGTATCGGGAAGTTGTTGAATTACCAGGTGCATCAGCGCTACGTCCTCGTTCCATTTGTCGACCTCACCCTTGAGCTGGTCGCTCTTTGCCTGCTCTGTGGCGATGGCCGTCTTGAGGTCTTGTGGTGTTGATTGTCCCTGAACCTTTTGAATGTCTGCTTTCAATCGAGTGATGACAGCGTCGTTGCAGTAGGGCCAAAAATTGCTGCTGACCGGAGGACCGCCCGTAAATCGCGCGACGCATTCTGCGGTTTTGTTCTGTCGGGTCGCCAAGTAGCCCCCCGTCATGATGGTTGCGTCGGCGGTGACCAGCGTTTCTGTAGTGTTCGAAGTAAAATCCAGAAGAAGTGACTCTTCCTCGCTCTTAAATCTCTCGACATTCGCGCTCATGGCTTCATACATGGTCGGAGCATTCTTGCTGTAAGTGTCCATCGCGTCTCGCGCCTTTCGCGCGGACGTTGCTCGGGCCTCGTCATGTATGTGTGAAGGGATAGGAAGTGAGACAACCCCGCAACCGAGTTGTACAAACAGCAACAACGCTGCGAGGCCTGCTTCCCTTAGTCTCGCGATATTAGGGTTCGCATATTTCATAATCGAAATGGTTCCCCACTGAGTCGCTGGGAGAGGATCCCATTTCCTCGACGGCCTGCTTCTTATAGCTGTGTGCCAGGCGAGTGTCAAATTGTGAACAGGCTATCCGGCGTTGTTGTTGTCAGCTTATAGACAGGCCGTGGACACTGTTCTTATTGGCCATGAACTCGATGTTGACACAAGGCTGAAAAAGTAGGACATCGATAAGACTAAGGAATTCGTACCCCTTCGTGCTCCCACGCCAGGATGGCTCGCGCGGGGAATGATGCTCGTGACAGGCGGTCTGGCCGGCGCTAGGTCCGGCACGGGTCACCCATCAGCCGCGCGGCGTCCTCGGGTTCTGCACGAATGTTATCGTCAACATTCCCCTTGGGTAGGACCGGCGCGGTAGGACAATCACACTTCGCCTTCTTCTGTGTAACCTCGTCGCGTCTGAATGTGAAACCGCGTTTGGGTTTGTCCAAAATCTAACCTCGGACAAGGAGAGGCTAGGACCCGACTTCGCGCTGCCTAGACTACTGTGCGGAAGGCCAGGGCCGGGGGCAGACGGACTGCTGCGAGGATTGGGGCTATGCCGCTCATCAGACTTACGACCAGTGCGGCTATAAGTGCATTGAGTGTTTGAGCGGGAGTTACCCATAGGGCGCCGTTTCCACCTAACGCGGCACCTAACGTGATGCCGCCGGAGAACATCCACAGCGCTGGCACCGCACCTATGACGCCGCCCAAGAGTCCTATCATCCCGCATTCGCCGAATAGTAGTAAAGCTATGACGCCACGGCTGAAACCTAGCGCGCGCATCACGGCTACGTCGCTGATTTGTTCGCGGACCATCATGACCGTCGAGTTAGCGGCTATGAGTAGGACGGTCAGCAGCACTACGAGACATAGCGCGAACACGATCGCGCGGATGTTGCCGATCGCTGAGAGCCCCGACGCGAGTGCATCGCTCTCGGTCATGGTGCGCGTTTCAGCATCCGAATTGGCGAAGTGCTCGTCGATCTGCCTGGCGAGCGTGGCCATCGCGTCGTTGCTGGTGGCGCGCACTATTATGTTCCACGCGTAGTCTTCATCGCGCAGCCCGTGCGCCTTTCGCGCCGCCATCATGTAGTCGCGGCGCATGAGAAAGGTATTGGGATAGCGCTTGGACCTCATCGTGCCCGTGATGAGGAAGGTCATCTCCATATGGTCGGAATCGGTAGAGCGCAGCGTTACCGAGTCGCCGACCTTCCAGCCGTGCTTGCGCATGAGGATTTCGCCGACAACGGCGGACCGCTTTTCTCTGAAAGTCGCGGCGCGCTGCTGGGCGGTCAACGCGTAGTCGGGAAATACGTCGCCTACCTCCGGGCCGGCGCCGACGGCAAAGACCGGATCGCTGACATCGCGCCACGTCGCGGGCCATCCTGTTATCGCGACGCATGCGGCGACGCCAGGCATTTTGTTGATGTCATCGCAGTAGCGCGCCGGCAGATCCTCCCACGGCGCGGTCTTGTTGTTGATGATGAGACGGAGCGTGCCGGACGCGTCTTTGACGACCCGATCCATCGAGGCTGGTACCGAAACCAGCACCGTGTAGATGAAGGTGGCTAGTGCGATGGTGAGGATAGTCAGAATCGTGCGGCGCAGATTCCGGCGCATGTTGCGTTCGATCAATTTTATCCAATTGAACACGATGGCTCCTGTTCAGACCGAGCGCAGCGATTCGACCAGTCGAATGCGCGAGGCGCGCCACGCCGGCAGGAATCCGCCGAGCGCGCCGATTAAGATTGCGGCGACCAGTCCCGATACGAACGCGCCCACCGTCAGCCGAAACCTGAAGATGAATTCGCCGACGTTCATGAGCTGGCTGTCGAGGCCGGTCGAATACGCGACCAGCAACCCGAGAATCTCACCCAGTATGCCGCCGGCCAGCGCGAGCACGATGCTCTCGATGACGAAACTCGTGAGCACATTGAAGCGGCTGAAACCCAGCACCCGCAGCACGCCGATTTCACTCGTGCGGCGCGCGACCGCCGAATACATCGTGTTCATCGCGCCGAACACCGAGCCGACGGCGAGAATCATCGCGACGATCAGGCCGAGCGCGCGCAACTGATCGACGAAGCCGGTCTGCCTAGCGTAAAAATCCCGCTCCGACATCGTATCCAGCTTGACCCGCGAATCGGTAGTCAGCGACTTGGCGAAGTCGTCATGCGTGCCGGGCTTGAGCACGACGTGCAGCACCGCGAAGCCGTTGGCGAAGTGAACGTCCTGAGTCAGGATGCCGAGATCGGTAAGGACTTCGGATTCACGCGCGCTGTCCTGATCGGAAAAGATGCCGACGATTCTGAATGTGCTCGGTCCGAATTTGAAATCGCTGCCGACGGCGAGGTTGGGGAACCGCGCGGCGAGCTTGCGCCCTACTACCATCTCGGACGTGCCGCGAGCCGGCCAACGTCCGCTTACCAGGCGCATGGCGCCGTGAACCTGGTACGCGATTGGATAGACGCCGCGCAGCATCGTGAAGAGCGATTGCGACGGCGGCGCGTCGGGTTTCGCCTCGAAGCCGGTGATCATTTCCGGCGAGATGAGCGCCTGGCCGTCGGCAGTCGTCGCGATCTGCGGACGGCTTTTGACGATCTCGTACTGCTCGTGCGAGATGAAGCTGTTGCCTTCGTCGGTGGTGCCGCGGCTCAGCACGATCCAGTTGTCGGGGAGCGCGTTTTGCGTCACGGTCGCGCGCAGTCCGGCGACGAAGCCTGACAAGATGAACAGCAACATCACGACCAGCGCGACGACCGACGCCGTCATCGCGGCGGTGGTGCGTCGGGCCATCAGGCTGCGCAGGTTGTAGCGGATCGGGATCAATCTACCCTCCCGGGAAAATCGTTACGGGTAAACAAGGACGTTTGCGCGAGTTGGAAAGTGATGGAGTGTAGACGTTCGGCGCGCGCGATCCTAGAGGATGGCGCAGTTTAGAGACTGCGCCCAAGAGTCACGCTTGGCGCTGGCCCGGCTCCGATACTAAGCTCTAAAAGAAACGGAGGCGGAGCGATGGCCGGGGAAAAGAAGTCAGATGCGCAGCGAATTCGCGCGAATCTCAAGCATCCGGGATTGTAGTCCGCGTCCTTCGCCGGGATCAAATTTTGCGAACCGGGAGGCAAATCGCGCCGCGATAGGTTTCGCCAGATTCGGCCAATTCTGCGCGACAAGAGAGATTCTCCGGGTCCGCACATGTGCGCAAATCGCGCGCACACGAGCCGATTTCGATCGATTCTCCGAGACGTCCGATAACCGAGGGACTGAATGGTGGATGACCCAGTCCGATGCGTACTGCTCTCCCTGTCAACCTGTCAACCGGTTGACACCCATACGGCGGTTGACAAGCGGCGGTTGACGCCTTGGAGGTTGACGCGCGGACACCAAGCCTCAAACGCTGTTATTTTTCTTCAGAGTCTAGCAGAGTCGTCCGCTCGTCCACGGCCAACTCGAAATTTCTCAGGTAGCGGAGATAGTCGGACGGCAGGCCATGCTGAACCGCACCTTCGATCAGCAAGCGGAGATAACGTGGAGAGGGTCTTCGCCCTAGACTGATTCTCTCTGACTGATACGTAAATGCTGTGATCTGTTCGCTGCCATCGACGACAGGGCTAACTGGAGTGCGGCGGTATGCGCCCCTTGGGACGCCTTCCGTACGGTCGAGATGCTCGGACTGTTCGACCGTGATCAGGTACAGCACTCCCCAGATGCAGGCACCTGCTTCAGAATCCAGATTGGCCACACCCCGCTCGCCGCGGCCGATCGCGAGATTGAAGCAGAGCCGGTAGTTCTCGAGCACGGCTGGCTGCGCCCGTATCGGGCGCATGCCGCGACGACTCTCAAAGATGCCCCGGTTCATGTTGCTGCCGTAGGCCAGGTACCAGGTCAGACCTTTGGATCCTTCATGCATAAGTGATGCTCGTTGGCTTCCCAACAGTTTTTGCGCGATGTTCTTGAGAGCCTCATTTGGCCGCCGAGGTTATGAACATGAGCATGGATACATTCATGAATTTACTCAGAAAACATTTGTCCGAAAAGGACTTCAATCGGATGATGGAGTTCACCGCCTCGATGGAGCCTGAACGACGCTCCGCAATGATGCAGTTCCTTGCGGAGCGCGAGACTCTTGCGCCAGAGGTCGGCTCGGATGCACCCGACTTCAAGTTGCCGCGCCTTGGCAGTGCCGAGCAGGTGCAACTCTCGTCCTTTCGCGGACGAAAGCCGGTAGCCCTGATTTTCGGCAGCTATACCTGACCTCCGTTTCGTGCCCAGGCTGGGCACCTCGTCGAGCTCCAGCGCCGCTTTGGCGAAATCGAGTTCTTCGTCGTCTATATCCGCGAAGCGCACCCAACTGACGAGTGGCAGGTCGAGTCAAACGAAAGCGAGGGAATCCTGTTCCCGCAGCCAACGACGCTCGAAGCGCGAAGCGATATCGCGCAGGTCTGTTCCCTCAGACTCGATCTCCCGATTCCTACACTGATCGACGATATGGAAAATTCGACCGATCAAAAGTACTACGCGTTACCCGACCGGCTCTACCTGATCGGACGTGATGGTCGCGTTGCGTACCGCGGCTGACCGGGTCCATTTGGCTTCGTGGCATCGGAGTTGGAACGCGCCATCGAGGAATATTTGGAAGCAGGCGCAGCTGCGCCCGCGTAATCTTCGAGGAGAACCGTCTGTCCGCCAATCGCGCTCGCGCTTGTGGGCTGGCGTTTGATGATGCCGGCGTTCTAGCATCGCAGTCATGAAGAAAGTTGAAGCTATCATTCGGGCGGCCAAGCTTGACAGCATACGAGATGCGTTGGCTCGAATGGGCGTCAGCGATGTTACGGTCGAGCCACACTTTTCGTCCGGATTTAAGATCGCTGTGATCGTTTCAGACGAGATTACGTCTCAAGTTGTGAATACAATCGAATCGATGGCCCTCCATTAGCCAGCTTCGAAATTCAAACGGGCCAGCGCGCCTCTACGCTAGCCCGCTGCTGACCGAGCGGGGATCAGCACTCAGCCGACAATTTCGCAATTACTAAATTTTCGCGTACGCGTCTATTAGGATCGAAAACGGGCCAGCCCATGAGAGAACACTAGCCCGAGCGCAGACTGGCAAATGGGGGGCAAAAAACCAGCCAATGCCTGCTTCTGTACTAAATTGCCGCGCGAGCGTCTATCGGACTATCATTTCGAGTGTATGTTTGGTGTTTCCGTTTCGGGTAGGTCATCGCGAGCACTCGGTTCGATGCATAGTGATTGCGGGGTCGCCTTTTGCCCCGGGCTGACGCCATTGTTTTGGCCCAAATTGATTTTCAATGCTCACAAGGGAAACTGGAGGAGTATGTTTAGCGAATAGGACTGTCCTTTTTTCGCTCAAGGCGAAGATCATTTGTTGAAGCACATTTCATCTGGGCCGAGGCTTTGTAGGTCGCAATTCTCTTCTGGTCTACTTGTGCATCGTTATTTGCTGCCGACCACAAATCACTTTCCTCACTGTCCCGTGAGTCTCGTTGCCGTTTTCGCCTTTCTCTTTCGCACTGACTAGCTGAATCAAAAGTGTTTTCAGTTCTCCACTTCCACAATGGCGCTTTTAGATCGATCAACGGCTGATCGGGTCCACGGACTGACAATATCGGCGGCGATAGGAGAACCCAACCCAACAGGACGATCATCGCACCGTGACGGTGAGCCATTAGCAAAAGTCTACCATATGAAAGTGGAGCAGAGAAACTCTCCGCGAGTGGCTCCTTGATTGGGCCAGTGTGCCTGAGACCACACCTGGCATACCATTTGCCCACCCAGACCATAAGACACAGATATCCAATTGCACGTGGGCAGGGCGCCGCAAAGGCCGTGCGCGGGCGTTTGCCCGGATCAAACGCCTTGCCTTGGGGTCTTGGTGCGCATTTGCCAGCAGGTCTTTAAGCGCCCGCGAGTCGAGCGAACAATTCACCGTGATCACCTGAAATGGATCCGACGATCCGCTCATATCTATCCCTGACGTTCTACATGCGTCTTGGTTTTTCCCGGAGAACCTAAGCTCCCTCCGGCCAAGGTGGCCAAGGGAAATAAGGGGGAATTGGGTCGGGCAAGAAGTACCAGCGGTGTCCCTCAGGCACCTGTGGCAGCGGGAGTGGGCACATTCGCGTAGGATAGTGCGAAGGAAGACCAGGTGGCTCCTCTGGGGGTAGCAGAACACCTCCGTTAGGGTCGTAATCAGGATTCGAAGGCGGGTACCACCACTGAATCGGTTCGTGCGGTGGAACGCTCAGTCCGGATGGATCGGGGAAAATTATGGGGTTATTCAGGGCATAGCTATACAGATTTGGTCCTCCCCTAGCGAATCCGGTCGGATCCTGCGCGATGAACCTCTGGAACGTGGGGCTGTAATATCTCGCGCGGTTGAAGTACAACCCCGTGCTGTCGTTTTCCCGGCCGGTGAACTCGTAGCTGCTGCCGTTGGCGACGCCGCTGATGGTTGTGGCCCCGAATGGCTGGTACGTGTAGCTGGTTGCGATGCTCTGTGCCGAGCCAACGAGTCCGATCGTCGAGCCCAACGTGTCCTGCAGCAGTGTCGAAACATTGTTGCTGGAATCCGTTCGCGTGAAGTACTCATCGATGCGCAACCCGGTCACGAGACTGGCGACGACTCCGTCGCTGCTGTTCAGTTCCTGCACCGGATTGAACCCATCGTAGAGGAACTGGGTCGTCGTTCCCGCGACCACTTTATTCATCCTCCGTCCGAACGCATCGTACACAAAGTTCGCGGTCGATCCGCCACTCATCGCGGTCAAATGATTGCGTGCGTCCCACGTGTAGGTATTAGTTCCGTCCGAGGTCAGATTGCCGTTGGTATCGTAGCTCAGCGTCGCGCCGTTGAAGCCGGTCATCGCATTATCCGCATTGAAGGTGATGCCGGTCACTGTCGCAGGCATACCGGTTGACGCCAAGCTCCCGGTCTTTGCGGTCACCCGGCCGTTTGTATCGTACGAGTAGTTCAGGTTGCCCAGGTTCGAGGGTGGGCTCGAACAGCTCCCGCCCGTGCCGTACGTGAGCCCGGTTACGCGCGAGTCATTGTCGTAGCCGTAGCTCGCGATTACGCCGTTGGGCAGCGTCAGGCAGGTGCGCCGGTTGGCATTGTCGTAGTTCATTCCCACGCTTTGACTTCCCTGGCTGATACCGGTGAGCCGGTTGGCGTTGTCAAAGGTATACGCCGCCTGGCTCTGCCCGGCCACCTGCATCGTGTCGCGCCGGCTCGCGTTGTCGTAAGTATAGTTGATGGTGCCTTGCAGCGTGGTTTCCGCCAGGAGATTATCAAGTCCGTCGTAACTGCGGTTGATCGTCCCGGCAATCGAGTCGGCCAGCCCGGTCAGTCGGTTGCCCAAATCCCAGGTGTAGCGGACGGTGCTCTCGTAGCCGCTGCCGTTGTACCCAAAACCCGCGAGCGTCCGCCGGTCGAGGTTATCGTACTGATAGACCGTGACCTTTTCCCTGCGGTCGGTGAATTGGGTCAAGTTACTGTCGGCATCGTATTGGTAGGACGCAGCCTGCCCCAACGGATCTGTGCGAGTAATTGCCCGATTGCGGCTATCGTACGAATAGCTGGTCGTGTTCTGATTGGCGTCGGTAAGACTCAGGAAGTTCTCATTTGCGTCGTAGCTGAACGCAGTGATACCGCCAATAGAATCGATAGTCTGGGTGACGCCATCCAGAGGGTCATAGCTGAATTGGGTAGTATTTCCCAGTGGATCAAGCTCGTGCTTTCGTAGTTCACTTAGAACGAGGGCCTAGCTTATCGCCAGGCGATTTTTCAAGAGCTTGAATTTTCATCACGATCGATTCTTTTTCATCCCTCGCGATCCTGCCGGGCGGCAGAAAATGCTCATGATCGAAGGTCTTGAGCGCCTTCTTATACATATCGAGTGCAAACTGTCGATTCCCTCTGCGCGAATAGATGTCTGCCAGCATCTCATAGGATCCGTAGAACTCAGGATCTTTTGCGGTGGCTTGGCCCAAGATCAAGATCGCCCGGTCTTCGTCGCCAGACTTTTCATACTGTTGAGCCATATCAAGAGCAACCCAAGCCCAGGTTCGTGCGACACGACTAACAGCAATATGCACCAGTACAATGGCGGTGACCGCCCCGAATACAGCAGCTGCTACAATGCTAAGAAGGATCCTGCTTCTCGAAGAAAGCAATGTTCTACCTACTCCTCAATACGAACAGTTAAGACCATCTAGCATGTAGGCTACACATTCGGTACCCAGGCCAACTTTGCGGCAGGCGCAACTCGCAACGGCGATCGGAACGCTGGCGGGTGCCCCATATTTGCTGCAGAAATCCTGCGCGCACACAGCGCTGTCTAAGTTTTTGATAAGGTCGTTCGACGGGTTATCACATTTCTGTAACTCCGCTAGGCATTCGTTCTTCGCGGCAATAAGTTGAGATGTTCTTCTCAGCAAACTTATGCAATCAGTGACGCCTTGCCCAGACGGATCGGTGTAAGTCTGAGGACTGTTAAGAGCATATCCGTAGAGGTCGAAATCACCGCCTCGAAATTCTAACGGGTCTTGACTGACGAAACGCTGAAATGTGGGGCTGTAATACCTCGCGCGGTAGTAGTCGAGACCAGTACCGTCATTCTCGCGTCCCGTGAATTGGTACGGATTCGAGCTCGAACGTCCCAGTCATTGTTGTATTGCCGAATGGATCGTAAGTATACCAGGTCTGGATCGTTCCGCTTGAGTCGGTCAGCGCGAGTGTGCTGCCCAAGATGTCAGTAAGATAATCACGAGCACCGGTGGAGTCGGTTCGTTGGAAGTATTCGTCAACACCGAGCCCCGTAACCAGATTTGCGCTCGGGGCGCCATTCTGGAGTTCCTGAACAGGATTCAAGCCGTCGTAAAGGAACTGCGTAGACGTACCATTGATCGTCTTTTGGGCGCGGCGCCCATCGGCATCGTACAAGAAGCTCGAGGTGTTTGATCCTGTGATCCCGGCCAGGTGATTTCGCGCGTCCCACGTATACGTGTTCGCACCATCGTTCGTCAGGTTGCCGTTGGCGTCGTAGGTGAGCGGCGTACCGTTGAAGGCCGTCATTTCGTTCGCTGCGTTGAATGTATTACCGGCCACAACTGCGGGCAGCCCATTTTGCGCGAAGCTGCCAGTCTTTTGAGTCACCCGGCCCTCTGCGTCATAGGAGTATTCGAGATCGCCCACCGCGCTGCTTCCCAACTTCCAATTCATTGCCGTCACACGCGAATCATTGTCATAAGTATACGTCAGCACGATCCCGTTGGGCAGCGTCAGTGTGGTCCTTCGGTCGGCGTTATCATAACCGAACGGGATCGAGGTGGTTCCCTGAGTAATTCCGGTCAGCCGATTCGTGTTGTCCCAGCTATAGGACACATTGGGTTGGCCGACAACGGTCATCGATTGACGCCGCCGAGCGATATCATAGGTGTAGCCTATCTCGCCCTGAGCCGTCTGCTCGTCGGTCAAGTCGTCCAGGCCATCGTAAGTCCGTGCGATCGTTCCCGCGATCGAGTCGGTCAGCCCGATGACGCGGTTGCCCAGATCCCAGGTGTAGCCGATAGTGCTCTCGTAGCCGCTGCCGTTATACCCGAAGCCCGCAAGCGTCCGCCGATTGAGGTTATCGTACTGATAGACCGTGACCTTCCCCCGGCGGTCGGTGAATTGGGTCAAGTTACTGCCAGCATCGTACTGGTAGGACGCAGCCTTCCCCAAGGGATCTGTGCGAGTAATTGCCCGATTGCGGCTATCGTAGGTGTAGCTGGTCGTGTTCTGGTTGGCGTCGGTAAGACTCAGCAAATTCTCGTTTGCGTCATAGCTGAAGGCGGTAATGCCGCCAATAGGGTTGACAATCTGGGTGACGCCGTTCACCGGGTCATAACTGAATTGCGTAGTATTCCCCAGTGGATCAATCAATGAAAGGGTCCGTCCGGCCGCATCAGCAAACCGCCTCTGCGTATTCCCCAGAGGATCGGTGATTGATGAGAAATCTCCAAAACTATAGGCAAAAAGGGTGGTGTCGCTCGCGGGATCCGTGACCGACAGTGGCTGTCCTTCGGAGTCATATGTCACCGTAGTTTCGTGACCCAGCGGATCAGTTATGTTTGCTGCGTTGCCATAGTTGTCCAGACCTATCGACCAGGTGTGACCAAGCGGATCGGTCACGCTCGTAATCTGATTGAAGGTGGTATCGTGGGTGTAGGCAGTGGTTGCAGCCTGCGAGGTACCGGAAAGGCGCGTCACACTCAACAGGTTGCCCAGAGAGTCGTAGGTGTACGTGCTCTCGCGCGAGAGCGCATCAGTGGCTGACTTTGTCAGTCTAGTGTTCGGATCAGGCGTCCAGGTGATTTCCTGCTGCACCGGCGTGCCCACCGCGCGCGTGTCTCCGACCATAAAGCCATTGGCATTCGTGTAGTGGCCGGCTCCATCGCCGGGATCAATAAAGACCTGAAAGTTCTTCTGTTCGACGTTGTTGAGCGGATCGGTGATGGTGGTTTGAGTGACATTGCCGTTACCGTCAGTCACATAAGAAAACTGGAAGGTACTGGTGCCGTCAGCGAGAGTCTGCTGCTGTACGCGGCCAGCCGTATCGTACTGGTTGGTGAAGACGGTGTTTCCGTTCGAGTCCTTCATCGTGAGCACTCGGTTCGATGAATCGTAGGTGTAGTGAGTGACGCCGCCCTTCGCATCGGTCATGGTCGCCAAACGTCCCGAAGAATCATAGGTATAGGAGACGGTGCGGCCGATATTGTCCTGGAGCTGGGTAATCCGATTGCTCGAGTCGTGCTGGACCGTGATCCAGCGACCGTTTGGCGACTGTATTTGGCTGATGTTTCCGTTCGAATCGCGGCTGATCGTTACTGTGTTATTGCTGCGGTCAGTGATTCTCAGCAGTGCAGCCTTGGCCGGATTCGTCGTGCCGTCAGAGTCGGGGAAGACGTACTGAGTTTTGTCTCTGAGAGTCAAGGTCCAGCCGGTGCCGTTCCAGGCGATCGTCGACCCGAAGTAAAGTCCCGGCGCCGTGGTATTCTCATACACGGCGTTCGAATAGCTGGTTCCTGACGATGTGCGCTGATAATAGACGCGTGCTCCGTCAGGCAGTATTAAGTATTGATAGGAGTACGTGTTGTTATTCCCGACGATGAACATCTCGTAGCTGTCAGTGCCCCCAATACCAAACGGCCGCGACATATGGTCTGAGGTCCGGTACGTGCGCGTGAACTGGATCGGGATCACATCCGACAGCATGAGATCCGTGTGATTTTCGACGAAGACTCCTGTGCTGGTGTCCACGGGATCGCCTGCTGCTGCGCAACCCGGGCAGCCGGGCGGCGCAGGATTCGGGCTCGGCGCGATGGACGGACTCCCCACCATGGCACCCGTAAATCCATAGATCTGGACACCGGAGTCGGGAACGACCTGGCTGCCGTCCGGAGTGACCTCGCCCTGGCCATAGATGTACCAACCCGAGGCGCTTGGGGCTGCGTTATAGTTCCAGAAATCAAAGGTGGTCCCCGCCGGCGCATGGTAGGTATTCGGGTAGTAAAGCTGGGCGCCTATCCATTGACCGTTCGCATTCTCGAAGTATGAGCCGCCGGGCTGAATCGTGAAATAGATCGGTACCTGCACGCCAATTGGCAGAGGAAACGGCGGCTGGTCGATCGGAATCGGCGTGATCGTGACGGTATGAACCACGTGGCCATACCAGTCTTTGACAATGGTGCCCGGCTGGAGGTGCAGTTCCAGGCCAGGTAGTAGCGGGTTGCTGACAACTAGTTCGGAACTCGTCGGTGACGGGATATTCACGGCGTGCGCGGTGTCGAGGGCTGGCATCCAGACCGTATAGTCAAGCTGATTTGTCTGGCTCGACGAGATGTAGACGCTTACTTCGAACTCGCCGAAGGTAAGTCCGCCGTGGTTGGCGCTCGCTCCCTCGATCCAGAGAGCTTGCTTGCCGGGACTGAGAGGCATCAGGAGAAAGCGGCCGCTGCGATCGCTGCTGGTCTTACGGCTTCCAATCTCAAATGTGACGCCAGCGAGCGGGTTGCCGTCGAGCGTCAACACCCTACCCGATAGAGCAGTAACGCCTCTGGGAGCCACGAGGAGAGGTGGCAAAGGGACCCTGCCTGGCATCGGATTGACTGACGTTCTGCGATTCTTGTGTTTCGGATTCGACTTCCGTTTGGTCGTCGCCGGCGTTGGTGACGAACGCGGAGCTGGTGTTGAAACGTCCGCCGTCTTGAAGCTGAAAGTCGCGGTGGGCATCTCGACGCCGTCCGCGTCCACCACCCCGCTCACGTTTACTGTGTACGCGGTGCTTGGCGCGAGTTGCGCTTCGGGATTCACGAACGCGAGCATTCCACCCTCAGCCGGCACAATCGTTGCCGCAACTGATCCGGCGGGTCCGGACAGAGTAACCGTATCGGAATTGACGGTCTCGACCTGCATCGGTGCCAAGAAGCGCAGTGAGATTAGAGTGCTGACAGCAACGCTCGTTGCTCCGTCGGCTGGAATGGAATCGGCCAACGAAGGAGTCGCGCTCGGCGCAGAAGCGGGTGCTGAAACTGAAGCTTGCTGCTCCGCGGATGCTGACGAGAATTTGCCAAGCTTGGGATCGTAAATCTCATCCGATTCGACTTTGTTGCCCTTGGCATCCACTCCCCCCTTGATCAGCACGCTTCCATCGGCCTGGAGCTCCGCAGTGTGATCACTTCTGGGTGTGTTCAGACTATTCGACGGCGATGTCGCTTGGTTGGTACGCGGACTCCAGATCTGCGCGCTGCCCAAAGTCTTACCATCAAAGGAGATACCGCCGACGACAAGTACAGTGCCATCGGTCAGGAGAGTCGCCGTATGATGAGAGCGTCGGGTCAGACCGGTTACGGTTACGACACCGAATACTTCAGTGTTTCGATCGAATTGTTCGGCGGTCGAAATTGTCTCGGCACCCTTTCCCAGGCCACCGATGATGCCTACAGTGCCATCTGGCAGCATGGTCGCGCTGTGCCAGGCACGCGCATACCGAAGATTGCTGCCAAGCTGCGTCACCACTCCGCTTTCCGGATCCTGAATCGATGCCGATGTCAGCGGGACCCCCGTGACGTTATCGCCCCCGATTTGCAGGATCTGGCCGTTGGGAAGCAGCGTCTCGGACTGGCCGGTAGCCGCTCCCGCGGTTTGCATAGCACCCACACTCGAAGGACTAGAATCTTGTGGAAGAGCCGTGGCGGTCACGAGTAGTGCCGCTGCCAATGCAAGCGTTAGCCCGAAAGCCAGCGCATATTTGGGCGGTTTCTTCATGTCGTCGTCCTATCCCTCGCGTACTCTCGCTAGGTGAGACAGCGCCCACGACTGAGATGGCGCCGTCGCCGAGAAGCGTAGCCGTGTGGTGCGAGCGCCGAGCCAAGCCCGGCAAATTCACAGGTCTGAATAAACGAAATTGAAACGCCCGCCACGCGCGAGTACATGTCGCAAGAATTCGACGTGAATGGTTCAACGAGTTTCATGGCGTTTGCACCTGCAGGGTGAAGCTGCCGGTATGGTTGCTGATGGGGTCGACGAACACGCTGTAGGTGCCGGTGGTAGGCAGGGTGATACCGGTGACGGTGCCGCCGCCGGAGCCCATCTCGTGGTTGACGATCGCGTTGCTCAGAGTGCCGCCCGGCTGGATGATGTAGAAGTACGCCGACGCTATGGTGTCGGGCGTCACGTGGAGGCTGATCTGCTGGCCCGAAGTGCCACTGAAAGTTCCCGAGAAGTCCTGTCCCGGCAGGTTAGGCCCCGCGCTCACCGCCGCGCCGCCGATCGTCAACCCGTTGATCGGCACGTCAGAGGTGGTCGAAAACAACTGCAGGGTAAAGCTGCCGGTATGGTTGCTGACGGGGTCGACGAACACACTGTAGGTGCCGGTGGTGGGCAGGGTCACATCGGCCACGATGCCACCGCTGGTTGCGATCTCGTGGTTGACGATCGCGGTGCTCAGGGTGCCGCCCGGCTGGATGATGTAGAAGTACGCCGACGCGATTGTGTCGGGCGTTACATTGAGGCTGATCTGCTGGCCCGCCGTGCCGCTAAAGGTTCCCGAGAAGTCCTGCCCCGGCAGATTTGGCCCCACGCTCACCGCCGCGCCGCCGATCGCCAACCCGTTGATCGGCACGTCCGCGGTCGACGACAATTGCAGGGTAAAGCTGCCGGTATCGTTGCTGTTGGGTTCGACGAACACACTGTAGGTGCCGGTGGTGGGCAAGGTCACATCGGCCATGATGCCACCGCCGGTTGCTACCTCGCTGCTGCCGATCGCGTTGCTCACAGTGCCTCCTGGCGGGATGATGTAGAAGTAGGCGGAGGCGAGGGTGTCGGGCGTTACATTGAGGCTGATCTGCTGGCCTGCCGTGCCATCAAAAGCCACCAGTGCATATGGTGTGGTCGTGGTGGTCGTCATGTTGACCGAAGAGCCGCCGACCATCATTTGACCAGTGACGAGGGTGCTTTGAGTGGCGGGCGCGGGTGGCACGAAGAAGTACCCCGTGCTCACAGACTGACCAGTGGGAGTCGTGACCGCGATATAGCCTGTGGTCGCCGGACTGTCGACCGCCGCGGTTAAGGTGGTCGTTGTGGCCGAACTGGTTGGTACGGGAGTAATGCCGAAGCGCACCCAGTCATTCGATGCGACTGTTTGGAAATTGCTGCCGTTGATCGTCACCACTGTCCCGGCGCTGCCGACGGTTGGCGTGAATCCGGTGATCGACGGCGCCGTGGAAGCGACGGTGAACGTCCCGACGATGATTTGATTCGAGCCGCAGGTCACTGCCACCTGGCCGGTGGTCGCGTTGCTGGGTACGGTGACGATGATCTGAGTGGAACTTGAGGAATCGACGGTCGCGCTTGTGCCGTTTATCGTAACAGTCGGATTGGAGCAGATGTCTGTGCCGTAAATCGTAAGGTTGGAGCCGGTTGTTCCACCGCCCGAACTCATCCCGACACTCCCAAACTGTGACGATGGGTAGTTAGTGATCGACAGGAGGTTGCCGACCGCATCATATTGGTAGACGGCGGCGTCTCCCGATGCGTCGTAGACAGCAATCAGCCTACCGAGAGAGTCGTAAACGTAACTCGCGCCAGTTGACTGAGCGTTGGCTCGCGGCGCGATTGCACCCGAGAGCAAGGCAAACAGAAGTATTGCTCCTACAAACAACCTGCGGGGGTATTCGCGCTCGCGCCGAACGAAGAATGTTCCTAACGAACGAAGAGCGAGCGACCGGTAGCTGGCCGATCTACGTAACGCGCGGGAGTCGCTCGCGGTGCTGCTCGAGTGCATCGACGCCCCCTCCCGAGACATCGGAAAGCCCAAACGTAGAAAAAGCCGACAATTCGTGAGCGATGGCTTTTATACAAAAGGAGAAGGGTTACGTCAATCAAAATAGTTATTTTATTTTCACACTTAGTTATTTTCCGGAATAACAGTCTGTCCACACGAGCTGCTCCAGCCGCTACGAAGGAGCATGGTATCGCGTGAACGGACTGCATTGCTGGAGCCGATTCGGGTCTTATTCGTTTTCGTGGCGCTGTCGCGGATGCGCGAATCACCCGCGGCGCAATGACAGTGAATAGGGGCCGCCCTCGTTAATCTGCCAAATCGGGCGCACCTATGCCCTCGTCGAAGTTTTTGACAGCCAATTTGACAGCCACGGGCTAAGACACGGGCGGATGAAGTGCACTTCGGTGGACTGCAAGGGCCGCGATTTGCTTAGGTTTGGATGCCGGCGGACACGATTCAATGGAACTTAAAATTCTCAGGAGGGCAACCTCCGTGCGGGTTCGAGTCCCGCCCCCGGCATCAAGTTTTCCATGTCGAGACTCGCGGGGTGGCAGGGGAGACTCGCCGAGTGAGTGGCGATCGTGACCGGGGAGCGTCTGGAATCGGAGGCGACCGCGAAAAATTTCACCGCCGAGTGCGCCAAAGTGAGCTTCTGCGATCTTGCAACAGCACAGGCACGAAAGTAGTCTAGACTGGCGCTAGTTTCTCCCTACTGAGCTGCGCGAGGCTAGCCCGTCTAAGTGACCGTCAAGCACGCTATCGATAGGACTCAAGCGGTTGGAGTTCAACAGCGGGCAAATCGGCCTCACCAGGGGGCTGAACGACTGAAGAGGACTACCGTGGCTTCGGTTACAAGTTCCGCTGCGCTCCAAGTCGTCAAATAAAGGCGATTACGATGATGCATCAGGAAATTGACGACGTTCAGAGCGCGATCGGATCGTTCGTCCGTCGGCTTACCGTGAAGTATGGCCGCCGCTATTGGCTCGAGTGCGCCAAGCAAGGCAAGCCCCTCGACGAGCTATGGCACGAGCTCGGAAACGCCGGTTACCTGGGAGTCATGGCGCCAGAGGAATACGGCGGGAGCGGGACGAGCATGACCCGGCTTGCGATTCTGATGGAGGAGTTGGCGAACCAGGGTGTCCCACCTTTGCTCTTGGTCGTAAGCGTGATGGGAGCGATTTCGATTGCCAAGCACGGGACGGAAGAGCAGAAGCGTCGTTATCTGCCCAAGCTCGCTGATGGCTCCGAGAAATTCTGCTTCGCGATTACTGAACCCGATGCCGGCAGCAACAGTTTCAACATCCGCACACTAGCGCGCCCCGACGGTGACCACTACGTGCTCAACGGGCAGAAGGTGTTTATCAGCGGGGTCGATCAGGCCGAGAACATGCTGGTGGTCGCCCGTACCGTCGCGGCCGACCTAGCCAAGGACAAGCGCGAGGGAATGTCGCTGTTCATCGTCGATACCAAGGCGCCTGGCCTGACCGCGCATCGGATGGACACCCAAATACTGATGCCCGAGGGGCAGTTCCAGCTCTTCTTCGAGGACGTGCGTATCTCGCGCGGGAACTTGCTCGGCGAAGAGGGCAGAGGAATGCGCGCGATGTTCGACGCATTCAATCCCGAACGAATCACCACCGCTGCAATGGGGGTGGGACTCGGCCGGTATGCGCTCTCCAAGGCGGTCGAGTACGCGAGCACACGTCGAGTCTTCGACGTTCCTATAGGAGCGCATCAGGGGTTAGCCCATCCGATGGCGATTGCGAAGACGGAGATCGAACTGGCGGCGCTGATGATGCATCGGGCCGCTGAAGTGTTCGACTCAGGCGCCGACGCAGGTGCCTACTCCAACATGGCGAAGTACGCCGCGGGAGAGGCCGCGATCAAAACTGTCGACCTTGCCGTCCAAGTCCATGGTGGCAGCGGGTTCATGGCTGAGACCGACGTTATCACGCTATGGCCGCTGGTGCGCTTGATGCGCACCGCGCCGGTGTCGCGTGAGATGATCCTCAATTATATCGGCGAACACGTACTCGGATTGCCGCGGTCATATTGAGATGGGGTCTGCGATCCTTAGCGGTTTGTGGATTCCGAGCCAGCGGCGACGCGCTTGGACGGTCGGCCGCCTGCGCTCCTGATTCTTGTTCCACTACTAGACCGGGAAATGAGAAGGATACGACTCACGTTCTACGCAATCGAATACGCTGAGCATCGGTATAGGTTCGTGGCGCACGAATAGATAGTTGAGATAGTAGGCTAGGGGGTAGCCTTCATGCACTGTTCAAGTTGTGCGGCGGACAATCCGGAAGGCGCCAAGTTCTGCGAGCAATGTGGCGCGCCGTTCAAGCGGCGCTGCACAAAGTGCGGATTCGAGAACTCGCCTACGGCGCGATATTGTGCTGAGTGCGGGGTGTCGACGATAATCGTCGACGGCCCGGCTCCGGATTCTGCTGCGCCGGAGCATCGCGAAGCCGACGACGGCGAGCGACGCCATCTGACGGTATTATTCTGTGATCTGGTCAGCTCGACGGAAATCGCGGCTCACTTCGATCCCGAGGAATGGCGCGAAATCATCGCGCTGTACCAAGAGGCCGTGGCCGCCGCCGTCGCGCGCTTCGGCGGCCACGTCGCGAGGAATCTCGGCTATGGCCTGCTCATTTACTTCGGTTGGCCCACCGCGAGCGAGGACGATCCGGAGCGAGCGGTTCGCGCCGGCCTCGCGACCCTGGACGCCGTGGTATCGCTCAACGCCACACTCGCCAGCCGCGGCGGTACGCGCCTGACAGTGCGCATCGGCATGCACACGGGGCCGGTGGTGATTGCGGATGGCGGCGATGTATACGGCGACACACCCAATATTGCCTCGCGCGTGCAGTCTGCAGCCACGCTTGATTCGGTCTTCATCACCGCCGCAGTGCATCAGTTAGTCTCCGGTCTGTTCGTGGTCGAGGATCGCGGCGCGCAGGCGCTCAAAGGCATCGAGCAGCCGGTCCAACTTTATCGAGTGATCCGGCCTAGCGTGGTACGCCGGCGAAGGCGCGGCGGCGCTGCGCGCGCCTTAACTCCCTTCGTCGGGCGCGAGGACGAGATGCACTTGGTGCTCAGCCGATGGGAGCGAGCGCGCGAGGGGCAGGGGCAGCTCGTGCTCATGGTGGGCGAGCCGGGAATTGGAAAGTCGCGCCTGGTCGAGGAGTTCAGCGCGCGCATCAAGGACAGCCCTCACCTGTGGATCGAATGTGCGGGCGAACAGTTCTTCGAGAGCACGCCCTTCCACGCCGTCACGCAGATGTTGGACCAGGGGCTAGGGTGGCGCGGCGATGAAAGCAGGGAGGAGCGCGCGAGCCAGCTTGAGCGCTCGCTGGAACAAGCTGGAATGAAGCTCGGCGAGGCGGTGCCGCTGATCGCGGAGATGCTCAATCTTCCGATACCGGAAAAGTACCCGCCGCTGATGTTCGCGCCCGATCAAAAGCGCAAGCGGCTTATGGCGAACTTGGCGACGTGGGTATTCAACGTCGCAAGGCTTCAGCCGGTAGTAATCGCTATGGAGGACTTGCACTGGGCAGATCCCTCGACGCTCGAACTCATGCAGACCTTGGCCGCACAGGGGGCCACTGCGCCGCTGATGCTGTTCTATACTGCGCGGCCTGAGTTCCACGCGGCATGGCCGATGCGGGCTCATCACGCACAGGTCACGCTGAGTCGCCTGAACGACCGGCAGACGCGCGAAATGATCGTAGGTGTCGCCGCTCGCGTGGCGCTGGCCAAGGATCTGATCGATACCGTCGTCAGGCGCACCGACGGGGTGCCTCTTTTCGCCGAGGAGCTGACACAGCTGATTCTGGAGGGTGGCGCCCGTTCGGTTGCGCGAGAGATCCCTACCACGCTGCAGGACTCATTGACCGCCCGGCTCGACCGGCTGGGATCGGCGAGGGAGGCGGCGCAGGTTGCGGCGGTGCTTGGACGCGAGTTCTCCTACGAGTTGCTTCAGTCCGTTTCGCAGATGCCGGAGGCGGAGTTGCAATCGGCGCTTGAGAAGCTTGCCGACGCGGAGTTGATCTACACTCGCGGCATCCCTCCGGAGGCGACCTACCAGTTCAAGCATGCGTTGATCCAGGAGGCCGCATACGAAGGACTGCTCAAGAGCAAGCGCAAGGACCTGCATCGCCGCGTCGCGCGGACGATCACCGAAAAATTCCCCGCAGTGGCCGAGGCGCAGCCCGAAATCCTCGCACATCACTGGACGGAGGCAGGCGAGGCGGAGCCGGCGATCGCGGCATGGAAAAGTGCCGGAGACGCAGCCAACGCGAGGCGGGCATTCAAGGAGGCTGAGGAGGGTTACCGGCAGGCGCTGGCTATGCTTAATACACTGCCTGAATCCCCAGCGCGCAATGAGCGCGAGCTGGAGCTTTACAGCGCATTCGTTCCGGTGCTGCAGCTCACAAGAGGGTACTCTGCGCCTGAGACTGTCGAGGCCGCAACGCACGCGCGTGCTCTTGCCGAGAAGAGCGGCAATCTGGCCCAACTCGTTCGACAAAAATACGCGACACGTAGTGGTGTTTTCATCTCGGGCGACTACCCGAGCGCCGCCGCGCTTGCCGACCAGATACTCGACCTTGCCCAGCGCGAGGGTAGCCACGCGAGCCTCGCGTTAGCGCACATTGCTCACGTACAAGTGCGCTTCTTTCGTGGGGATCTTATCGGATCAGAGGAGCATTTCGCGCGCCTGAGCGGCTTCTCTGAGGCGATCAGTCCCAGGCAGTTTCCTGGCACGTTAGTATTTACAATAGGCATTGCGAGCCTTAACGCTTGGAGTCTGGGCCACACAGATTCGGCGTGCGCGCGTATCGCCCAAGCGATCGCTTTCGCACGGGATAGTAAAAATCCTTATGATCTTGCAGCCGGGCTAGCCAAGGAAGGCTGGCTCTACCGGCTTCAAAGAGAACCAAAGCGCGCCGAGGCTGCGGCCACAGAAGCGGTAGCTTTGTCCGAGGAGCACGGGTTTCCATTCTGCCGCGATTTAGCCCTCAACACTGCAGGTTGGGCGCTGGCGCAGCTTGGGAACGCGGGCGAAGGCGTCGCGCTCATCCGCCGGGGTCTAGCCGGCTTGGCCGGGGCTGGGGCGAGGGTGGGAATCACGGATTTCCTCGCCTGCCTGGCGGAGGCGCAGGCCCTTGACGGCAAGATCGACGACGCTCTCCTCACAATCGAGGACGCGCTCCAGGCGAACCCGGAGGAACTGGAGTTTCGGTCACAAGCTCTGACGTGTCGGGGGGAACTGCGGCTCAAGCTGGGTCAGACCGAACTGGCCGAGGTCGGCTTTCGCGATGCGATCACGCTGGCGCAGAAGATCAGTGCAAAAGCATGGGAGCTCCGCGCTACGTTGAGCCTCGCGCGCATGCTCGAAAAGCAAGGTCGTTGCGACGAAGCGCACACGGTGCTTGCCGACATCTGCGGTTGGTTCACAGAGGGTCTCAACGCCGCAGACTTGAAGCACGCAAAGGCGCTGCTCGAGGAGCTAGGCGAGTAACAGACCCGTCCGCGCGACTCGCCAGACGAGAGCATCGGTATAGGACGAGAGCATCGGTATAGGTTCGTGGCGCACGAATAGATAGTTGAGATAGTGGGCTAGGGGGTAGCCTTCATGCACTGTTCAAGTTGTGCGGCGGACAATCCGGAAGGCGCCAAGTTCTGCGAGCAATGTGGCGCGCCGTTCAAGCGGCGCTGCACAAAGTGCGGATTCGAGAACTCGCCTACGGCGCGATATTGTGCTGAGTGCGGGGTGTCGACGATAATCGTCGACGGCCCGGCTTTGGATTCTGCGGCGCCGGAGCATCACGAGGCCGCCGAGGGTGAGCGGCGCCATCTGACGGTTCTTTTCTGCGACCTGGTCGGCTCGACACCGCTCTCGCAGAAGCTCGATGCCGAGGAATACCGCGACATTATCGCGCAATACCAAGAGGCTGCGGCCGACGCCGTCGAGCGCTTCGGTGGCCACGTCGCCGGCAAGCTCGGCGATGGCCTACTCGTCTACTTCGGCTGGCCCACTGCGCGCGAGGAAGATCCGGAGCGCGCCATTCGCGCCGGACTCGCAATTTTGGACGCAATGGTGCCGCTCAACTCGACATTTGCCGCCAGCGGTGCGCCGCGTCTAGCAGTGCGCATCGGGATGCACACAGGTCCGGTGGTGATTGCCGATGGCGGCGACGTTTTCGGCGAGACAGCGAACCTTGCAGCACGCGTTCAGACCGCCGCTGAGCCCGATACCATTGTAATCACCGCAGCGACGCAGCGGTTGGTGGCCGGGATGTTCGTAGTCGAAGACCGCGGTCCTCAGGCGCTCAAGGGCGTGCACGAGCTGGCGACGCTGTACCGCGTCGTGCAACCGAGCGGCGCGCGGGGCAGGCTCGACCTCGCAGCGGGACGGCTGACGCCCTTTGTAGGCCGCGAACCCGAGTTGGCGACGCTGATCGATCATTGGGAACGGGCGCAGGACGGCGAGGGTCAGAACGTTCTCATCGTCGGTGAAGCAGGGGTTGGGAAGTCGCGCCTTGCCAGCCAGTTGCGCGAACACCTGGCGGACGTCCCACACACGTGGCTCGAATGCAACGCCACGCCATATACCGAGAGCACGCCGTTTCACCCGGTGATTGAGCTAGTGCGGCAGGGTCTCGCTTTCGCGCCCGAGGACACGCTGCGCGACAAGCTGGCGAAGATCGAAGCGGCATTGACTCTCGCGAAAATCGTCTCGCCTGAAGCGACGGCCCTGATGGCGGACTTTCTCAACCTCGAACGCGCCGAGGGTGTGCCGCCATTGGCGATGAGCCCGGAGATGCAGCGGCGCAGGACGATGGAGCTGTTGGCGGCGTGGGAGCTGGCGCTTGCCGAGGCGCAGCCGCTGGTGCTGGTGGTCGAGGACCTGCACTGGTCCGACCCGTCGTCGCTGGAGCTGCTCGGGCGGCTGATTGCGCAGAGCCCCACCGCGCGGGTGTTGCTGATTGGCACGGCGCGCCCGGAGTTTGTCGCGCCCTGGCCCGAACGCTCGAACCTGACGGCAATCAAGCTGGCGCGGATGACCAAGCGCCAGGCGCGTTCGGTCATCGAGCGCGTCGCAACCGCCATGGAGGGCGCCGCCGCGTTATCGCCGCGCGCCGACGGCGACGAAGGGCGACCCGCCGCGTTATCGGATGCGATGATCGACGCGATCGTCGCGCGCTCCGACGGCATCCCGCTCTATCTCGAAGAGCTAGCAAGGACCGCCCTGGAGCCGGGTGCGGCGCGGCGAGTCGAAGAGATTCCGGCGACTCTAGCCGACTCGTTGATGGCGCGGCTCGACCGCCTCAGCGCTGCGAAGGAGGTGGCGCAGAGGGCGTCGGTGTTGGGACGCGAGTTTTCGTATCCGCTGCTGGCGGCCGTGGCCGGATTAGAGGAAGCGGCGCTGCGCCACGGGCTCGCGCGACTGGACGAGGCGGAGATCCTGTTCGTGCGCGGCGAGCCGCCGCAGTCTAGTTACACCTTCAAGCATGCGCTTGTGCAGGAGGCGGCCTACGAGTCCCTCCTCAAGCGCACCCGCCGACAGCTCCACGGCTGCGTCGTCGACGTGCTGCTGGCGCAGTTCCCCGAGCGCGCGGCGGCGGAGCCGGAGGTGATGGCCCACCACGCAGAGCTGTCTGGGCAGATCGACGAAGCGATTAAGTACTACCAACACGCCGGCGAGCAGGCGCAGGCGCGCTCGGCGCACGGCGAAGCTATCGCGCAGTTTCGAAAAGCGATTACGCTACTTGAGACGGAGCCCGAAAGCGCCCAACGAGACACCAAAGAAGTGACGCTCCGACTTCTTATCGTTGGATCACTTAGGGCCGTCCGAGGCTTTGCCCACCCCGAAGTTGGGGCTGCATATGAGCGAGCGCGGGTTCTGTGCGAGACCGTAGGCGATGCCGGGCGACTGGGCATGGCACAACTTGGTCTCGCCCAATTCCATTACAACCGCGGCGAGGTGGAGCGTGGGCGGGCGCTGGCGGCAGAGGTGCTCGCCTTGGCGGAGGCACAGGGTGGTTCGGTGGATCTCTTGGTCACGGCTCACGAGAACGTCGCTGATTCCGAGCACTACCAGGGCAAATTCGCATCGTCCCTGGCGCACTGTGAACGCGCCCTCGCTTTGTACGACCCGGCGCGCCATTCCGAGGTTCTCCTCATCGGCAGCCACACAGATGTTGCCCACACAGATGTTGCGGCGCTGAGCATGGCTGCGATGAACCTCTGGTGTCTTGGATGGTCCGACCGTGCGCTTGCCCGCGCCGAGGGGGCGGTGACGCTGGCGCGCCGGCTGAACGACCCATTCAGCGTGGCATACGCACTCTTTTTCGAAACCGTTATACTCTGGCACCGACGCGACAGCGGGCGGCAGCAGGAACGAGCGGCAGAGGTCGTTGCGCTGAGCGAGACGCAAGGCTTCCCGTACTTTCTTGGCCTGGGTCGCGGGCTCCATGGCGCTGCGCGGGCGGCGGCGGGTGATGTCGCGGGATTGCCAGAGATGCTCGAGGGCTTAAGCGTGGCAAGCCAGACGGGCAACCAGGGTGGGGAGCCGGAGATCTTGACATGCCTCGCGGAAACGCAGCAGGCGGCGGGCCAACTTGCCGAGGCGCAGGCAACAGTGGCAATGGGACTGGCGATATCGGCGCAGTTGGGCCAGCCCTTCTGGGACGCGGACCTACAGCGGCTCGACGGGGACCTCATCCTCGCCACCGGGGGCGCCCCCGAGGAGGCCGCGGCGCGCTACCAGCAAGCCCTCGACATCGCGCGCGGGCAGGAGGCCAGGGCCTTCGAGCTGCGCGCAGCGACCAGCCTCGCGCCCCTGTGGCGCGATCAAGGCAAACGCGCCGAGGCGCGCGACCTCCTCGCCCCGCTCTACGCGTGGTTCACCGAGGGCTTCGACACCGGCGACCTCAAAGATGCCAAGGCGCTGCTGGACGAGCTAGCCAAATAGTTAGCCCGCAGGACCGGCCAAATAGGACTTAGACGAACGCAATCCAAGCCAATATCGATAATCCCTAAGGCGGAAACGCGAAGGTCAGCGCAACCCCACTAAGCGTTGCGAGTAGCAGCCTGGCTAGTGCCGATCTGCGGAGCGTCAAATGGTTCTCGTCCGAGAGGCTGCTGAACAAGCGCAAGACCAGGTGGCGACCACCTTCATAGTGCACTGCCAACGCTCGAGGAGTCCCCAAGCTCAGGCTCTGACAGCTGATTTCGCTCGGCATCGGTTGTCGATGCTCTTCGGGGAGATTTCACTTGGCAAGAAAGAAGAAATACGACGCAGCCAAGACAAAACCCAAGAATAGCGTTCGCAACTCCCATGCGAGCGCGCGATATTTCCGATCACATACCTTGGCCAAGTCATAGCAGTGCCCAAGCTTTTCGCTGATTAGTTCGTCATTGGGAAGCGCCTTAACCTCCTTGACATACGAGTCGCGGGAGCCAAACTGTACGATTGCTCTGAAGAAGATAAGATCGGTGCCGCCCCTACCAAGTCTCGGAGTGACAACGCCGAGGCCAATCACGCATGCGATCCCAAGTATCGTCATCGCTAGAATGCCAACAACATCGCTCAAGGCCCAGGAGGCAAGAGGCGACGCCAGATGTTTCTGCATACTGTTAAAGAGCAGGTACAGAACGGCCGCGCTTGCTCCAAAAAAGAAGGCAGCCTTCTCATCCGCGAGACGGATGTGGTCGACAATGTACGATTGAGTTTCAGCCGCGAATCTAGCGCGGACATTCTCAGGCTCGGGCGTGGCAGGTGTCGTCGGAGGCGAATCAGCGTGACCTTGATCCGATACTCTGGTGTCGGATTCCCCCATCTTCCATTCCCGCGCCGACGGTTAACGCATTTTACCAAGGCTCTCTACCACGACCATTGAGAGATCCACAAGGAGCTGAAACTTACGCGCGTGTATCGAACGAGTCTCCGGGCCTTAAGATCGGCTGCCCTTTTTCAATCGAAAATTATCAGGTTTCGAATTCCGGTATCTTGTGCTGATTTCGCTATCACCTTGCATTTCGGCGGAGGCCATATCGGCGAAGACGCGCTTGTCAGGATTGGATGCACAAAGCGAAGCCGTAACGGCGGGCTGTTCTTCATATACCACTCCATGATCACTATCGAATACCGCAAAACCTGGCAATGGCTAGAAAGCGATTGCATTGCGCGAGCCTTGCGCCTTTTATCTCAGCAAATGAGCCTCGGGGGCGCAGTGCCTCTCAGGAGGCGCCGCGCCGGTTCTGACCGGAGTATGACGGGAGAGACGCGAAAGCGGCCCCCAAAAAACACTGAAAAGCAAGCGGGAATTAGGGATACGAAAAAAGCCTTCAAAACGACAGAGCTGAAGATGCCCGATATTGTTGGGCTTTTTTCAATACTTACACAGAAACTTACGCACTTTCACACTTGATGGAAATAAAGCCAATAAGACAAAGGATTTTTCTCTATAATCAAACGACTTAAAATTCTCGGGTGGTTATCCCACCGTGCGGGTTCGAGTCCCGCCCCCGGCACCACGAACTCGACCCGCTTTCACACGATGGAAGCGGCGCATCAGAACATCCAGAACAAATCCGGCGAACTCACAAAACTGATGCAGCGGCTCCGCCAGGATTCCGTAACCACAGAAATTCTCGACCTGATAAGTGGTTCCGAGGCAATCGCTTCAAGCAGGGACGGATGCTGACGAGAGAAAAGGTTCGAGCCTTCTACGATCGGTTCGGTGCGCTGCAAGACCGGCAAGGGTTCTATGAAGATATAGCGACGCGCGATCTTGTAACGCACGCAAATTTTGAACAGGCCAGGGCGGTCTTCGAGTTCGGATGCGGCACGGGACGATTTGCGGCGGACCTCCTGTCTCATCGTCTGGCTGAGAATTCCAGCTACATGGGCTCCGATCTGAGCACGACCATGGTCGGCATCGCGCGCCGGCGCTTGGCACAATTTGGCGCGCGCGCCCATGTACAACTGACCGATGGGGCGCTCCATTTGGCCGCGTTAGACGCCACCTTCGATCGGTTCGTATCGAACTATGTGCTCGACCTCTTGCCCGCGAACGACGTTGCGACACTGCTCGCGGAAGCCCACCGCGAGCTCACGGCGGACGGACGGTTGTGTCTCGTCAGTGGGACGCATGGAGTGACGGCGGTGTCGCGGTTCGTGTCGTCGGCGTGGGCGCGTCTGCACCGCTTGAGGCCGGCTCTCGTGGGAGGCTGTCGGCCTATCGAACTTTTGGACTTCCTCGACGAACACGATTGGGAGGTTGAGTATCGGAACATTGTGATCGGTTTCGGTATTCCATCGGAGGTCGTGGTAGGGCGCAAGCACTGCTGAAGGTATTTGGGTTTTGTGGCTGCTTTCTGAAGCCTGGACCAGCGATCCAACCTTCCGCCCAAAGATGAATCAGTTCAGTTTTGTTGACGCACCACGCCGATCGGCGTTATAAATAATGAATGGATTCATCTTTAGACACACGGACCGTCGGGCTCCGCGACCGGCAGAAGCTGGAGCGTGAGCGCCGTATCGTTAAGGCGGCCGAGAAATTGTTTGCCAGGAAGGGCTACGTCGAAGTCGCGATGGAAGATGTAGCGGCCCGCGCAGGCCTCGCAGTCGGCACTATCTACAACTACTTTCCGTCCAAGTCCGCGTTGCTGCTGGCAATCGTCAGGCGTGAATCGGAATCGTTGCTTGCGCGCGGAAGAAAAATCCTTGACCACCCGCCCCCTGACCCGGTGGCGGCCGCGTGCGCGTTCACTGGAATTTTTCTCGACGACCTCACGCGTGACGACCGGCGGCTGTGGCGTGAACTGTTCGGCGCGGCGATTGCGGATCCGTCCGTCGTGGGGCGTCGACTATTCGAAGGCGATGCGCAACTCGTATCGCAACTCGCTTCGCTGCTTGAGCACTACGGGACCTGTGGCGTTCTAGCATCAGATCTGGAACCCATTCCAGCGGCGACGGTTCTATACGGCGTCTGCTTCACCTGGATGACCGCTTATCTGATGAATGATGCGATCAGCGCCGAGATGGTGCGCAACGAAATTCGCCGCGGCACCATGATCGCCATGCGGGGCTTGTTTCCACGCACCCGACCAATCTCAACTACCAGCGGAGGTGCCGGACTATGATCGAAATGGTCGAAGGCTTTCCCGACAACGTTGTGGGAATTCTGGCCAAGGGAGAAGTGACCAGAAAGGACTACCTGGAGGTGGTGATACCGGCAGTAGAAAAGGGGCTAAGACGAAATGCCAAGGTGCGGCTTTACTACGAACTTGGTTCGGAGTTCACCGGAATCGACTTAGGCGCCGAGTAGGAAGACTTCAAAATCGGAATCGAGCACCTTTCAAGGTGGGAACGGGTGGCCGTCGTGACCGATGTCGCCTGGATAAGACATGCGGTGAACGCTTTTCGATTTCTGATGCCCGGAGAATTTCGCGTCTTCACTACCGGTCAGACATCAGAGGCTAGAAAATGGATCGTCGCGACACAGAACTGATGCCGATCCGAGTTCAAAGGAGGAGCAATGACTCCCGATGACTATATTCCGAATCAGTGGTACCCGATCTTTGACAGCTCGAAGTTGAGACGACGCAAACCCGTCGGCATCATGCGCTTAGGTGAGCGGCTGGTGTTGTGGCGCGACAGTAGCGGCACTGCGGTATGCATGGCGGACCGATGTTCTCATCGCGCGGCGCAACTTAGCCTCGGATGGGTGCGCGACGATTGCCTGGTATGCCCATTCCACGGACTGCGCTTCGATAATAACGGCCGATGCGTAATGATTCCCGCCAACGGTGAGAGCCAGCCGGTGCCGCGCGGCTTCGACCTGCCGACGCGACAGATCCGCGAGGCGCATGGTCTCATCTGGTACTGGTACGGTGAATCCGCACCGGCCGCGGAAATCCCGTGGTTTCCCGAAGCGCCGGATCCAAGTCCGCGAACCAGCTTCGTGCAGCGCGACTATCCCGTCTCATACCTGCGCGTGATGGAGAACCTCGGTGACATGCATCACGTGCCGTTCGTTCATCGAGCCACTATCCCCGGTGCAGGAAGTCGCGTCGAAGTGCAGGAAGCGCGGCTCGACGACGCTGTCATTCGAATGAAGGTCTCGCTGCATCACGAACGATCCGGCTGGATGCGGACGACTTACAACTTCACTTATGCCATCCGCTTACCTACCCTCGCGACGATTGAGGTCGCCCGAGGGATACAGTTTGTCGCCAGCGCGACGCCGATCGATCGCGACCATACGTGGCTGTGGGCGCGATACGGACAAGACTATATTCCAGGCTGGCTGGGCGGCAGAGTCATCGCGCGGCTGGCTGCGAAGTTCGACCTTGAGCTGGTATTCACGCATCAGGACATGCGGATGCTCGCGAGTCAGCAACGCAACAACCTGAGATTTTTCAACCTATCGCCTGTTCGAGGCGGATCGCGCGATCGCTTTGTATTTTGGCCTGCGCAAACAGACAATAGAGAACGCACATTCGCGGCTCAGTTCAATCAAACCGCGCAGCGCTGCGGGCGAGTGACACGGTCGGCGCGATGGTGAAGTGTGCGTCGCTGGGTGTGAAGGAACGTACGCCGCAGTCCGCTGAATACTCAAACCACAGCGCATCGTTCATCGAGAATCCGATCTTCGCGATCTGATGCCCTTGCTCGATATCAGCTGCACAGAATTCCCGATGCCGACGGCATCTGAAACACTAGCCCTTCTGACGACTCAAAAAGGCGCTGAAGCGTTGGCCGCAGAACCAAGCACCTATTACGTAGCTAATGAGCAAAACCGTGAGAACGTCCAGCATCCAGCCGACTCCGAGCCATCGCGTGAGCAGCAACAGACCGACGATTGACGCTACAACGACATAGTCGACTACGATTGCCGTTAGACCACCCAGTCCCATTGCGACATTTGCTTTCATCTTTGTGTCCTATAGATAAGACGCGAAAGCACTGTCAGAGTTTCAATGCAACGGTGCCAGGATGTCGGGATACGTCTGTGCGCGATTCCTCGACTACTGAAGGTTCCTTTAATGCTTTAGGCTGGCATGGTCTAATTATTCGACGACCGCTTCGCCACCTTGCGGCACGCCGGTTTTGGGCAATAGGAACAAGAACGGTAGTACCGCAATCAGCATCACCGCCATCAGCCAGAAACAATCGTTGTAGGCCATCATCGTCGCCTGGTTGTTGACAATCTGGCTGAGCA
>CAWEEQ010000003.1:0-112628 GCA_963808235.1 uncultured delta proteobacterium
ATCTCTACGAAAAAGGCAGCCTGGTTCTCCACATGCTTCGCCGCATCACCGGCGACGAGTTGTTTTTCAAATCGCTCAACCTTTATTGCACGCGGCATCGCGGCGGCAATGTAATCACGCTCGACCTGCAGCGCGCGTTCGAAGACATCACGGGACGAAATCTCGATTGGTTTTTCGACCAGTGGGTCTACAAGGAGGGGCATCCCGAGATCGAAGTCTCGAGCTCCTTCGACGACAAGAAAAAGCTGCTCAGCATTACAGTCAAGCAGACCCATAAGACCGCCGACACAACTGCGGCGTTCAAGTTTCCAGTCACGATCGCGCTGATGGACGCAAATGGCGAAGAAGTTCGCCATCGCGTCGAAATCAAGGAGCGCGAGCAGGTTTTCAATTTTGTGCTGGACAAGGCACCCAAAGCAGTGCGCTTCGATCCCGAACACAACGTCGTGAAAACGCTCAAACATAAGCGCGGGCGGGAGGCACTCGAGATCGAGCTGCGCCACTCGCCCGAAGCTATTGGCCGCGCGGCCGCATGTCGCGAACTCGGCACCGAGGGCAGCCCGCAGGCCACCTTGGCGCTCCGCGATGCGCTCCTGGGCGACAAATTCTGGGGCGTGCAGGCCGACGCGGCGACCGCGCTCGGCGCCATCCGCACCAACACGGCTCTCGACGCGCTGCTCGAAGGCCTCAAGCTGCCGCATCCCAAGGCGCGCCGCGCGGTTGCGCGCGCGCTCGGCAATTTTCGCGGCGATGCTCGCGCCGCGGCGGCGCTGGCCGAAGTGATCGACAAGGGCGACCCGAGCTACTTCGTCGAGGCCGAGGCTGCGCTCTCTCTCGGCAAGACTCGCGACGAGCGCGCGTTCGAGCGACTGTCCGCGATTCTCGGGCGCGACTCGTACCTGGAGGTAATCCGAACTCATGCGCTGGCCGGGATGGCGGAGTCGCGCGATGAGCGCGCGATCGGCGTCGCTCACGACTACGTGCGCTACGGACAGCCGGCGCGCGCGCGCGTGGCCGCGGTAGGCACGCTGGCGCGATTCGCGGCGCTCAAGGAGAACCGGCGCATCGAGATTCTCGACTGGCTGACTCCACTCGCCGACGATCACGAGTTCATGGTGCGGATGCGCATTCCGGCCGCATTCTCCGAAATTGGCGATCCACGCGCGATGCCTGCGTTGCGTCGCCTTGCCGATCGAGATCTCGATGGCCGCGTGCAGCGTCACGCCAATGAAGCGATCGCGTCTATCGGCGAGGGCCGCACCCGGGTCGAAGAGGGTCAGCGCCTGCGCGAGGATATCGACAAGCTCCGCGACGAGAACAAGAAGTTGCAGGAGCGTCTCGAGAAGGTCGAAGTGCTCGCGCGCGAAAAACAATCCTGAAGCGGGAGTGTCCACGATGGAGAAAAAAATCTCCGTCTGCTTGAGCTTCGACTTCGACGCGATCTCGCTCTGGCTCGGAGGATTCCGCGCCAGCTCTCTGAGTGCAATTTCGCGCGGCGAGTTCGACCGCGTCGGCGCCGAGCGCTTGATCGCGATGCTCCGCGACGCGAATATCCGCTCGACCTGGTTCGTCCCCGGCCATAGCGTTGAGACTTATCCACATATCATCGAAATTCTGGTCGCCGCCGGTCATGAAATCGGCAATCACGGCTACCTTCATTCGCATCCGAAGAGTCCTGAGGACGAAGCCGCGATCCTCGACCGCGGCAGCGAAGTGATCGCTCGCATTACCGGCCGCCGCCCGCTCGGCTACCGCTCGCCCGGCGCCGGCCTCAGCTACAACATGGTCGAGCTGCTCCTTGAGCGCGGCTTCGTTTACGACTCGAGCCTGATGGGCGACGACTTCTCGCCCTACTATCTGCGCTCGGGCAACGTCGCCTCGAACGATGGTCCCTACGTTTTCGGCAAGCCAATCGACGTGGTCGAAATTCCGTTCACCTGGGGCCTCGACGATTTCCCCGCCTTCGAGTACGTGACCAGTCGCGCCGGAATACAGCAGGGTTTGTCGTCGCCGAGCGCGGTCTATGAAATCTGGGCAGGCGACTTCGACTATCTTTACGATCGAATCGGCGAAGGCGTTTACACGCTCACGATGCATCCCCAGGTGATCGGCCGCGGCCACCGGCTGCTGATGCTCGAGCGGCTGCTCGATCACATCCGCAATCGGCCCGGCGTCGAGTTCACAACGATGCTCGAAGCCGCGACCGCCTGGAAACGGTCGCATCCGCTTACCCACGACCACGCCTAGCCATTGAGGGGCGTACCCTGTCGGCGGTCGCGAAGCGCCCCGGACATGTATCCCTGCTCTGCTTACCTACCCACTAGACATATTATTTAACTTTCGGTAGGCTCCGGCTCGCATACAAGAACGCTTGGATTGACTGCATAGCGGCAGAAGGTGAGCCCTAAGCCATGAGAGTTGCTTGATGCACGAACAGCACGCCACACGTGAAACGCAGCCCGCTGCCCTGGCGACGAGCATCCCGAAGCTTCGCATGAAGCTCATCGTGTGGTCGATTTTCTTGTTTGCCGGATTCGGTCTGTGCGCGCCGGCACCGATGCTGTTCGCGCAGGATGACGCGCCGCTTGCGCGCCCCCAGGCGTATTCGACCGTGATACCGCTGAAGGGTTTCAGCGCTGAGGCGGCACAAGCTGGTAGCGCTGCTGGAACGATCCCGCTCTGGAACTACAAAGTCACCTCGCCGCTCAACGGTCAAGTCTATTCGGGTGCGATGGTCGGCCGAAGCCCGTTTTTCCACGGCGCACGGACGACGAATGTCCCGGCCATAATAGTTCCGCTCATAATAAAGTTCTCCAATGGAACCGTATTCGATCCGACCGCGACCGATAACACCTGTTCACCCGCCGGAACGCCGCTCAGCCTGACCCAAAATTCGCCGCTATATGTGCCGCTCGACATCAGCATGGGCGGCGTCGATATGGGCACGGCGCAGTACGTCGATGCGTTCCAGCGTGGCAACTTCTGGACCAACGTTTCGGTGACCGAGGATCGTTATCACACGACACTCAGTCCGGTGACGGTGCTCCCGGCCGTGACAGTTACCGTGCCGTCCGCGGACGGGGCTGTGTTTTCGACCGCCGCCTATGGCGGATGCGGCGGGATCATCGGCGTCATGAATATCAACTGGTTCGATCCGCTGGTCACGGGAACGATCATCCCGAACCTGGCTACCAAAGGTGTCGGTCCCACAACTTTTCCTCTCTTGGTGATGAAAGACGTGGTGATGACCAGTGGAACGCCGACCTTCCCCTCCAATTGCTGCATCCTGGGCTACCACGGGGCCTTTGGAGGCCCCGCTCAGACGTACGCACCGGCCGACTTTGACACCACCGGAATTTTCATTGGCGTTTCGGACATCACCGCGATGAGTCACGAGGTCGGCGAATGGATGGACGATCCGACCGGCAACAATTCGACTCCATCGTGGGGTCACACCGGACAGGTGGGTGGATGTCAAAGCAATCTGGAAGTCGGCGATCCGCTTAGCGGCACTGAATTTCCGCCGCTGCTTGCGTCCAACGGTTTCACCTATCACCCGCAAGAGCTGGCCTTTTTTTCCTGGTTCTTTCGTGAGTCACCTTCGCGCGGCGTGAACGGGTGGTACTCCGACAACGGCACCTTCAACCAGGATGCGGGCGCGGCTTGCTCGTAATCCTATGAGCCGCCGCCGACATAATCAGCGTCGAACCATCGGCGGCGCGCTTTTCAGTTTGCTACTCGCGAGCGTGTTTGCGGCGACGATCGCGCACGCCGATTCGATGCTTGCGATAACGAGCGCCGGTGCTCAGAGCGCAAATGACTCCGTCAACTGGTCGCAGCTCGGCGCCGACGCCACCTCACTCGGATCCAGCTTCAATGCCACCTCAGGCGGAGGTTTGAGCGTCGCCGCTACCCTGGCGGGATCCGGCAGCCTGGTGTCGATCGCATGTCCTGCGTCGTCGTGCAGCTGGAACAGTACGGGCTTCGGCGCGGGCGATAGCCTGGTCTGGACCTCGGATCTCGGCAATGGCGGTAACGGACCGCTGAATCTAAGCCTGGGCGCTTCGGTGTCAGGCGTCGGCGCTCTTATCCAGGCAGATGGACCGGCCCAATTTACCGCGCAGGTCCAGGTCTTCAACGGCGGGACTTCGCTGGGATCTTTTCCTGTAACCAGCGACACGAACGGCGACGCGACCTACGTCGGAGTCAAAGATCAGACCGGCGCGAATATCAGTAAGGCGGTCTTCAGCGTCACGAGTTGCCAGGGCGCCTGCTCTGATTTTGCGATCGATACCGTGAACTTTAACCGTGGCGCGGTCGCGTCACCGACACCCACCGCGACTGCGACCAACACTGCGACGGCCACCCCGACTGCGAGCGCAACTCCTACCGCGACTACCACTGCAACCAGTACCAGAACTGCGACGGCCACGCTCACCGCGACTCCAACTGCGACGACTACATCGACCGCCACGTCGACCAGCACCCGGACCGCCTCCGCAACCGCGACTTCAACGCCAACTGCGACCGCAACTCCAACGGCAACCGCTACATCAACTGCCACGCCGACCAGCACCAGTACCCAGACTGCCACGGCGACGGCTACTTCGACCGCGACGCCGACGAGAACCGCAACTTCAACGCCGACCAGCACCAGAACTGCGACCGCTACTCCTACTCGAACCCCAAGTGCGACTCCGACGCCAAAGAACCATAAGCACGGCAAGCTCTCGGTGAATCAACCGTCGCTCAATCTGTTTGCCAAAGTTGGCGATCACGAAAGCGCAAACGTGAAAATCACCAACCATGGCCACGGCCTGCTCGAAGGCAGCGTGAGCGGACCCGCAGGCTCGCCCTTCTCGTCAAGCGGCATGGGGCCGTTTGTGTTTTCGCCCGGGAACTCCAAGTACGTGAGGGTAACGTTCGCGCCGACAATCCAGGGTAAGTTCTCAGCCGAGCTGACCATCACGAGCGACGACCCCGCACGTCCGTCGGTCAACGTGCCGATTACCGGAACTGCAAAATAAATCCGCGCGTTCAACGACTCAGACCAAAAGAAAAGCGGCGAGCCGGATGGCCCGCCGCTCTCTTTTTAGGTCGCTGCGCCAGGAGTCTACAATCCTACGCGTCGTAGTAAAGCGCGAATTCGTACGGATGCGGCCGCAGACGGATCGCGCTTACTTCGTTCGCCATCTTGTATTCGATCCAGGTGTCGATCAGATCCTCGGTGAAAACGTCGCCCTTGAGCAGGAACTCGTGATCCCGCTTCAAGTTGCTGAGCGACTCTTCGAGCGACGCGGGCATACTCGGCACCTCTGCCAGCTCGACCGGCGTCAATGCGTAGATGTCCTTGTCGAGCGGCTGGCCCGGGTCGAGCCGGCGCTGGATTCCGTCGAGTCCCGCCATCAGCATCGCGGAGAACGCGAGATACGGATTGCAGGTCGGGTCCGGGAATCGCACTTCGATTCGCTTGGCTTTCGGCGACGGCGAATACATCGGGATTCGCACTGAGGCCGAGCGGTTTCGCGACGAGTAGGCGAGGTTGATCGGCGCCTCGAAGCCCGGCACCAGCCGGCGATACGAGTTGGTGCCCGGGTTGGTGAAGGCCGCCAGCGTCGGCGCGTGATGCAGGATGCCCGCGATATAGTGCATCGCGGTCTCCGACATCCCCGCATATCCGTTGCCCGCGAACAGCGGCGTGTCACCCTTCCAGATGCTCTGATGGGTGTGCATGCCGGTGCCGTTGTCGCCGAAGATCGGCTTGGGCATGAAGGTCGCCGTCATCCCGTGACGCACCGCGACGTTCTTGACGATGTATTTGTACCAGGTCAGCCAGTCAGCCATTTTGGTCAAGGTCTGGAAGCGCATGTCGATTTCCGCCTGGCCCGCGGTCGCGACTTCGTGATGCTGCTTCTCGACCCGGATTCCGACTCGCTCCATCTCGAGCACCATCTCGGTGCGGATGTCCTGCAGCGTGTCGACCGGCGGGACCGGGAAGTAGCCGGCTTTGTTCTTGACCTTGAAGCCGAGGTTCGCGCCGTCCTTGACCGCGCCCTCGCGCCCGCTGTTCCAGTTACCTTCGTTCGAATCGATGTAGTAGTAGCTCGAATTCTGCGTGGTGTCGTAGCGCAGTGAGTCGAAGATGAAGAACTCCGGCTCGGGCCCGAAGTACGCCGAGTCGCCGATCCCCGTGGTCTTCAAATACGCTTCGGCCTTGCGCGAGATGTTGCGCGGGTCGCGCGTGTAATCGGCGCGAGTGATCGGATCCGAAATGTTGGCGATGATGCTGAGCGTCGGATCCTTGGTGAAAGGATCCATCACCGCAGTGTCTGGATCGGGAATCACCAGCATGTCGCTGTTGTCGATCGCCTGCCAGCCGCGAATCGACGATCCATCGAAGCCGAGACCCTCGTCGAAAGGCGCTTCGTCTTTGAACTCGGAGATCGGGGCAGTGAAATGCTGCCACGTGCCGAGCAGGTCGATAAACTTCACATCGACCATCACCACGCCCTTTTCCTTGATCATCTGCAAAACTTGTTTAGGCGTCATCGAACCCGTAGCCCTCCTGGCCGCTTAACGGGGCGGCACCCACTTTGTTGATTTATCGAAAAATTAAGCCCGCTGCGCCTCGCGCCGCTCGACAATAAAACTCACAGGCTTCAAGAATTGCACCGGCCGTTACAGTTCTCCAGTTACGAAACGAACCGCGCGGCCGACAACGTTTTCTGTCACGAAAACTCCTGAAACGCAACGCCCATTAAACGAGCAAGTGACGCTTTCTTGGACAGCATCCAACGCCAAACGACAGCGTCCACCGCCAGGAAACGGGAACACTAAAGCATTCATTTCGAATCTCTCGCCCCGGCCTTCAGCCCAGTATTTTGATAACAGCAAAATAGATGCCCAGCAGCACCAGGCCCATCGGCACCCCAACCTTCGCCCACGCCGCACTGCCGATTTTGAGCGCGCCGGCGCTGACGATATTTGGGATATTCCCGGGTATCAGCATCCCGCCCGAAATGAGCAGCGCCAGGATCGCCTCCCGGGCGCGCGGCAGAGTCATCTTGTGAACTTCGAGCGCGACCAGCGTCGCGTTGTCGAGCGCCGCCGAAACCGTGTTGGCCCAGAACAAAAGATCGTTGCTCATCTTGTTGACATACTCGTTGGCGATCGGACCGTAAGCGTCGCTGATCATCACGAGTCCGGCGATGAACGCGAACACCTTGAGTGCCTGAACAAGGATTTGCAGGTAGGATTGGCGGACATTGCCGACCGCATTGTCGCCCTCGTATTCACCGCGCGCGAAAACACCGGCCACGATCGAAGTCGCCACGACACCCGGCACCACCCATGGCGCAAGCAAGTCGAAGAGACCGAAGAAGCCCAGGTTCAGCGCCCGCGCCGCAAGCGTCGATAGTGGCTCGCCGATCGGGGTCATCGCCGCGCCCATCGCGATCGCGAAACATCCGGCGATTGTCACGCGGACCCTTCTCTCGCGCTCGAGATGAAGCATCCCGACGACTTCGACAAGAACCAGCGCGGCGACTATCGCGGTAATAATGCTGGAAATAGTCGCGATCACGAAAATCGCAGCGCCGCTCAGTACCGGGCGCGAGACTCGACTGCGAAGCCGCGTGAAGCTCATGTCGAGTCTCGCGTTGCTCCATCGAAAAAGAAGTGCCGCGACGACTACCGCAACGCTGATCGCGAGCGGCTCGTGCAGCGCCTTGGCAATCAGTTCCCGACTGAAGCCGGCCCCCAGGATAGTCGCGAGCACGCCGAGTCCCAGGCAATAGAGCTCGATATTGTGCTCGATCCATGAGATCGCAAGTGGGCCAAACAGAAGCAGGACCAGGATTGTGATCGCGGATGTGTGATTCATCGGAGGGCGGACGAATTCCTAGCATGCTTGCCGAACAAGATGAATCGGAGCCGGAAAGACAAGCGGCGGATCCGTTCCGGACCCGCCGCCTGCGAAGATGAAACTCCTCCCCGAGTGGTTAGAAGGCGTAAATGAAGTTCGCAGCCAAGGTGTCCTGGCCGCGCCATAGATGAAAATTCGTGCCGGTCAGCGGATTGATGGTGCCGTTGTTCGTGAATACGTTCTCATCCGAATTGTCGTGCCGATATTCCAGGCGCGCGATGAGTCCCGTCACTTCGGGTATCTTGTAGCTCAGCGTCTGGGTGATCTCCCACACTGTCTGGCCGGTGCCCGTGGTGCGCGCACCGTCCTTGTCCTGGAAGAATTCGCCGCGTGTCGCCGCCTCGACCGAGGGCGTGAAGTCGTACACCAGGTACTGCGCCATTCCCTGCCACGATGCGCTGTGGCCGTGGATCACCGGACCTTCCTGACTACCGTACAGGTACTCGGTCTGCAGGGTCAGCTTGGGTATGAACGACGGCTTCCAGGTAAAGATCGGATCGATCGCGCCCAGGTTGGAGTTCGAAGTCTGCTTACCATTAGCCCCGCCGATAGCATTCGGGCCCCAGATGCCGTTGAGCACAAGCGACACCGACTTGTCCTTGGTGTTGAGGGTTAGCTCGCCCTCATAGTTCGGACCGGCGTTGGAGTTGGCGGCTGGATCATCCCATCCGTTGTTCACTCCGGCCGTGGCCGATACGAAGTCGTTGAACGTGTAGCTGGCGCGGATGCCGGTGTGAGTCAGCGGTTCGCCCAGGTTGAAGAGCAGGCCGCGGCTCTCGTTGTAGTTCTGGTTGTTGTAAACCGGAATGACCTCGGCACCGAGCAGCGTCACGAAACGTCCGGCCTCAAAATTCACGCCCGAGCCGAGCGGCGCAGTATAGGTCAGGTAATACTGGGTCGGATCGACGAACTGATTGCCGACCGGGGACGGGTTCGAGTAGTGCGTGACCGAGGAAATCGCGTTGGCGACCTGGCCGAAGTTGATATCGGTCACGAAGCCAACGGTTCCATCGCGCTCGATATGCAGATTGCCCTGGGTGAGCTGAAATCCATCCTGGTCCCATGCGCGGAACACGTTGGTGTTGCCGTTGGGCTGGTTGAAGTTATGCTCGTAGCCCGCATCCACCAGCGCATGGACGCTGATTCCAAGGTTGTCCGACAAATTTTTCTTGATGTCGCTGACATCCTTTTCGACCAGGCCCACATGCTCGCCAATCGTGGCCGGCTTCGCGTCGGCGGTTGCCGGCGGCGCGACGGTGATCGCCTGTTCGATCTTCTTGACCTCGCTGCTGGTGTCGTCGGTCTGCTTCTGCAGATTGCTCATCTGGCCCGACAACGCGTCGAGCCGCTGCTGTTCGCTGGCGCTCGCGACGACAGTCGTGGTGACTACAGTCTTCCGATGTTTGTGTTTCGTCGTCGTGGTTTCCGTTGTTTGCGCCCAACTATTCGCGTGGCAGAACAGCAAAATCGCTGCTATGCCGGCGAAGAGCCGAATCCCTGGGCCGACCCGGGTCTTAATCCCTCTGTTCACGATCTCCTCCCTCCGAGACACGCGGTCGTACGCCGCGGCTTGCTGCGCCCACACGTAGCGGGCTGCGGTAATGAACCGGCAGCTTGGTTTCAAGATTCATACCGGGGTAATAATTGTCCGACGCCGAAATCTCTCAGCAACGACGTGAATTCGGATGGTCGGTTAGCCGGTGGTGACGCCCGTATAAAATGCATCTGCTGTCTCCTTAAGCATTTTTCGGGTCCCTAAGTGACAGATTCGGCAGATTTTGCAAGTGATAAGTATGAAGCTAAACGTTGCATTTCGCAGGAAGTACCAACATGGATTTTGAATTGACCCAAGCGCAAAGCGAGATCGTCCGGCAGGTGCGGACGCTATGCGGAAACTTTCCCGACGAGTACTGGCGCGAGCACGATCGACGCGCGGAATTTCCCCACGATTTCTATGATGCGGTCGCCAAAGCCGGTTACCTGGGCGTCGCGATTCCGGAAAAGTACGGCGGCAGCGGCCTCGGCATCACGGAGGCATCTCTTGTGATGCGCGAAATCGCCGCGTCGGGCGGAGCGATGGCGGCCGCAAGCTCGGTTCACCTCTCGATCTTCGGAGTGAGCCCGCTCGTCTTTCATGGCAGTGAAGAACAAAAGCGCCGCTACTTGCCCAGGGTCGTCAGCGGCGAGATGCATGTCGCGTTTGCGGTCACCGAGCCCGACGCCGGCAACGACATCACGCATATTAAGACTGCCGCGCGGCGTGACGGGGACAACTACGTGATCAACGGGCGCAAGGTCTTCACCACCAAAGCTCGCGAGGCGGCCAAGATGCTGCTGCTGACGCGGACTACGCCATTCGATCAGGTGCAGAAGAAGACCGACGGCATGAGCCTGTTCTTCGCGGACCTCGATCCGGCCACGGTCGAGATTCGCGAGCTCGAGAAACTCGGTCGCGCCGCAGTCGATACCAACCTGCTTTTCATCGACAACCTGAAAGTGTCGGCGACCGATCTCATTGGCGGCGAGGGACGAGGATTTCATTGCCTGCTCGACGGGTTGAATCCGGAACGAATCCTGGTCGCCGCCGAGGCGATTGGAATCGGACGCGCGGCGATCGCGAAAGCGGTCAGGTATGCGAAAGAACGCGTCGTCTTCGGCCGTCCGATCGGACAAAACCAGGCGATCGCGCATCCACTCGCCGATTCCTATTCCAAGCTCGAATCGGCCGAGCTGATGATGCTCAAGGCGGCGTGGCTGTTCGACAACCGCAAGCCGTGCGGCGCCGAGGCCAACACCGCGAAACTGCGCGCCGCCGACGCGGCCTTCGAAGCATGCGATCGCGCGGTGCAAACTCTGGGCGGATACGGTTACGTTCGCGACTACGACGTCGAGCGCTATTTTCGCGAGTGCCGCCTGCTCAAGATCGCGCCGGTGTCGCAGGAGATGGTGCTAAACTCGATTTCCGAGCACGTGCTCGGCCTGCCGAGGTCATACTAGGGTCGCATCGATGCGCAAAGGCGCGATCATCATGCTGCTCGCCGCGCTCGGCTTCGCGCTCTACGTGTTCTTCGCGCTGTTCGCAGTCGAGCCAATAAAAGTGGCGGGGAGCCGTCTGGTCCGCAGCGGCGACGAAGTGTCGGTCGAAGGGGATCTGCGCAACACGGGCGGGGATGCCGGGCCGATCGAAGTGGAGGTCCGCTACTTCGATCGCAGTGGGCGAGCTATAGGCAACGATAAGGTCAGCGTGGGAGGTCTGAGGAGCGGTAGCGAATCCCATTTCAAAAGTTCACCGCAAAAACTTGACGGCGTCGCGGATTTTTCGCTTTACTTGAATCATGGCCGAAATCCCTATGGAAATTGAGGCGAATCCTTTTGCGTGGATTTAACTAATTTGATTTATGGAATGAGCAAATGTGCCAATAACCGTTGGATAGCGAAGTGAAACAATTTGTACGATTTACATCGTCTTCGCACCGATTGAAGGCCGTTCCACCCTTTCACAGGCTCTATGGTTGCCTTAAAGTCATCTAGATGATACTAACTGTATGGGCTGAATTCCATCAATTTGATTTAGGCTGCGGACTCTTCTTCGCCGCAGCTACTTCAACAAAGGGGAAAAAAGGGAATGGCACGCTCCAAGGAACGTAGTTTCGGGCAAGTGATTCGCGAGCGCAGACGGCAACTTGATCTGACCCAGGAAGAAGTTGCCCACCGCATCAAGACTTCAACTCCGTACGTCGGGCACCTGGAGTCCGGCAAACGCCATCCGTCCGACAAGATCGTAACGCGGCTCGCTGAAGTGCTCGCACTCGATCGGCGCGATCTGTTTTTTCTCGCCAATCCGCGCGCACAGGCTCTGCTCAGCCCCGAGGCTGAGTCGGCGCCCGATTCTGCATGGCAGGATTTCAAGAACAACGATCAGCTGCGGCGCATCCACAATATCTCGAATGACGAGATGGAAATGCTGTCGCGAGTTGCGCTGCTCGGCGACGTGCGTTCGCCGCGCGACTTCATCTATATACTCCACACGGTTCGCCACGCGGTCGGGAGATAGTTGAGCGCGCCAGGGTCTCGATTGTAGATGAAGACGCGGGAGGATTCTCTCGCGTCTTTTTTTTCGAGTCGACTCTGCTCTGGCCAACGACTCGGCGCGCGGGCTAAAGCTTCGTGCATCATGGGTGAACCAGCCCCTTCGGCGCGCCCGCGTGACGAAACTCCGCGATGGCCCGCGCGTTACACGGTGGTCGCGCTGTTCTTTCTCGGCACGGCGCTCTGCTACATCGATCGGATCAGCATTTCAGTTGCGATAATTCCGCTCGCCCGCGAGTTTGGTTACGACTCAGCGGCGCAGGGCGTCGTGCTGTCGGCCGTTTTCTGGGGCTACATCTGGACCCAGCTCGTCGGAGGATGGATGGCCGATCGCTTCGGCGGCCATCGCGTGCTGGCGGCGGGCGTGGCCGTCTGGTCGCTCGCGACTTTCATCATGCCGCCCGCAGCGGCCGCGAGTTTTGCCGCTCTGCTCGCGACGCGAGTGCTGCTTGGCCTGGGCGAAGGAGTAAATTTCCCCTCCATTCACAGCCTGACGTCACGCTGGACGCTGCCGTCGGAGCGCGCGCGCGTCCTGTCGGTAAATTACAGCGGAATGTACGTCGGCACTGTCCTGGCGCTAAGCGTGAGTCCTATGATCATTCACGCATTTGGATGGCCGGCGCTGTTCTATATCTCGGGCGCGCTCGGCGGGGTCTGGGTGGCGGTCTGGATGTGGGTTGCGGCCGACGGTCCGGAGAACTCGACCCGCGTCGGCGCATCGGAACGAACTCTGATCACGACGGCGCGCACCGCGCAATTGCGAGCGATCCGTGTTCCGTGGTCCGCGATCGCCAGAGAGAAAGCGGTATGGGCAATCGTGGTTGCGCATTTCTGCTCGAACTTCGGTTTCAACATTTTGCTGCTCTGGATGCCGACCTATTTGCATCACAGCTTCAACGTTCCGCTGGCGAAAGTCGGCACGTACTCAATCATCCCCTGGATCGTGACCTTCTTCACGATCAGTTTTTCCGGATGGCTCGCCGATTCGATGATCGCACGCGGGATAAGCGTCGGCGCAGTGCGAAAGTCGATGCAGAGCGCGGCGTTCACGATTGGCGCGATCGCCCTGATGATAGTGCCGACGGCGCTTTCGCCGGTGACGGCGGTTGCGTGGCTCACGGTCGCGGCTTCTGCCAACGGCATCAGTTCTGCGGCGTTCGGGGTTAACCACCTGGACGTCGCCCCGACCTACGCCGGAATCCTGATGGGCATTTCGAATACCGTGGCTACCATCCCCGGCATCATCGGCGTTGCCGCCGCGGGTCTGATCGTACAAACGACCAAATCTTTCAGCGCGGTCTTCTATCTGATCGCCGCGGTTTATTTGGTCGGGATGCTCCTATACCTCAGATGGGCGAGCGGCGAGCAGAAGATCTGAATTTTCCGCATTGCCGATCTCGAGCGCGGCGGGTTATACGAAAGACTGCGCCCGATTGAATCCCAAGGAGCAGCGCGCAATGGAGCAAAGCAAGCTTTCGCCGTATCGATGGGTGATCGAGGTCCTGCTGCTGCTTCTTTTGACCGCGCAGTCGCTCACCTGGCTCGCACCCGCACCGATCCTCGGTGAAATCAGGAACGGACTCAAAATCTCACTCAGCGACGCGGGCCTGATCATCTCGATCATCGCGCTCTGTATCGGCGTCTTCTCACTCGCGGGCGCTGTGGTCGCCGAGCGGATCGGCGCGCTGCGCGCGCTCGTGATCGGAATATGGCTGATGGCGATCGGACAGATCGCGAGCGGTTACGCGCCGAACTTTGCGGCGCTGCTCGCATGCCGCGTGCTCGAGGGAATCGGCTATGGCGTCGTGATCGCACCGCCGGGTACGCTCACGATGCAATGGTTTGGCGAGGGCGAATGGCCGTACATCAACATGGTCAACTTCGCGTTTGGCTACGTCGGACTCACCGCGGTTTTCCGCATGACGCCGGCGCTGTTTGCGGCGGTCGGTTCGTCGTGGCGAATGGTGCTCCTGTGGTACGGCGTCGGCTCGGCGGGAGTCGGCCTGCTGTGGACGGTCCTAGGCCGCGAGCATCGGAGCCAAGCAAGCGCTGCTCCCGCGCCGTCGGCGATCGAAGCGCCCGCCGAACGCGGGTCGGCGTTGATGGAAGTCGTGAAGATGCGCAACGTGCTGCTGATCGCGGGCGGACTCTTCGGCGGGATGTGGGTCTTCCAGATCTACACCGCGTTTCTCCCCGAGTTCTTCCGCACCTATCGCGGCATGACCCTGGCCGAAGCCTCGTTGATGACGCAGGTGCTGCCGTTCACCGGACTGTTCGCGGCGCTGGCCGGCGGAATCGGCACCGGGATGAGCGGACTGCGCAAGCCGTTCACGTGGCCGATTGCGTTTGCAACTTTGATCGGATGTGCCGGCGCGATCGTGCTACCTGATCCGATGTGGATAAGGCTCTCGCTTGTGCTGGTCGGAATCGGCGCGGCCGGCTCACTCGCCGCGATCACCACCTTGCTGATGGAATTGCCTGGCATGAATCCGGTGCGCCTTGGCGCCGCGATCGGCTTCGTATGGGCGATCGGCTACTTCGGCGCGTTCATCTCGCCATTTCTCGGCGGCGCGCTCGCGGCGCATTACGGGCTTAAGGCAGTGATGCTCGCGTTCCTCGCGTTCCAGTTTCTGCCGATCGTGACGATGTACTTCCTTCCGGAAACCGGACCGGGACGCGCGCGTTATGAGATCGCGCCCGCCGCCGGCGGAGCCTCGATTACGACTTCGTCCGCGGATGCGGCGCGACCTTGAGCAGCGCCGGGTGCAGAATCCGATTGTCCGCGATCAGTCCCTCGAGCTTGACGTTGCGCTGATTGAAGCGAATTTCGCGCCCCCTGATATCGGTGATTATGCCGCCAGCCTCAATGACCAGCGCGGCGCCTGACGCGATGTCCCATTCACTTTTCGGTGAGCGCGTAAATGTCGCGTCGCCTTTGCCCGCCGCAACCATCGCGAGCTTGTACGCAACGCTGCCGGTCGGGCTGACTTTCATCACTCCATGAAACACCTGCCACTCGCCGCGCGCCGTCTCGCTGCGGCTCGCGAGCACAGTCGCGCGCTTGAGCGTCCTCGTCCGAGTGACACGCACCGAGTGCGTATTCAAATGAGCATCCCACTCCGCGCGCCGACCAATACATCTCGCGCTTGATCGGATTGTAGGTCACACCGAGCACGGGCACGCCGTCTTCGACCAGCGCAATCGCGACCGAGAATTCGGGGATGCCGTTGATGAACTCCTTGGTGCCATCGAGCGGATCGACGATCCAAACGCGCCGGCATTTGAGCCGTGCGTCGTTGTCCACGGTCTCCTCGGAGAGCCATCCATATTCTGGAAACGGATCATGGAGCAATTTCTTGAGCGCGCGATCGGCTTCGAGATCGGCAGCCGTGACCGGATTGTCGTGCCCCTTCGATCCGATCTTGTAGCCGCCGCGGCGCCAATGCCCGCGCAGAATTTCGCCCGCCGCTCGCGCGGCCTTTTTCGCGAGCGTCAGCTCGCGCGCTAAATCACTTTCTTCCATCGTTCCTTCCAGCCAGCCGCGAGAATCCTATCCGCACCTTGCCCCCGATGCCATCGCGAGAGGTTTGCCGTTTTGCGGGCGCGAACCTAAGATGCTCGCGGGGACCAAATCTCGCCGGCTTGGGGAGCATGCGATGGCGGTTATCGCGATAAGTCAACAGATGGGCAGCCGAGGCATCGAGCTCGGCGAACTCGTGGCAGGGGAACTCGGTTATCGGTTCCAAACCGGCGAGCAACTAATCTCCGAAACTGCGAAGCGCTTCGACGTGAGCGCAGAGCAGATGAAGTTTTTTGAGATGCACAACCCCCGTTTCTGGGAACGGAAAGCCGAGAGCGGCCGTTATATCGCGTACTATCGCGCTGTTTTCCTTCAAGAGGCCGCGCAAGACCGGATCGTCGTGACAGGACGCAGTCCGGCAAGTTTTCTGCCCGAAGGCGGAAACGGTATCAGGGTGCGCACGATAGCGCCGCTCGCCCAGCGCGCAAAGCAGGTAGCGAAGGACCAGAATCTAACCGCGGCGGCCGCGGAAAAGCATGTTCACGATTTCGATACCGAGGTGAAGGCCCGCATTCAAACTTTATTCGGGCGCGATATTGACGATCCCGCGATCTACGACCTGGTAATGAACACCGCCAGGCTTTCCCTCGCCGCCCACGCTAAGACCCTCACCGCGCTCGCGGTGCATATCGACGGTGCGGGCAGTCCGGAGCGAACCAAACTGATGCGCGACGCGTCGATCGCGGCCCAGGTCCATGCGGCTTTGGTAGCGCATCCGAAAATTCGCGATGCGCAGGTCGCGGTCAATTGCTCGTCGGGCTGCGTGCGCGTGACCGGACCCGGATTGGTGCCGCCGTGGGATGACCTGGTGATCGGGGTCGCGCAGACGATCGAGGGCGTCGCGTCGGTCGAAGTCGGCGCCGAGGAAGACCCGATCACACTAACCACCAGCTAGGGCGCCGTGCTATCTTCGCGCATCCGATTTACCTGATGCGCCGACTTATCATCTTCTTCGCGACCGGATTCTATTCGGGTTACGCTCCAATCGCGCCGGGAACCGCGGGCTCCGCGGTCGGACTCGTGGTGATATGGCTCGCCTTTGGGCCGCTGTGGGAGCGGTCGCCCGCGCTATGCTTGATCGTCTTTGCGATCCTGTTTGCGATCGCCTGCTGGATTTCCGATCGCGCCGAGAAAATTTTCGATCAACACGATGATTCGCGCATCGTGATCGATGAAGTGCTCGGAATGGCGGCGACGATGTTCGGCAATCCACTCACGTTTCCATACATGATGCTGGGATTCCTGCTGTTTCGAATATCCGACGTGATCAAACCGTGGCCAGCGAGTCTGATCGATCGAAAAATGCGCAACGGCGCGGGAGTAATGCTGGATGATTTGGCCGCAGCGATTTATGCGAATATTGTGCTGCATGTGATCGCGCGCGTGCTCTGAAAAAGGCGCGCTCCTCGGAGGGAGCTCTCGATGATTCAAAACGCTGTAATTCTCTCAACCGGCGACGAAATCACCACCGGCAAAGTTGTCGATACCAACGCGAACTACCTGTCCGATAAGCTCGCCGAGATTGGAATCGATCTGGTCGCGGTGCTCACTGTCGGCGACGTGCCTGAGCGCCTTGAATGGGCGTGGCGAACGGCAATCGGAATGGGCGACGTAGTAATTTCTACCGGCGGGATCGGACCGACCGCCGACGACTTGACTACCGAAACGATCGCGCGGCTGGCCGGCGTGAAACTGTGGCGGGACGAGGCAACCGTCGATCACATGAAGCGGCTCTTCGCGACCATCGGTCGTCCGATGCCCGAGAACAACCTCAAGCAGGCGATGTTTCCCGAAGGCGCGACCGTCGTCCAGAACCCGCTCGGCACCGCGCCCGGCTTCAGGATGCCGATTACGATGAACGGCCATACCGCGAATCTGATCGTGCTGCCCGGCGTGCCGCGCGAGATGAAACCGATGATGGAAAACACGGTGATTCCGTGGATCGGCGCCAATCGCGGCACCGACAAGGTCTACGCCGTGCGCATCTTCCAGACTTTCGGAATCAGCGAGTCCGCACTCGACGAGGCAGTCGCAGGCTTGATCAAACCGGAAGAAGCGAAAGTCTCGTTCCGCGCGAGCTTCCCGCAAATTTCGCTCAAGGTCAGGGTGGAAGGCGCGCCCGGAGAAGTCGATCGCAAACTCGACGAGCTGTCGCGCCGCGTGCGCGAGAAAATCTCTCAGTACGCGTACGCCGAGGGCGATGTCTCGATGGAGGAAGTAGTCGGGCGGCTGTTCGTCGAGAAAAATCTGACCCTTGCGATCGCGGAGTCATGCACCGGCGGCCTGATCGGGCATCGCATAACCAACGTTCCCGGATGCTCGCGATACTTCAAGAGCGACCTGGTCACCTACTCCAACGACGTCAAGGAAGGCGTGCTCGGCGTCTCAGAGGAAACGCTCAGGGTCCATGGCGCAGTGAGCGAAGAATGCGTGGGCGAAATGGCCGCTGGAGTACGCAAGCGCACCGGCGCGAGCGTCTCGGTCGCGACCTCGGGGATCGCTGGACCCGACGGCGGCACGCCGGACAAGCCGGTCGGCACGGTATGCATCGCGCTATCCGCCGACGATCAATCGTTCACGCGCCGCTACCAATTTCGCGGCACTCGCGATTGGGTCAAGCTGATCACGTCGCAGGTCGCGCTCGATTGGCTGCGCCGCTACGCACTCGGGATGCCGATAGCGGATTCGGCGCTGTTCCGTCGTTAACGAACGCGCGCGTAGTTGATCAGATCGCTCCCCGTGCCCGCGAGCGCGAGCTTGCCCTTTCCCGCCGCGCACTCGACTGCGTTCGCCGCCGTCGCATCGGTGCATAGCACGACGTTAGTATCGCCGGTGAAGCACGAATCCGAGACCGTCGCGGCGCCCTGCGCGAGTTGCACGCGTCCGGCACATTGGTCGACCATCGCGGTTACATTTACACCGCCAAAAAAACTGTTCGCCGCGATAATTTGCGAAGGTCCCTCACCGGATCGGGCGTGCTTTCCCATCGCCTCCGGATGCGGCGGCGGATGACCGCATCCAGAGCCAATCAGCGCAATCACCGAGAATGCCGCAACCACTGTGTTTCCTGCTCGCATATTCACCAACCCCGCTTCACGGTGACGCCGCCGAACAGCGAGTACGCGAGAATGTCCAGCGGGAAAGGAGCGTCCTCATCGTCGACCGGTGCACTCAACGGCGGTGATTGCTGACGGCGCGGCTCGATGCTGCGGCCGCCGAACAGGCTGAAGCCGTCGAACATCACTTCTTCGTCGGGTCGCACTCTGACCTTGGCTCCGCCGAAAATCGCGACAACGGTGACCTCGAGCTCGGGCGGCGCGTAGGTCAGGTCGATGTCGAGTCCGCCGAAAAGCGCCAGGCCAAAGAGCCGCTCTCCAGAATGGAGCATGCTCCCGTCGATCTTGTTTCCGGAAAAGATGGCCACGCTCAGCATGTTCGCATCAACTCGCGTGCTTGATGTCGCCGTTGGCTGCCGCGTTGGCCGCCGCGGTGAAAATATCCATCGGCGCGAGTGGCGGACGACGTTTGCGCTTCAAGTCCGCAAGTTCGGCCTGCGCCTTCGCCTCTGCGTTGCGCTGACGGATCTCCTCGAGCTTGTCGCTGAGTTCGGAGCCCGCGATTTCGCGATTGACGCCCGCCTGCGCCAGCATCCGCTGAATCGATTCGCGCACTTCTTCGAGCGCGCGCACATCGTCGTCGTAGGAGATTTCCTCGAGCGCGCGCTGGATTCGCACTCGCGCCTGCGCGTTCTTCAGCCGAGCCATCATCCGCACTTTTTCGACCTTGAGCTTCTCGATTTCGGACTTGAACGAGATCAGGTTCTTCTTGGCTTCCTCGGCTTCGGAGGTCAGCTCGCCCAGCTCTTCGCGCAGGCGCGTGCAATCGGAGTCGAGCACATGCTTGCGCTGAATCAAGATCAGCGCGCACTGATCCTCGTTCATGTCGGCGGCCTGGCCCGCTTCTTCATCGACTTCCTTCATCTCGGCAAGTTTCTCGCGCAGCTCGCGCTCGAGTTTGTTGCGCATGTAGATGACGCCGGCCGCTGCGGTCTTGAGTTGATGATAACGCCGCACCCGATCCGAGATTGCGGATTCGTACACCGCTTCCGGATCGCGCGCCTCACGCGCTTTTACCCATCGGCTCCACTTTCCTCCAATCAATTTGAAAATTCTTGATAACACTTTCCGTTCTCCTTTCGGCTGCGAAGCTGAATCCGCCCGCATCGCCGACTGTTGCTTATTTAGATCCACCGCCTGACCCGGTCTTTGTAATCGACGTATTGCTGGCCGAAGAGCCGCTCCATCGTTTCCTCTTCGCGCGGAATCACAATTCGATCGATCGCCATAACGAACGCCACTGGCGCAAGGATCATCACGATCGACCCGAAGAAGATCGCCAGTCCAAGCAACACTGTCGTAAGGCCGAGATACATCGGGTTTCGCGTCCAGGTGTATGGCGGCTGCACGACGAATGCGGTGGGATCGCCATACGGATTCCTGGTCGTTTCGCGCGCCTGGAAAATTGCGGCCGCAAAAGAGCTGATTCCCGTGCCGCCCGCGACCAGCAACAGGCCGAACACCTGGAGCCATCCCACGGAACGCTCTTCCGGCAACATGAAGTGCAGGGCAATCGTGACGATCAAGAGCGCACCCGCCAACAGCGGCGGATGAATTTTCATGGTAGTGAGAGCGTTGCTCGAGACTTGAGGTTCAGTCGAGTTCATCGCATTGATCTCCGATCAGTTCGCGTCGCTCTTGTGTGCGAGCCCGATATCGGCGAGCGTGATCCCGAGCTCGCGCATCTTTTGTTGAAAACTCTGCCGGTACATCCCGGTCCGTTCCGCAGCCCGCGAGATATTTCCGCCGGTTGCGCGCAGTGCGCGGATGAAAAAATCCCGCTCCCAGTCGCCGACGAATTTTTCCTTCGCCTCGCGAAAAGTCAGCGCCGATTCGCCTCCGTCAGTGGCCGCGGGCGCATGATTCGCGCTACTCGCGGACGCGGGCGCTGCATGATCGCTCTCCGGCTCCGAGCCGGCAAACAGATCCTCAGAAGTTATCTCGACCCCCGAGGACAGAATCACCGCCTGCTCGATCGCTGCCTTGAGCGAGCGCGCGTTTCCCTTCCACGGCGCCTCGACACACGCGCGCATCGCTTCGGCCGAGAGCTGTTTTTCCGGAGTCGAGAAGCGCTTGCACGCTTCCGCGATGAAGTGCTGGACCATCAGCGGAACGTCTTCGCGTCGCTCGCGAACCGCGGGCACGCGAATCTCGACGACCTTCAGGCGGTAGTAGAGGTCTTCGCGAAACTTGCCCTGCGCGATCATCGCTTCGAGGTCCTGGTTGGTCGCTGCGATTATACGCACGTCGACGTTAAACGGCTGATTCCCGCCGATACGCTCGAACTGCTTCTCCTGCAGCACGCGCAGCAGCTTGGCCTGCGTCTCGAGCGCCATGTCGCCGATCTCGTCGAGGAAAAGAGTGCCACCGTCAGCCGCTTCGAACTTGCCTTCACGGCGCGCAGTCGCGCCGGTGAACGAGCCTTTTTCGTGGCCGAAGAGTTCGCTCTCGACCAGTTCGCGCGAGAACGCCGCACAATTAACTGCGATGAACGGCTTGCGCGCGCGAGGGCTGCGAAAATGTATCGCGCGCGCGACCAGCTCCTTTCCGGTGCCGGACTCGCCGCGAATCAAAACCGTCACGTCGGTCGGCGCAACCTTGTCGATGGTCTCGAACACGCGCATCATCGCGCGCGACTTCCCGATCATGTTTTCGAAAGTCCCGGTCTCGAGACGCACCTGCTCGAGCAGCTGGCTATGCTCGCGCTTGAGCAACTGCGTCTCCATCACCTTGCGAACCTTCAGGCGCAGCTCGTCGTTGTCGAATGGCTTGGGCAGGTAATCTTCGGCGCCGGCCTTCATCGCTTCGACTGCGATTCGTTGCGTGCCGTATGCGGTGATCATCAGCACTGCGCACGCCGGGTCGAGCTCGCGGACCTGCTTCAGCAACTCGAGTCCGCTCATTCCTTTCATGCTCAAGTCGGTGATGATCACGTGGAACAGGCCCGCCTTGACCTTTTGCAGCGCTTCCTCGCCGCTCTCCGCGGTCTCGACTTCGTAGCCCTCCTTGGTGAAGAGCCCTTTGAGCGCAATGACGATTCCGCGCTCGTCATCAACTACCAGCAGTCGGCCTTTCAATTGCGTAACCTCGAAGTTTCGGTGGACAGCGGCGTCGTCGGCGCCGCGACGATTGGTCCGCCGGCATCGGCTTGACCATTGAGATTCTGCGTCGGCTGTTGCGCCGACTCGTCACCAGTGGAATCAGCGCCCGACTCCGCCGCGTCGCGAACCGCGTCGCTAAGCGGTATCTCGAGTACGAACTCGGTGCCGACTCCGACCGTGCTGTGCACCTGGATAGTTCCACGATGCGAGTCGATCACTTTTTTTGCGACCCCAAGCCCAAGCCCGGTGCCGGTTTCCTTCGACGTATAGAATGGATTGAAAATCTTGCCGATCTTGTCGTCGGCAATTCCGCAGCCGTTGTCGCGAATCCTTACCGCCGCCATCCCGGCGCCGTTGTTCTGAATTGCGAACTCGAGTTTGCGCTCGCCCTTGGTCGATTCCATCGCGTCGATCGCATTGTCGATCATGTTCGAAAACACTTGCCTCAGCTTGTCGGCGTCGGCGCGAACCATCGGGCCGCTCAAATATGCGCGCGAGACGGCGACCGAGTTTGCCTCGAGCTTGCTGCGCATCTGGGTCAGCGCTCCGTCGAGCACCCAGGCCAGGTTCACGTTTGCGAATGCGTAGTCTTCTTCCTTCGCGTACTTGAGCAGATGCGACACGCTGCGCTCGACGCGCGCCAGTTCGTCGAGCGCGACCTTTGCGTACTCGACGTTTTCGTGAGAGGTCGGGTCCTCGCCCATCTGCTGCACCAGGCTCTTGGCCGCCGCGATTGGATTTCTGATTTCGTGCGCAAAGGTCGCCGTCAACTCATCGAGCGAGGCCTGCTTCTCGGTGCGCAGTTGTTCCTTTTCCTGCAATACCTCTCGTTTCACTTCGCGCTCTATTGCCGGCTCGAATACGCGCTGATGCACCCATCGCCATCCGTACACCGCGGCGAAGTGGCTCGCGATTCCGAATCCCCATCCGAGCGCCGGCCATATGAACCATGGGTATCCGCCGAAGCCTCCGGTCAAAAGATTGATCACGAACAGGAAGCCGATGATGATTCCGTACCACATGAGATGGACGAAAAAGCCGGCCTCTGCGGTGGCGCGTTTGCGCGCGCGCTCGTAGCCCTGCCGCTCGGCGTCACTCTTGAACTGCGGCGGTGGCGGCAAATCCTGAGCGGGATCGAGATTGACGCCGCCGTATTTTTGCGTCTGACGATTGAACCGCGCGCGCATCTTGCGCTCGTACCGCGCGGACTTGGCTTCGAACTTCCGCGACATCCGTGATTCGAAATCGCGCTTGATCTTCGAGTGAAGATCGTTCGCGAACTGCTCCGCGTGCGTGCTCGCCGTCTTCTGCGCCGCCTCGCCCCACTTCGACCAATCGGTGTGCTTCGCCGCATCGGCCAACTTCGACCAGTCGCCACTCTTGGCTGCGTCGGTCCACTTCGTCCACTCGGCGTTCTTCCATTTCGAGTAGTCGCGATCGCCCCACTTCATCCAGCGGATTCGATTGCGCTTTCGATGTTGAACGACCGCGTAAATGATTAAAGCGATTATGAAGATGCCGAACATCCTGCCTCACCTGGGGCCGGAAATGCCGGTCCGTATAATTGACTTAGCTCAGTGACCAGAGCGCTAACAATCTTGGTCATTTTCGTTTCCTACCTCTAGAGCAAGCACGATGCCGACCCAACTAAGACTGAAATCCCCAGCATTTGCCGGGACTATCCCGAGCCGAGCGGCTGGCATGCAGTCCGTCCGACGCAGTGTCTCGACTGCATATCTCCTCGCGGCTGCAAACCCTTTGCGGTAGCGCGGTACTGATCTAATTTGAAATCGAACTCCGCCATATCGCGCCGCTCGAACTCGCACTCGTGCGCGCGGAAGGAGCGCGTATGTTAAAGGGCAAAGGAATCGGAGAGGTCGTCGCACTAGGATTCACCGCAGGCTTTATCGGCGCCGCGATCGTGGTGCTCACCGCGACGATTGTTTTCCATATCGGGATCGGCCCGGCGCTCGGAGTAGCGAAGCCGATATCGCTCTCGCCGCCCTACGTATACCGGCCGCTCGTATGGGGCGGTTTCTGGGGCATCCCGCTCGCCTTCATCCTCAGGTCGCTGACAGCCCATCACAATATCGTGGGCTTCCTTTATTTCCTCGCGCCCGTCGCGGCCCTGCTTCTCGTATTCCTGCCGATGGGCGGACAGGGACTCCTCGGCCTCAAAGGCGGTCCCGGCATTATGGTCTATGCCATCATCGTCAACGCGCCCTACGGAATCGCGACGACTCTGGCCATCGCAGCTCTTTCGTAGGCTTGTGTGCCATAGTTACAGATGACCTACCGATCTTTTCCTATTCCAGTGGCAGGGGCGTCCCTGCCCGTGATACTGCCAAAGCCGACATCTCGTACTCTCAATCCGAGGCCGGACTCTACGCATGCTGCAAATCCTGATCTACCTGATGTCGCTAGCCGTAGCAGCGGGATTCATCGGCGCAATCTCGGGACTCGGTGGCGGCGTCTTCATCGTGCCCGCACTGGTGATCTTCGCGCACATGCCGATGCAGGTCGCGGTCGGCGCCAGCCTCATCTCGGTGGTCGCGACCAGCGCGGGCGCGAGCGTCGCGTTTGTACGCGACGGATGGACAAATCTGAAAGTCGCGATGGTCCTCGAATGTGCGACGGTCACCGGCGCCGTCATCGGCGCCTATCTCGCCGGCGTCGTGCCCACGGTCGTGCTCGAGTTGCTCTTCGCCGCGATGATGCTCCAGTCGGCATACTTCACGATCACCAAGCGCGGCGACGACATTCTGACCAAGGGCGACCCGCTCGCGGAACGCCTCGAACTCTCCGGCGAGATACCCGACGACACGGGCCATCCCGTGCACTATGAAGTTGTGAAAGTGCCGCAGGGTGGCGCGCTGATGGTAGTTGCGGGGTTGATGTCGGGCCTGCTCGGAATCGGCTCGGGCGCGCTCAAGGTGATGGCGATGGATTACATAATGCACGTGCCACTCAAAGTCTCGAGCGCGACCAGCAACTTCATGATTGGCGTCACCGCCGGCGCCGGCGCGCTGGTCTTCCTCGCGCGCGGCGATGTGGCGACGACCATCGCGTCGCCTGTCGCAATCGGGGTGACTGCGGGAGCGCTCGCCGGCAGCCGCGTCCTGCCGCATCTCAAGGTCGAGTCGCTCAGAACCGTTTTCGTGATAATTCTCATCTTGATCGCGGCCGAGATGGGATGGCGCGCGCTCACAGGAATCTGATCGATGCCGAAAGAGGAAGAAAATAGAATTCTCCGCGTCTGGACGCCTTTTCTGCTGCGATCGATTTTGATCACCGCAATGGTCGTGCTGATCGCCGGGCTCATTCTCACTTACACCTTCGCTCCAGACTATTACGTCGACCGCTACAACGCGGTCGCGCAAGGGCATTTGATCGGAAAAGAGAAATTCGGGCTGTTCGCCGAGCGGATACGACACGGCAATCCGCACGCAGTGCTGACACTCGGGCTGTTCATTCTTACGTTGGTGCCGCTCGCGCGCGTCGCCTTTTGCTTCATCCTGTTTATCCGGGAACGCGACTACACTTATGTCGCGCTCACCGCATACGTGCTGGCGGGATTGATCGTCGGCGTGTTAGTCGGCAGCGTCGGTTAATCGAGACGGAGGTTTGGAAATGGATATCAAGGGAAAAGTCGGCGTCATTACCGGCGGCGCATCGGGAATCGGACGAGCAACCTCGGAACGGCTCGCGAAAGAAGGCGCCGCGATCGTGGTCGCCGATCTCGACGAAGCCGGCGGACGCGAAACGATCAAGCGAATCGAAGGTGCAGGCGGACGTGCAGTCTTCGTGAAGGCCGACGTCACCCGCCTCGACGACGCGCGCCGGATGCTCGACACCGCAGTCTCAAAATTCGGCCGCCTCGACATCCTGCACAACAACGCCGGAATCGGCGTCGGCGCTCCGGGCTTTCCCGACGCGCCGCCCGAGCGATGGCATCTGGTGATCGAAATCGATCTTCAAGCCGTGATCCTGGGCACCGGACTCGCCGCGCCGCTGATGCAAAAAAACGGCGGCGGCGTGATCATCAACACCGCCTCGATGGCCGGCCTCTACCCGCATCGCCAGGACGCAGTCTACGGCGCTGCCAAAGGCGGCGTCGTCAACTTCACCCACTCACTCGCAAGCTGGGAATCCGAGCGCAAGATCCGCGTCAACTGCATATGCCCCGGAATCGTCGACACCCCGATGGTGCGCAGAGGACTGGAGCTGGCGAAGCAACATGGCATCCAGAGCTGGATGCCGTCGAGAATAATCCAGCCCGAAGAAATCGCCGACGCGGTGGTGAGCCTGGTCCGCGACGATTCGATGTTCGGCTGCTCGCTGGAAATCCGCCCAACCGGCCGTCAAATAGTAGACCCAAGACCCGCCCCCGGCGCGCGTAAATGAGGCAGGATTAAAACGCAGGGCGGTCGCATCGACCGCCTCCTGCACGACCATTCTCAAACTTAGGTCAACGCGCGCCTGCGGCAGCTGCTGTCGCTGCGGCTTCCATCTGGTAGGTCTTTGCGCTGGGGCTCAATTTCGGCATCACGTGCTTGCCGATCAGATCGACCGTCTGCATCACCTTTTCGTGAGGCACCGCGCCGACCTGGACCAGCATCAGGAGAAGGTCCACGCCCGCCGATTCGTAAAACTTCGCGACTTTCAGACAGTCGTCCGGATCGCCGACCATCACCGCGCCCTTCTCGATTCTCTTGTCGAGGTCCGCGAGCGACATCCGATAGTCGCCGAGCGCCACCGCCTGCTCCGCCATTTTCTTGTAGTACTCGTAACCCTTCACTTCCTGCTTGGCGAACGGGGTGAATAGCTCCGCCGCCTTGCGGGTCGTGAAATCGATCGCATCCTTCGCGACGACCTTCGCTTCCTCGCGAGTCGGCGCACATACGCATATCGTCGCGGCCGCGACTTTGTCGTTTACGAATGCGCCGACCGGCTCGCAGGTGCTGATCGCTTTTTTGTAAACCGCGACCAGATTGTCGAGCAGTCCGGGTTCCGCGATTCCGAAGCCGAGCGCGCCGATTCCTTTCTGACCCGCGATTTCCCAGGTCGCCGGCTGCGTCGCCGCGACCCACATCGGCGGATGCGGCTTCTGGATCGGCTTCGGAATCACCTCGCGCTCCGGCATCTTGAAGAACTTGCCGTCGTGGCTGAAGGTCTCCTGCATCCACATTTTCGGAATCGCCGCGACCGCCTCTTCCCACATCGCGCGCGAGTCTTCCGGATTCACCTGGAAGCCGCCGAGTTCCTGTTCGGTGATCGAGCGGCCACTTCCGAATTCGACCCGCCCGTTCGACATGATGTCGAGCACCGCGATTCGCTCCGCCACTCGCACCGGATGGTTGAATGGTATCGGCAGCAGGCAGATTCCATGCCCGAGCCGAATCCTGCTCGTCACCTGGCTGAGCGCGCCGTACCAGACTTCAGGCGCCGACGAATACGACCATTCGCTGAGAAAATGATGCTCGACGGTCCACACCGAATGGTAGCCGAGCCGGTCCGCAAGCTTCACCTGCTCGGTTGCCTGATGGTAGATGTCGTACATGAAGCCCGGGTGATGCGGCCGGCTCCGCTGAAGTTCGTACTGCAACGCAAATTCCATCGACGAGTTCCTCCCCTCAGGCGTGAGCGGCGTCCGTCCGCACGGCGGGCTCCGCGGCGAAGATGCTGCCCGGGGTCTTCCACGAGTGAATCTCGGGCAGCACTTTCTCTCCGATAATTTCTATTGACCGCATGATCCGGTCGTGCGGAATACCACCGTACTGAAGAAAAAAGAGCACCTGGTCCGCGCCGATCTCGCGATAGCGGCGCGCAACCCGAAGCACCTGGTCTGCGCCGCCGACTGCGATCAGATCGCCGTCTTTCAGGAAGTGATAATAGTCGCGTGTGATTTGCGCCGGATCGAACTTCGACGCGGTGGTCAGGTATTTGTACGACTCGTCGGTATGCTTGGCCTGTGCGACGCTTGAGACCAGTTCGAAGCCCTTGCGCACGTACCAGAGCACCGCTTCGCGCGCGATTTCTTCAGTCTCGCGCGGGTCGTCTCCGACCAGACCCATGATGTTCATCGAGACCTGGTTGTTAATCGTCTGCCCGACCGGGCGCGCGTGCCTGATTCCGTCACGGTAGATCTGGATTCGCTCCGCAACCTTGTCGAGCTCGACCCCAAGCGTGAAGCAGAGCACGCCGAGTCCGCGCTCCGCCGCGAGCCCGAAGGTCTGCGGATTGGTCGCCGCAACCCACATCGGCGGATGAGGTTTCTGGATTGGTTTGGGAATCACCGACACCGGCGGATCGACGGTCCAGTACTTGCCGTGCATCGAGAACGGATCTTCGCGCCACATCCGCGGGATCGCTTCGACCGCCTCGGCCCATCGCGGCCGCGTGTCTTCCGGGCGCACTCCAAAGCCGAGCAGCTCGTCCATCGTGGTGGCGCGGCCGGTGCCGAACTCAACCCGTCCATTGGACATGATGTCGAGCACCGCGATCCGTTCCGCTACATGCACGGGATGGTTGAACGGCAACACCACGACCCCGTGTCCGACCCGTATTTGCCGCGTGCGCTGGGTCACGCAGGCGAGGAAAACTTCCGGCGCCGAGCAATACGAAAATTCGTTCAGGAAATGATGCTCGACGGTCCACACCGAATCGAAGCCGAGCCGATCCGCCAACTCGATCTGCGCCATGGTCTCCCAGAAGACGCGATATTCGTGATCGGCGGCATGCGGTTTTACCGACTCGATTTCGTAGATGAGTCCTGCTTTCATTTCGCGACGCTCCACAGGCGAATAAACTCACGCGCCTGGCGGCGCAGCGAGTGGCGCAGATCGAACCGCGGCCCGTGCAGGTACCATAGCATCGCAAGTCCAAGATAGCTCGAAAAGATTTGCGTCGCCGCCCAGCCCGCTTCGAGTTCCGCGTCGAAAACGCCCAGCTTCTGCCCGCGCTCAACCAGTTCGCGAAAACTCGAGATGCCGTCGAGATTGGCCTTGCGCATCGAGCGCAGCACCTTGGGCCCAATCTTGTGCGACTCGAGCGCGATGATCAGCAGAAGCCTGCTCACCCACGGATTCTTTTCGTTGAGCGCCGCCATCGTATCGAACATTCTCAGAAACTCGGCGCGGTATTCTGCTGGGGTCGTCGCCTGCGCGGTTTTTTCAAAAGCGTGGTTCCACTCACCGAGCACTTTGGCGACCACCGCGAGGAAGAACTCCTCCTTGTCGGTGAAATGCCAATAGAGCGCGCCTTTGGTGACGCCCGCCGCTCGCGCGATTCTCGCCAGCGAGGTGCCGCGATAGCCGTAGGACGCAAACAGATCCATCGCGGCGTTGATCAACACCTGGTCGAGCGATCCTCGTCGGCGAGTTGGCGGGGCTGCACGCGCCGCGGTTTTGCGAACTGGTGAAATCATTGAACGACCGGTATGGTGAGGCACAACCGGCACGTACGTCAAGCGTGCGAAAGGCGAATCGCTATGTGTGACGATACGCCCGCACGCCCGGTGCCGCGTGGGCACCCGGCACAATCCGCACGATCACGCGAGAGGCTCGTCAGTTGTTGCTGGAACTGCCGCCGTCCGGACCCTTCATGTTTCGCTCCAGGCACCAGCGATCAATCACCTCGGCGTTGAAACGCCAGTCGGTGCCGATTCTGAAGCCCGGCAGCTCGCCACGACGCAGCAGCTTGTAGATCGTTGAAGGATGAACCCGAAGATATTCCGACAGTTCTTTGACTGTCATCACGCGCGGTAAACTATATTTGCTTTCAGTAGCCATGCTGTCTCCAAGTAGTGCCGCCCCTTGCCGCTTACTTCCAAGATTTGATGCTTTTTTTCGCATCGCTAGGTTGAACCAACCGCTCCCTTACGCCCACCATGAGTCTCTTAGAAATTCTCAAAACCGACGTTGGCGGTCAAGAGGTGTCTAAGAGGATTTTTGATAATTTTCGCCCTATTATCCACTTTGATGGCGCAAAGACTGAAGATTATGCCGACTTTGACGCGAAATGGCCACTCGCAATTCAGCCCCGGCCGCGAATGGAGTCGAGATATGAGCGGTGATTTATCAAGCTGCCTCTGGAAGTTAGCCGGATTAATCGTCCTTTCTGCCGTGTTACAAGGAGTTGCGCTCGCCCAGGCAGGCATGGTTCTGAGCAGTCCCGTGATGGCTCCGGGAGCGGCAATCGCAAGTGAGTTCGCATGCACGGGGCCGGATCGATCGCCTTCGCTCGCATGGAGCGGCGCGCCGAAGTCGACGGTGACGTTCGTGTTGATCGTCGAAGATCCCGACGCGCCGGGCGGCACCTTCACTCATTGGGTCGCGTACAATATTCCCGCTACCCGAACGTCGCTTCCGGCGGGAGTGCCGCAGGACGCGGAAATCCCGGGTGGCGGCAAAAATGGAATGAATAGTTTCGGTCATTTGGGTTACAATGGACCGTGTCCGCCGCCGGGCAAGACTCATCACTATCGGTTTCATCTCTTCGCGCTGGATTCTGCGTTGAGCGTCGTTGAGAAAGCGGAAGCGGCAACGATTGAATCGGCGATCAAGGGACACGTCGCCGCGGATGCGGAACTTACCGGAACCTTTGAACGTTAGCGACTAGCAATCGGGAACCAACCAAATGGGAAAAGCGCTCAAGATATTGGTCGGACTCGCGATCGTGGCGATCGTCGTCTATGCCGGATTTCGTTACTACCAATCGCGGCGCGCGCTAAAGGCCGGCCTGCTCACCGAAAATATCACCCACGACGGCGACCTGTGGAAGGCGGATTTCACGGCGCGGGTTCCGGCGTCCGAGCAGACCGTCTTCAACGCGATTCGCGACATCGAAAAAACCCATAGCGACCAGGTCAAGGCGGTGCGAATCGTGTCCCAGGCAGGAAACAAAAAAACTGTGGATATGGATATCGTCGGCCTGGGCGGACAAACGATCACCACTGAAGTCGAATTCGAATACCTTCCCGACGACAAGAAGATCGTCTATCACACGCTGAATAACCCGCTCCTGGACACCCATGCCGCGTACCAGCTCGGCGACGAAGGCTCGAGCACGTTCATCGATTACCATGAAACCACGCATCTGTTGCAGTCGGTCCCGGTGCCGGACGGCGTGATCAAACAGATAATTCGCGGCGTATTTATCGCGCAGCTCGAAGGGCTTGAAGCATGCGCTCAATATCAAGACTGCCGAGGACACCTCGAGCGATGACGAACCCTGACGCCCGCGGCCTGAAGAATTGCGATGGATGAAATCGACGCGCACTTTTCCAAAGGCGTCGAGCTGTTTAATCGCGGCGAGTTCTTCGAAGCGCACGAAGAGATGGAAGAGGCGATGAATCTGCTCGAGCACGATACCAGCGACTGGGAATTCTACCTCGGCCTGCTGCGGGCCGCGGTCGCGAATCACAAACTCGGTCAGGGCGAGCGATCGAGCGCGCGATTGCATCTGCGCGCTGCGCTGAAATTTCTCGAGACCTACCCGGACCGCCATCGCGGAATCAAACTGCGCGAGTTTCGCAGCGCGCTCAGCGCGGAACTCGCACGCGTGGAAGGCTCCACGAGCGACGTCACTCCACCGCGAATCGAGATGGCGCTGTAGCTTCGCAGCGATGACGAAATCGACGATTCTCTCCGCGGAATTCGCGCTTTCCGCGTTCTCGCTAAGCGGATGCCCGCGATGGAAACGCGCAGAGATCGCAATCGCCGGACGGTCGAACGTCGGCAAAAGTTCGCTGCTGAACGCTCTCACCAACGTCAAGGGTCTCGCACGGACCAGCAAGACTCCGGGTCGCACGCGATGCCTCAACTTCTTCACGGTTGGAAATGAGCTCGCGCTGTGCGACCTGCCGGGTTTCGGCTACGCCAAGATGAGCCACGACGACGCTGCCAAGATTGCCTCCATGATGATCGAGTACATCCACGGCCGCGCCAACCTCGCCGCCATCGCGATTCTGATCGACTGCCGCCGTGGCCCTCAAAAAGACGAACTCGAGCTGGCCGCGATGGCCGCCGAGCGCGGCATCGGAGTCATTCCGGTCGCGACCAAGTGCGACAAACTCCGCCGATCGGAGCGCGCGGCGGCGCTCAAACGTTTCGACTCGATGCACATTGCGCCGATCTTCTGCTCGGCTACCTCCGGCGAGGGAATCGAAGATCTACGCCGCCGAATCCTCGCCGTCGATCGCGTCGAAGCCGTGAAGAACGCCGAAGTGTCATGAATCCCGACCTTTCGGTGATCATTCCGACCTATAACAGGCGCGCGATGGTGCGCGAGGCGATTGAGTCGGTGCTCGCGCAGACAGTCGCGCCTTTCGAGCTGATCGTCGTCGATGACGGCTCCTCCGATGGCACAATCGAAGACTTGGCGCTGCTTGGCGATTCGATTCGCCTCGAGCGCATCGCGAATCAGGGGCCTGCGGCGGCGCGGAATCGTGGCGTGGCGATTGCGCAAGCGCCGCTGATTGCGTTTCTGGATTCCGACGATCTATGGTCGCCGACCAAGCTCGAGCGCCAGCTCGAGTTCATGCGCGAGAATCCCGCCTGTGAAATTTCGCAGTGTGACGAAATCTGGATTCGAAACGGGCGGCGCGTGAATCCCGGCGTACGCCATCGTAAGCGCGCGGGCGATTTTTTTGTAGAGTCGCTTCGCACCTGCCTCGTCAGTCCGTCGGCAGTGTTGATGCGGAAGCGACTGTTCGATTCAGTCGGCGGATTCGACGAGGACATGTGCGCCGCGGAAGACTACGACCTGTGGCTCCGAATTCTCATCGACAATGAAGTCGGCCTGCTCGATGAGCCGCTGGTGACGCGCCGCGGGGGGTATCTCGATCAACTCTCGGCGACCACGCCGGCGATCGATCGGTTCCGGATTCTGGCGCTTACGAAACTGCTCGGCGACGATCGGCTCGATTCTGAGCGGCGGGCCGCGACGACGGAGGTGCTGGCCGAGAAGTGCCGCATCTATGCGGCCGGACTGCTGCGACGCGGCAGAATCGATGCGGCGCGACTGTACGAGTGGGTCGCTGAACGAGCGGCAAGCTGGCAGGCGCGGGCGATTCCCGAAATCGGGTGTGCGATTAAATCGATGCGCCGGATGCTTCGCGAGATTCCGCATGAAAGCTGATCGGCTCGACGCGGGAATACGCGCTGAGATCCGTATGCTGGCGGAGCGCAGACGCGCTGCCCGCACCGCATCTCGAACGATGGCTCGCGATGGATGACGCATCGGGCAGCGCGTTGCTGGCGATCGCGCGCAATCTCGGGCTCAGGACCGGGCAAATCGTAAGCGGGCTTGAGCTGCTCGAGGAAATAGCGGTGCGCGAGCGGACTACGGTGGCCGCGGTTCTTGGCCGCGATGATATTCGCGGGATCGCAAACAGGGCGCGGCTCTGCGCCGTCGCGCGCGAGCGCGTTTATCGAAGCGCTTAGGCAGATTCGATTTCCCAGGCTCCAGAAAACGCAAACGCGCTGCGCGCCGAGATCGCGGCGCTCAAGCTGCCAGGCCGCATATCGGTAGACTTGCCGAAGGATCTTGGCTCTGATGAGCTTGCGATTTCGATGCGGGTGCGGAGCGCTGACGAACTGGGCAAACTGGTCGCAGCGCTGAATCGATCGAGTGAGGGCCTCGCGCGGATAGTCGAGATGCTTGGCGGCGGATCGCCCGGCGACGATGCTGAAGATGAAATTTGATCTTGATGGGGTATTTATCGAGCGTGGATGCGCCGACTCGGCGTTGGCCGAGCGCGTAGTGCGATCGATTCCGGCGGGCGTGCCGGTGAATCATGTTGACGACGCGCGCGAAGTCGCGAAGCCGGCGCGTCACGCTATCGATCCGTTCGGCGCGGGCAAGCGGCGGATGATTATCGCGCGGCGCAAGACTCCGTTCCTGATGGCGTGTCCGGCGGGATCGTCAAAATTTGCATGCTGCGGATACCTGGTTCTGACGCTCGCGTCGAACTGCCCGATGGACTGCTCGTACTGCTTCCTGCAGGAATACCTGGCAGACAATCCTGGCTTCCAGGTCTACGCGAATTTTGCCGATTCGTTCGATGAGCTGGACCGGCTGGTGGAAAGCGCGCCCGGGCGAAGCTTCCGGGTCGGCACCGGGGAGCTTGCGGATTCGCTCGCGTTCGACTCGATCACTGGGATCAGCCGCGAGCTGGTCGAATTTTTCGCCGCGCGCGAAAGTCTGACCCTGGAACTCAAGACCAAGACCGATGAAATTGAAAATCTGATCGGCCTGGACCCGCGCGGGCGCGTGCTGGTTTCGTGGACGCTCTCGTCCGACGCGGTGTATCGGAGCTCGGAGAATCGCACTGCGTCTCCCTCGGCGCGAATCGCGGCCGCGCGAGCGGTGCTCGATGCCGGCTACCGGGTGGCGTTTCATTTCGATCCGCTGATCGCGTACCCGGGCGCGGAGCGCGACTACGCCCGACTGATCGACGAACTGCTCGACAGCGTGCCCGCGAAAAAAATTGCGTTCATCAGCATGGGGGGATTGCGGATGACACCGCGATTGCGCGGCATTGCGCGCGATCGATTTCCGCGCGATCCGATGCTGTGTAATGAAGACGTGCTCGCGAGCGACGGGCGCTTTCGCACCTTTACTCCGCTGCGGCTGAAGCTTTATCGCACCCTCGCCGAGCGATTTCGCAAAGCCGGCGCCGAAATTCCATCGTACTTGTGTATGGAACCGGCGAGCATCCATGAGCGCGTCTTTGGCGAGAGCTCCATCGCGACCGAGCATGATCGGCGAGCGGCTTGCGACGAGCGGTGAGCCGGTTTCATCCAGATGAAGAAAAAAAAGAAAGCCGGGACGCGCGCCACGAAGATCGCGGCGTCCAACGGGCGGATCCGAAAAGTCGCGGCGCCGATCCGCAAACGATCGTCCGATCGGAGTTTTCGATTCCGGCATCGGCGGGCTCACGGTGCTGAAGGCGCTTACCGACGCGCTCCCGGGCGAGGACTTTATCTACCTTGGCGATACCGCGCGGCTGCCTTACGGCACCAAATCCAATGAAGTGATAATCCGCTACTCGAAAGAGAACACCGAGTTCCTGCTCGCCAAGGGAATCAAGATGCTGGTGGTGGCGTGCAACACTTCGAGTGCGGTTGCGCTCGATGCGATCGCGTCGGACACGATGGTGCCGGTGGTCGGAGTGATCGAGCCGGGTGCGCGCGCAGCGGTGAAGGCCTCGCGCAATGGGAAGATTGGAGTGATCGGCACTGAGGCGACGATCGCGTCGGGCGCGTACACGCGCGCGATACAGCGACTCGGTGCTAAATCTGAAATCTACACGCGCGCGTGTCCGCTGCTGGTGCCGCTCGCGGAGGAAGGATGGATCGACAACGAGGTCGCGGAGCGGACGGTCGCGCACTATTTGGAAAGCCTGAAGCAAAGCGGAATCGACACGCTGCTGCTCGGATGCACGCATTATCCGTTGCTGCGCGCGATGTTCGCGCGGGTGCTCGGCGTGAGCGTGAAGATCGTCGACTCCGCGACTGCGACCGCATCGGAGGTGCGCGAGCGGTTGCGGACCCTCGAGCTTGCGAGACGCGGCGGTGCCGGCAGTCAAAGTTTTTTCGTCACCGAGACGCCGGATCGCTTTGTGCGAGTAGGGCGCAGGTTCCTTGGGCCGCAAGTCGAGTCGGCGGTGCGAATCGAGCGCTAGGTCAGCGGATAGACCCTCTCGTTTCGTGGCGATTTCAGGGTAAGATAATTTCCAGCTTAACCTGTGGAGTCGTGTCATCGGTCAGACCGCCCTGCTGCGGCTCGCCCCTCAACTAATCGAAAACTCGCCCCGCAAACTGCGCATATAAGATGGCATCAGCTTTTTCCCTGATAGGACGAAAAATCTTCGGCTCGCGCAACGACCGCGAGGTCAAACGGCTCAAGCCCGACGTTGACGAGATCAACCGGCTCGAGCCGGAGATCTCGGCGCTCAGCGACGACGAGTTGCGCGGTAAAATCGCCGAATGGAAGGCGAATATCGGCGCGATCGAAGACCGCGAGCAGCGCGACGAGGCGATGCTGGAAATCCTGCCGCAGGTCTTTGCGGTCGTGCGCGAGGCGGCCAAACGGACGATCGGGCAGCGCCACTTCGATGTCCAGTTGATCGGCGGGATGATCCTTCATCAGGGTCGAATCGCCGAGATGAAAACCGGTGAGGGTAAGACGCTGGTCGCGACGCTGCCCGCGGTGCTCAACGCGCTTTCGGGCCGCGGCGTGCACGTCGTCACCGTCAACGACTATCTGGCCCGGCGCGATTCGGAATGGATGGGGCGCATCTATACTTTCCTCGGGTTGACCGTCGGCCTGATCGTACATGGACTCACCGACGCGCAGCGCAAAGTGGCTTACGGAGCCGACATCACCCACGGGCAGAACAACGAGTTCGGCTTCGACTACCTGCGCGACAACATGAAGTTCAATATCGAGGACTACGTCCAGCGCGAGCACAATTACGCGATTGTCGACGAAGTGGACTCGATTCTGATCGATGAGGCGCGCACGCCGCTGATCATCTCCGGCGCCTCTGAAGAATCCACCGACACGTATTATGTCGTCGACCGCGTGATCCCGCGGCTCAAGGCCGAGGAGCATTACACGATCGACGAGAAGATGCGCACGGTGGCTCTCAGTGAGGACGGCGTGACGCGCGTCGAGCAGCTGCTCGGAGTCGAGAACCTGTACGACCCGCGCAATATTCTGCTGCTGCATCATGCGAACCAGGCACTTCGCGCACACGCCCTGTTCAAGCGCGACGTCGATTACGTGGTGAAAGACGGCGAGGTGCTGATCGTCGATGAATTCACCGGACGTCTGATGCCGGGACGGCGCTGGAGCGACGGATTGCATCAGGCGGTCGAGGCGAAGGAAAACGTCAAGATCGAATCGGAGAACCAGACCCTCGCGACGATCACGTTTCAGAATTATTTCCGCATGTACAAGAAGCTCGCCGGCATGACCGGAACCGCGGATACCGAGTCGGTCGAGTTCAACGAAATTTACCGGCTTGAAGTGGTCGTGATTCCGACCAATCAGCCGATGATCCGGATCGACAATCATGACGTGGTTTACAAGACCGAAGACGAGAAGTTCGACGCGGTGATCGAGGAGATCCGCGACTGCAACGAACGCGGGCAGCCGGTGCTGGTCGGCACGGTGTCGATCGAAAAGTCCGAACGCGTGGCCGAGAAGCTCAAGAAGACCGGCGTGAAGCATTACGTGCTGAACGCGAAGAATCACGAGCGCGAAGCGGAAATCGTTGCCCAGGCGGGACGGTTCGGCGCGGTGACGATCTCAACCAACATGGCGGGGCGCGGCACCGATATCGTGCTGGGCGGAAATCCGGAGTTCATGGCGGCGGAAACCGGCACCAAGGAGCCGACCGATCCGAATTTCCAGACGGCACTCGCAAAGTACGTCGAGCAGTGCAAAGCCGAGCGCGAAGAAGTGCTCAAGGCTGGCGGCCTGCATATTCTCGGAACGGAGCGGCACGAATCGCGGCGAATCGACAACCAGCTTCGCGGCCGTTCGGGGCGCCAAGGCGATCCGGGATCGTCGCGCTTTTACATGTCGCTCGAAGACGACCTGCTGCGGATTTTCGGCGCCGATCGGCTGAAGGGGCTGATGGGCCGGATTGGGATGGAGGACAACGAACCGATCGAGCATCGATGGATCTCGCGCGCGATCGAAAACGCGCAGAAGAAAGTCGAGTCGCACAACTTCGACATCCGCAAGCATCTGCTGGAATACGACGACGTGATGAACAAGCAGCGCGAGGTGGTGTACCATCGCCGGCGCGAGTTGCTGAGCGGCGCATCGCTGAAAGACGACGTGCTGGACATGTGCGACGCGCTGATCGAGGACATCGCGTCCGCGCACGCGAGCAACGAGATCGAGACAAAGGAATGGGACTGGAAACAGATTGACGACGCATTCTACAAGCAATTCAAATTCCGGCCCGGCTTCAGCGTGGAGAGCATGGTCGGCGACAAACCGATCAGCTCGATCGATGACCTGATCGAGCTGGGTTCCGAGCGGGTGCATCAGTTGTACGATCAGCGGGAAGCGGAATTCACCGAACCGGTGATGCGGCAGATCGAGAAGATCGTGATGCTGCAGACGCTCGACGCGCTCTGGAAAGATCACCTGCTCGCGATGGACCATCTGAAGGAAGGAATCGGTTTGCGCGGTTACGCGCAGCAGAACCCGCTGGTCGAGTACCAGAAGGAAGGGTTCACGATGTTCGAGTCGCTGATGGCCGTGATGCAGCAGGACGTGGTCGAGAAAGTGTACTCGGTGCAGGTGCAACGTCAGCAGGACGTCGAGCAGATTCAGCAGGCCAAGCCGCAGCGCGTGGTGATGAGTCACGGCGATCAGACCGAGACGCCGGCGGCGGCGCCAGCCAAGCGCGAGGAAAACAAGGTCGGCCGCAACGATCCGTGTCCATGCGGATCGGGCAAGAAGTACAAACGCTGCCACGGCAAGTAGCGCATTCGGATGAAAGTTGATCTCGAACCCGCGCTGGTGGGTGGATTTCGTTTCGCCGGCGTCAGCGCGGGATTGAAGACTGCGGAGGGCGCGCTCGACTTGGGCCTGATCGTCGCCGATCGACCTGCGTCGGCAGCGGCGGTGTTCAGTGCGAATCGGGTGAAGGCTGCGCCGGTGTACGTTACTGCGGAGCGCGATCAAGTCGGGGCGGCTGCGAGCGGTGGTCGCGAATTCCGGATGCGCGAACAGCTTTACAGGCAAGGCCGGGATGCGTCTTGCGCGCGAGTCGTGCGCGGAAGTCGCACGCCTGGTCGGATGTGCGCCGAAACTGGTGGTGCCGTCGTCGACCGGCGTGATCGGACATCTATATGATTTCGCGAAGTTCAAGGCTGGAGCAGCCGAAGCCGCGCGATCGATCCGTGAAGACGGGCTTGGCGATTTTGCGCGCGCGATCATGACGACCGACACGCGGCCCAAAATCGCCTCGACGACATTCAAAGCGGGCGGCGCGACGATCACGCTCGCGGGGGCAGCAAAAGGAGTCGGGATGATTTCGCCGAAGATGGCGACCATGCTCGCCTACCTGATGACCGACGCGGCGATCGCTCCCGCGGTGCTTCGACGATCGCTCAAGGCTGCGTTGCCCACCAGCTTCAACGCGATCACCGTCGACGGGGACATGTCCACCAACGACACGGTAATAATCATGGCGAGCGGCGCCGCAGGAAATCGCGCGCTCAGCGCTCGCGAGCAGGCCGGATTCGATCGAGCGGTCGAGGAAGTCTCGGCGGCGCTCGCGCGCGAACTGGTCCGCGACGGCGAGGGAGCGACCAAGCTCGTCACCGTGGAGGTTCGCGGCGCGCGATCGACTGCTGATGCGGAACGCGCGGCGCGGCAGATCGCGAACTCGCCGCTGGTGAAGACGGCGTTCTTCGGAAACGATCCGAATGTTGGACGAATCCTTATGGCGGTGGGATCGTCGGGCGCGTACGTGGAATCAGAACGGCTGGTGCTGTGGATCGGCGGGATCAAAGTTGCCGCGAGCGGACGGCTGCTGATCGAAGCGCTCGACGCGGCGGGTGCGAAGATGCGCGAGCGCGAATTTGCGGTGCGGCTAGACTTGCGGCTGGGCAAATCGAGCGCGACGATCCTCACCTGCGATCTCAGCTACGACTACGTTCGAATCAACGCGGAGTACACAACCTGACGCGCGGAGGTAATGCGAGGTGGCAAGCTTCATCAAAGTTGCGAGCGTGACGGAAGTTCCCGAGGGCGGCGGCATGACCGTCGAGGCGGCAGGCCGTCAGATCGCGCTGTTCAACGCCGGCGGAAAATTTTTTGCGATCGACAATACCTGCAAGCATCGCGGCGGCCCTCTCGGAGAAGGAGAATTGGACGGCACGACGGTGACATGCCCGTGGCATGGATGGGAGTACGACATCACGACGGGCGTGAACCTGGACGACGCGAGCGTCAAGCTCGGATGCTACCCGGTGAAGGTCGAGGGCGACGACATATTGATCGAAGCGTGAGCGCGATGCGTCGCGGCGGGATCGACGCGGATCATCTATGCGCGGCGAAGAGGCGGCCGGCGGCATAAGTGACGCCGGCGGCGGCGATCCCGGTGAGCATGCTCTCAAGACCGCTGCGCCACCATGAGCGGCTGGTGATAATCGTTTTCAGAGCGCCAACCGCGAACAGAACGACGACGGTCGAGATCGCGGAGACCAGGATGCCTTCGACCGGCTCGAAAAAAATGTACGCCCACACCGGCACAAACGCGCCTAACAGGTATGAACATCCGACCGCGAAGGCGGAGCGCAGAGGACGATCGAAGGATTCCTCGTTGAAGCCGAGTTCCTCGCGCATCATCACGTTGCTCCATCGCTCGGGATCGGCGGTGATGTGCGCGACGATCTGTTCCAGCAGCGGCCCGGCGAACCCCTTGTTTCGGTAGATGGTGCTGATTTCCTCGCGCTCGCGCTCGGGCCATCGCTCGATCTCGTCGCGCTCGCGCTCGATCTCGCTTTGGTAAAACTCGACCTGCGAGCGCGCGGAGATAAACGCCGCCAGGCCCATCGCGACTGCTCCGCCGAGCATCTCGGACAAGCCCGCCATCATGGCTGCGTTGCCCGTCGTGAACGCACCGGCGACGCCCGAGGTGACTGCGAACGAGGCGACCAGTCCGTCGTTCAGCCCGAGCATCACGTCCCGCACCCACGGTCCGCCTGCGGCGTGAACCTGCTCGGTATGATGATCGTATTCGCGGCTGCGGATGGAGAGAGCCATCAGGAGACTCCTCTTATCGGTGATACGGCCGCACGATCTCGCGACGCAGCACCACGAATCTTCCGCCGATCGATTACTGCGCGCGAGGCCAAAATTTCGGCAACTATTTTTCGCGCCTCGGCACGGGCCGGGCGCTTGCCCAGGTAGGCGTACAGAAAATCGAGTCGTGCGGCGCGGCACAAGAATCGTCCGATGCTGCGATCGAGATGCACGAGATTCGCAACTCGGCGCTTCCACGAGACGGTCGCGGCGCGGCGAAAATCCTCGAGGTCGATGAAGTAAACCTTGAACCCGCCGGCGCCGTCGTCGTCGACCATGATATTGGTTTCTTGCAAATCGAGCGTGTACAGCCCCGAGTCGTGCAATCGCCGCACTTCCTTCGCGACCGTATCCGAGATGCGTTTGCGCCGGCTGAACGTCGCGCCCCTTGATCTCGTTCGGGCCGAGCGCGAAGCGGCTCAGCGTATCGGCGGCGGGGATCGCGCGGCTCAAAACGTACGAGGCGCGAATCGCGCCGAAGCGATACGAATCCATCGCGGCGAGCGGCTCCGGATGCGCGAAGCCGCGTGCGGAGAGCATCGCGGCGCCGGCGAGCGATCGTGCGGCGCGCGAACCGCGGATTCGCGCATAGATCCCGCGAAGCCATGAAGGGATTTCGACGCGCTTGATAAAGACCGGATCGGCGCCGCGCTGATCGATGAATCCGGCCATCGTCCTGCCTTCTGATTTCACCGCGCGAAATTGTGGCGAAGCGATCGACTCGTCCGCGCGCTCGATCATCGTGCGCCACTCGGACGAGCGCGCATAAAGGACGACGCTACGCATCGTCGCTACAGCTTATCCGTTCCGCGCCCTTATCGCACCGATTTATAGCTGCTTCACAGGGCCGGACTTAGGCTCGACGATAAGCGAGCCGCCGACGTGCGCCGGATGCAACTGGCATGAGTACGGGAAAACGCCCGGCTTATCGGCAACGAAGGTGATTGTTTTCGGAGTGCCGCGCGTCACGACTTCGGTGACGTTATATGCCGGGATCGTAAATCCGTGCTGATTCGAAGCGCCCGGCACATTGTTGATTAGCGTGAGCTTCACCTTGTCGCCCTGTTCGACGGCGATTGCGCTGGGCAGCCAGAACTTCGTGCCGTCTACTTCGACCGAGACCACCGTGAAGCTGCGCGTACCCGGCTCGTCCGCGGGCGCCGCGGCTGCGGATGGTGCAGCGCCTTGTGCGTATGCGTTGTGAGTGATGCTCGGAAACATGAAGGCCGCGGCGGCGACGATCATTGCCAGAGTTGCGAAGATTGCCTTGCTCATCGAGATTTTCTCCTTGATATGCGGGAAGTTTTTCGTGTGCATGGGAAAAATTCAGCCGTTAAATCGCCTTGCCAGCTCTTGCCATTCTTTGTCGTCGGTTCCGGCGCGGTACGGGATGTAGAAGGCGATGCGATCGAGCAGGCCGTCGTAGCGCTCTCTCACCTTGTCCGCGATGTCGTCGAACGTGCCGGAGATCGTGTACACGTCGAGCATCTCGTCGGTGATCTCTTTGGCCATCTCGGCCCATTGGCCTTTGGCAGCCTTCTCATTGAGCCGCTGCGCCGCGTCGCCCCATCCGTGGGTATCAAGCACGACCTTGTAGGTGCGGGTGGATGCGTAGAAGGAGATTTGCTGGCGGACGGCTTCGCGGGTTTTTTTGATTTCTTCCGGAGTGCGGCCGACGATCACGAACGCCGTCGATTGGATTTCAAAGTCCTTGCGCGAGCGGCCCGCCTTCTTGAGGCCTTTCTCGACGTTGGGAAGCACGAATTCGCGGAGATACTTTGGCGAATTGAATGGATGCGCATGCAAGCCCTCGCAGGTCTCAGCTGCGAGGCGAATGATGTGCTCGTTGACGCCGGCGATATGAATCGGAACATTCGGAAAATTATGTTTCGAGGGGGTGAAGAACGGCGTCATCAGCGAGAAATTGTAGAACTTGCCCTGGAACGAAAGCTTCGCGCCGCCTTCCGACCAGCATTTGAAGATTGCGCGCAGCGCACCGATGTACTCGCGCAGGCGCGGGACCGGCGCTTCCCATTTGGTGCTGTAGCGTCGCTCGATGTGACCCTTGACCTGGGTGCCAAGGCCCAGGATGAAGCGGCCCTCGGACAGGCCGGCGAGATCCCAAGCGACGCCGGCGGTGATCATGGGGCTGCGCGGGAACGCGATCGCGACCGAGGTGCCCATCTTGATCCGTTTGGTGTGCTCGGCGATCAGAGCCGCGGGGAGAAAGCCGTCGTTGCCGGCCTCGGGAATCCAGACCGCATCGAATCCGGCCTGCTCGGCGGCGCGAGCGGCGGCGGGAACGTCGCGCAGAGTTCGAGTCGAGAGACCGGTGTCGAGCTTCATGGCTTTCTCACTTTTCCTTCTCCGCTATCGAGTCAGCTATAGGCGCGCGGATCGTAACAAAGCTCGCGGCCAACTGGAAAGGGCCGACGCCTTTCGTAGCAGACCGACCAGACCGCTGCGCGCGGGGCGGGGGCACCCTCACCCGCGCGGCGCGGCCTCTCCCGCAACACAGCGGGCGAGGCGGGTAAGCAGTGGCTCCGGCCGCGACATCCTGACCCGGTGACCCCTGCACCCACCGACCATTCAATCGCAAAGCAGCCCACAGAGCGCGGACGGCATTTTGCTCTCGGTCGGGAAAGGTAGTCTCCGCATTTGTTGGCTGGGACTATCAGATGTTTTTGCAGATGTTTTTGCTGTTGCAGATGCTTCATTCCTTATGCACAGAGGACAGAATGCCACGGGTTTTTGCTTTGCGTAAGGCTGAACAGTTCAGCCCTACCAATATGGCAGTCTGTCCGGAATAGGCCAGCAACGGCGCGGGTTTATTATCACGCGGGAGCGCGTTTTCCGAGCAGATCGAGGACGCGTTGCGGGTAATCGCTGATGATTCCGTCGACGCCCATGTCGAGCAGTTGCACCATCTCGGATTCCTCGTTGACCGTCCAGACGTGGATTTCGATTCCGATGCGATGCGCGAACTCGACGCTTTCGGGCGTGACCAGCGGCCAGGAATTATACTCGCGCGGGATTTGGAGTGCGGCGCCGGGCGGCCGATATTTCGTTTCGTTGCCGCCCGCGACCATCGCCTGCATAAAGAGCCCCGATTCGAGATACGAAAAGTTGGTCGGGATGTCCGGCGCGAGCTTGCGGACCTCGTCGAGCGGCTCCTGATGCTCGCTGGCGACGAGCACATTGCGATGCATCCCGGCGCATCGATCACATCGAGCATCGGAGCAACGATGCTCGGCGCGATCTGCTTGACTTCGACGATAACCCGAAGCTTCGGAAATTCCGCGAACACGTCGGCGAGCCGCGGTATCCTGATGCGTTTGTCGCGGAATGGAAACGTCGTGCCGCCGTCGAGCGTGAACATCCGCCCAGCATCGGCCGCGGCAACTTCGGCGTAGGTCATCTGCGGGATGGTGCGATCGAGTCCGCACATCCGCGCCAGATGATCGTCGTGCGCCACAACAATCTCGCCATCGCGGGTCATGTGGATATCAAGCTCGATATACGGCGCGCCCATCGCAGCGGCGGCACGAAATGATTCGAGCGTGTTCTCCGGATGGGTGCCCGCACTACCGCGATGCCCGAATACTCGCGGGAGCGGAGATTTGAAGAAGTCGGTGTCGATGTGATTGGGCATCTTATGGTTTTAATCCGGGAGCGCATTATCCGCAAAGGAGTGAAAGCGAGGGAGGAGGATGAGGATACCGAAACCTCCCGCAGGTTTCGGACTTCCCGTCTTGTCTATACTTGGGAAAATACAAGGATGCGGCGCGGAGCCTGCCCTGAGCGAAGCCGAAGGGCGCCTGTTAGAAGTTTTAGGTGAGGAGGTTGTGCTGATTCTGGATTCCCTCGCCCGTTCGTCGGGAGAGGGCTAGGGTGAGGGACCTTTGTGGCGCGATTGTCTGGTGCGCCGCACAAGATCTCGCGTCCCTCGCGGCAGACCTTCCTTCGGCTTTGCGTGCCCGTGCGGTTTCGTGACGCGCCCGCGCTGATACCGGAAAACTGCGGCGGCTACTCTTCGTTGAAGCGGGGATCGTCTGGCGACACACATTTCATCTGACGCGAGGCTTCAAATGCGGCGACAGTTTGGTCGTTAAGGTTTGCGTCCATCCTTGCCGCTGTCTCAAACGAATCTTCTTCAGAATCGCGAAACTTTATCTGCGACTTTTGCCTTGCCTTTTCGCAGTCAACAGTTGAACCGAAACTACCGCGAATTTGCCATTGCTGGATCGGAGTTTGCGAATCGACGAACGCCTTGCCACCGTCTGTGGACACGGGCGGCATCATCAAGTACCAGCCCACAAGCGCAAGCGCGGCAGCGTGGCGAGGGTTCATAACGATCTACTTTTCCTTGAGGCGCGGATCGTCGGAGGCAAGGCAGATTCCAGTATCTAATGCCTTGCGATATGCGGCCTGCACGTGGATTTCTTTGATCTCGTCGTCAATAGCTATGGCCGCTCTAGTCCGGAGATCCTTGCAGCTATAAACATCGTCCACTGATTGACTACGATGCCACTTCCACATCGGCGCCTTTGATTTGACTCTACACTGCCCGTGATTACACAGGACTGGAGGTGTAATCAGATACCAGCCTACAAGCGCGAGCGCGGCGGCGTGGCGGGGGTTCATCGACATTCAGTTAGCAGACCGCCCGCACTGGAAACAAATGGGCCGGACCTGGGTCTCTCGACGCGGAGAAAATCGGTTCGCGGAGATCGCTTCGGCAAAGCTCATGGCGGGCTCTTCGGCTTCGCTCAGGTTGACGAGGAAGAAGTTAAGTCCGCGGGAGGCGAGGATGCGCGGCGCCATCAGACAATCGCGACTCACAGATGTCCCTCACCCCAGCCCTCTCCCCACAAACGGGGCGAGGAAATCAGGACGAGGACGTAAAGAAAATCGCTTCGCCCTTCGAGAATACTCAGGGCGGGCTCCGGTCCTTTTAACGCTCAGGATAACAGAGGGGACGACGGAATTAATCCGTTCATTTCCGGATGAAGCCGAAATAGAAACAGACAACGAAAAGGATCGCGTGGATGATGGAACGGATGCCGTTCACTTCCGGCTGCACTATGAAGTGGGTGCCGATCAGTGGAACCGGAGTATGCGTGATGTAGAGATAGAAGAGTATTCCTGCGTTTACGAAGAACGCGCCTGACAGAAATTTGCAGACCTCTTTCCAATTGATGGTCATAGTGCGACTGGTCTGAGTGACTTAGTCTAGCAGGTCGATTGAGGACGTGCGGCAGACTCGCCGCGGGGTGCGTCGATGGCGTGGTGAGATGGGCGTCGAGAAAGATCCGGGGTTCCTTCGGCAAAGCTCAGGACAGGCTCTCGGCTGCGCTCGGAGTGACACAGGGAATGTGGCGCGTGCGTGCTTTGCAAACGATGCGTGCAAACCTAACCCCTAACCCCTTCCCCTAGCGGAAGGGGGACCGGAGTGGCGGGATTGGTTTCGACAGATCGGGAGTTGGCGTGTCGAGGTGATCCTGGATGACGTGGTGAGATAGGCATCGAGACAGATCCGGGGTTCTTCGCTGCGCTCAGAAAGACACAAGGAAAGCGCGTGCGTGCTTTGCAAACGATGCGTGCAAACCTAACCCCTAACCCCTTCCCATGTGGGAAGGGGAACAATCGAGTTTATTTTTACTTTTTACTTTTTACTGGTGAAACGTTTAGAGGGCGCCGGTGGCGTCGGTGGTGGCTTCGGTGCGATGGAGCATCGTGGGGCTGTGGTGCGAGTGGGCTTTCACGGGGGTGTGGTTGAGCGAGACGTGGTACATGTCGGCGAACTTTGAGATGGCGGGCTTGCGAACGTCGGCGGCGACGAAGTTACTGCCCAGGTCGGGGAGCTCGGAGAGGGCGGCCTGGTATTGGTCTTTGATGTCGTCGAACAGCGCGCGCATCCGGGGCGAGACCGGGTGATTCTCACCGAGCTTCTGGGTCAGCGGATTGACCCAGGTCCCCGATTTTTCCATCGCGAAGTGGAGATGCGGCCCGGTCGAGAGACCGGTCGAACCGACGTTTCCGATGACTTGCCCGATTCTGACATAGCTGCCCGGTTTCACGCCCGGACTGATTTTCGACAAGTGACCGTAGATACTGACCATCCCATTTTGATGCTCGAGCCTGATGCAATTGCCCAGCTCCCCCTGCCATCCCGCGCTCTGAACCTTGCCGTCCGCGACCGCTTTGACCGGCTCGCCGTACTGGGCGACCAGATCGACGCCGACGTGGGGGCGGTATTCATGAAGAATCGGATGATAGCGATGGAAGGTGAAGCCGGAGGAAATGTATTTGAAATTCAGCGGAAAGCGAAGGAACTGCGGGCCGAGCGCGTGTCCGGCTTCGTCGTACAGATGCGGGCGGCCCTGCTCATCGAGGAACGAGATCGCGGTCAGAGTGCGGCTCCCGAAGCGGATCTGGGCGGCCTGGACATCGCCGACCAGGGTGTAGGTACCGTCGCGGCTGACTTTTTCCTGGTAGATCAGTTTGACCGCGGAGCCGGGTGCGAGGCGGTTCAAATCGTGGCGGTCCGAGAACGCATTCTGGAGCGAATCGACGATAGGCTTGGGTATGTTGTTCTCGGCGGCAGCGCTGGCGAAGTTGCCCTTGACCGCGAACGTCAACTTGATCGGGCGGATGAAATACTCGATAGGCCGGAGCGACGCCTTGAGCACCCCGGCGCCCAGGCTCGCCTCGACGACGGTGGTGTTCGCGTCCAGGTCGTACCTGAGGCCACGCATGTCGCCGGTCTCGGGGTCCTTATAGATGGTCAGCGGATGGCCGCTGTGAAAATATCGGTTGGCAGTGATGCGCTCGATGTAGGAGGCCCATTGGCGGGCATCCTCGGGTTCCATCCCGGCGTCGCGGAGGTAGCTCTGGATAGACGCGGTTCGGTCGAGCGTGGTGCTTATAGTGATGGAGGGAGGCGCAGGCTCGGCGGATTCGGGCTGCTCGACCAGGTCCGAGCCGTCTTTACCGGCGTCCATTTGAGAACTCAAACTGTCGAGTGGCGAGGAAAAAGACTGAGAATTTACGTGGAAAAAAAGAAAAAGGGCAACGATGGTCGCAACCAGAGCCACGGCCATTGCGGTGAACGCACGAGGAGCGCCCACGATGTATCTCCCCCGAGACAGCATCGACGACGAAATTAGGGCATTCAGGCATCGGACGCAACCCTGAAATGTCATTTCTTTACACAGCCGGTTATGGGAATGACACATCCTCACCGTTAATGGTCTCCTCGATAACACATGTCCTTTTTTGGCGTTCGCTATGACCCGCTCGAATCGGAAAATCGTGAAGAAATTAGACGGACTACTGAATGGCAGCCGCGGCGCTTGATCTCGGCCGGCGCCGAATCGGAATTGCGGTCAGCGACGGCGCTTCGATGGGAGCGTATCCGGTCGGGGTCGTGGAGCGGCGTTCGCTCGAGCACGACCTCGAACAGATTGCGGCGATGCTCCGCGATCGCGAGGTGACGACGATCGTGGTCGGGTTGCCGCTCAACATGGACGGCAGCGAGGGACCGGCGGCGCGCGCGGCGCGGGCATTCGCAGACAAGGTGGCATCAGTGCTCGGCGTGAAGGTTGAGATGTTCGACGAGCGGCTGACAAGTTTTGAGGCCGAGGAACGGCTCAAGGGAATGCCGATCAGGAAAGGGTCGAGGAAGCCGGCGATCGATGTGATTGCGGCGACGGTGATCCTCGAGGGATGGATGCAGGCGCATCCCAGATAGATTTCGCGCGGCATCAGAGATTCACCCGGAGATTCGACAACGCCGACCCCCAATTGGGAGCCGGCGTTGCCGGTGACGGTCAGTTATGCCGATGCCTGCTACGGCAGATTAGCCGAGGCCGGGCCGTTGGTCGGTATGACGCCGGAGGCAGGAGCGGGCCCGACGGTCCATGTAGCGGCGCCCGGATCGAACAACTCCGAGTAGTCAGTTGGCGCAGTCGAACTGCACGCCGACGAATTGGATGCGCCAATCACCCACGAGGTCAGGTGTCCATTGGCGCACTCGCCGCCCATCACGATGAAGTCGCCGCTGTTGGACCCCACGCCGATGAAGCCCGCGCCCATCCCACCGCGCGACTGGTTCATCGCGGTAGTAGCGCTGAACGTGCCCTCCGCTCCGGTGCCCGGATCGTAGAGGTCGACGGAAGTGGTCGTGGTCTGCTTCAGGAGAGGCAGCGTCGAGCAGGTGGATGGCATCGTACCCGCTTCGACATCGATACCGCCAAATGCCATCGCTTTGCCCGACAGGTTCCCCGTGGTCCACAGCACGGTGCCGTGACCGGCGCGCTTGGTCGCCATGTTGTTGGTGGTCGCGCTCCAGGTGCCGGTACTCGGATTGTATACTTCCGCAGTATTCTGGGTCGTGCCGACTACATCGCCAGCGGTAGTGCATACGGCGGAATTCGCATTGATGCCGCCGGTGGCAAGCACTTGTCCCGCGAGAGGCCCGCTCACTACCGCAGGATCGAGAGCCGTCAAGAAGAACAACTCTCGCTTACTGCCCATGCTGCCGGTCGCGGTAAAGGTGGCAGTAGTCGGGTCGAAGATGAACGCCTGTGCCGACGCCGCATACAGGAATTGGATGTTGTCGCCTCCGGCTACCAGCAATTTGCCGCCATCGTTGGGGATCAGCGCGGCTTGATGATCAACAAGGCCGCACTCGAACGTATCGGCCGCCGCAGTCCCACCTGATCCGGCGCCCAATCCCGACGCTGCAGTGTAGGTAAACGTGTTGCCGCTAATGCCGGTTACGACGAAGGTACCGTTGTATCCCGCGACGCTGACGCCGGCGACTGTGACCTTGTCGCCAGAGATCAGTCCGGGCGTAGGCGACGAGGTGGTGATCGTCACCGTTGTGCTGCTTTCAGACGCGGTCGTAATCGGAGTGGTCATCCCCGCGGTGCAAGTCGAAGGAAGACCGGTCGTGCAGGTCGTTCCCGCCGGGCATCCCGGAATCGAATTGGTGGCGGTGAAGCTGTCGGCCACCGGGTCATAAATCTCCGCTGAGTTGAGCGCGGTCTGCCCCGGGGGCGACCCCGCGGGCGGAGTGGTCGCGGTGGAGATGAACGACGAACCCGAAGCTCCGCCCACGATCAGCACCTTGCCGTCCAGTGCGGTTCCCGATCCAGTGATCAAGTTCGCAGTGGGGAAGCTGCGCGTGGTGGTCATCAAGCCGCCGCTACCCGAGCCAGCCAGCGTAAACGACTTGGTGCTCTCGTTGTACAACTCTGCGGTTTGCATCGCATCACACTGGAAACCGGCGGTGTTGCCGTAGGTCTTCGCCGCGCAGTGCTCGCCGCCTACGACCAGAACCAAACCGTTGGGCAGTACCACCGAGACCGCAGATTCGCGATCCTGTTTGAGCTGTCCAGTGGTCGCCGCCATCGCGTTGAGGGTGCCGTCGTAATACTGCGCACCGTTGGTCGAATTGCCGAAGCTGGCCAATGCGATCAATCCACCCAGGCTCCCGCCGCCGTCGCCACCGGCGATTAGAACGTCACCCGCTTGCGGTCCGGGCGTGGCCGTTGCCGTGGGCGTCCCGCCGGTCGAGGTCGAGGTCGCAGTCGCGGTTGTCGTGGTAGTGGCAGTTGCAGTTGGCGTCGCGACTGTAGTCGACGTTCCAGTTGCCGTGGCGGTGGCAGTCAGCGTGGCGGTCGTCGTCGCGGTTGCGGTCGCGCTCGATGAGGCCGTCGCAGTTGATGTGGCGGTCGCAGTCGCTGTGGCCGTCGCAGTGCGCGTCGCGGTTGCGGTCGCCGTGCGCGTCGCGGTCGTCGTCGCGGTTGCGGTCGCGGTCGGAGTTGGCGTGCCGCCGGTGGTCGAGGTCGCAGTCGGCGTGCCGGTCGGTCCGGCGGTGCCGAATGCTTCGCCCTTCAGGGCCAAGCTTTGGGATCCGGTCTTGCCGTTGTCGACGATCGTCAGCTTGCCGTATTCGGCCGTTCCCGAGGTGTTGCTGTCGGTCGTGGGGTTGAACGTCACCGATACCTGGCAGGTTCCTTCCTCAGGGATTGACGAGCCGCACGAGTTCGAGACCAGTTCAAAGGGGCCCGTCACGGTAATCGACGTGACATTCATCGCCAGTACGTTTGGATTCGATATGGTGTCGGTCTTAGGCGCCGAGGAGGTTCCTACCCGCACTTTGCCGAAGCCCAGCGAGGTCGGCGAAAACGTCGGGTTCCTGAGAATTCCGGTGCCGGTGAGCGCGACCGATTGAGGGCTGTTCGCGGCATCGTCGCTTATACTCAAGTTTCCGTTGATGGTGCCGGTCTCGGTGGGACTGAAGGTCGCGCTGATTGTGCAGGTAGCACTCGGCGCCAGATCCTTGCCGCTGCATGCATCGGCCGTGATCGCAAACTCTCCGGACACGGCCACGCTATCGATATGGAGAGCCACCGTATTTGGATTCTTCAGGGTCGTACTCTTGGCGGCGCTGGTATTACCAACGATCACTTGCCCGTAGGTCAAAGTCAGCGGCGAGATAGTCAGTTTGCCCGCGACTCCGACGCCGCTCAAAGCAGATGAGCCGGCATCGGGGTTTTGGTCGTCGCTCACCGACAGCGACGCAGTGCGAGTGCCGAGCGCGCCGGGAGTGAATTTCAGCGTCACGGTGCAACTGCCCCCCGAGGCCACGTTTGCAGAGCATGGGTTGTTGGTGATCTTGAAGTCGCCAGCATCGGCGCCCGTGGTTTGAATGCGCAATCCTGTAACCGGCTGATGGGTAGAGGGATTGGTTATCTTGACGGTCTTGGCGGTGCTGGACGCAGACGTAACTCCGATGACCACATTGCCGAACGAGACGCTGGCCGGCGTTACCGTCAGACTGACAGTTGGCGTCGCCGTTGGCGTGCTGGTCGCAGTCGCCGTCGACGTGGCCGTGGAGGTTGCGGTGGCAGTTGACGTTGCGAACGTGGTTGCCGTTGCCGTCGCAGTTGCGGTCGGAGTCGCCGTGGCGGATGCGGTTGCAGTTGCGGTCGCCGTGTCAGTCGCGGTCGCCGTTGAGGTGCTGGTCGCGGTCGCAGTTGGCGTTGGAATTATCTGCAAGAAAGCAGCATTTTCGATCTCGGCGCTCTCGTCGATCAGGATCGAGTTCTTGCCCGAGGGCGAGGGTAGCCCGACCTTCAGATCGAGGGCCGCGTCGAGCGTCCCAAGAGGCCCGCATCCGCTTGCACCGGGGACAGCGAAGGTGTCGTCGGCCACCTCGACCTCGGTGACGACCAATGCGTTCCCGACGCTGTTGGCCTGCGGTGTGCTGCTCGGAGTCTCCAGCAGATTCAAGACGATCGGAGTAGCGTCGGTGCCGATGAAGCAGCTCGAACCAAGCACCGGGTTGTTGAGCTGGATCTTGACCGGTACCGTTAGCACACTCGATACACTCGGGGTTCCCGTGCAGGAATCGAGAGAGCCCGTCGCGCAGAAGTACGCAGTGGTGGCAGTCGGATCGACGACCGTTGCCGCCGTCACCGGGCCGGCCAGATCGATCGAGGCGGTGACGTCGTTGATGGCGTTGACTACGCCAGTGAGCCCGAGCAATCCGCCCGGCACATCCTGTGGCGGACCGCCGAAGAGCGCGCCGTTGGTAGGCGTAACTATTACTTCAGGCCCGAAAAATCCGAGGGCGGAGGGGCTGTAGGCGCCGAAGTCTGCGGTGTCAGGATTGTTGCTAATCATCGCGGTCGAGCTGCCGATCGTGAGCTCGCCGCCGGTCGTCTCGCTGTGTGCGCATAACAAAGCTGCGCCACCGGGCGGCGTGAAGCTTGTCGGGCAAAGGCTGAATTCCGAAGCAGCCCCGGTCACATCGGCCCAGGCGGCCGAGGACGAGGCGAACGACACCGACGCCGTCACGAGCGCCACAAGCGCGGCCACTCGCATCGCTCTCCAAACGAACTGCATCAAAGAACCCAGCCCTACTCTTTCAAGCGTACGCATGACTCAAACCCCCTGCTGTTGAGGTCTCCACGCTGGTCGCACTGGTGACGGCAAGTCCTTGTGCGACGGCGGGCGCCGCAGCAACTACAATCGTGAGGGACGGAATCACGATTGCCCGCGCGAGAAACTCTGGTGTGAATTGTCTAAGCGATAGTGTCTGGCGGTCACGAAACTCAGGCATCAGGTCCCCTCCGAAGTTGCGCCAAGTTCCTGAAGGGTATTTATTTTTTTTCGGGAATGTAGTCAAATCCAAATTAAAACAATGTTATGTATCGAGCCGATGAGAATATTTGGCTACTGAAGAGCACCCTGATTAGTCGAAGTGGTTCAGGATCATTTATGGGTTCGGAAGCGCGGACGCCGCATCTCTAGGGACAGTTGAGAGCGGCTCGGTAGCCGGCGCGTTCCGCGGCATCGCGAGTTGGAAATACGACTCGATTTTCGGGCGACATCCGGTCGTAGGATCTGCATCCCGGCCATGCGTAAATCTTGCTGCGCCGATTACCAATGATGGCGCCGGGCGCGGCTGATAAGTTGGACGCGGAAGTCATCACGCTCGCCGCCTCGTTTCCCGAATCGCCGGAACTAATTGGCTGCGGCCACATGTTGTTCAACAGGCTTGCCAACCTGAATCCTGCTTTGGCGAGCTGATGGCCGGCGACTTCGTCAGCACGATCGAGGTAGGCTGAGCTCAACTCGAAGGTTCCGCGCGGAGAGTTGGCGCAGGTATCGACCGTAGGCTCGCACGGCTCGACCGGGATTTGCAGAGGCGTATAGATGTCGGCCCGGGCGAGTTGGACCGATTCCCACGCGATGTCGTCGGCAACGATCCACGAATCGGACTCCTTCTCGGATGCATATATTTTTTCTAACTTGCGCGCGGTCGTATCAAACCGGCCGGAATCGATGTTGCGTTCAAGGCGGCGCACGACGGTGGTGTCCCAGACGGCGTGAAGATCCGTTGCTTGCGAATGCGAATCGACCTTCACGCAATTGCCTCCCTTGTCGGCGTCATTCGCGGCATGGAGCGGTTGATGGATATCGCCGACAAAGTGGATGAGGAACGCGAGATCGCCGTCCGCACCGAAGCGGTCGAATTTCGCGTCTTTCAGGCGTTTTGAGTATTCGTCGATTTTACCGGTGACGCAGTTGCCGCGGAGGCATCGCGCCGCAACGTCAGTTCGCCGGTCCTGCAGGCAGATGTTTATGAAATGCCACGGCGCCGTCGAAGGGTCTTTGTCACGGAATTCGAAGTCCGGACGGTTCGAAGCCGTTTCCATCGCGGATGCAATTGCACGTTGATCCGAGGACACGCCGAGGATGTTCGCGACGTGGCTTCGCGCCGCCGGGGTGAGATTGTCCGCCGCGATGAGCGCGACGATTTTGTGCCCGTCGGTTCCCCAGCACCACGCGGATTGAGGAGAGAGCAGAACAGCGAGCGCTGTGCTCGTGATGAGGATCACCGACGTCGCAATAAGTCTGTGTTGAGATTTCAAGCACCTTCCCCCAAAACCGCGGATCGCTGTTCAACTGTTCAACTGGTCAACTGGTCAACTCGAACGACATAATAGATAAAATAGAATCGTGCTCAGTCGATAGAGATCGACCGATCCAACGCGATGCCTGATACTCCGCCGACAAGCCCGAAGAAATCGAAGTTCGCGGTGGCAATTGCTGTCATCGCGATCGTTGCGATTGCAGGCGCCTATGCTGGGCTCTCTTATTATTGGCTCAATCCCACTGAGCGGTTTGTGCCGGCGCGGGAAGTTACGATTGAAAAGGGGGAGTCGTTTCGGCAAATCGCGCGCGCGCTCGAAGAGGCCGGCGTGGTGCGAAGTGCGCTCGCGCTGCGCTTCTACGGGCAGATGAATGAGACCGCGCGCGAAATCAAGCCGGGTGATTATGCGTTCAAAGGCGGGGAACGGATTCCCGACGTGATGCGCCATCTGGTCAACGGCGATTTTATCGTGGTCACGATCACGATTCCCGAAGGCCTGACGGTGCATCAGATTGCTGAGCGGGTGAACGAATCGGGGCTCGCTTGCCAGGGTGAGTTCGAAGATGCGGCGCGCGACGGGCCGATCGTGCGAGCGCTCGGACTGACGCCGCTCGGCGCGGAAGGATACCTGTTCCCGGCGACTTATCGATTTTCACCGCATGCGACCAGCACCGACGTGCTCGAGGCGATGCTCGCGCGCTTTTTTACGGTGCTGACGCCGGCGGTTGAGGAGCGGATGTTCGCGATGGGCCTCGACGCGCGGCGCCTGGTCACGATGGCCTCGATCGTCGAGAAGGAAGCGAAGGCGCCGAGCGAACGACCGCTGATCGCGGGGGTTTTCTACAACCGGCTGCGGCTCAACATGCCACTGCAATCGGATCCGACCGCGGAATACGAACTTGACGGGGCCGGCGGATCGGCCGCGGCGGCCGTTCACAGCACATCGGCGTTCAATACCTATGACTTCACCGGTCTGCCGCCCGGGCCGATAGCGAATCCCGGGCTCAAATCGATCGAGGCGGCGCTCTACCCTACGCAAACCGAGTATTTATATTTTGTCGCGCGCGAGGGCGGCACTCATGTATTTTCCAAGTCGTTCGATGAGCACAAGCGGGTGATCGCAAGCGAGCGAAAGGGAGTCACCGGCAGGACATCGGCAGATCCGAAGACCCTCGGGAAAAAATAGCTTAAGAAGGCCGCGGTTAGACGGTCGCATCTGGATTGAGTACGCTATAATTTCATCCTGTGCCAAATCCCGTTGAGATCATCGGCAGCGCCGGCGCGCGTATCGCGCGGTTGGCGGCGATTCGCGTTTTTTTAGGCGCGGTCGGCCCGGCGTTGACCGCGATCGCACTCGGGCTGCTGCTCGGCCCGATCGGCGATCTCACGTGGACGAAATGGGGCTACGCGTTGTCGCCCAGCAGCGCCGAGGCGCTGCTGATTGCGCTGCTTGCGGTCGGGGTGCTCGCGCTCGCCGCTGGAGCGGCGATGGCGCTTCGGACCTATCGCAGGCGGAGCGATTTTATCGGCGCTGCCGCTGAGCTGGATTATCTATTGGATAGTCAGGCGCAGATTCTCACGCTGGCGACGCTCGCGAATCCGGCCGGTCCCGACGGTATCCGCGCGCGGCGCACGCCGCTGTTTCCGGTCTTGTGGCGGCGCGCGATCGCGTGCTTCGAGGGCTTCGACGCCAAGCGCGAATTCAAGCTCGAAGTCGGAGAACCGCTCAAGCGCTCCTCGATCTTCGCGGGCATCGTCGCGCTTGCGATGATCCTCGCGACGCTTGGGCTGGTGCGGGTGCCTTCGCCGGAAGCGCTGGAGGCGGCAAGGTTGCGGGCGATCGCGGTCAGGATTGCGCGCTCGGCGGATGCGACTGACGAATCCGACCTGGTCGCGAAGATTCGCGAAGCGGCCGACGCGCTCGATAATCCCAAGCTACCTCCCGAAGAAAAAAAGAAGCGCATCGAGGAAGCGATGCAGGAGGCGAAGAAGGCGGCCGAGAAACGCAGCAACAGTCAGTCGGGTAACGGCCAGGGAACCGGCAAGTCAAAGGCGCAGAGCGGAACCGGCAATAGCAAGGGAACCGGCCAGGGCAAATCGGAGAGCGCAGGCACGGGCGCTGGTCAGGGTAAAGCCGGCACCGGCGAGGGCAAGAGCGAGGCTGGCAACACGCCGGGCAAAAATCCGGGCGGCAAGGGCGGCAACGGATCGGCCAAAAACAACAACGATAAGAACAACAACAATAAGAACAAGGGCGAGCCGTCGAGCGTCGATCTGCAAAACGAACTGGCCAAGGCCGAGGCACAAGTCGAAACTCCCGACGCGAAAAATCCCGGCACAGACAAGCAGCCCGGCGACGACAAGAACAAAGGCGGCGCCAACAAACCGGGTGAAGATCAATCCAAGACGGGCGGCGACAAGTTCAATCCGAACATGCCTGGAAATATGCCGAAGCCGGGCAATGGTGATCGCAACGCGCCGGCGGCGGGCGGAAATAACAGCAACACAGATCGCGGATCGAACCTCGGCGATACGCATCTTGGCGAGATGCCTGCGCCCACGAAGGCCCAGCGGTATCTGAAGCCGGGCGAGAAAGGCGATGCGCTCGATATAAGGGATGCGCGATATGTAATGTTCCGGATTCCGGGCGCGGCGGTTTCCGCCGGCGCCGGGAAGACGGTGCTCGACACTGATCGGCACAAGGCGACGACAGCATACGTGAACGCACCGCTCGCGCCGAGCAGCGACAATGCTCCGCCGGACGAGCGGCAACTGGTGCCGCCGCGCTATCGCGACATGATTCACTAGACGACGAATTCGAAAAGGCAGGATTCTTTCAGAAAAGGAAGGATAACGGATGGGAGCGGCTCCGCAACAAATTTCGCCCGACCAGAGGGTTGCAGATTTTCGGAAAGTATTTTCGCGCGCCGAGAGCGAAGTCGCGCGCGTGATCGTGGGGCATCAGGATGTCATCCGAAAATTGCTGACCGCGCTATTCTGCGGCGGGCATATCCTGATCGAAGGCGTTCCGGGACTCGGCAAGACCCTGATGGTCAAGGCGGCGAGCGAGACGCTGGGTTTGAGCTTCAAGCGAATCCAGTTCACGCCGGACTTGATGCCCTCGGACATAATCGGCACGCAGGTGCTGACTGAAGCCGAGGGGCATCGCGAGTTCCAGTTCAAGCAGGGGCCGATCTTCGCGCACATGGTGTTGGGCGACGAGATCAATCGCGCGACGCCGAAGACGCAATCGGCGGTGCTCGAGGCAATGGAAGAGCATCAGGTGACCGTGTTCGGCAACACCTATGTGCTCGATCCTCCGTACATCGTGCTGGCGACGCAAAATCCGATCGAGTTGGAAGGAACTTATCCGCTGCCGGAAGCGCAGATGGACAGGTTCATCTTCAAAGTCGTGATGGGATCGCCCAAGCCCGACGAACTGCGCGAGATCCTGACCCGCACGACGGGCACCGCGCAGAACCCGATTCATCCGCTGTTCGAGCCGGCTCGCGCGCCGCAGGCGATCGAGGATCTGAAGGCGCTGGTGCGCGAGGTGATGGTGGCGGAGCCGCTGGAAAGATACATCATCGGCGTGATCGGCGGATGCACGCCGGGCGGACCGGGCGCGATTCCAGAGGTCTCGCAGTACCTGCGTTTTGGGCCGAGCCCGCGCGGCGCGCAGGCGATGATACTGTGCGCGAAAGTCAACGCGCTGCTGGCCGGACGGGTCAGCGTCAGCTACGACGATATCGACGATTCGATCGTTCCATGCCTGCGTCATCGGCTGCTGCTCAACTTCCAGGCGGAGGCGGAAAATGTTTCGTCCGAATCGATCCTCGAGCAGGTGATAAAGCGGCTGCGCAGGCCGCGCGCGTAACCGATGTTCGGACTGCCCGATGAGTTCACGCCGGGATTTCTGGCCCGGCTCGAAAGGCTCAGGATAAGGACGCGCCAACGCTATGCGGGGCTTGGTCGCGGGATGCATCTGTCGCCCAAGCGCGGGTCGTCGCTGGAGTTCAACGATTTTCGCCATTACTCGCCCGGCGACGACTTTCGCTACATCGATTGGGGCCTCTACGGGCGCAGCGACAAACTCTACATCAAGCTATTCCAGGAAGAGGAAGATCTGCTCACCTATATCTTCGTCGACGCGAGCGCGTCGATGGGCTATCCGCCGGCCGATCACAAATTCGAAGCCGCGATGGTAACCGCGCTCGCGCTTGCGTACGTCGCGCTCGCAAGCGGCGACCGGGTGATGCTGCGGGTGCTGGGCGGCGCGGGCGCGAAGGCGAATCCGTCATTCGTGACGGGACGGCATCGAATCGTCGAGCTCGCGCGGCGACTGACCGGGCTTAGACCGGCGGGGCAATTCGATTTTGCAAATTCGCTCGCGCATGAACTGCTGACGATTCGGCGCGCGGGCAAAGTATTCGTGGTGTCGGACTTCCTGATGCTGCTGAACTCGGTCACCCGCGGCCTCGGGATGTTCACCGCCGCCTCGATGGATTTGACCGCGGTGCAAATTCTCGGCGGGCGCGAGCTCGACGGCCAGGGACTCGACGGCGACGTCGAAGTGGTCGACTCGGAATCGGGCGAGCGGCTCAGAGTGTCGATCGGCGAGCGCGAGCGCACCCAGTATCGGGAGACGATGCTGCGGCTGACGCGGGAAATCAAATCGTTCTGTCTGAAGCGCGGACTGCATTACGCGCTCTACGTCACCGATCACGACTTCGAACAGTTCTTCGTGCGCGCGGTGCGCGACCTGGGCCTCGCGCATTAGAGTTTTGCGATGGGACTGCTTTTTCCAGGCGCACTCGTATTCCTCGCTATCGTTCCGGCGCTGGTGCTTGCGTATTTGGCGCGGGAGCGGCCTTCGCAGGTTACGGTGTCGAGCGTGCTCGCGTTTCGCGCGCTGCGCGGTTTTCGGCGCGAGCGTTTCGGCGGATGGCCGCGCTTCGATTGGATGTTTTTTGCCGAGGCGCTGATCCTGATTCTCGCGGTGCTCGCGATGGCGGGGCCGTTTATCTGGAAAAAAACTAATCCGCTCGCAGTGGTGCTCGATAACTCGGCCGCGATGCAGGCGCTAACGCCGTCGGGCAAGACTCGTTTCGAACTTGCGCGCGAAAAGATCGACGCCGCGTTGTCGGCTGAAGACGGCGGCGAAATTTCCATTTACGTGACCGCGCCGCAGCCGCGCCGGATCGCGCCGGCATTCAACACGCTGACCGAGGCGCGGCTCGCGCTTGGGCGAATCAAGCCGACCGACGCGCCCAACGATCAGACGACGCTGGTGAATTTTCTGGGCAACCTGGCGGCTGAAGCGCGCGTCGCGAAGGTGATTTTCGCGGGGCTTAACACGCTCGCCGCGCCGGTGCCGCCGCGGATTCATCCGATAGCGGTCGGCGATCCGGTTGCCAACTTTGCGATCGGATCGTTCTCGCTGCGGCGCGAAGTCCTTGGCGCGGAAGCACTTCACGCGAACCTGACGGTCGGAAACTTCAGCACCGAGACGCACACCCTGGAAATCGTCGTGACCGGAGACGGCAAGCAAGTCGCCCACGCAAAAGAATCTCTGGGCGCTCGCGAGACTGGATCGTTCGAGTTTCCGGCGCTGCGCCCGGCGCAGGTTTACAAAGTACAACTCGGTCCGGCCGACGCGCTCGCGCTTGACAACGTCGCCTACGCAACCGCGGGCTCGGTCAAGGCAGTCACGATTGCGTTCATCAGCCCGACTCCGGCCGACGCAAGCGGGCTCAAATCTATTCCGGGGGTCGAAGTTATCGCGCGCACTCCCGACGCCTACCAGCCCGACGATCTGGCAAATGTCGATCTCGCAATTTTCGAGTACGCCATACCGAGGTCGATTCCGGCTGTAAACACGATGCTGGTGATGCCTCCGCCGGGGGATCGGGTCTTCGGCCTGCTCGTCACGCCGGCCGCGCAGATCCAAATCGCCGGATGGCGCCAGACCGATACGCTGACCGACTCCGTGAACTTCCGCCTGCTGACGCTGCGTGGCGGCGAATATTTCGGGACTCATCCGTGGATGAGCGAAGTGGTCAGCGGCGACGGCGGCGCGCTGATTCTGAAGGGCGAGCGCGGAGGGCATCGTTTTGTCGCGACCGGATTCAATCCGTTCCCGTATCTTGGACGGCGCAATCTGCCGATGTCGGTGCTGACGCTCAACGCAATCAGCTACCTGGCCGGACTTGGATCGAGCGGCGCCGGTTATCGCACCGGAGAGCCGTGGCTGGTGCCGGCGGGCGTGAATAGCGTGGTGCTGCCATCGGGGAAAAAAATCGCAACGCAACCGGGCACGCTGTTCTCCGAAGTTTCGGAGCAGGGAGTCTATGAACTAATTGGTCCCGGCGGAGCGAAGACGCCGCGTGCAGTCAACCTCGCAGATTTGACCGAGTCGGATCTTTCCAACTCGCCGTCGCTCAAGGTCGAAGCAGTAGGCGCCGGCGCCGGGGCCGAGCCGGTGATGGAGAAATCTTCGCTGAGCGATTATGTGCTCGCCGCGATAATCGCGCTGACGGCTCTGGAAGCGCTCATCGTGTATCGGCGGCGTCGCCGCTTTGCGGAGGCATGAGCGATGATTCCGCCCGGATTGCCGCACGACTTGAGCCTGGCGCATCCGCTAGCGCTCTACCTGCTCGCGATTCCCGCGCTCGTACTGCTGTGGGGAATAGTCAACACGCGAGAACTTCGCGGCGTGCCGGCTCCTCTAATGCGCGCGATCGTGCTTGCGCTCTTTGTGATCGCGCTGGCGAATCCGCAGCATGTGATGCACTCCGAGGGCGCGGCGCGGCCGGTGATCGTCGACGCGAGCGCGAGTATCACGCCGCAGATGCGCGCGTGGACGGTTAAGTTGCTGCGTGACGAGCTCGGCCTTCGCGGCGGCGATCCGGCCTTCATGTTCGCGACCGGCGCGATCCCGGAAACGATCGCCGCGATGGAATCCGCGTTCGATAACGGCACGGGTTGCGCCGACTGCGGAGCCGGCGCCACCAATCTCGAAGGCGCACTGTACCGTATCGCCGCCGATCCCGATGCGCATGGCGGCCCGGCGGTGCTGGTGACCGACGGATGGCAAAACCGTGGCGACGCGGAACGCGCGATAAGCGCGATCGTCTCCGCCGAGATTCGCCTCGATATCTTCACCCCGCCGGGTGCGCGGTCTATTCCAAATGTGGCGATGACCGAGCTCACGCTGCCGCACGCGCTCGAGAAGGCCGCACCATTCGCGCTCGGGGTCACGATGGAAAATCTCAACGACGCGCCGGTGAACGGCTCAATCACGATCGATCGCGATGGACTCGAAATCGAGCAGCGCAAAGTCACACTCGCGCGGGGCTCCCAGCGCTTCGACTTTCCGGTCCATACCGAGAGCGTCGGGCTCGCTTCGTACGGCGCCGTCTTCAAACCCTCCGATCCTGCGCAAGACGCGTACCTGGAGGACGATTCGCTCAAGGGATGGGTCGGAGTTGGCGCGCAGCGAAGAGTTTTGATCCTTACCGACAGCGCGAAGGACGCAAACTATCTCGGCACAGTCGTGCGGCGGATGGGACTCGATCCGGCGATCGTGACGGTGACCGACGAACAGTGGGACGGCAGTATTGCGGGCTACGACGCGATTCTGATCAACAACGTGCCGAGCGAGCGAATCGCGCCGGCGGCGCAGAGCGCGCTCGTGAGTTACGTCAATCGTGGCGGTTCGCTCGCGATGATTGGCGGCGATTCGAGCTTCGGACTCGGAGGTTACGCCGACAGCCCGCTCGCGCCGGTGATGCCGGTGACGATGAAACCCCCGCAGCATAAGGAACGCAAACGCGCGCTGGTCATGGTGATCGACAAGTCGGGCTCGATGGGCCGCAACGACAAACTCACCTACGCAAAAGCCGCGGCCGGAACCGTTACCAAAACGCTGAAGGACTCCGACCTGATCGGCGTGATCGGATTCGATTCGCAGCCGTTCGTCGTAATTCCGCTCCAGACGGTGGGACAGAGCCGCCCGTATTTCGAGGAAATGATCAACCGGCTCTCGGCGCATGGACAGACCTACCTGATTCCGGCGCTGAAGGAGGCTGAACGAACGCTCGGTGGGAGTGGCGCGCAGGTGAAGCATGTCGTGATCCTCACCGACGGCGAGACCGGCGGCACCGCCGAGATGTACTACGACCTGGTTTCGCGGATGCATCATGATTCCGGCGCGACGATTTCGACGATCGCGGTCGGGCGCGAGGCCAACGTCGATCTGCTGCAGGCGATTGCGAAGTACGGCGGCGGATCGTACTTCCAGACCGACAGCGCGCAGAACCTGCCGCAGCTATTCGTCGAAGATTTCCGCAGTCATGGCGGCGAGACCACGATGGTCGAAAATGAGTTCTCGCCGCACAGCGCGAATCCCGATCCGATTCTGAAAGATCTTGCGAGCCGCCAGATGCCCGCGCTCAAGGGCTACGTCTCCACCGAAATAAAGCCGCGCGCCGATATGAGTATGTATGTCGACAGGAGCGGCACCGAGGAACCGGTAATCGCGAGCTGGAGATATGGCGCAGGAAAAGCGATGGCGGTTACCACCGATGCGAGCGGGCGATGGTCGGGAAAATGGGTGACCGGAAATGTTTTCCAGCCGCTTTGGGACCGCCTGCTGGCGTGGATGACGCCCGAGTCGCCGGCCGAGCCCAAGATCGATGTTGCGCTCGGCTACAACGCAGGACGAATCAATATCAAGCTTACCGACTACAGCGCCGAACCCGCCAACACGACCCATCTGGTGACGGTGCTGGTCACTCGTCCGGATGGGAGCAAAGTCGAAACGGCGCTCACCGAAGAAGTGGCCGGCGAACTGGCGGGATCGATCGAGGCGCCCGAGGCAGGGAACTACTATTTCGAAGTTCGCTCGCCCGCGGGCAAGGATAAAAAATTTCCGCCGCTCGCGTACACGGTGAGTCCTTCGGTCACCGCGGAGTTGCCGCGCCCCGAACCCAACTACGGCCTGCTCGAGCATCTTGCGTCGGCGACCGGCGGGCGGCTCAATCCGACGCCGGCGGAAGTTGTGACCAGCCGCGCGACGATCGAGCGCCGGGTGTCGATGGATCCGTACCTGGTCGTTGCCGCGATGATCATCCTGATCGGCGAGGCACTGGTACGACGCCTCACCGCATGAGGCGCAGAGAAAATCGATGAGCGTCGAGGCTAAGCATCCGGACCATCGCGTGCAGAACAAGTATCCGGCCAAGGTGCGCTTCTGCCCACTGTGCGGCGCGTCGATGGCCTCGCGGATGGTGCTGCCGGAAAACAGTTTGCGCAAAGTATGCACGCAGTGCGGCTTCGTGCTTTTTCCGGGGCCGAAGCTGGTCGCGGGATGCCTGGTGATCGACGCGGGCAGAGTTCTGCTGATTCGACGAGGGATCGCGCCTGCGCTCGGCAAATGGACTTTTCCGGGTGGCTATGTCGATTTCGGCGAGAACGCGGCGGACGCGGCGATTCGCGAGACTCGCGAGGAAGTCGGGATGCGCGTCTCGCTGGGGCCGCTGCTCGGCGTCTTCACCGACCCGCAAAGCGTCGCGCTGACGGTGGTCGTCTATCTAGCCGCGCCTGGTCCGGACGCTCCCGGTCTCTCCGACGAGGCGAGCGAGGTTCGTTACTTCGGGCCCGACGAGATTCCATGGCATGATTTGGCTTTTCCGACGACGATCGATGCGGTCACGGCGTGGGTCGCCTCGACGCGGACCTGATCGCGAAATTAATTATCGCGGGCCGGCTTCACCATTTGGTGCTCGAAAGCCGAGGACATCGTGGCGAGCGTATCGGCCTCGGCGGGCGTCTTGTCGTCGCGAATCCGCACGATTCGCGCGAATCGTAACGCGATGCCTCCTTCGTACTGCGGACTGCGCTGGAGATCGTTGTAGGCGACCTCGACGACAACGGCTGGACGCACGGTCACGATGCCGTGCGATTCATCTGTCTTGAGCGCGAGCAGCCGCTCGGTCATATCGCGGAACTGCGCATCGGTGAGGCCCTTGAAAGTCTTGCCGACCATGACGAATGCGCCGGTTTTGTCGTCGCGCGCCGCGAGATGATAGTTCGAAAGCCAGCCGTGGCGGCGTCCGTAGCCCCACTCCGCCGCGATGATCGCCAGGTCAAGCGTGTGGGTGTGTTTTATCTTGAGCCATCCGCGGCCGCGCGCGCCCGGCATGTATTTGCTCGCCAGCGACTTCGCCATCACGCCTTCGTAACCGGCGGCGACCGCGTCGGCATAGAATTTCTCGGCCGCGGGCAGGTCGGGCTCGATGATCCGATCGACAAGATCCAGGCCGGCCGAGTCGGCAAGCGCAGCCAGCGCGCCGCTTCGCTCCACCAGGGGAAGATCGATCAGCAAGTCGCCGTCGAGCGCGAGGAGATCAAACACGAATAGCTGCACCGGCTGTTCGGCGCGCATCTTTTCGACATCGCGCGTGCGCCCAAACCGGCGCATCACTTCCTGGAACGCGGCCGGGCGCCCGCTTGAGTCCACGGCGATCACCTCGCCGTCGAGGATCGCGTGACGCTCTCCAAGGCGGCGCGCAATTTCGACGACCTCCGGCAGGCTCTGTGTAATCTCGTTCATCCGGCGCGAGAAAATTCGCACCTCGCCGGCGTCCAGATGATGCACCTGCACGCGCGCGCCGTCGATCTTGTGCTCGAAAGAGATTTCCGGACCGAGCATCGCGAATGCCTCCGCGACGTCGGCGGCCGGCTGCGCGAGCATCGGCTTCAGTGGCTTCACGATTCGATCACTATGCGTGGGCGCACCGGTCGAAGACTTGTCCGCGGCGGATTGTTCGGGAGAGCGCAGCAGCCGCACCACGCGGCCGAGGTCCGCCTCGAGCATGTGGATGCGGCGAACTTCGGCGACCGGCCGCGAAGCCATCCTGGCAATCGCTTCGAGCATCAAACCTTCACTCATCCCGTGACGCATCTCACGGATCAGAATTTTGGCGATGTACTTGGCTTCCAGAGCGGATGCGCGCTCGAACAGCTCGCGCAGAGCATCGAGCTTGCGGTTGCGCGCGTGGCGGCCCTCGATAGCGGCTATCGCGGCGAATTTTTCGTTGATCTTACGAATCGTGAGGGTCGGCTCGGGGTCGTGCGGCCGGTGCTTGAGCATCATCTCGACCGCCTCCCCAAAGTCTTCGGCGGCGGTGAAGATTTCTTCGCCCTGCTCTTCGGTGCCGGTCAGGCCCGCGACGATCTTCCAAATCGCGCGGCCGCTGATTTGTAGGCGCTTCTCCTCGCCCTGCTCTACTGCGCGTCCGACGATAAACCGCGCCGCGATCTCGGCTTCGTCGATGTCGAGCGCGGCCAGGAACGTGCCGACCGTCTCGGCCATCTGAAGGCGGCTCTGAGTCTGGCTGAGCGACTGGCAGACCAGGGCGAAGTCGTAGAATGAGGGCACGTATCGAGATTAACCCGGCGCGCGGCAAATCGCACAAGCCGCCAAACGACCCCGCCTATTGCGGCATCGGATGCGACTTCACGAAAGGCACGAACACTTTCAGAAATTCATCGCGACCCTCGGACATAAAGGCGTGGCCTGCACCCGCGATGAGGTGCAATTTCGCGCCGGGGATTTGCGCGGCGAGAATCTCCGAGTTTTTTGCCGGGATGAGAACGTCTTCGGCGCCCGTGATCACCAGTGTCGGCGCCTTGATTTGCGGCAAGCGCTCGAAGGTCTTGAGCGTGTAGGTGGCTTCAAGCTGGCGCTGGAACGCAAACGGCGGAGTTGGAAATTTGAGCAGGCGCGACATCGCGGCCTCGAGCTTGGCGCGATTCTCCTTGATGTACTTCGGCGTGTACCCAAGCGGCCATCCGCGGCGAATCACCTCCTCGGGTGAGACGCCTTCGCGCGGCGCGGTCAAGATTTTCAGCGATTCGGGCGGTGGCGGCACTGAACGCGTGCCACCGGCGGTGGTGCATCCGAGCGTGAGCGTCGCGGTCTGCGTGGGATGGCGCAGCGCGAACTCCTGCGCGATCATCCCGCCCATCGAGACGCCGAAAATGTGTGCGCGCGGTGCTTCGAGCCTCTTGAGCAGCCCGGCGGCGTCGTCGGCGAACATCTCGATCGAGTACGGCGCGTCGGGTTTGTCGCTCTGCCCGGTGCCGCGATTGTCAAACGTGATCACGGACCAGGTGCGCGCGAGGTCCTCGACCAACTCGGGATCCCATGCCGCGGAACTCGCGCCCAGGCCCATTATCATCAGGAGCGGTTCGCCTTTTCCGTACCGATCGTAGTTGAGATTCACATCGCCGACTTGAACTTTGGGCATTTTTGACTTCCTTCGCGACGGCCAGCGGCCAGACGCTCTATTTGTTACTACAAAATCCGTGCTTCTTCATGTAATCGACCGAGTTGCCGGTAAGCGCGTCCTCGGGCGTCGCATCGGCTCGATAGATCGATGTGTGCTGCGGATCGAAGTAGCACATGAGCTTGATAGCCTGCCCCGCGGGGATTTGGAATTCGACCGAGTCGGGCATATTGGGCGGTCCGTACGAACTCGCGCTCGGCGCGGCGGCCTGTTGCGCCACCTTGGCAGATCCGCCGTCCGTAACCTGGCACATCTTTACCGCGTCAATCTGGCAATTGCCGGCTGGAGCGGGTGAAATCTGCGTGCTCGCGAGGTTCGGCGTCTGCGCTGTTTTGCTCGAGCAGGCAGCGGACCAAATCGCGATCGCCGCGAGCATTCCATGCAACGAAATTCTAAGCGTGAGTTTACGAGTTCCGATCGTCATCATAATTGCCCCAGTTTTTCAGGCTGCGCTCGACGCACATGGGAAGCTGCGCGGATCCAGCGCGCGCCGGTTGGCCGCTTCATTTGCGACCGGCAAGATTACGGAACCGATTACGGAATCGTCCATGCAGAGTCAGTTTCCTTTTATGCCGGATCGAAAGAAAAGAGAACCTGCAAAATGAGGGCCGATCGCACTCGAGGAGCATTTGTCGTGACACCTATCGGCCGATTCAGCCGCTCGGGCCGCGCACCGCCTTAACGGTATCGAGCAGATATTCCACCGCACCCTGCAGTTCTTCGAACGACGCATCGTCGCCGCGTTCGACCAGAGTCTGCACTCTGTCATAGGCCTCTGCGATCGATTCGAGAATGCGCGGTACAAATATACTTCTGGCGTTCATTGGACGTTCTCTCATGATAGGGGATCGATTGTTTCTATCGATCTGTTCGTGGTGCGAACTCTTCTTCATAGCTCATCGTCGTGTAGCTGCACGGGTCGTGGATCAACTCAATTGCTTTCTGACCAGATCATTGTTCATCACCCGTGTTTCTTGAAGAAGTGGATTGCGACATATGCGACACCACCCCACGCGGCGAGGCTGACTAAGACTGTAAACGAGAAGACGACAATGCGTGATTTCAAGTCTTTCATCGGAATACTTCCGTAGTTGCCTAGAGTGCGACGAGTTAAGGGAGCGTCCATTCGCGCTGACGTAGACCCGGCCCGCGCCTGCGTCCTCTCTATAAACCCATGTGTTTGGTCTTTGATTTTTTCGTCCACCGAAGACTCTCCACGTCTGCTCATTTTCTGAACGGTTCGACGGTGCGTGCGGACCTTGCTAGTACCGATTGCCCTTGCCGCTCAGACTGACCACCTGCGGACTGTTGGTGGCGTTATCGTGGAGCGGCAAGTTGCCGGATCGCTTCCCCATGGCAGTCGGACGGAAGGTAATGCTGATTGTGCACGTCTGGTGCGCAGCCAGATCGACGCCGCAGGTATTGGTTTGCGTAAAGTCGCCAGTAACTGGCATTGCACTGAATTTCACCGATGCGCCGCTGTCGTTGATCACCTTCAAGAGCCTGGGCGGACTTATGGTGCCAACTTTCTGAGCGCGGAATTTCAAGTTGGCGGGAGAGACTAACAGGGCACCGGGTGTGGCCGTGGCAGTGGGCGTCGCAGAGGCGGTCGCCGTTGCGGTCGTGGTGGGGGTCGCGGTGGGAGTTGGAGTCCTGGTCTTAGTCGCCGTAGCTGTCCGAGTCGCCGTAGCTGTCCGAGTCGCTGTGGCTGTCCGAGTCGCTGTAGCCGTCCGAGTCGCTGTAGCCGTCCGACTGGCAGTCGCCGTTGCAGTTGCGGTTGTCGACGGCGTACCGGTGGGAGACGTGGTGGGTGACGGCGTGGGCGTCGCGGCTGGCGTAGGCGTCGGGGGCGGAGCGGAACTGCTGATGAGCAGGATGTGCGCCTGGTAGGGCTGGAATGTCGAGGAGAAGGTCGTGCTGGTATCGGTCGCACTGCTGATACCGGTGTCGTAGTCGATAACGCTGGCCGCCGGCTGCGCGAGGGTGAACTGGGCGGTGACCGGAGAGGCGCTGTGGTTGTACGCGAACAGATAGCGGGTTCCGTCGGCGCCGACCTTGGTCTTGGTGAACACGGTGCCGGTTTCGGAGTTCGCGCTGATCACAGTGGCGTCGGGGCTCACCAACACCGGCTCGAGCGATTTGATCTCGGTGGTTACGTTGATCAACTCCTGGTACAGCGCTGCCTTCTCGACCGGATCTTTCACCCACTGCAGCGCGCGCTCGCCATAGGACCAGTAGAAGAGGCCAGTGGCACCCTCGACGATCGCAATCCAGCTCATGTCGTGCAGTTGCTGCTGGGTGGGCCATGGCGAGGTCGAATACATCTGGAAGAACTGGATGACGGTCCACACCGGGCGCGCGCCGTGACCCGCCTGGTAGGCCGCGCGAGTCCAGTCCGCAACCAGGCCAAGATCGTTTCCGCTGGGGCGCGAGATCGGATACGGATCGACGCCCAGGATATCCACCGAGTCCTTCCAGAACGGGAGGTCGTTGGGATGGTCGATCACCGCCAGGTTGAAGCCGGAGGGATCGGCGGCCTTGATCAGCGAATATTGGTGGAAGGTTTCCGGCTGCACCGCCAGCGCGGGCTCGTCCTGAGCGTAATAGCCCACCACTCCGGGGTCGGACGACAAGGTGGAGGCATAGTCGGTAATCAGCTGATCCTGATCATCGGTGCCGAACTCCTTGGCGACTCCGGTCGGAAAATTCTTGTTGTTGGTATAGTAGCTGCCCACGTCGGGGAGAAAGGTCATCCCGAATGGGCGCATCGCCGTGGTGTAGGCGGTGATCGCCTGGGTCGGCGCATTGGTGATGTAGTAGTTGATAATCATGTTGATCGGCGCCTGGGCGATCGCGGCCAGCTCCGCCTGGTAGTAAGCGGCGCTGTCCGAATAGTTGGTGGTGTCGTAGATTCCGAGCACGAAGTGCGGATTGCCATCGATGAAATGGGCCATGTTGGCCGGGTCGATCCACGCCTTCATGCCCGAGCGCGCCGCCGCGTCGAGCTTGACGATCGCGTAGGGGCTCTGCGCGATGAGCACATTGCCGCTGCCATCCTCGAGCTTCCCCGCCAGCTGATAGGTCCCCGGCGGCAATGCTCCCATGTCGAGGGTGCCGGTAAACTCGGCCGACGCGGGAGTGAAGGTCTGGCTGGCTACGGTATCGCCGCCGGCGTCGACCGCGTCGATTTCAACCCGAAGGCTCTCAAGCGAGGTTCCCGCCGGCGGGGTGACGGTCAGGTCCAGGCTCGCGACCTGGCTCTGATCTGAAAACATCAGACCGCGGTAGTTCGGGTAGAGCAGAAACATCCGCAGTCCCGGCGGTATCTCCTGCTGCAGCGACAAATTTGCGAACCATGCGCTCCCGCTCATTGGATAGCCGTAGGCCCACAGGCGCACCGATGAGGTCTCGCCCGCGGGGACGACCAGATGCGGCATGGTGATGGTGGACCAGTCGGTGGTGCCGTTTACGGCCGGGGTGCGCCCGGACTGCATCAGCGCGAAAACCGCGCCGTCGCCCGCATTGCCGTTGGTCAGGCCTTCGGTTTTGATCTGGCCGCTGAGCGTATAGATCTGTCCGCCCGCCACCGTAACTGAATTCTTTGCCACCGGCGGGTAGGGCCCGCAGGTTGACGGTGGAGTAAGCTCGAGACTGACCGCTCCATTCGGAGCCGGCGTGGTCGAATCAAGGCCGAAGCAGGAACTGGGTACTATCCAGCCGCTAGTTCCTTGTGAGAAGTCGCCGTTCGCCAGCAGATTGGAACTCAACGTCCAGCCCACTTCCGGCGCGGTCAAGCCGCCGTCAACTACCGCCTGCGCATTGGCACTAGCTACACATCCCAGTGACAGCGCGCAAAGTGTTAGTAGTAAGACAAAACATTTTGTTAACGCCGCGGTAGCTAATGACTGAATACCCAGGTGTTTGCCTTGCCTGCACTCGCGATTCATAAGTCCCCTCCCTGTCGGCGATCGTCGCCGAGCCGTTTGCGAGACTCGGCGTGCGCGACAACGCGCGTCGAATCAGCCCCCGGAAATTTCACTGGGTATGCGTTCAGTTGGCGCCGAAAGTGTTCATTCCAACTGAACCAGAGATATGGAGAGATTGTGACTCGGAGTTTCGCTTCAGGCTCGAAATATTCTCGGAGCAGAGCCTTCGTCTCGGTGCGAGGTCAAACCTGCGAGACGTTGTGACCAGGATTCCTAACGACTCAGGCAACTGCTGGCCCTCAAGCACCGCAAACCCCGAGGTTGCGTGTTCCGAACTTGTGACTCACCGTCAATCGGGAAGGAGGAAGGTTCAATGCCTCATTGGCAGCATGCAGATGTTCGACGCGTAAGATCGTCGATTCGCTGGCTAGCGCGCCGCCGCAGCACATACGGCGGCGCGCTCCAGTTCGCGATGAACTCCGTTTCCTCGTGCCTCCTTGGTGTTCGGTCACAAACGAGGCGTGCAGCCAGAGTGAACCGAATGTTCAGTCCGCCTGCATCTCTAGGTTCAGCGCCCGAGCAAACGCTAATGATCCAGCCCGGTTGTGGACGCCCACGCCAAGTGTCGTAGCCGTAGGTAACGCGATGCCGATCTTAAGGCGGCGGCCTGAAGATCAAGCACCACTCGGTGTCAAAAAGACTTGACGTGAGTTGAGCGCTGTTGGATCGTTCTCAAGTTCGACACACCAGACTTGGGGGAGGTCGTCGGAACGAGTTGTCGGCACAGAGGCCAGTCAAGGTTGCAATCATCGGCGGTGGATGCGGCGCGATTGCCGCAGCTTTCGAGCTAAGCCGTCCCGCGCACCAGGGCAAATATGAGATAACCGTCTACCAACTCGGCTGGCGTCTCGGCGGCAAGGGAGCGTCGGGGCGGGGACCTGCTGGTCGAATTGAAGAGCACGGTTTCCACGTTTGGTTTGGCTTCTACGAAAACGCATTTCGCCTCATGCGCGAATGCTACGCCGAACTAGGTAGAGATCCGCGGACATGCAGGATCTCGGATTGGCGAGATGCCTTTTTTCCGGCGCCATTCATCGGAATCGCCGCGCAATCGGAAGCTGGTCCCTCCCAAACATGGTTGTCCTACTTTCCCGCGGCTGAAGGCCTGCCGGGTGATCCGCCGACCAACACTCAACCGTTCAGCATATCGTCCTACCTGGCACATACCGCTTCCGCGTTGCGATCGATGCTAATGGCAGGAGAGTCGCTGGCCACAAAACAGCGGGAAGATGCGCGGACCGAAAACCAGCCGACGGACTCCCTGAATGCGTTTCTCAATATCGGAAGCGGGCAACCCGAAGACCTCACAATGCGGATCGCGCGCCTTCTCAAATATGGCCTGCTAGCGACGACCGCAGGCATAGTTGAAGGACTCGGACTCCTTCGCGTGATGTTCGAACGACTCGCAGTTTATCCTCAGATCGTTCTACCCTTTTTGGAAGCGATCTCGTCCGCGGCCCGACAACAAATCGAACCTCTCTTCAGTCGCGATCCTGAACTGGCTCTGGTCTGGCAGGCTATCGATCTTGGGATGACTGCGATGCTTGGAATAATCAGGTTTGGGCTGGTTTCCGATCCGAAAGGGTTCGACGCCATAAATGACTACGACTTTCGGGAGTGGATGCGTATCAATGGTGCATCTGAAACCACCATCAACTCCCCTCTGGTTCGCTCGTCGTACGATCTTGCAATGGCCTACGAGGACGGCGATTACAGCCGGGCTCGTCACGCGGCCGGCGTCGCTCTGCGGGGCTCCCTTCGATTTCTGTTTACCTACCGTGGCTCTCTCGTATGGAAAATGCGCGCTGGCATGGGAGACGTAGTGTTCGCACCATTCTACGAAGTGCTCAAGCGGCGCGGTGTCTCCTTCAGATTTTTTCATCGGCTCCAGAACGTGAAGCTGGCTCAAGCGGAAGATCCACGTTCGGGTAAACACGGTCATGTAAAGGAACTCCGGTTCGGCGTCCAGGCTGAAGTGCGTAGCGGCGATTACAATCCCCTGATTGATGTCGACGGTCTTCCTTGCTGGCCATCGACGCCCGACTATTCGCAGCTGGTAGACGGTAGCGAGCTGAGGGGCCAGAAATTCGAATCACACTGGGATATGCGCACGGTCGGGACCAAGGTCTTGCGCGTGGGCGAGGATTTCGACTTCGTCGTTCTGGGTATTGGCCTTGGTGCGATTCCTTTCGTTTGTCAGGACCTTATCGAAAGGGACGAGAAATGGCGCAATATGGTTACTCGAATCAAAACCGTTGAGACCCAGGCCTTCCAGCTCTGGCTGAATGAAGGTATGGAATCACTCGGCTGGAATGGACCGCCGATCTCGATGTGTGGCCTGCCCCGACCTTTCGACACCTGGGGCGACATGAGACATCTCATTTCCGAAGAGAAATGGCCGGTGGCGCCCAAGGCGATCGCGTACTTTTGCAGCGCGCTTACTGACCCACCTGATGCAGGGCTCAAGTCAAGCGATGCTGACTACGAATCAGGGCGCAGAGAGCAGGTCCGCAAGAGTGCGATTGGATTTCTCAACAATGAGATTGGTCAGCTCTGGCCGCACGCCATCAGGCATCCTGGCAAATTCAGGTGGGAGCTGTTGACCTCGATGAACGGTTCGGACGTCCGAGAAGAAGCTCGTTTTGACACACAATTCTGGACCGCGAACGTCAATCCCTCTGACCGCTATGTGCTCTCTCTTCCGGGTACGCAGAAGTATCGAATTTCTCCTTTGGATAATACCTACGACAATTTGACAATCGCTGGTGACTGGACCGCTTGCGGGTTGGACACCGGGTGCGTGGAGTCTGCCGTCATCTCGGGCCGGCTGGCCGCTCATGCGATTTCCAAGTATCCTGCGTTGACCGAGATTGTCGGCTATGACCATCCCTGAAACGGCGAGAACGGCATGAGCGACCGCGAGCGCCTGCGTCGAGAAGAACCGGAGAGAACCGGTCCCATACGCAATTTCTCCGGTCTATACCAATGGTCCGGTTCTGAAACCCGCTCTGCCAAGCCATCCTCTCCGAGTAGCGGTTCCGACGAAGGGCCGGAAGATTCGCGTGAAGAAAGTGTAGGTCTTGCTTATCGCGTGATTGAGAAACATATAAGCGACGGCAAAAAGAGCGCCGGACAATTCAACAACAAGTCGTACAATATGAGCGCGCTGACAGATGGATTACAGGACGTTCTGGAACGCACGATCCGCAGCCAGATCGAGTTGATTCCAGGATGGATCGACGCGCTTGGTTCTGCCTTCCGGGTCGACCCGGCGCGAATGCCCTACCCGCCGGCATCACCCGCTAACTCCCAATTCAACGGCGCTGCCAAACAAGCCTCGAAGCCGATATCGATTGAGGTCGCCTCGGTCCGGCCGGTGCGCGTTTCAATCAATTTCAGTGAAAACGGCGAGCCGCTTCCCGTGGTCTCTCTCCGCGATGGTCTTGACGAAACCAAGCCCCAACTGAGCGGGGTCAGCTTTGCATTTGACGCCGCGTCGGGGGAAATGAAGGTAAGGATTTCGGTGCCCGACAACCAGCCTCCAGGCGTTTATTCCGGGGTGATTGTAAGCCGGGAAACGGGCGAGCCTCTGGGAACTCTGAGCGTGCAAATTGCGGGTTAGTTAAGATCTCAAAGCAGGCGATGCGATGACCTCCGGCAACGGTTCAGGTCTGGTTTCCACGATCTTGCGCGAGTACGGCAGCCTGACGCGTGCCGCACTAAAGGAATACCTGCCCGAGCGGGAACCGCGTCGCTATCTATACGATCTCCTCAACGACTATCCGCAACGCGGCGGCAAGATGATGCGACCCAGCTTGTGCATCGCTACCGCTCGTCTGTTCGGTGCGCCGATCGAACAAGCGATCCGTACCGCGGTTGCGATTGAACTGCTGCACAACGCATTGCTTATTCACGACGATATTGAGGACGGCAGTGAAAGGCGAAGAGGAGCCCCTACTCTTCATCTGCTGCACGGAGTGCCACTCGCCCTCAATGCCGGTGACATGCTGTCGCTGATGGCTCTCCGCCCACTACTCGACAATCGCGGCTTCCTCGGCGACCAGCTCGCACTTCGAATTCTCGAAGAGACCGAGCGAATGGCGCGCGAGTGTGCTGAGGGTCAGTCGATGGAACTCGGCTGGCGTCACTACAACGCGACTGAAATCGGTGACGGCGAATACCTGGAGATGGTGCTGAAGAAGACTTGCTGGCTGGCAACCATTTTCCCGATTCGGGTTGGCGCGTTAATAGGCAGCCGCGGGACCGCCGATCTGGAAGCCTTTTTGCGCTTCGGATTCTTCCTCGGCGCCGCCTTCCAGATTCAGGACGACCTGCTCAATCTGGTTGCAGATGAGAGCTACGGCAAAGAGCGCGACGGCGATCTCTGGGAAGGCAAACGGACGCTGATACTAATCCATGCCCTTCGTGAGTCGACTTCTGAGGAACGGGAGCGGCTCTGTGCCGCGTTATGCGGTTCTCGGGAAAAACGACTGGCAGGAGAAGTGCAATGGATGCGCTCGTTGATCGATAAGTACGAGGGCGCTCGCTATGCGCGCCGAATCGCCCAGGAACTGGCCGGCGCTGCGCTTCATGAGTTCGAGCTGCTAGCCGGCGGACTGCCCGATTCGCGAGACAAGGTGTTCCTTGGACGGATGGCAACCTGGGTGATCGAAAGAAACTGAAGGAAATGCATATGGCAAATGCAAATCAACAAACCGGAAGAACGTTGCCCAAATACAACGATGCACTCGGCGACTTTCTGAGACTTCCCGCGCAGATACCCCAAACATACACCGATGTTCTGACGCAGGTGTATCCATTGCCGGCCGATATTAGCGCGCTCAAGACGTTCTGCGGAAATTTTCTCAATCAGCAAGAGCCTTGCGCATGGATATTCGAACCAGCGGCGCCATGGGTCGTTATGCAGGTGTGCAACTACGGCAAGATAGCTATGACCTCGCAGAACGTTGGTTGGGTTTCCCAACACGAATTCGCTTTCGGATTTCCTGTGGCATGGTACGAGAAGGGGAAAAACGGAGAGCGGAAGTTCATGGATTGGGCAATGGTCTATCCATATATCTGGGTGGACGACCCGCTGTCGATGTCCCTGGGTCGCCAAGTCTATGGATGGGCCAAGGCTGGGATCGTACTCAATTGGCCCCGGCCCAACCTTGAACCGAACACGCGGAGCCTGGTGAGCATCGACCTTAAGGGTGGGCCTGGGGGCTCCGGCGTGGACGACCAAACACGCCCGAGATTTCTCGAGATCCTTCAGCATCAGCCCGTGCTGTCCGGCAGATCGGGATTTGCAACGCTTAGCTCGCTGCCGGCCCGGATAATGGGCACCTATTTGTCGGCCGCGTCCGGCATGCTGGGCACATTCAACAGCATGATCAGTGGCTATCAGGAGCGCCTATCCGGTTACGCAAACACGCAACAGCCGCTGCAGGGTCTTATCAGGGAGTCCGCGAATCTAACTGGTCAAACTCTGCGATGGAACAACTACCTCGAAGAATTTTTGTCTGGCGCCCGCGATCTGACCCTCGCGCAGGAGCGGGTTTTGGGGATGCCGGTCGGGTCGGACGGCATCGAAGCTATACTGAGAAGCACCGCTGGTAAAGTCAGAATCATCACGCAGAAGCAAGTTCGAGACGCCGCGTGCCCCGACGATGCCGGCTTCAGCGCGCTTGTCGGCTCGACGATCAAGTACAGCCAGCCCATCGATGGCGGGCTCCTGCTTTCCGATCCCTTATCCCCGGATTCGAGCGGCGGCATTCAGATCTGTCTCCGCGATGATTTCGGCATCGTTGGCAGCCTTGGCCTCAAGCATCTGGACAGTGTGGATAACAACGCCCGCTGGTCAGTGCGCAGGCTACGGCCGGTGATGCCGTTCTGGGTGAAACTCAACATGTCCTACGATTCGGCGGACTGTCAGACTTGGCGCACGAGAGGTACGGACTGGGCGATTGATTATCGAAGCCCCGAGCCTGATCCGCCGTCGGGTGGGGGTGCGTCACTCGGACAACCGCAACCAGAGACCAGGCGATCGAGTTCCCGAATTGAAGATGCCGACAAACTTCCTCGCCTCGAGTATATTCCGTGGGGCAGTGGTGCTTCGCAGGAAATCGCGGGTCCCATGAAGGCTGCGAACTTCGGCTTGTGGGTCTATGGTCTGGAGGCAGACGGGGAGACGCTTAAAGCATTGTGCAATGAGTACCTGAATCAAGCGGAAGGTGGTCAGTCGTTCCATCAATTCGAGGTCAGTCCGCCATCAAAAGGGATGGCTTCCTGAATCAGAAGCAAGGAGTCTTATACGTCCTGATGATAGTGAGTAGTTTCGACGCCCTGTGCGGGACAGGTAAAGCGCCCGAATTTAATGATCTGAGCGATCGCGTCTTGACGTTTGCGATACCCGCCACCCACACCTACGGCGGCCGGACACACAAGTGCTCATTCCCCTGTATACCTTCGTCGAACAGGACTGGGATTTTCTGACCGAGAACGAGGTCTATGGAAGGTTCGCCTTCAAGTCGCTCTTGCAAAGCCCGCCGAACAGGTGGGTTGAACAATCGAAGGAGAAACAGGAGCTCCTTACTGTGCACACGACTGTCTTTCCCGCGGCAAATCAGAGCCTCAGCGCGCGCGATTCAGACCGCTCATCCAGATCTGGGCGCCCTCAAAAGCCGAGCAGTCGAACGCCTTAGAGTCGCTGAGGGTCGCAGGTAACATCGCGGACGAGCAGATCTTGAACACTTACCTTAAATGGTTGGGACTGGAAGAGGCCAGCGTGCGAGGCGACGACACCGGCATTCGCAGCGTTGCCTTAAAGCAAGTCCGAGATGCAATCGAAACAGATCGCGCATGTTATCAGGCAATCGTGGGCGTGACCCGAAAGATTGAAGGGGGATGGAGTAAGGTCCGTGCTTCTTCCGACAGCCTGGAGGTGCGCTTCTACACGTATCCCGGTGTTACGAATCCCGACGTGACGAATCCCGGTGTGAGGTATTCCGGTGTGAAGTATTCCGGTGTGACGATCTACGAGACGATGGGCATTAACGGAGCACTAACTGAAGATGCTTATCACAAGTATTACAGTGCCAATACTCTCCCTGGGGCGAGGATATATGGCAAGATGTCCGACCAGTTGGGCCAGAATCTGTGCTGGACAATCGAGCAGGGCAAGTGGCAGGACGATCGGAGCGCTGCGGAGAAGTTTTTTTCGTAAGTCTCCGCTAGATGAAAATCAACAGTAGCCGATTTCGCGGTACCAGCGTATGGCGTCCATTATAGTCTCGGAAAGAGGCCGCGCGGTGATGCCCAGTTCCTGGAGTGTGTCGGTTCGATCCAGGTAATCGAACGCCGTGGCCATCATCATCCCGGCGGAGATTATAGGCGTTTGCTGGCCGAACATACTGAACACAACCTCCGTCCAGTATGAGCCGAACGCCGCGAGGCTGGTCGCGGTCGCGAACCTCGGCATCGGCACACCTCCCATCGCGCAGATCAAAGCATACAAATCGCGAGTCGAGATGTCGTGGCCGGCCATCAAGAGCGGCTTGCCGTATCTCTCGCCATCGATTGCTGCCATGAGGCCGGCCGACACGTCTCGAATGTCGATCACGTTCAACATTTGCGAGATCGACCCGGGTATTTCGCCGCAAAGAAGGAGCGGAATAGTGCAGACGCGGCGATCGTGCAAGTCCCATGGGCCAAGACAGTAAGTGGGATTGATGATGATGGCGCGAAGGCCGCGCCGCCCAGCGTCGAGAATCTGATCTTCGATCAGTTCTTTCACTTCGGAGTACGGAAGCGTTAGACGTATCGCCCGTTCGCGGAGACGCTGCGCTTCTGTTCGCGGACTGACCAGAGTGACGAACGAACCCACGTATGCGAGCCGGGCATCATGCCGCGAGACCGCATCAACAAGTCGGCGCGTTCGCGCTTCTGCAGCCACGAAAGGATCTTGCTCAGGTTCGCGCCCCGGAAATACCAAAGACATCGGATAAGGTGCCGCGCCATCGACAACAAGGTCGTGTCCGGGAATCCATTTGTCCAACTGGCCCGGCGCGTCGGCGTCACCCCGCAGGTAAGTCACGGGCAAGCCTGAAAGATTGAGCGGCGGCGCGGGCCGCCGTCCGCACGCCGTTACCTCCCATTTCCGATCAAGGAGTGCACGAGTGATCGCATTGCCGACATGACCGCTCGCGCCGATTACAAGAGCCTTCATAGGTAACGATGCATTTTCTGTTCGAGCCCAAAAGGGCGTATTATTCGGTATCTCGTTGTACCGCAACCGCTGGAGTGCTGCGATGTCCGATGAGCATCGTTTCCGTTCGTCATTCTCATTCAATCCGGAAGTTGACCTACCCGCCGCGGTATACGTGAGCCAGCTTTGGTTGTATTCGCTTGCGGTCTTATACCCGACGCAGGCTTTGAAACGAATGGCTCTGTTCGTGAAAACCTCGGTGGGCAGATATCCGACGGTCTCGCGGATACGAGGCGAAGGACAGTACTACTGCCACGAATATCCAGAGCCAGTACTGCTCGATCGCACCTCTGAGCATGCCGACTCCGTCAGCGAATTCGACCGTGGCGCGGACTTGTACGAAAGAATTGTGTCGCCGTTTACCCGGCCCGTCCATGAGGAAGCTTTCACGCTCGTCCGCCGGCTTCTACCACCGGCGGCCAGAATCCTGGACCTCTCTTGCGGGCCTGGAACAGAATTGTTTCGTCTGGCTGAGTTAGTTCCCGAGGGTGAAGTCATAGGAATTGATCTCTCGGCCGAGATGGTGGCCGCGGCGCACGCAGGTGCCAAACAGCGCGGATTGCGAAATACGGCTTTCTTTCAGGCCGACGTGACCAGCTTACCGGACTATTTCGGCGGACGTTTCGATGCCGTCCACTGCTCCTTTGCTTTCCATCATTATCAGGATCCGGTCGCAGCATTGAATGAGGCGCATCGCGTCCTCAATCGCGACGGGAAGGCATTTGTCATCGACGGAGGTACGCGGTGGGCCAATATGCTCAGCGCTCCGTTTGCGAAGTGGGCCGATCCCGGCTGGGTCGCATTTCACACCGGACAGCAATTTGAGCGACTGTTTCTGAACTCAGGATTCTCTGCCTTCTACTGGGAAGAGGTGCTGCCGGGTATAGGTATGTGTATAGGCAGCAAATGATTTGTGTAACTGACTTCGCTCAAGTTCTCATCTTACGGAGAGCCAAGCTCGTCGAGCAGCGCCTTGGCAGCTTTGAGCTCAGGCATGTCGAATCCCTCGATGAAGAGCGCGTAGGTCTCGCTTAGTACCTGTTGCGCTTCAGCTTGCCGATTGTCTCGCTTGAGCAGGCGGCTCAAGCTCACCGACGCCCGTAATTCAAACGATTTCGCGCTTTGCAGACGCGCGACTCTTATCGCGGTGCGGAAGTTCTGCTCGGCGGATGATTCCATCGACTTGATTTCAGCTGGAGAGATGCCGCCCCCGGAGGCTTGCTTGAGAGTCACTTCGCCCTTGATCCGGTGAATCTCGGCTTCGACGTATCGCTCTTCATTGCGTTCCATCAACGCTTCAGCTTGCGCGATCAAGGCAAGTGCCGTATCGATCCGGCCATGCTTGCCCAAACCTTCTGCAAGATACGAGCGCGCCCATGTCTGGGCTAGTTCATATCCCACCTCAGAGAGCTTTCTGTGACGGCGCGAGACGACCTTTAGTTCGTCGATCCTTCCCAGAGCCGCTAGTCCGATCGTCTGATATGCAATCAGACCCTCCTTGTAAAAGCCGAATTCGCGCTCATTTGCCAGCGCCAACCCTTCCTCTATAAATGCGGCTGCGCGAAGAAAGTCCCATCTCATCGAGGCGTACTTGGCCATCATGCAGAGGCATACCACAAGGGTGAATGGTGATCGAAGTTCGCGTGCAAGCAGTAGTGACTCTTGCGCCTTTTTTTCGGCTTGATCCGCGTACCCGAGTATCCAGAGAGTCATGGCATCGTAAATGAGAGACAAAACACCCGGTTCGTTACCAGATTGAAAAGCGAGCGTGTGGTGCTTTTGCGGATCATAGTGCTGAAAGCTCAATTCGAAATTGCCGTGAGCACCTATAAAATCGGCCATAAAGAACTGCGAATATCCCCAGACCCAATACGCCTGCACGAGCATTTCGTCGTTACGGGCGGTTCGCGCCAGTTGCATCATTTCGTTGCCGTATGAGCGCGCCGCCTGAAGTTTAGGTATGTATACGTGGAAGTTCGCCAGTCCAGACAATACCGAGAAGAGCCGAGGATCGTCTCCGCCAAGCCCCCGACAGAGTTCACGAGCTCGCTTGTAGGCGTCTCCATACTCGGAGGCGGACCAGCCTTTCATAGCCAGCATCGCCAGGCCGTAGTCGATTTGAATACCTAGCTCAGTACGGGCTCGCTCCTGAGAATCAGGTAGTTTCGGAATCAATTCAAGAGCATTGTTCAAGTAGAAAAGAGCGCTCTTATAGGCGCTTTGCTCGATCGCGAGCCTTCCTGCGATGGCAAGGAATCGTAGCGTTCTGTTGGCGTCGGCAGCCGTACCTGCCTGCCAGAGATGATGGGCGAGATCGCTGGCGTGGTTGTCAAGTGCAGCACTATGAATGCTCTCAATCGCATTCGCGATGCCAAGATGAAGCCGTTGACGGCGTGGCGGCGATAAGTCGGCGATCACCGCCTGGCGGACTAGTTCGTGAGAAAACTGGAATCGTGCCTCCGGATAGTCTAGCGCCGATAAAATCAAGCCGGCCTTCTCCGCCTCCTCAACCTGGTCCAGGAGGGAGTCCGGATCCAAACCCGTTGCTGCCTCGAGCAGCCCGAAATTAAACGAGCGTCCTATTAGCGCCGCCGTCCCAAGAGCCCTTTGGGTGCTATCGCTCAGTTTCGCCAGCCTCCTCCCAATTGCCAGTCGGACATTTGGCGGCACGTCGATATCTGAAAGGGACCGGTCTCGGCGGAACTCAGCGCCGGATTCTATAAGCTCGCCGCGTTCGATCAGGTGACGAAAAACCTCCTCGACAAAGAAAGGGTTCCCCTCCGTACTCGAGTAGATGAATTCGACCACGGTCGGAGATGGATCGCTCCCGCTCAAGTCGCGCAGCATGGAGGCGACCGCATCTATCGAAAGTCCGGAAAGACTTAGGCGATCCACAAGATGAAGACGATTGAGTTCGTCCACAGCTTGCGCGAGCGGGCTGGCCTCGTCGAATTCGTTGTCGCGATAGGTTCCCACCACCAGCAAGGGAACCTGCGAGAGCGATCTCGCCAAGTGGGTCAGCGCCGAAAGCGTACTCTCATCCGCCCAATGCAGATCTTCGAGCAGAACAACCACCGGGATATTCTGCGCCGCGCGCGTAATTACATTGGTGATGGCTGTCAACAAAATCCGACGCGATTGCTCCGGCGCGACCTCGGACAAAGGCGGGATCTCGGGGAACATCCGCCTGAGCTGCGGTAGCAAGCGTGAGATCTCAGGAGCGTCCGAGCCTAGAGAATTGAGAAATGCCTTGGGGCTGGTTGCGTGAGCGAGCGAAGTCTCCAGAATCTCAACAAACGGCAGGAAGGGTTCCGGCTCCTCTCTATCATAGCAGTTGCCGGAGATCGCAATCAGACCGTTGCGAACAACCTTCGCGCAGAACTCGGTCGCGATCCGAGTCTTGCCAACGCCCGGAGGGCCGCTGATCATCACCACCCTTCCCTTGCCGCTCCGCGCGTAGTCAAGAACCCGATCGAGGACCGCACTTTCCGCTTCTCTGCCGACGAAAGTCGTTCGTCCGATCACTGCTTGGGCAAATGCGAATTCGTTGCTCGGAAGAACAGGAGCGGTGGAATCGCTCGCGGCCGCGGGCTCGAGCGAGTTTGTTGAAAATTGCCAGACAGTCGGTGCCTGCAAATCCGCGACATACGAGCAAAACGAGCCAGTCCGGACCGATCGATCCAGCATCCCGCCAAGCCCGCTGTCGTGCTCCGAGATCTTATGCAGCGCGGCCGTGATCGCGCGACTTACGTTGAGTCTCGCACGCTCCGCGACTGAACCCGCCCGCCTGTCGCGACCACTCAAGCCAATCGCGCGAGATATCTCTCGCGCCAGGAAATCGATCTCCGACTCAATCTCCGCTGCCCGTTCGCTGTTTCCGAGCGCTTGCGAGTCTTCCAGTTGTTCGCGCAGTTCAACCAGCCGGCGTTTGTAGTCCTGCTTCGCTTTCCCGTCGAGCATCTCCCCGGCATCTCCAAGTCGTCCAACACTCAAGTTGGAGTCGGTTGAAGCTGTCTCGAGGTATGAGCCTTCAGGAGCGATGGCGGTGTCGGGACCGCTCACGAGATCGAGAGCGTGAAACTCCTCGCCCGGATGCTGAAGCAAGCGATATATATACGCCAGGCCTTTCGAGGCTCTGATCGAAAAGGTCGCGCCAGGTTCGCCAATCGTCCAGTAGTCGCCGGTAGTTGCGAAGACCACCGTCTTCGTAGGGCTTTCAACGCGCTGAGAATTCGCCGAGCGATTCTCGTGCCGGTTCACAAAATCCCCCTAGGCGCGTCCTGACTACCTGAGCGCCAAAATCAACCTAACCATTAAGAATCTCATCATTACTGCACAAACACAACGTAGACGCCAGCCAAATCCGCTGAGCAAAACTCCGGGCCCTCAGCCGAGTCGAGGGACGGCACCGACGAGAATTCGGCACAGCTGATCCGGACGCGTGAACTCTTGAATGCTGTTGGACGCCGTTATATTCGAGACGGCTTGCCCGCGAGCGCTGCGCGCCGTAGCTTCTCATGTAATCTCATGATGCGGATGGCGGGCGTGCGGGAAAAATCATTGTCGAAGATAGTCGCGGTTATTTCGATCGCGATCTGGATTGCTGCGTCCTCTGTTCCAGCCGCGGCGGCGGCCAAGGCGCGGCGGCGGATGCCGGCGAGCGAAGAGCCTCCCGCCATGGCGCTGAGCCAGATCCATGTGTTCGGAGATCGCCCCGCCCCGTTCGCACTCGACGCCAAGGCCGCGATAATGATCGACGCGGATACGGGCGCGGTGCTCTATGCGTACAACGAGCACGAAAAAATGCAGCCCGCGAGCCTTGCGAAGATCATGACCTTCTACCTGACGCTCGACGCGCTCAAGTTGCGCAAGGTCGCGCCGACCACCGACGTAACGATCAGCGAGAAGGCGTGGCGGCTTTCGATGGACGACAGCGTATCGCGAATGTTTCTTGGCGTTGGGCAAAAGGTTCCGGTCAACGATCTGCTGTACGGCCTGATGGTGTCGTCGGGAAATGACGCCGCGGTGGCGCTCGCGGAATACCTCGGCGGCAGCACCGATGCGTTCACCACGATGATGAACGACAAGGCGCACGAAATCGGATTGACCGAAACGCATTTCGACAACCCCGACGGTCTGCCGGCGGAAGGAGAGTTCACGACCGCGGCCGACATGGTGGCGCTCGCGCACTCGCTCCTGCGTCATCATCCGGAAGCGCTCGGCTACACCTCGGCCAAGGAGTTCGCGTTCGACAAGATCAAGCAGCCGAACTTCAACACACTGCTTTTCTACGACAAGCGCGTAAACGGGATTAAAACCGGCCACGTCGAAGAGGCGGGCTACCATCTGGTCGCATCGGCCGGATCGAACGGGATGAATCTCATTTCCGCGGTGATGGGCGCGCCGAACTCGGAGAAACGCCGCACCGAGACCGAAAAACTTATCGACTGGGCGTTTCGCACCTTCGTCAGTTACAAGCCCGATCTGAAAAAGAACATGCCCGCCGCGATGCCGGTTCGCGATGGCGTTGCGGATACGGTCGCGATCGGCCCTAATGGCGAGGCGGTGTTCACGCTCGGGCGCGGCGAAGAGAACAAGGTCTCGGTAGAATTCACCCCGCTGGTGAAATACCTGGAAGCGCCGGTCCGTCCCGGCGATCACGTGGGAGATCTTGCGGTGATGCTGGACGGCAAACCGCAATCAACGATTCCGATCCTTACGCGGGCGGGCGTCGCGGAGGCGGGGTTCTTCGGCCGGCTACGCCAGCGTATCGGGCGCTGGCTCTGATCGAGCGCCGATCGAAACTGTTAACTGTTAACCGTTACGAGCCGAGATCATCCAAAATCGTTTTTGCCTGGATCAAATCGTAAGTCTGGAATCCTTCGGTAAATTTCTCGAGTGCCGAGCTGAGCGTCCGGCGCGCCTCGTCCTGCTTGCCGACGCCCGCGAGCATGCGCGCGAGGCTGGTGGCCGCGCGCAGTTCCCACGATAGCGCCCCGCTCTTGCGCGCGACCTCGATCGCGTGCCGGAAGCATCGCTCAGCTTCGGCATCATGGTCCGAGCGGAGCAGCATCCCCACGCCGCGAAGCCTGTGAATTTCGACCTCCAGCAGGCGAATGTCCGATTGCTCGCACCGCTGCGCGGCCTTATCGAGTACAATGAAACCGTCCTCAAGACGTTTCATCATCAGGTACACTTCCGCGAGCAGGACGAATGAGAATGAGTAGATGAGATCAGCGCCGCTGGCGGCCAGGCCGTCAACGGCCTCTTTGAGCATCGCGAGCCCGGAGTCTATTGCGGCTTGATCGCCGCTGGATATAGCTTCGCCGGCGATCGTGCGTCCCAGGCACATCTTCCCCGCGGCCAGCCAGTACGGAAGTCCGTGTTCGCTGGCCAGTTCGATCAGCGCTTCCGAGCGCGGCCGCACTTCGGCGTACTCGCGCCGGAAATGCATCAACACGATCGAGTACAGGTTGGAAAACGCAAGACTGAAAGGACGGCGAAGCTGGCGGGCCAAATCGTCCGACTGGGTCATCCGCTGTCTCGCCTGCTCCGGAAATCCCGCGGCGTGAAGCGCCCACGCAAGGTTGCATAGCGACGGTGTGACGGGCGCGTTCATCATCGGCAGATAGCGCGGAATATCGCGCTCGAGGATATCGTGGCAAATTTTCAAGTGGTCGCACGCGGCGGGAAATTCGCCCATCCAGAGCAGCGTCGCTCCCATCGCGTTGTGCGCTCCCGCGGTTGCGAGATCGCTCCTCTCGTCTCCGTGGGTTCGCTCGGCCATGGTCAGTAATTTCTCCGCAATGACGCGGCTCTCGCGCAGGCGCCCGCTGGCGTGATCGAGGCTCCAGAGCGAGAACAACACGCCGAAGACCTCGGGCGTCTCGCCGGCACGGCGGCAGAGTTCCTGCGCGCGCGCGACGTTGCCGGCCATTTCCGGCGCGGAGAATCCCTGGGTCGCGACGATCAACGGCCCGAGCATCATGCGGACCCGCAGCTCATTCTGATCGCGCTCGCGCGATTCCGGCATCATGGCTATCCAGCGCAGCGCCTCTCGCGCACATGCGATAGCGTCATTGTACGCGGAGCGGACTGCGGCCTGCTCCGCCGCGCGGCGCAAATACTCGATTGCCTTGGCCGCGTTGCCGCTGCGGTTGTAATGATGCGCCAGGTCGGCGAGGTGATCTTCGAGCTTCGCGGAAAATATTTCCTCGAGCGCGGTCGCGGTGCGCTCATGGATTGTCTTGCGCCGCTCCGACAGGATCGAGTCGTACGCGACCTCCTGGGTGAGCGCGTGCTTGAAGGTGTAGTCGCTCTCGGGAAACGCAGGCTGCTCGTAGATGAACTCGCCGAGCTGCAGATTCGATAGCATCGCGGCCAGCTCGTCGTCGGGTTTTTTGGCCACCCGCCGCATCAGGCCCATCGGAAATTCCTTGCCGATAACCGAAAGCGTCTGGAGCAAATCCTTGTCGCCGGCGGAGAGCTTGTCGATTCGCGCAGCCAGGATTCCTTTAACGGTCGGCGGAATTTGAATCGACGCGAGCGGTTTCGCGATCGACACTTTGCCGTTGCGCGCCAACACGCCCTGGTCGAACAGCACCTGCACCATCTCTTCCATGAAGAACGGATTGCCTTCGGTGCGCTCGATGATCGTCGTGCGAAGCGGGCCGAGCTCGCCGCTTTCACCCAGAAGTTCCGACAGAAGTTCGGTGGCATTACTCTGTCCGAGAGGATCGAGACGCAACTGCGTGTAGTAAGTTTTGTTGCCCCAGTTGTGACGATACTCGGGCCGATAATTCACCATCATCAGGATTCGCGCGGTTCCGATCGAGTCGGCCATCAGATTCAGCAGCGCTTCAGATTCCGCATCCACCCAGTGCAAATCTTCGAAGATGAGCAGCAGCGGCTGATCGAGGCTCTCACGCATGATCAGGCTCCTGACCGCTTCGCGCGTGCGCCGGCGCCGAATCGAGGGATCCATTTCCTCGAGCGCGGCGTCACCGGTTGAGATTCCGAGCAACGCGAAAAGATGCGGCAGCGTGCCCTCGAGCGCGCGGTCCAGCGCGAGCGCCTTGCCGGTGACTTTCTCGCGCCGGGTGCGCTCGTCGTCCTGATCCGCGACACGAAAATAGTCCTTGAGCAGCTCGACGACCGGCAGATATGCGGACGCCTTGCCGTGCGAGACCGAAAACGCCTCGAGCACAAGGCATCCGCTCTGCGAGCGCAACTTGAACTCGTGGAAGAGGCGCGACTTGCCAACTCCAGCCTCTGCTATCGCGGCGACAATCTGCCCGTGTCCTTCGCGGGCCAGCTCCAGCGCGCGCGCGAGCTGTTCCATCTCGGCGACTCGGCCGACAAACTTGGTGAGCCCGCGCGACTGCGAAACTTGCAGCCGCGTCCTGAGCGGGCCGGTCCCGATCACCTCGTAAACATTGATTGGATCGCTGACGCCCTTGATGCGCGCCGGGCCAAGCGCTCTCGATTCGAAGTATCCGGCGGTCAGCTTCTGCGTATGTTCCGTGATGACGATCGATCCGGTCGGCGCCAGCGTTTGCATCCGCGCCGCCAGGCTCGTCGAGTGGCCGATGGGCGTGTATTCGGTATGCGCGTCGTCGGTGCGAATCGAGCGCACCACCACCTCGCCGGTGTTCAGTCCCACCCGGACTTCGACCGGCGGATTGCCCGCCGCGCGCAGCTCCGCCGAGTAACGGCGCATCTCCTCCTGCACGCGGAGCGCCGCGTAGAGTGCGCGCTGGGGATGATCCTCGTGCGCTACCGGCGCGCCGAACAGCGCGAAGACTCCGTCGCCGGTGGACTGCACGATGTAACCGTCGTAGCGATGCACCGCGTCGATCATCAGCTTCAACGCCGGATCGATGATCGCGCGCGCTTCTTCGGGATCGAGATCCTCCATCAGGTCCATCGATCCCTTGATATCCGCAAACAGCGCCGTGACGGTCTTGCGCTCGCCGCCCAACACTTCCGACTCCGGCAGCTCCGGCGCGATGCGGACCGAAGGCGTTTGCTCCGAAGATCTGTGTGCCAGATGGAGCCGGCTTTGCGGCGACCGTCCCCTCAGAGGCCGGCGTCAGCGATACGCCGCATTCGCCGCAGAATTTGAAGTGTGGCGGATTCTCGAATCCGCAAGCAGTGCATTTGTTCTGCAGCGGAGCCGCGCAATTGCCGCAGAACTTCATTCCGGCAGGATTTTCAGTGCCGCAACTCGAGCATCGCATGATGATGAATCTATCTCGGCGCGCGCACTTGGCCTAGCGTCACCACTTGAAGCCAAGTGCATCGGTGAGAAACTTCATGAACGGCGTCGCCGCTGCGCATGCGCCGGTGAATTGATCCAGGAACCGATCCGAGCAGACTTCCTTGCGCGTGAATTGCATCCCCGCGATGAAGTCTTTGCGTTTCAAGTCTTCGATCAACGGATGCGCTGGATCGTAACCCTTCGGTGGACGCGACAGCACGTCGCCGGCCATTTCGAATCGCGCCACAAATTTACGATCGTTAGTTGCCTTTTCCCAATTTTGCGGACGGGCCACGATCGCGTCGCGCACCTTGCGAACCGCTTCCGGCTGCGGATGAAATACTCCGACACCCGCAAAACCTTGCGCGGGCGATAGCGAAAGATAGAACGAGGGCGCATCGAAGCGCGCCGCGTCGCGATGGCCGAACGCGGCGGCTGCGTTGGTTTTGTACGGCGTCTTGTCGCGCGAAAAACGGAGATTGCGATAGATACGCATCATCGATCCGCCGGTCGGCCGCGGGTCCGCGACGAAGCTGGCACTGATTTTCCGCAGCCGCGGTGCGAAATCCGCGATGAACGAGAGCATCGGCTCGCGCACCTCATTCTCGTAGCGGGATTTATTCCTCAGAAACCAATCGCGATTGTTGTTGCGGCTGAGTTCCTCGAAAAATTCGAAGAACTTGGGCGAGAAGTAGCGGTGCGCCATCACACCTTATCCGAGGATGAATTCGTTCAGTATCTTGAAAAATCGCTCGGGTTCGTCGCGATGCACCCCGTGACCGGCGTTGTCGAAAACCTCAAGACGCGCTAGTCCAGGCGCGATCGCAGCCGCGATGTCCTCCGAATCGGCGAGCGGTGTGATCGGATCCAGTTTGCCGGCAGTGATCAGAGTCGGGCATTTGATTCGGCCGAGACTCGGCAGAAAGTTGTAGCTGCGCGATTCGTGGCGGAAGAACTCGAAGATCAATTCAAAGTTCATGATGGTGCGCTTGGCGACCTCGGGTCCCTGCGGAGTTCGGTTGTACATCGGCATGCACTTCTTCTGAAACTCGGGACCCGTCTCGGGGCTGGGATTTTCGAAAAATCTGCGCGCCGCCTCACGCACCTCCGCGCCGCCAAGCTGCTCGAACATTGCAAGCGCCCGGTCGTCTCTGGTCCGCGCTGCCGTGCTGCTGAGCACGAGCTTGGCTGGATGCTCCGGATGGCGGGTCGCGTACGACATCGCCACCATCCCGCCGAATGAAAGACCGAGCACGATCGGGCGCACTATCTCGAGCGCCTCGCAAAACGCGCGCACATCGTCGCCCCACTGCGGGAGATTCCAGCTTGCCGGGTCACCGCGATCGCTGCGGCCGTTGCCGCGATGATCGAGGTAAACTACTTGCGCGATATTGGCGAGGCGCGAGAAGTCGGGCTTGAAGCTCGAATGGTCGAAGCCGGGGCCGCCGTGCAGCAGGACGACGGTCGGCACTTCGCGCATCGTCGCGCCGTCGGGCCGCAGTTTCGCGCCATCTACGTCGAAGAACAGCCAGGCATCGTTGACTCGTACGCGCATCGGCGGATCTCTAACGCGAATGGAAGCGTGCCGCAAATCGCGCGCACAATTATTTTTCGATGCGTAGCCGGAAAAGGCCCCTGAGCTCAGTTGATTCGAGCATGACGTACCCTTCGGCTTCCACGGCGTGCGGGATGTCGCGGGCGCCGCGCGGATCGTCGAGCGTGAGTTCCAGGATGTCGCCGCGAGCCATCTGCTCCAGGCGCACTTTCGCGTGCGCCCAGTTGAGCGGGCATTTGATCCCTCGCAGATCGAGACGAACGATTTCGCGGCGCGACTCCATCTTGAAGATTCTTACCACACGGCGCGCAGCCGTGAATCCTATCCCGGAAATCGGTAGGCTTAAACGGATGTTCCTCGAAAGTGCCGAACTCTACGACGCGATTTATCACTTCAAGAATTACGGACGCGAATGCGAGCTTCTCCGCGCGATCATCCAGGTTGCCGCGCCGGGAACACGCACGATTCTCGACGTCGGTTGCGGAACCGGAGAGCACGCAAAATTTTTGAAAGAGAAGTACGCGACCGACGGCGTCGATCTCAATGAGCAATACCTCGATGCAGCGCGAATCAAGAATCCCGCCGGCAAATACGCTCGCGCCGACATGACCGATTTCGATTTGGGCGCCACTTACGACGTCGTCACCTGCCTGTTCAGTGCGATCGGCTATGTCCGCACAGTAGATCGAATGACTCGCGCAATCGCCTGCATGGCGAAGCACGTGAAGCCGGGCGGCGTCCTTATCGTCGAGCCGTGGTTTACGCCCGAAACCTGGAAACCCGGCGGCACATTCATTCACGCCGGAGAGATTGGGACCGACAAGGTCTGCCGCATGAGTCTCAGCCGTCAGCAAGGGAATTTATCGGTCGTGCTGATGCACTATCTGAGAACTACGACGGACAGCATCGAGCACTACAGCGAGCTGCTCGAACTCGGACTCTTCAGCCGCGACGAGATGACGCGGGCATTCGAATTGGCGCGCATGGAAGCGCGTTACGACTCGGAGGGCCTGATGGGGCGCGGACTCTACATAGGGCGATCAAAATGAACACAAAGATCACGTTGATAGTATCGCTCTTCATCGAGCCGGATCGGCACGCCGAGTTCGTCAGCTTCGAGACTCGCGCGGCGGAGATCATGCGTGCCGTCGGCGGCAGGATCGAGCGCCGAATCGAGTGCTCCACTAACGACGACCCGTCAGCGCCAAACGAGATTCACATCGTTACTTTTCCGGATCTGCATTCGTACAAGCGATACCGCGAGTCGCCAGAGCTTCAGGCTCTCGCGAGTCTTCGCGCGAGTGCGATTCGCAAAACGATCGTGTGGCGTGGAGTCGATTTGCCGTCGTTCGACAAGTCGACGAGTACTGACTAGAGCACTCTTCGAAAGAGATCCGGATAGGTCACGACCAGCCCGTGGTCATCCACTTCGATGTCGCGCTTGAAGTCGCTGTCGAGCGACTCGAATCGGTAGCGTCTGCCCGGCTCGAGACATGTATAGCGCTGCCGGTCGGTCGCAAGACTAAGTCCCGGCATCTGAACATAGATGACGAGGATTTCCGCCGATTGACCACGCGCGAGGCGCAGCCTCCGAATCGGAATTGTGTTGGTGAAAGGCGTAACGGATATGTCGATGTCTAGCGCGCCTTTCAGCTCTGGGAGCGGATTTGCCGACGCATCGAGCCAGTTGCCGGCGCCATCGCTGCTGAGTTCGATCCAGTGATCGTCGCCGATCTGGCTAACCTCGAGCTCCGTTACCCGCCATGACCCATCACAGAGGATCCGATACCGCGCTGCGAAGTTTTCGTCGTCGATCGATCCGAGAATGGCGGCCTCCGCAACGATCTCGTCGGCGTCTTCCTCGAGGACAAGGTGCTCGATCCCCTTGCCGGACCAGTCTTGCCATCGCGCTACAATTTTCTCGCTCATGCTACTCGGCGATTCGCTTCGAGTGTCCTACCCAGTAACGATCCTTGATTAACCGCTTGTATAGCTTGCCGGTCGGATGGCGCGGCAGCGCCGCATCGAAATCAATTGTTCGCGGACATTTGACCGCGGACAGATGCGCGCGGCAGAAAGCGATTAGCTCGGCTTCCAGAGCCGGCCCGGCCTGTTTCATATCGACCGGCTGCACCACGGCTTTGACTTCCTCGCCAAAATCCTCGTTGGGCACCCCGAATACCGCAACGTCCTCGACCTTCGGATGAGTCGCCAGCAGGTTCTCCGCCTCCTGCGGATAAATGTTCACGCCACCGCTGATGATCATGTTGGCCTTGCGATCGGTCAGATAGAGGTAGCCGTCCTGATCCAGGTAGCCGATATCGCCGAGCGTCGACCATCCCTTGTCGTTGCGCGAGCTTTTCGTTTTCTCGGGATCGTTGTGATACTCGAACGTGGCGCCACCCTCGAAGAAGATCGTCCCTGCTTCGCCGGTCGGAAGCTCAGCTCCGTCATCGCTGACGATGTGCAACTTTCCGACCAGGGGCCGGCCGACCGAGCCCTTATGCTGCAGCCACTCCGCGCTGTCGATCGAGCAGAACCCGTTGCCCTCGGTCCCCGCGTAGTACTCGAAAATCTTCGGGCCCCACCATGCGATCATCTGCTCTTTGATCGCGATTGGACACGGCGCGGACGCGTGGATCACCACCTTCAAGCTCGAATGATCGTACTTGCGGCGAGTCGGTTCGGGCAGCTTGAGCATCCGGATGAACATGGTCGGCACCATCTGCGTATGCGTCACCCGGTACTTCTCGATGAGCGCCAGCGACTGTTCCGCGTCGAAGTGCTCCATCACGACGACAGTGCCGCCAATCCGATGTATCGCCATCGTGAATTGCAGTGGCGCCGAATGATACATCGGCGCGGGCGACAGATAGATCATCGCGGGAGTCGCCTGGTACAGCCCCGCCAGCAGCATGCCGATCGGATTTGGCGCGCCCAGCGGTTGTCCGCTCAGCCGATGTTTCACACCTTTGGGCTTGCCGGTGGTGCCCGACGAATAGAGCATCGCGGCGCCTTCGGTCTCGTCGGCAATTGGAGTCGACGGTTGCGCGGCGACGGCATCCTCCCACGATTCATAGTTCGCGATCGTGCCGTCGATCATGTAGCGCTTGACGCCGCGCGGAATCATTTTGGCCGCATCAAGCTGGCCCGCGACGTCGGCCATCGCACGAGTAGTGATGAAAACTTTCGCGCCGCAGTCGTTTACGATGTAAGCGAGTTCCTCCGCCGTCAGGCGCGAGCTGATCGCCGTGTAGTAGAGCCCGGAGCGCTGCGCGGCCCAGAGCACCTGATGGTAGCGGGGATGATTCTCCGCGAACAATGCGATTACGTCGCCAACCTTGAGTCCCAACGAGCGAAATAAATTCGCGGCGCGGTTCGATTCCTCGTCGAGCTCGCGATAAGTGACTGCACGCCCCGTCGCCGCCATGATATACGCGGGCTTCTCAGGATCGCTCTTGGCGTGAATTCCGGGATGCATCAGTTGTCGAATCTTTGCGCCGCGCGTTTCAGAATCGAGCGCATCGCGTCGGGACTCTGCGCACCGACCAGCGGATATTCTCCGATGAAAAAAGTCGGCACGCCGTTGACTCCGCGCTGATTCGCCGCGAGCGCGTTGTTTTTGAGCCGCAGCTCGTACTTCGGCGATTTGATCGCATCGGCAACCTCGGCTGAGTCGAGTCCCGCTTCCGAACCGAGCCGCGCGACGATCGCAGGATCGCCGATATTCAGGCCCTCGCCGAAATACGCGCGGTAAATTCGCTCTTCGAGCGCCTCGTCGCGGCCCGATTCGCGCGCAAACTCGGTCGCGGCAAGCGCGGCGCGCGAGTTGGTCAGGACGGCCGGCGGACGCATCGAAAATCCTACCGCGTCGGCCATCGCGCTGATCCGCTCCCAGAGCGCGCGCCGCGAATCAGGGTCCGAGGTCTCGCGCGCATGATCGGCCGCAATCCCCTCGGCCGGCCAGTCGGGATGAATTTGAAACCCGCGCCATTCGAGCTGGAAATTGAACTCAGGCTTGAGCCTGCGCATGGTTTCAAAGCCGACGTAACAGAACGGACAGATGTAGTCCGAGAACATCACAATCTTGAGCGCCATCGGTTCTTGCTCTCCTCCCATCAATAATAGAGTCGCCAAACGAAAGGGGCCAGCCCCTGCCCGCATTGTTGTAGCTATGTTATTGGGTTAAGAGTTCCGCGTACTCCGCTTAGGCGCGTGGTTGCGTGAGGTGATCCGATGATTCTCGATTCGCTCAAGCTCGACGATAAAGTGGCCATCGTCACCGGCGCGGGCCGCGGTCTAGGCCGCGCGATGGCGGTGAAATTCGCGCTCGCGGGCGCCGATATCGTCGCCGCGTCGCGAACCAAAGCGCAGCTCGACGAAACCGCCGAAGAAGTTAAAAAGACCGGACGCAAATGCATGATCGTCCCGACCGACGTGACCATTTCCGCGCAGGTGAACGCGCTCGCCGAGGCTGCCATCAAGGAGTTCGGCAAGATCGACATCCTGGTGAACAACGCGGGCGGCGGCGACGATTCGCTCGGCAAGCCGCTGGAGAAAATCACCGACGAGGAATGGCGGCGCGGACTCGACACCAACCTGACCAGCCAGTTCTACGGATGCCGCGCGGTGATCGCGCAGATGGTGAAGCAAAATCGCGGCAAGATAATCAACATCGCATCGGGCTACGGACTCCGGGGCGGCAAGCACAATTACATGTACGCGTGTGCGAAGGGCGGCACGATTCAGTTGACTCGCTCGATGGCGCTGACCTACGCGCAGTTCAACATCCAGACCAACTGCATCGTGCCCGGAATTTTTCCGCACAACGAGCAGATGATGCAGTTCTTCAAGGGCGGAAAATTTATTCCGATCGGAAGGGTCGGCGAAGACAGCGAACTCGGACCGCTGGCGGTATTCCTCGCGTCGGATGCTGCCAACCACATTAACGGCGAGCTGATCGCGATCGATGGCGGCGGACTGGCTGGCGGAATCGCGCCGACCGGCGTTACGCCCGAGAGTTCATCAAGCTAGGCGCGCTCGAATAATCGCGGAGACAAGATGGCCTCGTCGAGCTTATCGGCTGATTTTTCACTCGAAGGCAAAGGTGCGCTGGTCGTTGGCGCCGAGCATTCAGTGGGCCGCGCGGCGGCGGTAACGCTGGCCGAAGCGGGCGCGAAGATAGTCCTCGCCTCGCAGGAGCCGGGCACCGAAAAGCAGCTTAAGGAAGCCGCCAAGCTCGTGCAGGCTGCGGGAGCCAAGCCGGTGATTCGCGTGCAGAACGCCGCGATTCGCGCGGACCTGTCGGCGACCGCGGATTTCGCGGCGAAACAGCCCGGCGGACTCCACATCCTGGTCAACGCGCTCGATACGCCTGCGTATGGGCCTGCGGAATCCAGCGACGACACTGCGTTCGACAAAATTTTCGAAAACAATCTCAAGACGGTCTGGATGTCGTGCCAGGAAGCGGCGCGCGTGATGCGCCAGGGCGGCGGCGCGATCGTTAATATTACCTCGGTGCTGGCGGAACGCGGGATGCCGAATGCGGCGCTCTACTGCGCGGCCAAAGCGGCGGTGCTCAATCTGACCAGGGCGCTGGCGCTCGAATGGGCCCGCAAGAACATCCGCGTCAATGCTATCCAGGCCGGATGGCTCGACGACGAATCCAGTCCCGCCAACAAGGACGACGAGTTCAGCAAGATGCTGCTCAAGTACCTGCCCAATAACCGCCTGGTGAAACCCGAAGAACTCGGTGGCGCGCTGCTCTACCTGGTCTCGCCTGCGGCGGGCTTCGTCACGGGCGAATCGATCGCAGTGGACGGCGGCCTCCGCGCGCGAGTTTGACCAGATCTATTTGCTCGCGACGGTGAACATGTAGTCGCCGCCGTCATGCGCGTAGGATCGAATCACGCGGTTGATTCGTCCCGATTCGATATCGTCGGCAAGCCGCTTCACGCCGCGATCGATTTCCTCGCGATCGGGCGCGTCGGCAAAGGTCGAAATTCCACTCATGATGCGCGGATCCAGATACCGCTCGGGCCGATTTTTCCCGCAGTAAAGAAAAAAATCCTTCAAGTCGGGTTTGATATCGTACTTTTCTTCGCATTCGATCCGGAATCCGGCGCCGTTCAGCACCTCGACGGTCACGAATCGGGCGTAGGGCGCAGTCGCCTTCTCCATCGCGCGCGGAAAATATTCGATTAGCCAGTAGCGCCTCATTTGCTCGACCGTGCCGTTCAACACCACGAAGCGCGCGCCCGGCTTCAGCACGCGATGGACTTCCCTGAAACTCGAGAGCGGATTGCCCAGGTGATGATGCACGAACGTGCACGAGGCGCCGTCGAAACTCTGCGCCTTGAACGGAATCGCTTCCGCGTGAGCGTTCACCCACGCGACGCCTTGGCCCTTGCGTTTTGCCCGCTCGAGCATGATCGGCGAAAGTTCTAACCCGCTTATATCCATGCCCGCCCGATGCATCGCGATTGTATAGTTCCCAGTCCCGCAACCGAGGTCGAGGTAGTGGCCGGTATGGCTCGGACGCAGATGATGCATCAAGCGCGAAAGCAGGTAGGGATCGGCCTGGCGAGTGGTGTCGTAGCCGACTCCGATACGATCGTAGAGCGCCATCGATCAGATCTGCTCGCCACCCACGGTCAGGACGAGCGCGCTTTCTTCCAGCGCCTCTATCGAGTGAGCGATCGCGCGATCGAGCGCCAGCAACATCCCGGGGGTCAGAAGATGCGGCTTGTCGCCCGCGATTAAGTTGATCCGGCCTTCGAGAAGGTGCACCGTGATCGGCGCGCGGGTGTGATGCTCCTGGAGCCTGGCGCCCTTCTTCAGCAGCATCAGCGCGACATTGATTCCGTCGCCCTTGACCAGCGAAACTCCATGCCGATCGCCGCTGGCCCACGCGGGCTCGCCCTTGAGACGAGTTATCTCACTCCGAACATCGACGGTGATCGGAGCGGCAGGCGCTAAAAAATTACCGTGCTCGGCGTGGCTCGCTTGATGCTTCGCCTGGTCGGCCTGTCTCGCGCGATCGGACTCTTTTGTTTTATCCGGATGCTTGTTTTGTGGCGCCATCGATCGATCTCCGCGGCTCTTGTTCAATTTTGCCCACCACCGCTTATTCTTTCCCGAGGCGCGAAGCTCGCGCAATCGAATCCGTCTTGCGTGAGCGCGCCCACCGTGATTTTTTTGGAACGGCGCAACTCGCTAACCCAAGCTTCATCTCAGCGAAGACTTCAGGATCGTCGATTAAAATGAGCAAGCCCGCAGCCACGCCCGCCAATCAGATTATCGAATACTCGAACTTCGCGTCCGCGGTCACCGGCGAAGGCGACTGGATGCCGGCCGGATTCCCGCTGCCCGACGGCGGATTCTGGCAGTATCGCGAGCCCGACGCAGTGGTGATCGTGCAGGACGGCTTTCTGCGCGTGGCGGCCGTTCCCTACACGCGCGGGCATGACACAATCCAGTTCCTCGACAACGCAAAACACATGTACTTCAGCACCCGGACGTTCGAGTGCCCGCCTGGCGGAACAATCACTTTTTCGATCGATCTCGCCGCCACGATCGTCAAAGGCAAGCCGGGCGATTTGTACGACGGCTTCGTATCCTTTAACGTGCTGGACTTCTCGACTGGCGCGGCGCTGGATTTTTTCGTCGGCAACGACACTATCGCAACCGTTTACGGCAAGCTGCCCTTTCCGGGAGTTCCGATCGTCGATCCCGCGCGCGGACCGCGCCATTTCTGTTTGTTCGAAGAGATTCGCGACGCGAGTGCGCCCGGAAAGCTCCATCACTTTGAGATCGCCTACGATTCAGCCGGCGACCGAGTGACCTTCTCAGCCGACGGCAAGCAATTGCGTGAGTACTCGAACGTGCCGTTCAAGCTTGGGCCGTGCACGCTCGCGCTCGGGCTGATGAGCGAAAAGGACATTTCGCCGGGCAAGGGCAGCGTGTCGTGCCACGGCCAGGGCGCGATCGGCAAGTGGGGCAACATCAGAATCGCGACTTCATCCTCGACGCGCTGAGCGAACAAGCGCATTCCCGAAGAAGGATGGGCGGCAGTTGCCACCGCCGCCGATGCGCTTGCGCGTGGCGAATCCGGTCGCGGAAGTTGACACGCGCAAACGGGCGCGAATCGCCGCTAATTTTCGGAAAAGCACTCTTACTTGCTCGAAGTTTCGACGAAAATGTTTCACGTGAAACATTCGTCATATCGGTCAGGCAGTGGAAGAAAAAACGAAAGAGTGCAAGACGCCGGTTCAAATGCGGCCGTAGGCGCGCAGGCGCAGCAGCGCCTCGAGAGTCATGCGTCCACGCCATTCGATCGCCGCGCCGGGTCCGGGGGCTTCCCAGGTGATCGGCCAGCCGCCGTCGGGTTGCTGGCGCGAGGCCAGGTCGTCGAGGTGCGCGGCGATCAGATCGTCTGAAAAAGCTGCACGCCCGATTGCGGTGGGAGTCGGGCAGAGCCCGAGCGGCGTCACTCCGTACTCCGAGCTTCCGGCCCGCTCGAGAAACCACTTGCTGCGCGGCGCCTTTTTGGCCAGACGAATCGCCAACTCGTTCGCGCGGGCGCGCTCCGGCGCGTACTGCAGGAATCGCAGCGCGGTTACGATCTCGTGTGCGTCGCCAAGCGGACGCTCCAGCCGTTTCCAACACCATCGGCTCGCCCGCTTCAGCCATTGATGATCCACGCTCTGGTAGTGAAGCAGTCCGGCGATGCCCGCGGTCGGATTGGGCGAGTCTGATCCAAACGACGGTGAATTCCAGTGGGCGGCACGCGGATAGTCGAGAATGTGCGGCAGTGCAATCTCGACTCGGCCGTCCGGTTCCGCGACCGAGGCCAGAAACTCGCAGATGCCTATGGCTATCGCGGGCTCACGAATATCCGCCTCGCGAAGGGCGATCAGCGCATTTTCGCATGCGAGCGGCGTGCTTCCGGGTGCGCGGATATCCGCTTCGAGCGCATTGCCGAAGCCACCGTCCGGGTTGCGGTAGGCAGTCAGCGCATCGATCACAGCTTGCGACGACCCATCGAGAAACACGCGCGCGAAGATCGTCCGCTCCAGCAACCGCGCGTTGCGCCAGATGAAGTCCGTCGCGCGCTCGATTGAGGCCGTACCGCTTTTGCTCATGCGGATATTTTTCCGGCTTCCGATGGGTGCGTCTTGAACGAATCGGACATCGCGCGCATTGCTGCGCGTGGCGAATTCCCCGACAGCTTTGCGCATTCTCGGCTCAGATGTGCCTGGTCAGCATAGCCCGCGTCGGCGGCGAGCGATGCGAGCCCGCGGCCCGGGGCGAGACTCGCGAGCCGGCGAAAGTGCTGAAATCGCGTGACGCGCTCGAACATCTTGGGGCCGTAGCCGATCGCATCGACGAAGCGGCGCCGCAACTGGCGCTCGCTGATTCCGGCCCGGCGGGCGAGATCGAGTACCGAGCGTGGTTTGGCGGGAACGCTTCGCACAATCTCTGCGACCGCAGCTGCGACGATCCGATCCGGCTTTGGCGCATCGGCCATCCGCTCCAGAATCAGATCTTCAAGCGCAAATATTGCCTCAGCGAGGCTGTTCGATCGATCAAGACGCTCCCGTAGCTGCATTACCAATCTGTGCGGCCAGAATTCGGCCAGTGACACTCGTTGATCCAGCAGTTCGGAGAGCGGAACCCCGAGCAGCGGCGACGCGGTTCCCGGAAGAAACCGGATTCCACCCAGCAGACTGCCCTTTGGTACTGTCGCCGAACAGGCAGTGCGATCTGGCCCGGCAACCCAAGGCTCGCGACCGAGGGCCCATACGATATCGACCATTCCGTCGGGAACAACACCGCGGGGATCACCCGAGGCGCGTGCGATCCACACACAGGCGACAACATCCCGAAGTCCCGGTCTAGGCGCCTGGTGACGATACATATGAATCACTTGACGCCGGGGAAGCTTAGGGTGAAGCCGCCGTCCACCATTATTGTTTGCGCGGTCAGGTAGCTTGCGGCGGGCATGCAGATTAGACAGGCGACTGCGGCGATTTCGTCGAGAGTGGGGAGGCGTTTCAGGGCGGAGCGCTCCGCGCATCGGCGCTGAAAGTCTTCGTAGGAGTCGCCGAGATAGTTCGAGTAGAAGCGCGCCGAGTCGGTGTCGATGTAGCCGACGTTGAGGCCGTTGACCGTGATGCCGCGCGGGCCGAGCTCGAAGGCGAAGTCGCGGACCAAACTTTCGAGCGCGGCCTTTGCGGCGCCGAGCACGCCGTGACCGGGCAGATTACGGATCGAATCGATTCCGGAAACCATCAGGATGCGGCCGCCCTCGCCCATCATCTTGCTCGCTTCCTGGACTGCAGCGACGAATCCGTTGACGCTGAGCGCGAAGGTGCGCGCGAGGTTGTGCGGTTTGGTCTCGAGCAGCGGCCTGAAGGCGGTTGCGGCCGCGTTGGCGATTAGGATGTCGAGGCGGCCGAGCTCTGCGGCGGCGTCGGAGACCATCGCGCGGACTTGGGCGTCGTTCTCGAGATCTGCTTTGACGAGAAAGATCTCGGCGCGATTGCGCGAACTTCGGCGAGGGTGCGCTCGGCGCTCGCGTCATCGCGGCGGTAGTTCATCGCGACGGTTGCTCCCAGTCGCGCGAGTGACAGCGAGATTGCGCGGCCTAGTCCGCGGGTGCCTCCGGTGACGAGAGCAGTTTTGTTTTTTAGATCGTGCATCGGCTGGCTATACGAGATTGGCGTAGAGGATTCGGCGCAGGTCGATGCCGATCGATTCGCCGCTGCCGCGGAGTGCGCGGGGGTTGAAGCCCGAATGCTCGACGCGCACGGTTAGCTCCGCGTCGGCTGTGTCCGCGGGGGTGGCGAATGCTACGCGGCCGCTCTCCGGGGTTTTGCTTTCGGCGAGGACGGCGTTGCCGCGGCCGTAGAGGGTGACGCGCGCGCCGGCAATCGGCGGATGCTCGCCGTCGGGCAGACAGTCGTTGTCGAGCACGGTTACGCGCAGGCTGCGCATGTCGCGGGTGCGCTCGGTCTCGACCCTCAGATCGCGCAGGTAGATCATCGGTTCGGCGAAGACGCCCTGGATGCCGGCGCGCTTGGGCTCGCCCGCGGGATTGGCTTTGAGCTCGACGCGCTGCGACGCCATCCCATGGTCGGACGTGACCACGAACAGTGTCGATTCGAGCAGGGCGCGCGCACGGAGCATCTCGATCAGCGCGCCGATTCGCTTGTCGGTGCGATAGAGCGCCTCGCGGAGAGCCTCGTGATGCGGGCCGTAGTCGTGGCCGGCGCCGTCGGTAAGCGTGAACTCGTGCGCGACGAAGACCGGCGGCGCGTCGCCACAATGCTCGAACAGCTCGAGCACCTGCGCCATCCCGCGGATGTCCACGATCTCTTCGCGATTCAAATCGTTCTTCTGATCGGTGGACCAGCGCGGACTAACGTCCGAAGACATTTCCAGGGTGCGCGCCTTGAGGCGATCCTTGTTGCCGACGATTCGGCGCTCGAGCACGGCGTGATCCGCGCCGCGTCCCTGCGGCTCATAGAGCGACGCGGTGATAGCGCCCGAGCCGCACTCGCGCTTGAAAACTTCGTACAGCGTCTCGACGTCGAGGTTAAGCCAACGCTCGGTCTCAAAGGCATTGCCCTGAATCGGCACCGTCTCGCGATCCTCGCGCACGTGGAAAGTCGGATTGACGATGTCGTGATGCCCGCACCATGCGCCGGTGAGAATCGTCGAATGGCTTGGCCACGTGATGCTCGGGAAATTGACGATTGATCCGTGAGTAAGAAACGCGCCGCGCTCGACCAGCCCGGAAAGGTTCGGAATTGCGCCGCGATTTTTTTCGAGATGATAGTGAAGCTCGGAGTGCGAGAGGCCGTCGAGCAGGATCATGTAGACGCGCGCGGGTGGCGGCGCGTTGTCGTCGATTATCTCGTCGAGTGGAGTTCCGTCCTGGCGCTTCAAATAGACGTTGGCGCGGGAGCCGGACGCGTCGACGCCGGCGATTTTAGGGAATCGCATCATGCGCGCGATGGTTGGGGCCACGTCGACGTGCCGCGCACTCAACTGAAAACGGCCGGTGCGAACTCCGGGGCCGCTGAACACCAGCGGCGCGCGCGATTGCACGACGTTGAGCGCGCCATGCTGTCCGGCCTGGATTCCGTAGGCGTACGCCTTGGGGCTGACGACCAGGTCGGGCGCGCGTGGGCTGTCGAAGAGTTGTGCGATTCGTTCGTACGCATAGGGATGGCTGAGCACGTGCGGCTCGAAGAAGGCGCGGTTGGCGTCGCCGGTTGTGTTGCCGCTGCGCGCGGCGGCGTCCAATTCCTCATCGATGGTTGAAACGATAAACGGGTCCTGATTTGCGATCGGGTTCTCGCCGATTTGTTCGACCACCTTAAACGACAGTGCGCCGGATTCGTCGGCGAAGCGCTTGAACCGAAGCATCCCGCGCCGCGCCCATACCTCGTACGAATCGTCGCGCCAGGTCGCGACCAGATCGACGTGCTCGGCTGCGGGAGTTTCCGCGAGCAGCGCAAGGATCGTTCGGTCGCCGGATTCGTACTGATGGACGTCGAGTCCCTGGCCGGCAAGCCGCTCGGGTCCGAATTCGCGCTTCGTTTCAGATTTACGAACCATGTGATGACGCGCTCCTCAAGAAATCAATTGATCACGCTGTTTGTCAAAAATTCATTGTGACGCGATGCATGACGTGCGCAAAGCTCTCACGTGGCATTCAATTGCGTTCAATTCACATCGATCGGAAGCGCGATTCGATTGCGTGTGCGCGCGCATTCCAGCAATAGTGAGTCCGCAAAACAGGAAAGGCAATCACCATATGGCGCTCAACGAAGACTCCACGTTCGAATCACGCATCGGAAAAGGCACCAAGGCTTCGGGCAAACTGATTTTTCGCGGCCCAGTGAAAATAGAGGGCGAGGCGGAAGGCGAGATAACCGGCGACGACGTCGTGATCGCGACCGGCGCGGTGGTCAGCGCGCGTATCTCCGCGGGGAAGATCACGATCGCAGGCGCGTTCACCGGCGAGGTCACCGCGCGCGAGCGGGTCGAGCTGATGCCCACCGCCCGCGTGCAGTGCACGATCAGCACGCCGAGCCTGGTGCTGAATGAGGGCGCGCAGTTCGACGGCGACTGCAAGATGCCGACGAAGAAGATCGCGGCGTAGCGGGAAGATCGCTCGCGCAGCCATCAATTCACTTGATTGAATGTGAAACCTGCGGCGGGTTTCACACTTCCTTCGGCAGGGGTGACCCCTGCACCCAGTGTTAGGAGAAGATGCGGGACTTCGTCCCGGTTAGAACTTTGGGGGAGGAGGCGAGACTAGTACGGTTTCGATGCCGCGCGAATCGCGACGGCGCAGGACGAGTCCCGCGTCGTTAATTTCAATTTCCTCCGAGTCACCCATACGCGGTTCGTAAATCCATACATGAGGATCACTGCTGCGTCGGCGGCAGGTCTGCTTGCTGGTCGCAGCAACCAGAGTATTGGGATCGATCGCGGCGACTCGACCGGTCCATCGCGACTGCCCGCGCGCACGGATATGCGCAATCGAGAGCGCGCGGAAGATGACGAGGTCCGCGTCGACTTCGCGGTAGCGGCCGAGCTTGGTAGTGAGATTGTTGCGACTACCCATCGCGCTAACGTTGCCCCGGAGAAAATCGTCGGCCGACTCGTAGGTCGCGTTGCGTACGAACGGGCCGCGGCTGTAGCGAACGACAATGAGGCGAATTATGCCGGCGGGGTCGAGCTCGGCTTCGACCTCGTAGACATTCGATCCGCTTGCCGGACGCCGTACGCCGCGAATTTTGCCCGCGGCGAGCGATTCCTCCTCGATTGCGACGAGTTCGCCGGCGCGGCGTATCTCGTAGCGGAATTCGCCGTCGGGAAGCATCATGGTGAAAACCTATCGGCTGCGGTAGACACGAACAAGTTTGACGGCTGTTAGAACTTGCAGGCGAGAGAAGAGGAGACTGCTGATGAACTGGCAGGAGCATTATAAGTCGCGCACGGTTTCGGCCGAGGAAGCGGCGGCGATGGTGAAGCCCGGGATGCGGGTGGATTTTCCGCTCGCGGCGGGAACCGTGATGCAACGCGCGTTGGCGGCGCGCGGCAAATCGATCGGCGGAGTCGTCGATCTGAGGATGTCGTCGCCGCTTACCGATCCGGGATGGTTCGGCGGCGATGCGGCGCCCTACTTCAGGGTGGAGTTCGAGCTGTTTATCGGCAACCTCGGGCGTCCGTCGCACGATCGGAGAACGGCGACGTACCTGCCGAATTTATTTTCGACCGAGTTCAAGGCGCACGACGAACGGCCGGCTGAAGACAAACCGATAGACTTCGCCTTCGTCAACGTGACCCGGCCCAACGCGAAGGGATTCGTGAGCTTCGGGCCTCATCAGTGGAACAAGCGGACGTACGTGCGGCGCGCACGCCATGCGATCGCGGAGGTAGACGCGAACCTGACGCGCACCCATGGCGACGTTTATATGCATGTGTCCGAGTTCGATTACTTCGTCGATGGCACTCCGCCGGCGCCGGACATGGCGGTGATCGAGCGCGAGCTTGCGGCGATGGACGCGGAGAAGCGCGACGGTATTCGCGCGATCATCGCGTCGGAGGGCGCCGAACGAATCTGGCCGATCGTTCAATACCTGCAACGCTCGACGCTCAAAGATCTGCGCGTGCTGCTCGGGCTCGCGCCGCCGCCCGAGGAGTTCAAGGCGGTTGCGGGTTATCTTGGCGAGCTGATCGAAGACGGCGTGACGATTCAGATTGGGGTGGGAGATCCGAGCTCGCAGATGCCGCGCCTGGGCGCGTTCGATCGAAAGCACGATCTCGGGCTGCATACGGAGATGGTGGCGCCGGGAATCGCGCGGCTGGTCGATGCTGGAGTGATCACGGGGCGGCGCAAGACGATTCACAAGGGCAAGGCGGTCGCGGTCGCGTGGTCGGGATCCGATCCGGACGATCTGAAGATTGTCGACGACAATCCCGCGTTCGAACTTTACGACCCTGAGTACGTGCTCAAACTCTCGACGGTGGCGGCGAACTATCGGCAGACCTCGATCAACAATGCGATCAGCATCGACCTGACCGGGCAAATAAATTCCGAGACCGTGATGGGCGCGCGCATGATGAACGGGACCGGCGGGCAGCCGGAAACTCATATCGGCGCGTTCCTGAGTCCCGGCGGACGCGCGATAACGCTGCTCTCGTCGACGGCAGTCGGAGGGGCGATTTCGCGAATCGTGCCGCAACTCGAGGCGGGCGCGCTGGTGACGATTCCGCGCTATTTCGCCGATACGGTGGTCACCGAATTTGGAATCGCGCGGCTCTTGGGCAAGAACCATCGCGAGCGCGCCGCGGAATTGATCGCGATTGCTCATCCGGACTTTCGCGCCGAACTGCGGGAGGCGGCGATGCGGCTGTTTGGTTAGAAAAGCCTACGCTAGCCGTTTGAGTGCTGAATGGCACAATCAGACGCTCTTTGGTCTATAGGTGTCTTGACTCGCTGGTGAAAATAATCCAAATAGGGGGTCTATAGCATAGTTCAACTTTTGTGATAGCTTATTCGCCAGCCTAGGATTAGATAGGCTTGTTAAAGAAGGGTAACGGATGCCATCCTCGACAAAAGTTCTGACCGTCAATGAGCTCGCCGAATATTTGCGGGTGCATCGGTCGACGATCTATCGCCTGCTCAAGAAAGGCCAACTGCCCGGTTTTAAGATCGGAAGCGACTGGCGTTTCAACGTCGAGGTGATAGACGAGTGGCGGTTGCGGCAGGGCCCGGGCGTTCTTTCCGAAGAGAGCACCGAGTAGCGGGCCGTCGCGTCTGACCGAACGCCCGAAGTCAGTCCCGAAGTGACTTCGTCGCTCGAAGTTCCATCTCAAATTTTGTTTTAGCTGTTTACTGCGGCGAGTTGGCGCGCGGTCGCGTCGGCAGTTAGAGTTGAGCGGCCGATGCCGACCGACGTATCCAGCAAGACCCGATTATTCACCGAGTCCGTGATCCGCGAGATGACGCGGCGCGCGCTCAAGTGCGGAGCGGTAAACCTGGCGCAGGGATTTCCCGACTTTGCGGCGCCCACCGAGCTCAAGGAAGCGGCCAAGCGCGCGATCGACGAGGACTATAATCAGTACGCGATCACGCATGGGTCGCCGAATTTCCGGCGCGCGATCGCGGACAAGGTAACCGAGTACAACGGCATCGCGTGCGATCCGGAGCGCAACATCACCGTGACCTGCGGCGCGACCGAAGCGATGATCGCGACGATGCTCGCGGTGATCAATCCGGGCGACGAGGTAATAATCTTCGAGCCGTTTTACGAGAACTACGGTCCGGACGTGATCCTGGCCGGTGCGACGCCGCGTTACGTGGCGCTGCGCGATCCAAATTTTTCGATCGATCGAGCGGAGCTGGAGGCGGCGTTCGGACCGCGGACCAAGGCGATCGTCGTGAACACGCCGCACAATCCGAGCGGCAAGGTTTTCACCCGCGCGGAGCTCGAAGCGATCGCGGCGCTATGCCGGCATTACGACACGCTGGCGATCACGGACGAAATTTACGAGCACATAATCTTTGACGGCGCGCGCCACGTCTCGATTGCGAGCTTGCCCGGGATGGCGGAGCGCACGATCACGATCAGCGGTCTTTCGAAGACCTATTCGATCACGGGATGGCGGCTGGCCTACGCGATTGCGAGCGAGCGGCTGACCTCGGCAATACGCAAGGTGCATGATTTTTTGACGGTTGGCGCGCCGCATCCGCTGCAGGAAGCCGGGGCAGCCGCGCTCAGACTGCCGGAATCCTTCTACTCAAGCCTGACCGCGATGTACACGCGAAAGCGCGCCGCGCTTTATTCGGCGCTGACCGCAGCCGGCCTGGAATGCAGCAAACCCGACGGCGCGTACTATATCGTGGCGGAAATTGGCGAGCTTGGATTCAAGGACGACTTCGCGGCGGCGGATTTCATGCTCGAAGATGTGGGCATCGCGGCGGTTCCGGGCTCGAGCTTTTACCATCGCGCCGAACTGGGGCATCGGAAGATTAGATTCACGTTTTCGAAAAGCGACGCGACTCTCGCGGCAGCGGCCGAGCGCCTGAGCCATCTTACGGAAAAGCTCGAAGCGGCGCGGCGCGGTTAGCTCAGGAAGCTTTCTTGCGCCCGGGAATTGCGCGCAGTTGCGGGCGCTCGATGCCGCCGGAGAGATAGACCAGCACTGTCCATGCGCTGCGCGTCAGCGGGTAGCATACGAGCACACTGCCGGCGGCGACCGTACAGAGAATGAAAATCTGCATGACGTCGGAAACGTGGGTTGCGAACGCGAGGAAAGCCCAGCACGCCAGGAATGAGAAGGACGCGACCGCGTAGTCGAGGTACATCGCGCCCAGCGACTCGCCCGGATCTTTCCAGAACACGGCGTGGCATCGCGGACATTCGCGATTCATTTTGAAGTGCGAGCGGAAGACTGCGCCTCGTCCGCATACGGGGCACTGGCAATTCAGCGCCCGCTTGATCAACACCGATGCGGATTCCGTCGCCATACTTTTAATCTAACCACGCGCCACGGTTGAGGCGAGCCGCAATCGATCGGCGTCGGCTACTTTGGATTCGCCTCGAGCGCGGGTGCTCGGGTGCCGGGCTCAGACTGAAAGTTGGGCAAATCGCGCGTCGGTGTGATTCGTATCACGACTATTGTTCCGGAATCGATCTTGTCGCGAGTGGGGCGGTGAAGGCCCACGCGCGCGAGCAGATATCTTTTCGGATACTGATCGATCACCTGATCCTGGAGACTCTTGTCCTGCACGATTTCCGCCTTGCCGATAAACGCGGGGCCGGTACGCTCGCCGATCCAGATCAGCGCCGGGCTGCCGCGCTTGATTCGCCTGGCCTTCCAAGTGTCCGGCCCGGTCTGGATCAGCACCTGGTTGTCGCTGGTGGTGATGAACCAGACGGGAACGGCGGTGCTCTGGTTGCCGTCCTTGCGGACGGTGGCGATGTAGATGAGGTTCGCTTTCGAGAGAGCGTCGACGTCGCGAGCTGAGGTCGCGGAGGTTCCGATGCCGGCCGACGCGGCGAGCGTGGCCAGAATCGATGTGGCGCCGACGAGGTATCCCAGGGCGCGGAGTAGAATCGCGGCAGGCGGCTTCATGGAATTCACTTGTTCACTTCCTTGACGAACTTGACTCAATCGCCGAGATAGCGCCGGCGTACGAAGACTTCACCCAGGAACATCGCGAATACAAGCGGAATCAAAAAGCGGATCGGCGCTGCGCCGGTAGGCAACGGTCTGGCCGGTATGGCGAGCGACTTCCGCGACGGGCGCATCGAAAGCACCGTGGGTCACGCTCGAGAGGCGGCGCAAGAGATCGAGATTGGCGGGCTTGATGCGCAGCTCCGCGCTCTCGGCGGGTATCGATCCGGCGGCGGCGAATTCGCGCTGCTCGAGGACTTTTTCGGAATCCCTCGCCTTGATCATCAGCGTCGCGACGTACTTGCCGCGCGGCAGCGGACCGACCTCGCCACGATAAAGAGAAGCGTCGGTCTCGGTCATCGCGACGTCGATCGCGCGGCCGGGGCCGGTAATCCGGCAGACCAGGTTGCCGACCGGATTGGGGTCGGCTTTTTCCGCCTCGACGGTGATCGATCCATCTGGGGAGGCGTGAAGACGGGTCGTAAAAACTCCGGAGTCGCCCTGGCGCATCGTCCAGGTAACGAGCTGCGACCAGAATTCCGCATAGCGATTCCACCTGATCCAGCTGAGTGTCGCGAGCGAGTCGGGATCGGCGGCAAATATCGCGGTGCGACCCAGACCGTATTGCCAGCTCGCGAGCAGCGGCTCCGATTTGTCGGCGCGAACTATCTTGAGCGCGACCTGCGCGCCGTCTTTGGGGTCAGTCGCGGCGAAGAAGTCGATCGGCGGAATCTCGCTCAGGCCGATGCCGGAGAGCATCGCTGTCGCCTCGCCGGTTTCGACGGTAGCACGGCCCTGCTTGCGCCGGTTCATCGCCTCGCGAGTGAGTCCGACCAGCAGCAGCGGCAGCTTCTCGATATCCTGCACGCGATAGAAGACGCCGCCGGTCGCCTGCGCGAAGTCCTGCAACAGGCGCAGGTTGGCCAGGTCGGGTCCGATGCGGATAGTCGAGACGGGGATATGCTGGCGGGAGAATTCCGCGATGAGATCGTCATGGTCGTGATACTGGCGGTTGGTGTCGCCGTCGGTGAGCAGGATGACCTGGCGGACCGGAACGCCGCTTTGCAGAATTTCGCGCTCGGCAATTTCAAGCGCGTCCTTGAAGTCGGTGCCACCGCCGGGCTGCAGGCGGTCGATGCGATTTTCGAGTTCGCTGCGATCGTCACCGAGCGGCTGCATATGGGCGAGCACGTAGGGTTGCGAGTCGAACGCGATAACTCCGGCGAAATCGGTATCGTCAAGCTGGCGGAGCAGCGCAATGGCGGCTTCCTTGGCATAGCGGATACGCTCGCCGTCACGAACGGCCGGGTAGCGCGAGTCGTAGCTCATCGAGTTCGAGCGATCGATGCATAGATAGACCGCAATCGGCTCGCGCGAGGGCGGCGGCGGCTGCGGCAGGAACTTTACCGGCAGCGCCTTTTCCAATTCGCCGCCCGCGAGCTTTTCCTCGCGCAGGGTATCGCCAGTGGCTACCAGTCCGCCGCCGTATTCGGCCACGTAGCGATTGAGGGCGTGCTGCGCCGCAGGAGTCAGCGAACCTTCGGGCACATCATCGAGGATCACCAGCTGATACGGCAGGTAGTCCGCCGGATGCTCGCTGAGACTGCGCGGGGAGACGAAATCGATCTGATATTTGCGCATCTTGAGCGCGGTCACGAGGCTTGACGGCATGGTGGCCGACACGATCAGGACCCGCGGCGCGCCGGTGACGGTGATCGCAGCCTCGACGCGCGGATTCAGCGCGACGCGTGGCGGAGCGACCGCGACCTCGGCGCTCATCAGGTATGCGCCGGCGCGATCGATTCGGTACGGAAGCTCGAAGCGGTTGAGGCCGGGTTTAAGCGTGATCGATTCTTCGCCGACGGCGGTGTCGTCGCGGTAAAGCTTGAGCATCGCGGCGACTGGCGACTGCGACTCGCTATCGACGTCGATTCTGAACGCGAAGCGCTGATCGGAACGCGCGGTGTCGGGCGACTCGAAATTGGTGACGGCGATTCGCTCGGTTGCCGACGGCGGAGGCGCGGCGGCATAAATACGCACGCCATCTTCGAGCATGGTGGAGACTTCGGCCAGCGCGGAATCCTCGGTTTCATTTCCGTCCGACAGCAACACGATCCGCTTGTCAGCGTCGGATGGAAAAAGGCTCTCGGCCGCTGTCAGCGCGCCCGCAATATTGGTCGCGCCGCCATCCACGCCATCGGCGACATGGCCGACCAGGCGCGGATCGGCGAGCGGTGCGAGCAGCCGAGCGTCGCGGCCGAAGCCTACCACGCCGAGTTGGTCGGTAGGCGCCATCGCGGCCTTCAACTCATCGACTCGCCGGCGCATCCAATCCTGCTGATCGGGCGACATCGAGCGCGACTGGTCGAGCACCGCGACCACGGCAACACTCTTCGCGGCGATACGGCCGGGAACGCGCAGGCCCGCGAGCATCGCAACCAGCGCCGCGACGCAGAGCATCCGCAACACCGCCGAAGCCGCGCCGGCGAGCCGCATTCCATTGCGCATCGCGACAATTCCCGGAATCGCAGCGACCGGCGCCAGAGCGAGCAGCCAGAGAAGCGTGGGCCGATCAAACATGCCGCATCCCCCAGCGCGCCGCATGGCGAATCAACATCGCCGATTCGACCATCAACGCGAGCAACGCCAACGCGACCAGCAGGAAAACCAGCGGATGAACTTCTTTGGCGGGCTCATTCGCGGCGGCCGAGGATTTTTCAGCGGGTGCGCTCGATGCAGTGACTGGCTTTGCGCCGAGATCAGACTCCGTGGCGTCGTAGTAATTCGCGAGCACCTCTATCGTCTGAGATCCCGATTCGATCGAGTAACGGCCCGCATTCAGCGGGCGAATTCGCACGCGCCCAAATCGATCGGCACTAACGACGCGCACGTTTCGTTCAGGCTCGGTCACGCGCGCGCTCGCAGTGGCCGGAACGCTCACGTAGGCGCCGGTCGAGACAATCTGAACGTCACGCGGCGCGGTGAGGTGCTTGAGCAGATCGACGGTGAGGATCAGTGCGTCGAGGTGATCCGGAGCAAGCAGCAGATGGTTGCGGACATCGAACGCGATGAGAGCGACGGGGCCGCCCGACGCGTCGCCAAAGGCGGCAACGGGAATCGAACGATGTCCCGGTCCCGCGGCAGTCGCGATCGGATCCATCCATTCGGGGAGCTCCACGATTCGAGTCGCGCCCAGGGTCACCGATTCGCCACCACCCAACGCGCCGATCGAGGCTGCATTGAGATCGACATTTGCGAGCGCTCCGTCTACCGAAATGCCATCGGGACGCGGTGCGCCACTTTTGTTTTGCGGCGGATATACGAACAGCGTGGAGCCGGCTGCGATCGCGGGCACATAGCAATCATGCATCACGACCAACTCGAACGGCTTCACGGTCGCGCCAACGACGTTCGCTTCTGGACGATAGCGCGCGGGATCCGCGGTCTCGATCTGGAAATTGGAGTTGAGCGCAAGCAGAACGCGGGCGAGATCGTCACGCACCGCGGCATCGGGTGAGAGCACCAGCACGCGCGCCGGCGTATCGGACGCTGCGTAAGCATAGCGGCTGTTGTCGGCCTCGATCGCATCGGCAGTAAGGATTCGCGCATGCAGGACGCCACCGCCCAGAAGCGGGCCGAACGGCACCGCCGCTTGTTCGCGCGGCGAAAGAATCAGAGTCTGATGAAACACTTCGTTACTGCCGAGATCGATCGCAAGCTCGCACGGATGCGGGTGCGCAGAGAAGTTGCGAATGACGGCGCGTCCTTTCGTCGAGCCGGGGACACCCGGATCGAGCGAGACGATCGCGAGGTTTGCGTCGCCGGCGCCGACCTGGTGGAAATTCACATGCGCGCTCGGTGCGACATCGGCAAGCACGGTGCCGGGAGCCGGCCGATCGGCAAACAGATCTATTTCTCCACTGCCTCGCGCACGCATCAAAGCTGCTCTGAGAGCGGTCGCGCGCGCCGGCACGTCAATCGCCGCCAAACTTTCAATGGCTTTGCGCAGCACGGCTGAATTCGCGGTCTGCGGCTGGCGGAGCTCGGCTTCGAGCGCATATCCGATGACGCTGAACTCGTCACCGACCGGTGCGTGGCGGATCATTTCCAGCGCTTCTTGACGAGCGTCATCGAGTCGCGTGGCCGGCCCCGCGCCGTCGCGCGCGCTCATCGCGGCGCCGAGATCAAAGACCAGCGCGTGAACTCTGCCGTGCGCGATCGACGGCGGACGCATCACGTACATGCCGGCAATCGCAAGAGTCAGCGCCGCGAGCGTCGCAATCTCGAGCCAGAAGAGCGGATCGAGCCGCACATGGCGGACACTCGCGACCGGCGCAGGCGCTTCGTCGAACAGCATCAGGCTGGACACGTCGAGGGTCGGACGCGAGCGCGAGCGCAGATAGATCAGCACCAGCAACGCGAGGCTGAGTGCATAGAGGAAATTTTGCGGACTTAGAAAACCCACGTTTATCCCGGCTGGCTACCTTACAATCCCGAGCAGTGGGAGTTCGCGTTCCATGAAGTCTTCAAAACTGCCCGCGCCGAATGCCTGCGCATAAGTAATTGCGTGGTTGGTGCAGATATCGCGAACCCGGCTCGCTATCTGTTCGACTTTGCCGCGCAGCGCAGCCATCGCCGCCGGGCCAAAGATCGTCTCGCGGATTTCGCCGGTCTCGGCATCGCGCACTCGGAACAATCCCGGTGGATACGAGGCGGTGGACTCCTGCTCGCCCATCACGTGGATGACTTTCACCTCGTGGCGCGCGGCGACCAATCGTGTGAGAGCGTCTTCGGCGTCACCCGCGCTGACCAGGAAATCCGATATGACGATCACCGTGCCCGCTGGCCGGCGCTGGAGCAACAACTGATCGACGGCTGCTCCGAGACGGGTCTCGCCGCCCG
>CAWEEQ010000004.1:0-645000 GCA_963808235.1 uncultured delta proteobacterium
TGGCGATCGAACAGCTCGATCGGCGTGCGGTAGCGGTTGCATACGATCGGGCGGCGGTAGCGATTGGTGTCCTCATCGAGATAGCCGTCGCGATCCTGGCGGACGTTCCACGCGAACTCGTCAGCACCGAGATTTTCCTCGCACCAGAGCGCCTCGAAGTAGGTCGCAAAGCCTTCATTGAGCCACGCGTGCGCCCAATCGCGGCAGGTCAGCAGGTCGCCCCACCATTGATGAGCGAGTTCGTGTGCGACCAGCGGATCGCTCTTGAAGTCGAGATGCGCGCGCGCGTCGTGCATCGTATCGGCGGTCTGCGTGGTTGCCGAAGTGTTTTCCATCCCGCCGAAAATAAAATCACTGACCGCGACCTGCGCGTACTTGGCGTAAGGGTAGGGCACCCCGATCACGCGCTCGAAAAACTGGATCATGCGCGGAGTGTTGCCAAACGCGCGGCGCGCGTCGTCCTCGCGCCCGGGATGAACGTAGTAGGTGACCGGAGTGTCGCCGGCGTGCTCTTCGATCTCGACGAACTCGCCGGCCGCAAGCGTGATCAGATACGTGGAGTGCGGAACGTCATGGCGCCAATGAAAGGTGCGCGTCTTCGCCGCCGCGTTCGCAGTCGTCGCGATCAACGCGCCATTGGATATCGCGGTGAACTTTTCCGGGACGGTGGCAACTACTTCGCTGGTGGTCCGATCGTTCGGGTAGTCGTAGCAGGGGAACCAGTAGCGCGAGTCCTCGTCTTCACCCTGCGTCCACGCCTCGACGGGCTTGTTGGGATAGCCTTCATCAGGGCCGACGAAATAAAGGCCGCGCCGCGGCTGCCCGGAATAGTCGATCGCGATCTCAATCTCCTCGCCGGCTCTGAGCGCGCGCGGCAGCGTTATCCGCAGCTTGCGCTCAGAGGTCTCGAAGGTGGCGGGCTCTTGACCGGCGCGAACCGCGCGAATGGTGAGCTCGGTCGAGTCGAACTCGAGCCGATCGAGGGGCCCGGTTATCGCCGACAAGCGATGAGTAGCGGTGCCCGAGATCTTTTTCGCGCCGAAATCGAGCGCGACTTCGAGCTTGATATGCTTGATATCGGCGGATCGATCGCGCGCCCATTTCGGTTCGACGTGCTCGGGCTGGAACGCTCGGCGCCCGCGGGCGAAACCGGAAGTGAAGGCGTCGCGATCGCCAAGGTCAATGGCCATCTGATCGAGAAATCGAGGCTTGTGCATGGCGGTGATCCTACGAACCGCGATGCCCGCGCGCAATCGGCGGGTTCACCTGATTTCCAGGACCACGCCTTCGTCGGGGGCGAGGTGGAGTGGCGACGCGACGGATTCGCCGGTGTGCTCGAGAATCGTGCTGAGCAGGATCTTTCCGGCTGGAGTTTTGATCTCGCGAGGCTCACTGGTGAGATTCAGCGCGACAATCAAGTGATTCGCCGCGGTCTCGCGATAAAAGACCAGGCAATCTTCCGGAGCATTCTCGAAACCGCGATAGCTTCCCTCCAGCAGTGCGGGAGTTTGCCTGCGAAGCCGAATCAGCCGGCGATAGTGCGACAGCATCGAGTGCCGATCGTTCATCTGCGTCGCCATGTTCACAGCCGCGAAGTCGCCGCACGGGAGCCATGGCGCCGCGGCGCCGGTCGAGAAGCCACCGTTGGCGGCGCTCGACCATTGCATCGGCGAGCGGCATCCGTCGCGGCCAACCGGATCGAGCTTGCGGCCGGCGGGAATCGTCGCGTCGCGCATTCCGATCTCTTCGCCGTAATAGATGAAGGGCGTGCCGCGCAGCGTCAGCAGCATCATCGCCGCGACCCGCGCCCGCGCGTCGCCGTCGCCGGGTCGCGAATAGCGCGAGATGTGCCGCGAAAAGTCGTGATTCGAGAGGGTCCATGTGGGCCACGCGCCGGGCCCAAAGGATTTTTCGGTCTGCTCGATCGCGCCGCGGAAGCGGCGCGCGTCGTAACGCGCGAGCAGGAAGCGGAAGTTGAATGCGAGCTGAAGCTCGTCGGGGCGAAGAAAGTCGGCGAGGCGTTCATGCTCGCGCGGCCAGGTCTGCCGACCAGTATTCGATCGTCGGAGGCGCTGCCGTAACTGTCGCTGACGCGTCGAAATCCCCGGATGATGTCATGGACCTCGGGCCGGTCGTGGCTATAGAGAGGATCCTGGGAACCTTTTGAGTGCCAGGGAATATCGGGATCAGTCGCGGCGCGAATAGGATTGTCGCGGAGCTTGTCATCCTTGATCAGCCCGGCGATCACGTCGATGCGAAAGCCGTCGGCTCCGCGGTCGAGCCAGAATCGGATCACGGCGTGAATTGCCTCGATCACTTCGGGGTTGCGGAAATTAAGGTCGGGCTGCTGCTCGAGGAACATGTGCAAGTACCACGACCGAGTAGCGGCGTCGTACTTCCAGGCGGAACCGCCGAAGGTGCTCAGCCAGTTGTTGGGTGGACGGTCGGGCGCGCCGGGAACCCAGATGTACCAATCGCGTTTCGGATTCGCCGCCGACGCGCGCGATTCGACGAACCATGGATGCTGATTCGAGGTATGGTTCGGGACCAGGTCGACGATCACGCGGATACCGCGTCGATGCGCCTCGCTGACCAGGCGATCGAAGGCGGCGAGATCGCCCAGGTCCGGATGGATACCGCAGTAGTCGCTTACGTCGTAGCCCCAATCGTCGAGCGGCGACGGGTTGATCGGATTCAGCCAGATGGCGTCGATGCCGAGCGAGTTCGCGGTGCCGTCATTCAAGTAGTCGAGATGCGCGGTGACGCCGTCGAGGTCACCGATGCCGTCGCCATTCGAATCGGCGAACGAGCGCGGATAGATCTGGTAGAAGACGGCGCGCTGCCACCACTTGAGAGGCATCTACGCGCTCAAGCGACGCGCGCGCCCATCAGGTCGGCAAAGTTGCTCGCGTAGAACCGTTCCTTCGCGGACTCGGAGAGATTCGGCGTCGAGAGTGCGAAGCGCTTGAGCGGATTTCGCCCGCCTTCGACGTGCGGGTAGTCCGACGAAAACATGCACAGCTCTTCGCCGGCCTGCTCGATGATCCATCCCACGTGCTCATGCGGATACGGCGTGAACCTGAGATTGCGGCGCACGTAATCGGAGGCCTTCATAGGCAGGCGCAGATATTTCTCCGATGCCACGAAAGTTTCCTGCGCGATATCGAGGCGGCGCAGCCATGGCACGATCCACATCGCGCCCTGCTCGATCGAACCTCCCCGCAATTTGGGGAACTGCTCGAAGATACCGTCGAGGATCATCGTGGAGAGAAAGATTTCCGGCATCACATGGATCGCCATGAAGTCCTTGGAGCGGATATTCTCGCCGCCGCCGAGGAAGTCGGTGACCGGGCGCTCATTGATGTGAAACGCGCGCGGCACCGGGCGTCCGCCGCCGCCGATATGCAGCACGAACGGAACGTCCGCATCCTGCAGGCGCGCCCACACGCCGTTGAAGTCGGGATGACTCGGCGACTTCTTCCCGGGAGGCAGCGACGGGATGTGGATCGCGGCGCATCCCAGCTTAATCGCCTCGTCGATTTCCTTTTCCGCAAGCTCGGGGATGTCGAGCGGCACGAAGCCAACCGCGAGCAGACGCTTGTCGCCAGCGCAGAAGTCCGCGATGGCGCGATTGTGTGCGCGGGTTCCGCCGTAGAGAACCTCGGGCGTCGAGCGCACCTGATCGAACTCGCCCCAGAAATGCGTTATCGCAAACGTGGTGAAAACCAACTGGGAATTGAAGCCGAGGAGGTCGAGCGCGTGGCGGCGCTCGTCGGGATCGAAAGCGCCGAGCGCCTCCCATCCTTTGCGGAGCATCAGGTTGGCTTCGGCGTCGGCAAGCGCATTGGAATCGGCGCGGCGAGTCGCGGCATGCGCGATCGCTTTTTCGACCAGCCGTCCTCCCGAGCCAATCGCGAGCGGATGAAGCTTCGCGCGCAGGTCGGGATCGGCGTAGGAGACGAGCCAGTCCTGGGTCTCCATGATGTGGCTGTCGGCGTCATTGAAGACTCGACCTTCTGCGTATGGCATCGCGACTACTCCGGATAGTTGAATTCGCGCGGCGAGCTCAGTTACTCACCTGCACGTTTCGCCAATCAAGATAGTGAAGGCGGGAGACCGCGTACAGAGCGAGCCGTCAGGTTGTTCCGTGCTGGGCTTATGGGACGGTCGGAAGCCGCGGACACGGCCGAGCGCGGCATCAGGTACAGTCGCACGCCTCGATGATCACGAAGGAGGTCACAGTGTCGCGGGGATCGACCGGTTGTGCGTGGTCGTCGGCGGTTATCCGGTGATGTTTGTGGCCATTGGCGCATTCGCGATGAAGCACCGCAGTTCCATCGCTGCGCTGCAGCAGCTTTTTTATGACACCCCTTCCGCATTGTTCGCAAATTTCCGGCATAAATAATTTCCTCTGCCAGCTCTTTCGAGGAGTTTCCCTCGATAGGGCAGGAATTGTGCCGAGCCCGGGAACCCATCATGCTTCGCCATCGGGCGATGAGACTGTACAATTCGGCTCTTGAGCCGACCGACGGAATTAAACAAGCCAGGGACCTGAAATTACTTCCAAGAGCATCATAATATCGCTCGCGGCGGCGGGCCTTTTATTCGGGAACTTCGCTTTGGGAGCGGCAGTGCCGACAACGTCCGATGAGGCCGCGCTCGAACGCAGCTTCGACGCGCTGATTCATCCGGACGATCTGCGCGACTGGATGAAGCTGCTCGCCGCGCAGCCAAACCATGTCAGCTCTCCGCACGACAAGGCCAACGCGGACCAAATCCGCGCATGGTTCAAGAGCTGGGGCTGGGACACGCATATCGAGACTTTCTGGGTGCTCTATCCCAAGCCGGTAAGCGAGACCCTGGAGATGGTCGGGCCGCAGAAGTTCAGCGCGACGCTGCAGGAGCCGCCGATCTCGGGAGACTCCAGCGCGACCGCCACCGATCCCGCGCTCCCCGACTACGTCATTTATCAGCACGACGGCGACGTCACCGCCGGCCTCGTGTACGTCAACTACGGGATGCCGGACGATTACAAGATGCTCGAGCGCCTTGGCGTCAGCGTCAAGGGCAAGATCGTGATCGCGCGCTACGGTTCCGGATGGCGCGGGTCGAAGCCCAAGCTCGCGCAGGATCATGGAGCGATCGGCTGCATCATCTACTCCGACCCGGCGCAGGACGGCTATTCGATTGACGAGACTTATCCAAGCGGCCCGATGCGCCCGCCTACCGGCGTACAGCGCGGCTCGGTGCTCGACACGGGACTTTATCCCGGCGATCCGCTGACGCCCGGAATCGGGGCGACCAAGGACGCCAAGCGCCTCAAGATCTCCGATGCGCCGACGATCATGAAGATCCCCGTACTGCCGATCTCCTATGCGGACGCGCAGGTTTTCCTCGCGGCGATGGCAGGTCCGGTGGCTCCCCAGCCGTGGCGCGGCGCGCTGCCGATCACCTATCACGTCGGACCGGGACCTGCGGTCGTCCATCTGGCGGTCAAATCCGATTGGCAGCTCCAGCCAATCTATGACGTCATCGCGATGATGAAGGGTTCGACCTATCCCGACCAGTGGGTAGTCCGCGGCAATCATCATGACGGCTGGGTGTTCGGCGCAACGGACCCGTTGTCGGGCCAAGTCGCGCTGCTCGCCGAGGCCAAGGCGTTCGGCGGACTCGAGCAGCAGGGGTGGAGGCCCAAGCGCACGATCGTCTACACGAGTTGGGACGCCGAGGAACCCATGCTGCTTGGCTCGACCGAATGGGCGGAGGAGCACGCGAGCGAACTCAAGAAGAACGTGGTCCTCTACATAAACTCCGACTCAAATGAACGCGGCTTTCTGGGGGTGGGCGGAAGCCACGACTTCCAGCATCTGGTCAACCAGGTCGCGGCCGACGTAGTCGATCCGGAGACCGGCGTTTCTATTGGGCAGCGGCTCCGCGCGAAAATGCGGATTGCAGCACTCGCGCCCACTGCCAGCGAGCACGCACGGGCGGAGGCGAAGATCGCGGCGGACCCGGACAAGGACTTCCCTATCGAGGCGCTGGGATCGGGCTCCGATTTTTCAGCATTCATCGATCACCTGGGCGTGCCCGCGCTCGATGTAGGTTTCTACGAGGAGGGACACTCCGGCGGGGTTTACCATTCTCGCTACGACACGTTCGAGCATCACAGCCGCTTCGTCGATCCCGGGTTCGTTTATGACGCCTTGCTGGCGAAGACGGTCGGGCGGATAGTGCTGCGCGCCGCCGATTCCGACGTTCCCGTCCAGAACGGGAGCGCTTTCGCGAACGCGGTCTCGGACTATCTCGATCAAGTGAAGAAGCTAGCCGATGACGAACGGGAGGAGGCCGAGACGCAAGCCAAGCTGCTGCACGATCGGGCGTTCCAGTTGGCGGCCGATCCTACCAAGTCGAGCGGCCTGCCCACGGCGCTGGACCGCGTCCCGCACCTGGAGTTCGCGCCACTCGAAGACGCGGTCGATCGCCTGAAGCGCAGCGCGAAGGGATACGACGATGCGCTCGCGAAGAACTCTCCGGGCCTGTCCGCAGCTCGGCTCGCGCGTGTGCAGGCGCTGATGCTCGGGATCGATCAGACGCTCGCGCCGGATGTGGGCCTGCCGGGAAGGAGTTGGTACAGGAATCTCATCTACGCGCCCGGCCGCTTCACCGGCTACGAAGCCAAGACGCTACCCGGCGTGCGCGAGGCGATCGAGGATCGACGCTGGGCAGACGCGAATCGGTACGCAAAGCTCACCGCGGATGCGATCAACGCTTACAGCGATCAGTTGGATAAGGCGACGGCGGTGCTCAATGGCGGGTGAAGCGGGGCAGGGGAAATCACGGGCAGGGACGCCCGTGCCACTAGACAATCGCTAGATAAGAAGACGGGCTGCCCTAATATCGACGATCACTCGAAACCGAGCTCCTTCAAGCGCTCGCGGGCGTCTTTGGCGGCGTCGCGATGGACCATCAGGCGGGTCGGTACCGCGGCGGTCATGCCGAGCAGGCGCGACGAGCCGGCGTCGAAGACGAATGACTCGATGCCGGCGTCGTTCAGGTAATCGTGAGCCATGCGGACCGGAGTTGGATCGATGCTGGTGAAGATTTCTTCGAGTTCGGATGGATCAGGCAATTCTTTATCGGCCATTTTTATTCATATCCTCAGTCGCATGGGCGTCTAGTGGGCGGAGGTCGTGGCGGAGCGCATCCCTTTCACCCGATTATAGATGAGGGCGGCGGCGCCTGCGACCAAGAGTATCGCGATGAGTGCGTCGAAGCGGTGAAAGTAAGGCGCGAGGTTTTCCCAGTGCTGGCCCAATTTCATGCCGGCGTATGCGAGCACGAGGCACCAGATATATGAGCCGAGCAGGGTGTAGATCGTGAACGGGAGCATCTTCATCCGCGAGACGCCGGCGGGAAACGCGATGAAAGTGCGGACCACTGGCAGCAGCCTGGCGAGGAATACTGCGAGCGAGCCCCATCGCTCGAAAAAGCGATCGGCGGCTTCCAGCTCGTGCGGCGCAATTAGAAGATAGCGGCCGTAGCGCTCGATGAAACGGCGCCCGCCGTGCGCGCCGACGTAGTAGGCCAGGTACGAGCCGAGGAGGCATCCGAGCGCGCCCATGATCGCAACTATCTGCAGGTCGAAACGTCCGCTCGCGACGAGAAATCCGGAGAACGGCATGATCACTTCGGACGGCAGCGGGATGCATGCGCTCTCAACAGCCATCATGAGAACCACGCCGCCGTAGCCGAGCGTGGAGATCGTCGCGATGATGAAGGCCGAGAGTGTGGAGACAATTTTATCGAGCATGCTTTTTCAAGACTGAGTCCGGGCACAGACTGCCACGGCGCGGGCGCAGTTGCGAGTATCGGCCCCTCGAGAAAAAACTTTTGTTGCGGGCTTGGACATCAAATATCTGATACTGTATATATGTTGAACGCGAGGAGCATGCGGCGATTTGCGACCCGCCGGAGTCGGCCGCTCGCGACCGTCACCGAGCCTTAGTGAGGAACATCATGGATAAGAACACGCTGAGCATCACCGACAATCGCACCGGCAAGAAATACGAGGTCCCCATCGAAGAAGGCGACGTCATCCGCGCCGCGGATCTGCGTCAAATCAAGGTCGGCAAAGACGACTTCGGCCTGATGTCCTACGATCCCGCATTCACAAACACCGCGTCATGCCGCAGCCGGATCACGTTCATCGATGGCGACAAGGGAATCCTGCACTACCGCGGATATCCGATCGAGGAGCTGGCCGAGAAGAGCAACTACCTCGAGACGGCGTACCTGATCGTGAAGGGCGAGCTGCCGGACAAGGAGCACTACGAGAGGTGGGAGAACAATATCAAGATCCACACGATGGTCCATGAAAATATCAAAAAGTTCATGGAGGGTTACCGCTACGACGCCCATCCAATGGGGATGCTGCTCGGGACGGTCGGCGCGCTGTCGACTTTTTATCCCGACGCGAAGGATATCAACGATCTCGAATCGCGCCGGCTGCAGACGCGGCGGCTGATCGGGAAGATTCCGACGCTCGCGGCGTTTGCGTATCGGCATACGCGGGGACTTCCGTACGTCTATCCTGACAACGAGCTCAGCTATACCGGCAACCTGCTCTCGATGCTCTTCAAAATGACCGAGCTCAGGTACAAGCCCGATCCGATCCTCGAACGGGCGCTCGACGTGCTGTTTATCCTGCACGCAGACCATGAGCAGAACTGTTCGGCAAACGCGATGCGCGCGGTGGGAAGCTCGCAGCCCGATCCTTACGCGGCGGCGGCCGCGGCAATCGCGGCGCTCTACGGTCCGCTGCATGGCGGCGCCAACGAGCAGGCAATCCGGATGCTGATGGAGATCGGTTCGGTGTCGGCAATTCCCGCGATGATCCGGCAGGTGAAGGAGGGCGAGCGGCGCCTGATGGGATTTGGGCATCGCGTTTACAAGAATTACGATCCGCGCGCGAAGATTCTGAAGGAGATGGCGGCGAAGGTCTTCGAGGTGACCGGGCGCAACCCGCTTATCGATATCGCGATCGAACTCGAGAGAATCGCGCTGCAGGACGATTACTTCATCTCGCATAAGCTCTATCCGAACGTGGATTTCTACTCGGGGATCATCTACCAGGCGATGGGATTTCCGATGACGATGTTCCCGGTGCTGTTCGCGATTCCGCGGACCTCGGGATGGATGGCGCAATGGGCCGAGATGGTCCGCGATTCCGAGCAGAAGATCGCGCGGCCTCGCCAAGTCTATATCGGCGAGGGACTGCGGCATTACACGGCGATCGAATCGCGCCCGAAACCGACGCAGCGAGAGGACGCGGTGAGCGAAGCTATCTAACTGCGGCCGCCTAAGAACTTGTCCATTGCGGTGTGCCTGATCGTCAGGACACGGACCAGTTTGCGCGGTTCGTCGATTTCGAAGATGACGCGGTACACGTCGCGTTTCGCGCCGTAGAGCGAAGTGTCGGCAATCGTCGTTTTGTCTTTTTGCTCTCCGGAGCTAGCGGGGCATCGGCGCGGCAGCTCTATTCGAGGGTGTAGATGGCCCGTTCGAGCACGTTGAACGAACGGGCAGCCGTCGCCGAATCGTCCGTCGAAATTCGTTGATAGAGGTAGTCGAGGTCTCGCTCGGCGCGGAGGGTCAATTCAACGAGGTACGCCATGGCGTCGGCGCAACTCGTTGAACGCTGTTCGGGCCGGTCGCGCGCGTCGACTGGTGATGTCGTCCACGCCTTGCCGGATAGCCTCGAAAACGTCGGCGCGCGACGCGGCATCGAGCAATCGCTGATAGGACTCGGCATCCTGCACGACGGCCTCGGCCTTGCCGTTGACGGTCAGGACCACCGGCCGCCTGCTCTTCTTCATCTGTTTGAGAAACTCTCCGGATTTGCGCCGGAAGGTCGTCAAAGACTGAATGTCCCTGGTGAGATCGAGCATCGGCGACTATCTCCTCGAGCACAGCATCTAATTAGGTGCTACCCGGATCGGCCTGCTTTGTAAAGTCGTGTAGTGTGGCGGGTTCGGCGTGAAACGTCTCGCTAACCCTCTCCATGGAGAAGAAGAAGGGCGTGAGGATTGACAATGATGCAACCTGAGGGTTGCATTTGATTGCGAGTGCGGTTAGTTTTAAGCGCAACTCGGAGGTTGCATATGGCTGATGACACCGATCGCATCGAGAAGAAGGTCCTGCTGCGCGCGCCGCTCGGGCGCGTGTGGCGGGCGATCAGCGACTCCAAACAGTTCGGCAGCTGGCACGGCGTCGAATTCCCCGGGCCCTTTGTAGCCGGCGCTCGCATGACCGGAAGAGTGGTTCCGAACACTGTCGATGCGGAGGCCGCCAAGAGCGAGAAACAACGCGAAGGGCAGCCGTTCACGATTTCGGTCGAGCGAGTCGAACCGATGCGGCTTTTCTCGATGCGCTGGTATCCGCTCGATGAAGATCCCGGCATCGACTACTCGAGGGAGCCAACCACGCTGGTTGAATTCAGGTTGGAAGAAGTCTCGGGCGGTACGATGCTGACGGTCACCGAGTCGGGTTTCGACGGGATTTCGCTCGACCGGCGCGCCAAGGCTTTCACCAGCCACGAGCAAGGGTGGACCGCGCAAACGACTATAATCGAGAAGTACCTGCAACTTGGAGGTTTCGCATGAGTATTAACACCGATCGGATCGAGAAGAAGGTTTTGTTGCGGGCGCCGCGCGAGCGGGTGTGGCGGGCGATCAGCGACTCGCAGCAGTTTGGCAGTTGGTTTGGCGTCAAGTTTGACGGGCCATTTGTCGCGGGCACGCCCATTACCGGCAAGATCGTTCCGACCACCGTGGACGCGGAAGTCGCCAGGAGCCAGAAACCGTACATCGGGGTCGCTTTTGAGTTCGCGGTCGACCGGGTCGAGCCGATTCGGCTGTTCTCGTTTCGGTGGCATCCGTATGCCGTCGAGGCGGGCGTCGATTACTCGAAGGAGCCGAGCACGCTGGTGGTCTTCGAGCTAGAAGAGGCTGCTGGTGGGACGATGCTGACCGTCACCGAGTCGGGCTTCGACAGGATTCCAATCGAACGGCGCGCCAAAGCGTTTGCCGCCAATGAGGGAGGCTGGAACGCACAGATGAAGCTTATCGAGAAGTACCTCGCGCTTGCGGCCTGAGCGATGAGTCGAGCGATGACGCGAATGCGTACTTCCGCGGCCGCAGTGAACGTGAAACTCTCCCGGGCCGCGCCGATTTTCGCCGCGCTGGGCGACGAGACCCGATTGCATCTCGTCGCTCGGCTTTGTGGCGGCGGGCCGCTGTCGATCATGCGGCTGGCCGATGGCGCGTCGGTTTCGCGCCAGGCCGTTACAAAGCATCTGCACGCGCTCGAAGCGGTGGGCCTTGCGCGCAGTTCCCGGGTTGGGCGCGAACGCGTCTGGGAGCTCCGGACCAGTCGGCTCTCAGACGCGACCCGGTACCTCGACAAGATTTCCCGTGATTGGGATGCGGCGCTAGGCCGGCTCCAGGCGTTCGTGGAGAAAGACGAGCCGTGAAGCTCCTGAGGTGCCTGCCGTGCGCTCCACGAGGGTGCGTGAGCGAGCCAAGCTAACGACTGTTCGGCAAATTGAGAGGAATCGAAGCAGGTTTGTTAATAATTCTGTAGATTGACGCTTGGCGTAAGGCGTATTTTCCTGCTAAGAGTAATCAAGGCATTTTGACCGGGTTCAATGGTGCCTAATTCCTCGTGGGCGGTGGTGCTGCGATGGGTAAGAATGGCGGCAAGCCTCAAGACACAATTCTGACGCTCGAAGAAGCTCTCAAACGGTTCGCGCGCAAGCGAAACGAGGGTATCGCGGAGACCAGAGCCGCGGCCGAGCCGGAATCCCGGGGATTGCCCGGGACTCAAGCGTCGCCGGGATCGAAGGTCCACTACGCCGATTTCTCGGCTTCGATCAAACCGGAAGAAGACGCCGGTATCGAGCGGCAGGATTCGCCGGCGACAGCCGACGCCGCCGTGACGCCGGTGGCCGAAGCCGGACCTGGTGGCGCCTTCGAGCGTGCCCAGGATGTCGTCGCTGTGATCGACGGCGTCCCGCGCACACTTGAGGACCTCGAGCATCTGGCGGCGGCCGACAAGGCGTTTCGCGAAGATTTCCCCGACAGTTCCGACGAGCCCGATTATCCAGAAGACGACATCGCCGAGTCGCTGATCGCGTCGGAGGCGATGGGCCGGAATACCAGCAGGCGCGACGTTGCTTTCGGCGTGATGGGCGCGGCGTTGCTCGTGTGGGTAGCGTTCCTGATCACCCGGGTGCCGATCATCAACAATGGTCCGAGAACAATTGCGAAGGCGGTCGAGACTCCGGCGCTGAAGGCGTCGTCGCTCAAGACCGCGCAGGATCTCATCGCTACCTGGGTGGCAGTCCCCGACTCGCACGAAGACCTGGCCTCGGTGGAGCAAAGTGTGAAGCCGGGCCAGCTCGAGGCTGAGATCAAGGACATGCTCAAGATGAAGGCGTTCCCCGATATTGGCGTATCGGTATCGCATCGGGGCGAAGCGTACCTGGCGGGCGACGTGTACAGTCTGAACGAGGCGCGCAGAATCCAGCAAATCGTGCATCGCGTGAGCGGCGTGCGGCAAGTGCATTTTATGCATCCCGATGTCCTTCCCGCGACTGGCCCCGCATATTTCGGCGTGACCACCGCGTGGGCGCCTGAAGTGTGGGGCGCGAAAGTGCAGGCGGTGTTTATTGGATCGCCCGCAGACAAGGCGGGAATTCAGCCTGGCGACGTGATCAGCGAATTCGACGGCAAGACCGTTCCCGACGCGAAGGCATTTGACGATTTGATCGCGCAATACTCACCCGGACAGCGGGTCGAGTTCCGCGTATGGCACGATGGGCAGCCACTGTATTTGGTGGCAAGACTGGCCGAGATGACCACGATGGCCTCGCGCTAGGAGGCATCCCCCGAGCCCTTCGACGGAGTTTATCCTGGGTGAACTCGACGAGTTCCAGATGAGCTCCGTCGAAGGCCATTTGAAATCTGTGCCGCGGGTCAGGCGCGGGGAGCGAAGCGGGGCTTGCGTTTTTCCAGAAATGCACGAGCCCCTTCGTCTATGTAGCCGGCGCGAACGCATAGCACCTGGTTGCGGTCCTCGATCGCAATCGCCTGCTCGAGACTTCCCGCGTCGATACTCATCGAAAGACATTCCTTAGTGAGCCGGAGCCCGAGCGGCGAGGTCTCGGTCATCTCAAGCGCGAGCTTCGCCGCGGCGGCATCGACGTCGGCATCGGGCATCAGCTCGGAGACGAGGCCAGTCGCGAGCGCGCGCTGTGCATTGATGAATCTTCCGGTCAGCATCAGCTCGGATGCGACCGAAGTGCCGACCGCGCGCGGCAGAAAATAGCTGACGCCCATGTCGCATGCGCTGAGTCCTATCCGGATGAACGCGGCGTTGAATCGCGCCGATTCGCCCGCGATTCGCACGTCGCATGCGAGTGCGAGTGCGAATCCTCCGCCGGCCGCCGGCCCGCGGATTGCCGCGATAAACGGCTGCGGCGCGCGGCGCATCGCGACCACCAGGTCGCTCATCCGGCGCTGCGTCTCGACGGTATCGGTGATGGTCGTGCCGAGTCCGGTGCTGCCGCGATTTTGCTCCTTCAGATCGAGCCCGGCGCAAAACGCGCGTCCTGCGCCCTTCATCACGACCACGCGCGTCGAGGTCTCGGTCGGGAGCCGATGCAGAAAGTCTTCGAGCTCGGTGACCATCTGCGCGCTGAGCGCATTCAGATTGTGCGGACGATTAAGGGTGAGCCACGCCACCGCGCCGTCATGCCTGAGTTCAAGCGCCTCGTATGCCATATCGCACTCTCCCGCGTCGGGATCCCGCGCAGCATGGAAACTCTGATTTGCAAGGGCGCGCCCGACTCCCGCAAACCATAACTCAGTCTGACTCGATTTCGCCAAGGCGCAACGCGCGTGCCATCTGCAAACGCCCAGTATTGACTTAAGCGTGGCGCGAGGCTGAACATCGCGTTTACAAGCGGATCCGGGCGTTAAGGCTTACTGGCAGCGCGACAATAAATTTCTCGGGGGCAGCGAAAGGTTGCGATGGCATCCGAAGAGGAAATCCTCACCATAAGCGAGCTGTCAGCCCATCTCAGGGTGCATCCGACTACGATCTACAGATTGCTGCGCGAAGGGCGAATTCCGGGCTTCCGTGTCGGCAGCGCGTGGCGGTTCAACCGCGCGTCGATCGAGCGGTGGGAGCACGGAGGGCTCGGGGAAATCGACGGCGACGGAAAGTCGAAGCGCCAGCACAAGGGCCGCAAGGCGAGAAAATAGTCGGCGACTTCTTCTCGACGCGCCGGTTTTTCTGTCATCCTCACTCAATGGGCTCCGGTGCAGACTCGGGAAATCGCAGATCCTCGCAGATAGCCGAGTACTTCGCGCGGTTGGCCGCGACTTACGGCGATGGCAAGTACTACGGTAAACGGCGGCGCGCGGTGCTCGTGGCGATCGCGGACGAGATTGCGAAGGCGCGCGACATCCTCGACGTTGGATGCGGCAACGGAACTTATCTCGCGGAGTTTGCGGCGGCGCCCAACAATCGCACGGTGACCGGCGTTGATTTGTCCTTCGAGATGCTCCTGGCGTCGCGAGATCGAGTCGGTACGAAATGCCGGCTGCTCCGCGGTGACGCAACCCGGCTGCCGTTCAAGGCTCAGTCATTCGATTTTATTTTCGCCAGCCACGTGCTGCAGTTCGTCTCTGATCTCGACGGCCTTGCGGTAGAGATCGCGCGATGCCTCCGTCCGGGCGGGATGATCGTGGCAAGCGGGCAACGCGACGACGGAGTTCGCAAGGTGCTGAGCGCGATCGTCGGTCCCGATCGATGGCGCGAATATCGCGAGGTTGTATTTCGGCGCGCGCAGCGCCGCGAAGCCGATGTGGGTCCTCGCGATCTGTATCAACGGGCGTTTGCGAAGGCGGAGCTGTGCGTCGAGGAACGCGCGGCGCCGTTTACGGTTACGTGGCCGGATGTCGAAGAGTGGATCAACATCAGATGGACGCCACTGATACCGGCGGCCGAGCGTGAACGCGCCGACGCGATGATCGCAGAAGTTGCGAAATTGGGCGGGTCGGCGCCATTGTCGATGCACGAGCCGCTGATCGTTGCTGTGCGAGACCCGTGAGCTCGATCCGCCGTTTGACAAGAACATCGCGAACCTAATAGCTAACGCACAAACGCGAATGGCGGAGAGTTTCGCGCCGATGCCCACCAAGTACACCGAAGTAAAAGGCTACGCGACTTACTACTATTATCGCGGCGCGACTACGCTGCCCGATGTGGTGCCGGATTTCTCTCGCGGGCGGAAAATTCTGTTTATCCACGGCGCCGGATCCAACGGACATACGTGGCATCGGCAGGGTGAGGCGTTCGGCAAGGATCACAGCCCGATCGCGCTCGACTTGCCGGGCCATGGACGCTCGGCGGGAGTCGAAGGACTCAGCACCGTGCCTGACTACGCGGATTTCGTTGCCGCATTCCTCGACGCGCTGAAGATCAAGTCGGCGGTGATACTGGGGCATTCGATGGGCGGTGCGATCGCGATGGATCTCGCGCTGCGTCACGGCGCGCGAGTCGAGGCGCTCATCCTGAGTTGCACCGCGGCCAAGTTCAACCTGACGCCCGAACGAATCGAGGGGTTGCGCGCGATCACGATGGGTCGCGCGCCGCAGTCGTTCAACACAGACGGCTATTCGCCGAGAACCATCAAGGAAAATTTCGACGTGGTGCGCGAAGGATGGATGGAGCAGATCAAGACGGATCCGCGCGTGCGCTACACGGATATTTTGGCGTGTTCGCAAGTCGATTTGCGCGATGCGATCGGAAAGATCGACAAACCGACGCTCGTGATTGCCGGCGCCGACGATAAAGGCACCACGCCTGCCGACGCGGAGTTCATGGTGGGCAAAATTCGCGGTGCGAAGATCAAGATCATCGCGGATGCGGGGCACTACATTCCGCGTGAGCGTCCGGCCGAGTACAACGCCGCGATTGAGCAGTTCGTCACCGAGCTGAACTAGGAATCCGAAAATGAGTTTAAGCCGAAAAACAGCGGTGGCCGGCGTGTTTGAGCATCCAACGCGATTCGCCCCTGACAAAAGTCTTTTTCAGATCATGGCAGAGAGCGTGCGCGGCGCGCTCGACGACGCCGGCCTCACGATCAAGGACGTGAACGGCCTGTGCACGACCGGAATGGGAATGGGCGGGATGGGTATCGTCAGTTTTTGCGATTACCTGAACCTGACGCCGAACTTCGTGGACTCGACCTCGATCGGCGGATCGTCATTCGTAGCGCACACCGCGCACGCGGCGGCCGCGATTCATGCCGGGCTGTGCGATGTGTGCGTGGTGGTTTACGGCTCGACGGCGGCGTCGTCGCGGTTTGCGATTGGCACCGGCGGCGGAGGAGGCGGTGGCTCGGGCGATCCGTGCGATCAGTACGAAATACCATTCGGGCCGACCACGGTTGGCGCGTACGCGATGATCGCGCAGCGGCATATGCATGATTACGGAACCACGTCGGAGCAGCTCGCCGAGATTGCGGTGACGATGCGCTTGCATGCGTCGATGAATCCGGCGGCCAAGTATCGCGAGCCGATCACGGTTGCCGACGTCCTCGCGTCGCGAATCATCTCGTCGCCGCTCCATTTGCTCGATTGCTGCATCATCAGCGACGGCGGCGGCGCGCTGGTGATCACGTCGGCGGAGCGCGCGCGCCACTTGAAGAAGAAGCCGGTCTATATTCTCGGCGCGGGCGAGACGGTCCGCCACGCGGCGCGAGGCAAGCGCGATTTTCTGGAAATCGCGGCGGCGCAGTCAGGACGGCTTGCGTTCGAGCGCGCCGGCGTCGCGCACAAAGATATCGACATGGCGATGATCTACGATTCGTTCACGATCACGGTGCTCGCGACGCTCGAGAATCTCGGTTTCTGCAAACGCGGCGAAGGCGGCGCCTTCGTGACCGGTGGACGGCTCCGCTTCGACGGCGAGTTTCCAATCAACACCGACGGCGGCGGCCTGTCGTCGAATCATCCGGGGATGCGCGGGATTTTCCTGGTGATCGAGGCGGCCAAGCAACTGCGCGGCGAATGCGGTCCGCGCCAGGTCAAAGACTGCAAAATCGCGCTCGCACACGGCACCGGCGGCGCGCTCGGCACGCGGCATTCGGGCGCGACGCTCATCCTCGGCAATCAGTAGGCGATAGTCATGGCAGAACAGACTCAAGCGAAAAAGTACTCGAAGCCCTTGCCGCATCTAGACGAAGAGAATCGTCCGTGGTGGGAAGCGCTCCAGCGCCACGAACTTTACATTCAGAAGTGTCGCGGATGCGGCGACACGCGCTACTATCCGCGCGCGCTATGCACCAACTGCATGTCGTCGAAAACCGAATGGGTGAAATGTAGCGGACGCGGCAAGGTCTACACCTTCACCGCGACCTATCAGAACCAGGCGCCGGGATTTCGCGAGTCGCTACCGTACATCATGGCCTATGTCGAACTGGATGAGGGGCTGAAAATGCTCACCAACCTTGTCGACTGCGCACCGGAACAGGTTAAAATAGGAATGTCCGTCGAGGTCGTATACGAGGACGTCACCCCGGAAGTGACTCTCGCGAAATTTCGCCCGGCGAGGTGAAGGACTCAAACTTAAGGATGAGCACAATCCTTGATCTGCACACGCATAGCGAAGCATCGGAAGACAGTCGCGCACCGGTAGAGGCGTACCTCAACTGGATCAAGCTGCGTCACACCGAGCGCCCGGTCGATGGAATCGTGTTGACCGAGCATCGCCAATTCAACCGCGACGGTGACTATCGTCATCTTGAAGATAAATTCGGCACGATGGTCCTGCGCGCGTCGGAAGTCGAAACCAACTACGGGCACATGCTGGTGTTCGGCGTGAATGCGGAAATGCTCGCGCGCTTCGACTTCGCCGATATCCGGCTTGACGCGCAAACGTTGATTGACGAAGTGGCGAGGATGGGTGGAATCGTCGTGCCGTGTCATCCGGGGCGGCCGAATATCGGGCTCTACGAGCACTATCAATCGAAGCCGGCGCTCAACAACGTGGTCGCGGTCGAAGGGCTCAACGGTGGATCTCGCAAAGGCGAAGACGAACGCAGCAAGGAACTGATCGCAAAGCACGGCTATGCGGCGACAGGCGGTTCGGACAGTCATTTGGTCAGTTTGATCGGACTATGCGCGACGCGCTTCAGCGCTGATATCAAGACGATCGACGATCTGGTCGCGGAACTGAAGACCGGCAACTTTGAGCCGCTGGATTTTCGTCCGCAACGCAAAGCCGTGCCGCATGCAGTCGCGGTCGAGACAAGATAGCCTGCTAACGAGGCAGCGATGGTCGATTACGATCCCGCGATAATCAACAAGGTGTTCGAAAACACCGAACCAGTCGAGGTGAGGGCGGAGAAGATCGCGCGCTTCTGCGCGTCGCTCGGCGAGACCAATCCATTGTTCACCGATCCGGAAGCGGCGAAGAAGGGTCCCTATGGCGGGATAGTTGCGCCGCCGTCATTCGCAGTGACCTTCCGCAACGGACGTCATTTCTTCGAGCACATCCCGCGCTTCGGACGGCGCGGTTTCGACGCCGGCAAGGATGTCGAATTCGTCGCGCCGATCCGCGCCGCCGATAAAATCTCGCTTCACTCGCACGTCAAGGAAATTTACGAGAAGACCGGAAGGACGGGCACGATGGTCTTCGTGGTGATCCGCTCGACGCTCAAGAATCAGAAAGACGAAGTGGTCGCGCACATCGACCATCGCTTCATGAACCGGCCGTAGCAGACGATGAAGTTTGAAGAACTCACAATCGGAGACACGCTCGGGCCACTCGACTTGATCGTCACCAAGGAGCAGTGCCGCACCTACGCCAAGGTCAGCGGATTCGGCGACGTCGCGGGCCGCTTCACCGACGAGGAAGCCGCGAAGAAAGAGGGCCTGCCCGGAATAATTCTGCCGGGCAACATGAGCCTGGGCTTGCTGTCGAAGCTGGTGACGGATTGGATCGGCACCGCGAATGCGCGGCTGATCCGGATGGGCACCACTTATCGCGTGCCGGTGCAGCCCGATCATAAGCTTGTGCTGAATGGATTTCTCACCAATACGAATCCTGCTGATCGCACCGCCGAGATCGACGTCTGGATGGAAAACGAAGACGGCGAACGCCTGGTAACCGGAACGGCCACGGTCGAATTTTCGAAGTAGCAGTTTCGGAAATCACCACTGGCGGAAAATCACGCACACGTCTGTCTTGTCGCGGATGCCGAACTCTCGCGAGCCCCACGGCTTCTTCTCGACGGTCTTTGCGTTGGGATGAAGCATTTGCGGCGCCTTTGATTGAACCTCGCTGTAGAGCTCCTCGATTGTGTCCGTCTCGATAACGATCTCCGGTCGATCCTTCGCCGCATATTCCGCATTCTCGACCAGGTGGGCTTTGGCCCCGTCGCGTTCGACGACCGCGAACTTGCCGTCCTGATGAAGCACCTTGAAGCCGAGACACCTCACAAAAAGTTCGAGTCCGTCGTTCAAGCTGCTGTAGAAGATATTTGGAACCAGCCGCTTCATCATATGCGGGTCTCCTTTGGGTTGAACTCGCTTTCAAATTGCACGTAGTTCTTCCGAAATATCGTGACGGGTCGTGAGTGCCGCCGGAATGAACGCGCTCGCCGCTCCAATCAGCGCCGCGATCATGAAGCTATAGGCAATGATTCTGGGCGACAGCATGAGCGCGAGCGCCAGTGGGCCGAGCGCTCCGGACACATGGGGCAACAGTCTGAATCCGAAATAGGCCAACCCGCATCCGAACGCGCCGGCGGTGACACCGACGATCAGACCCTCGGCCACGATTCGCCAGATGATCGAGTTGCGGGTGAATCCAATCGCGCGCATCACGGCAATTTCATGGCGTCGCTCGCGGACCGCCATCGCGGCCGTGTTGGCGGCCACCAGGGCAATCGTGAACATCACGATCGCGGCGAGAAATTTTGAGCCGTTAACCAGAAGACCAAGGTTGCCGACCAGCTGGTTTTTGATCAGCGCGACTTCGGTTTCGGTGGCGGTCTCGTGCGCCGAATTGGCGAACATTTCATCGATTGCGGCGATCACCTCGGGCGCCGATTGCGAGCGATCCACTTTCACCCAAAACAGGTTGACAGTTCCAGGCCGGCCGAGCAGTTCCTCCATGTAATCCCGCCTGAAAATGACTCGTGGCCCCGCGGCGGCCTCGTTCAGGGTGCCCACGATTTTGAGTTGCAGATCGACCGGATACAGCGTGCCGCGCAGGATGATCGTGTCGCCGACTTTCCATCGATAAGCGTCCATCAAGGCGGTTGCAACCAGCGCCGCAGTCCGCAGGTCTTTGAATTCCTTCTCGGTCTCCGCGCTGATTTCCCAGTCGGGAAATATTTCGCGTAGATGGTCGTCATCGACGGCGAGGATCCCTAACTGTTCATTCGGATCGCGATAGGTGCCCATGAAGACGCTGTAAGCCGCCACCGCCTGCACATGTGGAACTCGCTCGATCTGCCGGCGGTATGCTTCCGGCAACAGGTAGAAGAGACTCGCCTTGCTATGGCAGATGAGGCGCAGCGAGTTGGCGCGATCGCGCAGGACCTGGTTGATCAGGCCGGGCAAACTAATCAGCGTCGCGAAAATAAATACCGAAACCGTGATCGACAGGGTGGTCAGGATCGTGCGGCGCTTGTTGCGCGACAGGTTGCGGAAAACGAGTCCGAAGTATTTCATGCCGGCGCGGGTCTTCGGACGATACTCCCGCGAGGACCAGTTCGGCTAGAGGAGCGCGCCGCGAAAAGGTTCATCGCGCGGCGGCGGGAACTGCAGCAGATTGATTGCCCACTTGCGGGCCTGGCGGAGCGCATCCTCGGCGCGGCGGAAGATTCGCTCACGATGCATCACGCTCCACACGTACGCGTCGACCGAGGGCTCGTCGCCGAGCGTGATGTCGAGCATCCAGTCCTCGAGCTGCGGGCCGCAGATCAGGAGCCGCACCACGCGTCCGTGATCGAGCACGATTCCGCGCGCCTCGCGCGGGATGCGGAACTCGTCCTTGACCCGCTTGATTACGTTGGGCGGCGCGTGCTGCTCGGTCATCGCGACGTACGCCCATCCACCTTGAGGCGGGTTGGCCTCGCGCGCGATGCGCAAGTTGTTGTCGGTCAGATCTTCCTTGGCGCGATCCTGATCGTAGTCGCGGGCGACCTGGTAAAAGGCCATCGCGACCGGCAACTGCGGCATCTCGGTCTCGGACTTGGCCCTTTTCGGTTTCTTGAAGGTGGTTTCGACCCACCATCGGTTTTCGACGTTCGGCTTATTCGCCATCAGGCGGCCTTGCGCGATTTGCGCGCGATGCGCCGCGTCGCGCGTCCGTTCTTGCGCGCGCCGACGATTCGCCCGCGTCGTTTACGGACTCGCACTGCTGCGCGCCGCGAATTGGAACTCGCCGAACGGATACGCGAGCGCGTCGCCAACCGGCGGCTGGGAGTTCTGAGTCCGGTGACCATCCGGCGGGTGAACATTTCCGCTTTGCGTTCAGGATGACTCCAGAACAGGAAATGACCCATCTCATGGTAGATCATTTGAATCCACATACGCTCGCGGAAATAGACTCGCCCGCGTTTCCAATTTTCCGGATGCACCAGATGGATGCGTCCGTCCTCGTAGGTTCGGCCGGCGGTCTTGCCCCAATCGATATACTCGAACCATTCGATTCGCGGGCGGCGAACGTTGAAGTATCGGCACATCAGGGAAATCGCGCGATTGAAACGGGCGGCGCGATGATTACGGAAAAATTCTCCGAGATTTCGATCGATTTCGCGGCGATGAGCGACGGGAGGAACAATCATTCGCACCAGTGACAACCTCCGGGGCAGGTAGACGAGATCATATGGAGCGCAAGCGGTTACAGTCAAACAAAGTTCCGAAAATACCGACTATATACCGACGTTTGATTATCGTTAAGATGCGAGAATCGACACGCAGGCAAGGGGTTCGGTCCGATCGGAGCGTACCGCTAGCCGAGGGCGCCGCTGTCCTTGAGGCGGCTGATTTCGTCCCAGCTGAGCCCCGCTTCGAGCGCGATTTCCTCCGTATGCTGCCCCAACTCGGGCGCTGCGCGATGCGGCTGTGGGTCCGCGCCGCCGAACTCGACCGGGCTGTTCACGACCCGGCATCCTGGAATATTCGGGTGATCGACGGCGGCGAACGCGCCGATTGCTTCGGCTTGCGGATCCTCGAGCACTTCGGCGTCGGTGCGCACCGGCGCCCAGATGAGGTTGTGGCGATCGAAGATCGGCGCCCAGTCGTCGGAACTCTTCGAAACGACGACGCGATCGATCTCTGCGGTCAGCGCGGCGCAGTTTTGTCCGCGCGCGGCGGAATCCTTAAACCGCGGATCGTTCAGCCATTGCGGCATGCCCAAGGCGGCGCAGAAGTCCGGCCAGTGGCGATCGCTTTGAATCATCACGAAGTAAACCCATCGCGCATCGGCGCATCGATACGAACTCCAGATGGGATTCACGCGCTGATCGCGCGACTCCGACGCGGGCGAGCGGCCGGTCATGAGGCCGACGGTAAGGTCCGATGCGTTCATCCACAGGCCCATCGAGAACAGCGAGATGTTCACTTCGCGGCCGCGGCCGGTGCGCTCGCGCGCGAGCAGCGCCGCCGAGATTGCGCCCGCGAGCGACAGTCCCACCGCATGATCGATCATCGCCGGGCGCTGCGCGGGAGGCGGATGGCCCGGCTCGGCGATCGTCGCCATCAGGCCCGAGCGCGCCCATGCGGCCGCATAGTCGTAGGCGGGTCGATTGCGATCGGGGCCGCGATGCCCATAGCCGTTGATCGATGCATAGACCAGGCGCGGATTTTTTGCGGACAGCGTCGCGTAGTCGAGCTTCATCCGCTCGATCGCATCGAGGCGGAGGCTGGTGACGAAGACGTCGGCGCGTTCGATCAGTTTGAGCGCGAAGGCGTGCCCGTCGGCGCGGCGCAAATCGACGGCGACCGAGCGTTTGTTGCGATTGTCGAGCTCAAACGGCGGCCGGATGCGCGCGTTCGGATCGCCCATCGTGCGGGTGACGAAGCCGCGAATCGGATCGCCGGTTTTCGGATCTTCAAGCTTGATAACGTCGGCGCCCCAGTCGCCGAGCACCGCGGCGGTGGCGGGACCCGCCACCCACATCGCAAGCTCCACAACTCTGACGCCCTCGAGCGGACGGTCCATCGCAACTATCTCCTTCATTGAACGAGATCGAATTGCTATCACGGCTACGGAGACTGTGCGATGCCAGAAGAAAATTTCAACGTCGTCACCGGCGCATCGGGATACACCGGCCGCTACATCGCGCGCCTGCTGTTGTCGCAGGGGCGGCGGGTCAGGACTCTAACCGGACATCCGGCGCGGGCAAATCCGTTTGGCGATCAGATCGAAGTTGCGCCGTTCAATTTCGAACGTCCCGATGAACTCGCGCGAAGTCTCGAGGGCGCCGGGACAGTCTTCAATACTTACTGGATCAGGTTTCCGTACCGTGGGCAGACCTTCGAGACCGCGGTTCAAAACACTCGGGTCATTCTCGATGCGGCCGCCAGAGCAGGCGTCCGCAAGTTCGTGCATATCAGTGTTACCAACCCGACGGAGTCATCGCCGCTGCCATATTTCTGCGGCAAGGCGATGGTCGAATCGGCAATCGAAGAGTCGGCGCTCTCCTGCGCGATAATTCGGCCGGCGCTGATCTTCGGCGTCGAGGACATCCTACTCAACAATATCGCGTGGCTGCTGCGGAGGTTTCCATTCTTTGCGATTCCCGGCCAGGGAGGTTACCGCGTCCAGCCGATCTTCGCCGCCGACCTTGCCGAGATCGCCGTGAACGCGGCTCGCGACGATCGATCCACAACGCTCGACGCAGTGGGACCGGAGATCTTCACCTTCGATGAGTTGGTCCGGATGCTCGCGAGCGCGGTGCGCAGCAAATCGCGAATCGTCCACGTCGATCCGCGCGTCGCGCTGGCGCTCACTCAGATAGTCGGATTGCTGGTGCGCGACGTGACGCTCACGCGCGACGAGATTCGCGGCTTGATGAGCAATTTGCTGGTTACGGATTCGCCGCCGAACGCGCCGACGCGGTTCAGCGAGTGGCTGCGCAGCAACGCCGACAAGATCGGTGTCGCCTATGCATCAGAGCTATCACGCCACTTCCGCTGAATTGGCTCCGGAGCCGCGAATTTGTCCGCACCCGGCGGAACTCGCGACTATCTCACGAAGCCTGCGGGCCCGCCTTGGCGCGTCGCACCCGGCGCGGATCTCGGCGCCGAACGCGATTCACCGTCAGGCGCTGCATCCGGCTGGCTTCCTTGAGCCGCAACCGGAGCGGGGCGCCGCCGCGTCCCTCGACGAGTTCCGAAAGCCGCCAGCGCAGCCCCTTGGTATCCATCCCGAGCGCATCGCATACGTTGTCGAATGACAACGGACAGCTGACACCCTTGGTGAAAATCCAGTTCCAGGCTTCGTTGAATGAGTTGCGCTTGCGCAAACTCGCGGAGCTGCCGCATTCCTGCACGACGTTGATCGCGTCGGCCAGCACCGCGAGCATCAGCCGCTGCTCACTGGAGAGCGAGCGGGTGCCGACCAGCTCGAAGAACTGGCTGCGCAGGATCACGTCGGGGAAGGGACGCGGATCGGCGACAGAGATTATGGACTCGACCGTTTGCATTGTTCAGCTACCTCCACTCCCCCGAGCGAAGTGCTTGAACTTTAATGTTTCGTATTTGCGAGCGAACTCCCTTATCCGAAACCCCGCTTCATCTAATCGGGATGAAGATTCTTAATGAGAACGCTGACCAAATGCAAGAGAAAAGTCACCACTTAAATTCAGTAGTGCGCGTCTTGGATAAGCTAGGCCCATATAACGGCAACGCTCGAATTAGCGAGACGGAACCAGGAATGACGTCCTGAAACGTCCATCGCCGATGCGCTCAATAGCGTGAAGTGCCGTTGTTATCGATGCGGGCGGACGGTCTGCTATATTCGCGGTAGCGTTTGATTCGATAGACTTGGGCGCCGAGACGAGACTCGCCCCAAGCGATTTCCAACTCGAAAGTTTTCAGAGCGGCGCCGCCGACAATGCCGCCCCAGGAGTACCACGATGGCTGATTTCTACGGCAAGGAAACTTCGAAGCATCTCCGCGACCTGCGCCAGAACGCGCCCGATCAGTTCAAGGGATTTCTCGAATTCGACAAGGAAGTCTTCAAGGACGGCGCGATTCCGAGCAAGACCAAAGAGCTGCTGGCGATCACGGCGGCGCATGTCACGCAGTGCCCGTGGTGTATCGAGGCGCACGTTACGCGCGCAAAAGAAAAAGGATGCACCGATCAGGAGATTGCGGAGGCGGTGTTCGTCGCGGCGGCGATGCGCGCGGGCGCGGCCTTCAGTCACGGCGCAATCGCGATGGCGGTGGCCGGCGAACACAAGCACTAGCCAGCACGCTCCGCGTTCGGCAACATAGATGGCCAACAAGGTGGAAATGGATCAGGCAGTAAAGGATCGCAAGAAGCGGCAGATCAAAACGCGGCAGATAACAATCGGCGGCACCAAGGTCGGCGGCGACGCGCCCGTGGTGGTGCAATCGATGTGCGCGACGCGGACTATCGACGTCGATCAGACGGTCGCGCAGGCGCGCCAGCTCGCCGACGCCGGTGCGGGAATCGTCCGAATCGCGATGGACAGCGAGAAGGAAATTCCCGCGCTGAAGGAAATCCGCGCGCAGACCAAGGGAATCGTGCTGTCGGTCGACTTGCAGGAGAACTACAAAATTGCCGATCGGGTCGCGGCGTACGTCGACAAGATTCGCTACAACCCGGGGCATCTGCACCATATCGAGAAGAAAAAGAGCATCGAGCAGAAAGTGAAATGGCTGGTCGATATCGCGCGCGACAACAACGTCGCGATTCGGATCGGCGTCAACTGCGGCTCGGTCGCACCCGCGTTTCTCGATAAGTATCCGGGCGATCAACTCGGCGCGATCGTAGAGTCGGCCGCGTACCATTGCGACCTGATGGACGATTTCGGCTTCACCCGCTTCGTCGTGTCGCTCAAGGATTCCGAGCCGAACAAGGTGATGGAGGCCAATCGGCGATTCTCGGAGCGCCGTCCCGACGTGCCGCTCCACCTCGGCGTGACCGAGGCGGGCCTGCCTCCCGACGGAATCATCAAGACGCGCCTCGCATTCGAGAAACTCCTGGCGCAGGGCATCGGCGACACGATTCGCGTTTCCCTGACGCTGCCCAACGAGCGCAAGCACGAGGAAGTGATCGTCGGGCACAAAATTATCGACGACGTCGCGGCCGGCCGCTTCATCTCGGTGCCGGACTTCGGCGCCGGTTTGAACATCATCTCGTGCCCGTCGTGCTCGCGGGTCGAGAACGAGAAATTCGTCGAGCTCGCGCAGCAGGTCAAGGAACTCACGATCTACGCCGAGAAGTACAAGATCACGATTGCAGTCATGGGATGCCGCGTGAACGGTCCCGGCGAGACCGACGACGCGGATCTCGGCCTGTGGTGCGGCCCGACGACGGTGAATCTCAAAAAGAAAGATCGCAAGATCGGCTTCTTCGGCTACGACGAAGTCCTGCCCAAGCTACGCGCCGAACTCGACCGCCTGATCGCCGAGCGCTCCGCCCGCGTCAACTAACCTCATCACTCAGTTGCAGGCGGGTGGATTCACTTTGTTGGAGTCCATCGTAACAGCGCCGCTTGGAGCGACGGCGCCCGCGAGCGCACGTCCGTTTACGATCGCGCCAGCCACCAATGTGATTGACGTGTCGGCGAGGATGGTTCCCTCGAGGATGCATCCGCCTCCGATGGTCGCTGAACTGCCAACCTGCCAGAAGACGTTGGACGCCTTCGCGCCGTTGATCAGCACGACGTTGCAGCTTGTAGCGGTCAAAGTGAGCGTGGACGCGGGCATCTGGAAAACCCAGACTGCATTCGGGTCGCCCTGGGCGTCGAGCACAAGATTTCCACCGGTTATCTCGAACGAGTCCGCACTTGACGCGTAGAGTCCCGGGGGAAGCGGGAGAGGCAGGGTTGCCAGATTTTCTGCGATTATCGTCGGTCCAGACAGCCCGGCGGCGATGCCATACGCGGTCATCAAGGAGGCCATCGCAGCAACCGCCGGTGGAGTGTCAATCTGAATCGTCCCGTTCACGACCCCAGGCGGGAATCCAGTCACCGAACTCCCCGGAGTCAGACCGAGATCGCCGTTGATCACTGTTCCGGCTGAAACGACGTTGGTTACCGTGGTCGCGGCGAGGACCCCGAAATTGGCGGCGGCTCCGAGGTCTATCGGTGAAAGTCCCGAGGACGTACCGGTCGCGAAAGTCCACACAAAATTACTCGCCAGCGCATTGCCCTCCAGGTCCATTGCGCCGGTTGTAATCGTGGCATTGAAGCTGGTGCTGGCCCCGAGCGGGCTGGCAGGCGTAAATGTCGCGGTGTCAGAGCTCTCATCGTAAGTGACTTTGCCCGTTACGACGGTTGCGCCCGGTCCGGTCACCGTGAAGGTTGCGGTGTTGAGGGTCGAAGCGTCCATCGCTTTGCTGAAGACCGCGCTGATTCCTGTGGTCAGCGACACCGCTGACGCACCATTGGCAGGAACCGCCGCGCTGACTGTCGGTGCGACGATGTCAGGGCCGGCGCCGGTGGTGAAGCTCCAGGTGAATGCAGACGCCAACGCGTTTCCGGCGAGGTCCCGGGCCGCGGTTGTGATGCTTGCCGTATACAATGTGCCGGTTAACAGAGCGCTGCTCGGGGTGAAGGTCGCGGTTGCGCCAATCGTGCTGTAGGTCACTGTGCCCAGGACCGGCGTTGCTCCCGGTCCGGTCAAGGTAAACGACAACTCGTTGATGGTCGTAGAGTCCATATCTTCGCTGAAAGTAGCCGCGATTTTCTGGTTGGTGGCCACGCCGGTTGCAGTATCAGCGGGATTTGTGATGGTCACCGATGGGGCGGTAGTGTCAATGCCCGCGCTGGTTGTGAAAGTCCATACGAAGTTACTTGCCAGCGGCAGGCCTCCCACCAGGCTTTGAGCCGCAGTCGTGATAGTCGCAGTAAAGGTGGTGCTGACTGCGAAGTTTCCTCCGGTTGGCGCGAAAATCGCGATGTTGTTGATCGCATCGTAGGTGACGGTTCCGGGTACCGGTGTCAGGCCGGGTCCAGTCACGGCAAAGGTACCTGGCAGGAGGATTGTTGCCGGGTTCATCGCCTCGCTGAAAGTTGCCGTGATTTTCTGATTGGTCGGCATTCCTTGTCCGCCGCATCCGACGATCGCAGGGTCAGTCGAAATTACTGTGGGCGCCTCCGCAGTCGGAGTCGCAGTTGGAGTTGCGGTGGCAGTTGCCGTCGCAGTTGAAGTGGCAGTTGCGGTTGCTGTCGCTGTCGACGTTGCGGTCGGAGTGTCAGTCGGAGTCGCCGTGCCGGTCGAAGTAGCTGTCTCCGTCGCAGTTGCGGTCGCTGTGCTGTTGCGGTCGGGGTATCGGTAGGACTAGCAGTGGCGGTCTGAGTTGCAGTCGCGGTCGGCGTGTCGGTGATGCGGTGTGCAGTCGCCGTCGCGGTTGCGGTCGCGTTGTCGCCGTGTCGGTCGCAGTCGGTGTATCAGTCGCCGTGCAGTTGTTGTCGCGTCGGCGTGTCGGTCGGAGTGCTGTCCCGTCGCAGTTGGCGCGCGTCGCAGTCGCAGTCGCGTGTTGTCGCGGTCGGCGTGTCGGTCGGACTTGCGGTGGCGGTTTGAATTGCGGTCGCCGTTGCGGTTGCCGTCAGCGTCGCCGTGTCGGTTGCAGTCGCTGTCGCAGTCGCAGTATCGGAGTGGCCGTCTGAGTTGCGGTCGTTGTCGCGCGTGTCGGTCGGAGTCGGGTCACCGTGTCAGTTGGAGTTGAGCGTGGCAGTCGCAGTCTGCGGTCGCGGTTGCAGTTGCGTCGCGGTTGCAGTCGCAGTCGAGGTATCGGTCGGAGTCGTCGGTCGGCAGTCGCCGTCGCGGTCGGGTGTATCGGGGCTTGCAGTTGACGTCGCGGTGCCAGTCGGCGTGTCGGTCGGAGTCGAGTCACCGTGTCAGTCGCGAGTCGGCGTATCGGTTGGAGTTGAGGTGGCGGTCGCAGTCTGGGTCGCGGTTGCAGTCAACGTCGCGGTTGCAGTTGCAGTCTGGGTCGCGGTTACCGTCAGCCGTCGCGGTTGCAGTTGCGGTCGGCGTATCGGTCGGAGTCGCGGTCGCCGTAGCCGTCGCGGTAGGCGTATCAGACTGGGTTGCAGTCGCGGTCCCAGTAGGCGTGTCGGTCGGAGTCGCCGTCGCGGATTGCCGTCGAAGTCGCCGTGCCAGTCGCAGTGGGTGTGTTAGTCGGAGTTAAGTAGGCGGTCGCGGTCTGGGTTGCGGTTGCCGTAAATGTCGCGGTTGCTGTCGCAGTTGGCGTAGCGAGTCGCGGTTGGAGTGGGCGTAAATGGGGGTCTGGTGCCCGCGCCGGTCATGAAGTACCACTGCCTGGTATTCAAATATTCGCCATTGTAGGCCGTCACGTCGCAATTGATCTTCACAATGTATTTGCTTTCGGGTGCGAGATTTTCTGACGGCGTAAAGGTCACCGAATCGCCATCGCAAGCGAGCGTCCCAGTTACGCGAGTTGTCTTGTCCGGTCCAAACACCTTGAAGGTGCTTTTGTTGACCGACTTACAACGCAACCGAACGTTGAAAGTCACGAAGACCGCCGTGTCAGTAAAAACGTTGGTTTCGTTAGCAGCGGGATTCGAAGAAACAACCTTGAGGTATTTCTGCGACGACGCATCTGCGGCCTCGACACTTTGCGCTTCTGCGCGTCCAGCAACACATAACAATAGCAGCAGTATGATGACTGATGTCTTAGCAATTAGGTCTTTGAGCATCATCGCGCCCGCTGCTCTGCGGACCGCGCACTTACTGACTTAATTACTTCTGACGATGAACCTTCAGACATACGAATCTGCCCAACACCACAAACGCAAGGTCCATGCCCCTTCAGCGTTTGCTGACAACTGGGGCGATAAGCGAAGGTATGTGAACTTTGATAGTCAGAGGGCAAAGAAGATTGACGAAGAAAAGCCTCGCAGACGATCTGCAAGCCGCCAGAGCAGCGGCAAACGACACTGTATTGCCGCTTGGGGCCCGCGATCCAAAAAAATGGCTATCGAGACTTCCGCCACGGTCAATTAAGCGGCATCAAAAGACGACAGGAAGGACGCAACCTCGCGGTTGTTCGTCAACCGACGGACTGGAACGTCCGGGCCATGAGCGAGCCTGCTCGCCTCGATCAGCGGGCTGTTGATTCGATCGAAATTCCAAATGAATCGTAGCACCTTGGCCAGGTTACCAATTCGATGCGCCTCGCCCTTTTGAAACACGCGCGTGATTGAGTGTCGGGCGCAGAACAGTTTTGGGCGGTTGAGCCAGACCACCAGACTTGCGCGGGGCATGCGGATATCGAAGGTCGCGAGTGCAAAGTTGCCGTCGCTGATCCACGCATCACCGGCGTGCGCATGCTTCATCAACGCCCGGAAAGTGGGGACGTCATCCTTTCCCCAACCCGGGTGCCAGATGTCATCCAGGCAAATTACCGGCGCGCCGATCCGCCGACCGAGTTGTCGCGACAAGGTGGTCTTGCCGCTGCCCGCGCATCCCAGAACGACGATTCGCGGCAATCAGATCTTCTGATTCGTTTTGCGCCAGTCGGCCAGGAAGCGTTCGAGGCCTAGATCCGTCAGCGGATGATGCAGTGTCTGCTTGAGCACCGCGAACGGCACCGTCGCGATATCGGCGCCGAGTTCCGCCGCGCGCATCAGATGCGTTGCGCTGCGTACGGATGCGACCAGCACCTCCGCGGGGTAATCGTAGTTGGACAGTATCTGCACCATCTGCTCGACGATCTGGAATCCGTCCTGGCCGATGTCGTCGAGACGTCCGATAAACGGCGACAGGAACGACGCGCCTACTTTCGCCGCCGCCATCGCCTGCAGGGGAGTGAAGATCAACGTGACGTTGACCCTGATACCGCGTTTCGCGAGTGCGCCGGTCGCCTTCAGCCCCTCGATGATCATCGGGCACTTGACCACGATGTTCTTGTGAATCTTGGCGAGCTTCTCGCCCTCTTCGATCATCGCCGAGGCTTCGGTAGCGACCACCTCCGCGCTGATCGGACCGTCGACGATTTCGCAAATCTCGCGCAGCACGTCATGGTACGGCTTACCGGTTTTCGCGATCAGGCTCGGATTGGTGGTGACGCCGTCGATGAGTCCCCAGCTCGAAGCCTCGCGAATCTCGGCGATGTCGGCAGTATCGATAAAATATTTCATCGGGTGGATACCTCACGCTTGGGCGTTTGCGGACGGAGCAGGTCCGCTCGGGCAAGTGTAACACGAAACGGCGACTTAAGGCCCGCGAGCATCTCGGAAATGGAAGCGTTGAGTTTGGGATGAATCAGCGCTGGCGCCAACTCGCTCATCGGGGCAAGCACGAACCTGCGCTCGTGGAGCCGCGGATGAGGTACCTTGACGGTCCGCGTGTCGATCGTTTCCTTGTTGAAGAAGAGAAGGTCCAGATCGATGATACGCGAACGGTATTTGCCGCGAGTCTGCTTGCGCCCTTTGACCCGCTTGCGGCCCATGATTCGCTCGATCGCGAGCAGCCGGCGCATCAGGACTTCGGCGCCGATCTCTGTCTCGACTTCGATCACGCCGTTCAGGAACGCGCCCTTCAGATCGCCCATCGGTTCGGTCTCGTAGATCGAGGATTGGCGCACGACCCTGGTGTCCGGGATCGCAGCGATACGCTGAGTCGCCTCGCGATAATTGGCGGCACGATCGCCTAAATTACTGCCTAATCCGATGAAAGCCCGATTGGGCATCCTCTCCGTTTACAACCGTAGCGCTTTTAGTCGGTCCACCGCCTCGACCAACCGTTCGCTCGACACCGTAAGCGAAAAGCGAACGTATCCCTCACCACCCTTGCCGAACCCGGAGCCGGGGGTGATTGCGACCCCGGCTTCCTTCAACACGCGCTCGGTAAACGACACCGAAGTGTAGCCACGTGGTACTTTTGTCCAGACGTAGAAAGTTGCGCGCGGCATTTCGCATTCGAGGCCGAGCGCTCTGAGAGCGCCGACCAGCACGTCGCGACGCTCCTTGTAGATTGCGCAATACTCGGCGAGCTTGTCGCCGTCGCCGGCCTCGAGCCCGGTGATCGCGGCCTCCTGCACCGCCTGGAAGACGCCCGAGTCCATGTTGGTTTTGACTTTGCCGAGCGCGCCGATCAACTGCGCGTTGCCGATTGCGAATCCGACCCGCCACCCGGTCATCGAGAAAGTTTTGGACAACGAATGGAACTCGATCGCACAATCGCGCGAGCCTTCGGCCTGGAACACACTCGGCGCGCGGTAACCGTCGTAGGCAATCTCCGAGTAAGCGCTGTCGTGGGCGAGGATGATGTCATTCTTCAGACAAAATTTGACCGCATTTTCAAAGAACGACAGCTCGACGGTCGCGGCGGTGGGATTGTTCGGATAGTTGAGCCAGAGCATCTTGGCCCGCCGCGCAACTTCCGGCGGAATCGAGGCGAGGTCGGGAACAAATCCGTTTTCTTTTTTGAGCGTCAGGAAATACGGCTCGCCGCCGTTGAAGACGCATCCCGAGTAATAGACCGGATAGCCGGGATCGGGAATCAGCACGATATCGCCGGGATCGACGACCGCGGTGGAAAAATTCGCGATGCCTTCCTTCGATCCGATCAGCGCACAAACTTCGCGCTGAGCATCGAAGCTCGCGCCGAAGCGGCGCTTGTACCAATCCGCGGCGGTCTGGCGAAACTGCGGCAGGCCTTCGTAGTCGGGGTAGCGATGATTTTCGGGATCGTCGGCGGTGCGCTTCAGACTCTCGACGATATGACGCGGGGTGGGCAAGTCCGGGTCGCCGATTCCGAGGCTGATTACGTCGACGCCTTTGCTCTGGACCTCCTTCTTCAGGCGGTCAAGCTCGGCGAACAGGTAGGGCGGCAAGAGACCCAGTCGGGAAGCTGTCTTAATTTGCACCTGTCCTAGCAGCCTCAAAAGCCAGTAATCTTACGTAAGTACCATACTTTTTGCACAGTCGAAACTGCCTGCCGTTATAAATCGACGTTCTCCCCCAATGAGAATCCACAGGTGAACCATGTCAGAACGCGAGTGGTGCCATCATCGCCGGGCCCGTTAGCATTAAATTAACTTGATTAGCGATGGTTGTATTGTTAGAAATTTTAACTATCAAACGCTGGCGCTTGAGGCGCGTTCAGGTCTATTCAGGAAAAACGCTTTTCATTCTTTTGTGAGAAGCAGGGTCTCTGCGGATAGGTTTTGTTGCTCGGAGATGGGATTCCATCTGCCGCGCGTTTCGATGAACTGTTCTCGGCGCCTGTAGTCGATCTTCTGTCGTGAGCATGAATCGCATAGTGCTTCCGCTCGCCCTGCTCCTGCTCATCTTCGGGGGCGCCGTGATGGCATTCTCACAGCGGCCATGGGCGCCGCGCGCTGATGTCGTTCAGCCGATCCCGTTCAGCCATCGAATTCACGCCGGGGTCAACAAGATCCCGTGTCAGTACTGCCACGCCTATGCGAGCCGATCGTCGGAGCCCGGCGTTCCAGCGGTCGCGCGATGCGTCGGATGCCACGGCAGCGGAATTGCGGGCGGCGGAATCCAGCCGGTGACCCGCCCGTGGACCGACGATGCTCAGCCGCCGTTCGAAATCCAGTGGAACCGGGTGTACACGCTGCCCGACTTCGTGCGCTTCACGCATCGGCCGCATATCCACGCCGGCATCGAATGCCAAAGTTGTCACGGCCCGGTCCAGACGATGGATCGAATCGTGCCAGTGGTCGAAATCAACATGGGCTTTTGCGTCGATTGTCATACCCAGCGCAGCGCCACGCTCGACTGCGTCGGATGTCATCACTGAGGGATGAATCGAATGCGAGACGGGTTATCCAGACGATCGTTCATCAAGCTGGCCGCAACCGCGGGCGCGGCGGCGGCGATCCCCGGATGCGAACCGGCCGCGCGCAAGCTGATTCCATACGTCGTGCCCGATGAGAATGTCGCCCCCGGCATCCCGAGTTTCTTTGCGACGACCTGTTCCGAGTGTCCCGCCGGATGCGGCGTCGTCGCGCGCATCAGGGAAGGCCGGGTCATCAAGCTGGAAGGAAATCCCGCCGATCCGATCGGAAGTGGAGCGTTGTGCGCTCGCGGTCAAGCCGCGCTGCAGGGCCTCTACAGTCCCGACCGCGCCGCACATCCGCAAATTCGTGCTGAGCATAGCGCGCTGCGCACCGTCTCATGGGATGAAGCCGGGCAACTGCTGAGTCAGCGGCTCGCCGCGGCGTCGAAGGCGGGCAAGGACCGGGTCGCATTTCTAGGATCGCCGCAGGGCCCGACCTTCGCGAAAATCGTGCACGCTTTTCTCGGCGCGTACGGATCAGATCATCGCGCGCGATATTTTATGAGCCAATAAATCACGAGGCGGCGCGAAGGGCCGCGAAGACACTCTTCGGCAGGCGCGATCTGCCGATCTATCGAATCGACCAGGCTGAGGTGCTGATTTCTTTCGGCGCGGACTTTCTCGAGACGTGGCAATCGCCGGTCGAGTACGCGCGCCAGTACTCGCTCTTCCGCACCCCGCAAAAGCGCCGCGGCAGTCTGACCATTGGTCGCGCGACCTACGTCGGTCCGCGGCTCAGCATGACCGCGTCGAAGTGCGACGACTGGATTTCGACCGCACCCGGCGGCGAGGCTGAGGTCGCGTGGAGCGTGCTGAATGTTGTCCTCAAGAGCCGGAGTCCCGCCGCGAACTCGGGATTCGATATGGCGGCACTTGGCAAGGCGGTCGCGAATCACGATCCCAGCGCGGTGAGCGCGCGAACCGGCATCCCGGCCGAGACAATTTCGCAACTGGGAGCGGCGATCCTCAACGCGAGCGGCGCGCTCGCAATCGCCGGCACTGATGATCCGTCGGCGCATCTTGCGGCGATGCTCTTAAACGCGGTCACCGGGAATTTCGGCAAGACCGCGATGTTCTTCGAAGATGCTCCCGCCGAAGATGTCAGCACGCCCGACGACATTGACGCGGCGATGGCTGCGATGCTCGACGGCAAGATCGACGTGCTCGTCATCGCGGGCGGAAATCCGATTTTCACGATGCCCGCGTCGGCGGGGATGGCCGAGGCGATGCAGAAAGTTCCCTTCGTGGTGTGGACGGGTGGCGTGCCCGATGAGACCGCGGCGATGGCGAATCTGATCTTGCCGGCGCATCATCCGCTCGAGTCGTGGCGTGACACCGCGCCGCGTGCGGGCGTGCGCGGACTCGGCCAGCCCGTGATGCAGCCAGTGTTCGACAGCAGGCCGGTCGGCGATATCCTGCTCACCGCGTCCGCCGCGTCGGGCGCGAAACTTCCGTTCGCCAACACTGCGGAGGCCATAAAAACCGAATGGCTCGGGTTGGCTCCCAAACCCGACGTGACTCAGGAAAGCGATGCTAACGATTTCTGGGTGAACGTTCGCCGCGAAGGAGGACTGTTCGAAGAGCAACACGTTGCGCCACTCAAGCTCGATACCTCGACTCTCAAGCCGCCCGCGCCGAGCACTGCATCCACCGAACTTTCCATGTATGCGTACCCGCATATTTTTCTCTATGACGGGCGCGGCGCCGACAAGACGTGGCTGCAGGAATTGCCCGAGCCGGTCACGCAAATCGTGTGGGACAGTTGGGCCGAGATTCATCCCGACACCGCGCGCAAGCTCGGCGTTGCCGAGAACGATATCCTCGAACTGAAGACCGAGCACGGCGCGATCGAAGCGCCGGTGCTGATCGCGAGCACGGTGCATCCCGGCGTGATCGCGGTGCCGCTCGGACAGGGGCATCGCGCGTATGGCCGCTACGCAAAGGACGTCGGCGCAAATCCATGGACGATTCTGCCCACCGGCAAATCCAGTGTCGTGGTAACGGCGCGCGCGACGGCAGTGAAACGCGCGCTGGTCTCGCCACTCGGCAAGAGCGACATGATGGGCCGCTCGATTGTCGAAGCGATGAGTATCGAGCAGCTCGCGCGCGGCGAAGTTCCCCGCACCGAGGCCGAAGAAGTCACCGGGCCGTCAGAATTCTATCCCGCGTGGAAATATCCGAAGCACAAGTGGGGCATGACGATTGACGTGAACGCGTGCACCGGATGCAGCGCGTGCGTGACCGCATGCTACGCGGAAAACAATGTTCCGACGGTGGGCAAGGAGGGCGTCGACAACGGCCGAATCATGTCGTGGATTCGGATCGAGCGTTATTTTCCGTCGCCAGAGAAAGCTGCCGAAGCGCCGCAGCTGTACCTCGCGCCGATGCTCTGCCAGCAGTGCGATCACGCGCCGTGCGAGCCGGTTTGCCCGGTCTTCGCGTCGTATCACACTGAAGAAGGTCTCAACGGCCAAGTCTACAATCGATGCGTCGGCACGCGCTATTGCGAGAACAACTGCCCCTACAAAGTGCGCCGCTTCAACTGGTTCGTGCCCGAGTGGCCCGAGCCGCTTAACCTGCAGCTCAATCCCGACGTGACGGTGCGCGGCGCCGGCGTGATGGAGAAATGCACCTTCTGCATCCAGCGAATACAGTTCGGCGAGCTCAACGCGAAGACCGAGGATCGCCAACTGCGCGATGGCGAAATCGTCACCGCGTGCCAGCAGGCGTGTCCGACCCGCGCGATTACGTTTGGCGACATCAATGATCCCGCGAGCGCGATGATGCGCCGGCGCGATGACAACAAGCTGCGCAACTATCGCGCGCTCGAAGAACTCAACACCCAACCCGCGATCACTTATCTGCGCGATCTCTATCGCGAGAAAGGAAAGGCGTGATGGCAGCAGCGCCGAAAGTACCGCTCGAGCCGAGTTACAGCGATATCGATCGCAGCGTACTCAGCATATTGCGGACGCCCGGCATGCTTTACTGGGCATGGGTCGGGTTCTGCTTCACGCTGGTTGGAATCGCCGGCGCTCTCTGGGCGCGGCAGATCTACTCAGGCCTCGGCGTGACGGGACTTCGCCAGCCCGTCATGTGGGCGATCTACATTACGAACTTCGTCTTCTGGGTCGGAATCGCGCACTCGGGAACGCTGATCTCGGCGATTCTGTTCTTGTTCCGCACCAAGTGGAGGACCGCCGTCTATCGCGCCGCCGAGACGATGACTATCTTCGCGGTCGCTACCGCTGGACTCTTCCCGCTGATCCATCTTGGCCGCGTCTGGTTCTTCTACTGGCTGCTGCCCTATCCCAACGAGCGCTACCTGCAACCCGACTTCCGCTCGCCGCTGGTCTGGGACGCATTCGCAGTCAGCACTTATCTCACTGTCAGCGCGCTGTTCTGGACGATGGGATTGATTCCAGACATCGCCAATGCGCGCGAGGCCGCGGTCGGCTGGCGCAAAACAATATTCACCGTGCTCGCGATGGGATGGCAGGGCACCGACCGCCAATGGCGTCACTACTCGATGGTCTACCTGCTGATGGCCGGGCTCGCGACTCCGCTCGTGCTCTCGGTCCATTCGGTGGTGTCATGGGATTTCGCGATGGCGATAAATCCGGGATGGCATAGCACGATCTTCGCGCCGTACTTCGTCGCCGGCGCGATTTTCTCCGGCGTCGCGATGGTCATGACGCTGCTGATCCCGATGCGCAAGCTGCTCGGAATCGAAGACCTGCTGACCCCGTGGCATTTCGACAATCTCGCCAAAGTGGTGCTGCTCACGTCGCTCGTCGTCTCCTATGCATACATCACCGAAGCCTTCATGACCTGGTACGCGGGCGATCCGATCGAGCAGATGACCTTTCACATGCGCTACTTCGGGCCGTGGGGCTGGATGTACTGGGTGATGGTGCTCTGCAACTGCGTCATACCGCTGTTGCTGTTCTCGCCGCGCATCCGGGTCAATCTGACGTTGCTCTGGATAATCACGATTTTCGTGAACATCGGAATGTGGTTCGAGCGCTTCGTGATCATAGCGGGATCGCTGACCGCGAACTTCGAGCCGTCGCAGTGGGCCAGCTATCGTCCGTCGATCACCGAAATAATGATCACGGTGGGCAGCTTCGCGTGGTTCGTCGGTTTGTTCTCGCTGTTCGTAAAATTTTTGCCGATCGTTTCGATGACCGAATTGAAAGAGGGAATCGTCTGGCTGCGAAAAGCCCTGAGGAAAGGCTACTCCACCGCTGCATGAGTACGATCGCGATCATAGGTTCGTTTTCCGATGACACTCGATGCGCGCGAGCGATTGAGGCTCTTCGCGCGGCGCAAATCGGCGACCTCAAAACCTTCTCGCCGATTCCGAGTCATAAAATCGAACACGCAATCGGCCGCAAAAAGAGCCCGGTGCGATGGATCGTGCTGGCGGGCGGAATCTCGGGTGTGCTTACCGGGCTCGCGATAACGATTGGAACGACTTACGAGTGGCGCCTCAATGCCGGTGGCAAACCGCTCATCTCGGGGCCGCCGTTTCTCATCATCTGCTTCGAGCTGATGATTCTGCTCGGCGGAATTTTCGGCTTTTTCGGAGTGCTGGGGCTTGCTGGTCTGCCCGCGACCGAGAGCGCGCCCGGGTACGACGGACGCTTCGGTGGAGATCGGTTTGGAATCGTAGTGCGATGCGACGAGACGGACGCCGCGCACGTCGAGTCGATACTGAAGGAATCGAACGCCGAAGATGTCGTACGTGAAGAGGCGCCGCAGCCATGAGCACGACGCTCAAAGCCGTTCGCGGCGATAGCGATTCCGCAGTGCGGCCAGTCGAGTCGGTCGCCGGCACTACCACGATGGCCGTGGGATGCGTGCTGGTCGCGCTCGGCGCGATCGGATTCGCGATCGCGCTGCTGCGCGGCGACGCCGCGACGGCTTGGGAAGCCTACCTGGTCAATCTGCTGTTTTTCCTCGGCGTCGCGCAGGGCGCGGTGGTCGCGTCCGCGTCGTTCTACCTGACCCAGGCGAAGTGGGGTGGCTCGACGCCGTATCGCCTCGGCGAGGCCTTCGCGCCGTTCCTGTGGGTGGGAGTCATTCTGTTCTTCGGCTTGTACTTCGGACGCGCCGCGATTTTTCCATGGGTGACGCATCCGATCGCGCAGAAGGCCGCATGGCTGAACGTTCCATTTCTATTCGCGCGCGACGGAATAGGACTCGCAGTGATGGCCATCGCGAGCAACGCGTTCGTTCGAATCTCGCGCCGCGACGATGCACGAGCATGGACGATCGCCACCGACGACATCGAGATGCCGCCGCATTCGATTCGCGTGATCGCTCCGCTGCTCGCCGTGCTGTACGCCGTCGTCTACACGCTCATCGCCTTCGACTTGGTCATGTCGCTTGCGCCGGTTTGGAGGAGCACGCTGTTCGGCTGGTACTTTTTCGCGGGAGCGTTTTGGAGCGGTCTGACCGCAATGGCTCTCACAGCGGTCGTGCTCCGCAAGCAGTTGGGCGCGAACAACCTGTTCATGAATCCCGTTGTGACGCACGATCTCGGTAAAATGGTTTTTGCATTCTCAGTCTTCTGGGTTTACCTGCTGTTCGCGCAATACATTGTGATCTGGTACGGCGACCTTCCGGTGGAAACTTTCTTTATCGTCCAGCGCGTCCATCACATGCCGTGGTCGCCGCTCTCGGTAGCATGCGTGATTCTGATCTGGGCAATTCCGTTTTGCGTGCTGATGAGCGTGCGCGCCAAGCAGACTCCGTGGGTGCTTGGGCCGGTCGCCGCGCTCGGCCTCATCGGGATGTGGCTTGAGCGATACGTTCTCGTGGTTCCGTCGCTGTCGCTCGACGCGATTCCGTTTGGCCCGACGCAATTTCTGATCACGATCGGTTTCCTCGGCGCGTTCTTGATTTGCGCAGTGCCTGGATTGAACCGCGTCGCCCAGGCCGCGACCTCGGGCGAACCGGCTGGAGACCTCGTCGAATGATCCGCCGTAATTCATCGATACTCGCGGCGCTCGCTCTCGCGGGATGCTCCGCCAAGGGCCGTCCGATGACTACGCTCGCGCCAAAGTCGGACCTCGCCAATTGGATCCAGGGCCTGTTCATCCAGGTGACGCTCTGGGACGCGCTGGTGTTTACTATCGTCGTCGTCGCGTTCATCCTCGCGGTGTTTGTCTTCTCGACGCGGGTCGGTGAAGCTGCGCCGGCCACCACCGCATCATCAGATCTCGGCCTCGAAATTGCCTGGACGCTCGGCCCCGCGCTCATCCTCTTGATGATCACGATTCCTACGATACGCACGATCTTCCGCTCGCAACCCAACCTCGTGCCGGCCGGCGGATTACAAATCAAAGTCGTCGCGCATCAATGGTGGTGGGAATTTCAATATCCCGACGGTCTCAAGACCAGCAACGAACTGCACATTCCGGTTAACCGCCCGATTCGGCTCGAACTTGAGTCCGGCGACATCATCCACAGCTTCTGGGTGCCTCAACTCGGCGGCAAGCGCGACGTCGTGCCGGGCCAAATCAATCAGCTTACGTTTATCGCGAACACCGCCGGAATGTATCCGGGACAATGCGCCGAGTTCTGCGGCCTGTCGCACGCGAACATGCGCTTTCGAGTCTTCGTCGATTCGCCGGATGATTTCGCCGCGTGGGATAAGGCTCAGCTCGCGGGACCAATGAGCGCGCCGCCGAACGATCTCGCGGCGATCGACGGCGCAAAAGTTTTCGCGAACAGCCCGTGTACCGCCTGTCACATGATCCAGGGCGTGTCGAAGGGATACATCGGCCCCGACTTGACGCATTTCGGCAGCCGCACGACGCTCGCGGCAGGCGTCCTAAAAAATACTCCGGATAACGTCGCCAAATGGATCGCGAATCCTGGCGAAATCAAGCCGGGCGCGAATATGCCGCCGCTACTGCTGCCCGGCCCGAAAATGAACGCGCTGGTCGCGTACCTCGAGAGTCTGAAGTAGGGAGCATCGCCATGGCTGCCCAACCGAAACCAATACCGATAAATCAGCCGAGCTACCTCGAAGGTGGCGGAGTTTTGGGATGGCTCACGACCATCGATCACAAGCGCGTCGCCGTGATGTATGGCGTGACCGCGCTGGTATTCATGGCCGCCGGCGGAATCGAGGCGATGGCGATTCGCGTGCAGTTGTGGAGTCCCGACAATCACGCGTTGTCCGCGGCAACCTACAACGCATTCTTCACGATGCACGGGACGACCATGATTTTCCTGGTCGTGATGCCCTTGCTGCTCGGTTTCCTCGGCAACTTTCTGATTCCGCTGCAGATCGGCGCGCGCGACGTCGCCTTTCCCCGTCTCAATGCGGCGAGCTTCTGGATGGCTCTGACAGCCGGCGTCCTGCTCCACCTCGGCGTGATTCGCGGCGGACTCCCCGATGCGGGGTGGTTCGGCTACGCGAATCTCACCGAGCGCTACTTCTCGCCCGGACTCGGACTCGACTGGTGGGTCGTCGGACTCCTGGTCTCGGGAACTTCGACGGTTCTGACCGGCCTCAACTTCCTGACCACCATCATCGCGATGCGCGCGCCCGGCATGACCTACATGCGGATGCCGATGTTCATCTGGTCGCTTATGGTGACCTCGGTGCTGATCCTGATCGCGTTTCCCCCTCTGACGATCGGACTAGTCTTCCTGCTCTTCGATCGATTTTTCGACACTCACTTTTACGTCGCGTCGGCCGGCGCAACTCCGATCCTCTGGCAGCACCTTTTCTGGCTGTTCGGACATCCTGAAGTTTACATCATGGCGCTGCCGGGATTCGGAATCATTTCCGAAGTTTTGCCGACCCATGCGCGCAAGCCGCTGTTCGGATATCCGATGATGGCTTACTCGATGGTCCTGATCGCGTTCCTGTCGTATGGCGTATGGGGCCATCACATGTTCGCGACCGGCATGGGTCCGGTGGCGGACTCGGCGTTCGCGATCACCTCGATGCTGATCGCGATACCGACCGGAATCAAAATTTTCAGCTGGATTGCGACCGTCTGGGGCGGTTCGCTCCGCATGACCACCGCATTCTATTTCGCGCTCGGCATGTTGCTCGAGTTCACAATCGGCGGACTGAGCGGAATCATGCATGCGGCCGCGCCGGTCGATTTGCAGCAGACCGATTCATACTTCGTGGTCGCGCATTTCCACTACGTGCTGTTCGGCGGCGTGATGTTCGCGATTCTGGCCGCCTTCTACTACTGGTGGCCGAAAATTACCGGCCGCATGCTCGGCGAGACGCTCGGCAAGTGGCAATTCTGGCTGACCGTGATTGGCTTCAACACGACATTTTTTCCAATGCATTTTCTCGGGATGTGGGGGATGCCGCGGCGCACTTACACTTACGCCGCCGACATGGGCTGGACCCATCTGAATCAGCTCGAGACGGTCGGCGCGTTCATCCTCGGAATCGCGTTCCTGCTCTTCTACATAAATATTTTCAAAAGCCTCGCAAGCGGCGACCCCGCTCCAGGTGACCCGTGGGACGGACGCAGCCTCGAGTGGTCGACGGCGTCGCCGCCGCCCGCCTACAACTTCGCCACGATTCCGCAAATTCGCGGCCGCGACGCGTGGTGGATTCTAAAGTACGGCCGCGCCGGTTCGCGCGGCGTCGCCGCGTACATGTCGGGGAAGGCGCCGGCGAATCCACAAGGCGATCAACCGGTTGCGCACATACACATGCCGGCGCCCTCGATTTTTCCGCTGATGCTGAGCCTCGGCGTCGGCACGATGGGCCTCGGGCTCATCATCGATTGGTATCGCATCGTTCTGATCGGCGCCGCGGTCCTCGTCCTTTCCGTAATCGGAATGGGATTCGAATACCCGGACTTCGGCGAAGAGTCGCACGACCCCGAGCACGCGCCATCGGCGAGCGGAATCGACGTGCGCAAAATCGGCGTCTGGTCGTTCATCGGCTCGGAGTGCGTATTCTTCGCGAGCCTGATTTCCACCTTCATCGTTTACAAGTCGCGCAGTCTCGCCGGCCCCGGCCCCGAAATTCTCAACATCCCGCTCACCTCGTTCAGCACCTTCATCCTGCTGATGAGTTCGTTGTTGATGGTCCTCGCACTCGCCGCCACCCAGCGCGGAGACCGGCTCTGGGAGCGAATCTGGCTCGCTGGCACCGTCGCATTCGGACTGATTTTCCTGGGCGGCCAGGTTTACGAGTTCACCAGCTTCTACCGCGAGGGTATGGGCCTGACGACCAACCTGTTTTCACAGTCCTTCTTCGTGTTGGTCGGATTCCACGGCGCACACGTCGCGATCGGCGTGCTCTGGCTCTCCGTGCTGCTGGTCGCCGCGATGATGGGCAAGCTCGGCAAGTCGCGCGCGCTGTCGGTCGAGTTGGCGGGACTCTACTGGCATTTCGTTGATGTGGTTTGGATCATCATTTTTACTCTCGTCTACCTGATGCAAACGGTGAGCGGAGCATGAGCGAAGCAATCGAGACTCACGAGGGCGCGGTTCGCCATCCGGGTGCAGCGACTTACCTGATCATCGCCGCGTTCCTGGTCGTGCTGACGGCGATGGAGATCACCGTCTTCTACGTACATCCGCTGCGGCCGGTGCTGGTGCCGGTGTTGCTGGTGCTCGCGGCGGCGAAGTTCGCGCTGGTCGCGATGTTCTACATGCATCTCAAGTACGACGGATGGCTGCTGACCGGAGTGTTCGTGTTCCCGCTGCTGGTCGCGACGGTGCTGCTGGCGGCGCTGCTGATGCTCTTCGCATACCTGTCGCATCACATGGCGCCGATCGGATAGGCGCACATCATCAATATGTTCATTTTCGGCGAACATCCGAGCATACCGATTGGCGTCGCGAGCTTGATCGCGATCTATCTCGGCGCGTGCTGGATGATCGGCCGCAGACCTTCGCGCCGGCAGGCGATGTGGTTCGCATTGGCGATGGCCGCGATACTCTACGCGCACACCGAACTCGACGAACTCGCCGACGCCCGCATTTTCTCGATGCACATGCTGCAGCATCTGATCGAGACCTTCGTGATCCCGCCGCTGCTGCTGCTCGGGACGCCGGGCTGGATGCTCCGGCCCTGGGTGCTGAGTCGTCCGATCAAACCGATTGCGCGCGTGTTCACTAATCCGTTGGTCGCGTTCCTGATCTTCTCTGCGGTCTTCGTCACCGCGCACTTCCCGCCGATCTTCGAACACATGTGCCGCGACGAAAATTTCCACATCGCGCTCCACCTCCTCTTCATAACGGCGGGAGTCCTGCTCTGGTGGCCGATCTTGAGCCCGATGCCCGAATTGCCGCGGCTCTCCTATCCGGCGCAAATTCTCTACTTGTTCCTCCTCATGATCCCGATGACCGCGGTCGCGGCGCCGATCACACTCGCGACCCGCGTCATCTATCCGTGGTACACCGAGGGCCCGCACGGATGGGGCCTCGCGCCAATCGACGACCAGGTCCTCGGCGGCCTCATAATGTGGATAGGGCAGGGCACCTACCTGATGTTCATATTCACCTTCATCTTCTACAAATGGTCACAACGCGAAGACCGCGACATCCCGGCAATATCCGAGCCGACCCCGCCCGACCTCCGCGTCCTCCGCTCGCATCGCAGCCCCAGCTCCTGAGCGCCGCGAAGGGCCCGACTCCGCGTCCGCAAAACCGCAAAGAATTCGTGATACTTGCCGACTGTTCTTCTTATGCGTTACTACTTGATCGATGGTGCACTCGCGAACCCGAATCGTCATCGACGGAGCGGTGGCGGGAATCGTAGGCGCAGTCGTTGTCGCCCTATGGTTTCTGATCTTCGACACGATTCGCGGGCACCCGTTTGAAACTCCCGCCCTGCTCGCCGCCACGCTTCTGCATGGAACGCACAGCGGCCAGGTCCATCACGCTCTCGGTTTGCTGACGCTCGAATACTCGCTGATTCACTTCGGCGCGTTCATCGTGTTCGGCATCGCCGGAGGCCTGCTGCTCGAGACTTGCGAGACCGAATCGTCGCTGCTCTTCTCACTGGCGATTTTTTTCGCCGCGTTCGAAGTCTTTTTCATCGCCGTGGTCCTCTTCCTCGGACCCAACGTGATGGCCGAGCTGACCTGGTGGGGCATCATCGTCGGCAACCTGCTCGCGACGACCGCGATGCTCTCCTATTTCTTCTGGCGGCATCCCGCGCTCGCCTGGAACCTGCTCGGCGGATGGATCGCCATCGCGCGCGAGGGAGTCGCCGCGGGATTGGTCGGCGCAGGCGTGGTCGCGCTGTGGTTTATGGCTTACGATTTCGCCGCGCGCGAGCCCTTCCACACCCCGGCGATTCTCGGCGCGATGGTATTTCAAAACGCCAATGTTGCCGACGGCATCAAGGCGACTCTGCCGCTCGTGCTCGGCTACACGATCCTTCACTTCTTCGCGTTCATGATGTTCGGACTCGCACTCGCGATTTTGCTCGCCGCCTCCGAATGGGAGCCCTTCATGGCCCTGGGAGCGATGCTGCTGCTCGCGGTCTTCGAAGTCTTCTTCGTCGGCTTCGTCTCGCTGATCGATCAGTCAGCGCTCGAAGTGCTCGGATGGTGGAAGATCATAGCGGGAAACATCCTCGCCCTGATCGCGATGACAACTTACTTCCTGAGCCGCCATCGCGGCCTCCACATCAAGGTAGTCGAACGCTGGGCAATGCTCGACAGCGAGGGCGAAGAAATGGGCGACGTCCGCGAACTCCCCCCAACCCGCAAAGACCTGCACCTGAGCGACTAGCCGCGCGCCCGCGCGCATTTCTAATCGACGATCCGTTCAGCGCAGGACCGTCGAGAAGATCAAATGATTGAAACGCTCGAGGGGGACCGCATTACGCTGCGTCTTCGACTGAAGGATCGCGCCCTGCAATGACGCGATCAGGAAGCCAGCGAGCTCATCGCATTCGGTCTTCCGCGGCAGCTCGCCACTCTTCACCGCGGCTTTCAAGCAATACGCGACCGCCTGGCGCATCTCTTCGAATATTCCAACCAGCCGCTTCCTGATCACTTCGCTGTGCTCGCTCGCTTCGGCGCTGAAGTTGCCGATCAGACAGCCGTTTCGCCAACCGGTCTTATGTAAATACTTGCTCTGTGCATCGACGAAGGCGCGCAGGCGCTTGAGCGGCGCAAGCGCGTCGTTGCGAAGAGTCCGCTCGATCATGGCGCGGACGTCTTTGAAATAGAGATCGAGTATTTCAAGGCAGAAGGCTTCTTTCGAAGCGAAGTGATTGGTGAACGACCCATGCGGCACTCCCGCCGCCTCGACGATGTCGCGAACGCTCGCGCCTGCAAAGCCCCGCTCGTGCACGACGCGAAGACCTTCGGTCAGTATTTTTTCGCGGTTTGAAGGCTTGGGCACTAGTCGCAATATGTACGTTCGTATTAAGAGCGTCAAGGAACCGAGGATTCAGAGGAGCGATCGGAGCGGCTCCAGGACGAGCACGGGGATTTCACGGCCTGCACGGGCCCGGTAAGCAGGGAAATTCGGATAGGCGGCATCCGCCCGCTTCCACCACTCCTGCTTTTCTTCGCCGAAGACCTCGCGGACCCGCATCTCTCGCTTGACCGCGCCATCCTGCAACTCGACCAGCGGATCGGCGACGATGTTGTAATACCATAAGGGGTGCGTCGGAGCGCCGGCGTTGGAGGCAACCACAGCGTAAGTTCCGTTGTGCTCGATCCTCATAAGCGGTTTCTTGCGAATCTTGCCGGACTTGGCGCCCTTGTAGGTCAGCACAATGACCGGTTTTCCTTTCAGTGTGCCTCCCTCTACGCCATTGGTCGCTTCATACAGTTCGACCTGTTCGCGGGTTCGGTCGTTCCGGCTGGGTTGGTACTCGCCATTTAAGGGCATGGTGAAAGCTCTCCTGTCGATTTCCGCAACTAGGAAATCGGCAATTTGTTGAGCAGTGTCAGGATCTGGTCTTCGACTATCTCGCCAAAGCGCGAGGCGAGTTTCGCCACCTCCGAATCAGACAGCGCCGCTTGAATTGCTGCTTCGTTCGGCAGCTCCCAAAAATCGACGACCGTGTTCAGGCGGCCTACGACGGTGGCGTAGCTTCCCAGCAGCTTCCAACCGTGTTTGCCCACTACCGGTGTCAAGCCATTGAGTAGCGAAACAAAATCCTGCAGCCTGCCAGCCCGCAGCTTGATCGAATATTCCAGGTAAACCATCGGAACATCTCCTCAGTTTTCGCGTGGAAATTGACCGAGCGCGTCGATCATTTGGGTAGATTGCCTGCCATCGTATCGTTGAATTGCGTCACCAAGGCATGCTCCGAAGCTCCGGGATTGTTGCGCAGCGCTTTCGCGCTTTCGACCAGCACTTCTTCGTCGTCCGTGCCGAGTGCCTTCATCGTCTCATCGATGAATTGCTTGAGAGGCATGGCCTGCGGTGCGTCGTTGCTGTTCATCAGGTCGGTCCGCACCCACGGTGGCGCGATCTCCTGCACCTGAACCGATGTGCCGCGCAGCTTAAAACGCAGAGAAAGCGTGTAGGAATGCAGAGCCGCCTTGGTGGAAGAATAGACCGCGGTCATCGCCAGCGGCACGAACCCCAGCACCGACGACATATTGATTACCGCCGCATAGGGCTGCCTCTTGAAGTGTTCAATCAATCCCGAGGTCATACGGATCGGCCCGAGCAGATTCGTCGTGACCGTCGAAACCAGGAGTTCTTCATCGATGGCACCTGCAGCATCGTCAGGCAGCATGATGCCCGCATTGTTGATGAGTACGTTCGTCTTCGGAAATTCTGCGATCAGCTTTTTCGTGACAGCCGCGATGTTCGATGGATCGGTGACATCCAACTCGACCGAACGCATTCCCGGGTTAGCGTCTATCGTTGCTGCAAGATGCCCTCTGCGCCTACCGGAGATGATGACTTGATTGTCGAGTCTGTGTAGCGCTTCAGCGAGTCCCCGTCCGATGCCCGAGCCGCCGCCTGTTATGAGTATCGTGTTTCCGCTGAGTTTCATTCTCATGCCTCCGAGTCTAAGTGTCGTGGCTGGCTGGCCACTGCGAGGTCATTCGCTCCGTTCCTCTAAGGACTGTCTACGCGGGAAACGTCTTGCCGAACATCGGCAACCCGCTTTGTGACTCGTTCTTGGTCGCTTCGTCTTGCAAGACGTCCCAGTGCTCGACGAGTACGCCGTCGGCGATGCGCACGATGTCAGCCGCGATCCAGCTGCGTGGCGATAGCCCATGGCCCGAAAATCGCCCGTGGACGATCACATATTCCTTATCAGCGAGGATCACGCTGTGTTCGTATCGCAACGATGCCGGTGCGTTTTTGATCAGATTGAAAAGCCCCTCGCGTCCCGGGGCGATGTGCGCACTGTGCTGAATATATTTGGGCGACCAAAATCGCTCGGCGGCTTTGTAGTCCCGCTTGTTGAAGAGCGTATCGAATGCTTCCAGGACAAGCGCCTTATTCTTCTCCGCATCTAAATCGCTCATGGTTCTTCCTCTCTTACAAATCGACCCGCGCGGCGGCTCTCGATCAGACTTGCGCTCTGCCGCCATCAACGAACAGTTCGATGCCTGTGACAAAACTCGAGTCATCCGACGCCAGAAATAGCGCAGCCTTGGCGATCTCGTCGGATTCCCCCATCCGGCCCATCGGAATGGTGGACGCAATCCGCGCAATAGCCTCCGTAGGTAGTCCATCGAGAACCGGGGTGTCGGTCGGACCGGGGCTAACGACATTTGAGCGAATGTGCCGATCCTTGAGATCCGAGGTCCAGGTCCGCGCGAAGGAACGCAGCGCGGCCTTCGTCGCGCCGTAGACACCGAAGGCCGGAGTACCTTTGACGCCTGCGGCGGAGCCCGTGAGGATGATCGAGCCACCATCCTTCAGCAGCGGCAAGGCTTTCTGCACGGTGAACAGCGCTCCCTTGACGTTGATGTCGAAGAGTTTGTCGAAATGTTCCTCAGTGATTTTGCCGAGAGGAGAAAATTCCGCGATGCCGGCATTGGCGAAGACGATGTCAAGTTTGCCTTTTGCTTTGACGGCCGCATAAAGACGATCGAGGTCGGCCAATTTGGCAACGTCTCCCTGAACGCCAGTAACGTTGCTGCCGATCGCCTTTACGGCCGCGTCGAGCTCTTTCTGACGCCGGCCGGTGATGAAGACGTAGGCACCCTCTTCGACGAAGAGCTTCGCCGCAGCGAAGCCTATTCCTGTGCTGCCACCGGTGATGACGGCCACTTTTCCTTGCAGCTTCCTATTTTCGGTCATCGGATGTAGTTCTCCTCACTCTCAATTGCCTCACGAGGTCGCGCCGGCGCCGAGCATCACGAAAGCGATCGTCGCCGGGCGCGCGCCCTTGTTGCGCCAGCCATGGCGCGTCGCCTGCTGGACGACAACGTCGCCCGCAACAAGATGCACCGTCGCGCCGTCGTCGAGTTCCAGCCACAACTCGCCGTCCAGCAGGATCGCGTAGTCGACAGTCTGTGTTACGTGCATTTGCGATCCGTCGTGCTCGAATGTATCCGCGAGTCCGGGCAGGCGCGCGAGAAATTCCTGGGCGACCTGCGACGCATCCGATTCTGAAGAAGCGGCGGCCGCGGGCGGGAACGTCACAATATGGAGCAGCGAGCCATTGGCGGGCGGCAGCGCCGATTTCGGCAGCTCCCGCTCGATCCTGTTGGGGTCGGACTCGAGGCTGCCATCGGTCGCCCACATATAAGTGTGCTCAAAGCCGGCGACCGTCTTGAATTTGTAAGGCTCGCGACGCTGATCGCTCAGCACCACGGATCTTCCGCCGCGATGTCCCGTGACGACGCGGCGATGACCCTTGCCTGTGAGCATATGGTCATTCTCCCAACGCTTTTAGGCAGCCAGCATTCCGCCGTCCACCGCGACCGACGCACCGGTCATATACGAGGCGTTTGCGGATGCTACAAACACGATCACGTGAGCGATCTCCTCCGGCGTCGCGAGACGTTTGAATGGCACCGTAGAGACGAGCGCCGCCTTATTCTCATCCGTATTGGTGAAGCGCGAGAGCATCCCGGTATCCGTAGTGCCCGGAGCCACCACGTTTACGCGCACGCCGGTCCCCGCGGTTTCCAGTGCGGCGGACTTTGTCATCCCTTCCACCGCATGCTTACTCGCCACGTAAACCGATGCTCCCGGCGCTCCTATGCTTCCGTATGCCGATGAAACATTGACGATGCTCCCACTGCCCTGCGCAAGCATCGCGCGCAACTCATGCTTCATGCTGAGCAACACGCCGAGCACATTGGTATCGAACGTGGCCGCGTAGCTCTCGGCTGTCTGCTCGGTTACGAGACCGCGCACTCCCTCAGTCGCGGCGTTGTTTACGGCAATATCCAGACGACCGAAGCGCGCGACGGTCTTGTCGACCAGCTTTTGTACCTCTTCCTCGTGGCGCACGTCGGCATGCACGTATTCCGCGTCGGCGTTGAGGCCGCGGATCTCAGCCAGCAGTTTTTGGCCAACTTCGTCGCGCCGGCCCGCGATTACGATGCGCGCACCCTCTTTCGCGAAGAGCAGCGCAGTCGCTCGTCCAATGCCCGTCAGGGCGCCAGTGATCAAAACAACGGGGGTCTTCATAGTGAACTCCTTTGAGCGCAATTTGTGGATCAGTTGAGGCTAATGAATCTCAAGTTCGCGGCGGCACGTATGCGAACTCAAACTTCAGCCCGTCAGGATCGGTGAAATAAACTGCGAAGTATCCCGGCGCGTATGGATATTCCGCGGGCGCGTCGAGTACTGTCGCTCCCATTTCTTTCAAGAGCGCATACATCTTCTCAATGTCCGATCGATCCTCGGCACTGAATGCTATGTGATTGGATCCGGGCGCATTTCGATCGTGCACGCGATGCGCAAACTCGCCCTTCGACGGCCGGATCGATATCGAGTAACCCGGTCCGACCCACGCCACGAGGCGCGTCTTCATCGCATCCTGAGTCGATTCCGGAACTTCGACGCGTTTGAAGCCGATGAATCCGAACACTCGGTCGTAAAATGCTGTCGAGCGCTCCAGGTCGCTAACCGCGAGCGCAATATGACTGATATTTCCGCGAGCCATGGCTGTATCCTCCTGAACTATTGCGCAGTCTTACCGCCATCAACGGCGAATGACGCGCCAGTGATGAAGGGCGCCTTGTCCGAGGCGAGAAACACGATTGTCTCGGCGATTTCTTCGGGCGTCCCTACGCGCTTGAGCGGCACTCCCGCGACCAGGCCGGCCTTTCTTTCCTCGTTACCGGTGAACCGGTTCAGCATCCCGGTCTCGATCGGCCCCGGCGCGACCACATTGACGCGCACTCCGAACGCCGCGGCCTCGAGCGCTGCCGACTTCGTCAAGCCTTCAACCGCGTGCTTGCTCGCCACGTAGACTGACGCGCCCGCGGTGCCAATCCGTCCGTAGGTCGACGATACATTGACGATGCTGCCGTGACCCTGCGCCTGCATCACGCGCAGCTCATGCTTCATGCTCAGCAATGTGCCAAGGACGTTGGTGTCGAAAGTCGCCGCGTAGCTCTCGGCAGTCTGCTCCGTAACTGGACCGGGCTTGCCTTCGGTGCCGGCGTTGTTGACGGCCACATCGAGGCGCCCGAAGCGCGCGACAGTCTTATCGACCAGCGCGCGCACGTCGTCTTCGTGACGCACGTCAGTCCGCCAATATTCCGCTTCCGCGCCAAGACCGCGCAGTTCGGCGAGCAACTTTTGGCCGGCGTCGTCGCGTCGACCCGCGACCACGATGCGCGCGCCATCTTTCGCGAATGCCATCGCAGTGGCTTGTCCAATGCCCGTGAGGGCGCCAGTGATCAAAACAACGGGGGTATCCATAGTGAACTCCGTAGAGCGCAATTTATGGTCAGTTTGCGGCTGACCCGTTTAAAAGTTTAAATATGGACGTACGTATTATTTCAGTCAAGCATCTCTCTTCACGCGGCAAAGCGTGCTTTCGGGCAGCTTCACCACACATCGAGCTGAGTCTCCAATTCCGCGGCGCTCGAGTTGCTTCGCAAATCGCAACTGACTTGGCCGTTCGCGAATTGGTCACACTTGTTTTCAAGAGGGTTATTCATTTTTCCGCCGCTTACTGCTTGTATATACAAGAGCCGGGCCAAAAAACTCAGAGAAAAAAGCTCAGCGATAATAGAAGAGTGACAGAGACGAGAAAGAAAGAGCGAAGGGCAGAGCGCGGACGACCGAGGAAAGACTTCTTCGCCCAGTTAAAAGTTAAAAGTTAAAAGTTAAAAGCTAGATTCCCAGCACGTCGCGCATCGTGTACAGCCCGGGCTTGCGTCCGACGATCCATACCGCCGCGCGGAGCGCGCCGCGTGCGAGCGAGTCGCGGCTCTGCGCGCGATGTATCAGCTCGAGCCGCTCGCCTTGTCCGCCAAATATCACCGTGTGATCGCCGACCGCGTCGCCCGCGCGAATCGCGAGCACCGCGATCTTGCCGTCCGGCCTGACCCCCGTGATTCCTTCGCGTCCGTGCACCACGTTCGAGGCGAAATCTACTCCGCGCGCCGCCGCGATCGCTTTGCCAAGCGAAATCGCGGTGCCGCTCGGCGCGTCGATCTTGGTCCGATGATGGATCTCGATCACTTCGGCATCGAAGTCGGGCAGAATCGCCGCGACCTCCGCGACGATCTTCGCGAGCACGTTCACGCCAATACTCATGTTAGGCGCGATCACAGTCCGCGTCTTGCCCGCGAGAGCGCGCGCGCGAGCTTCCATCTCCGGCGTGAATCCCGTCGATCCGATAACGATCGCCGCTCCCGCTTTCGACGCCACCTCGAGATGCTCCATCGAAGCGACTGCGGTCGTGAAGTCCAAAGTGACGGTGTCCGGCCGCGCGAGCCCCGCGTAGTCCTCGGAGATTTTCACTCCGATCGAGCCAACGCCCGCAAGTTCCCCGGCATCGGATCCAATCGCAGAATTGCCGCGCGCTTCGAGCGCACCGACAATCTTGTGCGCCGGATCGCGCCCCGCCAGCGCGATCAACAGCCGTCCCATCCGGCCCGCCGCACCCGCCACAATTAAGTTAGCCATCGGAATTCATTTGCCCGCGCATATTCGCGGACGGTGACGTCGACTGGTCGCGACTATCAGGATGCGGGAGGCGCGGCAGGAGTCTCAGCCGCGGCGGCTTCAGGTGCGGCACCCGCAGACGCGCCGGCGCCCGCCTTGCCGTGCTTCGCCTTGAAATGTTCTTCGCACAGGCTGCTCGTGCCCGAGCGTATCTTGTGACACTTCTCGAAAGTGCACGTCTTGTACCGAGGCTTGGGCATCTCGCCCGCTTTCCAGAGCCGAAAATGCATCCGGCAATAGCCTTTGCCGACGGCCTCGCGGCTGCAATCTTTATGTTTGCAATTTCCTTTGTTCGCCATGAATCCCTTCTTGGAGGCCGCAACCCGTGCGCCTCAATCGAACTACAATAGTGTTTGCCGTCCGCGCTTCATAGAGGTGACTATGCGATCGAAACCGACCGCAACACGCCGTAGAGAGGTCCAAGCTCGCCGAATGCGTCGAGCACTTCATTCACGTCGAGCCGGATTGCCTCGCGCCACGGCCATCCGAAGCCGACGTCGATCGCGCCGCTTTTACTCTCGAGTGCCGTGCCGAGTGCGACGAACAGCTCCGCGTTGGCGGGAACCGGCCTTGGGATATTGATACAGTCCCATTTTTCGTAGCGCTGAATCCTGGTGCCGCGAAACGATTTTTCCAGCGCACTCGACTTCGACTTCAGCATCCGCCCCATCTCGGCCCGTCCGTCGGCCTCGGTCCTTACGATCGCGCGCGCATGAATTCCCGCGCCCGAGATACATAGCGCGAGATATCCATAACCCTTGTACCCGTTCGCCGAGGGCCCCCACGCGGTCCAGCTCTCTGCCGGAAGATTTATCGCGCGCCGATTTGCCGTCGGCCGCGGATGCTTTGCGAGATGCGGAAAAAACTCCATCTGCAGTCTTCGCGATAGCTCCGGCGCCAGCTCACCTCCGAGCCGCACCAGCCGCGGCCTGATGCGCTCATATATTTTTTCCATCCGCGCGCTGAAACTGTCGATCGAAAACACTTCGAAGTCTGCGCGCGAAAAACCAAGCGTCGCCATCAGTCCTCATTTCTCGATTGAGCTGCGCTCGAACGACGGCTTGCGTCCCGCCATCGCCTTTTCCCAGTCGCGTCCGTCAAAATGTTCGAGCTCGAGCTTGCCCACGTTCACGTGTTCGAGGCATCGCACATTGACGTCGATGCCGTCGGGGTCTGAGCGCGGAATATAAAACGATGCGACCCCGCAATTTGGGCAGAACAGATGCTTGGCGACTTTCGTGTTGAACGCGTAGGCCGCGATATTATCCGACGGCGTTATCAGCCGGAACGCGCTGCGCGGCACGATCCAGTGTAGGTATCCTTTCTTCGTGCAGATCGAGCAGTTGCATTCCGAGACGCGCTCGAGCGTGCCCTTCACCTCGAAGCGAATCCGCCCACAATGGCATCCGCCGCGATAGGTCTTTTGATAACGATCCTTTTGATCGCGACTAGCTTCTGCAGTCTGTTTTTTCTTCATTGCTAGTGGTTTTAGCCCAATGCGGGCCGCGAATAAATGAAAAGTCGCACCGTCGATTTGTTGCTGCCACCCGTGCATCGGCGTGTTAGGATCGGGTGATGGCCGCCGCAGCCGAATCTTTTTCCGCACCGCACTTCGCCGCGACCCTCACGCGCCACGGCATCGACGCGCTCAGCCGCAAGTCTGTCGCCACGCTTCAGGTCAACGTCGGCAAGCTATGCAACCAGGCCTGCCATCACTGCCATGTCGATGCGGGCCCGCGCCGGACCGAGCGCATGACGCGCGCGACCGCGGATCGCGTGATCGAAATTCTCGCCGCGAGTCCCGCGGTCAGCACTCTCGACATCACCGGCGGCGCACCTGAGCTGAATCCGAACTTCGCGATGCTTGTCGAGCGTGCCCGCGAACTCGGCCGCACCGTGATCGTTCGATGCAACCTTACCGTGACCCTGGAACCCGGGATGGAATGGCTCGTCGATTTTTATCGACGTTCGCGCGTCGAGCTCGTCTGCTCGCTGCCTTGCTACACCGCTGAGAATGTCGATCAACAGCGCGGCGCCGGTGTCTTCGACAAGAGCATCGTCGCGATGCGCCGTCTGAACGCGGCCGGATTCGGGCGCGGCGCGATGCGCCTCGATCTGGTCTACAACCCAATCGGCCCGTCGTTACCGCCGCCGCAAGCGGAACTGGAAGCCCGCTTTCGCGACGAACTCGAGCGCAACTTCGGCGTCGTCTTCGATCGCCTGCTTACCATCACCAACATGCCGATCGCGCGCTTCGCGAATCAGCTCGCCTCGACCGGCAATCACGCGAGCTACATGAGCCTGCTGGTGAATCATTTCAATCCGGCGACGGTGGACGCGCTGATGTGCCGCAGCCTCGTCAGCGTCGGATACGACGGACGCCTCTACGATTGCGATTTCAACCAGATGCTGGAAATCCCGCTTGGCAGTCGCGCCCGAACCATCTGGGACATCGACGACGTAGCGACCCTCGCAAACGAACCAATAGCAACCGCCTCGCACTGCTTCGGATGCACCGCCGGCGCCGGCTCGAGCTGCGGCGGCGCAATCGCCTGACCGCTCTTAAATCCTTAGTGGCACGGGCGTCCCTGCCCGTGATTGATTGAACCAGTGCCCCGAAATCAATTGGGTTTCCAGCCCGACCGTTTCGTATTATCTTTCTCCTGAATTAAACAACCTGCCGGAGAAGCAAAATTCATGTCTGTGAAAGTGAAAATCGAGGGCATTTGCGATCCAAAATTTAATCGCGTCAAAGACGCGTTCACCGAAAATTTCGAAAAGCGAAACGAAGTCGGCGCAGCCGCCGCGGTCACTCTAGACGGCAAGCCGGTCGTCGACATATGGGCCGGGCACGCCGACAAGGCCGGGACCCGCCCATGGACCCGCGACCAACTCGTCAACGTCTACTCGACCACCAAGGGCGTCACCGCGATCTGCGCCCATCGGCTCGTCGATCAGGGCAAGCTCGATCTCGACGCTCCAGTTGCGAAGTATTGGCCCGAGTTCGCGCACGCCGGCAAGGAAAAGATGCCGGTGCGCTTTCTGCTGAGTCATCGCGCCGGATTGCCTGCCGTGCGCAAGCCGCTCGACGACGACGCGCTCTTCAACTGGAACACGATGACCTCGGCGCTCGCCGAGCAGGAGCCATGGTGGGAGCCCGGCACTCGGCACGGCTATCACGCGGTCACGTTCGGATACCTGGTCGGTGAAGTGATTCGGCGAATCACCGGCAAGACGGTGGGCACATATTTTCGCGACGAGCTGGCCGGCCCGCTCGCGCTCGATTTCCACATCGGCCTCGACGCGAAGCACGACTCGCGCGTCGCGAGCCTGATCGCGGCGCCCGCGCCCGCGCCGGGCGAGCCGAATATTTTTGCCGAGGTCATGAAGGATCCGGAGTCGATGATCGCGAAGGCCTTCATGAATCCACCCCTGATGGGCAAGCCGGGACTGGTCAATTCGCGCGAATGGCGCGGCGCGGAAATTCCCGCCGCCAACGGCCACGGCACCGCGATGTCTCTGGCGCGGCTATACGGCGCGCTCGCCCGCGGCGGCGAGCTCGACGGCGTTCGCGTGATGTCTCCGAAGGAGATCGCGCGATGCGCCGACGAGCAATCGATCGGCTCCGACGCGGTACTCTTCATCAACACTCGCTTCTCACTCGGCTTCATGATGTCGCAGCCGGGCGCCTCGCTCGGCCCCAATCCAAAATCATTCGGCCATCCAGGCGCCGGCGGCTCACTAGGTTACGCCGACCCCGAAGCAAAAATCGGCTTCGGCTACACAATGAACAAAATGCAAACCAGCTTGCTAATCGATCCCCGCGCCACCGCGCTGATCGACGCAATCTACGCGTCGCTATAAATGCAAATCACCTGCGCGGTGGGCGCAACGGGTGACCCCTTGACCCAGTGAAAAGTGAACCAGACGAAAATCTGCGCAGCGCATATTTTCGGAAGATTAATCTTTCAGACAAACCGAGAGCAAAAGACCGTCCGCGGGCTTTTGCGCTTGAGTTTTGCAATGGACCCCGGGTGCAGGGGTCACCCCTGCCGCCAGCCGCGTAGGCGAGACTAAGATTCCTACGTTCCCGCACTCCCGCGCCGTGAAACTCCCCGCCACCTGATTCGTACTACCACCTGAGCGCCGCGGGCTGCCGCGCGGCCAGTTGCAGATTGCACGATGTCTTTTTACAAAATCTTTGCCGAGTTGTGGTGAGGCGCACAGTTTCTTCCAGCCTTTCACAGACGCGAATTATCGATCGCGCGTCTGAAGGAAAGCGGAAATGAAAAAACGCGACGCCTGGATGGCGGCGGTGGGCGGGTTCGTTTTCCTGATCGTCCTGGCGCTCGCAGTCGCTGCGATCCTTTGGAAGAGAGGCGGTCAGCTAACCGTAGATCTGAGGCACGGATTCTCGTTTCATCGCAACCGCGATGCGTCCGTGAGCGTCTTCGGCCGACTCAAGAGCGCCTCATTCGGCGACCAGCTAGGCGGTCCGCAAGTGCTGCCGGCCGAGCACCCCGTCCCGCCCGGTAGTCCCAATATCGTTTTCATCTTGACCGACGATCTGTCCGCAAACCTGCTCCGGTTCATGCCCCACGTACTCGCGATGCAGCACGATGGCGTCAGCTTCGCCAATTCCTTCGTCACCGATTCGCTATGCTGCCCGTCGCGCGCGTCGATCTTCACCGGCGAGTTCCCGCACGACACCGGCGTATTCCGCAACCTCGAGCCCGACGGCGGCTACCGCGTCTTCAACGCACTGGGCAACGAATCCCACACCTTTGCGGTTGCGCTCCAACGCGTCGGTTACAAGACCGCGATGCTCGGCAAATATTTGAACGGCTACCTCCCGAGCCAGAACGGCGCCGCGATAGGATGGAACGAATGGGATGTCGCCGGCAAAGCTTATGCCGAGTTCAACTACCTGATGAATCAAAACGGTAAGGTCGTCCACTACGGCGCCCAGCCCGCGGATTACTTGACCGATGTCCTCGCGCGCATCGCCGTGAAGTTCATCAGACAATCGGCGCGCACACCCTTCTTCATCGAGGTCGCGACCTTCGCCCCGCACAATCCTTATGTCCCGGCCCCGCGCGATTCGGGCGCGTTCCCGGGGCTGCACGCGCCGCGCACACCGGCCTTCGATGCGCCCCCGGATGCCAACGCGGCCAAGTGGCTTAGCGAGTTACCGCCGCTCTCGGATGACGACATGGCGTCGATCGACCGCCACTTCCGCCAGCGCGCCCAATCGGTGCTCGCGATCGACAAGATGATTGGCGATATCCAGGCCGCGGTCGCCGCGATCGGCCAGGAGAAAAACACCTACTTCGTGTTCAGCTCCGACAACAGCCTTCACATGGGCGAGCACCGCCTGATGCCGGGAAAAGAGACTGCCTTCGACACTGATATCCACGTCCCCCTCATCGTCACCGGTCCTTCGGTAGCACCAGGGCGCACCCTGGATGAGATCGTCGAAAATACCGATCTCTGCCCGACCTTCGCCGAGCTTGCCGGTGCAGCTATCCCGGCCACCACCGACGGCCGCAGCCTGACCCCGCTTCTGCGCGGCGAACCCGTTGCCAAGTGGCGCACGATCGCACTGGTCGAGCACCACGGGCCGGGCGTCAGGGAGAACGAAGCCGGTGATCCGGACGCGCCCGAAAGCCGCAGCGGCAATCCGCCGAGCTACGAGGCGATCCGCACGCTCAAGTCGCTCTACGTCGAATACGCCGACGGGTCGCACGAATATCACGACCGCGTACGCGATCCCGACGAGTTGCGAAATACGTTCTCATCGCTCTCGAAAACCGCCGTCAAGTCGCTCCACGCGCAAGTAGTCGCACTCCACGGATGCCACGGGGCGCAATCCTGCTGGCACGCCTCGCATCCCGCCCCCGTCCCGCCGCAAAGATAAACCAGAAGCAAATCACCTGCGCGGTGAGCGCAAGGGGCTGACCCCTTGACCCAGTGTCCATTGCAAACTCCAGCGCAAAAGCCCGCAGACGGTCTTTTGCTCTCGGCTTGTCTGAAAGATTAACCCTTCGAAAATATGCGCTGCGCAGATTTTCGTTCTGCTTCACTGGGTCAAGGGGTCACCCCTTGCGCCCACCGCGCAGGTGATTTGCTCCGCCTAAAACACCAGCGGCAACGCCTGCAACCCGCGCAAACTCATCGCCGGCCGCCACTTCGGATTCGCATTCGCCAGCGCCAACTTCGGCATCCGGCGCAAAATCGTCTCGAACGCCACCCGTCCCTCCACGCGCGCGAGCACCTCGCCGATACATCGATGCGGTCCGGCGGCGAACGACAGATGATGGTTGTCCTTACGCGCGATATCGAGCTTATCGGGATCGACAAACCGCTCCGGATCGCGATTCGCCGCGCCCAGGAACACGACCACATGCTCACCCTTCGGAACGGTTTTGCCCGCGACTTCGATATCCTCAGTCGCGGTACGAAACGTCACCTGCACCGGACTGTCGTAGCGCAAAAACTCGTCGAGCGCGGAGTCAATCAGTGACGGGTCGCTCTTGAGCCGCGCGAGCGATTCCGGATCGCGCAGCAACGCGAGCATCCCGTTGCCGATCATGTTCATCGTGGTTTCATGCCCCGCCAGCAGCGTGAACATCGCGCTGAACACCAGTTCCTCTTCAGTCGCGAAGTCGCCGCGTTCTTCGGCCGACACCATGATACTGATCAGATCCTCCCGCGGATGCTTCCGGCGCTCGGCCGCCAATTCCGAAAAATAGCGCCGGACTGCCGCGACGGCCTGGCGCACTTCGACTCCCGGATCGTTCGCGCTGATCACCGGATCGAGCGGCACCCCAAGCGTCCGCATCCAGTCGCGGAAAATCGGCTTGTCCTCTTCCGAAGCGCCCATGACCTCGGCGAGCACGTCGATCGGAAACGGAAACGCAAGGTCCTTGATCATGTCGAGTGTGCCGCTCGCGGTCGACCCGCGCTCCTGCACCTTATCGAGCAAATTGTCGAAAATTCTCTGGATCGTAGGCTCGAGCCCGGCACAGACCGCCGGCGAGAAAAACGTATTCATCAATTTCCGCAGCCGCGTATGGTCAGGCGGATTGCGAAACACAATCGCATGCTGCAGCGCCTCGCGCATCGACTTAAGCCCGTCATCAGGCGGAAACGCATCGAGCGCATTCAGGTCGAACGCCGCAAATCTCTTATCCCGCAAAATCCCAACGCAGTTGTCGTACCGGGTAGAAATCCAAAACCCAATCGGCGTCCGCAGGAGCGGGTAATGTACGCGCAAAAACTTGTAGAGCGGATACGGATTAGAAGAAAACACCCGCCCATAAAGGCGGCTAACAACCCGACTAACCTTGGCAAAAGTCTCCTGCGATGGCATCAATAAACCCCGCTGTTAGCGGGCCCGAACGCGCCCGAAGTATAGACGCTCCCCTCAACTCTCGGCAACGCACCCTGATTTTCTTTCTCCTTCGGTGATCCCCCTCTGTCGTCCTGAGCGAAGTCGAAGGACCTCCGCGAAGCGATGCTCCTTCTTTTCTCCTTCCGTAATCCGCTTTCCGTCATCCCGACCGAAGCGCAAGGAACTTCCGCGAAGCGACAGTTCTTTTCTCTTTCCGTCATCCCCTCTGTCGTCCTGAGCGAAGTCGAAGGGGGCTTCCCGCGAAGCGATGCTCCTTTTTTTCTTTCCGTCATCTTCCCCTCCGTCATCCCGACCGAAGCGGAGGGATCTCCGCGAAGCGACGCTCCTTCCTTTCCTCTCTCCGTCATCCCCACCGAAGTCGAGGGACCGGAGCCTGCCCTGAGTATTCTCGAAGGGCGAAGCGACGCTCTCTCTTCTATCCACACTCTTTCCTTGTGTCACCCTGAGCGAAGCCGAAGGGCCCCGGATCTTTTACAGCGTGCGCCACACCGACACCATGCAGATTCACCACCACCGTCCTCGATGTCCGACCTGCCTGAAATCGGCACCCAGGGCGTAGTCGCAGAAGTGCCACGCGGAAAATGCCAACTCAACGCACGCCAGATCAAAGAAATAGCAGCCCGCTTCCACGTCTCCCCAGCAGCATTCCTGCCCAACCCCTAGACACGATAGAATCCGCGCTTGGCAGCGCGCACCCAGTTTCCACTAATGGGTCAGATTGGGAGTCGTCAATGGAGCCTGGCCCAAAGACCGGACAGCCACGTTAGCAGAGAGTCGCGACGGGAGCGCACATCATCGTCCTGCGTAGTACGAGGGAAAGAGCCTGATGGTGGCGACGAGGGAACGGAACTCTGACTTTCTGGAATCGCGGGGTCCGCCTCGATTTTTTCTTTAACGTCGCTGTGCGCGAGAGGGGGGAAGTTGGGTTCCATCTTCGTTACCACCAAGTTGCCGATGTAGGTCCAGGTATAAACGAACCTGTTGACCTTGGGCTCGAAGTACGCACGGATTAGCTCCAAGTTTAGGAGGCAAGCCACGGCAGCCGCCGTCCAGCCCCCGCCAGCCCTCACATTTTCGTCGGCATTCCAGAAATATGCGTAATTTCTATGGTGTTCTATGAAGTGAAGGGCCTGCGGTGTCAGTCTACTGATCGCATCTTCGACGGCCTCATGCGGGCTTCCCATCACCATGCGGATCGCCATTTGGAGCTGACCGGACAGATACTCTCTGGCCTTCAGGACGTCTTCAGGGTTCTCGCCTTTCAGCTCGTAGCAGATGGGCCACCGCCGCTGCCGGATGTCGAAGATCTGTTCCTCCACAGGACCATAGGCGGTATTCATCACGCAGATGATGCGATCCCAACCGATGCTTCGAGCCGCATACCCCAGCTCTAAAAGCACGTTCGGGTTCGGCAGCAACTTCTTGTCACCATCATGGAGGTCGGCTGCCCCTATAAACGTGAGGTCCGCTATAAAGGCCCCGCTCTCTTGGATCTTCCTGAAGATGGTGCCCGCGATTTGGGGTGTCCCCGGCACATCCTTTGTGTCGTGGTCAAGCCGTGGCGAATCTTCGACGCTGGCATCCTTGCCGATCCGCTTCACCGCCTCCTTGGCTGCGTCACGGATCAGATACCTGTGCGTATTCTGAGAGCGATCACTCTGCCAAGCGTAGAAGATAGTGAAGTCCATGGTCGGCCATCCATTACTTTTTGGCTTCCCAAGCCTCTAGCACGTTCACGATATCACGAATCTGCCAATGCCGATCGCTGACGCCAGTGACAACGCGGAGTGTTACGCGTGTGGGTTCGCTGACAGGTCGTGATTGGCACAGCGTCTCGAGTTTCGGGTACTGTTTGGAAACGATGGTTGCGATTACGGTAGCGCTTATCAGTCTGGGTGGCGTTCTCTTAAGCATCATCGCCAATAGCGTGCTTGCTGCCAGGCGCGAGAAGCGCCGTCACTACACTGATGTTAAAACAGCGTCGAGGCTGATTAGCGACGAACTATTCAAGGCTTGCGCCGCCGCGCGTATATGTGTTGAGAAGAAGCATTGGTGGGGCGCCGACATTCGACTGACGACGGACGCATGGCAGAGGTACGGGAATGTCATCGCTCCCGAATTATCCCACACCGATTGGACGAAGGTGGTAATAGCATTCGAAGCTGTGGACAATCTTCGAGTGATAGGTGGTGCTCAGCCAGGCACAGACACGATCCTAGACGCAACGGCAGACCAGATCGCTCCTCTCCTTCGGGACATCACCAGGGGCCTCGACGCGCTCGCTCCCTATTTTCGCGGATGACGAATGAGGAGTTGCGATCTGAGCTTCACGGAAAGAGAGGAAGATTGCGATTGCCGTGACGTAAAAACGTTTCCAGTCCTATCAAGAAGGGAAGTTTGAAACCTCGCGAGGTTTCAGGAGGGAACAGCGGCCGAGATTATCGCGGCTACTCCGCCGGATTGCCGCGTTAGTTCAGAGTTGAACACCTTTCCTCTTTCACACCTTCTAACAGGCGCTCCGCGCCGCATCCTCGCCTGGAACACTGGGTGCAGGGGTCACCCCTGCCCAAGGAAGCCGTGAAAAATGGAACCCACGGCGGGTTTCACATTAGATTAAGTTGCCCGCCTCTCTCTTCCCGCGTCCATCCCCCACTCTCCCAACGACTATGAGAAACGCTACTTCATCAGATAGCCACGAAAGTTCAGGGATGAACTGTTCAGCCTTACGCGATCGCCCGAGCTTCGAGTAAACTAGCGCAGAAGTGAGACTCATGCGCATCCCTCATCACAAATTCTCCAATCAAATCCAAGGCACTAGGGCATGACCGTGAAGATCGAAGGTACCTCCGATCCCTGCTTCAAGCGCGTCAAGGAAGTCTTCGCGGACAGCTTCACAAACGGCATCGAGGTCGGCGCGGCTGTCGCCGCAACCATCGATGGCAAGTCTGTCATCGATTTGTGGGGCGGTCATGCGGACAAGGCGAAGACGCGGCCATGGACTCGCGACACCTTGGTCAACGTGTACTCGACGACCAAGGGTCTCGCCGCTATCTGCGCGCATCGCCTGGTCGATCAAGGGATGCTCGATCTCGACGCGCCGGTCGCGAAGTACTGGCCCGAGTTCGCGCAGGCCGGCAAGGAAAAGATCCCGGTAAATTATCTGCTCAGTCATCGCGCGGGATTACCTGCGGTGCGAAAGCAACTCCCGATGGACGCGTACTTCAACTGGTCCGCGATGTGCTCCGCGATCGCTGCGCAAGAACCGTGGTGGGAGCCGGGCACCAGGCACGGCTATCACGCGATCACTTTCGGATATTTGATCGGCGAAGTGATTCGCCGCATCACCGGCAAAACTATCGGCGCCTATCTGCGCGACGAGATCGCCCGCCCGCTAAACCTCGATATGCATATCGGCGTCGATGCGAGCTTCGACGCGCGCATCGCGGAACTGATCGGCGCGCCGCCTCCGCCGCCGGGCAAGCCGGATCAAATCGCCGAGATGGCTCGCGATCCCGAGTCCGTCACTTTCAAGGCGATCGCGAATCCGCGACCGGTCATCGATCCCGCGCTGGTGAACAGCCGCGAATGGCGCAGTGCCGAGATTCCCGCCGCCAACGGCCATGCAACCGCGCGTTCGCTCGCGGCGCTATACGGCGCGCTGGCAAGCGACGGCAAGGTGAAAGATTTTCGGGTCCTGACCAAAAACAGCATCAGCCGCGCTCATACCGAGCAGGCTTTCGGACCCGACGTAGTGCTCGGCGTGGTCTCGCGATGGGGTCTCGGGTTTGCGCTGAATCAGCCCGCGGCGCCACTCGGACCGAACCCGCGGACGTTTGGCCATCCGGGCGCCGGCGGCTCGATCGGATTTGCGGATCCCGACGCGCGCCTGGGATTCGGCTACGTGATGAATCAGATGGGTTCCGACGCCTTGATCGACGGACGCGCGGCGAGTCTTTTCAATACCTTGTTCGCGGCGCTTTGAGTTTCGCCTAAAACGAAGCCGCCTCGAAATTCGGGCGGCCGTTTTGTCCCCTTTTTGCGGAACTCAGATCAGATGCCGGCTGACTTATGCAGCGCGTAACGAAGTTTCAGGAAGTGCGCCATCGAGGTCAGGTAGCGCACCCGCCATGCCGCTTGCATCTTACCCTTGGTCAGATCGAGATTGTAGCGCGGCCCAAGCATCTTGTACGCCGACTTGATCCGGTTGAAAAGATCGTCCGCCGACCCGGGCTTTAGCTGCGCGATACCTTCGAGGCTGCCGAGCGTGTCGCTTCCGTAAGCGCCGAGCGCAACCAAGCTGTCAGCGAACAACTCGTCCTCTTCGACCAGGTGGTTGGCGAACGCGCCTTCCATGAACGCCGTGTGCTCAGCTTTTTCGCCGACCAACGAGCCGTATATATAGTGTCCGAGTTCATGGCCGAGCGTCGCGGCGACTGCGCCCGGATGATGCGCGGTGTTTACGAAAATTACGAACTTGCTCTTCGGGCCGACGTCGGCACGGCAGTAAAAGCCGCGCAGCGACAGTCCCGCCCCGGTGCGATACGGCTCGGCGCGAAGCTCTAGCTCGCGCGGGCCGAAAAGATTCTCGAGGTGAGACATCAGTTTCGGATTGCCGAGATCGGCCAGGCTTTCGTATGACCCCGTGTGCTGCTTGATGTCGGTTTCGACGATGCGCGCGAGTTCCTTGAGCAGGGGCTTGGGCGGAAGCGCAGGAACTTCCATGTAGTCGGTGGAAAGAATCTTCTTGAGATCGGTCAACTGATTGAGAACCCGGGTTCCGAGCGAGGCGAAGGGGACGTGAATCTCGCCGAGCAGTTTGGAAACGAGGAGGTCTACCTCGCGAGTTACGAGTGCGTCCGGACCGCGCGAGGGCATCGGTTTTGGGGCCGCGTGCGAAGAGCCAACCGAGGCACTCACGGGACCGCTACGAAGGCGCATTGCCGAGCTTATTGGCATAATGGACGAGTTATCTTAAGTGACACCCGGTTTAGTTCAAAGACCTACGTCTACTCTTGTCTATTGCAGCAAATCATAGGCCACACAACCTATGGTTGCCTTCATGCCACCTCATACCAGCTGTAGGGTTCCAGCTCTCCTCATGGTGCGATCGTGCAACATAATGCGCGCTTTCGAAGGCGCTTCGAATTGACAGCGAACCAGCCGGAGAGGTCCAACTCCCGGCTGGCCGCGCCGTCGCATCGAGTCCCGTGCGATGCAGACGCGCGACTTCGATGGGCGTCGGGGTCCAATCCGACGTTAGAAGAGAATCTCGAAGTCAGCGGCCTCCCCTGCATCAAAGTAAAGTCCAAAAAATCGCGCTCAGGAAATCAAAGCCTGGCGCACGGTATTGAGAACGTAGATAAAGTCGCGCGAGCTTCTCACCTGGCCCATCAGCGCGACCTGCGAGAGCATGTTCATTTCCTTGGCGTTGATGTTGTGAATGCGGCGGATTTTTTCGTCGCGGCGGAATTCATCCCACGCGGAATTGCCCTTGACCGGTTCCGCGGGATGCAAGAGTTCCTTGGCCCTGGGATTGGCGAGAAAGAAAAGTTCGCGACGATCGAAGCCCAGCGCATCGGCGAGGCGCGTCACGATCTCATCGGAAGGATGCCGCTTGCCGGACTCGAGATGGCCGACGTAAGGAGTCGAGGTCCCGACTCTACGCGCGACCTGTTGCTGGGTCAGTTCACTCTGACGCCTGCGGTCTCGAATCACCTGCCCAAATTTTACGTTCGACATCGACATGGAAGCCTCCTATGGCCTCCCCCCGAATAGAAGCCCTTCAGGTTACGGACGTTTCAGAAACCCTCACTCGAAGAATCAATCTGCAAAAGTTCCGACTTCTTTCTGTTGCCAATATTGTTTGAGGCGTTTTGCGCGCGCTTCAGCACTACGCGGCCGAAGCCCGCGACGACGTTGCTTGCGCGCAGCCGGCCGAGCCGACGCGTCTGCGCCTTGCGGCATTTCGAGGCGCCGACTTGCTGCTCGAGTTTGCGCCGCTGCCGATCGATCGCGTCAGCCATGGATTGATACATGCGAATCTGCGCGCCCAATTCGACCCACAAGCATGGGCCGCACAACGGCGCGCATTCACCAGTCGAATCAGGACCGGCGCATCGATAGTCGTCACCACAGATGACGCATCGATGGCCGTGCGGACGGCGAGCCTCGCGCGCCGACATCCCGGCGCTTGGCCATGGCAAAGGCAGGTTCTCGAGCGCGTCGTTGCGACGCTCTTCGATAGAGGCGAGGCGAGTCTTGCCGCGCAATGTGGATGTGCCAGACGCTGCCATGCGCCGGATTGTGCAACGTTGCCTACAATCAGTCAAGTGTTTCACTACGAACTGTAGGATGGTTTTCATGCCGCTTTGACACATTGAGGCTGGCGCGCGCCCTCCACGCCCGCGACCCATCGCGGCGTCCATTTCGTGGGAAAGTGCCGTATTCCGTAGATAATTCGGCTAGGGCGCGCGCTTAAGCCATCGTTCGACGAAGTCGAGGCGGTCCTTGCCCCAGAACATTTCATCGCCGACGAAAAAAGTTGGGGCGCCGAAGACTCCGCGCGCGATGGCGCGATCGGTGATCGCGGCGAGCTCGTCGCGAATCGGGGCTGAGTTCGCGGCGTTGATGATGCGAGTTCCGTCAAAGCCGGCACCCGCCGCGATCGCCGCAATCACATCAGGATCGGCGATATTTTCATCGCGCTCCCAGTATGCGCGCATGATCGCCTGAGTAAGCGCGCCCTTCGCGCGCTCGCGCGATTCGTCGCCGCTCTCGGCGCCGGAGTCAGCGCCCGCGGCCAGGACGGCGCGCAGCGTAGTCGAAGTCTTCATCGGGAAGCGGCTCGGCCTTTTGAATGGCAAGCCGGTGAGTTCCGCGTAGCGCGCATGATCGCGCCAAAGATAACGCGCCTTTTGTGGCGACATCGCCATCACGTCGAAACCGGTGCCGCGAAACAGCGCGGCAAAATGCGTCGGCATCCAGTTCAGGCGGGCGTCGGTCCGAGCGCAGATTTCCGCAAGCAAGAAGGCGGCGAAGTAGCTATTGGTACTGGAAAAATCGAAATAGAAATCGACCGAGCGCATCGCTGATGTCTCCGAGCCGCATCCTAGCGCGATTATCAGGGACGTCGGTAATCGACGGCCAATGACTGTTTTCGAGACGGCCAATGGTTGCGACGGCTCGAATGGCTTGCCATTAGTTTCATTCCCGTTGGCGCTCGGGAGCGGTCGCGCAATTTACCTGGATGGCGAAAACCAAATCTCAAATCCTGCCCGGCGCTCCGTATCCGCTCGGCGCGAACTTCGACGGTACGGGAACGAATTTCGCGCTGTTCTCCGAGCATGCGACTGGGGTCGTGCTTTGCCTGTTCGACGGCGCGACCGGCAATGACGAAACCGCGCGAATACCGCTCGTCGAGCGCACCGAGCATTTGTGGCATGCGTACATCGGCGGAGTCGGTCCGGGACGGCGCTATGGGTATCGCGTCGTCGGCCGATACGATCCGCCCGCGGGGCATCACTTCAATTCCGCAAAGCTGCTGCTCGATCCGTATGCCCGCGCGATCGATCGCGCGCCGGTCTGGGATGACTCGATGATGGGCTATCGCGCCCGCACTGCAACCGGTCCGTTTCGCGCCGATCGGCGCAACAGCGCGCTCGTTATGCCCAAGTGCGTGGTTGTCGATTCCGTATACGACTGGGGCGGGGACCGCAAGCCGGCAATAGCGTCGGAGGACCTGGTAATCTACGAAGCTCACGTGAAAGGGATGACCGCACTGCGCCCGGAAGTCGCCGAGCCGATTCGTGGCACCTACGCCGCGCTCGCATCGCCGGCCGTGATTGGGCATCTGACCTCACTCGGGGTGAATGCAATCGAACTGATGCCGGTGCATCAGACGGCCCCTGAGCACCGGCTATACAGACAGGGTCTGAGTAACTATTGGGGATACAACACGATTGGCTATTTTGCGCCGGACATAAGATTCGCCTCGAAGGGCGCGCTCGGGGCCCAAGTCGCCGAATTCAAGCACATGGTCAGAGAGTTTCACTCGGCCGGAATCGAGGTGATCCTCGACGTCGTTTACAACCATACGGGAGAGGGAGGAGATGGCGGGCCGACGGTTTGCTTCCGCGGCATCGACAATGCTTCCTACTACCGTCTTTTGGCCGACGGCAGCGGCCGATGCGAGGATTTCACCGGCACCGGCAACTCGCTGAATATGATGAATCCGCGTGTGCTGCAGTTAGTAATGGACAGCTTGCGCTACTGGGTAATCGAAATGCACGTGGACGGATTCCGCTTCGACCTTGCGACCACGCTGGCACGCGGCCCGCGCGGAGAATTCGCGACCAGTCCATTTTTCGCTGCGATTGCGCAGGACCCGCAGCTGGCCGGGGTCAAGCTAATCGCGGAGCCGTGGGATGTCGGAGAACACGGCTATCGGGTCGCGAATTTTCCGGTCAACTGGAAGGAATGGAACGGCAGGTATCGCGATAGCGTGCGCGATTTCTGGCGCAGCGCGAGCGATTCGATGGGCGAGTTCGCGTCGCGCATCACGGGCAGCTCGGATTTGTACCGCGCCTCAGGTCGCGCGCCGCTCGCGAGCATCAACTTCGTTACCGCGCACGATGGCTTCACGCTTTCCGACCTGGTCTCGTACAACGAGAAACACAACGCGGCGAACGACGAGGGCAATCGCGACGGCGAAAGCCACAACCGTTCATGGAATTGCGGCGTGGAAGGTCCGAGCGACGATCCTGCGATTCGCGCGATCCGCGACCGGCAAAAACGCAACTTCCTGGCGACTCTCATTCTCTCGCAGGGAATACCGATGCTGCTCGCGGGCGATGAGCTTGGACGAACGCAGGGCGGCAACAATAACGCCTACTGTCAGGACAACCCGCTTTCATGGATCGACTGGACGAACGCGGACACGACACTGGTCGAATTCACGCGGCGGTTGCTTCAGCTCCGTCGCGAGCATCCGATCTTTCATCGCCGCGGATGGTTCACCGGGATTACGCGGAAGACTGGATGGCCGAAGGATCTGGAGTGGTTCAGGCCGGACGGCGTCGAGATGAATTCCGGGGATTGGGGAGTCGGATATGCGAAAACGCTGGGAGCGTTTCTGAACGGACGCACTATTTCGGAGCGGAACCGCGCCGGCGATCAAATCAGCGACGATAGTTTCTTTTTGATCTTCAACGCGTACCAGGAGCCGATGGAATTCAAGCTGCCGGGCAGAAATTGGGGGCGCACGTGGAGCGTCGTCGTCGACACGGGCGATGCAACTACGCCGGCAAGCACGCGATCGTACTCATTCAAAGAGAGGGTGCACGTGAGCGGGCGCGCGATGGTCGTGTTGCGGCGCCGTACTTGAGCATCGGCTATCGCCAAGTGAGTTGATTCTTCACCGTGACGACGCCCTCGATGTTCTGCGCAAGTAAAGTCGCCCGCTTTGCATCGTTCGCCGATGCTACGACTCCGCTCAATTGCACGGTGCCGTGGTCGCAGTCGACGACGACTGGATATTTATCCGAGATGCCCTTGTCGGCCAGTGAAGTCTTCACCTCGGTTATTATCAGGTCATCGTGCGCGCGCTCGGCGGGAGAATTATAGTGATGCTCAGCCGACGATTGTACGGTGTCGTGCTCGAGGTTTATCGACTTGGTCGTGGCTATTTCGTTATGCGAGGGCGCCGGCGAGTCCTGTTGCGCGTGAACTCGAAGCGCCAGTGCGAGTCCTACTACCACACCGCACAGCACAGTGGAGATTAATTTTTTGTGTCTCATGATTTGGATGCCTGGTGCACGAGGAATCGATTCCCCGTGCACCCCTGTTCTTAGTCAGTGCTCTCGTTGTAGGTCTTCTTCTGATAAGTCTGAGTCTCCGCAGTCGGCGCCATTGGGGCTGGCGCGACCACTACAGGAGCCGGCGTCACCGTGGTCGACTCGCTGTGATACGCATTGACACTTTCCGCACTCGAGTTGTCGCCGGTCTCAGTGGAGTGCGACGCGCTCTTTTCCTCGGTGGTATTGATCCTCGAAGGAGGTGAAGTCACCACGGTCACCGGCGCTGGCGCGGGCTGCACGTAGGAAGTGCTGGTACTGGTAGTTTCTTTGACGCGGTCAGTTGATTCGCCGCATCCACTCACAAATGGAATGATGACCGCGCTCAATGCGGAGAGCGCAATCAAACGTCCTGCTTTGTTCATTTCCGATAGCCTCCTTGGCTCTGTCGACGGTTAACTGGCGGTCGAGACTGATGCCCGCGGGCTCCCGCCACGTTAAGAGGAGAGCAAAACCGGGACCACATAGGTGCGATTAACTTACTGACTTATAGTAACGACGATTTATCGACGCGGGTTAAACTCAGGCGGGTAATTGCTTCCCTATGGTTCCGCGAGTACCCACTAACCCCGATTCCTCGGCTGCGAATCGCTTACGAGATGCCGACGAAGCTCTCGTTCCGCGCTCAGCCAATCTTCCTGTATTGGCCGTGGCGACGACCTCGAGAATGAATTCGTGCATTTCAGTCATTACTCAGTGGAAATATCGATACTTCGTTATTGACTATCTGCACATCGGCCAGGCTGTCGGCCACAAATTCCGCGTGCTCAGCTGCGTCCCATGAGTCAGCTCGACCCGGAAGCGTAATCACTCCACGATCGGTGTGAACCTTAATCACGTTTTGGGCGGCTACCTGCCCTTGCTTCTCCCAAGTTTCGCCGTGGCGCCTGCTCGACGAATTAATCACGCAAAGAGCGGAGCCCACGATAATGAGACTGCCGAATATTCCGATTGCCAAGATCGCTGGATAGTTTCGCTTCATTTTTGCTCACTCCTGGTTAGGCGGTCGAAGGCCCAGGCACGAGGATAAGAGGAGCAACGGCCATACCATCCGTGAAAGCGGTTTAATGGAGCATTTCTTTACAGCAGTTGTGAAATATTTTCCTGAATACCGACCGAAAGAACCCCATTTGGCAAGAAGTACCGAAGGCGCAGAAATGCCTCGATTCTGTGCGGAACGCGCGAAAATAGGCGCTTATTGCAGCATCGCGCTCCCGCGTGGCTCAAATGTTGCGTTTTCTCGAAGTACGCAGACTGCCGTTTCGATCTTCAAGCGGCGTCGATGAGAAGGAGGTAAATTCCATGAAGAGCATCGTAGTATTCGGCGCAATCATCGCATTGCTCGGACTGATCGCGTTCGCGATACCTTCATTCAATACGCACAAAACCGAAGACGTTGCCAAGCTCGGCGATCTGAAGCTCGAAGCCAACACCGAGGAGACCCACTTCATTCCTCCTCTACTTAGTGAAGGCGCGATATTACTCGGGGTACTGATTATCGGCGCAGGAGTACTGACTAATCGCCAGTCCTGAGCCAGCGAATACTCGGGAGGGTCTTCAAATAGCAAGTCGAAGCAGCGTTCGGAGGAAAGACTTACTAATCTAGACCCTGCCCAGCAACGCCAGGACCAGCACTATAACGAGAACCGTTCCAAGCGCTCCGCTCGGGAAATAACCCCAGTTAGCGCTGTAGGGCCACGCAGGCAACGCGCCGAGAAGCAGGACAACTAGTATGACCAATAGTATCAAGTTCATTTTGTTCTCCTGAAGTTTGGGACCGCACCCGGGTTTACATCGTGTGAGCAACCAGGTACCAAATCACGATCAGCGAGAGAGGAACGCCGAGAATCCATGCTACTGCGTAACGCATTTGCTATCTCCTTAAAGTACTGAACTCAAAGAAGTAAAGCAGAAACCCTGCCACTGACTACTGCGCCTTAGCGCGTACTCAGTTGATCTGATATCACCCTGCGTCTTGTACTCACGGATTTATTACCGGGCGTGGAAGTCCCAAAAGTGTACTTGAACTCGCATGTGGCAGGGGTCGAATGGCTATTGCGGTCGAATAGCTATTGCGGTCTTCGAAGGATGTGCGTGCACAGACTATTCGGGCGATGCTATTCGTGCCGGCGCCTGGGTCAGCATCGCGGCAACAGATTCAGATAGGACGGAGACCGATTCGAAGTTGAGTCGGGGAATTGGCGGCAGGACCGAGTCGCGGACGCGTCTCAGCCGTGTTGGGGCTGAGTCGGGGAGTGTGGTCCGCGACGCCGGCCACTGCCGGGAAACCGTAGTCAGGCGTTCTTTCCGCAGCAGTCCTTGTACATCTTGCCGGAACCGCACGGACACGGGGCGGACGGATTAGGTGTGCTCGCCATATATATAGCACCTCCTTCTTAGTCGAGAGCGTAATTAAATCGACGCAATCGGCATGCCATCGTCGTCGAGGATTCGGCGATTGAGTATCGCAGGGACTACGGGCATTCAGTTAGCGATTCGAGCTCGCGACCGCAAAACAATCGGTAAGTATGTAAAACTGACCGCCAGTTCTATAGCCATTTCTTTCCGCAGACGTTCAGAAGGCGTCGTCGATATGGCGGTGGCGAAGGAAAGCGAGCGCGGAGTGCGACTATCGGCGGCGCTAGCGTCGCGAGCGCGCCGCTACGCGAGCTTGTGCCTGACTGTCGTTCTGGAGCAGGTAGACTTTGGCCGCGGGCGCGGCGCGAATGACTTCGCTTGCGAAGTTCAAGCCGTTCGCACCCAGAATTTCTGAATCGCAAATGATATTGTCGAAGTCAGCTTCGGTCTCCAGGGCCTGGAGTCCCTCGGCCACCGACGCCGCGACGATCACGTCGCAACCGCTGCGCTCGAGCCCGCTTCTCATCGATGAGTCTGCAGTGACCTCGGTCTGTTCCTTTCCGATCAGCAGGACTCTCGTTCGCGGCCGGTCTTCACGAATCTGCGCGGTTGCGTTGGCCTCTGCGATTTCACGCTCGATGAGCGCGGTGCGGATCGCCCCGACGAGCTGTTCCGCGCGTATGTAGTCCTGAAGATTCCGCACGCAGTCCACCGCCTTTTCGACCAGGTCCGCGAGACGGTCCATGTTTCCGGTCGACGGCGGCAACGGGTTCTGATGATGGCGCAGCAAGGCCACCCGCAGTCCGAGCGCGTTCAGAATGTCGTTCAGGTCGATAGCGGCCTGAAGGGCTACCAGACCGATCGGCGCGGGTATTCGCGCCGAGGTCTGGGAGCCCATAGCAGCAACTTCAGGATGTCGATCGGAAGCTACTTTTGCCGCATCGCCCAAAAGCATCACATCACGAGAGAACTATCAGTCCGTGCGCGAAGCGCTCACGACGGTCAAATTGTTCTTCACCCGCCGGACGCCTTCGGTATGCTCGGCAATGTCGCGCGCGCGGTCAGCCGCCTCGCGCGAGGACACTTGTCCCTGCAGCGTGACCACTCCGGCCCTTGTGTACACGTTAATCGAGGCCGCGCCGAGGGCCGGATCATTGTGCAGCGCCTTTTTGACCCTCATGTTGACGGTCGTGTCCTTCACCTCGATCTTGGTGCCATGATACACGTCCTCGGCGGCGGCGGCGGTATCGGAACCGGCCTGCTTGAGGTTAGATCCCGCCGCGTGCATCGCGTCGCCGGCGGACTCCTGCGCGAACGCCGGCATCGCCATCGCGAGGCCCAGCAATACGGCTGGTGCAACGAATTTCAACGAGTGGTTTCTTTTCATAATTGGTCTCCCTTTTGACGGGATTTCCTTATTCAACGCCTTGCGACTTGAACCATTTCTCGATCGCTTCGCGCTGGTCGCCGGAGCGCTCCTGGATCTTTCCGACCAGCTTTTCCATGCTGCCCTGCGCCTGGCGAAGATCATCGTCGGTAATCTGTCCCCATTTGCGTTTGATTTCGCCAGTCAACTGCTTCAGTTTTCCCTTTGCCTGATCGGTGTTCATTACAAACCTCTCCAGTCCTGTTTGATTAATCAGACCAACTCCGGTCTGACACAGATTATCAAGCAATGGTGAGGCCAGTAGAATAAAGCCCCGAATTACAAGGCTTTTCTTGCGGTACCGGTAGTAATTTCTTCACGCTTCAGGGCGAAAAACAGAACGGCGGGCGGAAGTTCCTCAGCGCATCGAGTTTGTGGAGGTCCCGGCGATTTTGGGCAGTGGATCGAGCAGGGTCGAAGCTTTGCTTGCGAGGCTGGTCGCGGCGACGTTGTCACGATCGGCCAGCGCTTTCTTGGCATCCTGGAGGAGTCGTTGCGCGAGGACGTCGCGCGCGGTTTCGTCAGCGCTCAGGTCGTTGCGATCGATTCGCTTTTCGATCTTGTCGACCTCATCGATTAACTTTGCGGCGTTCGCAGGATCAGGTCCGCTCGAAGATCCTATCGCCGGAAGACTCGCAGTAGCTACGCTGGCGCTCTCCAAACCGGGCGTGCCTTTGGCGTGCGCCGCCGGAGTCGATCCGGAAGCGCCTGCTGCGAACGCTGCTCCTGGAGTTCCGGCCAAGGAAGCAACCGGGTTCGCTTCCAGACTGACGACATTTTTGCCGGCGCCCTCACCTTCGACTTGCGATGCTGCATTCGCGGCCTGGCGCGCTTGCTTTGAGGCTTGCAGCGCTTTTTCCGACGCCTGGGCCGCGCTCTCGGAAGCCTGCGATGCCTTCTCGACCGCGATATGCGCTTCGTTTGCGGATTTCTTGTGACCGCGCGCCTGTCCGGCCACCGGCGTCGGTGTCGGCGACGATGTTGCGGACTCGGCTGGTGTAGCTACGGACGCCTCCGATCGAGGCGGCTCAGCCCTGGAGCCAAAGAAACGCCCAACGCTCGAGGTTCCGCCCGCGCAACCGGAGAACAAAATCGGCTGCGCTGAAAGCAGACCAAACAGCAACCACAAGGCGAGCCGAGCAGCCTGCCTATGCGGCGCTGGAGACCGACGTTTTGGCGGGCGCATTAGCAGCAATCGGAAAAGTGACCGTGCATACCGTACCCTGGCCGACTTGCGAGTCTATAGAAATCTTTCCGCCGTTCAACTCGATCGCGCGCATCGCAAACGGCAAGCCAAGACCGCTGCCGTTGCTCTTGGTCGTGTAATACAGATCGAAGATTCTATCCAATTGCTCTTTCGGAATTCCATGCCCCTGGTCGGCGATGCTTACCTCGACCGACGATCCGCCCGTCTTGCTCGACAACTTGATGGCGCCGCCATCGCGCATCGCCTGGTCGGCGTTGGTTATCACATTGGTCAGCGCCTCGTAAATCATGCCGCGGTCTGCGCGGATGGGCGGCATCGGCGAGTCCAGTTGATATTCGACTTTGATTCGATCGCCGATCACATGAGAGCCGAGTTCCTTCAGAAGCTCATTCATGTCGAAATCAGTGACCTTCAAATCCTCGGGGCGCATAAATCGCAGCAAGGCTTCAACCGCCTCGTCAAGACGGGTCACTTCGCGCCGCAACCTTTCGACATGCCTTGCGCCTAGCTCGCCTGCTTCACGGCTCAGGAGTTCGAGCCGCATGTTCATTCCATGCAAAGGACTGCGCAGTTGATGAGCCAGGCCCGAAATCAGCGTGCCCAGCCGGGCCAGCCGGTTGGAAGCGTCGAGCGCGGTTTCGAGCTCGATAACCGGCTGCAGATCGCGCAGAACGATCAGCAGGCCGGCCGGAATTCGTTCGTGGCCGAGGCGGAAAAACGAAACCAGAAAACTGCTGGAATCCCCAAGCGTCAGCGGGACATCATGAGCTTCGGTGCCCGCGACCGTTGACTGTACGAGCGCGAGGACCGGATGCGAACTGTCGAGAACCGCGGTGAGCGGGCCGCCTTCAAGCGTGTCTTTCCCCTTCTTCGGTGCAAGCAGTGCTTGCGCTATCTCGTTCACGAACAGCACAACTCCATTGGCATCGAGCAGCACGACGCCGTCCTGAATCGATCGAATCGCGTCGAAGAGGCCGGTCTGATCGTTGTCCAAGCGAGATCGATCGGCCCTGACCTGGCGCGACAATTCGTTGAATTTCTCCGCCAGGGTGCTTAGTTCGCCGCCGCCCGCGACTTTGACTTCGGCGGGATTCGCGCCGGCCTTGAGCTGGTCGAAGCCGCGAGCCAACACCGCGAACTGTTCGAGGATTCGGTTGGCAATCAGCGACACCACCAGCAAGGCGCCGGCGATGACCAATCCCGCGGTGGTGACGATCACAATCAACAAGTGGCGAACCTTGTCGGCGATCAGCGCCGTGGTCACGCCGATCGAAATGGTCGCGACAGGCCGGTTGTTGATTTCCACCCGGCGGCGCGCTTCGAACACCTTGGAGGTCATAAGGTTGGGCAGCGATGCGAACAGCATCCATCGTCCCGCATCCGCATCGAGTTCCGCGATGGACGCCATGTTGAGCGCCGGCCTTCCCTCACCTTCCCCGTGCGCCGCGACGACGATGGTGCCGTCGGCTCCGACAATCGCCGCATTCACGACTCCGGGGCCGAAGGCGACAGTGGAATCGAGCACTTTCCTGACTGGTTCGCTATTCTTCAGCTTCTCGGTGACGTTGGCGCCGTTGCCTTGTTCCAGCGCGAGGCGCACCTGTTCGAAGATCTGCTCGATCATGAAGTCGGTGGACCGGGACATGTCCTCGATCATCGTGTCGATTCTGGAATCGAGCGAGATGAGGCTCAGCGCGATGATCGGAACGAGCATCAATGCGAGAGCGATGAGGGCCAGTCTTGCTCGCAGTTGCATTAATTACCCGCGTCAATTTTGGTCCGGCTCAGAATGTCGTCGCAAGGCCAAACCGCGAGAGACGACTAACGCTCCGAGGGCCGAGTCGTTCAAGCTTGTTGTACAGAGTTCTCGCGCCGAGGCCAAGAACCTCGGCGCGCGACTTTTATTCGTACCGTGAATTCGATTGTGCGCGCGATCATTTCATTCTCGACCGTTCTCCATAAATGCGATTCAAAATCAGGTTGGGAAATGGCGGTCCCTTAACCAGTAAGCTAGTGAATTGCACGCGTCTGGCGTAGCATGCAGACCGATGCGTCGGTCACGATGAAAAGGTCCCCGCGATCAGATAGAACGAGAAGTCTCAAGGGACTCGCCAACATTTCCTGGCTCGCGGCGGAACAACTGGAGAAACTTGCCGACGCACTGACGGTGACCCGTCACGAAAAGCGGAGCACTATTTTCTCTGACAAACATTCCTCCGAAGCCGCTTTCATTTTGCTTTCTGGTGTTGCTCGCATTACCTGCGTCAATCGCAAGGGCCGGCGAACAATGGCGATCTTGTTGTCGCCCGGACTGATTCCGGAGTTCCCGTTAGCCGTAGCCGGCATCACGTACAGCTTTCGCTGCGAAGCCGTTACCAGTTGCCAGGTTGGAACCACTGGATTCGATAACTTCATGAAAATCTGCCTAGGGATCGGATCGGCAAGCTTCCGGAAGATGGCCGCCGGTCTTTTAGGACGTTGGGACCGGGTGCACCTGCGCTGCTCCAACTTGATGGCATGCACGATTGAGGAACGCCTGGCGCTCACGCTGCTCGATTTGACCGAGAATTTCGGTGTTCGCAGACTGCACGGGGGAGTGCTGCTGGGCGAGCTGATCCGGCAAGGCGATTTGGCTGAGCTAGTCGGAGCCTCGCGACCTCGAGTAACGGAACATTTGCGCAAGCTTACGCAGAAACACCTGATTTCCCGGAACAGTCAGGGCATGGTGGTAGACGACAAAGGACTGAGAAGCTTTCTGCTGGAAAGAGATCGCGAAGGGTTCTCTGGGGAACTCCGTTAGTTCGATTTTCCTTACATTGCTACGTATACGCATGAGATGCTGATCCGGACAGCATCGGCGCGGATTTTGCCCGCCGGAAAGATTCCACCACGCGCTTGATAATTTGTCCGTGGAATCCGAAACACCTTGGTGCTTCGTCCGCACTTTATTGGTTCAGATAAACTATGAGCGAATGGACTCTCAACGCGCAGTCGATCAAGGGCAAGATTCCCCAGGGGTACCGCCATGCCAAGTGAAATATTGCGAGAGCTCATTCTTGAGCTTAGCGAATCCGATCGTACCGAGATCATCCGCGAGGCAGGGATACCTGACGACCGGCCGGCGCTCCTGCGCGGAGGCGCAGAGGATGGACCTGTGGAGGAGGCCGATTCCTGGGTAACTCAGAATGGCGCCAAGATACTTCCGCATCTCTTACGAAGGATCGATCCTTCAGACAGTGAGATGGTCCAGCTCGTTCAAAGCGGAATGTTGCCTTTCGACCCAAACTTGCTGGAACCGCGCGAATTTATTGTTCGATTCAACCATCCCGCGATGCGCAGTGCGCCCGATGGCGGGCTGCCGCTCTCCGAAGTCGCGGCCACCTCATTAGCGCTGACTGAACTCGTTACCTCGCTGTTGTCCGCGAATCGCTCGTTTGGCGCGGACACCGTGATGCCGACGGTACGGGTTGCCGCTGGCTCGGTGGACTTTTCCGCAATGGGCACGGGTTTGATCGCGGCCGGGTTGGGTCTGCTCGCTGCGTGCGGGATCGGTGTGATTTCTGCCCCTGTTATCGCAGGCACGGCGGTCCTCTCCAGTGCTATCGATCTGACGCTGAATTGGCAGAAGCGAAGTTCCGAAAAGGGAAGAAGCGACGGAGAGAAGGCAGGAGCCGTTGCCGAGAGGGAGAGGGCCGATGCCGACCGGGCAAGAGCCGATGACAAAAAAATCGAAGTGGAGACAATAGGCCAGGAACTGGAGAATGAGATCAAGCGGGTTCGATTGGGCAACTTGCCGGTTCAGGCGGAAGCCCATAAGGCGGAGAAGTCCGAAACGCGTCCACCGTCATTCTTCGTACCTTTTGCGCTAATCGAGCAAACCGCGCAAGAAAATGGTTTGGCGGCGGCGCACGGTGTCCATCTCGTCAATCGAGGATTGCCGTCCCTATTCGCGATTCTGCGCGTGATGCCCGGACTGCTGATTACCGTCGAGAATAGAGTGCTGCAATAGACCGCGGCGGCCGGTTGCGTTTCTCCGGCGGGCGCGACTAACGCTCCGGGCCGAACCGTTCCAACTTGTTGTACAAGGTCTTCGCGCTGACGCCGAGAATCTCCGCCGCGCGAGTTTTGTTCCCGCCGGTGAATTCGATGGTTCGCGAGATCATTTCCTTCTCGACATCCTCCAGCGACGATCCGATTGGGATCTTGATAAAGCTGCCGTCGTTGGTGCTCGCGGCGCGGAAGTCGTCGGGCAAATCCGACTTGCGGATCATCCGCCCATCGCAAACGATCAGCGCGCGCTCGAGAACGTTGCGGAGTTGGCGCACGTTTCCCGGCCACGGATGCGCCATCAGCGCCTTCATGCATTCCTCGTCCACCCCGACCACATCTTTCTTGTTCTGCTCGGCGTAATGACCGACGAACATTTGAATGAGCTGCGGCATGTCGTCGGCGCGCTCGCGCAGCGGGGGAAGCTGGATCGTGAAAACATTTAATCGGTAATACAGATCGGAGCGGAGCTTGCCGTCGCGAACTGCCTGCTCCACGTCCCGATTCGAGGCCGCCAGCACGCGCACATCCAGCGGTATCTCGGCCGTGCCGCCGACCCGGCGCACGCGGCCTTCCTCGATCACGCGCAGCAGCTTGGCCTGCAACTCGACTTTCATCTCGGTAATCTCGTCGAGCAGCAAAGTGCCGCCGTTGGCAACTTCGAAGCATCCTTCCTTGCGCCGATCCGCTCCGGTAAACGAGCCGCGCTCGTGGCCGAACAGCTCGCTCTCCATCAGAGTCTCTGGAATCGCGGCGCAGTTCACCGGCACGTAGGCCGCATCGCGACGCGGCGATAGCTCGTGAATGGTGCGAGCCACCAGCTCCTTGCCGGTGCCGCTATCGCCGGTTATCACCACTGACGCTGACGACTGTGCGAGCCGTTCGATGGCCGAGATCACGCGGCGCATCGCGAGCGAGCGCCCGAACAGCGGCCCGAGTTCACCGACGTTGGCCAGTCTTCGCCGCAGGGTCGTATTTTCCTCGCGAATGGAAATATTGTCGGCGATGTTTCGCAACACTCGCTCCAAATGCGCAGGGTCGACGGGCTTGCGCAGATAGTCGATGGCGCCGAGCTTGAGCGCCTCGACGGCGTCGGGAATCTCGCCTTGTCCGGAGATCATTATGGCCGGGAGGCGGATTCCGAGCTCCTGGATATCGCGCAGCAGCTCGAGGCCGTTTTTGCGCGGCATCCTCAAGTCCGAGACAAGGATGTGGGGATTGAAGCTGCTGATCAGCTCCAGCGCCTTGATGCCATCTTCCGCTATTTCGATGCGGAAGCCCCAGGCCGCCAGGGACTCGCCCCATTCCTCGTGGGTGTTTACGTCGTCCTCAGCAATCAGAACTCGAATTTCGTTGGTCATAGGTTTGAGCGGGAGAAGTTCGTCTCGGATGATTTCAATAGTCGAAGTCGTTTCGTGACCGAGCGCATCGGCGCCGCATGTGCACCAGATACAGCAATACTAGGACCGAATGCCGGTGGTGCTCAAGGACATGTCAAAGAGAGCTAAAGCATATTGAAGCTATTGCTTTCTGCAAGGTCGATCGGCAATTTTTACCGCATTCGCCTCTACGTTATCGAACTATCAAACATTTGCAGCGCCGTACAGTGGCAGATGACTTGCTTCTTAAATCCCGAGGCGGCCGGATTCACAATTTCAATTATGCGACCGGCGTCCAGGGAGAGCAAAATGGCCAGCGACAACCTTTCCAATAGCGCGGGACGGATCGTGGACGAGGGCCGCGAAAAACTGGGCGAGTACGCCGACAAGGGCCGTGACATGCTGAACGACTATGCCGACAAGGGGATGGATTACGTCTCGTCGGCGAATTCGGCGATGACGACGTTCATTCGCGAAGAGCCTCTGCTCGCGATGGCAACGGTGTTCGCCGCCGGATACCTCGCCGCGCGCATCCTCAATCAATTGACGCGGCGATAGCAGGCGATGGCAAACCAGAAGGCTCAACCCGGTCAAACGCTGCGCGAGCTGATCGTCGAATACCCGGAGCGCTCGTTTGCTATTGCGGCGCTCAGCGGATTTGCCGTCGGCGGGGGCCTCAGCAGCCGGACCTCGTTTCAAATCATCTTGATGGCTCTGGAAGCCGTGGTCGGAGACCGTCTGATACCGACGATGAGGTCGGGTAACGGCGCGCATTCATCCGGCAACGGCAAGGACTCAAATGAACGACGACGCTCCCGAAATAAAAAATGAAATCGAGGACGCGACAGAGGACCTTCGCGACGCACTGAACGAAGTCAACGACCGCGTCGGCGAAGGCATCGCGCGAGTCGAAAGCGGGTTCGCAAACCTGAATCCGCAGCGGAGCATCCAACGGCGGCCAATGGCGGCGGCATGCCTGGCGGGCGCCGTCGGCGCCACCTTCGGCTCGAGAACACTTCAAGCTTCGATATTGGGCCTGGCATTGTTTGGAGTTGCCGTCGCGCTAATCGCAAAAGATGGAATCGTCGAGGAAGAATGAAGCGCGCGGAAACCGAAATTGCGGCGAGCGGCAACCGCGTCGGTAAAGAGACAGACCTCCCCGACCTGGGAGTTCGCATCCTCTCCGATTTTGGACGAATCGTCGCGGCCGAAGCCCGCTTGCTCGAAATAAACCTGCTCGGGGGCGCACAGGCCGTAGTCGACAGGATTTATCTCGCGTCGGTGCTGGTCGTAATCTCCGCCATCGGCGTTATCGCAATTATCGGCAGCATGACTCTTTTGCTGCATCAGTGGATGCCCTGGTGGCAAGTGCTGGGAATCGTGGGAATTGTTTCGTTACTGCTCGCCGAGATTCTGCGCCGTACATTGATGCCCGCCAACGTTCCCATCTACCAAGTTTCTACGCCGCGCGACAATCAGTAACCGTACCGACCGGTTTTGAAACGTTATTTCTGAAAACGTTATATAGTTCACGCATGCCGGCTGGAAATACTGCATTTCGCAGAACCGATCTTTATACTTGGTAATGGCATAGTAGTTGCTCGATACTACATCAGGTGTTGGAGGCCATACTCATATGCTATACTACGCCTTAGTATTTTTGCTGATTTCTCTGGTCGCAGCGGCATTCGGTTTCGGCGGCATCGCGGGAGTATCAGCGGAGTTTGCCAGAGTGCTGTTCTTCGTCTTTCTGGTACTGTTTATCGTGTCTCTGGTCGCAGGACGAGTCATCATATAGTCGCACACAAGAGCGATCACTCTGCTGATCGCCAGCGAAGGCCCACGGTGCGAGATAACTCGCACTGTGGGTCCTCTCGCAAATCACTCTACCCACACGCTCCCAATATGTTCATAGTCGATCAGTCTCGTTCGATAGAGCGGTCGGCATCGCGAGTCGAAGCTGATTCGCCTGCACCCCGAAGCTTACCTTGACGTTATGCTTGCGCCGGTCGGCAACCCGCGAGATCGAATCGCCATTGCCTACATGACCATCGACGCTCGCTGTGATAGCACCTTTGCCGCCGGCACCATTCAAGACAATGTGGTAGATGCTATTACCAAATCGATAGCCAATCGTGAACGATTTCCATTCCCGCGGAACGCACGGCGCGATATTCAATCTGCCATCGATTAGTCCAGACCAAGTAGTGACTCTAATATAGCCCGATACCTCCATCCCGCAGAACCTGTATACCAAGTCCAGCTTCGTTGATCTGGATACCAAAGAAGAAGGGACCGGAAAATTCTCCACGGAGGGAGTACTCGGGGCAGATCGAGCGCCACTACCAGGTAGAAAACTTGACCTCTGAATTCGTCTGAATCCGCCGTTGCAGGTGAGACGCATATAGAAGAGTCACCCTTAGTTCGAGAGCATCGCTGGATGAACGATGCGGTGAGCTGTCTGCCATACGATGGCACGCGCGTTGCTCAGAATTAGATGAAGGCCGACGCAAGTTCCCTTGATTGTCGGCCGCCAAATGCTGAATTCCGGAGGTCAGTAAACATGAGAACTCAGGCGTTGCTGTTCTCCGCATCGCTTATCGCGAGCGCCATGATTGTTCCGGTCGGAATCGGATCTGCCCACGCGCAGACTGCCGCGGAAAACGTCGCCGTGGACAACAGCGCTCGAAATCAACGTGACCGCGATCGTCAGAATCTCACTCCCTTCGATCAATCCAACAAGCCAGCGGATCTGGAGCTCAGCAGAAATATTCGCCGCGCGCTGATGAAGGAAGACCATCTTTCTACCGAGGCGAAGAATATCAAGATCATCACGATAGACGGCGCGGTAACCTTGCGCGGGCCGGTCAAGACCGATCAGGAGAAAGCCGCGATCATGTCCAGGGCGGTTGAGGTCGCCGGGACCTCCAATGTTCACAACGAGCTACAGGTCGAAGGGCAATAGTCAGTACGGCGCTGGCAGCACTACGGAGATACTCACATGGTCAAAGCAGTTATCTGTATCGCGAAGAATGAAGATCAGGCAGTAAGAATAGTCGATCAACTGAAGGCGGCTGGTTTTTCGAACAATGACGTATCGGTGCTGCTGCCGGATCGCGCGGGCACTCGGGACTTCGCGCACGAACAGCATACCAAGGCGCCCGAAGGTGCGACGGCTGGAGCAGTCGTCGGCGGACTGGCGGCTGGGGCCCTTGGATGGTTGGTAGGTATTGGAACGCTGGCGATTCCGGGCGTCGGCCCGTTCATCGCTGCGGGTCCGATCATGGCGGCGCTCGGCGGAGCGGCTGCCGGCGGCGCGGTCGGTGGAGTCGCAGGCGCGCTGATTGGTTTCGGAATCCCTGAATACGAAGCCAAGCAATACGAAGGCAAGGTCAAGAACGGAAATATACTGATTTCTGTTCATACCGAAGATAGCAGGCAGCGCAACACCGCCAAGGATATTTTCGAGCGCTCGCAAGCGACCGATATTTCCTATACCGGCGAAGCGCGCGTTTAATGCGATTCGTTCGCAACACCGCTACTTCGATTGCTCTCGGTCGCCGGACAAACACCGTCGCCTGAGAGCACTTTCCTATCATCCTTGATTGCGTCGGTGCCGGAGAGGCTCTATGGAAGAAGTCACCGAAACCGACAAGCAGGGCGCAGAGACCGACGCGAAGTCAGTTCCGATCGACGCAGAGGGGGAAGCTCAGTTCGCGCTGATCTGGGCAGCCGCACCGATCGTCGCATTCCTGATCGCGACCGCGGCGCTCTATGCGGGACGGGAGGTGCTTCTGCCGTTGGCGATGGCAGTCATTCTCGGAGTCATTTTCAGCCCGGTCGCGACTCGTCTCGAACGTTATGTCGGCCCCCTGCTGAGCGCGGCGATTGTAGTATTCCTGGTGGTCGGGCTACTGGCCGCAATGGTCTATTTTCTAACTATTGAGCTGACTACTGTCGCGGATCACGTCGCTGGATACTCAGACAACATAGGCAATAAGCTGGCGGCACTGGAAAAGACCACGCCAGCGTGGCTGCAGCACATACAAGGTGCGGTCGCCGACGTAGAGCGGCGACTGAACCGTGCGAATCCGCCGCAACGTCCCGCGAAAGGAGTGGTGCAGGCACTACCGATGCCCGCATCGCTCAGCGAAAATCTGAAACCAGTTTTTCCGGTGCTCGGCGGGATCGTTAATTTTCTGCTGGTCGTCACGCTGCTGTTTTTTTTGCTTTACAGCAGGCGCGATCTTCGCGATCGAATCGTCAGATTGGCTGCCAGAGCGCGTATCACTCTTGCGGCAGAGGCTATCGAAACCGCTGGACAGACCGTCGGCCGCTACCTCCTGCTTTTCTCGCTGACCAACCTTGCGTTCGGTATCGCAACTGGAACCGTGGTCTGGCTGATCGGCCTGCCGAGCGCGGAGCTATGGGGACTGCTCGCATTTCTGCTCCGATTCATCCCCTACGTGGGCGCGATGACCTCGGCGGTTTTGCCTGCGCTCGTTGCGTTCGCGCTGTTTCCCGGGTGGACAAAGTCACTTGAGATTCTGGGAGCGTTTCTGATTCTGGATCAGCTTGCGTCCCAACTTGTCGAACCATTTGTAATTGGCCGTGGGGTCGGCGTGTCGCCAGTGGCCCTGCTGATTTCCGCTATGTACTGGTCATGGCTATGGGGATTGCCGGGATTACTACTCGCAACACCATTGACTGCGTGCCTTAAAGTAGCGGGCGACTACATTCCCGCATTAGGGTTTCTGGCTATTCTGCTCGGCGCCGATAGAGTACTTGATGACTATAACGACTTTTATCGCATGCTGCTGGAGCTCGATCCGGAGGGCGCGCGTAAGCTTGCGATTCGATATTGCGATGAACATGGTCTGGAATCGACGTTCGACGACGTCCTGGTTCCGGCGCTGCTCCTGATGGGCAAGGAACGCGCCGAGGATCATATCAGCCAGGAAAACCAGCAGCTCATCGTTGACACCGCCTGTGCGCTGGTTGCGGAGTTGGGAAATCGACTCGAGCGTCCGCGCCATCCGCCGAGCGCGCGTGTGCTGGGCGTGGTCGCTCCGGGAGAAATCCACACTTTCGGATTGTTGATGGTTCTCGAGTTGTTGCGTCGCGATGGAGTCGCGGCAAACTTCGCCGGTACAGACAAACCAGTCGCCGAGCTGTGCGATCTCGTGAAGCGTTTCACGCCAGATTTCATTTTCATTTCGTGCACGACGCTCGAACAGTTGCCCGCCGCGCTGGAATTTGCCGGTTGGGTGAAGACCAATTCATCGCGGGTAACGATGCTTGCCGGCGGCCCGGGCGCACTTTCGGAACCCGCGCAGCTAATCGCAGCCGGATGCGCCGAAGTCTGCGCGGGTCGTGGCGCAGGCCTGCGTGCGGTAAGGCGGTACGTTTTGCGACGGGCGCGTTCGCGATTTCCCGGGGCGCGGTTGATTCCCGGCTTCGCGCTGGAGCCCGGGGTCGGAGTGTCCGAGACCGATACTGCGAGCGGCGCCGGTCCCCGCGCCTAGACTCCTTACCCTTTCCAGCTACGGTTGACACGATCTCCATGTGCATTATATTGCACCTTGGGCGAAACAATGACACGCGGTTCAAAAGTTGGCGGACTACTGGCCGAAGACCGTGGCCGGCGCACGATCGCTCCCGCCAACTACTTGAAGATGCTTGGCGAGCGAGTGCGCAATGCTCGTTCCCGGCATGGGATGACACGGCGAATGCTGGCGCGGGACTCGGGAATTTCGGAGCGATACCTTGCGGAGCTGGAGAGCGGCCGCGGCAATTTTTCGATTGCGCTGCTGCGAAAAGTTGCCAGTGCGATCGATGTGCCAGTCTCGGATCTGGTCACCGACGATTCGCCACGACCGGTCGAGTATTCGTTGCTGGTCGAACGGCTCCGGCGTTTCGAGGCTCGAGAACTCGCCGAAGCTTCGAGGATGCTCGCCGAGCGTTTCGGCGATCGCAGCCGCCGGATGGACCGGGTCGCTCTGATCGGGCTTCGCGGCGCCGGCAAGAGTACGCTCGGAACGCTGCTGGCACGGCATCTTGGCTGGTCGTTTGTCGAGCTGAGCCGCGAAATCGAAATCGAAGCGGGCGTCAAAGTGGACGAAATCTTCGACCTCTGGGGGCAGGCGGCTTACCGGCGCTACGAGCGCCGCGCGCTCGAACGTATCGCTCGATCGCGGACCAAAGTTGTGTTGGCGACTGGAGGCGGACTGGTTTCCGAGCCGGCTACATTCGAACGATTGCTGGATTCATTTTACACGGTGTGGTTGCAGGCTTCGCCCAAGGAGCATTGGGATCGGGTGATTGGCCAGGGCGATCATCGCGTCGAGGGCAGTGGCGATACCGAAGCTCTGGTGGACATGCGCCGGATACTTGCCCAGCGCGACGCGCTCTATAAGAAGGCGAATGCAAGGCTGAACACGAGCGCCAGAACCCCGCGGCAAGCGCTCGCGGGTCTGATCGCGATCGTCGACAAGCGCCAGAATTAGAGTCGTAATCCGGCTTGAACTTTCCCTTATATGCATTATAATGCATACGTTGACAGGTTGCGTAAGATGATCGATTTTCGCACCGAACCCTCCAGGTATCGCCATTGGAAGCTTAACTTTTCCGGGCCGGTGGCAACGCTCGCAATGGACGTCGATGAAAACGCGACGCTCAATCCAGGCTATGAGCTCAAGCTGAATTCCTATGATCTGGGTGTTGATATCGAGCTGAATGATGCGGTCCAGCGCTTGCGCTTCGAGCATCCCGAGATCGAGAGCGTGATCATCGCCTCTGGCAAAGAACGCGTTTTCTGCGCCGGTGCCAATATCCGGATGCTCGGCCAGTCGAGCCATCCATTCAAAGTGAACTTCTGCAAGTTTACCAATGAAACTCGCAACGCGATCGAAGATGCGACCCGCAACTCCGGCCAGTTTTACCTGAGCGCTATCAGCGGAGCGTGCGCCGGCGGAGGCTACGAGCTCGCGCTGGCGACCGATTACATAATTATGGCCGACGATGGCTCGACCAGCGTGTCGATGCCGGAAGTGCCGCTGCTCGCGGTGCTGCCCGCCACCGGTGGATTGACGCGGCTGGTCGATAAGCGACGGGTGCGGCGCGACCGCGCTGATTTTTTCTGCACCACCGAGGAAGGACTCAAGGGCAAACGGGCCGCTGACTGGGGCCTGGTCGATGAGATCGTTCCGCGCACGCAACTGATGGAAGTTGCGACGCGCCGGGCGCTCGAGCGAAAGCGGTCGTCTCGGCCGGCGCAGCGCGGGATTCCATTCTCTACGCTTTCGCGAACGATTGACGAACATCGTATTACCTATAGTCACTTGACGGTTGAAATCGATCGCGACAGCGCGACTGCATCGCTGACGATCGATGGTCCCCGGATTGGGCCGCCTTCCAGTTTGGAAGACGGACTTGGCGAGGACTTCTGGCCGTTGACGCTGGCCCGCGAACTCGAAGACGCGATCCTGCATCTGAGATTCAACGAGGAAACGACGAGAACGTGGATCTTTCGCAGCCGCGGAGACTCGTCAATCGTGAAATCGTACGACGCATTTCTCACCGCGAATGCAGATGACCGGCTGGTCCGGGAGATAACGCTATACCTCAAACGGACGCTCAAGCGGCTCGACGTTAGCTCGCGCTCGCTGTTCACGCTGATTGAGCCGGGCTCATGCTTTTGCGGAACTATCCTCGAGCTTGCGTTGGCATCGGATCGCATATTCATGCTGCGCGGTTCGCGCAGCGGGAAATGAATCGGCCGCGGCTAGCATTTGTCTTACTGATATGAACTTTGGCCCGTTGCCGATGTGTAACGGCCTGACCCGCCTGGAAAGCAGATTTCTCGGCCAGCCCGAGCGGGTAGGCGAACTGCGCGGGCGAATCGGCAGCTCGATAGATTCGATAGTCGCGGAGCAACTCGGCCTGGTAACTTTCACTCCCGACGAGATCGATTGGGACGACGAAGTTCGCCTCGCGATCGAGGAACGCGCCGTATTCTCGTCCGATGCGCTGACCGGTATGGAAGCGTCGCTGAGATTCGGCGGCCCGGAAACGATCGAATCGAAAATTTTTGCTCGCTTGTCAGCGTGGCAGAACTGGATTTTCCAGCGCCCCAACGCGGTAGGTGAAAAGGGCGCGCTGAAACTTTACGGCACCGGGGTTCGGCCGGAATTCGACCCGAGGAGAGTCTAGTGTCGATCAACTATTCCGAACGAATCCCCAACAACGTGAGTCTTGCCGACGACCGCCGCCTGCAACGGGCGCTGGAAGCCTGGCAGCCGGGCTTCCTCCAATGGTGGAGCGAAATGGGGCCGGAGAGTTTTCAAAGTTGCGATGTATATTTGCGCACAGCGACCTCGACCGACGCGCAGGGCTGGGCGACATTTGGATACGTGAAGATGCCGGATTACAGATGGGGCATTTTCCTCGCCGAACCCGAACCGGACCGGCGCATTCCGTTCGGTGAGCATCAGGGCGAGCCGGTATGGCGCGAAGTTCCCGGCGAGCATCGTGGAGTACTCCGGCGGCTGATCGTAACCCAGGGCGATACCGAGCCGGCCTCGGTCGAGCAGCAGCGTCATCTGGGGAAGACCTGTCCATCGCTGTACGATCTGCGCAATCTATTTCAGGTGAACGTGGAAGAAGGGCGCCATCTGTGGGCCATGGTCTATCTGCTGCACGCCTACTTCGGGCGTGACGGGCGCGAAGAGGCCGACGGATTGCTGCAACGCCGTTCGGGAAACGCGGACAACCCGCGGATTTTGGGCGCCTTCAACGAGAAGACCCCCGATTGGCTGTCGTACTTCATGTTCGCGCACTTTACCGACCGTGACGGAAAGTACCAGCTCGCGAGCCTGGCGGAATCCGGCTTCGATCCGCTGGCACGGACTTGTCGTTTCATGCTGACCGAAGAGGCGCACCACCTTTTTGTCGGCGAATCGGGCGTGGGCAGAATAGTCGCCCGCACTTGCCAGCTGATGCGCGCTCACGACTGCCTGGAAGTGGGTAAATACGGCGGGATCGATCTCTCAATCATACAAAAGTATATAAACTTTCATTACTCAGTATCGCTCGATCTGTTCGGCTCCGAACTCTCGACCAACGCGGCAAATTACTTCAGCGCGGGCCTGAAAGGCCGCTTCAAGGAAGCCGATCGAGCAGACGATCACCGGCTCAAGGACAGTAGCTACTCGCTATTGAGACCCGAACGCGGATCAATTGTCTCCACCGAGCAGCCCGCGCTGCTCGCATTGAACGAGACGCTTCGCGACTCCTACATAGCCGATTGCGAACGTGCACTGGCGCGATGGAACAAGATCGTCAAAGAGGCGGAGCTTGACATCGAGCTGAAGCTGCCGCATCGGGGATTCCGGCGTTCGATCGGCGAGTTCGCCCAGGTCAGCGTGACGCCCGATGGGCAAATCATCGCGGCCGAGGAATGGCAGCGGCGCAAATCCGAGTGGATACCGAGTAAGACCGATCGCGAATTCGTCGCATCGCTGATGAAGCCGGTGAAGACTCCGGGCGAGTTCGCCAGTTGGATCGCGCCGCCGCTACGCGGAATCAATCATCAACCGCTAGACTTCGAATTTGTAGCCGGCCTGCCCAGCGCGTAGATAAGCCGGAGTTCGGAGTTCAGGTAGCTACGACTTCGGGCCGCCATATACGTTGAGGACTTTTTGGAGGCTTGCCAAAGTTGCGCGGCTTTGCGCTAGTTGCTGCTCGATTGTTTTGCGGGTCGCGGGCAGAAAATCGTGCGCGAGAGCTTTTTCGTACTCCGCGATCACTTTCTCTTCGTCCTCGCGGCACCAATCGACTACGCCTGTATCTCCCATGCTCATGACGACGCTCAGGTCCATCGCAGTCCGATCGGCGAGACCGCTCCAGGAGCCCGACTCGTCTCCGTTTCCACCGAGCCGCTTCCGCTCGAAGGTGAGTTCATCGGCCGAGCGTTTGCGTGCAGCGGCTTGGCGATTGAAAAACTGCTCGAGCGTCGCTTTTCCAACGTCGCTGGCCGCGCTTTGATATCGTTTTTCGCTGTCAACGCAAACTTCAATGAGATGGTCCAGGATTTCCGCAGTATTCATCAGGTAGGCCTCTAAATGGAGCTTACCCCAGATCGGCGGTCGAGGCCCGCACAATCAACCTTGACTATTCTCGGCGAACGACTTGAGCATCTCGCCGACAAATGCGGGGATAGCTGCTACGTGCCGTTCGTGCGCAGAACGCGACCGTGACGTGAAAGTAAGAGATAGTTGGACACTGTCCTACACAGTGGTTACTATTCACACTTAGTCCTAGCCAGCCCTTGCATTTGTTACCAAGGATCATATAAATTTCAGTGCAGTATCACGTGTGGATTTCGGGGGGTATACCGAATCCGCCGAGAAGGTGCGTGAGCGTCCGGGGCCGGGGAGTTACGGTAGAGGGGGGACGACCGTACCGTCTTGAGCAGATTCGGTTTTTGCTTTTGGAGGAGTGCTTGGGGAGTAGGGATTGACAGAGCTTGGGGAAAAACTTCTGGCGCGATCTCAGGTCGCAGAAATCTTAGGTCTGAGTCTCTGCACTATCGACGCGTGGCGTGAGTCGCAGAGGGGACCTACGTTTATCCGATTCTCGCGCCGAGCGGTGCGCTATCGGTTGACCGAGGTTGAGAAGTTTATCTAAGCACATGAGGTGAGCCGACAAGAAAATAGCTGAGAAAAGATAAGCAGAAAAGACAAGGCCTTGGCCGTTTTGGACGGACGACCAAGGCGCTTGTCAAGGAAATCGGATGCCTAGAACTAGGCATGCCGCCACCACAGGGCAGCAAGTCTAGTCCCACACAGGGCCATTCGTCAACCAGCGGGCGCGGTCCGGGCGCAACCGCCACGGGAGACGTACGGCCATGACGATCGATACCTCATAAGACAGGGCGTGTTCTATGTTGGGCAGATCAGTTCTGTCACGGCTGATCTGCCCGTAAGCAGTCTTGCGACGTTCACTGATTGTCAGGTATGTGGACAGGATCAGAAGCGGAGAAACTTATGCCAGCAAATTGTCTTTCGTTAGCGAAATAACTCAGTGCTCGACCTAGAAGAATGGCGCATCCTGCTAGCGAACTGTACGTCGTGTGTTCGCAACTCAAATCTGTCCTCGCTAGACAACGTTCCCGACGCTTGGACTTTCAACCGCGCGACGAACACACACTCGGGGCCAGCTTTGATGGGATGCTCCGATGGAAAAGAATATTGGCTTAAGGGTCGCCCCGACCAACTACGGGAAATCTTCATAGAGCAAATTGTCGGTTCTCTAGGAATTAGACTAGGTGCGCCAGTTCCGCCCATTACACTTGTCAAGCTTCCTGAGATCGATCCGCGACCGCGAAGCTCGGATAAGCCATTTCGATGTCGGTTACGTGCACGGATCGCAGAACCAAACCGACTGCACCGATAGAATGGCTATCGCTTACGCCGATCAGCCGGAGAATCGGCCACGGTTCGCTGCAATTGCGGTGCTTTATACGTGGACCCAAGCCAGTGACCATCAGTTTATTTACAAGAAACAAGCGCCTAATTTAGCGTTCTCGTATGACCATGGACTGTTCTGCGGTGGCGGCAACTGGAACGCCGCATCACTTGCCGCCACGCCACCGATAACGGCTCTTGACCCCGTCTTCGGGATGGTTAAACTCACCCCCGATGAGCTCTTGCCCTTTTTCGACGCATTGGAAACAATCGAATTGGTCGAACTCGCCGCTGTTATCGCGGCACCGCCCGAGTCTTGGCGTGTCTCGACGGTTGATCGAGCCGCCCTCTGCCAATACCTGGAACGGCGACGAGAAGAACTCCTGGCAGCTGAAGCCGATCACCAAATGACTGTTCTTAATTATTCTGTTGTGCGATACGTTCCCGATCCAAATCGGGAAGAGTTCATCAATATAGGTCTCATACTGGCCGGTGAGGACGGCAGTTTTGCCAAGTGCAAATTCACCGAAGATTGGAGACGGGCACGGTGGTTTGGATCGGAAAATCTCTCGTTCCTGAGAGATGTTCGGAAAGAACTCGAAATCTTTGGCACTAGCCAAGCTGAATTCTTTGAGAGGGAATCGCTCGCTCATCATTTGAACGAGCTAGCTAAGAACTGGCAGAACTCAATTCAGTTTTCTCAGCCGCGCGCGTCGATTAACCCAAATCCACTCGCGTTGTTTGATAGGCTCTTCGAGCAATACGTGCAGAGAACCGAAGTGCGTCGAAAACACCGGTTGGGCAAACGAGTCGCGTTGTCCAATGTATACGAAGACTTGAGTGAATCTCTCTTTGAGAAATTTCCCAAGCCGCCTGATATTCTCCGCCGACAAACATTGAGCGGAGACGTTGCAGAACATCAGTTCGATTTAATGGTACAAAACGGCTCTCCACAACTGTGTATTGATGCGCTAGCTCCCCATGAAGACGACGTGTTCGAGCTAGATCAGAACGCGAGGGCTATTGCCTTCGATATCGAAGACACGAAGAAGAAGCATCGACACCTTGTGCTTTGCGTCGTCGTCGCGGGAGCTTCCAATAAGCAATACAACGAAGCCAAACGGATATACGGAAAGTTGGGCGCCGATGTGACCAAAGACGATTCGTTTCGCCACTGGGCCAAGGACGCCGTCAAAGAACTCTCGAAATAGATTCCCCACCAAATTCGACCTGTCACGTCCGCTCCAGAATGCGCGCCTCGGGCCGAGGTGTCGACATTCTAGTAATCTCCATCGTCTGAGGGTTGGGTTCCACTCGCGGCGGCGCTCGCGCCCATCGTTTAAATCTTGCAGCTTGGTACGCCGAAAATTTTACCCGGATCTTGGAAGGATCGTCGCGCCGGTTCAGGACTGATAGTTTCGCTTATTCCGCGGCGGTGCTCAAATCCCGCAGTTAAACAGTCGCGCCTCCTGACCGCCGAGGTAATACTCGGAAGCCCGGAATGCGCGCCGCACCAGGCAATCGCGGCGCGCAGATGTCCCTCACCCTGACTCTCTCCCGACGAACGGGCGAGGGAAATCAGAAAGAGCATCGCTTCGTCCTTCGGGAATACTCAGGGCAGGCTCCGAGCATTTTACTTCGGTCGGGATGACGGAGGGGGAGCAGCGGGACGACTGAAAGAGAATCGCTCCGCCCCATGGGAATACTCGGGGCAGGTTCTTCGGGAATACTCAGGGCAGGGTTATCGAAAAAGAAATCGCTTCGCCCTTCGGGAATACTCAGGGCAGGCTCCGAGCACTTTGTTTCGGTCGGGACGACGGAGGGGACGATCCGGGAAAAAGGCATCGCTTCGCTCTTCGAGAATAGCGAAACTGGTCGAGATCAATGTTTCATCACTTGCTCGACGATACGCATCATCTCCGCATACCTGTTCACAGCTGATGGCTGATGGACTACCTCGAACTTCAGTCCATCCGGTCCGAGAAAGTACACCGCATACCAGCCTTCCGGATCGTACGGGAACTCGCCGGGACCATCGAGGACCTTTGCACCGAGGCGCTTGGCCAGATCGCATGCCTGATCAACCTGCTCGCGCGTGTCGGTGTAGAAGGCGATGTGATGCAGCCCTACCTCGTAAACCTCGAATGGATGCTTGGCAAACTCAGGCTTTGCTTCCCAGAGATTCAACACCGCGCCGTTTCCATGGTTGACCGCTATCCTAACGCGCTGCCCATTCGGATTCCGGATCTCATCCCAAATCTCATAGCCGAGGAACTCCAAGAACGGCTTGAAGAACTCCATAGCGTCAGTGAGATCGCTGACCGTGATACCAACGTGGCACATTGCTCCAAGCAGCGGCATAACTGAGCGTTGCCTCCGAGGATCAGTTCTTACCACGTCATACTGCGGCGAGATCAAGTCCCCGGCCTCCGCCACAGGGCGGCGAGGGGGGATCCCCTCGCGATCCCCCTGCTCAGAGCCCGCCAAGGTGGGTCAGTTTTACTTCGGCGACCTCGCGAATAGGTGGGTCAACATTCGACCGGCGTTGACAGGAATCGCTGCCACGTGCCGTTCGCGGCACAGAACGCGACCGTTACGTTGAGTGGCGCAAGAGGACGGGCCATATGCCAACGCCTGAAGATTGCGCTCCAATCGAGGCGGCCTCGCGTCGGTCGTTACGTCTTACTGGTTTGAAACGCCGAAAATTTTACGCGGATGATAGAGAGGTCGGCGTGCTGGTTTCACGATTGATAGTTTCACTTTTCATGCAATCCGCCGAATGGCAGGGGACTTGCACATTCATTGAACGGCATCAGGTTCGCCGAAGTCACGAGACGTTCAAAAATTTCGAGAGAAAATTTATGAAGTGCCGACATCAGGCCTGCAGCTGCAAAGCAGCGGCGGGTCGCGACTATTGCTCCAATGAATGCGAATCCGACACGCGCGATGAAGGCGCGACGGACTGTCATTGCGGTCATGAAGAGTGTCGCGCGTCGAACGAGTCGCATCGCGACAGTACGTAAAATCCGTCCGCGTCAATAAGAAAATCACGCGGCGTCGGCTGCACGCTCGTTAAGGAAAAGGAGTCAACAACAATCCGCGAAAGGAGAAGGAGTGCCATGAAAGGAAATGCGAAAGACAAGAACGGTTCGAAGAAAGCTCATGCGTCCTCCGCATCGAAGCGAACAGGCGAGAAGACCAACTCCCGGCAACCACGCAGTGGCGCCGGGGCGAATGCGATCGATCTCTTGATGAAGGATCACGAAACTGTCCAGAACTTATTCGCTCAATTCGAGCGGGCTCGCGAAGATGCTCAGAAGAAGGCGATGCTGTTTGAAAAAATCAAAGACGAACTGCTGGTTCATACCAGGATCGAAGAGGAGATCTTCTATCCCGCTGTAAAGGAGATTGGTACCGGACAAGCGGTAAACGATATCGAACATTGCCGCGAGGACCACGAGGAAGTCGACGAACTCCTCAACCAGTTGCAGTCGCTCAGTCCCGATGATTCCGATTTCGAAGAGAAGATGACGGACCTGATGGAAGCGGTGGCCAAGCACATCGAGCTCGAGCAGAACGAAGTTTTCAAAGAGGCGCGCACCGGCTTGGCTGACGACAGGATCGAAGAACTGGGTCGCGAGATGAAAGAGCTCAAACAATCCTTGAAGCAGGAAGAAAAGGACTCTCGGGGCGCCGAGGCTAGCGAATAGAAAGGAGTGTCAGGCCTTGCTGCGTTATGAGGAATCCCCCGATTCGGGGGATTCTCTCTTTTAGAGATCGGCAGAGATTGGTGCGGCGAGGCGGTCCACCTTGGTCATCCACCGCGTCAGTCCATCGCGGACGTATTCAGCGTCGAGGTCGACGTAGGCGCATAGGGAATCAAAACCAAGCGCGGAGCTCGAGTCGGGCGCGCCCATCCATTCGCGCACCATCGCGCGGGATTCGGGTCTCTGCTGGTACAGTCTCAGCAGCATAGACAAAAATGGAATGAACAGATGATGTTCGGCGGATCGATCGAAGAGCACCAGGCCTTCGTCATCGTTGAACCGCACTTCGGGGCTATCGTAACCGGCATACTGAAGGCCGGAATCGATCCAAGCATTCTCCGCGCTCAAACTGGGGTGACCGTTGGAAGCCGGAAATCGTAACGGCGCGCCGTATAGTCCGGATTCCCGTTTCTTATAGATAGTTCGCGGGGCCGGGAAGGCGCTCCGCGATTCCGATAATTTCCGGGTTCTTATTTGCATCGATCAAGTCCTTGTCCCAAGTATCTCTCTACGCAGGAGGACTGAGTGGGAGTAGAGCAACAGCTATGCCACCCGGGTTTCCTCGTCGTTCGGCGGCCTCACGTATCAAACACAAGGCTTTCGCGCCTTCTACGCCCTACGAATGTCTTTGAAGTGACTAAGTTGGAATGGACCGTGTAAGAAAGGGAGGGTGGTGATCGGTAGTCAGCGATGTTGGCATCTAACTTGGATCACTAGTTCAAAGAGTCGCGAATTTCTGGAGGATAGAAATAGCTTCGCGCGAATGGCAAAAGAACCGGTCATCGGCGGCGCGAAGCAAGTCACGACGCTGAGATCGGCGTCGCCCCATCTCCCCAGACTGACATCGAAACTGTTTCGCGTGCTTGGAAACTTCGGTCCCGGAATCGTGACCGGCGCTTCCGACGACGACCCCAGCGGCATCGCGACGTACTCGCAGGTCGGCGCCCAGTTCGGCTTTTCGATGCTCTGGACGATGATTCTTACCTATCCGCTGATGGCGGCAATTCAGGAAATCAGCGCATGGATCGGGCGAGTGACCGGAGTCGGCATTGCAGGCAACATCCGCCGTCACTACGCGCCGATCGTGCTCTACCCGCTAGTCGGGCTCTTGCTGTTGGCCAATGTGATCAATCTTGGCGCCGACATCGGCGCGATGGGTAGTGCGCTGCAATTGTTGGTCGGCGGATCGGCGCTATTCTATTCGGTCGAGTTCGGAATCATTTCGGTAATCGCGGCGATCTTTGTGCCGTACGGCCGATACGCACAATTGTTGAAGTGGTCGACGCTCGTGCTGTTTGTGTACGTAGCAACTGCATTAGTGGTCCACGTTCCATGGAAACCTGTGTTGATGGGAACGTTCATTCCTTCGATCTCATTTTCGAATAGCTACTTGACTGCGCTGACCGCGGTTTTCGGTACTACGATTAGTCCATATTTGTTTTTCTGGCAGGCGTCGCAGGAAGTCCAGGAACAAAAGGCTGCAATCGGCGAGATGCCACTGAAGCGCGCTCCAGAGCAGGCAGCGGCGCAACTCAATCCAATGCGGGCCGACACATACCTGGGCATGGCATTTTCCAACGTGATCGCTTTCTTCATCATCCTGGATACGGCGGCGGTGCTGCATACTCACGGAATCACCGACATTCAAACCGGCGCGCAGGCTGCGGAGGCATTGCGGCCGCTGGCCGGCGAGCTCACGTTTCTGCTTTTCAGTTTGGGCATCGTAGGAACCGGGTTGCTCGCTATTCCGGTTCTGGCCGGCTCCGCGGCGTACGCGATGGCCGAGGCCCTGAACTGGCCGATCGGGCTCGACCGCAAACTGCATAGGGCCAAAGGTTTCTATGGAATTTTAGGCGGAGCGACACTGCTCGGCGTGGCCATGAATTTCGGCTCAATCAATCCGATCAAGGCGCTCTTCTGGAGTGCCGTAATCAATGGAGTCGCCGCCGTTCCGATCATGGTGATCATGATGATGATGACCAGCAATCCGAAGGTGACTGGCGCGGTCAAGCTTCCCAAACCGCAAAAGATAGTTGGATGGATCGCGACCGGGATCATGCTGGTGGTGGCCGCCGGCATGATCGCAAGTCTGTGCTAGATGTCGGCCGACCTTGGCGCAAGCCCGGATTAGTCAGATCTCCTCGCACAGACCGAACCGCCTATGAACTCGGTAAGATCGTGGTCCAACAATTGTGAGAAGCCCAAGCGCCACCACTTCAAAGATCTCGATTCTCGTAAGCACGATTGCACTCACGAGTCCGAACCGGAATTGATCGCCTCTGGCACTTCGCTTGCTTTAGTAGTCGGGCACCGAGACGCATCTCGATATGCCCGAACAGGAGAAATCATGATGATCAGGAAAATAGTGCCAGTCGGGCTTATTGCGGCCGCGTTCGCGATCCCCGTTTGGGCGCACTCCGCCGATGACGCCGCCTCGCTGCTGAACAAAGCGAACCAGATGAACTACGAGGAGCAGGAGACCGCTAAGGTCGCGCACTCGAAGGCAGGAGACAATCAAGCGCTGCTGACTTATGCCGACACGATCAGAGGCGACCACGAAGCCAACGAGGAAGCGGTGTCCGCACTCTCCCGGCAAAAGAGCATCAAGCTCGAAGGGACCAACGCCGACAAGGTGAACAACGATCCGATAAAGAACCTGAGCGGTGGCGCGTTCAACGACGCCTACCTGGACGATCAGATCAAAGGTCACAAGGAGGCGCTCGCAATGTTCAAGAGCGCGGAGGGCAGCTATCGATCGGATCCGGACATGGAGCTCTACATTCAGCAGACGCTCCCGGTACTCCAGGCGCATCTGAAAATGGCGGAGAACCTGCGCCATCACGTCTCGCCGATGAGTGCCGAAGATCCATCCAACAACAAGAGCACGACCAGCGGGATGGGAGAGAGCTCTGAAAAGACGCCGAACAACGAGACCACATCGCGCTAGGGCGAGACTACAAAACGACGCGGTGCGAGACTCCCTCGCGACGTGGAGTCTCGGCGCCGCGATTGCCGCGGTATTCATTTTCGGCACGCTCTTGAATCAAAGCGTCGAGTCGGCGATCGAGCCCGCTCTTCAGATTGCGCCTCCCTTCGAGGGTCTGCGCCTTTCGGATCTTCACGACAGTTTCGACGAGATGCACTTTGGACATCGTCACGAGGCGATTGACATCATGGAGCCTCGCGGCACGCCGATTCATGCGGTCGACGACGGCACAATTCGGAAGTTGTTTCTGAGCCGCGCTGGCGGCATCACGGTATACGAATTCGATATGGCCGGTTCGTACTGTTTCTACTACGCGCACCTGGATCATTATGCGGACGATCTGCGTGAAGGAATGCCGGTGGCGCGCGGCCGGGTAATCGGGTTCGTCGGGACAACCGGCGACGCTCGGCCGGATGCGCCCCAGCTCCACTTCGCGATCTTTCGACTGGGTAACGACGCAGTCTGGTGGAAGGGAACGCCGATCAATCCGTATCCAATTCTCGTGGATGCGTTAAAGAGAGAATCATCCGCGGATACCGCGAATAGTCATGATAGTAGTAAGGTGAATAGTAACTGACTAGTCGTTGCGATAGTCAGAATCAGGCGCAGTGCTTCGCGATAGTAGCGAGGAGACGATCGATGTCCACGGGCTTGCGCAGAACGGTGTCGGCGTCGATTGGTTTTGCCACGCTCGAGGCCGACACGACCACGACCGGGATATTGGCTATCCGCGGATCGCTCTTTTGACGACGGCGAAATTCCCACCCATCCATGGTGGGCATCAGAAGATCGAGCACGATCATCTGTGGAAGAGGCGATCGTCCGAGCATCTCCAGGGCTTCCGCCCCGTTTCGGGCGCTGGAAACCGCATAGCCGTGCAGTCCGAGCAGATCGCTGAGGGCTTCGAGGGCGTCGGGATCGTCTTCAACTACCAGGATGACAGGCCGCGTGCCCACGGATTCATTTACCATTTCCGAGTCGCCTTCAATATCTCAAACAAAGCTGGAATCTTTGCCAAGTCTTCGAGGGATCGGTTGGGGTCGGCGCTGGCGGGACTCAACTTGTGGGACCGTTCTCGCAAGTAATGGTAGCTCCAAAAGCCCAGCCGCTCAACTTCGGGATTCCCGGCGATCGATTGGGCCGCGGCCGAAGTCGAGTCTTCCTCGATTCGATAATCATTCGCGTTCGAATTGTCGAAAACTTGTACATCACGCAGAGACTGTTTCCAGGGATTTATACCACCTAAGTCTCGCATAGCGTACGCGCGGACGTCAGGCTGAACTGTTCATCCCCAGGCGCGGAGTGTTCAGGAGAGCTTCGAGCTGGCCCAGCGCGTTTTCGAGGTCGGCGTGTCTTTCGATCGCGTCGAGGAATGGATCGCGCTTGAGCCGGGTCATCCGGGGCGCGATGGTTTTAATGTTGTAAATCGACGGGTCCAGCGCCGGCTTGAGTTCGGTCCACTTCATCGGCGCGGAGACCGGCGCACCTTCGAGCGGACGCACGGAGAACGGCGCAGCGATGGTTTTGCCGTGGCCGAGTTGCAGGTAGTCGATATAGACGCGGCCCTGACGCGAGCGCGGGTTTCGATTGATGGTCGCAATTTTCGGAATTCGCCGCACCACGATTTCCGCGACCAGTTCGGAGAACATCTTCGCCTGCGCGTAGGTGTATTTTGGCGCCAATCCGACCACCACGTGGAGGCCCATCTGGCCCGAGGTCTTGAGGCACGGCTCCAGACCCACCTCGCGCAGAACCGCGGCGGTCTCGCGCGCGACCTGCACCGCGAATCGCGTCGTTGATCCTTTCGGATCGATGTCGAACAAAAGCCAGTCCGGGCGCTCCAGATGTGTGATGCGCGACGACCAGATGTGAATGGTGATCGCGGCAAGATTTGCGATGTATGCCAGCGCCTCTTCGCTGTCGAGGATGAAGTAGCCGATCTCGCGCTTCGAATCTTCCGACCAAATTTTTTCAATACGAAGCCACGAGGGCGCAAATGCGGGCGCGTCCTTTTGATAGAACATCTTACCCGCGATACCGTCGGGATAACGGGTGAGCATCACCGGACGATCCTTGAGATAGGGGAGCATCCACTTCGAAATCGTGCGGTAGTACGTGACCAGGTCGCCTTTGGTATAGCTATCTTTGGGAAAAAAGATTTTGTCGGGATTTGTTACGGTCGCGATATCCGTGGCTGAGCGGTTACTCTCAATCGAGTTGGTAGGTGAGTGAGTATTCGAATTGTTATTCGAGCCGGTATCATCGCCGGAGCCGGCGGCTTGCCTGATAGCTACTCCGCGATCGCCCGCATGTTCCTGCGCTGAGCGATCGGCTGTCGCGGGCGAGTCGAAATCGCGCGCGGGTCCCTCGTAGCTACATTCGCGCGGGTCGGTATCTTTGACGAGGCCCAGGAAACTGGGCTGCCTGATACCTCCGCCGTTCGTCCACTCCGTGAATCTGACTTCGCAGACCAGGTCGGGCCGCACGAAATGCACGTTTTTCCCCGGTGTGGGCTCGTCGCGGGCGGCCTTGCGAAATGGCGACGTCGATTGCACGCGCTCCTCGAGCATCGCGCCGATCTTGCGGAGCGTATCCTGATTGAAACCGGTGCCGACCTTGTCGGTGTAGCGCAGTGCGCCGTCGGATTCATATTGGCCGAGCAGCAAGGCGCCGAAATGAGTGCGCGTTCCTTCCGGGTCAGTGTAGCCGCCAATCACGAATCGGCGAGTGAGCGGGCATTTGATCTTGAGCCAATCACCGCTGCGCGCGCCGCGATAAGGCGAGTCGCGCAGTTTGCCGACGATTCCCTCAAGAGCCTTTTCGGAGACCGCCGCGTAGAAATCTTTTCCTCGCTCGACGACGTGATCGCAATATCGGACCGGACCTTCGCCCAGGATTAGCGCGCTCAAGTTGCGCTTGCGCTCTTCGAGCGGCAGGGTTCGCGTGTCGAAACGATCGAAGGCGAGCAAGTCGAAAACAAAGTAGCGGACCGGAACGGCGAAACTTAAGCGCGCGATCTGACGCGGATCCTTCACGTGCATCCTGCGCTGGAGCAATTGAAAGCTCGGACGGCCATCGTCGTCCTGAGCTACGATTTCGCCGTCGAGGACGAATCGTTCGTAAGGAAGAGAATTCAAAGCGAGGATCACTTCCGGATAGCGCGCGGTAATGTCGGTGCCGCTGCGCGCGTAAAGATGCGCAGTTGCGCCGTCGCGAATAGCGACCGCGCGCACGCCGTCGTACTTGAGTTCGAACAGCCATCGCGGGCTGTCAAAGGAGTCGCCGCCAAGCTTGGCGAGCATCAGCTGAAAATCGGCGCGCTTCAGCGTTCCCGCGTGCTCCGGAAGTTTTGCACGCGCGAGCCGCTCGATAACTTTCTCGCCGACCGAGTGCGTATCGCGCATCTCCTCGATGGTCAGGCCCGACAGCACCGAGCGGGGATGCTCCTCGAGGACGTCGGAGCTGGTCGCGTATTGGTCGCGCTTCTTTATGAGCAACCAGTTCTGCTTGTCTTTCGGGGTGGTGCCGGGGCGTCCTCCAGTCCGCACCAGCGTGAAAGCGCCGTTAAGTTTGAAACCGTGGAGTTCGATATCCACTTTGCCTTTGCGTATCGCATTCGCGGCGTCACCCTCGCCCTCGAGGACTTTGTACACGCCGCGATCCCAGACGATAACCGCGCCGGCGCCGTAGTTGCCCTCTGGGATGAGGCCTTCGAAGTCGCCGTATTCGAGCGGATGATCTTCGACCGCAACCGCCAGGTGTTTATCGGCCGGATTGAGAGTGACGCCCTTGGGGACGGCCCACGAGCGGAGCACGCCCTCCATCTCGAGGCGGAAATCGTAGTGGAGTCGGCGCGCGGCGTGTTTCTGGATGACGAAGATTCCGCCGCTGGCAGGGTGCCCGGTCGCGACGGTCTGTCCGAACGGCTCGGGGGTGCGCTCAGCGTGTCGTTTTTCGCGATATTTGGTTAGGGGCATTGGAGGGGAAATGCGGATCGGTAGTGATCTAATTTGGTTTGAAAGTCTAGTCTACCAGACCGTCATCGAGCGATCTGAGAGTCGAGGTGGTGTGCGTAGATCTTAGAGGCAGAGTTGGCATTGCCTGGTGCCGCAAATCTGCAAGGTGTGCTGCTGCCAAGCGCCGAGAAAGATCCGGGGTTCCTCGGCTTCGCTCGGAATGACACAAAAAAAGACGGCGGAGCAGAGGCGGGCGACCTAACCCTGGCCCCTTTCCCTTGAAGGACGGGGAACCGCGTCGCACTTGGTCGATTCGGCAATTCGGATCGTGCTTGCTTTGGGCGTGAACCTCTCCCTAACCCTCTCCTTGGACAAGGAGAGGGGAAAGCGTTGGGCAACTCGGCGATCGGCTAGCGGGCGCTGCGGGAGCGCGCTCGTTTTGGCTGGGACTTGCGTTCCTCAGTCGCCTGGCGTTCCGCTTTGGACGATTTTGCGGATTCCTCTTTGCCCTCGGCGTTGAAGGCGACGCCGCGCTTTTCCAGCGAGGCTTTCAGCGCGCTCATCAGGTCGATCACGTTGCCGCGGCGAGCTTCCGGGGTGGGCTCGGAGATCTCGTGCCCGGCGAGTTTCTGCTCAGCCGCCTCGATTACGCGCTCGCGATAGTTGTCCTTGTATTTCGAAGGCTCGAATTTCTTCCTGGTGAGGTCGGCGAGCAGGCGCTCCGCCAGCGCGAGTTCCGAATCTTTGACCGCGGCGTCGGCTCCATGATCGATCTCTTTGAATGTTCGAATCTCATCTTCGTAGTACATCGTATGCAGCATCAGGCCGTCATCATGCGGCCGGATGAGCACCAAGCGTTCCTTGCCACGCATCGTGAATTTGGCGAGTCCGACCCGGCCCGCTTTGGCCATCGCTTCCTTCAGCAGATGGTAGGCTTTCGCCGAAATCGGTTCGCATCCGAGCAGATACGAATTCTCGAAATAGACTGGATCGACTTCGGTGACCGGAATGAACTCCTCTATTTCAATTGCGCGATCAGCCTGCGCCTCGAGCTTCTTCAATTCCTCGTCAGTGAAGGTTACGTAGCGGCCCTTCTCGATCTCGTAGCCGCGGACCAGCTCGCTGCGGTCAATAATCTTTTCTTCCACCGGGCAGAAAATCTTTTCCTGGATCCGGCTCTTGTCCTTATCGTGGAGCAGGTTGAAGCGGACCGATTTCGAGCTGGTCGCCGGAAACAAACGGACCGGGATCGAAACCAGGCCGAAGGTGAGACTTGCAGTCGATATCGAACGAGCAGGCATCGCTGTAACCTCCAGGAATTCGGGGGGCCATATTACACCGGCGTTTTGCCGCGCAATAGTACCATCAACCGCCCATGGAGGGGTTATTGACGATATCAACCACGAGGCAATCGTCATGCCATCGGCGAAGATTTGGCCTCCATATCGTGGCCTAGCGGGGTCGACGATAACGCACGTCGCGATAGATTGGTCGCTCGACAAGCCTGAATAATTTTCACTATGGGCAATCGCGATCGTCGCGATTTGTAGCTCGCGGAACGAGATTCTCTAAACTTTTCCGACAGATTTTTGAGCAAATCGTTGGCAGCGGTCTTGCTTCACACTAAGCCGAGCGACGCAGAGACGATCAGTCGCCACTCTTCCCGAGGGGAACCAGAAACGACCGTTGAGGGACTAACATGAACGTAGAAATAGCCAACGAACTGCCGAACATATTTCAGGGGTCCGATATCCTGCCGGTCCAATACAATGACCTGTTCCGTCGGGGCACTCAGACGGCGGACGCCGAGCGGCGCCTTCTCTTCGCCCTTCTCGAGGACGGCATCCGCTGCTACTTGAGGTATCGCGATGCCGAGCGGAACTCGCCCCAGCGGCTCGAATTTCTCGAAGCTTCGAACTGGATCAATTCCAACGACGACGATGGACCGTTCGCCTTCGTAAACGTTTGCGAGGCGCTCGGTATCGACCCGAGCCATCTGCGCTACGGCGTGCATAAGCACGTTGGACAGCTCGAGGAGATCCGCATCTAAGCCGATCGATCTCGGCACCACTTTGCATACATCTTACGCCGGGTAACCCTGCACCACCAATCCTGCACCCGGACACCTGGCGTGGGAAAAGAGAGGCGTTGGCTAAATCAGCCAGCGCCTTTCTCGCATCAGGGCCTGAAACACAGGATAGCGTCGGCGACCGTTCGGAGAGCTCCTATTCGGTTGGTATCCGGGGCTGCTCTTCCGATTGGGGCGCAGTGGCCGGCGGCGTGACGCTCGGGGCAAGAGGCACAGATTGAGGGTTCGTCGATATCGCATTGCCGACGCTCGTCGTGGATTCCCCGTCCGCCCACAGAGAGGTGCGGGTATCAGTTTGATGTGTCTCCTCGTTCAGTAGAGTCATCTGAATCGATGTGTACTCGCCCTTGGGGAAAAATACATAGCCATTGACCGAATAGTTGGGATGGGCCACGCGAGGTTGCAAGGAGAGCTCGGAAATTTGAGTCTGAGCGTCGTGATGAGCTGCCGCTTGACCCTGCAGTCCACCCGCCACTCCGCCGCCCGCCGCGCCGATACTGCCGCCTAGCGCGGCGCCGAACAAAGCGCCCTCCGCCGGCGAGGCCACAATCATACCCACTGCGGCGCCAACAGCTGCACCCGTGGCTGCTCCGGCAAGCCCGCCGATCGCCGCGTTCTTCGCGGCGCCCGTCAACCCTGCCTTTAGAGCGTTTGAGTTGCCGGCCTCCTGGATCGCATCGTCGGCCGAAATCGGCATGATCCTTTGACCTTGCTCGTTGATAGCAAAAACTTGATCGGGCTCGATCAGGTACGGCTCGTCGGTTCCGTTTGCGACCGCGACATCGACGGGAACCATGCCACCGATCGCTTTTCCGGGCCGAACCTGCACCGTGACATCTCCCTTGGTCGGAGTAAGCGCAACTCTAGGAGTGAGCGGAATCGGGCGCCAACTGGTGGAGCATCCGCCGACAGTGAACGCGAGCAGAACTGGCATCAACGCGGCCAATGCTGAACGATACGAGCAACTAATTGTCATAGCTATTTCCGGATCTCGCTAACTACAAAGTGGCTGGGCCTTAAACATGTCCCGTGCCGATAGCCGTTGTCAACGCTTTCGGGCGATCGTCACGCTCTTCGACAGAGTGAAAGTGTTGCGTCCGCCGACATGCGGTTCCTTGTTCTGCCTCCGAGTCTCCGGTTATATGACCAAAGTCCAATAGCCACTTGGAAAAGCGCTCCAAATGTTCAAAATGATCTGATGAATCCGGTGTATAACCAGCCGCTCGACGATCCCGCGCTTATCGCTTGCCAGCACTGCGACCTGCTCCAGCGCCTTCCCGAGCTTGCGCCGGGCGCGTCGGCGCGATGCCCGCGATGTAACAAGGAACTGCACCGGCGGCGCGAGGACTCGCTCAACCGGACGCTCGCGCTGGCGCTTGCGGCGGCGGTGCTCTACGTGGTCGCGAATTCGGTTCCGATGCTCGGTCTGACGATCGTCGGGCGCGACGCATCCACCACGGTGTTCGGCGGCGTGCAACATCTATGGGACAACGGCGATCAGATCGTCGCGATGCTGGTGTTGTTCACCGCTATCGTCGCGCCGGCACTGCAGATCGGGCTGATGCTGGCGATCGTGCTCGGAGGTATGCGCCAACGACCGCCGAGATGGGTGGGAGCGTTGCTACGCTACCATCCGACCACCAGGATCTGGAGCATGATCGAGGTCATGATGGTCGGGGTGCTGGTCGCGCTGGTCAAGATCGCGGACTACGCAACTGTGATTCCCGGAGTGGCGCTGTTCGTTCTCTGGGTGCTGGTTTTCCTCCTGGCCGGGATGTCGGCCAGCTTCGACTCCAGTGAAGTGTGGAAGAAGATCCAGTGGGCGGACGAAGCGCATCGCGATGCCGGCCGTAGCCTCGTGGAGGGCACCTCGTGAGCGCGCCCGCCATCACCGCGATGCAGCAAGGTCTGCAGAGTTGCGACGGATGCGGCCTGCTATCGCGTCCCGCGACTGGCGAGGTCGAAGGGCGATGCCCGCGCTGCGATGAGGAACTGGTCTTTCGCAAGCCCCAGAGCTATCAGCGCACGTGGGCATACCTGATCGCCGCGGCAATCTGTTACATCCCGGCCAACGTACTTCCCGTCTTGACCACTACGACGGCGGCGGGCGCCGAGTCCGATACGATTTTGCAAGGAGTCGTGCTGCTGTGGTCGCCGACTGGATGGCCGCTGTCGATAATCGTGCTGGTCGCGAGCATCATGATCCCGAGCGCGAAGATCGTGGCGCTCGCGTACCTGCTCGTCACCGCGCAGCGGGGCTCAGTCGCGAACAATGAGCAGCGCGTGCGGCTCTATCGGATGGTCGAGTTCATCGGGCGCTGGTCGATGGTCGACGTTTTCGTCGACACTTTCACCGCGGCCCTTATCCAGCTTCAACCGCTCATGTCGGTGGAGCCCGGCCCCGGATTGATTTTCTTTGCCGCGGTAGTGGTGTTCACGATGCTCGCGGTTGAGTCGTTCGATCCGCGGCTGATCTGGGATTCAGCAAGTTCGAAAGAGGTAACATATGCCTGAGAGCGAACCACCACGGCCTTCCGTGCCCGAGTCGCGGACGGTGGAAAAAAAACGCACGCGGCTCTCGCTGGTTTGGTTCATCCCGATCTTGGCGGCGGTGGTCGGCGCATGGGTGGCGGTGACGAGATATTTGAGTGAAGGGCCCCGGATAACAATCGTAATGAAGTCGGCCGAAGGACTGGAGGCGGGTAAGACCAAGATCCACTACAACGGCGTCGACGTCGGCACGATCACCAAGATTCGGCTCTCGGACGATCATCAGCGCGCCATCGCAACCGCCGAGATGGCGCCCCGGACGGAAGAATTTCTGGTCACCGACACGAAGTTCTGGGTGGTGCGGCCGCGCATCTCGGGCGCCAACGTCTCGGGGCTGGGCACTTTAATTTCCGGGTCCTACATAGGCATGGAGATCGGCACGTCCAAAGAGAGCAAGAGCGACTTCGTGGCGCTCGAAACGCCGCCAGTGATAAGCGGTGACGTTCCCGGCCGCTTTTTCATCCTCAAGACGCCTGACCTGGGTTCGCTGGATACCGGCACTCCGGTGTACTTCCGGCGCCTGCAAGTCGGCCAGGTCGCATCGTACAAGCTCGACGATGATGGCAGGAATCTGACCGTCAAGGTGTTCGTGCAGACGCCCTACGATCAGTACGTGAACCCGGACACGCGCTTTTGGCACGCGAGCGGAATCGATCTGTCGCTCTCGGCGAGCGGGCTCAGCGTGCAAACCCAGTCGGTGCTGTCGATTCTGATCGGGGGCATCGCATTCGAGACCGCGCCGACGGTTATAGTTTCGCCGCCGGCCGATGAGAACACCGTCTTCACCCTCTATAGCAGCCGATCGGAGGCCTTTAACCCACCACCGCGCAATCCGCAGACTTACCAACTCGTCTTCAAGGACTCGGTGCGCGGGCTGGTGGCGGGAGCTCCGGTCGAGTTTCGCGGCATTCCGATAGGCGAGGTTTCCGATATCACCGCGCAAATCGATCTCAAGACTTTCGATTTCTCGGTGCCAGTGACTATCCGCCTCGATCCGCGCAGACTCGGGGTCAAGATCTTCGATCTGGGCGCGGGCATGAACCTCGAGACGATGCGTCGGAGGTTGATCGACAGCCTGATATCGCACGGAGTCCGTGCGCAGCTCCGGACCGGGAATCTGCTGACCGGGTCCGCATACGTTGCGCTCGACTTTTTCCCCAACGCTCCCAAGGCGGCTGTTGATTGGTCACAAAACCCGGTCCAGTTGCCAACTACTCCCGGACAATTCGAGGCGACGGAGGCCACCGTCGAGAGCATCATCAACAAGGTCGACCAGATGCCCATGAAAGAGATCGGCGACAACTTGAGCAAGGCGCTCGTTGACCTGGATGCTACCCTGGTCAGCGCGCGCGGCACGTTGGTAAGTGCGCAAGGCACCCTCGATAACACCGGCAACCTCACCGGGCCCAATTCCGTGCAGGTCCAGCAATTGGACCAGACGCTGCGTGAGATCGCCCGGGCGGCCCGATCGGTGCGAGTGCTCGCAGACTATCTCGAGGCTCATCCCGAAGCGCTCATTCGCGGCAAGACCGGGGAGGCGAAGTGATGACGGCGCGTATCACACAACTGATCTCGATCGCGATGCTCGCGGCGATCGTGGCCGGATGCAGCACGGCGCCGGCGCGATTTTACGCGCTCGACTCCACCGCGAGCGCCGACGGCGCGGCGCCCGCCCACGCCTCGGTCATGGTCGGCCCGGTCACCGTTCCTGCCGCGGTCGACCGGCCGGAGTTCGTCGTCCAGGTCGCGCCGAACCGCGTCGACGTCGATGAGTTCAACCGCTGGGTCGCGCCACTGGGCGACGCTATCGCGCGCGCCGTCGCCGGCGACCTGGTGGCGATGCTCGGGACGCCGGACGTGGCGACCGAGACGCTTGCCAACTTCAATCCTGACTACCGAGTCACGATCGATGTCCAGCGCTTCGACTCGATTCAGGGCCAATCGGCAGTGCTCGAAGCGGTATGGACCGTGCGCAAGACTGTCGGCACAGAATCCCGCTCCGGCCGCACCGTAGCGCACGAACCGGTGCAAGGACAGAGTTTCGAGGCGCTCGCCGCCGCGCACAGCCGCGCGCTCGCGAAGATGAGCGGCGACATCGCCGCCGCAATCCGCGCCGAAGCAGAGCAGAAGCAATAACGATGGGGCAGCTGCCGGGACGAGGCCAGTTCTTCGCATCAAACTTCCAGGTAACGGTAGCGGTGCCGAGGGGCGGGGCTAATCAGGGTCAATTGTGCGATGGAAATCGGCGTGCCAGGTTCTGACGGCTGGCAGCCCGTCCACTTCTAATTCCTGGCGCGCCTGTACCGACAAATGGTCCAAATCTCTCTTTTGCACCAGTTCCTCTTCAACCAATGCCTGATGTCTTGGAACAGGAAGTAACCACCTCCAACCGCCGATGATCTTGAGCGGCACAAAAGTGCGCGCGTAGATCTGGGTAGGAGTAATCGCATAGACCCTGTTGAAAATGTCGTGATGATCCACTTGGACAAAGGCGAAACTGAAGCCTAGATGCGTGGCCATATCTTTGATCAAGGATGGCGCCGCGAATCCCGCCTCGAGCTCGGCAACCGGAACGTCGATATGATTTCGCCGGTAACAGAATACGATTCGACCTGGCCTACTGATGGTCACGTCTTGGAAATTTCCATCCGCCGAATCGTATCGCTCGACCGTCCCTTCCCAGCATCCAATGAATGGTGACGGTATCAGTGGGTTGGCCAGAGGCGGTGGGGGCGGTGGCAGTGCCCCGTCTACCAGGGGCGGCAACTCGAGAATGCGATTATTCTGCGACGGCGTGACCGCGAGAGCTTGATTGCCTTGCGGCGATTGGCTAGCGGGGAACTGGCCGCGCGGCGGCGGTGCGAACTCCTGCTGCGGATCGGCGACCGCGTGGGTTGGCGCTATGATCGCCAGGGACGCCAACAACGAGATGACCAGTAGGCCGTTCTTCATTGAGCTTGCAAAGGCCGCGGAGTCGGCTGCGCCGACGCACTCGGCGCATTCAGTGCCTGGACGCAACGGGATTTGCCGAGGTTTGCCTCCAGGAACCGGTGCGTGGCCGTCCACGAAGAAAAGAGTACGTCATCTCCGTCTTGGTGCTCCGCACCACTCACAAGATGCAACTGGACGCTGCCGCCCGATTGCCGCAACGCTTATTCCATTTCTTCAGCTTGCTCGGGCGGTGTGATCGTGTCGGCATCTCCCTGGATCAAAAGCACCGGCGCTTTTATCCGGCTGGCCACGGTAACATTCCGGATGTTACGCCGAAGCCGAGTAGAAGCAATAGCGATTGCGCTAACTAATCGTTTACAGTATTTGCTACGCACGATACCCTTGGCGAAACGCACAGCCGAGTTCCAATGACTAGCAGAGTAGCGAAAGTCTCACGCCCGGTTGCGCTAGTATGCCTGGTCCTGGCGTCGGGATGTTGTACGGTTCCGGCCGGCCAGCTCAAAGCTCTTGCCGAATCAACTTCACAATTGAACCAGGTTAGTCAGCGGGCATACGACCAGAGCGCGCAGCTCGAACGCGCGTGGATCGTATTGACCGTCAAATCAGGTCAGTTGACCGTCAACAGCTTTGATCTCGAAACCGCGTTTCAATCTCAGGCAGAGGGCAAGTCGCTGGGTGACAAAGACCTGGGTGCGCGGATGCAAGCCAACGAAGCCGTGCTCACGGTAATTAACAATTACCTGTCGGCGCTGTCTGCATTTGCGAACAAGGATTTCCAGTCGGACCTAGATGCGCAGTCAACCAAGCTCGCGGCCAGTGTGAAGAGTCTAGACAGTCTCTCGCAGCCGTGGGCCAAGCAGGCTGCAGCCAGCTCAGGCTACCTTGCAACCGCAATCGACGGGCTCGGGCATGCCTACATCGAATACCAACGCGTCGAAACTCTCCAACGAACGATGACTGCGGTGCAGAAGCCACTGGAGGATCTCGCCGGGTTCGTAATCACAAACGATCAGACCGCCCAGCTGGTGCTCCAACAGATGGAAGGGTACTACATCACCGACGCAAATGTGCTTCAGCCGCAGCATCATGGCGCCGAGGAGCTTGCTTTTCACGCATACGTCGGGGACATCGTAGGCCAATTTACTGACGCTCGCAAAACATTGACCGGAATGGACGCTGCGATGCGAAAATTGCCGGCGGCACACGACGAACTTGAGAAATCGATGTGCTCCGATAAACCGAATATTGAGAGTCTGAAGGGGCTGATCGCCGAGACTCAGCGTCTGAGTAAGTTTTATAAGTCGGTAAAGTAATCCAGCGCAAAGTGATCTAATAAAATGGCAACAAATTCAGATCTACAGGACAAGATCGACCAGCTCTCCAAGTGGCTGGTCGCAAACAAAAACCGCATCGGCCCGGACGACAAGGACCAAGCCTTCGACGCGCTGGTGACATTACAGAAGGAGAGCCTGGCGGATATTCTTGCGACGTCTCCGCTACCCGACATCACCGCGGCGGTCAAAGCGATGAACGTCGCAATTGACGGAATCAACAAAGAAACGAAAAAGCTGGCAACCGTCGCGCAGGTAGTAGGTTGGATCGCCGCCGCGGCATCATTGATCGAAAAAGCGCTTGAGAGTGGCGTCGCGTTCTGATCGCTCGACCCCCCGAACGAAGTCGTAAAGACCGAAAATAGCACGTTACTGGACCAGAATTCTGGTGCCGAGAGTGGGAACGTGCCGAGGGCGGGACTTGAACCCGCAGGTGGTTGGCCACGGAGGACTTTGAGTCCGAGTGAGCAATGCAACTATTTGCCTTTCCTCGACTGTTCCAATTTGAAGCACGACTGGCGATGACCTGGTCGCGCCGGTTGCCTTTGCGCGGCTTGGGCAAGCCAATCAGCACAAGCATCTGGCACCTGCCTTGCTGATTACGCTCGGTGGATCTCTTCCAAATTTGCCGCGCTGAAATACCGGCGCGCGAAGCGACCCTAGGTTCGCGATGTGCGCGGGGTCATGGCAGGCCCGCGCCATGGCGACTTACGTTTATCAGCTCCGCAACCATCGTTGCCCTGATTCTGGCCGCCGGCGTCTTGCACGCTTCAGAGTACGGAGTCGGGACGTATCGCCCGGGCCAGGTTGATTTGTTTGCCGGGACGCTTCCGGCGCCGGGCGGCTGGCTGGTGAAAAATTATTTTCTCTACCAGGACGCGTCGCTCACGGCGCAGCCGAATAACGCGCCGGTGCGAGTGCATACTCATACGATTACCTACACCGACGCGACCTTTGTGGTGTGCACCACCCGACTTAAGATTCTCGGCGCCAGCTGGGGAATGGCGGCGCTCACGCAAACCCGAATCGCTGAGCAAACCTTGCGCGTCTCGGTAATAGGAGGACCTACCTCGCGGCAACACTCCACGATTGGAGGATTCGGCGATCTGATCTTTTCGCCGTTGATGTTGAACTGGAACTTCTCGAACTTTCACCTGGTCGGCGCGCTCATGCTCTATGCCCCCACCGGCGGTTACGATCGTCAGCACATTATCGACATGGGCCTCAATAGATGGTCGATCGAACCCGACTTCGGAGTGACCTGGTTCGATGAAGAAACCGATCGTCACGCATCGTTGTTCGCCGGCTATACCATCAACGCTGAAAACCCTTCCACGCACTATCTGAGCGGCCAGGAGTTTCACGCCGATTTCGTACTCGCCCAGCATCTGCCGCACGGGCTGGTCGCCGGGATGGCTGGCTACGCGGTTCAGCAGACCACGCCCGACTCCGGCAGTGGTGCGAACTTCGGTGCGTTTAAAGGACGGGTGATCGGGCTTGGTCCGCTGGCTGGCATCACCGTGCCGATCTGGAAAGCACCGGTCAGCTTTTCCTTCAAGTACGAATTCGAATTCGCGGCGCAAAATCGATCGACTGGAAACGCGCTCTGGCTGACGTCGTCGCTGCGGTTCTGATTCATGCAGGAGGACGGCCGACAAAATCACGATGGCGTGGAAGATGTTGAGCCAGTGGCTCAGGCTCCGCTGGTGCACCTTGCAGATAAATATCGCGCCGGCCCCGAAGGCCAGCTTCGCGCGCAGGAGGCTTTCTACAGAAACATAATCGAAGGCGCCGCGGACATAACCACCCTCATTTCCCCCGATGGAACTATCATCTACGCCAGCGCGACGTTGGCCGAACCCGGGTCGCTGGGCTATGCGCCCGGAGAAGTAGTCGGCCGCAATTCTCTCGAGATCATACATCCCGACGACCGCCCGGGAGTCCTCCACGCGATCGCGAATGACCTGGCAGGAAAGCCTACCACCGTGGAGGCCAGGGTCCTCAAGAAAGACGGGACCTGGATGTGGGCGGAGATGCGCGGCAAGGCCATTGTCGGACTCGATGGCGAAACTATCGTCGCGGCGTACTCACGCGACATCACTGATCGCAAACGCCTTCAGCAACAGCTGGAGCAGAGCGAGCAGTACCACAAGGCCTTACTCCACGGGTCCTCGGATCTGATTACCGTGGTTGATCAAGACGGGACAGTCCGCTTTGCGAGCGATTCGATACAGAGAATCCTGGGTTACTCGCCCGACGAAGTGATCGGTCGGCAAATGTTCTCGTTCATTCACGAAGACGATACCGCCCGCGCCGCGGATTGGCTCCGCAAAGCCGCACAGTCGCACAGCCTGCTAGCCGAACTCCGCGTGCGCCGCAAGGACGGTACCTGGTGTCTATGCGAGGCTAGCGGCGGGGCAATCCTCGGGCCCAGCGGCCAATCGCTCCTGTTGGTCAATGTGCGCGATATCACCGAGCGAAAACAAATCGACCGAGAGCATGCGCTGCTCGCGGCGATCGTCGAGTCCTCCGAGGACGCCATCGTAAGCAATTCACTCGATCAGCGCATCACCACCTGGAACAAGGGCGCAGAGCGAACATTTGGCTTTACCGCCGAGGAAGCTATCGGGCAGCCCGCGAGTCTCTACATGCCGTCTGACATGAGAGCCTGGGGCGAGAATTTTCTCAATGATCTCAAGACCCGTCTCGATCACGTCCAGAGCTTTGAAGTCCGGTGCATGCGCAAAGATGGCAGCCGCGTTGATGTATGGACGGTCTGCGGCGGAATCCGCGACCGAAAAGGGAAACTGGTCGGCATCTCCGCGATCCACCGCGATCTCACCGAGCTCAAACGCGCCGAACGCGAGCAGGCACTGCTTGCGGCTTTGGTCAAAACCTCGGAGGACGCGATCATCAGCTACTCCACCGACTTCCGGATCACGAGTTGGAACCGGGGCGCGCAGAGACTCCTCGGCTACACAGCGGAAGATGCACTGGGCAAGATGCCCTTCGAGCTTTACATCCCGGAGGGAGACCGCGAGACGGACCGGACAAGGCTGACCAACGACCTCGCAATGATAAGGGAAAATCGCGAGGCTAAGCGCCAATTCGAAGGGCCAGTGCTGAAAAAGGACGGCACCTCGTTCGACGGGGTGATTGTGGGTTGCGGAATCCATGACTCGAACGGAAAGCTGATCGGCTTGTCGACGATTATCCGCGACGTCACCGAGCGCAGATGCGCCGAGCGCAAACAGTTGCAGCTTGCGACCATCGTCAGCGCCTCCAGCGACGCCATTATCGGATTTTCCAAGGACCTCCGAATCACCAGCTGGAATCAGGCTGCGGAGAGCCTCTATGGCTATTCGGCCGAAGAGGCGATTGGACGCGGGTTTGATCTGTTCGTCTCCGGCGATCAACTTCCTCAGGCGCTTGCAGCGGACCGGCGTGTTTTAGAGACCGGCGTTCCGATAACATTCGAGCAGGTTTTCCAGCCCAAGGACGGTTCGACGTGCACCTCGCTGGTGAACATCTTTCCGATTCGCGACCCTGAGGGAAAGATAGTCAGCGGCGCCGGCATCGGACGTGACATCACCGAACGCAAACGCGCCGAGCGCGAGACTGCGGCACTCGCCGCCATCGTCAATGCTTCGCAGGACGCGATAATAACCACGTCGCTGGACGCCAAGATCACCGCTTGGAATCCGGGTGCGGAAAAAGCGTATGGCCACACCTCTCAGGAGGCTATTGGAAAAGGTATCGAGCTGTATGTTCCACCCGAGGAAATGGAGAAAAGCATTGCCGCCATGCGGCGCGTCGTCGAGACCGGCCAGCCCGTTTCGTGGGAACACACCCGCGTTCGTGACGGCAATAAGTTTTTTACCGCGGTCAACATTTTCCCCATCTTCGATGAGGCCGGAAGGACTGTCCGCATAGCCGGCATAGGCCGCGACATCACCGAACTCAAACGTGTCGAGCACGAGGCGTCTTTGCTTGCTGCGATCGTTAATTCTTCGCACGACGCGATCATGAACGTCTCGTCGCAGGCCAGGATCACGTTCTGGAATCCGGCGGCGGAAAAGGCCTACGGCTACAAGGCCGAGGAAGCTGTTGGAAAAGGTATCGACATATTTGTGCCCCCTGACGAACTTCCGGAAACCATCGCCAGAACCCTGCGCGTGGTTGAGACCGGCCAGCCGATCTCCTGGGAACAACACACCAGCAAAATGGACGGCACTCGGCTCGTATACGCGGTCAATATTTTTCCCATCCGCGATGCGGACGGAAAAGTTACCAGCGTGGCCGGCATCGGCCGCGATATTACCGCGCTCAAGGAAACCGAGCGCCAGCTCGTCGAGGCGCGCGAAGTGGCGCTCGCCGCATCGCGAGCCAAGTCGGAATTCCTGTCCAGCATGTCGCACGAGATCCGCACTCCTATGACCGCGATCCTCGGGATGGCCGAGTTGTTGGCCGAGGGCGAGCTCAACCTCGAGCAGCGCCGCTATATCGAAATCCTTTGCAACAATGGCCATAGCCTGCTCGACCTTATTAACAGCATCCTGGATCTCGCCAAGGTCGAAAGCGGCCGCCTCGCCCTCGAGAACGTCGGATTCGACCTTTGCGAGGTAGTGGAAAAGTCCGCTCAGACCCTTGCTATCCGCGCGCACTCCAAGGGCCTCGAGCTGATCGTCAGCATCGCGGCCGACGTACCGGTCGCGTTGCTCGGCGATCCGCTCCGGCTTAGACAGGTGCTTGTCAATCTGATCGGCAACGCCGTCAAGTTTACCGAACATGGCGAAGTGTTGGTTTCAGTGGAGCGCGATTGCTCGCCGGGCGATAAACGGCGCTTGAAATTCAGCGTTCGCGACACCGGCATCGGAATCGCCGAAGACAAGCTTCCCGCGTTGTTCGCCGCCTTCTCGCAGGCCGATTCCTCGACCGCCCGCAAGTACGGTGGCAGCGGCCTCGGACTTGTGATCGTCAAGCGACTGGTCAAGCTCATGCAGGGCGAGGTCACGATACAGAGTGAGCCCGGCAAGGGTAGCACCTTCGGCTTCACCGCGCCTTTTGAATTGCAGCCGGACCCTCCCGCCGCCGAGCCGTGGCCCGATCTTGCCCGGGTCACGATCCTGATCGTCGATTCCAACCAGACCGGACGCGCAGTCTTGCGCCTGATGCTCAGCGAGCACGGCGCAAACATCGAGGAAGCCGGGTCGTACGCCGCCGGACTGGCCGTAATCAAGGAGGGCGTTAGCGCCGGCCGGCCTCCGCGAATCGTGCTGCTCGACGATCGAATCGCCGCGCAAGAGGCTGACGAGCCGGCACGTCTGATCGCGGCGGCATCGGATTGCAAAGCATCGATCATCGCGATGCTTCGATGCGACAACTTGGCCGTCGATATTTCGCGGCTGCAATCTCTGAAGCTGGAAACCTACTTGCTCAAGCCGGTCGATCTGCGCGAAATCGCGAAACTGGTGCGCCACGTCATCACAGGCGATAGCAGCGAGCCGCCGCAGGAACAGCGCCGATTGGCAAAAGACTCCGGCCCGCCGCCGCTAGTCAACCACTCGCTCAAAATTCTCTTCGCCGACGATTCGACCGACAATCGAACATTGATCCGCGCTTTCCTGAAAAAGACCCCCTATCAGCTCGACGAAGTCGAAGATGGCAGGCAAGCCATCGATAGCTTCATCGCCGGCCACTACGACCTGGTGCTGATGGACATCCAGATGCCTGAAGTCGACGGCTACGCGGCGACCCGCGCGATCCGCGCTTGGGAGCACGACCACAATCGCGCGCGCACTCCGATAATCGCGCTGACCGCCTCAGTGTTCAGCGACGCGATCCGCCTCGCGCTGGATGCGGGATGCGACGCGCACGTCGGCAAGCCGATCAGCAAGGCGACCCTGCTTCACGCCATCCAGGATGCTCTCCAGGGCTCCGCCGAAATCAAGCCGGCGCCCTGACTTATCTGGAATCATCGTCGCTACGCGATTGTCGGTGTTGGGATACTCAAGTAAGCAATCGTGAAGCTGGTCGCGTTCCACAAGACCGAACAGGAAACCGCTGCTGGAAGCGGCTCGAAAGTGGCCGCGCTCGACGACGCGCGCGCGGCCAAATCAAATTAGCGTCAAAGTCAACATCAAAGACGTCCCGTCCGAGTGTCAACGATGAACCCTCGAAGCCAGAAAACCCTTGATCTTGTTGGTGCCGAGGGCGGGACTTGAACCCGCACGTGGTTGCCCACGGAGGATTTTGAGTCCTCTGCGTCTGCCATTCCGCCACCTCGGCATAGGGCGCGGACACCCGCGTCATCTTAGGCAAAGAGTGCGTCGCAGGAAAGTGGCAACCAGATCCGCGCGGCAAACATCAGATCTGACCAAACAGGAGTGACCGCTGGAATGTACGAATAGTCATAAGCAAGTGTGGAACTGAATACTCAGTACACTCGTTGCCAATATACTGGGATTCTTTGCGTATATAATGTTCGCAAGCTCACTATGTATTCATGGAAGCAATCGCCGATCGCCTGGCGCCTGCCAAGATCGACCATCGTTTGGTCACGGGCTCTGGGCTCAGGGTTGCGGCGGGGAATTGCCTGCTCGCCGCGTCCTTTTTCATCGCAATGATTCCCGCCGCGCGCGCTCTCACCTGGAACGTGGCCGGTCTCGCCAACCTCGTATGGTTATGCGGCGCCGCGATCATGGCGATATTGTCCTTTGTGCGGACTGCGCCGCGGAGCACGATGGTCAACATGTGGACCGTCGCCGCGACTGGCGGGATGCTGGTCCTGCCATGCCTGATGCGTCCGATCGCTCCCTCGGCCGGCCTGCTCGCCCTTGGCGGCGTTGTGCTCGAGTTGCTCGGGATCGCGCTCACGCAGGTCGCGCGCGTTTACATGGGTCGCAGCTTCGGAATCCTGCCTGCCAATCGCGGAGTCGTCTCGCAAGGTCCGTTTTCATGGGTTCGCCATCCGATTTATTTCGGCTGGATCGCGCTCTCGATCGGTTACGCGATGTCCTATCCGAGCGCGCGCAATGTACTGCTGATCGTGGTAACGCTGCCGTTCATGGTGTGGAGAATCGAGCAGGAGGAGCGTCATCTGCGCGATGATCCAGAGTACTGCAGTTATGAGCGGCGCGTGCGCTACCGGCTGGTGCCGGGTCTGGTCTGATACTAAGCACCTTGCTGTTTTTTGATCCGTCAGTCTCGCCTGCGATTTTTTTGCGCGTGCCCATCAGGTAGATGCCGCCGGCCAGCGGCGTTGAAAGAAGCATCGCAAACGCGAGCCCGCCGATCACCGCGATAGCCAGCGGCTGCTGAACCTTTGCGCCGGCTCCGTATGCCAGCGCCAGTGGAAATAAACCCGCCGCGGTCGCGAGCGTCGTCATGATAATCGGGCGCAGGCGCACCTTGGCGGCGTCCGACAGCGCCGCGCGCGGCTCGGTGCCCGCTTCGACTTCGCGCTCGGCATGATCGAGCAGCAGGATGCCGTTCTTGGCGGTGATCCCGGCGACCATGATGATTCCCATGAACGACGAAATGTTGAGCGTCATGCCGGTCAAGTAAAGTGCGATGAAACTCCCGGCGAGACCGGAGACCGCGGCGACGAGGCAAGCGATCGCCGGCGTCATCCGCGCAAACTCCCAGACCAGGATCAGGAACATGATGATCGTTCCCGCGACCAGCACCAGCGCCAGTTGCCGAAACGCCTGCTGCTGCTCTGCATAAAGTCCGCCGTACTCGAGCGACAAACCCGCCGGCAGCGGCATCTTTGCCAGGTTCGCCTTCACGGCTGCGACTCCGCTGCCGAGATCGACCCCTTCCAGGCGGCCGGTTACGTGCACCACGGCCCGTTGGCGCTCGCGGGCTATTTCGTTCCGCTCGCCCACGTAGTTGAGCTTCGCTACCGACAGGAGCGGCACGCGCGCGTTGGTGGACGATTTGAGCAGCACTTCGGAAAGCGTGGCATTGTCTTCGTGGAACGCGTCGGGGTATCGAACGCGCACGTCGACCAGACGATCTCCCGAGAGCACCTGGGTTGCGACGGTGCCCCCGATCACCGAGCTGAGCGCGACGCGGATGTCGTCGGCGCTCAGTCCGTAGTGCGCGGCCAGGATCTGATCGACGACCAACTCCTGCTCCGGGATGCTGGTGACAATTCCGTCGGAGACGTCCACCAGACCGCGGATGCCGCGCATCCGCTCGGCCACCTGCCGCGCCGTCGCTTCGATAGTGGTCTGGTCGGAGCCGAACACTTTGACCTCAATAGGCTCCGGGCTGCCCGATAGATCGCCGATCATGTCCTGCAATATTTGCGAAAACTCGATCTTCACTCCCGGCACCGACTCGAGGATTCGCGTGCGTACCGATTCGATCACTGTATCGATATCACGCGTGCGCTCCTGCTTGAGCCGCACAGACATATCGCCGCGATTCGACTCGGTCAGAAAAAATCCGAGCTGGGTGCCGGTGCGTCGCGAAAAAGAAGCCACCTCGGGCGTGGTCGTGAGCACTTTCTGGATTTTCTCGAGCAGCGCCGTCGTATCGTCAAGCGTGCTCTGCGGCGGCGTTATGTAGTCGAGGATGAACGCGCCTTCGTCGAGCGGGGGCAGGTAATCGGTGCCGAGGTTCCGATAAACTCCGTAGCCAACCGCGACCGAGATGACAGCCGCGACGATCGCGAGCGCAGGCAGTCGGATGAATGGGCGCACGATCATCAGATAGCTGCTCTCGATCGCGTGATAGATGCGCCCCGGCTCGCGCGCTTTGCGGCGAAGCCGTTCCATCGCGAGTTCGATCGCGGGCGTAAAATAAATTGCGAGCACCAGCGAGATCGCGAGTCCTCCGCCGAGCGTCGCGGCGAGCGATCGCGAAAAAACTCCGGTCACGCCCGACAGAAAAACCAGCGGCGCGAAGACCACGATCACCGTCATCGTCGACGCGAACAGCGGCCGCCCGAGATGCGTCAGCGCGGCTCCGACCGCCGTTTCGGCCGACTCACCGGTCGCCAGTTCGCGATGAATCGCCTCGATCATCACAATCGCATCGTCGATGAAAAGTCCGATTCCCGCGGCCAATCCGCCGAGCGTCATCATGTTGAAGGTCAGGCCCGCAGCCTTCATCACCACGCAAGTGATCGCGACCGTGCAGGGGACCACGATTGCCGCTACCAGGGCGCTTATCGGACTCATCGTGAATGCCAGCACGACCAGCACCGCGAGCACCAGTCCGAGCAGGATCGCGTCGCGGACACTGTTGAACGATTCGGTAACCAGGTCGGACTGGTCATAGGAAAATGTAAGCTTCACGTCGGGGTATCGCGCGCGGAAGTTTTCGACGATCGCGCGCGCGTCGGCGGCTATCTGCACCGTGTTTCCGCCCGGCCGCCGCGAGATTCCGACCAGCACCGCGGGGCCATTCTCCGATTCGGTGCGGATATAGTCTTCCTGGATTCCAAGTTCGACCGAGCCGATGTCACTCACCCTGACCGGTTGGGCGCCAGCAGTTGCAATTGGCAGCGCCGCGAGCTGATCGGCCTGGTGCAGATCGGTCGTGACGACGGTCAGCAGCATCCGGTGCGATTCATTCATCCGGCCCGCCGACGCAATGACATTATTCTTCGCCATCCCGCTCACGACGTCCCCGGGCGTCAGGTCATGCTGCAACATCCTCGCCGCATCCAGCCGCACCACGAACTCGCGATACTTCCCGCCGACCACTTCGACCCGGTAAGTGCCTTCGATCAGGTGCAAGCTCGGCACCAGCTCGTAATTTGCGATGTCGGTAAGTTCGGCGAGATTGCGGGTTTTCGAACTCAGACTCATGTCGATGATTGGAAAGGTGCCGGTCGTGAGCAGCACCGCATCAACCGAGGTGTCGGGGGGCAATTTGGATCGGACGTGCGCAATCGCGGCGCTCAGCATCTGGAAGGCGTTTTGCGGATCGGCGTCCTCGCCGAACGTCACGTCGATTTCAGAACTGCCGCGAGTAGTAGTCGATCGAACCAGGGTCACCCCTACGACGCTGTACGCGGTTTCCTCCAGCGGCCGCGTCACCGAGGCAAGCATCTGCTCGGCCGGCAGGTCGCCGCTATCGGCGAGAATAGTCGCGCGTCGAAAAGTAATTTCAGGAAACACCGCGCTCGGGATCATGCGCGCCAGGATGTAACCGAAGATGCTCGCCGCGATCACCGCGATCAGCGCCAGCGTCGAGGTGCGCCGCGTCACTTACGCACCCCCGCTCTCTGCTCGTCCGGTTTCTGCTCTCCCGCGACGCGCACGTCGAGCCCGTCGGACAAAGCGTATCCGCCCGACGTGACGACCTGGTCGTCCGCCTTCACTCCGGCAGTCACCTGAGCCCGCTCATGATCGCGAAGCCCGAGCGTGACGGCGGTGCGATGCGCACGGCCATCGGCGCCGACCACGTAAACGTGGTACTTGTCCGCGCCGGGATCCTGGAACAACGCGGCAGCGGGAATTACCACCGCGTCGGGCGCGCTCGAAGTCTCGACTCTGATTTCGACGGGCGCGCCGGCCTCCGCGATTCGTTCCGCGCCTGCGAAGTCGATTCGCATTGCGGAACTCGAGTTGGTGGCGTCGAAGTTCGGCAGCGGGGGACCGACTCGCGCCGGAATTTCAACGCCGGGACGAATCGCAGTAGTCACCGTCGCGGACATCCCGGGCTTCATTAAAGACAACTCGCTGACCGGCACCGACGCTTCAATATAAAGGCTCGCCGGATCGATCAGGTCGATTAGCGTGTCGAGATCGGCGACCATCTGGCCGCTGCTCACGGGCGGTTGCGACACGACGCCGGCCTCGGGCGCAACGGACCGGAATACCGGGGCTGTGATTGTAGCGGCTGACCGATTTGGCAAGCGCGTCGGCACTCGGCGGATCGATTTTGCGCGCCACCGCAAGGCCGGCCTCCGCGGCCTCGGTCTCGCGATTGATCACGTGCGCGACGACCTGACCTTTGCGCACGGAATCTCCGCTCACGAGCTTCAGTCCGATCACTCGTCCCGGCGTGGGCGCGCGAATGATCACGTGCCGGGCCGCGACCGTTTTTCCGAGCAGGCGAAGCTCGCTCTTCATCGGCTGAACTTCAGCTTTCGCGGCGGATACGAGCAGGACCGGCTTTTGTGCTGGCGCGCCTCGTCTTCGTCGCTATCGAGTTTTTCCGCCACCGCATCCGATCGACACAGTCATCGCAATTGCCAAACTAATGATCGCGCAAAAGGTGTGATTTGAGCGTCTATGCGCCGTCATCGGATACGGCCGTACAAGCAGGTTGGTCTCCGCCACCGCTTCTCGCGCGGCGAATTCCTGGTCGGGACGTTGGAGCCGTAGCTGCTCGGCCTGCTGATACGAATCCAGAACCTCGAGCATCGTCGCGCTCCCACCGCCCAAAAAGCGCGTCCACGTTAGCGCAAACGCGTCATCGGCAGTCGGTTGCGCCCGCGACAGAATGTCCAATTGGCGCACGGCCTGATCGTAGCGCAACGACGCATCGGCGATTCTGCGCGTGATCAGGTATTCCGCCTGATGCGCTTGCGCGATCGCGGAGTGTTCCTTCGCCTTGGCTTGATCGATATGCGATGCGATGAGGCCGCCGTCGAAGATCGGCATCGAGACGACTCCGTCATATGAAGCGCCGCCGAAATGTTCGACGGTCGCGGGCGGATCGATTCCAACAAATCCAGTTGTGAACGCGACCTGGAAGGTGGGCAAGCGCTCGGCCTGGCCGCCTGGATTTGCGAGGTGGCCGACAGAATCGCGCGGCGCGCCGCCTGGATCACCGCGCTCTGTGCGATATCGCCCGACGGCTTCGGCATCACGCCCACTACCGGCGCGATATCGAGCTCCGCCTGGCCGGGCTGGCCGATGAGCGCCCCCAGCGTCGCCGACGCGCGCTCGACGTTTCCGCGCGCCACGTCGAGTGCGAGTTCCGTGGTGTCGCGCGCGGTGCGAGCTTTCAGCACGTCGCTCGGAGTCATGCGTCCGTTTTTTTTCAGCGCGTCGATCGTTATGACGTAACGGTTCAGCCGCTCGAGGCTCGCCCGCAAATCATTTTGCGCATCGTGCGCGCGGAGAAGATCGAAGTATGCGATCGTCGTATCAAAAACTATTTGCGCGCGTGCCGCCGCCACTCCGAGCCGCGAGGCTTCCACCACGTATTGCGCCGCGCGCAGCCGCGCCTCGCGCCGCCCCCAGTCCCACGCCGTGTAGTCGAGCGTGAGCAGGGCCGTCGAGAGTCCGCGGTTGCTGATGGTCGGATCGTAACCGGGCGCCTGGAAGTACTCGACGCCGGTTCCCACCGTCGGAAACAGCGGAGCGCGCTGCTCGCGCACATGCGCGGCGCTCATATCGCTCGCCGCGGCGGCGATGTCGACTGAGGGCGCGACGCGAAGCGCGCGATCGATCGCGTCGGAAAGAGTAATCGGAGCGGCCGCTGCCACCGAAGCCCAAACCGCAACCACGGCAGCAAGCGCGGCCGCAAATGAGCGGCGGCAGGTTGGTCCCATGGTAAAATGTTAACAGCCGATCGGCGAGTCGTCTAATTAATAGACGTTCACAGAGTTAATGAACGTTCAGCGGAGCACTCGAAGCCGGCGATGCTCAGAGCGGCACAGTCGCGCGCTTCGCGTCGCTGCGAGCCAGCGGCAACGTGACCACGAACTCGCATCCGCCGGACGGACGATTCGCAACCGCGATATCGCCGCCGTGCAGTCGCGCGATTTCCTTGCACAGGCTCAGCCCCAGGCCGCTGCCTTCACCAGTCGACGATGCGCCCCGAAAGAATCGATCGAAGACGAACGGCATCTCGGCAGGATCGATTCCCGGACCGCTGTCCGCGACGCGAATAACCGCGCGATCCGCGCCCATCGTGAGCCTGACTTCGATCGATCCGTCGGCGGGCGTGAACTTGAGCGCGTTGTCGAGCAAATTGACGAAGAGCCGCCGCAGGTGTCCCGCGTTGCCGTCGACGAACGCATCGCGACCGGCGCTTACCCGCAGCCGGATTCCGCGCGCCTGCGCGAGCGGCTGGACCGTTGACGCGATCTCGACGATCAACGCGCGAACGTTCAACCGCGCTTGCTCGACCGATACCTCGCCGTTGAGCCGCGCCAGCATCAGCAGCTCATCGGAAATTCTGCATAGCGAAAGAACCTCGCGAAGTGCGGAGGTGAGCGCGGCGCGATTGTCGTCGGCACTGCGCTCCCGCGCCAGCGTCACTTCAAGGCCGGTGCGGAGCACGGCGAGCGGGGTGCGAAGTTCATGCGCCGCATCGGAAGCGAAGCGCCGCTCCGTCACCGACGCGCGCTCGAGCCGCTCGAGTAGCGCGTTGATCACCCCGGAGAGCCGCGCAACTTCGTCATTCACCGGCGGAATCGGCAGCCGCGAGCCAAGATTCGTCGGTTGAATCGCGTCAAGTTCCGCGGTCACCGATTCGATTGGCCGCAAGGCTCGCGCCGCCAGCCAGTAGCCGCCCGCGACGCACAGCAGCAGCACGACCGGCACCATCAGCAGCAGGCTATTGCGCAGACTGTCGATCGATTCCTGCACCAGGTTCCCACTGATGCCACTTTGCAGGTACGCGGGCACACCGTCGAAGAGCAGCGGAACGACTGCGAATCGCGATTCGCGGCTGGTCACGAGAATTGCGCGCGGCGGTAACTGCGCTTGCGGCGCGGGTGGAATCGTGTGCACATCGCCGAAGTTGTCGACGATGCCATGGTCGGTGACGATTTGCACCCGCCGGCCTGGTCCGATGTCGGTCTCGCGGCTGAGCGCTTCCAGAATTGCACGCGTGCCGGCGAGATCGGTGCGCTCGATTTCCTTGGCCGTGGTGTCGGCCTCTTCGAGCAGCGCCGCATCGACCGCGCTCCACTGCTGGCGCTCAAAGAGTTTCAGGCCGGCGAATGCCGCGACCAGCAGGATCATGGCCAGCACCGCGGCCCAGTATATGGTGAGCCTGAGTCTGATCGTCATTCGTGACAGTCACGACCGGCGCAGCGTCATTCCGCGCGCATCGTGTAACCTACTCCGCGCACTGTGACAATCAACGAGCGATCCGCGCGCGGATCGATCTTCTGGCGCAGGCGATTGACGAAAACCTCGATCAGGTTGGTCAGCGAGTTGTAGTTCGAATCCCAAACCGTCTCCGCGATCATGTCCCGCGTCACCACCTCTCCTGCATGCCGCATCAGCAACTCGAGCAGCATCTTTTCCTTGGGCGACAGGTTCAAGTTGTGCTCGCCAATCTTTGCGCGGCGTTTGATCGTGTCGAATTCGAGGTCGCCGACCTTCAGGATCGGCGAAGATTTAGATCGCGGACGCCGCGCCAGCGCTTTGACCCGTGCCACCAGCTCGGCAAATGCGAACGGCTTGGCCAGGTAGTCGTCGCCGCCGGCGTCCAGCCCGGCGACGCGTTCCTCGAGCGCGCCACGAGCGGTGAGAATCAAGACCGGAGTTTGATTGCCGCCAGCGCGCTGCTCGCGCAAAAGATCGAGTCCACTTTTTCCGGGCAGTCCGAGATCGAGAACGATCAAGTCGAGCTCGCCGCGCGCGATTACTACTTCTGCCGCCTCCGCACTACCCGCGGTTTCGACGCTGAAGCCCTCTTCACCGAGTCCCTGCTTGACGGCATCGGCCAGTCGGGTCTCGTCCTCGACCACCAGGATGCGAAGTGCGCCCATGCCCTCGATGCTGCCATTTAAGCGCATCCAAAAAAAGACGGACCAATCAGACCAGCAGGGTGACCACGCCGGCCGCCACCAACGCACCTGCCCAGATTGTATCGAGATTGATCCAGGCGCTGCGGAGGATCGCGAGTCCGACGAAGTCGTAAATCAGGATCGCGATCGCGCCCATCACCACGACCATCGCGCCGGTATGCAAAATGACTACGCCGACCGCCTGCCAGACTGTGTGCGCAGCATGAGCGGCGGCCATCTGATGCGCGCTATGAGCGGAGTGGGGCGTCATCCCGATCAAAATTGGAAAGAGCATCAATCCCGCGCCGTGCGCCGTGGCCATTATGAATGACCACAGCGCGAGTTCGGCGGAATTCACCCGCATCGCAACCCAGCGCGGATGCGCGCGCGGCCAGATGAAACGAAACAGCCCGAATCCGACGAGCGCAGCCGCGCCGAGCGGGCGAAGGAAATCAATCGCGACGAAAAATCGCAATCCGCCGATGATCGCCACCACCGCCGCAATCGAAGCGAGATGACCTATCGCAATCGGTCCGAGCGACGCGATCACCTTCGAGCGCCGCCGCTCCTGGAGCCCGAGCGCGACTGCGAACAGCCAGCCCATCGACGGATCGATCCCGTGATATGCGCCGAGCGCAGCGACCGCAATCCACGGCCAAGCGCCGCTCACGGATAGCAGAACGAGTCGGACGACGAGTCGCCACCTTCGAGACGGATTTGATGGGGCCGTTCGCCGTCGAAGGTCGTGAAGAACTTCGGATCGACCGCCATTCCGCCGGCCGGGTTGCAGTCAACTTTCGCCACCCATCCGCGGATTCCCTCAGGATAAAACTGAGCGTCCCAGGCGCCGTACAGCGAGTTCGAAATGTAAACGCGGCGCCCGTCGCGGCTGAGCTCGATCATTTGCGACGCGCCGTTGAGCGGCCCGCTCTTCGGGTGCGCGCCCTTCGAGACGATACCGCCGAGCCGCACCGTGCCCGTAAGCCGCGGCTTGAACGGATCGCTCACATCGTACTGCTTCAAGTCGCCGGTGCCGAAGCATGCGACGTACAGGAATTTGTCGTCGAGGCTGAGATTGATATCCGTGATGAGCGGCGGCACCGCCTTGAAAGGCTTCAGCGCGGGCGGCAACACGCTTTCGTCGGCCGGCTCCGCGGGAATTTCGATCACCTTGCGGATCTTCCAATCCTCACCATCGCGATGCCACAACCAAACCGCCGCCGACAAATCTTTGGTCGAGATGACCACGCCGACAAATCCATAGGTCTTGGTCGGGTCGTGCGAGGGGCGCAGCTCGAGCGGCATTTGCTGATCGGCGCCGAGGTCGAGCGACTTCAGATGGCGCCGGTTGCGCAGATTCCAGATATGAATCGCGTGTCCGTACTTGTTGCCGAGCAGCAGTTCGGGAACGATGCCGTTCTCGATCATATTCGGCGTGCCCCATTCGCTGGTGACCGCGACGTCGTAACCGAGATGCCACCAGAAATCGTACGCGAAGTTCTGCGGACCGCGATCGACTTCCCATCGCCCGAGCACGTCGAAGCTCTCGTGATCGAGCAGGAATATTCCGCCCGGTCCGCCGCCGCCCGGCGCGCCCAGCGCGCTGACGTATATCGCGTCAGGCCCGCAATGGATCGTATGCACGCGGCTGTAACCGGTGCGCGACGCGATTTCCTCCGGCTCGATCGTTTTCACCAGCTTCGGATTTCGCGGGTCGGGTTTGGTGTCGAAGATGTACATCCGCGACGAGCGCAGGCCCGGTACCAGCAGGTAGCGCCGCTCGATATGCGGATGCGGCGCGTATGGACATAGCGCGGCACTGCACGCGTTCCATCCGAAGTGATGAAGCTCGTCGCCGACGCCAGGCACCTCGACACGCCCAACCACCTGCGAATAGGTGCTCGATTCCGGATTGAGGTCGAGCACGCAGAGCGCGTCATGACGCCCATTTTTCGGCGTCGGATTGAAAGTCACCACGTAGCCAAGATGCTCGCGCGGCGCCTGCATCGCCATCCGCGCCGAAGGATAAAACGTCTGATCGGGTTTCCACAGCGCCATCAGTGTTGACCGCCTTGATGAGGTGACTCCGACCGTATCCAACCGACCGAATCTCAATCAACCCCCGCTGCGGCGCCTACGACGCTTTTACTTTTGTTCCCCTTCCCACTATGGGAAGGGGTTAGGTTAGCGCGATCCATCTCAAAAGCGCTCTTTTCGGGACCAATAGCCATGGACTACAAGACCATCGTTTTCGAGAAGCACGACCGCATCGCCAAAGTCATCCTCAATCGTCCGCGCTACAAGAACGCTCAATCGCGCGTGATGCTCGAGGAGATGGACACTGCGTTTGCCGACGCCAATTCCGACGACAACATTCGCGTCATTATCCTGTCCGGCGCCGGCGATAATTTCTGCTCGGGTCACGACTTGGGCACCGCCGAGGAAAAAGAGGATCAGGAGCGCCGGCCTTTTCCCAAGGGGATGCGCGGCGAGTACATGCGCTCCCGCCAGATGTTTCTCGACAACACGCTTCGATGGCGCGATCTCGACAAACCGACCATCGCGCAAGTGCACGGGCTCTGCATCTTCGGCGGATGGATGTTCGCCGCCGCGATGGATCTGGTCGTCGCGTCCGACGACGCGAAGTTCCTCCCCGCGCTGCTCCAGTACTTCTCGATTCCGTGGGACATGCCACCGCGCAAGGCCAAGGAAATCCTCTTCCAGAGCCGCTTCGTCAGCGCCGAGGAGGCGCAGGAGCTTGGCTTCGTGAACATGGTAGTGCCGCGCGCGCGGCTCGCGGAAGAAACTCTCGCGCTCGCGACGCGCATCGCGGAGAGCGATCGCTTCACGCTCAGGATGGTCAAGTGGGCGGTGAATTCCGCGCAGGATGCGATGGGATACAGCACCGCGATTCGCAACGCTCACTCGCATCACATGGTGCTCGGCATCAGCGGCTACATGCAGGCCAAGATGGAAGGAAAGGGGCTCCCAAAGCGGATGGCCGGCGTCGAGCAGGCACTCAAGAAAATGAAAAAGTGAAAAAGTGAAAAAGTAGCTGCGGAGTTCCGCAAAGACCTCTTGCGTACGAACGCTTTTCGCATCAATTTTCAGAATTCGTCATAATGAAATTGTGACGATTTCTACGCGAAGCTTGAGCTATGCAATCGTCGCCACATTCTTTCTAATCGCGTTCACCGCGAGCGCCTCCGGCGCATTCTCATGGTTCGGTTCGAGTCCGACAGCCACACCGACGCCGTCATCGTCGGCAAACCCCCTTCCTGCGCCCGCCGCACCGAGAGCCGCGCTACCTCGCGCGACGCCTGCGCCGATTGCGCATCGGATCGCCGGCGGCCAGTTCGATTTCATCGTCGCCGACGCCAACTCTTTCAGGAGGATCGGCTCGCGATTCGGCGTCAGCCCAAGGGTGCTCGCCCGCGACAACGGTATGCAGGTCACGGATCTAATCCCTGCCGGCGCGATCATCCATGTCGACAATCGACACATCGTTCCCGATCGAAGGATACGATCTCATCGAGATCAATCTGCCGCAGCGGATGCTCTTCCACTTCGAAGACGGCCGGCTGAGCGGTGCGTATCCCGTCGCAATCGGACAGCCGAGCAAGCAGTGGCAAACGCCGATCGGCGCGTTCAAGGTGATCCAGATGCGCGAGGATCCGACCTGGCGCGTGCCAGCTTCGATTCAGCGCGAAGAGGAAGAGGCGGGCAAGGACGTCGAGGACGAGATCGATCCCGGACCCGACAACCCGCTCGGCAAATACTGGATCGGGCTCAGCATGCCGGTGATCGGAATTCACGGCACCAATCATCCGATAACCGTGTACAGCTACCGGACTCACGGATGCGTCCGGTTGCATCCCGACGATATCGAGGCGCTGTTCGAGTCCGTCGATCTTAATGACCGCGGCGAAATCGTCTACTTGCCCCTGATGCTGGCGCGGCTCGACGGCGGGCACATCTTCCTCGAGAGCCAGAAGGACATCTACCGAAAAGGCACCGGCGGAATCGACGCGGTCAGGGCTCTTGCGCGGGCCGGTAGGATTGATAGCCTGATTGACTGGTCTCGTGCTGGGGAAGTAATAGACGACGAAGATGGAATCGCGCGCGACGTGACCCTCATGTCCGATCGCGCAGGGGGAACGCGAGCAGATCCGATCGCCGCAACGACAAGTGAGCCAGGAGCCAAACTCAAAATCGCAGACCGGCCTCCGCGCGGATTTGTCGCGTCGGCGCTTCCTGCGCGTTAGCGCGTTGGCAGCGGCGCAGCTGATGATCCCGGCGGTCGCGATGGCGCGTACGCAGCTCCGGACTCGGCAGCCGCTCGCTCAAGTTCTACAATCTTCACACCGGCGAGAGTCTCAAGACCACTTACTGGGAGAATGGCAGCTACGTTCCGGGCGAACTCGCCCGCGTCAATTACATCCTGCGCGACTTCCGCGCCAACGAAGTCAAGCCGATCGATCCCGCGCTGCTCGATTTGCTGGTGAGAGCCCAGCGCCGGCTCGGCACCTCGGAGCCGTACCAGGTGATTTCCGGATACCGCTCGCCGCTGACCAATGCGATGCTCCACGCGAACAGCGAAGGCGTCGCGGTCCACAGCCTGCACATCGACGGCAAGGCGATCGATATCTGCGTGCCCGGCCGCAGCCTCGGGCAAGTTCGCGGCGCCGCGCTCGCGCTTCAGGGCGGCGGCGTCGGCTACTATCCGAAGAGCGGCTTCGTCCACATGGACACCGGCCGCGTCCGCTTCTGGTAATCTCCGAGCGTTACTTCGTCGCGACTGCGATCAGCCGCTGCGCATTTTGATCGTAAGGCCGTCGCGTCGAGGCTTCCGTACAAGCTGACTTCGCGAAATCCCGCCGAGCGCAGCAGGCTTTCCAGTTCTGCGCCCGAATACAATCGTAAAGTCAGCGTCGATGCGCGCCGCTCGTTGCCGCGAATCCGGGTCCATCGAGTCTCGATCCGCTTCCATCCGTCGAGCAGTCGGCGCTCCTCGAGCATATCGTTCCGTCATCTCGCGTGTTCCAGTCGCGCTCGCGAAATCTGCCCGCGAGGATTTCCTTCCCCACGACGTCGACGATCAGCCGTCCGCCCGGTTTCGATAGAATCGCAGAGATTGCGCGCGACTCTGGCATCGTCGGCGGGATCGTCGAAATATCCGAACGCGGTGAAGAAGTTGATCGCGCCGTCAAAGGCCGCCGGCCGCGAGAATTCGCGCATGTCGGACTGCACGAACTCAATTTCGAGATTCTCTTTCGCGGCGCTCGCGCGCGCCTGGTCAAGGTAGGGAACCGTGCGATCGACGCCGGTCACTTTGAACCCGCGCCGTGCGAATTCCATCGAATGCCGCCCGATACCGCAACACAAATCGAGCACCGCGGCGCCGCTCTGGAGGCCGAGCAGCGCAATCATCCGGTCGACTTCCGCGCCGGTCAGCTCGAGCCGGCGCGAGTCGAACATGTAGCCTTGAAAAGTTTCCCAGAAGGAATCGTCGTCGTACCACTCGGTCATCCGGATCGCTCGTGAGTTCCGGGGTCGACCAGCGCTACACTGTGCGGCGCAGGAAATCGCACATCTTGCCGAGCGCCTCTCCGCATCCCCGGAGCACGTCCATCTGCACGAAGCCGTGCGGCATGTCCTCGAAAATGTGCAGTTCGTGGCTGATGTCGGCGCGCTTGAGCGCGTCGGCCATCGCGTGCGACTCGGGCAGCAACGGATCCGCGGTGCCGCAAATGATACAGCTCGGCGGCATCGCGCCCGGCTTCACACTCTTGAGCGGGCTGACGCGCGGATCTTCGAGAATCGCCGGGTATCCTGAGCCCGCATAAGCTTTCGCCATTCCCTCCATCGCTTCGTTGCCCTCGCCCTAGCGTTTGATCGTCGCGGGGAAATCGAACACGCCGTAAATCAAAAGCGCGGCCTTCGGTTTCGCGCCGCGATAATTCTCCGCCGCGAGCGATGCCACCGTTGCAGCGGCAAGATTGCCGCCGGCGGAATCGCCGCCGACTGCGATACGCGCGCCGTCGCCGTTCCATCGCTTCGCGTTCTCGCCCGCCCATTTCACCGCATGGATGCAATCGTCGAGGCCGGCTGGAAACGGATGCTCGGGCGCGAGCCGGTAATCGACGTTGATCGTCAGGAATCCTTCCGCCGCGAATTGCATCACGAGTTTGCGATGCGTCTTCGCGCTGCCCGCGACCCATCCTCCGCCGTGAATATAGACGAGCACGCGATGCGGCCCGTTGCCCTTCGGCACCGCGATGTCGGCGCTAAGTCCCGGCCTGATCTCAACCGCCTCATGCAGCGCGCCGATCTCTGGCGGGTTCTGATTCATCATCGGCGCGAACGTATCCAGCGCCGCGCGCAGCCCCTTCACGTCGGTCGGAATGGGTGCCTTGGCGATCGCGTCGAGAAAAGCGCGTTCCTGTTCATTGAGCATGACTGCCTCCGAAGCGGAAAAGATTGTGTCGCGCCGCGTGGCGCGCGATTGCGATTACTGGAGTGCGGATGCGCCCAGCGCGGCCTTCACTAGCGGCTCGAGCTCGCCGGTCTCATGCAGCTCGCGGATGATGTCGCATCCGCCGACGAACTTGCCGTCGATATAGACCTGCGGGATCGTCGGCCAGTTGCTGTAGCGCTTGATACCGTCGCGCAACTCGGGATCGCTCAGCACGTCGGCAGTCTCGTACGGCACGCCCAACTGGTCGAATATCGCGACCGTCGCCGCCGAGAATCCGCACTGCGGAAAACTGCGGTTGCCCTTCATGAAGATCATGACCTTGTTGCCTTTTACCGCTGACTCGATTCGCTCGATTATGTCCGCCATGTGAAAATTCTACCTCCGGTTCTGATACTGTGCCGGCGTCAATGTCTTCAGCGTCAGCGCATGCACCTGCACGCGCATCGCGTCGCCGAGCGCCTGGTAAACCAGTTGATGCCGTTCGACAAGACCCTTGCCCTCGAAACTTTGACTCACCACCAGCGCCTCGAAATGATCTCCGCCGCCGGTGTAGTCATGCACTTCAACCTGCGCATCGGGAATCCCGCGCGCAATCATCGTCTCGATTTCCTTGGGGTCCATCATTGATCCAACATCTTAACCCGCAAAGACCCGGCGAATCCACACTATTCGACTGATTCCAACTATCTAATTGACCGCCGAAATGTCCACGACGTGGCCGTTGATATCATCAGGCTTGCTCGGCACGCCCTTGCCTTTGACGCCGTCGATCAACAGCCGCGCGCCCTCGCTGATTTCGCCGGGACGTCCCGCACCCACGATTCGCGAAATGATCTTGCCGTCCGGTCCGACGAACAGCGTCGTCGGTATCGCCTCCACTCCGAGGCTGTCGATCAGTTCCTGGTCGGCCAGCGCGACTGGATAATTAATTTTGAATTCTGCGACGAACGGGCCGACTGCGTCGACTCCGTCACCCTGTACCAGGTCGCACGAAACGCCGATAATGACGAGTCCGCGCGTCTTGTTGTATCGCTTGTAAAGTGCGACCAGCTCCGGAATCTGGCGGCGGCATGGACTGCACCAGGTCGCCCAAAAATCCACGATCACCGGATGACCGCGATAGTTGCTGAAGTCGATCGTGCGGCCGTTCAGACCACGCGCCGTGAAATTCAAGCCCTGGTCGCTGCGCGTCTCGCGCGCTTTCGGCGGTTCGAATCGCAACAGCTCTTTCGGCTTTTCTTTGAACCGAAAGTTCAAGATCGCGGCCGCGATCAGCACTACGGCGCCGATGATCAGGACGGTGCGGATTATCGGACCCACAGCTTCCTCGATTCCGCGCTCATACCTGCTCGATCACCGTCGCGATACCCTGTCCAATCCCGATACACATCGTCGCCACGCCCAGCGCCACGCCGCGCCGGCGCATCTCATGCGTCAGCGTCACGACCAGCCGCGCGCCGGAACAACCCAGCGGATGGCCGAGAGCGATTGCGCCGCCGTTCACGTTCAGGATTTCTTCATTGATCTTGAGATCGGTATTGCAGGCGAGCACCTGGGCGCCAAAGGCCTCGTTGATTTCGAACAGGTTGATATCGCCGATCTTGAGGCCCGCGCGGCCGAGCGCCTTGTGCGTCGATGGCACCGGCCCCCATCCCATTATTTCCGGCCGCACGCCCGCAACCGCCGTGGCCCGAATCTTCGCCATCGGCTTTATCCCCAGCGCTCGCGCACGGTCGGCGCTCATCAACAGAACCGCCGCCGCGCCGTCGCTCAACTGCGAGGAGTTCCCCGCCGTCACCTGCCCGTCGGGCTTGAAGGAGGGCTTCAGGCCGGCGAGCTTCTCCATGCTGGTTTCCGCGCGAGGCCCCTGGTCGACATCGACGGTCGTCCCGTCGGGCAGCTTGACCGGCACGATCTCTTCCTTGAAACGATCGCGCGCCGCGACCGCGCGCATGTTCGAGCGCATCGAGAATGCGTCCGATTGCTCGCGCGTGATTTTGTACATGTCGGCCAGCCGCTCGGCCGTCATCCCCATGAAAAACATGTCGCGTGGAAACATCTCGAGCAATTTCGGATTGGGCAGAATCCCCGAGCCCATCGCCACGTGCGTCATGTGCTCGACGCCGCCGGCAATCGCGACTTCGCCCGCTCCGGTCATTATTTCCTGCGCCGCAAAATTCACCGCCTGCAGACTCGAGCCGCATTGGCGATCGATCGTCGTGCCCGCGACTTCCACCGGCAGCCCCGAGAGCAGCCCGATCATCCTGCCGACGTTGAGGCCCTGCTCACCGGTCTGATTGGCGCATCCCCACACCACGTCTTCGATCTCTTTGGGATCGAGCTTCGGATTTTTTTCCAGCAGCCGCCGGATACAGAGCGCGCCGAGATCGTCGCCGCGGATATCCTTGTAATAGCCCTTGTCCTTGCCGGCCTTCCCGATCGGCACCCTTATTCCATCAACGATAACAACGTCGCGCACTCTTTTTTCTCCTCTTGAACTCCGTGAGTCATACCCCAATCTACGCGCGATTGTTCCCCTTCCCTCAAGGGAAGGGGTTAGGGGTTAGGTCGAACTCTATATGATACTCCGCCGCCGCAATTCCGACAGACGTAAAGAATCATATCCAAGAATCCGCGTCAGCACCTCGTCAGTCGCCTCGCCAAGCCCCGGCGCGCGAGTCGTGGGAATTCCGGCGTCGTCCGCGGCCTTGAGCGGAGAGCCGGGCACGATCAAGCCGGCGAAGCTCGGATGCTCCGCGTGCAGAATCATGTTGCGCTCCGCCAGATGAGGGTCGCGGGTGACCTCTTCCACATTCGCGATCGGTGCGCACGGGACCGAAGCCTCGGTAAGCTGGCGGAGCCAATGCGCTCGCGGCCGCGATGCGAAATGGCGCGCCAGAATTTCCTCCAGCTCGCGATGGTTCGCGGTCCGGTCTGCGTTGGTCTTGAAACGCGAATCGCTTTTCAGCGCCGGCATCGCAATCGCGTCGCAAAATCGCAACCATATCGCCTGGTTGCCCGCGCCCATCACAAAGTAATCGTCAGATGCGTGGAACTGCTGAAAGGGCGTGATCGACGGATGCCGCGTGCCGAGCCGCCCGGGAATTTTTCCGGACACCGAGTAGCGCGCGAGCGCGTCCTCCAGCATCGCGACCTGGCAATCGAGCATCGCGATATCCACGTGATTGCCAACTCCGTCGCGATCGCGAATCCGCAGTGCCGCGATAATCGCAATCACTCCGTAGAGCGCCGCCGAGAGATCGCCCACCGACACCCCGCATCGCACCGGCTCTCCACCCGCGTTGCCGGTGATACTCATGGTGCCGCCGAGCGCCTGCGCCACGATGTCGTAAGCGGGCGCCGTCGTCATCGGCCCCGTCTGTCCGAATCCTGAAATCGAGCAAAGAATGATTTTTGGATTTACGGCCTTCAATTGATCGTAACCAATCTTGAAACGATCCATCGTACCCGGCGAAAAATTCTCGACCACCACATCGGACTTCACCGCGAGCTCCAGAAAAATCGCGGCGCCATCTTCGCCGCGCAGATCCAGCGTGATGCTGCGCTTGCCGCGATTGACGCTGTAAAAATATCCCGAGTCGCCTGACGGCATCATCGGCGCGAAGCTGCGCGAATCGTCGCCGCGCCCGGGCATCTCGATCTTGATCACCTCGGCCCCGAGATCGGCGAGATTCATCGTGCAGAACGGACCCGCGAGCACTCGGGTCAAATCGAGCACCCGCACGCCGTCGAGCGGCTTCTGATCGATCATCGATGCCTCTTACAGAACATTAAAGTGATTCTTTAAGTTATCGGAAATCTCTCGCCCACGCATCGTAACTAATCGGTTGTGGCGAGCAAACAATTCGTTTTCCTTTCTCTGGACTGACCGATCCTTGCGATGTTTCACGTGAAACATCTTACCCGAAAACTCCAACAGCTATCGGCACTTTGGCTGAAGTTGACAGCGATTTGATCACAATTTGGTAGGCTGAAGAAATGCCGCCGCTAACGCCGGCGCGTCCGCGCTTCGCGAGCTTCTCGCGCGCGCATCGCCTCTGCCGGTGTCATGATCAGACGCGGCTCTTCGGCGGCTTTCTGCTGCTCGGCCGCTGCGAGCGTTCCGAGCTGGGTGCGGATCAGCGCCTGGAAGAAAAGAACCTTGGTCACGTCGATTCCGTCGCGAAGGCGCGCCGCCGCGCTCGCCGCCCATCCTGCCTGGACGCGGCGCTTGTCGCGCGCCATGTAGTACGCGAGATCCTCGAGCCGTCGGCGAATCCGCGTGCCGTTATCGCCCGCCAGGATTTCGGCGGTCGCGCGATCGATCACCGCGTTGACCCGCTCCTGCTTGTGAAGCGGATTCAAAACGATCACGCTTTCGCCGGCGCGTTCGATCTCTTCGACGTACGGTTTGATCAACGCGGCGTGCAGCCGCCATTCCAGCAGTTCAGGTTCCTTCAGCAGCTCGACAGACGGCTCAGAAGCGATCTCGTTTGCGAGCTCCGCGTATACCGGATGAACCAGCTCGGTCGGCGGCGGCGCCGCGATCATCTCGGCGCGCAGCATCAGGAAATTTCCGACCTGCGCGCGCCGCGCGTCGGGCGTGACGCGATAAGCCTCGCACACGATAAAGTCCGCGAGGCGCCAGTCGGCATCGACCAGCTTCATCTGTGCGCGGCGCTCCAACTCTTCGCGCTCCGACTTGAGCTCGCGCCGAGTCAGTCCCGTATTCTGCGCGCCGACCAGGCCCTCGGCGTCCGAGATCAGCGCCCACATTCGCAGGACGCCACCCTGCATCCGCGGCTTCACGATCCAGACGATACGCGCGCCTTCGGCGTCGATCGGCGAGAGCATCGCGGCAAGCTCCGAGCTTTGCGGCGGCGCGATCTTCGCCGGCGCAATCGGTCCGGCGACGGGCTCGATCCCATGCTGTTTGAGGCGGAACAGCGCGCGCCGGATTTCACGGCGCAGCGCCCCAGCCGCGCCGGCTTCCATTTCGGCGAGCATCGAGGCCGCCTGCTGGTCGATGACGCCGCCGAGTGCGCGCGCGATCGTCGTTTGCGAAACGTCCGGCCGCGCCGAAAGCTCGCGAAGTTTCGCAACCGCCTCGGGCGCTGCGATCGCGGAGTCGAAGCCGGCCTCGAGCAGCTTCGCGTCGTCAGGATCGATTTGCCGTGAGTGACTCAATTAGCTGATGCTACTTTACGGGGGTCGTATTTGAAATGAAAAACCTCGAAGCCAAATTTCGTCTCGGCGGTCTCGCCCGTGCCGAGTCGCGCGCGATCGCGATAGGATACTCGCGGCGCGCGATACTCAATCAGCGCGACACTTTCTTCCACGTCGCCAATGGCAAACTAAAGCTGCGCGAGGAAGACGGCGGAGCCGCGCTGATCTTCTATCGGCGCAATGACAGCGGTCCGTTGATGCTGAGCGAGTATGAGATTGCGCCGGTCGCCAATTCCGCGACGACGCGTCATATCCTCGACAGTGCGCTCAGCACGCTCGCCGTGGTTGAGAAGGTCCGAATTCTGCTGATGCGCGACAACTTGCGCCTGCATCTCGATCGGGTCGCATCGCTCGGAGAATTCGGCGAAATCGAGGCGGTGATCCCGGGCGGCGACGATGCCGAGCGCAGCCGCGCCGCCGTTGATGAAACGCTCGCGGCGCTCGGAATCATTCCCGCCGACCTGATCGATACCTCCTACTTCGAGATGCTCGCTGGCCGCTAGTCCGCCGCTACTGTCACGCCGGCGCTTCCACCAGGAGCTTCGGTTTTCGCTCGGGCGGCAGATTGTCGTACAGGTCGGCGCGCAGATCTGACTTGAGCTTCGCGTAGCCCGGATCGTCCCATAGGTTGCGCCATTGCATCGGGTCTTCGCGCAGATTGTACAGCTCACCCTCGGTTCCGTCGTAGCGGAGATCGGGAAGCTTCTGCCGCGGCGCGAGCATCGGCGGCAGATTCGCGAAATCGAAGCCGACGTCGCGCGTCGATTTTTCGTAAACGGTCAGCGTGTATCCGTCGCGATAGATACTGCGCAGATGCATCCCGATTGCGGCGAACTGGCTGTCCCACTCGGTGATCACGCGCTCGCGGCCGGAGCCCGGCGCCGTCGGCAGCGGCTTGCCCTGCATCCATTCGGGAACCGGCACGCCCGCGATCTGGCAAAACGTCGGCGCGAGATCGAGCTGGCCGACGGGCTCCGCAACTTCGGCAGGCGCGACATTCGCCGATGGCGCCGGGCGCCAGATCATCGGCAGGCGCATCAAAGCGTCGACGTGATACGGTCCCTTGTAGAGCAATCCGAAGTCGCCCTGCAGCTCGCCGTGATCGGTGGTGAAGATCACGTCGGTGCGCGATTCCCATCCGCGCGCCGCGACGCGGGCGAGCACGCGTCCGCATGCTTCGTCGATCAGTTCATTTTCGACGTGCGTCATCGCATTCACTTCGCGAATTTGATTTTCAGTGAGCGTGCTTGGAATGAAGGTTCCCGGGCCGCCTTCGAAATTCCAGAATCGGCCCTCGTACCAGTCGAGCCAATGACGTGGTTTCTGCGCCAGTATCTTTTCGATCTTCTCGCGGGAACCGGGATAACCAGGAGGCAGATCGAGATCGCGCCAGCTGATCCGGCGCGCCTCTTTTTCGGGTGGATCCCACGGATGATGTGGATCGGGAAAGCTCATCCACACGAACCAGTTGTCGTTCGGGTCGAGCGAATTCAGAAACGCGATCGTGCGATCGGCAACCCAGTCAGTGTGGTAGTGCTCGCGTGGAATCGGATTGTACTTGACCTCGGGCGCGCCGGTGTCGCCGCCCGCGAGCGCGCTGAGTATAGGCGCGAAGCCAGTCATCTCGTCGGGATGATTTTTCTGCAGCCACTGCGAATAATGCCATCCGCCGATCGGCACGTGCATCGCGAGTTCCATCCGATCGAAGCCGCGGTACGGACCCGTAGAATCCTCGCGGCCCATGCGATTCTCAAACCATCGTCCCTGCAAGTCGAACGCGGGCTCGAAATGCGCCTTGCCGAGCAGCGCGGTGCGATAGCCGGCCTTCTCATGGAGATACGCGGCGACGCTCGGCGAGTCGGGCGGCAGCGCGACGCCGTTGGCGAACACGCCGTGGGTGCGCACGTACTGTCCGGTGATCATCGTGGAGCGCGCCGGCATGCAGACGACATTTTGATTGTGCGCGCGGCGATAATTTATTCCGCTGCCGGCGAGCCGGTCCGCGACCGGAGTCTTTGCGATCGCGCCACCGTTGCATCCGAGCGCGTCGTAGCGCTGTTGATCGGTGGTGATGAAAAGGATGTTGCGTCCCATCGTGGTCTCCTTCGAACGCGGTGTTCAGCTCGCCTTGCCGTCGAGGATCTCGAGCAGGTTGATCGTGATCCTTAGCGTGAGTCCCCAGATTACCTGCCCGCCGTACAAAATCGCGGGGAATTTCGATCCGCGGGGACGGCCGTCAGGTTTGAATTCGTAGTCGCCGCGAAAACGCGGGTCGCGGAGCGCGCTCAGCGGCACGTCGAAGATTTCCGCCACTTCGGAAGGATCGGGCCGCAGCGGCGCGTCGGACGGAATCACCCCGACAAACGGCGCCACGATTATTCCGCTGGCGCTGGTATGCATCGTGGGCAGGCCGCCGAGCACGTCGACGGTCGCGGGATCGAGTCCGACTTCCTCGCGCGCCTCGCGCAAAGCGGAGTCGAGCAGCGTCGCGTCGATCTCTTCGACGCGACCCCCGGGGAAAGCGACCTGGCCGCGATGACTCGCGACGTGGTCGGAGCGGCGTATATAGATGACGTGGAGTTCGCCGTCGCGCGCGAAGAGCGGCATCAGCACCGCGGCGGCATTCGATTTGTTCGCCAACTCCTCGCGCGGCGCGGGCGCGACTGTCTTAAGGGTCTTTCGGATCTGTTCGACCTGGCGGGCGAACGCCGCCCGGTCGTTCATCGCTACAGTTGATGGCATCGCTACAGATAATCGCGCCGGGCCTGCCGCATGCAAGCGCATGGACTTAAGTTTCGGCCAACTCTGTGCCTAAGCTAACCTGAATTGAAAGACGGCGTGCGAGTGATTTCATAAGATGCGATACCTGATCGGCAGATACCACGAGATCGCGCTCAAAGGGCGCAACCAGTGGCGATTCGTCGATCAGCTGAAGCAGAATCTCCGCGCGATCTTTGCCGACTACAGACTCGGCAACATGCGCGGCGTCGGGCCGCGGCTGTTGGTGCAACTGCCGGAAGCACTCAGCGACAAAGTCGCGGCGGAGCGCGCGGCTCTCGTTTTCGGACTGCAGAACTTCTCGCTGAGTCATGCGACGGAGCGCGATGTCGCATCGATGTCGCGCGAGGCAATCAAGCGCGCGACCGGGAGCAGCGCAAAAACCTTTGCGGTCCGCACCCGCCGCGAAGACAAGCGCTTTGCGATGAACTCGGTGGAAATCGATCGCGCAGTCGGCGGCGAAGTGCAGGAGGCGCTCGGCTTCAAAGTCGACCTCAGCGATCCGGAACTCACCATCTCGATCGAAATCATGAACGACGCCGCGTACGTGTCCGCCGGCAAAATGCCGGGTGCGGGTGGTCTTCCGGTCGGCGTCTCTGGACGCGGGATGGCGCTGCTGTCGGGTGGAATCGATTCGCCGGTCGCGGCGTATCGGATGATGAAACGCGGACTCGCGCTCGACTTCGTTCACTTCCATGCGCATCCGATTGTCTCCGCGGCGAGCCGCGAGAAGGCGGCTGAACTTGCGGCGCATCTCACGCGATGGCAGGCGCGATCGACGCTGATGCTGGTGCCGTTTGGAAATTTGCAGCGCGAGATCGTCGCCAACACGCTGCGGCCGTTGCGCGTGGTGCTGTATCGGCGCTTCATGCTGAGAATCGCGAGCGCACTTGCCGAGCGCTCACACGCCACGGTGCTGGTCACGGGCGAGAGCCTGGGCCAGGTCGCGTCGCAAACGCTCGAGAACATGGCGGTGATCGAGAAGGCGGCCGGGTTTCCGATCCTGCGCCCGCTGGTCGGGATGGACAAAAACGAAATTATCGATCAGGCGCGGAGGCTCGGCACCTTCGAGACTTCAATATTGCCAGACCAGGACTGCTGCACGCTGTTCGTACCGGCGCATCCCGAAACGCGCGCGCGAATCGAGGAGGTCGAGGCGGCGGAAGCGCGCTTCGATATCGCGAGGATGATCGACGACGCGGTCCGCAACACCGAAGTGGAGCGTTTTTCGTTTCCGCCGCGCGCGGCCGAGCCGGTCAGCGCCAAATCGTCAGAATCGCAGTATTGATCGTGAGCGTGATGAGCGTGATTGGCACGCCGACGCGAAGATAGTCGGCAAACGTCACATTGATTTTTCTAAGGCGCGCCTGCTCGATCACGATCAGGTTGGCGATCGATCCCAATACGGTTAGATTTCCTGCGTAGGTGCTCGCGCTTGCGATCAGCAGTGCGACTTCGCGATGCGATCCGAGCGCTGGATAGAGCGGACGAAACAGCAGCACGGCCGGCACGTTGCTCATCAGGTTGGAAAGGATCGCGACCACGACGGTCAAAGTCACCGGATGCGCCAACTGTCGCGCGCCGACGATGCTCAGCACTTCGGCCGGCATCCCGGTGGTCTCGAAACCAGCGACGACGATGAACAGTCCGGTGAACATCGCGAGCATCGTCCAATCGATCAGCCGATAGACGCGCTGCGGTTTGATTCGCCGCGTGAACAGCAGGATCACGCCGGCGCCCATCGCGACCAGATCGGTGCGAAACCCGGCGACGAACATCGCCAACGCGCCGACCGTCACGATCGACGATTTGACGATCAGCGGGCGGATCACGTGAATGGTGCGCTGAGTGGCGGCGACGTGAGACCGACGCGTTCCACCAAGCGACTTTCGGTAGAGCACCGCAATCACGGCGAAGTCCGCGGCGAGGCCTATGATGGCGGCGGGCGCGAGATGAAGTGCGAAGCTCGCGTAATCGAGATGCGCGAAGCCGACGACGATCATGTTCTGCGGATTGCCGGTAATCGTCGCGGCGCTGCCGATATTGCTCGCGGTCGCGAGCGCGAGCAGCAGCGGGACGGGATCGACGTTCGCGATTTCGGCTGCGTCGATCAGCAGAGGCGTCAGCGCGAGACATACCACATCATTGATGAAGAACGCGGCGAGGATGCCGGCCGCCGCGACGGTCATCGCGAGCATCCCGAATCCCGAGCGTGCCTGACCCAGCATCGCACGCGCGAAGGTCGCAAGCGCTCCAGACAGGCGAAGGTTCGCGACGACGATCATCATCCCGAGCAGCAGCGCCAGTGTGTGGAAATCTACGGCACGCTCGGCGGCACTTTCACTGAGCGACCCCGAGGCGACCATCGCGACCGCTCCCGCAAGTGCAGCGCCAGTGCGATCGATCCGCAGCCATGGGATCTTGCCAAGCGCGATCACGGCGTAGGTGACGGCGAAGATGAGGAGGGTCAGGGCGTGGCCGTGAAGCATCGTGGTTCAGCAAAATATACCGATCGCCACGCTCGTTCACATTGCGGCGGCATCGGCGATATAGTTCGCGTCGAGGGCGCTACATGCTTTTCCAGGAACTGAATCATATCAAGTGCAAAACTTATCTCGGTGTGTCGGAGAGCACCGGCAAGGCGGTTTTGATCGATCCGCTCCGCGAGAAGATCGAGCGCTACCTTGGCGTCCTCGCGTACCGGGGCTGGAAGCTCGATTTGATTATCGACACTCACACCCATGTTGACCATCGCAGTGGAGCATTCGAGCTAGGCGAGCTGACCGGAGCGCCGGTCGCGATGCATCGGTTGTCGCCCGCCCCTCACGTCAAGATTCATGTCGAAGATGGCCAGGTACTCCGGGTCGGCGACCTCGAGATGCGGGTGATATTCACACCCGGCCACTCGCCCGATTCGATCAGCATACTGGCGGCCGATCGCGTGTTCACCGGCGACGTGCTGATGATCCACGGCACCGGCCGGTCGGACATCGCCGGCGGCGATCCTGGCCAATCCTTCGACTCGATTACGCAGAAGCTCTTCACTCTCACCGACGATATCCTGGTGTTCCCAGCGCACGACTACCGCGGACACAGCAGATCCACAATCGGCGACGAGAAGCGCTCGAATCCGCGCCTTGCAAACAAGAGCCGCGCTCAATACGTGGAGCTGATGAACAATCTTGGCCTTCCGCTGCCCGACGGAATCCAGGAGGCGCTACAACCCAACGAATCCAACGTCGATCCATCGCTGCTCGCTTTCCCGAAACTCGCGCAACTGAACCAGGTCCGGCAAATTGACGCGCGCGAGTTGAGCGATCTCCTCATCGCAGCCGAGCCGCCCCTGCTCATCGACGTGCGCAGCGCCGAAGAGTACCGCGGCGAGCTCGGGCACATCACGGGTAGCCGACTCGTTCCGCTGGGCGAGTTTTCGGAGCGCGCGGGCGAACTCACCGGCTTGAAGGATCATCAAATCGTCACGGTCTGCAGAGTCGGAGTGCGTAGCGCAACTGCTGCCGCGATTCTGACCGGGCTTGGATGCGAACATGTGTCGAACCTGAAAGGCGGCATGCTGGCATGGAATGAAGCGCGGCAGCCGGTCGAACATTGACCGGGCTCGGGAGAATCGCCATGGAAATACCGCTCCGAGTCGCGGAACTCGATCACGTTGTGCTCCGATGCCGCGATCAGAATCGCGCCTACGATTTTTACACACGCGTCCTGGGGCTCAGCGAAGAGCGGCGGATCGAGCAGATCGGACTCATCCAGCTTCGCGCCGGCCGGAGCATGATCGATCTGGTTCCCGCGACCCATCCGCGCGTCGAGGACGGTCTCAACGTCGATCATGTGTGCATCGGTATCGAGGCGCGCGATTTGCACGAGGTCGCGCGCTACCTGCGCGAGCACTCGGTCGAAGTGATCGGTGAGCCTGCGATGCGGTACGGCGCACGCGGCGCGGGGCTGTCGATCTACGCGCGCGATCCTGAGGGCAACGTCATCGAGCTGAAGCAGATGCCGCCGGCGTCGTAAAATTGCACGCGCGGCTCGGGTCGCGCAGCACGCCTTTTTTCTGATAAGCAGAACTGTCGCCCGTCCACTCTTGAGGGCGCAGTAGCCAACCGCCGAACTTGTTTTTGGCGAGCGCGCAATTAGAATCGAGCCGTTTGAGGCCCGCGGAGGGGAATTCCGACGATGACCATAACCAGTATTCAAGCCAGGCGCGCAATGCTCATGGCTGCCATGATTTGCGGATTTTTTGCCGCGGGATGCCAGGGCAAGACGCCCCAGCGTGCGGCCGAAAATTATCTTGGCAATCTGAAACTGTACAACTATCCATTCTGCTACCAGGCGCTCTCGCATCAGGATCAGGTCGATCGCACGATCGATCAGTTTCTTGGCGAAGTTCCCATGGCACCCGACGTGAGTAAGGACTGGTTCAAAGGGATACTCCGCGCCTACGATTATAAAGTTGGCGATGCGAAGACTGAAGCCGACAAGGCGATCGTCACCGTCAGCGTGACCCGGCCCGATCTAGCGCTCTGGGAGCGGACGGTAGACGCTGGCATCAGCGGCGATACCGCGCCGGAGTCGGTCGCGCAAAAGAACCTGACCGACAACAGTTATCCGAAGGTCACTTACGACGACAACATGGTGATGGTAAACCAGGGCGGCGACTGGCACTTGTTCGTCGATTTTCCGTTCAAGGAAAACATCCGCAAGGAACATACCGATGCTGTCGACCTCTATCATAAGCATGACTATGACAAGGCGATCGCGGCCTATCAGAAAATCATCGACGAACTCGACAAGGAGCAAGCCACCGGCAACGCGGGACTCAAGTGGCAGTACAGCCGCGAGCTGGCCGACATTCAGAACGCACAGAAGCAGCTCCCTGACGCGCAGGCCTACATTCCGAAAATTGTGCTTAGCAACGTCGATATGAGGATGTCAGCCTCGCGGGTGCCGGGCATCTTCGGCAAGATGACCAATAGCGGCGACAAGGCGCTCGACGAAGTTCAATTCACGGTCACCTACTACGAGGGCAAGGGAAAGAACAAAAAGGCGGTGCTGACCGAAGTGCATACTCCGGTCGCGACGGCGCTCGAGTTCACGAATTTTGGGCATCCGGTGCTGCCCTTCGTTCCCGGTGAAACGCGAACCTTCGGGTTCCGTCTCACCGCGCCGACCGACGTGCAGATGAAGGCGTCGCCGGACCTGACCGTGACGTCGATCGTATTCACGCAATCCAGCGCGCCGCTGCCGAAGCCCGCCGCGCCATCGCCGTCGCCGGCCGCATCGCCCGGCGCTAGCGCGGCAGCCGCGGCGCCGTCTCCGGCAGCTCCGCACTGATCGAGTTCGGCCATGGCGTTCGGCTATTATGATGCAGGCGCGGCTCCAGGCGCGCACTCAACGCATTGGCGACGACACTCACCATCTCGATTCCCACGCACAATCGCGCTGCCACGCTGCGCGAAACGCTCGCCAGTGTCGCGGCGCTCGCGATTCCCGCGGATGTCGATGCCGATTGCATAGTCGTCGACAACGGCTCGACCGATGACACTGCCGGAACTATCGAGGCCTTCGCGCGCGCCGCATCGATGCGCGTGCGCCGCGTCTTCGAAGCGCGCCTCGGTTCGAGCTTCGCGCGGAATCGCGCCGTCGCAGAAACCACGTCGGACTTCATCTTCTTTATCGATGACGACGTGATCGTCGAGCACGATTGGGCCGCCGAACTTCTTGCCAGCATCCGCAGTCGCGAGCTTGACGCCGCGTGCGGGATGGTTCTGCCGCGATGGTCCTCGCCGCCGCCGGATTGGCTAGGCCCGAGCTTGTGGGTCAAGCTTGCCGTTCACAACCAGCACGCAATCGCCGCGTCGGCTCCTGAAGCCGTCGAGCAGCTGGTCAACTATTTCAGCGCCAACGTCGGATTCAGACGCACCACGTTCGAGCGTTACGGAAATTTCCGCGAGGATCTTGGCGTGGTCGGTGGCAACCCTATTTCCGGCGAGGACACTGAGCTGTTCGCGCGCATCATCGGGCGTGGCGGCGCGATCGGATTCGCCTCACGCGCGATCGTGCATCATCTGATTCCGCCGGAGCGGATGACCCGCGCGTACCTGCGCCGCAAGAGTTTTGCTTACGGCGTCGGCAGCGCGTTTGCCGGCGGCAGGACTCACAATCGTCTCGATAAACTGTTCCGCAACGCGATCAGGATGGCTGCGGCCACCGTGCGCGGAGACCCGGAGCGCGCCATCTATCACGAGCTCGAATGCGCAAATTTTTTTGGCTACTGGCGTGGCCGCATGCTTGCGCGATAACGCTCACGCTTTCACATAGTCGAGCATTCCGCGCTTCAGAATCGCGGCGAGATACGGAATCAGCTCGAGATCCTTCATCTCCGCGAGAGTCACCCATCGATGCTCGACGTGCTCCTCGGGCCGCAGCCGCACAGCCTGGAACACCGTGAGCCGGCACGCGTAGAACGCCTGCATGTAAGGCTCCGAGACCATACTGTGCAGGCCAAGCATCCGCTCGATCGAAACGTCGAGCGCGGTTTCCTCCTTGACCTCGCGAATCAGGCATTCCTCGAAGTTCTCGCCGAGCGCGAGATGCCCGCCCGGCAGATCCCAACTCCCGGGACGATAATTCATTCCCGGCGCGCGCATCAGCACCAGCACCCGGCCGCGATTTGCGATCACCCCGTGGATGCCCACATAAAATTGCTGCTCCGCCATCCGCGATCAAACTAACTGTACGCGCCTCGTCTCGCCACCCGGAGATTGTCGGCGATGATCCTCCCGCAGTAGGATTTGCTCGACTTCAGAGGTGAGCGCATGAAGAAATCCGATTTCTACCGCGACGCGCGCAAGGATCTCACCGGTCCGCTCGACGGCATCCGCGTGATCGATGCGACCACGAGCTGGGCGGGTCCGATGTGCGCGTGCATCCTCGCCGATCTCGGCGCTGACGTGGTCAAGATCGAGGCGCGCGAAGGCGAAGTCGCGCGGCGCATTCCGCCTGCTCTTCCCGGTCACGACGCGCAGATCGGATTCGCGCATGCAACCGTCAATCGCAACAAGCGCAGCCTGACGCTCGATCTGCGCAAGCCCGAGGGCGTCGAGATTTTTCTGAAACTCGCGGCGCGCTCCGACATTGTGGTGCAGAACTTTCGTCCCGGCACGTTTGAAAAGTGGGGCATCGGTTACGACCACGTGCGCGCGGTCAAGCCCAATATCATCTACGTTTCGATCAGCGGCTACGGCCAATTCGGACCGATTCATGACCGCGTCGCTTACGATCCGCTCGCGCAAGCGATGAGTGGGTTCGTTTCGCTGAGCGGCAGTCCCGACGCGCCGCCGACCAAGGCGCCGACCTGGCTATGCGACGATCTCGGCGGATTGCACGGTGCGATCGGCGCGCTGGCCGCGCTGCGTCATCGCGATCGCACCGGCGAAGGTCAGCACATCGACGTCGCGATGCTCGACGCGATGCTCTTTCAGTCCAACGGCAATCTGACCCTGGCCGCGATGGGTCTCGAACTGAAGCGCTGGGGCAATGAGATTCCGTTCTCGGTTCCGACCAATACTTATCAATGTCGCGACGGCCTGGTGATGGCGGGGGTGCTGCTCGACACGCACTGGAAGGTGATGGCGCGGATGGCGGGGCGCGACGATCTCGCCGACGATCCCGGCTACGCGACGATTCTCGGCCGCATGAACCATCGCGACGAGTGCAACGCGATGGTTGCGCGATGGTGTGCGGCGCGGACTGTCGATGAAGCCGTGGAGGCGTGCGCGAAAGAGGGCATCCCGTGCGCGAAGGTCCGAACCTACGCCGAAGCCGCGCGCTGTCCGCACACGATTGAGCGCGACATGGTGCAGCAGGTCGTGCAGGAAGATGGCAAGCTCGCGCCGATCACCGGTCCGGCGGCAAAGTTCTCGCGCACGCCGACGCGTGTTCGAAGCGGCGCTGCGGCTCTGGGAGCGCACACGGAGGAAATCCTGGCGGAACTGGGAGTCGATTCCGTTGCACGCCGGCGCCTGCGCACAAATGGAATAATCTAATCGCGCGGCATGGCGCGGATTTTCTTATCGGCCGAATCCGCCGCCGCCGGGAGTCTCGATTCGAATCCGCTCGCCGGCTTTGAGATCTATATTGGTCTTGCCCGGCAACTTGGTTCGCCGTTTTCCGCGCGCGACAAAATTCCTGCCGGTCGCGCCCGGACCTCCGCCCGCCAGTCCGTAAGGCGCGAGCGTGCGCCGTTCGGTGAGCACGCTCACGTTCGAATCCACGATGCACTCGAGCTCGCGAATCAACCCGTCGCCGCCGCGCGATCGTCCTCGTCCGCCTGAGCCGCGCCGGATTCGATACTCGGTGACCCGCATCGGATAGTACGCCTCGAGCGCTTCGATCGGCGTATTCAGCGTGTTGGTCATGTGAGTGTGAATCCCCGACGCACCGGGACGATCCTTCGCCGCGCCCGCGCCGCCGGCAATAGTTTCGTAATATGAAAAGTGGCGATCGCGAAATCGATCGAAACCGCCGACCGTGAGATTCGACATCGAGCCCGAACTGGCCGCCGGAATCCGATCCGGCGCGGCGTGTGCGAGCGCACGAAAGAGCACATCGACAATCCGCTGCGAGGTCTCCACGTTTCCGCCCGCGACCGCTGCAGGAGCCAACGCGTTGACGATCGAACCGGGCGGTGCAACGAGACGGATCGGTCGCATCAAGCCTTCGTTGGCAGGCACCGCTTCCGACGCAAGACACTTCATCACGTAGAAAGTCGCGGACAGCGTGATCGCGTAGTTCGCGTTTACACTGCCGCGCACCTGCGGCGCGGAGCCGGTGAAATCGACAAGCGCTTTGCCGCGCCCGATACGAACCGCGGCGCGAATCGGAATCGGGCCGGTGCCGAATCCGTCGTCGTCCAGAAAATCCTCGGCCCGGTAGGTTCCGGGTTTAAGCTCGCGTAGCGCCGCACTCATCAGCCGCGCCGCATAATCCTTGAGCGCGTCCATCGCGAGTGCGACCTTCGCGCGCCCCGACGTTTTCACCAGCGCGAGCAGCCGCTCAGCTCCCACTGACAGCGCGGCGATTTGCGCGCGCAGGTCGCCCTCGCGCTCCTCGCGCACCCTGGTGTTGGCCAGAAACAGCGTCATCACGTCGCGCGCGATCTCGCCTGCCGTCACGATCTTCACCGGCGGCAATCGAAATCCTTCCTGGTAGATCTCGGTCGCAAGCGCCATCGAGCCCGGTGCGATACCGCCGATGTCCGCATGATGAGCCCGATTCGCCGCGTATCCGAACGGCCGGCGCTCGTTGCCGATAAAATCGGCGCGACCAGCGTCAAGTCCGGAAGATGGGTTCCGCCCGCGAACGGATCGTTCAGCGCCGCGATATCGCCGCGGCCGAGATCGAGACTCGCGATCGCCGCGCGCACCGAGAGCGGCGTCGAGCCGAGATGCACCGGGATATGCGCGGCCTGCGCGACCAGCTCTCCGCGCGCGTCGAAAATCGCGCACGAGAAATCGTGGCGCTCTTTTATATTCGGCGAGAACGCGGTCTGGCCGAGCACCACGCCCATTTCCTCGGCGATCGCGGCGAGCCGATTGTTCATCACCGCAAGCGTGATCGGATCGAGCTTCATCGCGTCATCTCCAGGTGAAGATTTCCGAAGTCGTCGGCGCGCAAGGTAAATTCGGGCGCGACGTAGGCGGTCGAGCTCAGCTCGACTACAACCAGCGGACCTCTGATTCGCGCGCCTGCTCCGATCGCCTCGCGATCGTAAATCGGGACCATCCGCTCGCGCTCGCCGACGATCGTTTTTCCGCGTGAAATCGGCCGGGGCGCTCCGGGCCGGCGCCCAATTCGTTTCGACCTGGCGCGCGATTGCGCGGCGGTCGCACGAATCCGGATATTAACGACCTCGACAGCGGCGCCGGGCGAAGAGTGTCCAAACGTTCGCCGATGCGCGGAATGAAAATCCGCTGCGAAGTGGGGCGATAGCGCGATTTCGAGCTCGTACGACTGTCCTCGATAACGCGCATCGACCCGCAGCTCGTGACGAATCGCGCTCCCGCCGTCGGCTTTCAGCTCGGCGCGTGCGCGGCGGACGAGTCCCGATGCGCGCGCGAGCAAGCGTCGATATTCTGGATTGGTCTCGCGCACCGTCAGCGAATATTCGCGCCCGAGCGGAGCGCCGGCGGCGCCCCACGCACAAAGCAAGCCGGGATTTCGCGGCATCACGATATGCCGGATGCCCAAATCGAGCGCCAGCTCGCAGGCATGCATCGGACCCGCTCCTCCGAATGCCAGCAGCGCGAAGTCGCGTGGATCGTAACCGCGCTCGACCGAGATTACGCGAATCGCGCGCTCCATGTTCGCGTTGACGACGCGGATTACTCCGCGCGCTGCGGCAGACGCGCTCGTTTTCATCCGATGCGCGAGTTCGCCAAGCGCGCGTGCCGCACGTTCCGGATGAAGTTTCATCCGCCCGCCCAGAAAATTTTCCGCAACCAGCCGTCCCGCGACCAGGTCCGCGTCGGTTACCGTGCACGAGTCACCGCGGCCGTAGCAAGCCGGCCCAGGATCCGCGCCCGCGCTCTCAGGGCCAACGTGAAGCGATCCTCCCGTATCGATCCGCGCGATCGATCCACCTCCGGCGCCGACGGTATGAATGTCGATCACCGGCGTGCGCACCGCGTATCCGTCAGGATGACTCAGCGTGCGGATCCGCGCGCGTCGATCGAACAGCGAGACATCGGTCGAGGTTCCGCCCATGTCGAAAGTGATGAACCGATCCGTGCCGAACTCGCGCGCGAGGCTTGCCGCTCCAATCACGCCCGCCGCCGGACCCGACAGGATCGTTCGCACCGGCTCATCACGCGCGATCGAGGTCCCAATCGCGGTGCCGTCGGATTGCATGACTCTGAGCCGCGCGCGTTCGAGCCGCGTTTCCAGGTTCTTCAGATGCGACGACATCCGCGGCGCAACGTACGCGTTGACAACCGCGGTCGAGAACCGTTCGTATTCGCGATACTCGGCGAGAATACGATGCGACACGGAAACCGGCTTGCCAATCGGCGCGAGCGCACGGGCCAGGGACTCCTCGCTCTTCGGGTTGGCGTATGAATGAAGCAGGCAGATTGCGAACGCCTGGGCGCCGCTTCGCGCAGCGAGCTGTCGCACTCGCGCGAGTTCGGCGCGAGTGAGCGCGCGAATTATGGTGCCATCGAACAGCGTGCGCTCCGCCACTCCAAAACGCATCGCGCGAGCCACCAGCGGCGCCGGCCGCGAAGGCGCCAGCGCGTACAGATCGTCGCGATTCTGACGTCCAATCTCGATCAGATCCTCAAAGCCTGCGTTGGTGATCAACGCGATGCGCGCGCCCTTTTTCTCCAGCAACGAATTGGTCGCGACGGTGGAACTGTAGGTTACGGAATCCGGCGACGATCCGGCCAGCATCTCATGCAGACCGCGGATTACCGCGTCGGCGGGATCGAGCGGCGTCGAGAGCACTTTGTGTACGCGAATCTCGTCGCCGATTATTGCGACCATGTCGGTGAACGTGCCGCCGGTGTCCACCCCGACGACGATCGTGCCAGCCGCGCGTCGCTTCACGACGCGCTCAGCAGAATTTTGAAATTGAGAGGTTTCGCGGCGGCCGCAAATGCCTCGACGCCGTCGTCGAGTGCGAAGGTCCCATCGATTAGCGGACGCGGGTCAAGTCTGTTCGATGCGAGTGCGTCGAGTGCGGGCGCAAAGCGGCCGCATCGCGAGCCGATCACCGTGATTTCATTTACCACCACCGGCGCCAGGTTGATTTCGGCGCCGGCCGCCGCGGTGCTCTTCAATATGATCGTGCCGCGCGGCTTGACCAGCTCGAGTGCGCGCGAAAAACCGGTTGCGCTTCCGCTGCATTCGATCACGATATCGAAACGATCGCGCAGCGCCGGCTCTTGCGCAGTGTCGAGGCCAAGCGATTTTAGCCGCGCGAGTTTTTCAGGATGATGCCCCGCGACCAGCGGAAGATATTTCTCGCTCTTCAGAACGAGCGCGACGAGGCTACCGAGACGGCCGTCACCCGTCACAACTATCGTCCGGTTCCGACCGAGATGAATCTGCGCCAGGATTTCGTACGCAGCCGCGATCGGTTCGACGAAGACCGCAACTTCGTCGGGAATCGAATCCGGCACCGGAATCAGATTCGCATCCGGCAGCGCGAGAAACTCCGCAAAAGCACCGTCGCGCCCGAGGATTCCGAGCACGGTCCGATCTGGACAATGACGCCCGAGGCCGGCGGCGCAACTGGCGCATCGACCGCATCCGGCGTTGATCTCGCCGACCACTCGCCGTCCGCGCAGCGCTGGATTTGAGGTGGACGCGACCCGGCCTACGAACTCGTGTCCCGGCACGCCGCGATACTTCATGTAGCCGCGCGCGATCTCGAGGTCGGTGCCGCAGATTCCCGCGAGCGTAACGCGCACGACGCTCTCTCCCACTGCCTCGACGGGGTCGGGATAGTCGGCGCGAAACTCCAGTTTGCGATCGAATACGATTGCGCGCATGTGAGCGCACAATTGAAACAAAAAAGCCGCGGGCTCGGCTACCCCACGGCTGAACTGATCGGCAGAATTATCTAGAGCGGATGAATCAGTCGGCTGCCTTTGCGGATGCCGCCTTGTCTGAAGATGACTTGGACCTCGACGCGGTTTTCGAATCAGCTGAATTGTTGGAAGTCTTGGCTTCCGACGACTTGGTATCCGACGCGGGCTTCGAATCGCCCGACGGTTTCGCCGGCGTATCGCTCGACGATGCGTTACCGTTTGTCGCGCTCGCGCCTGACGACTCCGACGTGTCGCTGCCGCCCGTGGCCGCTTTCTTTGCGTAGTCGGTCGCGTACCATCCACTGCCTTTGAGGACGAACGATCCGAGCGACATTTGCCGCTCGACCTTGCTCTTGCAGGTGGGACACTTCTTGAGCGACGGCTCGGTGATGCGCTGCATCGCTTCGAACACGCCGCATTTGGGACACTTGTACTCGTAGATTGGCATCGTAAAGTCGCGTCTGCTAATCGAAAAATCGCACGCCCTAGTCTCTAGGTAACCACCGGCGGGCTCGCAGTCAACTCAAAGCGGTGATATTCGCCGTCGATTCGCCTTGCCGAGACTGGCAGAACCTACTTCCGTTTGCCAATTTTTTCGGAGTTCGCGAGCTTGCGGAGTTGCGCCGCCGCTTTGCTCGGCTGATGGGTCACGATTCGAATGGTCTTGCGGCGCGAAGTTTCCCCGCGAACGATCATCAGCGCCGATCGCGGGAGACGCAGCTCGTCGGCCAGATACTCGATCAGTTCGGAATTCGCATTGCCTTTTTCGGGTGCGGAATTCAGCGCGATCACCAATCCGCCCGAACTCGCGCGAACGATTCCGCGCCGTGCCGCGCGCGGCTTGGCCGAAACTTCGATCGTCACCTCGTCGTCACTGACTCGCATCCAGGGTGTGTCGTCATCTGGAGCATTGCCCGACTTCATCGGATCACGTGATGGTGCCGGTCAGGGCCTGCACCGCGGTAGGAATCGCGTATCGCTGCAGGAACGAGATTCCGATGATTACAACTATCGGCGAGAAATCGATTCCGCCGAAGTTTACCGGCAGGTGCTCGCGGATCCACTCGAAGAGCGGCTCTGTGACTGCGTAAATAAAGCGGACGATCGGGTTATATGGGTTCGGCTCGATCCACGTCATCAGCGCCGAAATGATCACCACCCAGAAGTAGAGCTGCAGCAAACCCTCTAGCGTTTGTGCGACGAAGATGATCAGGTTGGTCCAGGCGTACATGGAACAAGAGTCTTGCTAGCAGAAGCCTCGCAAGCAAGAGCCCATCTAGTCAGTTCCGCGGCCAAGTTCGCGCGAGCGATCGCTGGCGGCGTGAATGGCGGCGGCGACGAGATCGGAAAATCCATGCTCGGCGAACCGGCGCAGCGCCGCCTCGGTGGTGCCGCCCGGCGAGGCGACGGCGCGGATCAAATCGGCGGCGTCGCGTTTGGACTCGCGCATCAGATGCTCGGCGCCGCGAATTGTCTTCAGCGCCATCCGGATTGCGAGCTCGCGCGGAATCCCTTCGCTGACCGCCGCATCGGCCATCGCCTTGGCGAACAGATACACGTAGGCAGGGCCGCTGCCGGAAAGCGCGGTGACAACATCGAGCAGCTTCTCATCCTTTAGCGAGACCGCGTCTCCGACCGCGCGAAAAATGCGCAGCGCGAGCGCCTCGTCGGCGGCCGACGCACCTCGCGCACGGACCATCGCAGCCATCCCGTGCCCGACCATCGCGGGCGCATTGGGCATCACGCGAATCACGCGCGCGCGCTTGCCCAGCCCCGAAGTGAGCCGCGCGATCGTGACGCCGGCGGCAATGGAGATGAAGAGTTTGGACTTGCGCGGCGGTTTGGCAAGCTCGGCCGAGATTTCGGCCATCACCGCGTCGATAGTCTGCGGCTTGACCGCGAGAATGATGGCGTGCGAGTTCGCGGACGACTTCAGCATTTCGTCGGTGGTCGCAACTTTGAGCGTTCGCGCGAGCTTGCGCCGGCGTCGGGTGCGACATCGGACACGATGATGTCGCTCGCCTTAAACAGCTTGTGCGCGAGCAGGCCGTGAGAGAGCGCCTCGGCCATGTTGCCACCGCCGATGAATCCGAGCTTCTTCATAATGTACGTTCGCCGAAGACCGCGCGTCCGACCCGCACGATCGTCGCGCCTTCCTCGATAGCGATTTCGAAGTCGTCGCTCATTCCCATCGAAAGCTCGCTTAGCGCAAGCCCGGTTTGTATCGCAAACCGATCGCGCATCTCGCGCAGCCGCGCAAAGTACGGGCGCGCGAGTTCCGGAGTCGCGGCGGGCGGTGGAATCGTCATCAAGCCGACGATTTCGATCTTGCCGCGCGAACTTTCGAGCAGCTGCGCGACGGCCTCTGGCGCGACGCCGGTTTTGGAGGATTCCGCGCCGAGATTTACTTCGACGAGACCGCGGACCGGGTGACGAACCCGCGCGCGCGAGCGCGTCGAGCCAGGCGCACCGAATCGATACTGTGGATGAGTGTGAATGCCGACGCGGCGAGCTTCGCCTTGTTGCTCTGCAGATGGCCGATCAGATGCCATCGGATGTCGGCGAGGTCGGTTAGCTCGGCGCGCTTCGAGAGCGCCTCCTGCACGTAGTTCTCGCCGAAGTCGCGAGCGCCCGCCTCGTATGCGGCGCGGATCGCGGCGGGCGGCTTGCGTCTTGCTGGCGAGCACGAGGCGAATCGAGGACGGGTCGCGATGAGCGCGGCGCGCGGCCGTTCGATGCGCTCACGGACGACTTGCAGACGAGTCGCGATTTCGTTTTCGCCGTTTGATCGCATCGTCGTGAAAATTCGGCCTGCCGGCAGTTGCCGCGTTAGCGCGGCGACGACTTGTGTCGGTCGGCAGGCCCATCACGTTGTCGCGCGATCCTTCGAGATGAGAAATGAATCCTGCGCCGAGGCCCTGGATTCCGTATGCGCCGGCCTTGTCGAAGGGTTCGCCGGTTGCGATGTACGCGTCGATTTCGGCCTCTGCGAGAGTGCGAAACGTGACGCGGCTTTCGATCGCGGCGCTTTCGAGGATGTCGCCATCGCGGGACAGTGCGAATGCGGTGATCACGATGTGGGTGCGGCCGGAAAGCGTCGAGAGCATCCGGCGCGCTTCGTCGGGCGACGCGGGTTTTTCGAGAATCGCGCCATCGCATACGACGATCGTATCGGCGCCGATGACGATTGCGCCGGGGGACTCTGATGGAGACGGCGCGGGATTTTTCTTGGGCCATTCGGAGTGCGTAGTCGCGCGCGGGTTCGCCGTCGGCGTGCAACTCGGGGATGCCGCTTTCGATCACTTCGAAGGTGAGTCCGGCTGCGGTGAGCAATTGGCGGCGGCGCGGGGAGCCGGAAGCGAGAATGATTTTGGGTGACGAGGGCATGGTCGATTCAGAGTAGTTGTCAGACCGCGGGTGCGCTCGCAAGACGGGCGGGATGTAGGTGCTGGGTTCGAGTTTGAAAATGGGAAATGTCTCAGGGCAATTATCGCGCGATCGCTGGAATCGGGTAAGGCTGAACAGTTCATCCCTGAAGTTTCGTGGCTATCCGGAGAAGTAGATTGGCTAATGGGATTCGGACCAGACCGCTACGCGCGGGGCGGCAGGGGTGACCCCTGCACCCATCGTCCATTCAATCGCAAAGCAGCCCACAGAGCGCGGACGGTATTTTGCTCTCGGTCTGGGGGAAAGGGTGATTCGCTCGGGACCGGTTCATTTTTGCGGAGCGGGGGCGAAAGGAGGAGTGCTGCGGTCCGGGCGGACGCGAGTTCGGCTTCCCGCACTCCTTCCCGAGAAGCATTGAGTTAGTTTGCGCGGCTCGGTTTTCGGAATTGCTTTGCGCAATAACGGCATTCGTAAACCGGCTTTGCTTCGGGGACCGATTTGTCCATGGCTCCGTATGGCATATCTGATTACCAATCGACTTCGGCTTCTCGGTAGTCTTCCGCGACGCCATCATCCGTCCAGCGCGCAACCGGATAGAGCACAACGCACCATGACAATTCGGCGATTTCGGAATCTCCACAATACGGGCAGACAAATTCGTTCAATGTTTTCCCTCTTTGCGTTGACCCACAGAAAAGAAGGGTTCCACATATGATAACCGCTGGAGGTCGGTCTCTTCGAGACCATGAACATTTGCACCCTGCGGTCGCGGCGAGCATAAATGAGGTTGGCCTAGGCGGTGCTAGCCGGGAGGGTGGGTGAAGGGTTTTGTTCCAACGCCAAGTGAGACGGTAGACCTGATGGTTGACCGTCTCTTTTTGAACCGCCGCCCTGCGTCAAATGCGTTGGTTCTGGATCCCGGTTGCGGCCATGGCGAGTTCATCGACGGTATTATTCGTTGGTGCGCAAAACACCGCGCGGGTGTCCCTCGAATTGTAGGAATAGAGTCAAATCCAAAGCACGCAGATATTGCACGGGCGCGATTCGGGAAGTGTTCCTCGGTTGAAATCCGGGACTCGGATTTCTTGGCGGACGCGCAGCCGGAAACATACGACTTCATACTGGGCAATCCGCCGTATGTACCGATCACGGAGCTCTCCGAGCGCGAAAAGCACTATTACCGGGAACGATTCGAAACGGCGACTGGAAGATTCGATCTCTATCTGTTGTTCTTCGAGCAAGCGCTGAAGCTTTTGAGTCCTACCGGTAGGTTGGTATTCATCACTCCCGAGAAATTCCTATACGTAGAGACTGCGCAGGCCCTTAGAAAGATTCTCGCGCGCAAGAATGTTGAAGAAATCCGGTTGATAAACGAATCGACTTTCGCGGAACTCGTCACCTATCCAACAATCACGACGATCTCGAACCAAGTGAGTCGGCCAAGTTCGACGCTAGCGATCCTGCGAAACGGCGTTGAAGTTAAAATAGTTCCGCCTGTGGACGGTTCCTCGTGGCTGCCCACCATGATGGGTCACAACGGCAATTCCTCGGGTCTCACGCTGGAAGAGGTCTGTCTACGGATCAGCTGCGGAGTTGCCACGGGAGCAGATGACGTTTTTGTCAGGGTGGCGGATACTCTTCCCGCGAACCTGCGACGATTTGCGTATCCGACAATCGCGGGGCGCGAGATGGGCGATTTCAACGATGCCTTGGATTCTCGCAAGCTAATCTTGGTTCCATACGATCTCGATGGAACCCTGATTTCTGAAGATAAACTCGGGAAACTCAAAGATTATCTTTCGCAACCCGATATTCATTCCCAACTGATTCAACGAACGTGCGTTCGACGAAAGCTGTGGTACGCGTTCCACGAGACCCCGCCGCTCAACGACATTCTGCGGCCAAAGATCCTTTGCAAAGATATCACCGAACGGCCCAAGTTTTGGGTCGATCAGAAAGGCAAACTCGTCCCTCGCCATTCGGTCTATTACATTGTGCCGCGAGACCCGGCGGTCATCGAAGGCCTGTGTGACTATTTGAATTCCAAATTCGTCGAGGAATGGCTGCGATCCCATTGCCAGCGAGTCGCCAACGGGTTTCTTAGACTACAGAGTCATGTCCTCAAGAGGCTTCCTGTGCCTCCCAAATTCGCTTCTCGGCGGAGAGCGACTCGAAGCCATCCTTCGGTCGGACGGCGGAGCGAGGATACGCGAACGGGAGAACTCGAATTCGGACGATGACAACGCCTTTCGATCTGGTCATAGACGAAATAAAAGCACGAGGATTTCACAACCACCGCAAGGAGGGACACTCCGACGCGCTTAGTCTTGGCATCCTCAAGGATCTCGTTCGCACTTGCGAGCCTCTTCGCACTGATATTGAGAACCGCGCTGTCAGGTCTTGGCTTAATGTATCGGTACCGGGAAGGACAAGAGAGAACTGGACCTTCTCATAGGAGGAGCGCGAGAAGGTGACGAGAACTCGCCCGACCTGGAAAAAGTCAGAGTCTGCGTCGAGAATAAGTCAGTGGTCACCGCTCACCGCAATCGCACCACCCGCTATACAGATCTGAGCGAAGTAATGAAGGCCGTTCACGCTGCCAGAGAAGAGGCGGTATTAGTAGCTACGGTGCTGATCGGGATCGCGCAAAAGGTACTGAATGTTCCGGACCGAATAAAGCCAGCGTTTCGGAACAACCTCAAGAAATTCGAAAGGAAAGTTGTTCCAAGGCTTTCGTCGGGCGACGCCAGGCTTTGGAAGGAATTCCCGCTTGCGGTCAGTAAAAATCGACCGAACGATCCAAGAATTACAATGGAAAAATTTCGCGGACTCTCGACGCGAAGGCCCGGACATACTCATGTGCTCGGCTATGATTTTGTGCTGCTGGTTCCGGCCTTCATCGATAACGTCAATCCTCCTTACTTGGCGCGGGAAAACGGATTGGGAATTGATATCGACGCAGATTACCATGCGATGATCGCCCACATATGCAAGGCATATACGGCTCGATGGCATCTGTGAGCCGCGCGCCGCGTTTCACACCGCGGTTGTCGCTTAGACGCAGGATGAGTCTCTAGGGGACTCCCGTCTGCCCATTGATGACTGCATCGCCGCGTTGTCAGACAGAAAAAAATTCGACTGGGCCGCCGTGGTGTTGGAGAACCGCGACCAGGCCCCATAACCCACTAGAAGGGGCGTCGCTTCGCAATCGCGTCAGGGTGGTGATGATCGGCAGGGTGTACTCTGGCGGGCTCCGTAAAAGATCCGGGGCCCTTCGGCTTCGCTCAGGGTGACACAAAGAGAGGAATGCCGGATCAAAGAGAAGAGCATCGCTGAGATCTCTCCCTTAGTCGGGAAGGTCACGTGCGTTGTTGGGTGTCTTGCTTGAGGCGGCTGCACCCTCACCTACCGGCCGCCGAGCGGCCGGCCTCCTCTCCCGTAAAAAAACTGGCGAGGTAGGAAAAGATCGAGGTCGTCGCGTGGGACGGTTTCTTGTGGAGCGTCGTCAGCGGGAGCACGATGACGGGATCGCTTTCTGGCGGACCGAGAGCAAAATACCGTTCGCGGGATTTTGCGATTGATCACCGGGTGCAGGGGTCACCCCTGCCGCCCCGCGCGTAGCGGTCTGAATTTGAATCCCTATTGATGATTCGCTTCGCCGGCCTAATCGGCAGAATCCAGCTAAACTTATCCGGGCGCGATTCTTCCAGGTCCGTGGATCATCGGTCTTAGATTCGCGGGCGGCTGGCTTTTTTCGTCCCAGTTTAGGATTGGAGCTTTGCAGCTTGCTGATCGACAAAGCGAGCGAGCTTGCGGTTCCAGGTTGAGAGGGTTGGCCATAGTTGTCCGTAGATCTCGGCCAGCTCCGCGTAGGCTGCCTTCTCGTTTGGCCTCGGTTCGAAGGTTCGAACGACAGCGCCGGCCATCGCGGCGGATGCCTCGGCAAAACTCCGGAACCAGCCGCATCCCCTGGCGGCTGCGATTGCCGCGCCGAGAGAGGACGCCTCCTTGCTGGTCGAGCGATGGACGGGAACGCCAACCGCATCGGCGAGGATCTGCATCCACGGATCCGATGCCGCGCCGCCGCCCACCGCGACATAGTGGTCGATCGTCTGTCCGCTGGCAGTTTGCAGGCGCCTCGACGCCATCGCCTGCTCGAGCGCCACGCCCTCCAACAGCGCGCGATAGAGATCGCCGCGCCGGGTCGATCCCGACAGGCCGGCGATCACGCCGCGGGCCGCCGAATCCCAGTAGGGGGTCATGCACCCCTCCCAGTAGGGGACGAGCATGACGCCATTGGCGCCGACCGGCGAGGCACTGGCTTCGGCCTCGAGAGCGATCAGCGTCTCGAGTTCTCGCTGAGGGTCGATGCCTAGGATCTCGCGCGTCAGCCAGTCGAGCAGGAAGGTGCCGGAGCGCAGGCAGGTCTCGAGGATATAACCTCGATCGGCGACCGCCGTCTCGGTTCGGAACGCGGCGTCGAAGGTATAGCGCTCGGAATAGGTTCCCGAGACCACGGCGGTGCCGAGGTTGATATAGGCGCGGCCGGGTCGGAGGAAATCGACGCCGGTACCCGCGCACTGTCCGTCGCCACCGGCCGCGAACACCGGCGTGCCGGCCGGAAGGCCGGTCGCATCCGCACTGGCTTCGGTAACGGTTCCGATGAACGCGCCGGGTCGCACCAGCGACAGCATCTTGTCGATCGGGACGTTGGCCGCCGCGAGAATTTCCTGCGACCAGGCCAACTGCTCCATGTCGAGGACGCCCATCGGGTCGGCCGAGGCGGTCGAGGTTGTCCAGCGGCCGGTGAGCCGGAAGCAAAGATAGCCATGGACCTCGGCGATATAGGCGGCGCGATCCAACAGATGCGGCTCGTTCTCACGCAGCCAGACCATCCGGTAGAGGCAGGGCGTGATGTCGACCGGCTTGCCGGAGATGGCGTGGATCTTCTCGGCGCCGAAGCTCGCCCCGAACCGGCGCATCTGGTCGATCGCGCGCTCGTCGAGCCATACGATGGCAGAACGGATCGGCTCGCCGCGCTCGGCGAAGAGGCCGAAGGTCTCGCGCTGGTTCGAGATCGCCACGCCAGCTATGTGTGCCGACTCGACCTTTGACATGAGCTCACGCAGCGCCAGAGATGTCGAGCGCCACCAGTCTTCGGAGTTCTGTTCGAAATAGCGCGGGCGAGGCTGGGCGAGCGGGATTGCGGCACGCCCTTCAGCCACCGGCGCGCCTGTCCGATCCCAGGCGATCGCCTTGGTTGCTGTGGTCGAGGAATCGATTCCGATGACAAGCTCGCGCATGCAAGGGCTCAGCAACCGTGGGCACAAAACTTATGCCAGCCGTATCGGTCACAGCAAGAGCAGGGCCCTGCCGATTCGCTTTTTGCGGTGCTTCGATTAAACATTGCACGCTAATGGATTCGCGAGCTGACGATATCGCGGCGGCGCCGGTGCGCGCGATCACTTCGAGTGAAGCGGCGCATACCGTCTTTGCGAGCTTTCTCGGCTGGGCGCTCGACGCTTTCGATTTCTTCGTGCTTGTTTTCGTGATGCCGGCGGTGGCCGCGGAGTTCCATCGCCCGGTCTCGCATATCGCATTCACGATCACCGCGACGCTGGCGCTGCGGCCGGTCGGTGCGCTGGTCTTCGGATGGGTCGCGGATCGCTATGGCCGGCGAGTCCCGCTGATGGTCGACGTGATCTTTTATTCCGCGGTCGAAGTGATGAGCGGGCTCGCGCCGAGCTACCGATGGTTCCTGTTCATGCGCGCGCTGTACGGAATCGGGATGGGCGGGGAGTGGGGCGTCGGCGCCTCGCTCGCGATGGAGGCGGTCACGCCGCGATGGCGCGGATTTTTCTCCGGGCTGCTCCAGGAAGGTTACGCGGTCGGATACCTGCTCGCGGCGGGCGCGTTCTTTTTTGTCTTTCCGCACTACGGATGGCGCGCGATGTTTTTTATCGGCGGCGCGCCCGCGCTGCTGACGCTCTATATCCGCGCCAAGGTGCCGGAGTCCGAGGCGTGGGAGCGCACCCGTCCGGACATGGCGCGGATTCGCCGCGCGATTCGCGGGAACCTGAAATTATTTCTCTATCTGTGCGTTCTGATGACCGCGATGAATTTCGTCTCGCACGGCACGCAGGACATGTATCCAACGTTCCTGGAAAAGCAGCGCGGGCTCGATACGCGGACCGTCGCGACGATCGCGCTCATCTATAATGTCGGCGCGCTGCTCGGCGGCCTGACCTTCGGGATGCTGTCGGATCGAATCGGGCGGCGTCGCGCGATGGCGATCGCGGTGATCTGCGCGGGACTTGTCATCCCGCTGTGGATCTATCCGAGCACACTGGTCGTGCTGACGATCGGCGCATTCGTGATGCAGTTCATGGTGCAGGGTGCATGGGGCGTAATCCCGGCGCATCTGACGGAACTGTCACCGCCGGAAGTGCGCGGACTGTTCTCGGGCCTCGCATACCAGATCGGAGTGCTGCTCGCGTCGGGCGCGGCGGTGAGCCAGGCGATCCTCGCGGAGAAATATGGCTACGCAGCAACGCTCGCGGGGGTAGCGGCGATCGTGATGGTCTCGGCGACGGTCGTCATCATGCTCGGACGCGAGCGCATGGGTCGCGACCTGCACTCCAGCGCTGCGTGAACTTTGATCTATCCCGCGAGGCGCTCCGAACTGACTTCCTCGAAGAGCCGCGGTAGATGCCTCCGCACTTGCGCTGTCATCTCTTCGTCGGAGATTGAGGTGGTGCGGCCGGCGTCATACTGCGCGTCGACCCATTTTGCGATCTCGGCTACTTCCGGCGAGCGTTTTTCTACCTGGCGATTGCGCGGCAGACTGAAGTACGCGTTGATCCACCATGCGATTCCCGCCAAGCCGGAAGTTTTGTCGACTGCTACGCGCGGCGGGCGGCGCAGAATCTTTGCGGTGTCGAAGACGTTGTAGATTTCCTCGTCCTTGAGCAGGCCGTCGGCGTGGATGCCGGCGCGGGTCACGTTGAAGTCGCGGCCGACCAATGGATAGTTGGCGGGAATCCGGTAGCCGATCTCGCGCTCGAAGTACTCCGCGATCTCGGTGATCACCGACAAATCCATCCCGTTCGTCGAGCCCTTCAGCGCCACGTAGTCCATAACCAACCCCTCCAGCGGAGGATTTCCCGGTCCGCTCTCCGTAGCCGAGAATCGTGCCGTTCGCGTACATGCATCCGTAGAGCCACGCCGCAGTCGCGTTGGCGAGCACTTTGTGAAAATCGTTATGCCCGTGCCATTCCAGTTGTTCCGGAGGCACGCCGCATTCCTTGCGCAGCCCCTGAATCAGCTTCGGCACGCTGCGCGGCAACGCGACGCCCGGGTACGGCACTCCGAATCCTAGCGTATCGCATACGCGAATCTTGACCGGAATTTTGCTCTGCGCGCTTAGTTCCATCAGCTGCGATACGAACGGCACCACGAAGCCGTAAAAGTCGGCGCGCGTCGCGTCTTCGAGATGGCATCGGATGCGCAAGCCCGCATCGAGGGCCGCATTGACGATCGCCAGATAATCGTCCATCGCCTGTCGCCGCGTTTTCCCGAGCTTCAGAAAAATATGGTAGTCGGAGCACGAAGTCAGGATTCCCGTCTCCCGCAACCCCATCTCCTGCACAAGTTTGAAATCCGACTTGACCGCGCGAATCCATCCGGTGACTTCGGGAAACTCGTACCCGCGCGCGACGCATCGATTGACCGCCTCGCGATCCACCTTCGAATAGACGAAGAATTCCGTCTGCCGAATGATTCCGTTGGGACCGCCGAGCCGATGCAACAAGTCGTACATCGCGACGATCTGCTCGACCGTGTACGGCGGACGCGCCTGCTGCCCGTCGCGAAAGGTCGTATCGGTGATGAAGAAGTCGGGGGCGGGATCGAGCGGCTCGATAACGCCATCGAAGACGATTCGCGGCACCGCGTCGTAGGGGAAGATCTCGCGAAGCAGATTGGGCTCCGTCACGTCGACAAGTTCGTGTTTCATGGGTCAGGTCCTCGCTTCCGATCTAGGCTTCGAATCAACATGTGTCAAGCTGTACGGTACCTTACTTATGATGAATTTTGATCGCCTGCGCGGCGGGCGCACCTGCGCAGTGGGCGCAAGGGGTGACCCCTTGATCCAGTGGCCGGAAAAATAAAGACGAAATGGCGCGGACGCCATTTCGAAAAAGTGGGTAAGGGAGGAGAAGAAGTGCGAGACCTGTTTCCGACCTAACTAGTTCTAACAGGCGCATAGCGCCGCATCTTTCTTTTAATACTGGGTGCAGGGGTCACCCTGCCCAAGGAAGCGTGAAACCCACGGCGGGTTTCACATTCAATAAAGTGATTTACCCTTCCCCCATCGCGGGACTTTCGATGCGTATCAATCGCCAGTCCGCTGCCTCGTCCAGGCAGTCGCCAAACACGCCGGCGTAGTTGCACGTCAACTGAAAAAAGCGCTAAACGAACGGTATGGAGGTGAAGCGATGAAATTTGGCCTCTTCTATGAAATCTCGGTACCGCGACCATGGGGGCGCGAAACCGAAAAAAATGTTTACGACAACTGCCTCGAGCAGGTCGCACTGGCCGATTCGCTCGGCTTCGATTCGGTGTGGGCCGTCGAGCATCATTTTCTCGAAGAGTATTCGCATTGCCCCGCTCCCGAGTTGTTCCTGACCGCATGCGCGATGAAGACGAAAAAAATGCGCGTCGGCCACGGGATCGTGGTGTGCGTGCCCGAGTTTAATCATCCGATAAAAATTGCCGAGCGCACCGCCGTGCTCGATATTCTTTCGGGCGGGCGCCTCGACGTCGGTACTGGAAGGTCCGCGACGTGGACTGAGCTCGGCGGATTCCGCGCGAGTCCCGACGAAACCAAAAAGACCTGGGACGAATTCGTACACTGCCTGCCGAAGATGTGGACGCAGGAGCGCTTTTCCTACAATGGACGCTCGTGGTCGATGCCGCAGCGCACGATAGTTCCCAAGCCGTATCAGAAACCGCATCCGCCGCTGTGGGTCGCGGTCACCAGCCCCGGCACCGAGATTGATGCGGCCGAGCGCGGGATGGGCAGTCTCGGACTGACCTTCGGCGGATTCGCGGAGCAGGACGAGAAGGTCAAGCGCTATCGTAAAATAATTCGCAACTGCACTCCGGTCGGCGAGTTTATTCACGAGTCGGTATCGACGGTGAATTTTCTCTACTGTCATGAAGACGACGCCGAGGGCGTGAAGGTCGGGCGGCGGCTGACTGGGACGTTCAATTATCTCGCCGCGCAACTGCTCGCAGCGCGCGAGGCGTATCCGAGCAAATCGTATCCGTCGCTCGGACTGCTGCCGTCGTTGCGCCAGGAGGCGTCGGGCCCCGGCGATGCGTCGGGCGCTCCCGAAGGTATCGCGATCGGAAATCCCGCGCGCTTGGTCCGCGAACTCAAGAAGTGGGAGGCGGTTGGCGTCGATCGGGTTAACTTTTTGCTGAACGCGCTCGAGACGGTGCCGCAGGAAAAAGTTCTCGCGAGTCTGCGCCTGTTCGCAAAAGAAGTGATGCCTCAGTTTGAGGGCGCGAGCACTACCGCTTCCGCCGCCGCAGGAGGCCGCTGATGCCGCGATTTGGAACTTTAGATCTCTCCGCGTGGAACAAATCGGCGCCGAACCTCAACGGCTACAAGACCGAGCCGCTGGTTCTGAAGGGCGCGCAGATTCTCAGTATCAACATGGAGATCGACGACGATCCCGCCGACGCGCTGATCCCGCGGACGATGCATCCGTCGATACCGGAGTACGCGATCTTCAACGTCACCAACTATCCCGAGAGTCCGTTCGGTGCGTTCGCGATTGCCGAGGTCCGCGTGTCCGGACGCACCGGCGTGCGCCCGCGCGGATTCGTGTTGCGCAGTTACTGCAACAATGAAGATGCGTGCCGCGAGCTGGCGTCGAGGTGGGGCTATCCGACCGCGCAAGCGGAAGTGAAGCTCGATATCCGACACGATCGAGTAGTCGGGCGGGTCACGGCGGGCGGACGTCCGGTGCTGGAGTGCGAGCTGGTCGATCGCGACGTGATCGCCGGCGGCGATATCCAGTACATCGCGAGCATGCACATGGCGCGCAACAAGGAAGACGGCAAGCTGGTGCTGATCCAGGTCGATCCAGATTTCACGTTTTCGAAAGCCGAGCGCGGCAAGCCGCATATCGTATTGCTCGACAACGACGCATTCGGCGCGGGCAACAATCTCCGCCTTGGCAATCCGATCTCGGCGACCTTCACTACGGCCGAGGTGACGCTGCCGAAGATTCGCTACGTCTGCAATCCGGAACTGCCCGCGATGCAGGGGACGACCAAGGTCGCCGCCTGATTTTCGCAGAGCGATAGTCATGAGGCCGCGACGCCAACGTGCCGCGGCCTTTTCTTTGGCGCTGAGGTCGCATCCATGGCCGAGCCGTGGCGCTTTGAAAATCTCACCCTGAAGAGCGGACTCCATATGCGTGTCGCGCGCGCTGGAGCGGGACCGCTGGTCATCATGATGCATGGGTTTCCGGAATGCTGGTACTCGTGGCGTCATCAGATGCGCGCGCTCTCCGACAGTTTCGCTTGCGTCGCGCTGGAGATGCGCGGTTACGGCGAGACCGACGCGCCGGTGGGCGTCAAGAACTACAGGTTCGACAAGCTGGTCGGCGACGTTGCCGACGTGATCGAGGCGCTGGGGCATCGTCGCGCGATCGTCGTCGGGCATGACTGGGGCGGTGCTGTCGCATGGGCGACGGCGATGATGCGTCCCGAGGTCGTCGAGCGGCTGATCGTCATGAACTGTCCGCATCCGGAGCGGATAAGCCATGCGCTGCGCCATAATCCGCGCCAGATGCTTCGCAGCTGGTACATGCTGTTTTTTCAGATTCCGCGGCTCCCCGAGTGGATATTTCGCCGCCGCAACTACGAGGTGATGGTGCGCGCGCTGCGCGACGGCACGATCCAGAAAAACGTCTTCAGCGAAAATGATCTCGAGTACTTTCGCGCCGCGTTCCGCAATCCCTACTCGATTACCGCCGCGATCAACTACTATCGCGCCAACCTACGCTCGGGGTTCATGGCGCGGCCTGGTAGCGGCAACTGGATCGATCGAAAAATTTCCGCGCCGACTTTGCTGATCTGGGGCGAGCAGGATTTCGCGCTCGGCAAGGAACTGACTTACGATATGCAGGGACTTTTCAGCGGCCCTTTCGAGATCAAATACATCGCGGATTCCGGGCATTGGGTGCAGCAGGAAAAGCCGGAGCTGGTAAATCAGTACGTCCGCGAGTTCCTGGCGTCCGGCTAGCCTTCGCGAGTATTCACTTCGCGCCGGATTTGATCTCCGACGACATCAGCATCACTTCGTACGGATTCCACGTCGAGAGAAGATAGTAGACCGTCGTCCCGCCCGGGATCCGCGCGGCGTATCGCGGGATCAGATACGGCGCGTACCATCCGCCCCACTCGGAGATCCGATTGGGGTCGCTGACGTTGTCGCAGTAAGGCTCTGAGTCGAGCGGTCCGCGATGGATAAAATAGCAGTAGCCGTGATCGTTCCACGGCTGAAATATGATCTGCCCCGCGGTCCATGGCCCCCATGGATGCTCCGCGAGACGCATCACGATTCCACCTTGCGGGTCGCAGTTGTAGAGCATCAGCCATCGCTTGATGTGCGGATTCCACTTCACCGAGAACTCACCCATGCACGCGGGCGAGTCGTTGAACATCGCAACCGCATCGCTCTCGTTGGTGCTGAAGCGCGGCTTGCTTGCGCTGTCGCCGGCAAAGTACTCGACACTGCCAGGCGATCCGATCGTCGATAGCGGCTTTATCGCAAGATACGGATTGCTGTTGCGATAACCTGCGCCTCCCGCCGTTCCCCAAATCAACAGCGCGCCCGCCGCGGAGCGGTCGATTGACTTGTCACCGAAAATCTTCGCGTCGAGCGATCGGAACGTCGCCGTGTCGAGCGAGATGTTCACGAACGGGCCGTGCGAAAAATCGTACAGGTAGTTGTAATCGGCGCCGCTGCCGCTTGAGACCGTGAGCACCGAGCGCGTGCTGAAATGCGCGCCGTCGTAGCCGGTAGCGAAGAACACGTACATCTGGCCGTTCTGTTCGATTCCGCTGACCGGAACCTCGAAGTTGCCGAGCGTGACCGGCGCGCCGCTCGAATGGATCACCGGGCTCGCGTATGCACCGCTCGCCGCGGTGACGAATTGCAGATGCGGACACTCGGCGGGATTGGTCGAGCTCGAATGCGCGATCGAGTCGTTGTAGTCAGGGTCGCGCCAGCCGAGGTTGTCGGCGCCGTGGAAGGTCGCGTCGGCGACCGAATCGCCGAACAGGAACCACAGGTCTCCGTTGAACTCGAACGGCGTGCCGAGATCGGCGCCGAATAGTCCGAAGTTCGTCTCGGTGCGATTGACCGTCGGCATGCCGAGCTGGCGATCGTTTTCGCCGAGCACCTGGCATACTTTCTTCGTCGATCCGGATACGACGTGGAATTGTTCCGCCGCCACCGCCGACGGGACTATCGCCGCGATTAGTATCGCGAAGCAAAACAGCCGATGTCGAAATAGATTCAACGGCGCGAGATTATCATATGCGATTCTGTCTTTCCCCGGCCGGAAGTCAGAAACCGCAGAAAGTTCGTGAATCGCCCTGCTGGTTTTGGCGCCAGTGGAGTTCAACCTTTACACATATTGGCGTCGCGCCTATTTTTATTTTAGGATCGAAGGGACGCCCGTATGGAATTTCGGGCCCGGTTAATTCAGGAGGGACGCTGCTTTTATGCCCACTAAGTTGTATGTAGGTAATCTCGCCTACGCGGTTACTCAGGAGGATCTGGCGGAGCTGTTCGGCCAGGCGGGAAAGGTGGAAAGCGCGGTCGTGGTGACGGACAAGTTCTCGGGGCAGTCGCGCGGGTTCGGATTCGTCGAGATGGTCGAGGCGGCTGATGCGGCGACCGCAATCCAGACTCTCAATGACACCGATCTGAAGGGCCGCCGAATCAAGATCGATGAGGCTCGCGCCAGCACCGGCCCGCGTGGCGGCGGCGGTGGAGGCGGTGGTGGAGATCGCCGACGCGGCGGTGGCGGTGGAGGCGGCGGCGGTCGCGGAGGAGATCGCAATCGCTGGTAGGCTTTCGCCGAGCGAATTTCCGTAAAATACGGCAAATGTGAAATTGCGGCGCGGATGGAACCGAAGAGTTCCTATCCGCGCCGCACTGTTTTTTGCCGCGCCGCAATGTTTTCGGCCTCGAGCACGAGCCGCTTCCACTCGACGGTTCTTCTGCTATGGTGTTTCGCCGAGTCGGAAACATCCTGAAGACAAATTGCTCGTAGAAGAAATCTGGAATCGAATGAGAAAACCCATATCTGTTATCTCGATTGGCCTCTCGATTGCTGCCGCATGCGCCGGATTCATCCTCTCCACTATTTTCGCCGCGCACGCATTGGGCGCCGACACGGTCCCGTCCGGGACGCAGCGCAACGTCGCCGGGATTGTGACCCATGCCGGCGGACGCGTCGTGCAAGTCGGCACCGCGTTTTTCGTCGCCGTGCCGAGCGATGCGTTTCCGGGCCGCTCCTTCGTTTACCTGGTGAGCGCGCGTCACAATCTGCTCGACGATAGCGGCAATCCGCGCACCGGCCTTGCCCTCACGCTGGAAGATTCCAAGACGGGTGCGATGCGCGAGGAGCCGCTGCCGCCCGAAGGCAAATGGGTTCTCGATCCGATCGATGAAAAGGCCGACGTTGCGGCGGTTCCGTTTATCGCCGAGGGCGCGAGTATCGCACCGATTCCGCTCGGCTCACTGCTCGGCAGCGACGACCCCCTGGCGCGTCCGGAAACCGGCGCGCAGGTCTACTACCTGACCGCCGCGACGGTCGGCGTGAAGCAGGCCCGCTTCGAGGCGCTCGCCCGCTTCGGTCACGTGTCGGTTCCCGCGCCCGCCGAGACCGAGGTGATCGGCGCTGGTCTCCAGCAATTGTGTTATCTCGACGGCGGCGGAGCGCCCGGATTCTCAAGCGGCGCGCCGGTCTTCGTAAGCGCGGGCCTTCGCTTCGCGCTATGGGGCATCCTCGAGGCCAACACCTCGCTCAATACCGACCCGGTCTTCTCGGGACTGGCTGGCGTGCTGCCCGCGAAGTACGTTGCCGAGACGGTGAGGGCGATGGGCGCGGTGCAGGACAAGGCGATGCGCGGGGCAAAGGCGCCCGACTGATTGGTAAGAGGGCGCTGTGGGGTGGAAAAGTTACGCAAAAGTTAAGATTGATTCGTGCGCATATCCTGAAGCTATAATGTCGTTCGTGGTCGCTTGATTTCGGCGTGATCCTTGATTTCGAGACGCGGCGCGGATAGCGAAAGTAGTTCCGGCTTCCAAGATACTCCCCGGTAGCTCAGTCGGTAGAGCGGACGGCTGTTAACCGTCATGTCGCTGGTTCGAATCCGGCCCGGGGAGCCACATTCCTTTCCTGTGACATTTGGATTACCTGCTGCGCGGTCAGTGCCGGCATAAAATACAGCTCCTTCTCATTTAACCCTGACTTCCGATTTCAGGTCCGCGGACCTTCCAGGGCACCATCCTGTCCACCAGGTGGTCGCGCAAGATCAGCGTGTGGAATAGAACGGCGCTGAAATGCGCGATGAACGTCGCGAAGAACAGGTATGCGACGATAGTATGCGTCTTGCGCAGGACCGCGTAGAGCATCGGACTGTGCGGCAGGATCGGAGGCAGATGCAGCGGCCCGTAAAGCACGATCGGATAGCGCGCCGCTGATAGCATTCCCCATCCGACGAGCGGCATCGCCAACATCATCGCGTACATCAGCATTTCGGAAGCGTGGGCCACGAACCGCTCCTCGGAAGACATGTCGGCGAGGAACGGGGGCGGCGGGTTGAGCCTCCGATTCACGTAGCGAATGATAACCAGAACCAGGATCGCAATCCCCAACGGGCGATGGATCGAAACCAGCAGATGGTAGTCCGCCAGCGACGCGACCATCGCAACGCCGATGAACAGCATCGCCAGGATCATCGCCGCCATCGTCCAGTGCAGTATCCGGGAGGGCAGCGTGAATTGTCCGGTGTTCATAGATTGAGATACTCGCGATTGAGATGCTCGCGCGTCGTTACTCACCGGCGTATTTCAGCGGGAGTGATCGCGCTGGGCTCCTTGGTCTCGCCGGCGCGTCTCGTAAAGGATTGTGAATATACCGCCGATCGCGCGCTGAGCAGTGGATCATCAGACGGCGCGATGCCCCAGGGAAGCACCAGCGGATCGAAGTTGATATCGCGGCAACGCCCATGCGCTTCATCCTCGACGTTATCGATCGTCAACGTGCCAACATCGACATGCTCGCGAGTGTCGGGCCACGGGAGGGTAGCGTCCTCGGTGGGGTCGCCCGGTTGCCCGACCGTGACGATCAGATGCCACTGCACCGGTCCGTGCTGGACGCGCGCGATTAGAGCGTCGAAGAGATAATTCTTGTTCTGCGCTGCGGCCGGGTCTTCAGCGGCGAACGCGTCGACGGGGACCATCGACCATCGAACCGGGGTGGAGATGCCGTCGGCGTTGGCGAAGCGGAACGCGTTGAGGCCGTTAAAAGTGGCGTCGGCGAATCCGGATGAAAACGGCTTCGCCTTAATGATCGCGATCGCGCGGACGGTCTCCGGATGCGCGGCGAGAAATGCGGACATTTTCGCCGGATCGGGTTTGCCGGTCGCTGGGTCGACCTTCGAGGCCAGCAGTTGATCGTAGAAGCCCTCGGGGGTCCGGACCGCGAACACTGGAAGGTCGATCATCGCAGTGCGCCATTCCTCTCCTGAGCGAGGCTCGAAGCGCAACCCCATTCCTCGAACTGCCGCGGGGCCATCCGATACGTACGGCTGCCCGCCGGCAAGGGAAAAACGGCCGATCACAGCCACGCGGCCCGGCTGGAACAGGCTCGCTCTCGAAAGGCGTACTCCATTCCCGTTGCTGTCGAAGTAGCCGCTGATGCATAGCCCCTTGGCGTGATTGCGGCGGAATCCAGGATGGATCCCGTTGACCCTCTCGAAGCCGTCGACGAAGCGGGCAGGAGTCAGCAGATTTGGCGAGAACCAGCCGCCAGTGTACGCAAATGCGCCGACGATAGCCGCAATAACAACACCGATCGCCGCCCATCGGATCAGCATAGTGGCTCCGGTCGCCGCTGATTGCTCATTTGCCGAGGCTTTTTCGAGTTACGCGAGTGACTAAGCAGCTCACGGAGTCGGTTTTTCAAACTAACCTCCGCCGGCGTGCGGCCATGCGAGTCCAGCCATCGCTCGAAATCCCGTAGCTGAGCCTTATGTACAACGGCCGGCTGCTTGACTGCAACGGAAATTCTTTGACCGCGGGGAATTTCGCTCGCTCGGAAGAACTCAGAATGTGTCTTGCCTCAGATCGAGCAATGTCGAAGTGTGGATGGTAGGCGCGGTTTTGAAGAGAAAGGAAAATGCCGCGTGGCAATCGAGTAAAACCAAAATGGAAATGGAATCTGTCGGCAGCCGGAAAGTAACGATCCTCGGAGCGCTGCTCTTCGCAGCTATGATCTTCTTCGCAACCCTGGCGACGGGCTGTTACGACAACGGTGGATGGGGAGGAGGTCCGGGCTACTACGGGAACTCTGGTTATTACGGGCCCTATTACGGCGGCTATTACGGCGGTAACTATTACGGAAATCGATACTACCGAGGCTGGGACCATGATCATGACCACGATTGGGGCAGAGGTGCGTTCGGCGGGTGGGCGCCCGGTCACGAGGCATGGGAGGCAAGCAGCCGCGGCCGGACCAGCTTTGGTGGTGCTGGCCATGGCGGCTTTGGTGGAGGACACGGAGGAGGCGGTCATCGCTAATCGCCGATCGCGGGAAAGTACAATGCTTCGAACAATAGAGAATAATCGAAAAAGCGCGACTGGATGGCTAGCTATCTGGATGTTGTCGGTCGTCGTGCTTGGGCTGGGCGGCGCGCGGGCGTCCTTAGCACAAGAGCCCGGCCAGAAGACTTTCGGCGCGGCAGCGGAGGCGAGCGATGCTCTCGCCGCGGCGGTGCAGAATCACGACGACGCGGCGATGCTTGCGATTCTAGGCCCTTCGGGCAATGACCTGATTTCGTCGGGCGATCCGGTCGCCGACAAGAACCATCAGGATGCCTTCGTCGCCAAGTACCGCGCGTCGCATCAGTTTGCCGCGGCCGGCGATGGGCGAACCTTCCTCTACATCGGCACCGAGAATTTTCCGACTCCGATACCGCTCCGGCAAAATGGCTCACAATGGTACTTCGATACTGACTACGGCAAGCAGGAGATTTTATATCGGCGGATCGGCTCCAATGAACTGACGGTGATCAAGGTATGCTCCGAAATCGCCGATGCGCAGCGGGAGTACTACGCCGCGCTGCACGACGGTGCGTCGGAGCATCAGTACGCCCGGAAATTCCACAGCACCGCCGGAACCCAGAATGGCCTGTACTGGGAGGTCGCGGCTGGCGCGCAACCGGAAAGTCCGCTCGGTCCGCTGCTCGCCGATGCGGCGATGGAAGGATATCAACGCCCCGGCAAACACAATCCCTTCCACGGCTACTTCTACCGCATCCTCGCCAGTCAGGGAGCCAACGCTCCGGGCGGCGCCAAGAGCTATCTGGTCGATGGGAAAATGACCGGCGGATTCGCAGTGGTTGCCTATCCGGTCAGCTATCGCGACTCCGGAGTGATGACGTTCATCGTCAATCAGGACGGTCAGATCTATCAAAAGGACCTGGGTCCCAACACCGGCCAGATTGCGGGCGCGATGGCGTCATACGATCCGGATCCGACCTGGCAATCAGCGAACAAAGCGACCGTCGCCGCGCAGAAATAGGAAGACGATCGACACCCCGGCGAGAGTCCCCTCCGGGGAGGCATCTCGATTCCGCCGCGTCTCAATCGGCGCGATGCTCGCGTACTGAATTGGCGTTTCGTGCGATACCGAGAGTTTCGGCGAAGCTTGCCCTGCTTACCTTTCGGAAAAACAGTCCACGGTTGATCTCTCGCTGCGCGCCTCGCGATGCAACCAAACGATCGCGTCCTTCGTATTCAATTGTGAGTACATCCTCGAGGTTTGAAGATGAATTCGAAGTATGCCGCCCGAATGTGTGCCGGAAAAACTCTGCGGACCGCGGTTATCGCGCTTGCCAGTGGATTTGCTCTCATGACGATCACCGGTTGCTATAGCCCTCGCGCCACCGACACTCTTGTCGGTGCCGGACTCGGTGCCGGCGCCGGAGCGCTCATTGGCGGCGCTGAAGGCTCGCCGGGAACCGGCGCGCTTATCGGCGGTCTGGGCGGCGGCGCAGCCGGCTACATTGTCGGCACCGAGATGCAGAATCGATACTACGGCCCCTATGGTGGCTACTACGGCGGATACTGATCGTCGCCAGCTGCGCAACCGTTAGCTCAGATTCGTCAACTTATCGATAAGACTACATAATCCGCGCGCATTGTTACCAAAAGGCACACTTCTTCGGGGGATGTGTCGGTGCCCTTGCGCAAGACTCGGGGATTGCTGCCGCTTGGCACTTTAGCTTCTTTTGTCCTCCTCGCTATCGCGATGGCGATCGCGGGAACGCCGGGATCCGCCGGCGATACTACCGCCGATTTCGAACTCGGCCAGTTCGACTTCACGCACGGCGTCCCGCAATTCATCACCGCAAAATCGCTGGACTTCGGCGCTGGCGGACACATCGCGATCGACCCCAACTCGAATCCGAATCATCTCTACGTTGCGGACGCCGCAAATAACCGAATCCTCGCCTGGGACAACGCTGTGTCGTTCATTAACGGGCAGACTGCCGATCTGATTATCGGCCAGCCCGACCAGTATTCGAGAGGCGCGAATCAAACCAGCACCGTCGTCTGCGCGCCCGGCGATTGCGGCACTGCCACCCTCGCGACGCTGGCGGCGCCCACTTGGATTGCGGTCGATTCGAACGGAAAGCTCTGGGTAAGCGATTCGAACAATCTGCGAGTGCTCGAGTATTCCGATCCATTCACGCAGACCCCGCCGGTCGTTGCGTCCAACGCTTATCCCTTCAGCACCACTGACTGCGGCACCAACGGGCCGGGAGCATTGGCCTTCGACGCCGGCGATAACCTCTATCTCGGCACCTCCAATGGGCTGGTCGAGGAATTCAACAACTCCGGATTCAGCGGTCTGAGCGCGGCCAATCGCACTTTCGGCACAGCACTCGCCTGTAATAATGGGTTGTTCTACACCTGCGTGACGGATGCGTCCCACCTGTGCAATGTCGGTGGCATCGCGATCAGCAGCGGCGCCGATTATCAAATCTATGTTGCCGATGGCATCGCGAATCTCGCCGAGAACCGCGTGATGGTCTATGACGAGTCGGCTAGCCCGCCCAACAGCTCGACTGCGAGCTTCGTCATCGGGCAGCCGAACTTCACAACTGCGGGCACCACTGTTCCGCCCACCAACAAGTCGCTTAACAATCCGCGCGACGTAAAGCTCGACGGCAGCGGCAACGTCTTTGTCTCTGACACCAGCAACCATCGCGTGCTCGAATTTGCCGGCCCAATAACTGCGAATCAACCGGCCGCGGACAACGTGCTGGGCCAGCAAGGCAGTTTCACGACCGGCAGCTGCGACACCGGAACCGCCGTCGGGGACCAGATAGGCATTGGCCCCGACAGCCTCTGTAATCCGCTCGGCATGGCCTTTGATTCCTCGGACAACTTCTACCTGGCCGACGATCACAACGCCCGCGTTTTGCGCTTCGATCTCAGCTCGAGCCTTGATGCGGTTGCGGAACTCGGTCAGACCGATCTGGTTCACGGCACCGAGGACTTCGTTAATCCTGCTTCGATGGCCGGTGAGGCCGGCCTCGATGACTCCACCGAGGTCGCGATCGATCGCAACTCCTCGCCCAACCATCTTTACGTGCTCGACGTGCAGAACAACCGCGTGCTCGGATGGCAGAACGCTGAGTCTTTCATCAACGGCGCAACAGCCGACCACGTACTCGGACAGCCCGACTTTTACACCGTGGCGTGCAACTATGCCTCGTTGACCGGCGGAGGAGACTTCACCGGGAATTTCGACTTCGGAGGACAAGCTCCGAGTGCGACCACGCTCTGCACGGATGGTTCCTTCAATGAGGACGGGTTCGCGGTCGATCCGAGCGGCAACGTATGGGTCGCCGACGCTGGGAACACACGCGTGGTTCGATTCCCAAGTCCGTACAGCTCGGGCAAGACGGCGGGCGAGTCGGCCGACCTGGTGCTCGGATGGTCCGACTTTGTGAGCAATGGAGGCGGTCCTTACTTCGCCAGTGGACAGAGTCCGACGGACTTCAATTTCGATGAACCCGACGCGGTGGCGATCGACAGCATCGGCAGGGTCTACGTGTCCGACCAGAGTATCGGGCGCATCCTCAGGTTCGATCCGCCGTTCTCGGACGGCCAGGCGGCGGTTCAGGTGTTCAGTACCGGAGGCAGTTTTACGACATCCGGCTTCTGTAGCTCTGCGACCGCGGACACAATCTGCTTTCCCGATGGCATGGCGATCGACAAAAATGACAACCTCTGGGTAACCGACGACGGCGCCAGCCGCGTGCTCGAATTCAACACCCCGGCCACCGTCAATGCCCTGTGCCACTGCGACTGCAACCGCAACGCCGACTGTGACTGCAACCGCCACTGCGACGGCCACAGTTACTGCGACTCGGACGGCGACCGCAACACCGGCTGCGACAGCGACCGCCACCGCGACTCCGACCGCAACCGCAACATCGACGGCCACTGCCACGGCGACACGCACTGCCACTGCGACCGCTACCTCAACTCCAACCGCTACCTCGACCCCGGCCTGCACGCCGCCGACCTCGGTCAAACAGTGCCGAAACGGCGGATGGCAGCAATTCATTTGCGAGGGCTTCGCCAATCAGGGTCAATGCGTCAGCTTCGTCCGACGCCGCGCGCATCGGGCGCCGAGCCGCCGCTAGACGCGCGTCCATTCATCGCGATCGATATTCACACGCACTGCGGAGGCGTTCTGCTCTGCCTGCGCAGTGGAAGAACCCAATCGCTCGCTTCCGACTTTTCTCACGGTTAACCGATTGTTGTTGCGCAGCAACCAATCGGCTTGTTATGTGCCGGCATTTGGAATAGTCCACGGAGCGGGGGATTCATCCAAATGTCGAAAATTTCACTTTTAGTCAGCTTGCTGGCAGTTCTGTTCGCATCCGGGTGCGCAACACTCTTTCAAGGCACAAACGAAGAGATCATGGTTGCAAGCGATCCGCCTGGTGCGCAGATTTCTATAAACGACGGGCGCCAAGGGACGACGCCATTCTCGATGCGTGTCAACCGCAATGACGATTTAGATATCCACGTCAGCAAAGCCGGGTACTCGTCTACCGATATTTCTGACACTTCGCATGTCGAGTGGGGCTATCTCGTCTCTGACATCTTTTTTACTGGTCTGATCGGACTCGCGGTCGATGGTATCGACGGCGCGATGTTCTATCACAATCAGGCAATGGTTTCGGCGCACCTTGATCCAGTTGCGCTTTCCCCTGCCCAATCGGACACAGCACAACCACATGCCATTCTGAAGCCTGCGGTAGCCGCCGCCGTGAACCCTACAACGGCCGATCAGTGGGAGTCATCCGACAATCCGCAGTGAGTTGCTCTCGGCCTGAGCAGGTGGGGTGGTGCGCGAGTTCGCCGCCCGGCCACCAGCACTGTTGCTAATCGGGGCGGCGAGCGACTAGGTGCGATTCTGTGCCGCTGGTAAACATAGCTACCGATTGACTGAATCTGATAAGCTCCGCCGACGTATCGATGTGATGTCGGTATTTTGTCAAAGTCAGCCAGGTGAACGCTCCTGAATCAGAGCATCGAATCAGCCCGACGCAGTTCATCCGCACTTGAAAGGGTGAGAATCGGCGCGAGGAATCTCGCCGTAGCGGCCGCGATATTCGTACTCGCAGCCAGCCTATCGGGATGCGCCTCGTCGGATTCCGACGAGAGCGTTGCGGCTGCCGGTCCATGCCAAAGCGTCGGCGACCAAGGTTGCGCAGCAAGTGACAATGCTCGCCAGATGCGCGACGCCGCGGCCTACCAGGACGAGCCGGAGTTGGGCTACGTCAAGTCGCCGCCCGGGATGCTTCCGATGCCGTTGACGTCGCGCAACTCGCCCCTTAATTAGATTCGCCCTGGTCCCGGGTTTTAGACCAAATCCTCGAGAAACCCGAGTGGAGTCTCGCATCCCTGAACTTCCTATGGCGGTGCGATTAAGCATCACTTTCGTTATATGTTCGCCTGTCCATTGAATCGATTAAGTGCTTGAAATCATTAGTGTTTTTGGCTGTTTCATCGGTGCAACATGCTGTTGAGCATCGACGAATCGGATTCGCATCGGATTTGCGCCGGCTCGTATTGACAAGGCCTACACCGAGGGCAAAAATGCTACGCTAAGCCGCGTTTGCCCCTTGGGAAATTCGGCCGCATAGAGAAAGGCGTGCAGAACAGCAACGAACAAAACAAGGGCCGCATCCTGATCGTTGACGATGAGTTTCACGTTGCCCGCGCGGCCGCGTCGGTCCTTTCACAGGCCGGTTACGAATGCGAGACATACCCGACCGTCGAGGCCGCCTTGTTGGCTCTCGACCTGAAGGGCGCAGACGTAATCGTCGCAGACATGAGGATGCCGGGGATGGATGGGATGGATCTGCTGAAAAAAGTGCACATCAAGGAACCTGATCTGGCCGTGGTGCTCACCGCGCCCGGGCCGTCGGCCGAGTCGGCCAAGGCGGCAATACGGGGCGGTGCGTTCGACTACGTGACCAAGCCCTTCGACACGGACGAGCTCAACGCGGTCGTCAACCGCGCGGTCGAGATGAGCACGCTCCAGCGTGAGAACCGCAAGCTCCGCGAGCAGCTCGACGTGGCCAGCGTCGCCGCCGGCTTTATCGCCGAAGGGCCGCAGAGCCGTCAGCTGGTCGCGATGATCCGGCGGGTCGCTCCGGCGCGGACTACGGTCCTTATCGAAGGCGAGACCGGGACCGGCAAGGAGCTGGTCGCGCGGATGCTTCATTACTGGAGCAATCGCGCCGACGGCCCGTTCATCGCAATCAATTGCAAGGCGTTCGCCGACGGAGTGGTCGAGAGCGAGCTGTTCGGCCATGAGAAGGGATCGTTCACCGGAGCTATCCGGGAGCGTGCCGGATGCTTCGAGCGGGCGTCGGGCGGCACCTTGTTTCTCGACGAAATCGGAGAGGCGGGGCCGGACTTCCAGGCCAAGCTGCTGCGCGTGCTCGAGGATGGCGAGGTGCTTCGCGTGGGCGCGTCGAAAACGCGCAAGGTCGACGTCCGAATCGTCGCGGCGACGAACCGCAAGCTGCGCGGCGAAATTACGGGCGGACGCTTTCGCGCCGACCTGTATTTCCGGCTGAGCGTAATCCCGCTCCGAATCGCGCCCTTGCGCGAGCGCCGCGAGGACATCTTGCCGCTCGCGAATCACTTTCTCAGCTTTCACTCGACCGACGCGGGGCGTCCCCTGATGCTCTCGGTCGAAGCCGAAGAGGCGCTGATAAACCATCCGTGGCCCGGCAACGTTCGCGAACTCGAGAACGTGATCGAGCGCGCGGTCGTGATGAGCGGGCAGGAGACGCTGACTCCGGAGGCATTTGCCTTCGAGGATGAAGGCGTGCACGACGAGCCTCACGCGGTAGGAGTCGCGCCGGCGCCGGCGGCGATGCCGACTGCTGCAGCGCCCAGCGCGCCCGCATCGGCGGCCACTGAAGAAGAAGAGGGCACCCTGCAAACTACCCTCGATCGCGCGGCGACGATCCGAATCAGAGCCGCGCTCGCGGCGGCCGGCGGCAATCGAATCGAAGCGGCGACGACGCTGGGCGTAGATCGCACCACGCTCTACCGCCTGATGAAACGTCTTAGTCTTTAGCAGTACCGCGCGGCGGCTCCCGGAGCCGTCGCGACAACTCAATCTCAAAGCGGGCGCGGACCAAATCCGCGCCCGTTCTCTTTTGGTCGGTAAAAACTAACAGGCCCCGGACCGGCGCGTTGTGCACGCGCCAAGTCCGAGGCCCCCTGGGAGAGGCTGAATTAAAGGTGCCTTCCGATCGGGAAATCCGCGCCCGACTTCAGGCCATCAACCTCCGGAGCCCTGAAGAGTCCGGAGAACCGAAATCATTGCCGGTCCCACAATCACCGCGATCATCGCGGGCAGAACGAAAACAACCAGCGGGAACAGAATCTTGATCGACGCCTTCTGCGCCAATTCCTCGGCGCGGAGCCGGCGGCGGGTCCGCAACGCGTCGGAGCTGGAGCGAAGGGCCGGCGCGATCTGCGCGCCGAGTTGCTCGCTCTGGATGAGGGTCGCGGCCAGCGGCTTGATATCATCGACCGCGGTCCTTTCCGCGAGCCCGCGCAGCGCTTGTCCGAGGGTTGCGCCGGAGGAAATATCGGCCGTCACCAGGCTGAGTTCGGTGCCGATTTCCTGTCCATGCCGCTCGCATTCGGTGCCCACGATTCGAATTGCCTCGAAGAGTCCAAGGCCCGCCTCGACGCATACCACCAGCAGGTCGAGCACGTCGGATAGTTGTCGCGAGATGTGGTTCTGACGAGTTCGCGCGCGCCGTCCGAGGATCCAGCTGGGCACGAATATTCCGAGCGCGACCCCAGCCATCGCAAAGAGCAGAGGCTGCGAGGCGCTGTTATGCAAAATCGCACCGACCATGAGTCCCAATACTCCGCCGCCAATCGCCAGGAGCACGCGAATGACCTGGTAAGTCTGCGCGGCGCTCGACTTCAGATAACCTGCCTGCTGCAGGGTCTGCGCGAGTTTCTCGCCGGTCGGGGTATCCATGTTGGGCGCAGGGACCTTCGTCGAAGCCCATCGGAAGAGCATCCGGCCCAGGTTTTCGTCTTCCAGATCGCTGTCCAGCGCGCCTTGCGCTACCCGGATTTTGACCGCGAGGTCGGCGAATCGTTCTTCGACTACGCGACCGCCCGGTGCGATCGCGTAGTAGAGCAGGACCCCCGCCGCACCAGCCAGAACAAAGACCACAATGCCAATCAAAAATGGGCTCATATTAGTATTCCACTCTCAGTAGTCGTCTGATGGTCAGGATGGCCAGCAGATCGGATCCGAGCGCGTATTTCAGGATCTTCTGACCAGTCGGATCGTAAAACAACTGGTCCGTGTAGCCCGGCTGAATGATGCTGAACACGCAGAGCACCACCAGCGGCAGAACGCCCACGACGATTCCGCCCAACCGTGCTTGCGCGGTAAGGGCCCTTATCTGCAGCCGCAAGCGCTGCCTGATGCGCACGATTTCGGAGAGCCTGCCGACGATCTGCGCGAGGCTCGATCCGACCTCGGTCTGCACCCGCACCGCGAGCACCAGGAGGCGCAGATCGTCCTCGGGTACGCGCTTCAGCATGTCTTCGAGCGCGCGCGGCAGCGGCAGTCCAATCCGGTTTTGCTCGAGCACGGTGCGGAATTCGCCGCCGAGCGGATCGGCAAATTCGGAGACCACGACCTGCAACGCACGCTGCAGCGAGTGTCCGGCCTCGAGCGACGATTTGATCAGGTCGAGCGCGAAGGGCAACTGGGTTCCAAAGGCCTTCAGGCGCCGCTTCTTGCGGAACTGGATGAACAGAATCGGCAGGGAAGACAGCGCCAGCGCGATGCCGGTTGCGAACAGCATGTTGTGCAGGACGAGATTGCCGCCGAACACTCCGACGCCGAACAGCACCACCATGATCAGCAGGATGTCGGCGACGCCCATGTACAATCCCGCCTGCCACATCATCTCTTCGAGCTTGCGGAGCAGGTTAACGTTGTAGAGGACGGCGAGGAACGTTCCCTGATCGGGACGCCGCTTGCGCATCACGTCGATGGTCAATTCCGGTTCGGGGCGAGTGAGCCGCCGAGCCACTTCACGCTGTTGTTCGCCTTCGGTTCCGCGGCCGCTGAAGAATAACAGCACGGCCACGAAGACGATGGCGAATATGGTGCTTGCCAATACGAAGTCCATATTATTTAGCCGATATTGTTGCGGAAAATTTTTGATTCCAGTTTGTAGCCGGCCGTCTCGAGGCGCTGCGAATACGTCGAGCGGATTCCGGTCGCGACAAACTGCCCGATCACCTCACCACCAGGACCGATACCCGTGCGCTTAAATTCGAACAGATCCTGCATCATCACCATCTCACCCTCCATGCCGCTGATCTCGGAAATCCGCAGGACTTTGCGCGTGCCGTCGGAGAGGCGCGAGACGTGAACGATGATGTTCAGCGCCGACGCGATCTGCTGGCGCATCGCGCGTTGCGGAATCGACACGCCCGACAGCAGCATCATCATCTCGAGACGTCCCAAGCTGTCGCGCGGAGTATTGGCGTGGATGGTGGCGATGGAGCCGTCATGACCGGTCGACATCGCCTGCAACATGTCGAAGACTTCACCGCCGCGGACTTCGCCGACGATTATGCGGTCGGGGCGCATACGCAGCGTGTTCCTGACCAGATCGCGCTGGCTCACTTCGCCCTTGCCTTCGACGTTGGAGGGGCGCGTCTCGAGCCTGACCACGTGCGGCTGCTGAAGCATCAATTCGGCGGAGTCTTCGATCGTCACGATTCGCTCGTCGGCCGGGATGAACAGCGACAAGCAGTTGAGCATGGTGGTTTTGCCTGAGCCGGTACCACCGCAAACCAGGATGTTCAGGCGCGCGCGCACGATGGTGCGCAGGAATTCCACAATCTCCGGGACCAGGGTTTTCTTTTCGACCAGGTCGTCGATGTTGTAGCGCTTGCGTCCGAAACGACGAATCGAGAGCGAGGGTCCATCGAGCGCCAGCGGCGGTATGATCGCGTTGATACGAGAACCGTCGGGCAGGCGCGCATCGACCATCGGCGACGCTTCGTCGACCCGGCGGCCGACCTGCGACACGATTCGATCGATGATCAGCATGAGATGTTGATCGTCCTGGAACTTGACGTCGGTGGCGTGAAGTTTGCCGCGCTTTTCGACGTAAATCTGGCTGTGCCCGTTGACCAGGATGTCGGTTATCTCATCGTCCCAAAGGAGCGGCTCCAGCGGACCAAGTCCGAGCAACTCGTTCTTGATCTCCTCAATGAGATGATACTTGTCGGTGTCGGTAAGCAGGCGGCCTTCATCTTCGAGGATCGCGCTTATCGCTTCGGTGACTTTCTGGGAGGCAAGCGCGGGCTCGAGGCTTTCCAGGCGCGTCACGTCGAGCGTTTCGAACAAGCGGTTGTGGACGGCGAGCTTGAGCTGCTGGAAGCCCTCGGCCTGCGAGTCTTTGACTTTCTTCTGCGCGCCGCCGATCAGCGAGCGCTGAAAGGGCACCGCCGGAGAATTGTTCTGCTGGGAAATTCTCTCAACCAACTTCATTGAGGTACCTCAGGTGCGCGCACCGATTACATTGAGCAAGCGTGAGACTATTGAATTTGCGGGATCGTCGGACGGGGCGGTGTCTGCGCCAACTTCGATCCGCCGTGCGAGATCCTCGACGCTTTTCGCCAGCGGCGAGTTAGGCGCCACCTGCCACAGATCCTGCGCGCTCAGCTGAACCCGCTCGAGGATTTTTTCGTCGCGCGGAATCCGGGTGTGAATCGGCTTGGCCAGGGTATGGCTCAACTGCTCTTCGCTGATTGGATGTCCGGACACGTAGCGGCTCAAGATAAAATCGGGCTCGACGCCCTGCAATCCCAGCCGCCCGCACAGATCGACAAATCGCCACGCGCATCGCGCCGCTCCGATCGACTGGTCGATCACGTAGAACAAATGATTCGAGCGCTCCCACGCGGCGACCGTGTTGGCGTCCACATGGGTGCCGCAATCGACAATTACGAAATCGAACAACTGCCGCATCAGATCGATAATCGCGCCGACCATCTCGTCGGTAACCAGCTCGCTGTCCTCGATTCGCTTGGGCGCCGCGAGCATATAGACTCCCGACGCATGCTTGCTCAGCGCCGACTCGAGTTGGATCGAATCGAGTTTGCGGGTGCCCTCCACCAGCGCCATGATCGTGCGCTCGGGCTCGAGGTTCAAAAACACGGAGAGACCGCCGGTCTGCAGATCGAGATCCACTACCGCGACCCGCTTGTCGAAGGCGTAACGCAGCGCCAGCGCCAGGTTGGCGGCGAGGCTGGTCACCCCGGTACCGCCGATCAGACTGACCAGCGATATGACTGCGCCGGTACCGTGAACTACCTCTCGGCGGCGGTTCTCGCTGATCTTCAGCAATGCGCGCGTCGCGTCGCCGGAGTCGAGCGGCAGGAACAGTAGCTCGTCGGCGCCGGCGCGCAGCACCCGCTTCATCAACTCAGGCGAACGATCGTGCAGAAGTGCGAACAGAGCAGGGCGGGGAACGGTCCCCGATTGTGCATTCAAGAAACTCAGTGACAGTTCGTCGTTGCCGTTGAACACCACCATGATGACGTCGGCGGTCGAACCGGCGGGCGAATCGACAGACGGAGCGAGTTCCTCGATGTCCAGCGCTGGGTCACCCAGGGCGGCGAGGGCATCTCGAACTTCAGCCCGATGCTCCTCGCCTTCACCAACTAATTGTACTTTCAGTGCATCCGGATGCCCGTTACTTTTTTTACCTAGCGCTGACACTCCACACTCTCCCTGGTCCAACTACACTCGCTCTGGTCCAACTACGCAGCGTTATATCATGCACGTTTTCCTCAGGTATGTCTCTATGTCCCGATTAGAACCTCGGTCGTGTTACGTCAGGCTGCGACAGCGGACGCGTCTCGATCTGCTCGCGCGTAAGCTCGGGCACGCTGGTCGGATTGTACGGCACAGCGCCATTGGGCAGCGGCTGGATGATCTGCGGCGTGACGCTCATGATCAGGTCCGTCTCCTGATTGTTGTAGGTGGTGTTGCGGAATAGTCCGCCGAGGTAAGGCACGTCTCCCAGATATGGCACCTTTTGAATCTGGGTTTTCTTCTCGTGCAGGATCAGGCCCGCGATGATGAGGGTCTGGTTGTCCTTCAACTGCACCATCGTTTCCGCGCGCCGGGTAACGAACGCGGGCACTGTGAAACCGAACAGCTGCACGCCTAGTGCGAAATCGGGCTCGGAGACTTCAGGCTTTACCAACAGCTCGACATCGTTGCGGCCTACGACGGTCGGAACGAATTCAACCGAGGTGCCGAATTGCTTGAAGACGATCGTGGTGTTCAATGCCTGCGCGATTACGATTGGGATCTCACCGCCCGACAGGAACTTTGCCTCCTCGCCGGAATTTGCGAGCAGATGCGGCTCGGCGAGAATTTTGGCCAGGCTATGGGTCTCGAGGTACTGAAGGAATCCCTGCAACTGGTAATTCGAGTTGCCGGCCGCGATTCCATAGGTAAGTGCCTGCGACAGCACGAGTGAGGTGAGAGATCCACCCGCCGCAAGGCTATTAGGCGAAGTGGAAACGTTTCCACCTGAAGACGTGGTGGTTGTAGTCGGGGAAAACGGTGTGGATGCCGCGCCAGGCAGCGAAACCACCGAAATTCCCGCGCGGCTAAGCGCGAGCGACAGGTTGGTGCCTTGGGCCTCGATCTGAGTACGGTCAAGTTCGGCAACGATCGTGTTGAGCATCACCTGCTGCTTGCCGTTGGGATCAATTCGTACCGGGCGCTCGTCGTACTTACCCGCCTGGTTCCAAATCGCAAGGGTCGTGAAGCCAGGCTTATGTCCGATCAAGTTGATCTGGAAAGGATTGATCACCTGGATGTCCGCGACTCCGGTGTCGGCGACCGACACGCGACGCAGCTTGGTGGGGAAGTCGATAATTCTCGAGGATCCGGTCTGCACCTGAACCACGTCGTCGGGCAGAAAATGCCTTCCCCCAGAAACCGCGCCCGAGTGGAGCTCGCCACCGCTAAGCGCAATCGAAGGGTTAGTACGGAACCTTTCGGTTGATAGCGCGGTGCTTGCGGCTTGGGTCGAAACCGCGGGCAAATTGGGATTTTCCGTGTCTTCGGTTGAAGTTGGCGGTCGGAACGCGGTTGCGCCCGGGTTGGTCACCGGCGCAGAACTCGTCGCCGGCGAAGGATTTCCCATTGAGCTTCCCGATGAAACTACCACTGACGAAGAACTGCTCGAGGGAGAACTGGTCGATACGGCGCTCGACGACGATGAGGAATCTACCGGGCCTGCGCCCGCGTCCATCTTCGCCACTACCGGCGGCGCAGCGCTTCCCGAGGTCTTGCCGCTGCCCACGATCGGAGCGGGGGCGTTACCCGGGTGATTGATGTCGTTGATATCGGCTACTTGCTTGACGGTCACGTCGTAGTCGATTTGCTCGCCCGAGGTGTTCTTAACCGAGACGGTCCATTCGCCGGCTTCGGCGCCAAGCAGGGTGACCTTTCCGGGCTCTTCGTTGTGCACGACCAGCGCGTGCGGATTTGTGATCACTTTCACGGCCGGCGCTTCGCCGGGGCTGACATTGTTAATTACGTAACTCTCTCCCGCGTTCAGGGCGAGAGACATTTCCGTGGGAGCGCTGTCGGCGGCGAACAGGAGCCCGGGTCGTAACATCAGCAAGCTGACAGCGGCCATCAGCCACGGAAGCAATCCACATCCTCTTTTACTTTTCATCTTCATCACCTTGCCTTCTGCGCGGCTTACGGAATATCGATTGTTTTTGGCGTCGGCACGTAGCTGACGTCCGTTGCGCTGTTCGAGGCACTGGCCGGTTTGGAGTCGACAACGGCGGGCGTTCCCGTGGTGTCGTGATGATCGGCGTCAGGTGCGCTCGCTACCGCTTTGTTGGATTCAGGGCTCGCGCTAGCGCTGTTATCGTCGTCGGAATCCGAGGACGGCTTCGCCACGTGGTGCTTCCTGACGCTGCCACCGTCGGCGGCGGCTTCGTTCACGAATGAAACCGACTCGGACGATTTACCATTGCGCATGATCTCGACTTCGATCACTTTTGCGTGATGCGTCTCGGGGATCACCGAATGATGCTCTGGCTGTGCGGCCATCACCGGAACATCGGGCGCGATGCTATAGGCGCGCAACATCTGCGCAACGTCGGAGCCGTTGGTCAGGACGATCTTGTTGTCGTTGTAATTGCGCATCGCAAGGCGCAGCGATCCGGCGCGGCTGGCCAGGGCCAGGCGCTCGGCTTCCTGCGGAGAAACCAGCAGGGTGACGACTTTCACCACCGTGGGTTCGTCCTTCTTCTGCTCGACTTCCTGCGCGACGGCGAGAACTTCGACGTTCTGCAGCACTACCTTGGAGAAGGCTTTCTCTGCTCCGGAACCGCCGCTGTCCATCGCGACCAGTATGTCGACCCGGGTATGCGGCAGAACGAAGCCCGCGATATCGCTGACTTCATCGACCGGAACCGACACCGCGCGCATTCCGAATGGAATCAACAGGGGCATCACGCCCGCGGTCTTGTCACCGGTGAACAGCTTGGCCTGGACTATGGGCTCGTTGGCGACCAGCGAGTTTTTCACATAGCTGCCGATGACCTGTCTTGGATCTGTGTAGGAACCCTCTGGAACGCTGTCCGCTGACCAGCGCGCCATCTTCACTTCGCCCAGCTCGATTCGGCTGCCGAGCGGAAGATCATACGACGCGACCACGACTTGCACGTTGTGCGCCATGGCCCGCTGGACATCGGCTTCTCTCCGCTTCAGAGCGGAATACACCATCACCGAAGCCAGCATCGCCGCCAACCCCGCTAGTAAGACGAATACCATCGGTCGTCTCATACTCTCCCCTCCCCTCCGGCCGCTGACTGGCAGGCCGGCTGCGTTCAATTCAAACGGTTAAAATCCGTTAGTTATTTCCTGTTAGCCGGTTATTCGTTTCCGTTCATGCCTGTGGAGCCGTGCGAAGAAACCGCGGTCACCCGGCGCAGATATGAATCTGCGGTCACAAACAGGTACCTCGTCCGTGGCTCCATGGCGAAGTTTTCAACTAGAAGAGGGGAATCACGTTGTTGATCAACGATTTGACGATAGTGCCCGCGCTGTTTACCATGGCGATCAGGATCACCATGACCGTCCCGAGTATCAGCACATACTCGGTCATAGTCTGTCCGCGCGGACTTACTAATTCCCGGTAGGCTCTTTTCAGCTGGCTCATTGACTCCCCTCCCAGGGCTGCCGTCGTTTTCGGAATCATTTCTGTTAGCGAGGGTCGGATTTTTCGGTCCTCGCTAAGAGACATGGTGCCCGACGGCCGTCAAGCCTTCGAACTAGAGCGTGTCGTGCACATGGAGATGGTTGTCTCGTCGTTCAGTGTGCGTGGCTTGCAGCCTTGTAGGCGACGTACACCACTGCCGAGACCGCCAACATGATCATCGCAAAATCGGTCTTGGTCTGCCCGCAATAATAATTGCCGAGCCTGACTGAAATTGCCGTGATCCTATCCATGTGCTCGTGGGTCCCCCCAGGACCGTGTGTCGTTTGGGGTGGCGGATGGGTTAGTTCCGCCACCCCGGGGTTTCAACCTTGCTTCGCTTAGAGCGAGGCGTTGACGCTGCTGAGCACCGCCGAAACGCTGGTGCCCACGACGTTGTATCCGACGATACAAACGACGGCGATCGCCGCGAGGATCAGCGCGTATTCCGCCATTGTCTGGCCGCTCTGATTCTCAGTCGCCCGTACGAACAATTTCGTGATCTTTCCCATTCCCGTGTCCTCCTGTGTTTTTTTGGCCGTTATTGGCCATTGTCCCCGTATTTCAGGCCCCCAAGTTCAAATCCCAGATCGACCCGGGAAGGGAGCGTCGGAAAGACTTGAGCATCTGCCGTGCCAGCTTTACCTATTGAGCAAATTCTTCAACTTTTTCGTTCTCTGACGAGCTACGACCGGCACCGATGCAACTCTTGGTTGCGAAACCGCAACAACACGAAGCTTATAGGCGGACGCCACGCTTAAGTCAAACAAGGTCAATCTAGTTATAGCGCACTATTGATTAAATAAAGTCAGGCTCCCCAAATGTGATACAGCAACCGCAGAGGCGGCCTGTCGGCCGAGCCCGTCGACAGATCCAATAAATTCGTAGTAGGGTCAGCAAACTGCGCCGCAGCCTTAATTAGACAGGGATTGAGAGTGACCAGGTCGACGAAGATCACATTGCCCGGGCTCGCCGCGGCGCTCACCAGCCCGGCTGGTGTGGTGATGTTGTGGGCCGCTGCATTGGTGATTGTCGTGGGAATCTGCACCCGGATGCCCCAGAAAGTCACCCGGTGGGACTTCAGCATCTATTATATGTCGGCAGCCCTCCTGCACGACGGGCACAACCCATACACGACCGGGTTCGCGCAGATGGCAGAAAGGACGGGACTCGAGGCAGGCGCTATCAGCCATGCTACCGATCCGCCAACATTTCTGCTCTGCATGGAACCGTTCGCCCTAATTTCAGAGCGGACGGGCTTTTACATCTGGGCCGGGCTCAACGCAATCTTCTTAGCCGCGGCGCTGATGATGCTGCTCGGGAAGGCTTCGGGACTCGAAGCAAGGATCGGGTTGGCCCTGGCGGCGATTGCGATATCGTATCCGCCGGTGGGATGGCACTTCCTCGCCTCGCAAAGCAAAATCCCGGTTCTGCTGCTGTTGGTTTTGATGATGCGATCCATGGAGCGGGGATGGGACTGGCTGGCAGGGCTTTGCCTGGCGTTCGCGGGTCTGACTCGAGTCTTTCCGCTGCTGTTGGTCGTCTATCTGGTAATCCAGCGCCGCTGGCGTGTGCTCAACTGGACGTTGATCGGGTTAGCGGCGGGAGGCTTGATCACGGTCGGGCTGCTGGGAATCGGTGAATCGCTTTCCTTTCTCGTCCATGGTCAACGCGAACTCGTTCATCACTGGCTTGGCTATCCGGCCAACATAGGTTTAACTGCCGTCGTCTCACGCCTGTTTTGGTCCATCGGTGGGAAAGAAGCCGGCGGCACCGTCGACTTGCTCCGACAGATTGCGATTGCTGCGGCGGACCTGGCGCTGCTCGCCACTACGATTTGGGCGACGCTCAGGCTCAAACCTGGGGAGGATCAGGATTGGCGCGGCTTCTCGATGTGGGTAGTGGCATCGGTACTCCTCTCGCCCACTGCATGGACCTACTACATGGTTCTGTTCTTCATCCCGTTTGCGCAGCTCGCCGCGGCTGCCAACCGGGGCCGCGCGAGCCGGCGTGCGGAGATCGCTGCGATTCTGAGCTACCTGATATTGTTTGGCTTGCCGGAGGTGACATATTCTCATTTCGACAAAGTATGGATCGACCGGTACATGTTGGTGATGAACCAGGGAGCGTTCGTTTCCGCGATGCTCGCGTACCTGGCCGCGTTCTGGTTCACGACCGATAAACTGCCGGCCTTCGATAAGGCAACGGAGCAGACGCAAGATATTGTCGGCTTACAGAGAACCGTTGCGGAGATGAATTGAGGCCAGCGCCCACATTCCCGACCACAAAATCAGAGCGCATTCGATCGCGGCGAAGTGCCAAGTGAACACTGATTCGGCTGCGCCGGTTCTGGAAGATCCAGAGGGGTCGGCGGAATCTCCGCGCAATCGGCCGCTCGCGAGCCCGCCCGCCGCAAGGAAATTTCTCAACGACCCCGACTACATACTGAGAGCGTGGGCAGCAATCCTGATCGTTGCCGCGATCGACTGGGTAGGGGCCGGACGCGCAGGCTTCGAGATTCGTGGAGTACTGCCGGCGGTGTGGGCGGTCACGATGCTCGCAGCGCTAGGCTTCTTAATCGACTACACGGGACGGGCGCGGCAGGTGTCGGAGGCTGCGCACTATTGCGCGCTGTGGTTTGCGTTCGCGGTCGCGGTCGATATCTATAGTTACGTAGTAGCTACTCTTGGAATGCCGATGTGCGATGTCCAGTTTGCGCGGATGGACGCGGCACTGGGATTCAACTGGGTCGCGGCGTTTCATTGGATCAAGTCGTCGAGTTGGATACTTCGATACCTACTTTCACATGCGTACAATAGTATATTCATCCAGGTCTTCGCCTCGATTGGCTATTTTGCATTGATCAAGCGCAGCGACCGAAATCGGGAACTGCTGTGGATTGGAATACTGTCGGCATTGATTGCCACCTCTCTGGCAGGGCTCTTTCCGGCGCTTGGTCCTTACACGAAAGGCGATATGCCGGCGTGGTCCGCGGTACTGCTGACGATACGCAACGGCAGTTTGACCAAGCTCGCACTGGCTGACCTGACCGGGATCGTGGCGTTTCCTTCATTCCACACAGTACTGGCTATTCTACTGACGTATGTTCATCGTCCACCGCTGCGCAGCTTTGTGCCGGTGGCAATTCTGAATGTACTAATGCTAGTGGCTATTCCATTTGCGGGGCATCATTACTTAGTCGACGAGATAGCAGGCGCCGCCGTCGTAGCTATTTCGATCGCGATAGTGCAAGTGGCGATGCGGCCGCGAAGTCTTGCCACGACTCTCCGTCCGGCGTAGCGCTCTGATTTGACCAGCCCCGACTCGACGAAATTTTAGCCCGTCACCGCATCGCGTACGCTCGCTGTCCTTGCCGCGGTTTGCGCGGGCGCTTTCCTTCCCATCGCGGCTCTGACAATTGCGATACACATCGCGGCCACCACGGCGCCGGAGATCATGTCGACCAGGTAGTGATGCCCCGCAGAAGGGATCGCAATCAGCATCAGCCCATCGAGGATCGCGACCGGGACGAACGAACGCGACGGCGGGCGATGCACATAAATGAAAACAATAGCGAGCACCGTGTGGAACGATGGAAAGGTGATGATTCCGTTGAGGCCGTTGACTGGAAAACGCAGCGCACTATGAGTCCGCAAGCTCATCATCACAACGATGTCGCTGGTCGGGTGCCCGTAAAAGTGCACGTACGGGCCGACGGCCGGAAGCAAAGCTGAAAAAAACGCGGTGACAATCACCGACAGCATCGCGATCCATATCATCTCGGCGTTCCGCCCGGTTTGCTCGGTATGCGCAAAGTAAAGAATCGATCCGACAATCTGGGGCAGGAAAGTGTCGTACACGAGAAAGAGCGGGACTTCGAGCACGCGATGCGCGCCGATAAATCTTGACCACGCCAGCCAGTGGAAGCCCAGCATCGCGTCGAGCGCAAGGAATTGAGTATCGCGCAGCGGCATCCCAAGTGTCGCGCAGAGATAAGTGAGAATCGCGGCGGCGGCGGAAAATGCCATCCACAACGCAGTGTAGTTGCCGGCGTCGGACAACCTGCGATTGTATTTGGAATAGCGAAAACCGATCGCGAGCAGAAAGGTCAGGATGCAAACATCCAGGAACCAGCCGACGAACGCCACTCCCGCATGGACAGCCCAAATCCAGTCGAGGGCGCCGATTACCAGGGTCAGCACCCATGCCCATCGCAAGTTAGCGCGATAGTCGCCCGTTTCGATCAGCCCCCTCCTCAGCCCTTGGCGATCACCTCAATAGCAGTCACGGCGGACAGCGTTCAACTTCGGGACTCGAACTGAATCTGATCGCCTACCTGCGTAGTTGCGCCATCGGCTGCGCCTGCCGGAAGCTCGAGCGCCTTGCGCGCTCCGAACACGACCGACGACACCCGCCATGGCTTCAGGCTGCGATTGATCTTGATGACCTTGTCGCCGCGACCAAGGAACACGATGTCGATCGCAAAGCGCATGAAGAACATGTGCATCCACATCACGGGCATGAACCGCCCATTTTCGAACAGCATGCCACTGCCCGGCTCGAGACCGTCACGTCCGAGCAAGCCGCGACTCTGACCGCTGAGGCCGCCCGCGTCCTCGACCCGCTCGCATAACACGGTGCCTCGCGTCTGATTCAACGCCCGCATGAGGTTCGTCATAGTACTGCGGTGCTGTCCTTTTCCATCGCCTGGTCGCGGGGGCTGTCTCCCTACATCATCATGTAATAAAATCGCCTTGGTTTCATGGGATACATTCCGATATTTCTCGACGTGACTGGCCGGCGCTGTGTGGTGGTCGGCGGCGGCGAGATTGCCGCGCGCAAGGTCGAGTCGCTCCTTGCGGCGGGCGCCGAGGTCGCTATCGTTAGCCCTGTTCTGTCGGCGCCATCATTAATTGCAATCGTGGACCGGGGTTTGGCTACCCATATCGCCCGTGCGTATCACCGCGGCGATATTGCTGGATGCGCGCTCGCATACGCGGCGACCGATGACGAGGACCTTCATCGCTCGCTCGCGGTCGAGGCGCGCGCGCTCGGTATCCCGCTCAACGTGGTCGATGTGCCGGAGTTGTGCAGCTTCATCGCGCCGGCGGTGGTCAAGCGGGGCGCGCTTCAAATCGCGATTTCGACCGGGGGTGCGTCGCCGGCCTTTGCGGCGCGGCTGCGGCGCGAACTCGAAAAACAATTCGGCATCGAATATGGAATCGCGCTCAAGGTGATGCGCGCGGCGCGCCGGCGATTGCATGGTGAAGAAATCGATCCAGTCGATCGCATGAGCCGCTTGAAGGACCTCGCTGAGTCTCGGCTCCTCGAGGCGATTGCCGCTCACGACCCGGCCGAACTGGACAGGATACTCGTCGAGCACCTGGGCGAGGGCGTCGGCCTGGCGGCACTCGGACTCGATGCGGCCGCGCTCGGGATTGCGATTGCGCCCGAAGTTCGTCATTAGACCAGATTAGATCTTCCGATGGACACTCTTTGGCTATTACCGGCGCTTGCTTGTTACGCGCTCTCGGCGGCGCTTTTTATATTCGATCGGATGCTCGGACGGACCCGCGCGACCGGTTACGCCGTTGCGATGCTGGGCGCGGGCGCCATCTTTCATGCCTTCGATTTGACTGCACGCGGTCTGCAAGCCGGAAATATCCCGGTCACCAACTTTGCGCAGGCGCTATCGTTCCTGGCGTGGCTGACCGCGCTTGCGGGACTCCTGATGATCGTGCGCCTGCAGATGGCGGTGATTGGCGCATTCGTGGCTCCTGCAGTCACCCTCGCACTCGGCAGTGCGTCGCTCACGATGACCAGCGGGCGGCTGAAGCTCCCCGCGACGCTGCAGAGCGTATGGCTGCCGATTCACGTCACGCTCGCGATCCTCGGCTACACCATGTTCGTGCTGGCGGCGAGTGTGAGTATCGTTTACCTGGCGTATGAATCGCGGCTCAAATCCAAACGAGCGCTCGCACCCGGAATCGAAGGCGCGCCGAGCCTCGAAAAACTCGACCGAATCAACTATCACCTGCTCGGATGGGGATTCATGATGCTGAGTCTCGCGATCGTGAGCGGTGCAATCTGGGCCGACGCGACGTGGGGGCATTTCTGGTCGTGGGAGCCCAAAGAATCGTGGTCGCTGGTGATCTGGATACTTTACGCGGGCCTGCTCGAATCGCGCCTGACCGTGGGATGGCGCGGGCGGCGCGCAGCCGCGTTGACGATCGTGCTGTTCAGCGTGTTGGTTGGCTCGTTCGTGGGCGTTAACCTGATTTTTCCGGGCAAGCACGGCGGCAGCTTCGGCTAGGCGAAAATGGATCAGACGCTTTTTATCATCGGCATAAACCATCGCACAGCCGCGGTCGCGGTTCGTGAACGGTTGGCGTACGCCGAAGATGAAATCGTCGCTGCGATCGCGCGCCTTACCGCGGCGGCGCCGGCGGTCGCGGAGGCCGCGCTGATCTCGACCTGCAATCGGGTCGAAGTGATGGGAGTGGCTGCGGATCCGGCGCGAGCCGCCGAGGAGACGCTCAAGTTCCTGGCGGAGGATCGTAGCATCGAACAGACGGTCTTCAACGATGCGGTCTACAGTTTCGCCGGACGCGAGGCGGCGCGTCACATGTTCCGCGTCGGCGCGAGTCTCGATTCGATGGTCGTCGGCGAGCCGCAAATCCTCGGACAACTGAAGCTCGCGTATGCGCAGGCGTCCGAGGCGCGCACGGTCGGCCTGGTGCTGCATCGTGCTTTCCACAAGGCCTTTACGGTTGCCAAGCGCGTTCGCAAGGGGACGCTTATCGGACACGGCTCGGTGTCGGTCAGCAGCGCGGCGGTCAGCCTTGCGGGACAGATTTTCGACACCTTGAAAGACAAGACCGTGATGCTGATGGGTGCGGGCAAGATGGCGGAGTTGACCGCGCGGCAGCTGAGCGCGCTCGGAATCGAGTCGCTGCTGATAACCTCGCGAACTTTCGATCGCGCGGTCGCGCTCGCTCGCGAGCTTGGCGGAACCGCGGTGCCGTACGAGAACTACAAGCCGTATCTGAAAATGGTCGACGTGCTGATCGGATCGGTCTCGTCGACGCGGCCGGTGCTGGGGCCCGACGATTTCGAAACGGTGGTTCGCGAGCGTCGCTACCGGCCGATGTTTCTGATCGACATGGGCGTGCCGCGCAATTTTGACGAGCGGCTGAACGCGATGCAGAACGTTTATTTGTACGACATCGACGATCTCGGCGCGCTGGTGAATCGCTCGCTCGGCGATCGCGAACGCGAAGCCGAAAAGGCCGAGCAGATCGTCGAGCTCGAACTCGAATCGTTTCTGAAATGGCTCGACGGCCTCGACCTGACGCCGACCATCAAGGACATACGCTACAGTATCGAGCGGCTGCGCGACGTCGAGATGGGGCGGCATCGCGGATGGCTGGCGCAACTCGAGCCGGCCGAGCGCGAGCGGGTGGAGTTGCTGACTCGAGGGCTGACCAACAAATTGTTGCATCGCATTTTGTCCGGGCTTAAGCAGCGCGACGACCAAACGCTCGACGCGGCCTTTGCCGCCGAAGTCGCGCGCCGCTTGCTGGGCGCGGAGTCCGACGCGCAAGACGCGGAACTCGATGACGCCGATGGCGACGAAGAAGACGACGTTGAGTAGGCCCGCGGCGCGCGCAAACGCTGATGGCAATCTGAACGCGGATGGCGCTCCTGCCAAAGCATAAAATCAAAATTGGTTCGCGACCGAGCAAGCTCGCGTTGGCTCAGGCGGCGATCGTGCGCGCCCGGCTGTCGGCGCAGATTCCGGGAGTCGAAATCGAAATTGTCGAGATTCGCACCAGCGGCGACAAGCTGACCACCCCGTCGCTCGCGCAAATCGGCGGCAAGGGACTCTTTATCAAAGAACTCGAACAGGCTCTCGCAGAGCGACAAATCGATATCGCGGTTCATTCGATGAAGGATCTTCCCGCCGTCCTCGCACCTCAATTCCGCGTGAGGTGCGTGGTGGAGCGCGAGAATACCGCCGACGTGCTGGTGACGCGCGACGGCGCCGCGCTCGCGGACCTGCCGGCGGGCACGAAGCTCGGGACCTCGTCGTCGCGTCGCCGCTTCCAGGCTCTTCGCGTGAATCGTGGACTCGAAATTGTACCGTTGCGCGGCAACGTCGATACGCGGCTCGGGCGCGTCGCCGACGGGAGCCTCGATGCGATCATAGTTGCGATGGCGGGATTGAAACGCCTCGGACGCATCGGCGATGTGAAGTTCGTCGAGCTTGATGCGCGCGATTTCATTCCCTCCGGTGCGCAGGGCGCTCTCGCGATCGAGACGCTCGCCGATCGAAGCGCCGGCGGGGCGAAGGAGATAGATGATGCGCTCGACGCGATCAACGATACGCGCGCATTTTACGAGACCGCGGCCGAGCGTGCGTTCCTGGCTGCAATCGACGCGTCGTGCACGACGCCGGTCGGAGTGCGGGCGACCGTCGATTCGACGACGCTCGCGATGCGCGCAATCCTGTTCAGCCCCGACGGCGCACGCGAACTCTCCGAATCGATCGAAGGTCCGCCCAATCTAAAACTTGGCACCTCGTCTGCGGAGAGCATCGGGAAAAAACTCGCAGAAAAAATGCTCGCGCGCGGCGCGGCCGCGATGCTTCGACCCTTGATGAAGGCGCGGGGCAGGCGGGAGCATCGGGACGGAGATGAGCGCCAGGGCAAGGTTATCCTGGTCGGCGCTGGTCCTGGCGCACCAGACCTGATTGCGATTCGCGGCGCCGACGCTCTCAGCCGCGCCGACGTTGTGATCTACGACTATCTGGTGAGCCCCGAATTGCTGCGCCTGGCGCCGCGGAACGCAGAGCTGATTTACGCGGGCAAGAAAGGCGGCTCGGACAAGGCGATCGAGCAATCGGAATTGAACGCGATGCTGATCGCACACGCGCGCAAGGGGCGGCGCGTGATTCGGCTCAAGGGCGGCGACCCGTTTATTTTCGGCCGCGGCGGCGAGGAAGCGGAAGCGCTCGCCCGCGCGAAAGTGAAATTCGAAGTCGTGCCCGGAGTCACGTCGGCAATCGCGGGGCCGGCGTTCGCCGGAATTCCGCTGACGCATCGCGAGCACGGTTCATTCGTGGCGTTTGTCACCGGCCATGAAGACGAGCGCAAAGGCGGCCAGTCGGCAATCCCGTGGAAGCATCTTGCGGCGGCTGCGAAGGATCGCGGCACGATCGTAATCTTGATGGCGACGGCGCGGATGCGGGCGACGCTACAACGGTTAAGCGACGCGGGGCTGCCGCAAGAGACTCCGGCTGCGGCAGTAGAATGGGCGACCACCGCGGCGCAGCGAACAGTGCTCGCGACGTTGGGCACCCTTGCCGACGCATGCGAGCGCGACAGCGTCGGTGCGCCGGCGGTGCTCGTGGTCGGAGAGTGCGCGGGCCTGCGCGAGCATCTCAAATGGGCCGAGAAGATGCCGCTGTTCGGCCGAACGATAGTGGTTACCCGGGCGCGTGGTGCAAGTTCCGACTTCGCGACGGATCTGCGGCGGCTCGGCGCCGACGCAATCGAATTCCCGACGATCGAGATGGCGCCGCCGAAAAGTTTCGCGGCGCTCGACAAGGCGATCGCGCAGCTGGATTCGTTCGACTGGATAATTTTCACCAGCGCAAGCGGGGTCGAAAGTTTCCTCGAGCGGCTTAAGTCGCTCGGCCGCGATATTCGCAGCCTCGGCCGTGCTTCGATCGCCGCGATCGGGCCCGCAACCGCCTCGCGGCTACAAGACTATGCGCTCCGAGTCGCGGCGGTTCCGGACGAGTATCGCGCGGAGGCGATTATTTCCGCGATCGGCGCGAAGCGGATTAGCGGCAAGCGTTTTCTGATTCCGCGCGCCGAAGTCGCGCGTGAAATACTGCCTGAGACGCTGCGTGCGAAAGGCGCCAAACAGGTCGAGGTCGCGCCCGCGTATCGAACCGTCAAGCCCCGGCGCGCGCATGTCGAGCGAATGCGCGAATTGATCGCGGCGGGCGCAATCGACCTGGTGACGTTCACCAGTTCGAGCACGGTTACGAACTTTTGCGACCTGCTCGGCGAATCGGCGAAGGGACTCAAGGCGGCGGCGATCGGCCCGATAACTTCGGCGACTGCGGCCGAGCGCGGATTCGAGGTGGTCGTCAGGCCCGATGAATATACGATTCCCGCTCTGACCGAGGCGATTTGCGAGTTTTTCGCACGCCCGCCGAAATCGTGATGTCGCGGGGCTTCTCCGCCGCGTGCATAGCTATATAATCCACGACGAGAACTGCGATGGCATTTCCAATCAATCGACCGCGGCGGCTTAGGCGGACCGAGACGATTCGACGCATGGTCCGCGAGACGCGGCTTGCGCCCGACGACTTGATCCTGCCGATGTTCGTGTGCGCGGGGCGCGGCGTGAAGAAGCCGGTCGAGTCGATGCCGGGGGTCGCGCAGATGTCGGTGGACAATATCGTCGCTGAGGCGCGCGAAACCTGGGCCGCGGGGGTGCCGGCGGTCATCCTGTTCGGAATTCCCGAACGCAAGGACGCGACCGGCAGCGAGGCGTGGAACGACAACGGCGAGGTGCAGCGCGCGATTCGCGAGATCAAGGAACGCGTGCCCGGGATGGCCGTGATCACCGACGTCTGCATGTGCGAGTACACCGACCACGGCCACTGCGGCGCGGTCGTCGGCAGTGACGTCGACAACGACGCGACCCTCGAGCTGCTCGTGCGCGAGGCGCTTTCGCATGCCCGCGCGGGCGCGGACATCGTCGCGCCGTCGGACATGATGGACGGTCGAGTCGGCGCGATTCGCACCGCGCTCGACGGCAACGGCTTCAGCCAGGTCGCGATCATGGCGTACTCGGCGAAGTTCGCGTCGGCATTTTACGGGCCGTTTCGCGAGGCGGCTGAGTCCGCGCCGAAATTCGGCGACCGCCGTTCCTACCAGATGGATCCGCCCAACGGCGACGAAGCGATGCGCGAGGTCGCCCTCGACCTCGACGAAGGCGCCGACATCGTGATGGTTAAGCCGGCGCTGCCGTATCTCGATCTGATCTGGCGCGTGAAGCACGAATTCAACGCGCCGGTCGCCGCATACAATGTGTCGGGCGAGTACTCGATGATCCGCGCCGCGGGTATCAACGGATGGATCGACGAGGAACGCGCCACGATGGAAGTGCTGACTTCGATCAAGCGCGCCGGCGCCGATCTGATCCTCACCTACTTCGCCAAAGACGTCGCTCGCAAACTGCGCGGCTGAACGATTAAGACTTCGGCTTGAGGTGCGCTTCGTAGTACGGGCGCATCGAGCGCAACGCGCGCATCTGATGGTACGCGAGCTCGTCGTCGGGGTAGCGATGCTCGGGGCCGAGCACGCATCCGGCGCGCGCGTGGCATCGCGGGGTGCAATCCGCCTCGACTTCGACGCGATGAGTCAGGCATTTCGGAATGTCCCATCCTGCTTCGATGCTCACCGCGCCGGCCGGACACGCAGGGATGCAGGTGCGCGCGGTGCATCGCGGACAAGGATCGAAGCCGAGCGCCTCGCCGGGCGAATCGATCTCATCGTCGATCAGAATAGCGGCGCGAAACGCGATCCACGGTCCATAAACCGGATGCACCGTGACGCCGAGGATACTCGGACCGGCGATGCCAGCGATTTTCCCGAGCTCGATAAAATTGAGCGTGCGATTGCCGCTCATGAAGGGGTACACAATCGTGAATCGAGCAGCCGCAGCGTGCAGCGCTGCGCCGACGTCGCGCTCGACCACTTCGCGAGTGAAGTCGTCGAGCGGATTCTCACGATTCCACCATCCGGGATTGCGCGCCGCGTGAGCGTTGAGCGCATTCCATAGCGCGCCACCGCCGTTGCCGATTACTACAATCGAGCGCGCGCGCGGATCGATCGGCGCAGCGCGCGAAACTTCGGCGACCGCGTGGTCGTAACGCTCGAGCGGCGTCGCCGCAACCAGGTTGAGGCCGTGCGGCGCGGCGGCGTCGCGAACGGTTTGCAGAATCGACGGCACTCGAGAATCTCTACGGCAACGCGATCGAGAAGATCACTCCATTGTTACATTTGCCGCCCGCTTCGGTCATCCCGTAGAGCGTATTGTTCACCAGGATCACGTCGTCAACCGGATTGGCGCCGTCTGAATTGCCGCCCTGGAAATCGTGAACTCGCGCGTAGCCGGTGCCGTCGGTATTGATCTGAAAAACTGTGCCCAGGCCCTTCGATCCACCCGCGCGGGTAGTGCCGTAAAGCGTGCTGCCATCGAGCAGCAGCGATCCAAACGGGTTCTCGCCGTCGTTGGTGCTGCCGCCAAAGCTGTGCATCACGGTGAATCTCATTTTGCTGACATTGAACGAAAAAATGATTCCCGCCCCATTCTGACCGCCGGCGGTGGTCAAGCCGAACAGCTTTGTTCCGGATTGCACCAACGTGCCGTGGTCGGGACTCGCGCCGTCACCGTTGGACATGCAGCCGGGTTCCGCGCCATGCGGGCAAGTGAAGGTGTGAAGCGTGGCGAGTGTACCGGAGCACATGGTTAGAGGTGAGCAGGTCCCCAGTTTGAAGGAATACACGATCCCCACGTTGTGTTTGCCGCCGGTCTGAGTCATGCCGTAAAGGATGGCGCCGGTCGGGTCGAAAATCGGCTGGCCGTGCGGATCGGAGCCGCCCTTTATTCCGCCGAACGAATGAAGCCGTATGTAGCTGCTGGTCGATGGATCGAACGAGAAGATGGTGCCGTTGCCGACCGGGCCGTTTATATGGCCGCCCTCCGAGGTCATGCCGAACAACACGCCGCCACCGCTCAGCGCGAAGGTGCTGGCCGGCATATCGCCGTTGTTCTTCAGCGCGCTTTTGTCGAAAGAGTATAGCTCCGAATATCCGGTTCCGTCGTCATTGATGCTGAAGATGGTCCCGTTATCGTGCTGCCCGCCGATGAGCGTCGTCCCGTACAAGACAGAGCCGTTGAGCGTCATCGCGTTATGCAAAGGCTCGCTGCCGTCGGGTTTGGTGCCGGTGAAAAGATGATCGATTGTGTAGCCCGATCCGTTCGGGGCGACATGAAAAATGATACCGTCCCCGTTGCCCTTCGTTGTCGTGGTGAAGGTGCGTCCGAACAGGAACCCGTTGGCGAAGGTCAGCGATCCTTTCGGGTCCGCGCCGTCGAGATTCGAGCAGGTGGTGTTGGAGCTCGAGCCGAATCCGAAAGTGTAGACCAGGCTGTCCGCAACAGTCGTGGGCTGCTCGATCGTTGCGGGTTCATCGGAATGCGCGATTGCAGGCGCAATCAGGGCGACGATCGTGAACGCGAGCGTCGCGGCCAGCGCCGGCAAACATTTACGACAAATAGTCAAGTAAAAACTCATAGGCATCATTGTCCACGTTTCTCGCACCGACTGCATCAAGCTCGCGTGATTTTTCACATATTTGTCACCGAGGTTTACGCGATTTTGTAGGTAACTAACGCGTCGGCGACCAGCGCGCCCGAATCGTCGACGATCTCTACGCTCAAGCTCGCAATTCGTTTGCCTTTGCGGCGCACCCTCGCGCGCGCGAGCAGGTCGGACTCCGTCGCGAAGCCGGCGTAGTTCACGGTCATCGAGACTGTGGCGCTGCGCGTTGTCTCGCTGAGACTCCAAACTGCGGCGCACGCCGCCATATCCGCCAGCGTTGCGATCGCACCGCCGTGGACCGGCGCCTTCGGTCCTCCCTCGTTTAGGAGGCGCAAGTTGAACGGCATCCGCACCACAGCGTCGCCGTTTGCTGCGGACTCGATCTTGAGGCCAAGCGCGGTGGAGAAGGGTGCGCTTTCGATTGCGTCGAGGAGGGCGCGGCGATCTGGTGTAGACATCGCGGGTTATCTCCGTCTCGATTTCGACGCCGCCAGCTTGAGTGCGAGCGACACCGCCTGCACCGGATTGTCGGCGCGGTTCAATCCGTCGATCTCGGGCCACGAGTCGAGCGCGACAATCGGCTTGCCGAATTTTTTCGCGAAGCCAATCTCCGCGAGCGTGCCGCCCTCGCCGGGCAGCGCGATTACCGCGTCGGCGCTCGCGACGATAACGGCGTTGCGAGCCTCGCCGATGCCGGTCGCGATCGCGAATTCGATGTGCCGGTTCGCCGCGCCCCGGTCGTAGCCGGGCAGGATGCCGATCGTATGCCCACCTATTTTGCGGGCGCCCGCCGCCGCGTATTCCATCACGCCCGTGCGTCCGCCATTCAGCAGCACTGCGCCGCGCCGTGCGATCTCGCACCCCACTTCGAAGGCGAGCCTGCAAATCGCGCGAGGAGCGTCGCCCGCGCCGATAACTGCCACGACGCGTCGCACCTTCATCGCGACATCACTCGCGCAGACCGATTCGCGCTGGAAGTTCCGCGAGGTCGCCGATCACGATGTCAGGCGCCGGAATTCCTTCCGGCAGTTCGCGATCGCGCCTGCGAATCCACGCGCAATGCATCCCGACTCCCTTGGCGCCCAGCACGTCGTCGTGCGGAGTATCGCCGACGAACAGTATGTCCGCGGGCTCCAGCTGCATCAGCTGGAGAATTCTTTTGAAGATGAGCGGGTTGGGTTTTCGATATCCGGTATCGGCCGAGATGATTACGGCGTCGAACAGGTCGCGAATCCCGGTATCCTTCATGATCAGATGGCCGGTTTCGGAATCGTCGAAGTTCGAGATGAGTCCGATCCGCAAGTGCTTCGCGATTTTTTTCATCGCCTCGATTCTCGTGGCCGGCGCCTTGGTGACTTCGCGAACGCGACTCATGTGAGTCTTGCGCAGATTTTCGGCTAGCGGCGCTGTTTCATTGTCGTCAAGCCCGAGCTTCCTGAGCGTACGGACGAATCGCTCGAGGCAGGTCACCTCCATCGCGTCGCCGCCGGCACGCTCGGTGGAAATCTCGTTGAAGACGGCAGCGTGCGCGGTCATGAAACTCTCGCGGTCGAACCGATCCCCGAGCGCCGTCTCGAGCGCGGGAAACAGCAGCGGCATCGTGCTGCGAAACTCGTGGCCGCGCCATTCGACCATTGGCAGCCCTTCGGGATTCCAGTTAACCAGCGTGTCGAATAGATCGATTACGACCGCTTTGTACCGAGGCTCACCCACGCGGCGTCAACGCTCCCGACGTGCCGACCACCGCCGCGAGGTTCAACAGCAGCACCGCGCCGTTGAGCATCACCGACATCCGATGCAGCCGGTCGAACTCGGCTTTGCGCACCGGATCGGGATTCGCTTCCTCGGTGACGGTGCGAATCGCCTCGACTCGCGGGCGAATAATGGCGCCCGCATAGACGGTCAGCCCGAGCGCGATTGCGAGCGCCAGCGTCGTGCCGCCCCACCATAGTCGCGGCGTGCGCACTGCCGTGATGTATATCGCCATCACCAGGCTCACGGAGCCCGCGATGTACCCGAGCAGGTAGTACTGCGGAAAGAGCGCTCGGATCGCCAGCCCGGCTTCCGGGCGCGGCAAGCTCGCGAACACGATTCGAGTCGTGAAGAAGGAGAAGAAAACGATCCCGCCGAGCCAGCAGGCGAGGGCGACCAGGTAAACGGACAATATTATCAACATTATTTTTCTATCGCGAAAAAATTGCGCCGCGGTCTCGAGCAGAGTTGCGCGCTAGTTGAGCCAGGGCTTGGACGTGCCGGGCAGCGGTTGACGTTCCGCGAAGCCGGCGTCGACGCTATGCCATGCGATCACGCGCGACTCTCCGAACTGCCAGCATAGAAAAACGACTTCGTCGCCGGCATCGTACGGAAAGTCGATCAATCCCTGGTCGATATCCTTGAGGATGCATCCGAATGATTCGATTTGCCCAGCCGCCTCCGCCATGTTGTTGGTGAACGATCGCAACTCCGGATACTGCCCGACGATCTCGCTGAACTCCGCGTGCAGAATCGACGGATCGGCGACCGACAACTCCTCGACCCGCGCGCGCAGCGAGGTCGCCTGCATCTGGATCTGACGCATTAGAATTTCCAGGCGCGGAATCAGCTCGTTGGCTTCTTCCTCGCTGAATAGCTTATCGAATCTAATATTAGGCAACGTTTTCTCGTAAGTGGCGCCACCCGCCGACCGTGATTACCTTCTGCTAAGATGGTTACCTTGTCTGCATCGCCACCATATATTACGGTGAATTTTGGGTTGTGTGGAAGCGGGGGATGCGCGGGGTTTCCCTCCCGACGAGGTTCGGATTCCTATGGCAGATAAACCCAAAGGGGAAAAGCGTTTCGAGATCGAAGAGGACCTGAGCAAGGCCGATATTCCAGAGGTCCTGCCGGTGCTGCCGCTGCGCGGTATCGTGATTTTCCCGGGTCAGATTCATCCATTCCTGGTTTCGCGTCCGTCGTCGCTGAAGTTGATCGAGGACGTTGGCCAGACTTCGAAAGTTATCGCGCTCGCCGCGCAGAAAAATCCCGAGGACGAGCATCCCACGCCCGAGGGGCTGTTCCAGTACGGCACCGCGGTGCGGATCCTCAAGATGCTCCGCTATCCCGATCAGAGCGTCCGCGTTCTGGTGCAGGGCCTCTCGCGTGTTCAGCTCGGCGAGTTCACGCAGCGCGAGCCGTACTTCCTGGCGCACGTCACGCGGCTCTTTGAGGCGACCACCACCGACAAGGAAGTCGACGCGCTCCATGCGCATCTGGTCAGCCAGTTTTCAAAGTTCGTCTCGCTGGTCCCGTACCTCCCCGACGAACTGCAGGTGCGCGCGATGGAGGTGAAGGAGGCGAGCCGTCTCGCCGACATGGTCGCCTCGTATCTGAAGATTGCAATCGAAGAGGGCCAGGATCTCCTCTCGACGCTTGAAGTTCGCGCGCGTCTGGAGAAGCTGATCGCGATTTTGGGCCGTGAGATCGAGATGCTCGAGCTTGGGCACAAGATCCAGTCGCAGGTTCAGACCGAGCTCAACAAGAATCAGCGCGAGTACTACCTGCGCCAGCAACTCAAGGCGATTCAGAAGGAACTGGGTGAGGGCGACCCGCGCAGTTCCGAAGTCGAAGAGATCGAAAAGAAAATCGAAGAGGCGAAGATGTCGCCCGAGGCGCGCAAGGTTGCCGACAAGGAACTCGAGCGCCTTAAGATGATACCGCCCGAGTCCGCCGAGCATACCGTCGTGCGCACCTACCTCGACTGGCTGGTGAGTCTGCCCTGGGGCGTATCGACCGAGGATAATCTCGATATCCGCCACGCGCGCCAGGTACTCGACGAAGATCACTACGATCTCGAAAAGATCAAAGAACGCATCCTCGAATTCCTCGCGGTGCGCAAGCTCAAGAACGACACCAAAGGCCCAATCCTGTGCTTCGTCGGACCTCCGGGCACCGGCAAGACTTCGCTCGGCAAATCGATCGCACGCGCACTCGGGCGCAAGTTCGTGAGGTTGTCGCTCGGCGGAATCCGCGACGAGGCCGAAATCCGCGGCCATCGCCGCACTTACATCGGCTCGCTGCCCGGCCGCATCGTGCAGGGACTGCGCAACGCGGGCTCCAACAACCCGCTCTTCATCCTCGATGAAGTGGACAAGCTCGGGATGGATTTTCGCGGCGATCCGGCCTCGGCGCTGCTCGAAGTGCTCGATCCCGAACAGAACAACACGTTTTCCGATCACTACCTCGACGTGCCGTTCGATCTTTCCAAGGTGCTGTTCCTGACCACCGCCAACGTGCTCGATCCGATTCCGCACGCACTGCGCGACCGGATGGAAGTCCTCGAACTGCCCGGATACACCGAAGAAGAGAAACTGCAAATCGTGCAACGCCACCTGATTCCCAAGCAGCTCAACGAGAACGGGCTCGGCGATCAGAAGATCGAGTTTTCCGAAGAAGCGCTTCGCGAAATAATCCACAGCTACACGCGCGAAGCCGGACTTCGTAACCTCGAGCGCGAAATCGCGCGGGTCTGCCGCAAGATCGCGCGCTCGATCACCGAAGGCGAGACCGCGCCGGCGCTCGTGACCGGCGCCGACGTGAACAAGTACCTCGGCGCGCCGCGCTTTTTTTCCGAAGTCGCGGAACGCACCCAGGAGCCGGGTGTCGCGACCGGGCTTGCATGGACGCCCAACGGCGGCGAGATCATGTTTATCGAGAGCACCCGGATGCAGGGGCAGAAGGGCCTCACGCTGACCGGCTCGCTCGGCGACGTGATGAAGGAGTCGGCGCAGGCGGCGCTCTCTTACGTGCGCACCCACGCGGTCGCGCTGGGAATCGTTCCTGACTTTTACGACAAATCAGACATCCACGTTCACGTCCCGGCCGGAGCGATCCCGAAAGACGGGCCGTCGGGCGGAGTGACGATCGCGGCATCGCTCGCGTCGTTGCTGAGCGGCAGGCCGGTGAAATCCGACCTTGCGATGACCGGCGAGATCACGCTGCGCGGCAAAGTGCTGCCGGTCGGCGGAATCAAGGAAAAGGTGCTCGCCGCACGACGCGCCGGAATCAAAACGATCATTCTGCCGCGCCGCAACGAGCGCGACCTCGAAGACATCCAGCCCGAAGTCCGCAAAGAACTCGAAATGATCTTTGTCGACACCGTCGACGAGGTCATCCGCAACGCGCTGCGCGACGGCGACGCCGTCCTGCCCACAGCGGAACCCGTCCCGACCCGCCCCGAACGCACCGTCCTCAACTAGCCCACGGTCCCCTCCAAAGGGCTGGGTTTGGAGACTAAACGGAGGGATGGACGCTCCCCGCTTACTTAATCTCTCAGAAATGCACGGCCACACTTCTACCTAAGCGGAAAGGATTAAGGGTTTAGCGGGTCGGTGAAAATCGCGATTGTTGCCGCCGAAGCGGCGCCCCATGCCAAAGCCGGAGGGCTTGCCGATGTGATCGGTGCGCTGCCCGGCGCGCTCAAGGCCATCGGACAGGAGCCCGCGCTGATCGTGCCGGGCTACGCGTCGATCCTCGGCAGCATCGAGGCGGTCCCGGTCGCGCGCAACCGGTCGATCCGGATGGGCAACCAGGTCGAGCGTTTTTCTGTCCTCGGTGCCGTCGATCCTCACGGCGTCCCGATGTACCTGATCGAGCATCCGGGATTTTTCGCGCGCGCCGAAATCTACGGCGAACGCGGCAAGGATTATCCCGACAATCTGAAACGCTTCGTCTTCTTCAGCCGCGCCGCCGCGATGGCCGCGGCCGAGATAGTCCGCCCCGACGTGATGCATGCGCACGATTGGCACGCCGCCGGTGTGCCGATCGCGATCCGCGCCGACGCGAGCTTGCGCGACAAGTTCAAGGACACGCTCTCGATCTTCACGATTCACAACCTCGCCTTCCAGGGAATCGGCAAGCGTGAAGACTTCGGGCTGCTCGGCATCGACGCGTCGTACAATTCGGTCGACTACCTGGAATTTTACGGTCACCTGAATCTGATGAAGGGTGCGCTTGTGCTCGCTGACGGCGCGTCCACTGTGAGTCCGACCTACGCGCGCGAAGTGACCACCGACCCCGAGCTTGGCTTCGGACTCGAAGGCGTGCTGCGCGACAAGGGCGATCGCTTTACCGGAATTCTAAACGGCGCCGACTACGAGCAATGGGATCCGGCCATCGACGGCGAAATCGCGGCGCGATACTCGGCTCGAAATCCCGAAGGTAAGCGGCGATGCACGAGAGCGCTGCGCGAATTGCTGAAGCTGCCCGATCGCAATGACTGCCCGATTGTTGGGATGGTCACGCGGATGACCGCGCAGAAGGGCGTCGACCTGCTGATGGAGGCTCTGGAAGCCGTGATGCGGCTCGACTTGCAGCTGGTCATGCTGGCGAGCGGCGATCCCGCACTCGAGAAGTTTTTCAAAGATGCACAGGCGCGATTTCCCCAAAAACTTCGGGTCATCGTTGAGTTCAACGATTCGCTCGCGCATCGCATCCAGGCCGGTAGCGACGCGTTCCTGATGCCGTCGCGATTCGAGCCGTGCGGACTAACGCAAATGTATGCGCTCCGCTACGGCAGCGCCCCGGTTGTGCGCGCGACCGGAGGTCTCCGCGATACAGTCAGCGAATTCGACGCCGCAAAGGGAACCGGCAACGGTTTTGTGTTCGAGAAATTCGCCACGGGCGAAATGGTCGCGGCGCTCACTCGCATGACCGCGACCTTCCGCAATCGCAACGCATGGCAGCGCCTGATGGCCAATTGCTTTGCCTCGGACTTTTCATGGGAGCATGCCGCGCGCCAATACGCCGATTGGTTTTCAAAGCTCCGCAAAGAGCGCGCGCTCAGCTAGAATCCGGCCGTGGCCCTTTCGCATCATCACTACCTCGTTTACGGCGACGGCTCCTGTATCGGTAATCCCGGCCCCGGCGGATGGGGAGTCGTGCTCACCGATCCCGACGGCGGCGTTGCTGAACTAAACGGCCACGATCCGAAGACGACCAACAACCGGATGGAACTGACCGCCGCGATCGAGGGCCTGCGTGCGACTCCGCCCGAGTCTCACGTGCTGCTCCGCAGCGACAGCCAGTACGTAGTGAAAACGATCACCGACGGATGGAAGCGCAAAGCCAACCAGGATCTGTGGCTGCTCCTCGACGCGGAACTCGATGCGCGCAACGTCAGATTCGAATGGGTGCGCGGGCACGACACCGATCCGATAAACAATCGTGCCGACGAACTCGCCCTCATGGGTGCGCATGGCAAGCTGCTCGCCGACGGCGCATCGCCAAAAAAGGCGCCCGCAAGACGCCCGTCCGCCAGCCGAACTGCGCGCGCGCGCGCCGAAGAATCAGCGCGACTGGCAGCGATGCTTGAGGATCGCGAATCGATTAAGGATTGTGCCGGATGCGGCGCCAGTTTCGTAAGCGCGCATGCCGGCGACAACTATTGCTCGCAAGCCCGCTGCCAGCTAAAAGCACGCGTCCGCTAGTCGCCGCTACCAGATCGTCGGGATCAGCGCGTCGGTCTCGCGCATGTACGCTTCGTACTCTTCGCCGAAACGCTCGAGCATCGCGGCGTCCTCGTCGCGCATCCGCCGATAACAGAAAATCGCACCGATGATGAAGGTCGCCATCGCGGTTACCGGCGCGCCATACACCAGCGGCCATGACAGCGTCACCAGGAATGTTCCCGCGTAAATCGGATGGCGAATGTAGCGGTAGAAGCCGCGCTTCACCGGCACTGTGTCCTCGGGATTGCGGCCGGAAGTGAAAAATCCAAGTTGAATTCGCGCGCCCAGCGCCAGCCACATCCCGCACAATTCCAGCAACAGGCCAAGAGCGCTGAGCCATTGCGGCGCGAGGCCGCCATAAACGTAGGTGCGCTCGAAGGGCGCCGCCGCGAACATCGCGAGCAACGGCAGTTGCACCCAAATCCGCCGGACCAGTTCCTCGCGCGCAGGCAGGTCGTCCGTATCCTCGCGCACCAGCAAATCGGAAAAGCGAAATCCCGCATACGCCACCACGTATGCGAAGACGTAGCGATGCTCGACGAAGTAGGCGGTGATCCCGAGCCCCAAAGCGATCGCGCCGATCACCGCGACCAGAAAAATCGCGGCCTCCGCAAGGCGCATCGCAAGGCTGCGAATAAAATGCGGCTGCGTAATCTTCACGGCGACGTTGCTCGGGATCGCCGGATTCGGCAGCTTCAATCCGCCAGTCGGTTTGCGCGGCGGCGGCGGTGCCTCGATGTTCATTTCACTCGCCATCTGAATTTAGATGCCACTGTTGCAGATGATTTGATTTTGTCAAAGCGCACTCGCTGGCAACTGACCTGCCGCAAAATAGCTGCATCGATAGCACTGCTCTAGTTTCGCGAATCAAGAAATTTAACGCGAATCGCAGGTTTGCCCGACTTTAGTCTCGCAATATGCGATCATAAATAAGTCTTTAGAATTCAAGCTTTTTTCATTTGTTTCGATTTTGTTACGACTACCTAGCGATCCGAATCCTTGTATAATCGCGAGTTTTTCTCGTGGCACAGCCATTGCTTTAGCAGGCATAGCAACTAAGCCGGGAGGCAAAGAAAATGAACGCAACAATCAACGAAGCAAGACTGACCGGATTCACCAAGACCACCGAGACCGAAGCATCCGAGGGAACCCGCTATGCGCAGAACAGCCTGCTGAGCGAACTGCCCGGCCTGGTGTTCGGCGTGATCACACTCGGATACATCGTCAGCTCTTTGCTGGCCTTGGCCTGAAAACAGCAAACGAATTTTTTGGGAGGCACTCAAATGAACGCAACTATTAACGAAGCAAGGCTCGCCGGAATCGGCACGGTTGTTGAGGAATCGAGCAACGAAATGCGTGCAGCGCAGTACAACATTCTGAACGAAGCGCCGGTCGCGATTTTCGGAATCATCACCGTCTTCTACATCGTGAGCTCGTTGTTCGCGCTGGTGCACTAGACGATGTTGTCCGGCGGAGCCGAAATCGCAACTGTGACTGGACGCCGGGTTAGCTCGGGCGCAGCGATATCGGCCCGCGCGGAGATGCGCGCGGCACTCACAGGCTCGACGACAGCTCGCGCGACCATCGTGAGCGATACCCAAATCACCGCCGCTGCCAGCAAGATCGTAAACCACGCCATCGCGCGTATTCGGCGCAGCATCGAGTTTATCTTCGCCACGGTAAACGCCTCGCCATCGCCGTGCGCGGCCACCTCTTCCTGGCGTCCTATCCTGAATGCCAGTCCGAACGTGATGTAGGTCTGGATGAAGATGAGCGCAAAGGCCAGCCCCAGCTTGAGTTCGAGTGGGCCGCCGATCCGCGCGAAGTAGTCGAACTTCATCGACGCTTTCAAGTCCGTCAGGCGCATCGCGCCCGTAATCACAATAATTCCCAGCACTCCGATCGTGAACGGGTTGTAGAACTTGAACCCGGCGATCAGGCTCGCGCGGCGCGCCGCCTCGTTCGGCGCAGTCTCCGCGGCGGGTATCAGCATGTAGATGACCGCGAACTGCGCGCCGACATACGCGGCCATCGCGCATAGATGCAGCCAGATGAGGACTTCGCCGCCGATCATCGGATCCGACGGCCTGTGTTCCTGTTGAGGTTCGAACGCTTGTTCAAATGACCGGGTCGAAGTCCAGTGCGCCGCTGCGAGCAAGTCGCGAGTACCAGTGCCCGCTTTCTTTCACCGTACGAGCTTGGGTCTCGAAGTCGCAGTACACGATTCCGAAGCGCTGCTGGAATCCCTCGGCCCATTCGAAGTTGTCGGTGAATGTCCACAGAAAGTAGCCGCGCACGTCGGCGCCGGCCTGGATCGCCTTTCCCACCTCGAAAATAAATCTGCGCAGAAAGCTGACCCGCCGCTGGTCGTTGACCTTGCCGTCGGGACCTGGCTTGTCGCCGTAGGAGCATCCATTCTCGGTGACGTAGATCGGGATGCCACCGAAGTCCTTCGTGATGCGCAAGATCATATCGGAAAGCGCCGGCGGATAAACTTCCCATCCGAACTCGGTGACCTCTTCGCCGCCGGCGCGGACCTGCTTGACCCCCATGTTGTGATCCTGCGGATCGTGCGCGACGACTGCGCGCGTGTAGAGATTGATCCCGATAAAGTCGAGCGGCGCCTTAATCGTCTCCATGTCGCCGGCGCGAATCTCCACGTGATCCTCGACCGATCCTCTCACGTACGCCTCCGGATACCTGCCGTGAACCACCGGGTCGAGGAACCACAGGTTGTAAAATCGATGCCATCGCTCGGCCGCCGCACGATCCTCGAGTGAGCCTGTCCGCGGATGCACCGGCGACATGCTAAACGCGGTGCCTACTGCATCGGGCTTGTTCTTGGATTCGCGGATCGCCTTGATCGCCATGCCCTGCGCAAGGTTGACAGTATGCGTCGCCTTGATCGCGTTGGCGGGATCGCGCCGGCCCGGCGCATGACTTCCCACCAGGTAGCCGAGGATCGTGAAAATCCACGGCTCGTTGAATGCCATCCAATGTTTCACGCGATCGCCAAGTGAATCGGCAACCACTGCTGCGTAATCGCGGAAGTACTCGGCCAGGTCACGATTCGGCCATCCGCCGGCGTCTTCGAGCGGCTGCGGGAGGTCCCAATGATAAAGCGTCACCCACGGTTGGATGTTGCGGCGGAGCATCGCGTCGACGACGCGGCTGTAGAAGTCGAGTCCCTTCTGATTAATGCTGCCTTTGCCGAGCGGCATGATGCGCGGCCATGAGAGCGAGATTCGCGCCGCGTTCAGACCGAGGTCGGCCATCAGCGCGATGTCGTCGTCGTAGCGATGGTAGAAATCGCAAGCGACGTCGCCGCTGTTGCCGTTCTTTATTTTCCCGGGCGTGTGCGAGAAGCGATCCCAGATTGATTCGCCCTTGCCGTCCTCGTTCCAGCCGCCCTCGATCTGATAGGACGCGCTGGCAGTGCCCCACAAAAATCCCTTCGGAAAACTAGTCGCCGCCATAGGCCGGTTTGTTAGCACAGCAATAAAAAATAGGCGACCCCGCTTGATTCTTATGTGAGTGCAAACCGCGCGAGCTCAATCGTTTGGCACTGCGGCCTGCCGGATTGAGTTGAGAACGAATATGAAATGCTGATGAGACGATACGTTAGCGAGCAAGCTCACCTGCTTCAGGAGCTTTAGCTCGGCGCGTGTTACGCGGTGACGCCTGATAAGTGCCCTATCTGAGGCAAACCGCTTCCACGAATCGGTGGCTTTCGTCGAGCCAGGCTCTGCTTGAGTGCCGACCAGGTACTTTGATTCCGGGTGACAGAGAAAGAGCAATTCGCGCCGATCGAGTCCGAGCGCATCGGCAATCCGTCCCACCAGCGAAAGCGAAGGTCTCCGCTTACCGGTTTCGATATAAGCGATATGGCTGGCCTGAACGCCGATCTGTTTACCGAGTTCACGCTGGGTCATCCCGAGTTCCCGGCGCGCTTGTTTCAACATTCCGCGGAGCGTCTTCCCGCTCATATTCCGTACTCGCTAAGTAGTGCCGCGCGCAGTTTCGCCGTGTGAATCATACCTGCCACAACCTGCAAGTTTTCGGCCGCCCCGACTTGCGCTTCGAAATCGAAGCCCAGGCCGGAACACAGGTGACGCTTCGCCCTCGGAACTAGCTGCAATATATCCGCATCCGCATCTCTTTTTTGAGAGCCATTGAAGAGCCGTTCCGCGACTGTTTTTGGATATCCTCCCAACGCCAATACGATATCTGCAACCAGTTCCTCCGGATCGCTCAGATGATTCAGGTAATTATCGGCGGACGACATATTCAGCCGCTCGCCATGGCCGCCAAAAATATCATGGGTGAGATGATGTCCCATCTCGTGCCAGAACGCGGCCGCGACTAGCACCCGGTGATGTACCGTATTGACGCATATGACCGGCTTTTTCAGTAGTCTTCCGCCGCCGTCGTTGACGTAGAACCCCCGCAGCGTACGACCCTCTCGGCCTTCGAACGTTCCGAGCTGCAACACCGCGCCGAAGCTCGCCGCAGTCTCGGTCAACCGAGCCAGGTCGGTTTCTCCGAACAGCCGCTGATTCAGCTCCGGCAGGAAGTGCCGCAACTCCGAAATGATTCCTTGAAGTTGGGGCCGGTCGAAGTGGCTCTGCAATGCCGCGGGATAATCGACTCGAGAAAAAGACGAAAAGTCTTCGCAAGCACGGTCGGCCGTTCGCTGCTCGGCTCGTGATTGCGAGCGATTCACGATCTCGCGGATCAGTCCTTCGAGCGGATCGGGTTCTCTGTCTTGCGCCACCGTTGGCCACCCCAAATTGAGGCCATGCTAATCGCGCCGACCGTGGGTTAGCAAGCGCAACAACTACCGCGACTGGGGCGCCGCTGTAAAAAGTAGCCAATTCATACAAATAGCGTTTTGTGGGGGGACCACGGCACAGCTAAGAGTCTAGTAATTTTCACAAAAAGTGATCCAAGTGTTCACGTCGACCATCGCACGCGCGACAAGCTCTTTTGAGCGTGCGGGCGATCCCCTCCGACCGCTCTCTTACCCTCCGAAACCACCCTACGAAATCGTTTCCGCCGGAAACCTGAGATGGGGTGCCTCGTTCGGCAGACCGCCGGCTCGCACCCAGCGCGCACCGCCGCGCGTCGCCGTACTCAAGCGACCGCGGTTCGAAGGTCGATAAACGAAGAAAAAACAGGAGAGTCCAATGGAACTGCGTCAACTGACAACTGATCATGAGCGGCAAATCTTCGCGGAATGTCTTTCCAAGGCCAGGGCCACGGCTGGATACGGCTTCAGAGAGACCGCGCGCTCGCGGCTCGGAAGGGCGCATCTCACGTTCGGAAATGTCTATGCGATTTTTGAAAACGAAGGCGACCCGTCCGAGCGGATGGCGGGAGGTTTCATCGTACACGATCTCGCCACCCTTCCCCAGAGTTTCGCGCAGCCGGACCTGAGTTATCTGCCCCCAAAGTCGGTCATCGAAGGCAGCGAGCTATGGGCGCTTACCAGGGGAGCTGCCGGGGTTGCGAAGCGAATAGCACCCGCGATCGCCGGTCTTCTACAGGCGAAGGCGGTCGTCCTCTATCCATTCATCAAGCCGTTCGATCTGACCGCACCTCACGCTCAACTCGGCTTCGTCAATGCCTGCGATCCGATCCAATACCACTTTTGCGAGACCCTCGAGGGAGAAGATCTTTGGGTCCAACCGATGGTTCTGCAGGGCGAGAAACTCGACGAGTACATCCGGCGCGGATTTGATTACCTCCTCGGCGGCCAGCGCGATCGTCACGTCCTGCGCTTCGATGCGTCTCTCGCGACGACACGTCCGGCGGCTATCGAGCCTGCGGTCGCTGAAAGAGAAGTGGCCAAGAGTTCGGTTGTCTCCTCGCACGGAGCGGGAGACGAGCGCAACGGTGCGGCGTCGATGTAAGCGACCGGCACGGGGTTCTCGAAAATCTTGGGCGGACTTAAGTCCGCTCCTAAAAGTTCCGCGATCCACGATCGCGGAAGGAGTCATACGAATGAATATCGACAATCAGGTTGTCCAAGCGGGCGGGACGAGCCCGCAATTGGAGGAGCTGTACGCAACGATTCCCAAGTGGCGGAACCTGCTCGCGGCGGTCAAAGCCGGCGAGACTGAATTCATGGACGTGCTCGCCAGGATGGGACTCCTCGAGAAGTTCGGTCTATCCACCAGCGCGGTCCATGCGTACCAGGAAATAGAGATTCACGCCTTCATTCTGGGAATCGTCTCTGACGACCGATGGGAAGAGATCCAGGCGAAGTCGTTCCTGACCTACGCCTCGCACTGGATCGACGATTTCTTCGATAGTCCCGGCAAAGTTGGCGATCCCGCACAGTTGATGGCCGATCGAGGCGATATCCGCCACGCGCTTGCCAACATGGGTCCGGTCGGCCAGGTCGGATTTGCGATGGCGAACCGCGTGCCGCATCCGGAGGCGGTCTACAAAAGCCTGCATCGGATGCTTTATGGAGGCCTGGTGCAGCGATCGCTCGACTATGCGAACCGTCATACCCTGGTCAAGGAATACCAGACCGTCGCGACGGAGTTCGTCGATTCAGGGCTGGCCCGGCAAATCCTGCAACTGCAACCGCAAGCCTACTGGACCACCAACAAAACCGTCCAGGAATTGCTCAACGCCGCCGAGCCGGAGCTCGACTTCAATACTTCGGAGTTGTGGAATCTGGTCTACGCTCCCGCCATCTATTACCAGGATCTCGATGAAGAGCGGGCGCGTGGAGAGTCGAACTTTGAAGAGGAAGAGGCCCCGAGGATGAGCGAGATGCTGAAAATGATCCGGCTCGGAGCACGGTACCTTGCGCAGACCGGCAAGAAGGGAAGTCTGCAGACTGCGCAGCTACGTTTCGCCGCGCTCGCACTCCCCAACCTGCCGGACCAGATCGTGAGCGAGTACCGGGTCCTATGGGAAAGACGCGGCGAGGCCGTCTGTTCGGATTAATTCGAGGTTCCGGCTCATGAGGTCAATCGTGATCCGGAACAAGGAGGCTTCTATGCAACACGTTTGACCACCAGAATGCCCGCGCGGCGCCTCGAACGAAGGCGCCGCGCCGGCTCGGATTCATCTTAAGTCGCGATTTCGTATCGCGACACTGGTTGTGATCTCGCGCGTGAGTCGCTGCATCCCGTACCGATGCCGGATGGCTCAGCGTGATTTGCTTCCAGCCAGCGCTCGGTGCGCTGCGGTAAACCCCGCGTTAGTTTGCCGAGGCCACGACGATACAGAGCAATGCCAGGAGTAGCGCTACAGGCCCGTTCTGAAACCGCTCCGAACTGCTCGACGAGACGAAGTTAGCTAGTGCGCTCAGCGCCATCACGCCGGCGAGCGTCCACGTCCCCCAACGCAAGATGCCGAACCGATCGGTCGAAGCCCAATAGCGCGCGCGGCCGAGGACGATGATAGCGCCGGCGACGAGCAGACCGGCCGCGAACCCGCTAGCGACTCTGAGCGCCACGTTGAGATGGTCGTGACTGCCGCCGCCCCAGGCGCCGGAGAGTCCCCAAGAGCCGCCAAGCGCCCAGAAAATTTCGAATGTCGCAACTACGATAAAGGCGGTTGCGACCACCGCCGCAGCGAAGCGAGTCGCTCGTGTAGCGATCATAACGCGGCGGAGCTTCATGCGCGATATCGCGCGACCCGTTGGATGCTATTCGCCCTTTGCTTCCAGCCAGCGCTCGGCGTCGATTGCCGCCATGCATCCCGTGCCCGCCGCGGTGACTGCCTGCCGATATACGCTGTCGGCGACGTCGCCGGCGGCGAACACGCCGTCGATATTGGTGTAGGTCGACCCGGCGCGCACCCGCAAATATCCGACTTCGTCCATGTCGAGCTGGCCCTTGAAGATCGCGGTATTCGGCTGATGCCCGATCGCGACGAACACCGCGTCGGTCTTCTGGTCGGTGATTTTCCCGGTCTTCAGATTTTTCAACTTGACGCCGCTCACGCCCAGTTTGGGATCGCCGATGATTTCTTCGATCGCGGAATCCCAGATGAACGCGATCTTGGGATTCTTGCGCGCGCGATCCTGCATGATCTTCGACGCGCGCAGCGTGTCGCGGCGATGCACGATCGTCACCTTGGTGCAGAAGCGGGTCAGGAAGGTCGCTTCTTCCATCGCGGTGTCGCCGCCGCCGATCACAAGCGCTTCCTTCTCCTTAAAGAATGCGCCGTCGCAGGTCGCGCATGCGCTCACCCCGTAACCCATCAGGCGCTTTTCCGATTCGATTCCGAGCAGCTTCGCCGACGCTCCGGTTGAAATGATCAGCGACTCGGCCTTGACGACTTTTCCGTCGGCGACCACCTCGAACGGCCTGGCCTTCAGGCGCGCTTCGGTCACCTCGCCGGCTAGAAAACGGGTGCCGAAGCGAGTCACCTGGCGGCGGAACACGTCCATCATCTCGGGTCCCTGCACGCCATGCTCGAAGCCCGGATAGTTCTCGACCTCGGTAGTGATGGTGAGCTGTCCACCCGGCTCGTTGCCCTCGATCAGCAGCGGACTCAAGTTTGCGCGCGCGGTATAGAGCGCGGCAGTCAGTCCGGCGGGACCGGAACCCAGAATCACGACCTTGTTGATTTCGTCAGCCATAAGACCTGTGTGCGGAGTTTATTAAGTTGTTGCTCTAAACATTTCTTGGCGGTTAGGTTCCAACATTTTATTGTATATGTTGAGGCGGTCAACGTAAGCTCATATTCCCGACCAATGGCGCGCAAGAAACAACCTTCATCGCGGAGCGCCGCCAGCGCGCGACTGACGCATCTCGACGGGCGCGGGCGAATCCGCATGGTCGATGTCGGCGAGAAGCCGGTCACGCGGCGCGAGGCGATCGCGCGCGGGCAAGTGCGGATGGCCCCGGCGACTCTCGACGCGATCGTCGGCGGCAAACTCAAGAAGGGCGAGGCGCTCGCGGCGGCGCGAATCGCGGGAATCATGGCGGCCAAGCGCACTCATGAGCTGATCCCGCTCTGTCATCAGATTCCGCTCGAAGTGGTCGAAGTCGAATTCAGGCCCGATCGCGCGGCCTCGACGCTCGAGATCCAGGCCCGCGCCGTCACCGACGCGCGCACCGGCGTCGAGATGGAAGCGATGGTCGCGGTGAGCGCGGCGGCGCTGACCATTTACGACATGGCAAAGGCCATCGATCGCGCGATGGAAATCGGCGCGATTCGGCTGGTCGCGAAACGGGGCGGCCGCAGCGGCGATTTTTCCCGTGCGGGCGAGCCGCAATGGCCGTCGGAGTGAGCGCGCCGCTTGCTCGGATAATCCTCAAGCGTGGCAGGGAAGGTCCGGTCCGCGGAGGCAATCCGTGGATTTTCTCGCAGGCAATCGCGCGGATTGAGCCGGCTGCGATCGAGCCAGGCGCGATCGTCGCGGTGCACGACGACGGGGGCGCGCTGCTCGGAATGGGTTACTGCAATCCCGCCACCACTATCGCGGTGCGGATGCTCGCGTGGGGTGAGACTCCGGTAATCGAGGAATTGGTTGCGCGCCGGCTAAAGAGCGCGCTCGAACTTCGGCGCAAATTCGTTCGCCCCGACACCGACGCATATCGGCTGCTCAACGGTGACGGTGACGGGCTGTCAGGCGTGGTCGTCGATCGATTCGGCGACGTGCTCGTCGTGCAGTTGCTCACCGCCGGAGCGGATCGGATGCGCGAGACTCTGGTCGAGGCGCTCTCCGAATTGCTCCATCCGCGCGCGATCATCGAACGCAGTCATGGCGCGGTGCGAAAGCAGGAGGGCCTCGACGATCGCATCGGGATTCTCGCCGGCGAGCCGGTTACGGAAACGCTCGCGACGGAAAACGGAATTCGAATCCACATCGATTTCGAGCACGGACAGAAGACCGGCTACTTCCTCGATCAGCGCGACAATCGCGCACTGGCGGGTACGATGGCAGTCGGAGCGCGAGTGCTCGACGCGTGTTGCTACCAGGGCGGATTCGCGCTCGCGGCGCTCGCGTCGAGTGCGAAGCATGTCGTCGCGGTGGATACCTCGGCACGAGCGCTCGAGTGGGCGCGGCGAAACGTCGAACTGAACGGACATCCGCGAGACGACAGTCGAGTTCGTTCATGGCGAGGCCGGCCCTTTCATGGCCGAAACCCCCAATCGTTTCGATCTGATTGTCCTCGATCCTCCGCCGCTCGCCCGAAGCCGTGGCGATGCCGAGCGCGCCGGCCGCCTCTACGTCGAACTCAACGCGGTTGCGATGCGCGCGCTCGCACCGGGCGGGCGCCTGATGACGTTTTCATGCTCGACGCATTTCCGCGCCGACGACTTTGTGCGCGCGGTCAGATTCGCGCAGACAAATGCGGGCCGCAATCTCCGCCTCCTCGCGCATCTTGGCCCCGGCCCCGATCATCCGGTGCTGCTCGGCCATTCCGAAGGCGAATACCTGACCGGTCTGTTGCTGGCGGAACTATAGAACCGCCTCGCGCGATGCCTAAATAAACGGCTTGCTAAGCTCGCGGCTTTGCTTGAGTATAGAGCAAATTTTCCCCCGGGATCTGATGGAATGGAGCGAAACTTCCGCGCAAATCGCATAATCAAGACGCTGTTTATTGTCGTCGCGTTAGGAACGGCCGCCTGTCATCGCGAAGTCGCGTTGCCGCCCTTGCCGCTGCGCAACGTAACGCTGACGGACAAGTTCTTCGACGTATGGCCGACCAGCCCCACGCGCGCATTCATCGTTGGCGATCGCGGCAAGGTGCTGCTGACCGAAGACGGCGGCCGTCATTTCAAGCGCATCGACATCGGCACCAATCTGGGCATCTTCGGAATTCAGATGGCCGACGATCAAAACGGATTCCTGTGCGGACAGGACGGACTCGTGATGCGCACACGCGACGGCGGCAAGACCTGGGAGCGGCTCAACTCGCGCACGCATCTGTTCATCTTCGGACTCGCATTTCCAGATCGCCTGCACGGCTTCCTGGTCGGCGATCGCGCGCTCGTGCTCAGCACGACTGACGGCGGCGAGAGTTTCACCAAGCGCCAGTTGCAGCACCTCTTCCCGCCGGAAATCGCGGATTACGCCCTCCTCTACGAGGAACCGAAGCTCTACGGCGCGAGCTTCCTCGACGCCGATCACGGATGGGTAGTCGGCGAGTTGGGAAGAATCTGGGCGACCGACAACGGCGGCAAAAGCTGGAATGAGCAGCAGCAATCGCTCGTCCCGCAATGGAAGCGGGCGCTTGGAGCCGGCGATGACCCGCGCTTTGCGGAATTTCTGCTGCCCACGTTTTTCGGCGTATCGTTTCGCGATTCAAAACATGGCGCAGCGTGCGGACTCGAAGGATGGGTGGTGCAGACCGATGACGGCGGCAAGACCTGGGCGTTCGCGCATCAGGCGGACAAACCCGGAGGCCCTCCAGATACGCTGGTGCCTGGAGCGCCGCAAATTCCCGCGCGAGATCCGCTGTTCTCAGTCGATCTGTTTGGCGGCACTCAGGGGATGACGACCGGATACGGCACCGTGCAGCGCCTCCAGCAAAACGGCACCTGGGCGCACGACCCGGCCGTGCCTGACCTTCCGTTCCCGCTCAGCCAGGTGCGGTTTTTCGACGCAATGCACGGCTGGATCGTCGGCTACGGCACGATCCTTTACACCGAGGATGGCGGCAAAACCTGGCGCTTCTGCCAGGGCTGATCGCAACCGCGCGCGAGACGAGTAACTTCGGAGAACGCAATGACCTGGTATCGATTTGGCGAGTGGATTCTGCGCCGGCGCTTCCTGGTGTTGGGCATCGTCGGCGTGCTGACCGCCTTCTTCGCCTACTTCGCGGCGCAAACCCAGCTCGTCACCAGTTTCGGCGAACTGCTTCCGCAAGATCATCCCTTCATCAAGATCGCGCACAAGTACGATCAATATTTCGGCAGCGTCAACAACGTCACCGTCATGATCGAGGCCAAGGAAGGCACGATCTACACGACCCCGATCATCGAGAAGATCGTCCAGATGACGCGCGACCTGGACGTGGTTTATGGCATCCAGCACGGCTCAGTGCGCTCGATGGCGACGGCCAGCTATTTTCGCCCGCTCGCAGGCGGCGTGATCCTGAACACTCCGATTTTGCCCAATGGCGAAATTCCGAAAACTGCCAGCGCCCTCGATGAGCTGAAGAGCAACGTCCACAAAAATCCCGGCGTCGTCTTCGGGCAATTCGTCTCGCTCGACGACAAGGCCGCGGTAATCGTGGGCAGCTTCCTCGAGACCCGGCTCGACTACACGCGCATCTTCAATGAAGTTCGAAAACTGGTCGTCGATCCCGAGCGCGACGCGACGGTGCACATCTACTACGGCGGTCAGCCGATTCTGTACGGATGGGTCTATCACTACACGCCGGAATTTCTCTGGATCTTCGTCGCGACCGTGCTCGCCGTCTGGATCCTGCTCTACCTGTATTTCCGCGACTGGCGCGGCGCGCTGCGGCCGACCATCTCCGGCGTCATCTGCGCCATCTGGGGCCTTGGCTTTATTCGATTGCTCGGCTTCGGCCTCGATCCACTGGTGCTGGTCATTCCATTTTTGATCACCGCGCGCGCGGTCAGCCACTCGGTGCAGATGCACGATCGGTACTACGAAGAGTTCTACCGCTTGCGCAACAAGGAAGAAGCGATCCTGTCGTCGTTCTCCGAACTGTTCGTACCTTCACTCTCGGGAATCCTGACCGACGCATTCGGAGTGCTGGTGATCCTGCTGGTGCCGGTGTTGTTCCTGCAGAAACTCGCCATCACCGCGAGCTTCTGGATCGCCGCGATCATCGTGAGCGAGCTGATCCTGAATCCGATCGTTTACTACTACCTGGAGCCGCCGCGGATCGATGTGATCGAGAAACGCGAGCACGGCTTCTTCAAGCGGATGCTGACCTCGCTCGCGAAACCGATGCTCGAGAGCACCGGCCGCAAGGTGACGTTTGTAGCCACGCTCGCGGTAATCGCGTTGTGCGCGTTTTTCTGGTCGGGACTGAAGGTGGGAGATCCGTCGTCTGATTCGCCGATCCTCTGGCCCAATTCCGCCTACAACCGCTCGATGGCTGCGATCCAGAGCGAGTTCGGCGCGATCGAACAGTTCGTCGTCGTCGCGGAGATTGCCAAGCGCGAGTCACTCAACGATCCGAAGCTGTACCACGTGATGGACGAATACGAGCGCTACATGGAGCGCGATCCGGCGGTCGGGCGAACCTTTTCGGTCGCGGATCTGTTGTCCAACGGCGGCTTCGCTCTCCAGGAGTTCCAGCCGAAGTGGAACGTGCTTCCGACCACCGCGCGCGGGACCGGACAGTTGCTCGGCGGATTGCTCGCGGGCGCGTCACCGCTCTCGACCGCTTACATCATCACCCCGCGCCGCGACGCCACCCAGATGACCGTGTACTCCAAGGATCGTGAGGGCGAGAACGTGCAGCGAATCGTGATGCGCACGCAGAATTTCTTCGCCGAACCGAAACATCAAGTGCCGGGCGTCCGTTTCTCGCTCGCCGCGGGGATCATCGGAGAGCTGGCCGCCGCCAACCAGGAGATCATCGACAACGACCTGCTGCTCAACGTGCTCGCCTTCGCCACCATCTATATAATTGTACTCATTACCTATCGTTCGTTCATGGCGGGGCTATATCTGCTATTCCCGCTCGCACTAGCCAATGCGGCCATCAATGCATACATGGGCGCGCATGATATCGGGATCAATATAAATACTCTGCCGGTAGTAACTGTCGGCGTTGGATTCGGCATTGACTATTCTATTTATATAGTAAGTCGAATTATTGAGGAGCTTGCGCTCGGCCACGACCTGAAAGACAGTACCTATACCGCGCTTATCACCTCGGGCAAGGCGGTCGCCTTCACCGCGCTGACCCTGGTTGCGTCGGTGCTGTTCTGGTACTGGTCGAGCATCCGCTTCGACGCCGAGATGGGCCTGCTGCTGGCGGTCTGGATGTTCGTCTCGATGCTTGGCGCGATGACTATTCTCCCCGTGCTGATCGTTACTTTCGATCCTGCTTTCATCCGGCGCGAGCGGGATCGCGTGATCGCATCGAGGCGTCCCGATCTCGAGAGCCGCACGGTGGCAGCTTCTTCCTAGCAACGGGTCGAGTGGCTAATCTCGTCCCGTGCCTCAAATGAAACTCGAGCGCCTGGATCATTTCGGCATCGAAGTAGCGGACCTGGTCGCGCGCGGAGAACTTCTACACCGGCGTGCTCGGACTGCGCGTCGCTGCTCGCCTCGGCGACCAGGTGCTGCTCGATTGCGGCGGCCAGAACCTCGCCCTGTTCGAAGTACCGCGCCCCGCGCTCGACGCTGCCGCGCGCAATTCGATCATTTCGCATCCGCTCGGCCGCGGTCATCATGCATTCGCGGTGAGTCGCGACGATTTCGTGGGCGCGCGCGAGCGCCTGGCTGAGGCCGGCGTCGAGAGCGCGCCGCCGATCGATTGGGGCGATCACGATTGCATCTACTTTCTCGATCCCGACGGCAATCTGCTCGAGATGGTGTGCTACCGCTGAACCCGGGCTGATGACGAACTCCGGACCCATCATCGACGCGCAGAATCTCCGCAAGCAGTATGGCGACCGGGTCGTCGTTGACGGCGTGTCGATTTCCGTTAACGCGGGCGAAGTCGTTGGTTTGCTTGGTCCCAACGGCGCGGGAAAGACCACCACGCTCTCGATGTTATCGGGCGTGATTGCGCCGGACTCGGGACGGGTGTCGATCGCCGGCTACGATCTCGCCGCGGCGCCGGTCAAGGCGCGCAGCAAGCTCGGGTTGGTGCCGCAATCGCTCGCGCTGTATCCGACCCTTAGCGCGCTCGAAAATCTTTTGTTCTTCGGCCGCATGCAGGGACTGTCATCGCGCGACGCTTTGGATCGCGCGCGCGGCCTGCTCGATGAGGTTGGACTGGGCGATCGCAGCGACGATCTGGTGGGCGAGTTTTCCGGCGGAATGAAGCGCCGCCTCAATCTCGCCTGCGGGATGCTTCATTTTCCGGCCGCGATTATGCTCGATGAGCCCACTGTCGGCGTCGATCCGCAATCGCGCGGACGAATCTTCGCCGTGATCGAGGCAGCCTCGCAGAGCGGCGGCGCGATCCTCTACAGCACGCACTACATGGAAGAAGCGGAACGGCTATGCAACCGGATCGTCCTGATCGATCACGGCAAGATAGTAGCGCAAGGTACCGACGCCGAATTGATCGCGCTGGCCGGCAACGAGCCGCGCCTTGAAATCGTCACCAAAAAAGCGCTGCCCCCCGGATGGTCCAACGGAATCGCCGGCGTCAACGAACTCCCGTGGGTGGTGCTCGACGAATATGCGGCGGCGCTCACCCTCGCCACGATCGACCAGGTCCCCGACGTGATCCGCCGCGCCGGCGAAGTCGGCGACGAGGTCGTCGAATTCCACGTCCATCGGCCCAACCTCCAGGACGCTTTTCTGAAACTCACCGGGCACGCCTTGCGCGACGCGCGATGAGCAATATGGTACAACCGCGCGCGGCAATACGTTGCCGCTGAGACGATGATGCTCCGCGCGGTATGGCTGACAATTGGCAAGGAGTTCCTGCTCATCCGCCGCGACCGGGTGGGCTTGTTCATGCTGATCCTTGCGCCCATCGCGGTGATCGCGGCGGCCGGATTCTCGCTGGCGAAAATTTACGGCGGACGGACCGCGTCGCCCGGAGGTTACGCCATCGCGGTTGTCGACGAAGATCGCGGCGCTGTCGCGCGCGCGATTCTCGACGCGATCGGCCGTCAGTCCAACCTCGTGGTGGTTCATTCTGTCGATCGCGCCGACGCCGAAAACCTCGTTCGCAAGCGCAAGCTCGCGGTGGTCGGAATCGTCATCCCGAAGGCGACTACCGATGCGATCGAACACGGGAAGCCGGCGCGGCTCATCCTCTATACCGATCCGGTCAAATACCTGCAGACCATCAAGGTCGAGCTCATGATTGCGGATCTGTGCCGGGTTGTCACCGCCGGCGCTGCCGATCAGGCGCGAAAACAGGCGCTCGAACAGAGCCGCGGCATTAAGGATCAAATCGACCAGGCCCGCGCGTCGGCCGAGCATGCTCGCGATCAAGCATCGCGCCTGTCACGTGAGGCGGCGTCATCGCAGGCCGCGGTCGAGGCAAAATTGCGCAAGCAGATCGAGTCCGCACTGAACGCCGCTCGCGATCGCACCCGGGCTGCACTCGGTGCCGAGTTGGATCGTGTCCAGCACAAGTTGGACGCAGACGCCGCCGCCCGCGAGGTCAAGCTGAACGAGCTCAAGGATTTTCTCAGTCGCCTCGATGCCGCTCACGTTCAATTCGAAAACTGGTTTGCTCAATTGAAATCGCTTGCAGGGAGCCGCGCCGCGAACATTCCGCCACCACCGAGCATCCCCAATTTGCCGGCTGATCTCGATCTCAGCGCGCTCAACGCCGCGCCGGTCGGCGAACTCCGCGACGCCAGGCGCGATCTCGATAGCGCGCTCAAGAGTCAGCCGGTCGATATCAATCTGCCGCAGATGCCCGCGATGCCGAAAATTCCGGCCGTGGACATTCCGCATATGCCGGCGTTCGATTCCAATCTCGCGATACCCGGAACCCTCGGATATACCGAAGTCGATCTGAACGGCAACGAAATCGGCACCGGCAGCGGTTTCAACGCGTTCGATCTCCAGGTGCCCGGCTTCGCAGTGACTTTTCTTCTGATCGGAATGTTGATGGGCGTGTCGCTGGCGTTGATCGACGAGCACGATTGGGGAACTCTCGAACGCCTGCGCTCCGGATCGGCGCCGCTGTGGACTACCCTCACTGGAAAGCTGCTCGCGCGATTCGTGGTCGGCTTCATCCAGATGATCGTGTTGCTCGCGGCGGGATGGGTGTTGTTCGGAATTTCACTCGGACGCACGCCGGCGGCACTGCTGATGCCCGCGGCGGCAATCGCGTTCGCGGGCGCCGCCTTCGGCCTCATCGTGGCCGGAATCGGACGTACCCGCGACGCCGTACTCCCAGTGGGCGCGATCGTGATAATGACGATGGCGGCAATCGGGGGATGCTGGTGGCCAATCGATTTCGAACCGGTCCGGATGCAACAGGTGGCGCTCGCGTTGCCGACGACCTGGGCGATGCGCGCGTTCAACGATCTGATGATTCGCAATCTCGCGGCGTCGGCCGCGCTGATCCCCACGGCCGTGAATTTTGGATTTGGTATCCTCTACACGATTGTCGGCGTCGCGATTGCCCGCCGCCGCTTCGGATGATCGCGCTAGCAATTCGGATGATCGCGTTCACCAACTCGCCGAGCAAGGAGCAATTTTCCATTGAAGACTTCCGCAACTGAATTTCGCCAACCCCTGATGCGCGCGCTTCTTCTGTTCCTTGCCGCACTGGCGCCGATATTTATTGCCCCGCGCGTTGCGAGCGCGGAACATTTGCACCTGAAGATCGATCCCGATCGAAGCACCGTCAGCGCCGCCGTTGCGGAGCCCGCGGCATGGATTCGCGGCACTGCGACCGGGATGTTTCATATCGTCGACGGCGAAATAAGCGGCGATCTCACAAACATCCAGGGCACTGGAAAGGTGAGGGTGCTGATCGACGCAACCAGTTATCACAGCGATAGCGTATCGCGCGATCGCGCCGTCACCGGGACTGCACTCGAGTCCGACAAATATCCGACTATCGGATTCCAAAGTAACACCGTCGTCGGCGTCGTCTTGAGCAGGCCCTACGAAGGCACCGCGATCGTCAATGGCTTCCTTACCCTGCACGGCGAAACGCATCCGATGACGTTGCCGATTCACGCCGTCCTCGCCACCGACGGCACCTTCGTGGGTGACGGCGAAGTGAAGTTCAAGTATGACGATTTCGGGGTGCGTGTTCCCGGCGTATTGTTCGGCGCGATCCTCGCCGGCGACGAGGTGACCGTGCGCTACCACATCGTCGCAGTCAACGCCGGGCCGCCGGCCCAGGGTAAGTAGCAGCCATGCCGGATCTGACGATTTTTTCTCCGAAGAACGCAAAGATGCCGGCGGCGGTCGCCGCGCTCGCAGCCGCCATAGAAGCCGATGGCGGCACTGCGATGGCGGCGTACCAGGAGCCGATCGGCGACCACTGGCAACTGTTCGCGATGCTCCCGATTGCGCTCGTGCAGCCGACCCCGTACCAGCGCGACCTATCGCCGGCGCATCTGAAGCGAATGATCGAAGTGATGAAGAAGATCGATCGCTTCACCGAGCCGATCGTGGTTGTGCGCTCCGCGAACCTCTACTGGACTCCCAATGGAAACCATCGCCGCGCCGCGGCGGTGAAGTCCGGCGCCAAGATGATTCCCGCAATTGTGATTCCCGAGCCTGAGGTCGCATTTCAAATCCTCGCGCTGAACACCGAGAAAGCGCACAACCTCCGCGACAAGGCGCTCGAAGTAATCAGGATGTATCGCGCCCGCCTCGAAGAGCATCCGAAAACGAACGAAAAAGATTTCGCATTCGAGTTCGAGCGAGCCCACTTCATCACCCTCGGCGTCCTCTACGAAAAGAAGCCGCGCTTTTCCGGCGGCGTTTACGCGCCGCTGCTGAGCCGCGTCGATGGATTTCTGAACAAGCCGCTCAAAGATGCTATCGATGAGCGCGTCGAGCGCGCCGAGCAGGTGGAACGCGCCGATGAATTGGTGGTCGAACTCGTCATCAAGGGCAAGAAGCGCGGCCTGATGCATCCCTATTTGAAGAACTTCATCATCGCGCGCTCCAATCCGCTCTCCCGCGCGCGCAAAAACCTGCCAAGCTGCAAGTCAGCGCTATCGAGCCTGGTCAAGGCGCTCGAGGAATTCGATCTCGGCAAAATTCACTTCGGCCAAATCCGCGACGCCGCCCAAATAGCAGCCGCCACTTCTGTCGCAGAGCCCAGCTGAGAGATTTACGCGGCGGCGGGAGCCTGCGCGAGTTCGAAGGCGCCCAGCTCGAGTCCGTCGTTCGAGCGCAGCACAATCTTGGTCGAGAGCCGCTGCTCCAGCGTCTCGAGGTCTTTCGCGCCGTGATCGTACAGGTAGCGCGCAACTTCCGGATTGAGCTTGACGATCAGCATCTCGCCGGCCGAACGGCGAACCGCCTCGCGCTGAACGCCGCGCAGCACCTCGGCGGCCATCGTCGGCACCGACTTGACCACTCGACGCCCTTCGCATCGCGGACAGTTGTCGGTCAGCAGTTTCTCCAAACTCTCGCGCGTGCGCTTGCGCGTCATCTGCACCAGCCCGAGTTCCGAAATCTTGAGCGCCGAGGTGCGCGCCTTGTCGCGCTTGAGTGCCATCGCGAGCGCGTCGCTGACTTTCTTGCGATCGCCCTCGCGCGCCATGTCGATGAAATCGACAATAATAATTCCGCCTATATTGCGGAGTCTCAGTTGATTAACTACTTCCTCTACTGCTTCGAGGTTGGTCTTTAGTACAGTGTCGTCCTGGCTCCGCTTGCCGACGAAGCGGCCGGTATTAACATCGATAGCAGTTAGTGCCTCCGCCTGATCGAAAACCAGGTAGCCACCCGACTTGAGCCACACCTTGCGATCGAGTGCGCGTTCGATTTGCGGTTCTATATTAAAGCGATCGAATAGCGGCTCGTTGTCGTCATGAAGCATCACCCGCGCGCGCAAGCGCGGCATGTAGTTCTGCACGAACTGCACGATTCGGCCGTAGGTAGTCGGATCGTCGCACCAGAGCTTGTCCACCTCGCTGGAAAACATGTCGCGCACGATTCGCAACGCGACGTCGAGGTCGCTGTAGAGAATCGACGCGGGCGGCATGCTCTCATTCTTGCGCAGGATCGAGGCCCACAGCTTGGTCAGGAACGCGACGTCGCGCTGGATCTCGCGACGGCTCACTCCCTCGCACGCGGTGCGCACGATGAATCCGCCCTGCGCCGGCCGCAGCTCGCTGACGTCCGCACGCAGGCGCGCGCGTTCCTCGGCACTCGCGATCCGCCGCGACACCCCGATGTGATTGCTGGTCGGCGTGAACACCAGATGCCGCCCCGGCAGCGAGATCGAGGACGTCAGCCGCGCGCCCTTGGTGCCCATCGGCTCCTTGGCGATCTGAACGATTATTTCCTGCCCGCGCCGGAGCTGCTGCTCGATCGGCAGACGGCTCCGCTGCGGTTGTTGCCGCCGTCCGCGCCCGCGACGCCGCCCGCGTGGTCGCGGTTGCGGACTTCCGTCGCCGTCCGACGCGCTTGCCGCTTCGTCCACTGCTTGGACATCCGCATCCGCGAACTCGCTGTCACCGACCGGCTCCGTCTCGACATCTTCTTCGCCGAGCACTTCCGCAACCGTGCTGAGCGCCGAAATCCCATCCTGGAAATCCGAGACGTGCAGGAAGCCCGCCTTCTCGAGCCCGATATCCACGAACGCCGCCTGCATCCCGGGCAGCACCCGCGTAACTTTTCCCTTGTAGATATTTCCCGCGAGCCCGACTTGCCGGTTCCGCTCGAGGTAAAATTCGGCGAGCTGATTATCTTCGAGCAGCGCCACCCGCACCTCCAGTGCGGAAGCGTTAATTGCGATTTCTCGTTTCACAGATCGAACTCTCTATTGAAGCGGACTCGATCGAAGCAGACTTGCCGCTTGATTCGACGCGACCAAAATCATCGCGCGATGCTGGTACATCGTTTTATCCTCTGCGTCGAACACTTGCGCTGGATCATACGAGGCACGCCCGACCACCGCAAGCAAGCGCGATTAGCGCGGCCAATAATAGGCTTTTAATCAACGGTACCTTGACTTGCCATCCTTGGGCCGGTACTCGTCATGGGTAATGTCTGCTGCAGCCGAAATGGTTGCGCCCAGTCTCCCGGGAGCGGGCCTGCTCAACAGCAAGGTCCTGGTCCTCAATCGCTCTTACCTCCCGGTTCACGTTACGTCGGTCAAACGAGCGTTTGCGCTGCTTTATCAGGGCGTTGCGAAGGCCGTCGACGAGCAGTATCACACCTTCGACTTCGACAGCTGGCGCGATCTCTCGATCGAAGTTCAGCATGAGCGCCTCGGTATCGTCGACGGATTCATCCGCGTCCCCCGCGTCCTCCTGCTGACCGCCTACGAGCGTGTACCCAAACGCCACGTGCGGTTTTCGCGCTTCAACATCTTCGCGCGCGACGGCAACACCTGCCAGTACTGCCACAAGCGTTTGCCCCGCACCGAGCTCAACCTCGATCACGTCATTCCCCGCTCGCGCGGCGGGATGTCCACCTGGGAGAACATCGTCTGCAGCTGCCATCACTGCAATCGCCGCAAGGGTGGCCGCACCCCCGACGAGGCCGGGATGCATCTCTTCCGCCGGCCCCGACGCCCCGAATGGACCCCATTTTCGTCCGAGATGTTCAGCCTCCGGCGCTACCGCGAGTGGATGCCGTATCTGTCCCAGGTCGACAGCGCCTACTGGAACACGGAGCTGATCCAGGACTGACCGAAGCTGTCTGCCAATTCGCAGGCTGCGGGCAGGTCAGTGGGGAGCGGGTGGTGGTGGTCCAGCCAGCAGTGCGCTCACAAACAGCGGAAACGTGACGCCGAAATAGAAACACTTGATCGGACTATCATCTTGCCACAGCGCTGAGAATCCACCGCCGGCGGCAACATAAATGGCCGTCGCGATCGCATATACCAGCCACGAACTCGGCAGCACCACCGGGGAATCGTGCGCTAGCTTGTACCAACGTATTATTTCTGGCGAGGCGGCACCGAGCGCTCCGAAGGCAAACCGCTGTTTTCCGGAAAGAGCCACCGAAAAGGAATCAGAACAGCGAAGAAATGTATGTCTTAAGCGGATTACCCAGGGACGCTGGAGACAGTTCCACCAAGGCGTACACGATCACCACGAACACCACCAGCAACGCGACCGGCCTCCACAGCTTGTGCAGAAGAAGGTCAGTCCTAATCAACTCTATGGAACTATGTGCATTCATCAGGATTGCTCAGCCAGTCCTTGAGACATCTGCTCACTTGGAGTTTAGGGGACTCGGATGCCGAAATCCAGAGATCGATCGACGCTCGCCCTACATTGTGGTGGGGTTACATCCGCGCCAAGATACGATATGTTGTGTGTGGTATTGACCCTTTGAGGGTTGATTGGGATAGTTTCCCAAGGTGGATGGTGCGGTGGAGGCGAGGGCAGCATGCGTCTTAAGAGCCTTGAACTACTAGGCTTCAAGTCATTTCTCGATTCGACCACGATTGGCTTTGCGCCCGGGATGACCGCCGTAGTCGGTCCCAACGGATGCGGTAAATCCAACGTCGTCGACGCTATCCGATGGGTCCTCGGCGAGCAGGCGCCGACCCGTCTTCGCGGCAAGAGCATCGAGGATCTCATCTACGCCGGCAACGACTCCAATCCCGCCGCCGGAATGTGCGAGGTCTCGCTCATTCTCGAGGCTGAAGAAGGAAGCCTGCTCCCCGAGCCCTACTCAGTGCTGAGCGAAGTCGCAGTCACGCGCCGCGCCTATCGCTCCGGCGAATCGGAATATCTGCTCAACAAGATTCCCTGCCGCCTGAAGGACATCACGGAGTTCTTCATGGCCGCGCAAATTCATAGCCGCGGATACTCGCTCGTCGAGCAGGGCCGCATCGAGGAAATAATCCAGGCCAAGCCGCACGAGCTGCGCACCCTCGTCGAGGAAGCCGCCGGCCTCTCGCTCTTCAAGGGCCGCCGCGAGATGAGCGAGCGCAAGCTCGAACGCGTCAAGGAAAATCTCGCCCGCGTCGACGACGTGGTCAGAGAAATCGAGCGCCAGCTCAACTTCGCCCGCCGCCAGGCAAAGAAGGCCGAGACTTACAAAGTTGTCAAAGCGGAACTCGGCGAGCTCGAACGCTTCGCTGCGTCGCGCCGCCTTATCGATCAGCGCGAGGAATTGGCGCTTCAGACCGGTCGCGACGCGGAGCTTAAGGCCTCGCTCGAAAATGCTCGCGCGGACTCCTCCTCGATGCGCGAGGATGTCGACCATGCCGCGTCCACGGCCCAATCGTCACGCTCGGAGCTGGGCGGCGCGGAGCGCGAACTCGAAAACCTGCACTCCGGCGCGACCCAGCGCGCGCGAACTCGTGAATTCATGGAACGGCGGCTCGGCGCGATTTCAGAGCTCGAGCCAAATCTGCGCGCCCGCTTGGCGGAGCTCGAATCCAAGTCGACTATCGCGCGCGCAAGTCGTGCCGAGGCCGGCGCTGCGCTATCGCGCGAGATCGCGGCCGGCGGTGGCGACGCCGACGCGGCATTGAAGGAAATCTCTTCTCGCAATGAGGTCGCGCAAAAGGAACTCAAGAATGCCGAGCGCCTCGGTGAGGAATCCAAAGACGAACTTTCAGACATAGTTCGCGAGGCCGCGGTTATCCGCGGACGTCTCGGCGATCTCGCCGGCGAGCGTGCCGAACTCGAGAATCGTCTCGGTGCAACCGCGACCGACACCCCCGCGCTGATGGAAACTTTGCGCGCTGCGACCGAATCGATGCGCGCGGCCGAGGAAGAACTCGAAGCCTGCCGCAATACGGCCACGGACTCCGACGCCGCGCGGCGCACAGCCGCCGAGCATGAGATCGAAGCGCGCACCGCACTCGAACATCTTACCGCGCGGATAAACTCGCTGCGCGGTGTCCTCGGCGCGCGCAAGGAGGCGGTTGCGAATCATTCGCCCGATGGCGCGGCGCCACGGCTCCGCACCGTCCTCGAATCCCTCAATGGCGATCGTCCCGCCACCGATCCCGCAATTCTGAACCAGGTCGTACACGCGCCGATCCCGCTGGCGCCGGCTCTGAAAGCCGTGCTCGGCGATCAGATGGAGGCGGTGATCGTCGAGTCTCCGGATTTCGCGCTGCGCGCGATCGAAATCCTGAAGGAGAACCGCGCCGGGCGGCTGAGCTTTGTGAATGAACCCGCCCCGGGCCTCGCGCCGCATCCCGCGATCGAAGCGCCCGGTATCTGTGGCCGCCTGCTCGACATGCTCGAGGTCGAGCCCCGCTTCGCGCCGGTAGCCGAAGTGATGCTTGGTCACGTGATGCTCGCCGACGATCTCCACGCAGCGCTGGCGGCCTCGAACTTGAACGGCCACGGCACGGTCTTCGTAACGCGCGAGGGCGACCTCGTATGGCCGGGCAGAATGATCACTGGCGGCAGCTCCGATGAAGGCCGCCCCGCGATCGATCCCGCCACCCTGGAGACCGAGATGCTCGCGCTGGCGCGCGCCGAAGACGAGCATCGCGAGCGGATCGCGCACTTCGCGTCGATTCGCGCCGAGCGCGAGCGGGCGGACCAGGAACTCGAACAAGCTCGCACTCGTGCTCGCGACGCCGAGCGAATCGCCAACGAGCGTCGCACCGCGCTCGCCCGCGCGGAACAGGCAGTCGCGCTCGCCGACGCCAGCGGCGGCGCTTCGCGCCGCCGGCTCGGCGAAATCGCGGAACTGCTCGGCGCGTCGAACGCGCGCCTCGAAGAACTCGCGATGTCCGAACAAGGCGCGCGTGCGCGCCTCGCCGGCATCGTCGCCCAGCTCGCCGCACTCCGCAGTGCGGCGGAAGAAGTCGGCGCCGCGATGCTCGACGCCGCCTCCAAGGCCGAGGCGCGCAAAGCGCATCTAGGCGCGCTCGAGAGCGAACTCGCTCACACCCGGCGTGAGGCGAGCAGCCTCGAAGCCCAGTTCGACGAGCATCGCGCTACGCTTGAACGCGCGCTCGTCGAGCGCTCCGAGTTCGAGCGCGAACTCGAAAATCTTTCCGCGCAGGACTCCGCCGCGAAAATCCGCGAAGCCGGCCTCGAAGCGGAACTCAATCGGCTCACCGCCGAATGTGAATCCTGCGAGCATGCGCTCGAAGCGCGCCGCGCCGAATATAAGGCGGCTCAGGAGCGGCTGACGGCTCTGGAAGCCGACGCGATGGAATGCGGCCTCAAACGCGAGCGCGCTCGCGCGCTCAGCGAAGAGATGGCCCGCGCATTCATCGAAAAATTCGGCGCCGAGTTCGACACGATGGCAGTCGAGATAATTCCTGCCCTCGACGGCCGCGACGCCGCTCAGGACGATGCGCGCATCATAGAGCTGCGCGCCAAGATGGAACGAATCGGCGAGGTGAATCTCGCCGCCGAAAGCGAAGTGAACGAGCTCGAGGAACGCGCCGGCGTGTTGACTGCCGAGCGCACCGACTTGCAAAGCGCGCTCGACGATCTGACCAAGACGATCACCCACTTGAATCGCGAGGCGCGAAAACGCTTCGCCGAGACCTTCGAAGGCGCGGCCAAAAACTTTGCCGAGCTCTTCCCCAAACTTCTGCGCGGCGGCAAGGGACGCCTCGAACTAACCGACGCCGGCGACGTGCTCGAGGCGGGCGTCAACGTGCTCGTTCAGCCGCCCGGCAAAAAGGTCAAGGAGATCGGTCTCCTCTCCGGCGGCGAAAAAGCGCTCTCCGCGATGGCGCTCATCTTCTCGCTGTTCCTGCTCAACCCAAGTCCGTTCTGCGTGATGGACGAAGTAGACGCCCCGCTCGACGAGTTCAGCCTCGCCGCCTTCACCACCCTGATGTCCGAGCTGAAAGCCCGCTCGCAATTCATCGTGATCACCCACAACCAGCGCACGATGCAGCGCGCCGACCAAATCCACGGCATAACAATGGACCGCCCCGGCGTGTCGCGAATCATCTCCCTGAAAATCCCCGAAGCCGCCTGACCCGAAATCTTGCCCGTCTTAAATCCCTCTCCTTGTCCAAGGAGAGGGTTAGGGAGAGGTTTCACGCTCGATACCGCATCTTGCCGGACGTTGAAGCTCACCCAGCAAAGCACTCCGCAAGTACTTTCTTGAAGTAGATCGCGCATCATTTTGTCGTGCAGTCGCTCACTGCAAGTCATCCACAGTGATAGACTAGATTGTCAGGGCCGGTAGCTCAGTTGGATAGAGCGAGTGTCTCGAAAACTCTGGTCGCGGGTTCGAGTCCCGCCCGGCCCGTTTGACCTGCGCAGCGCTAAGCCGTATCCTGAATCTATCGAGACACTCGCATCTGCTGAGCGAAGGGATTCGTTCCTGCGCCAGAGGTGATCAGAGGGTAAGAGGCCGGGCAAACGTTCCCGGCCTTTTGCTTTCCGGCGCTTCCCAGCGCCGCTTCTCGATGGATATGCTCGCTCCACGGTAGAATGATGAAGAAAACCATTGTCGTCACAAAATTGGACGCGGCAAAGCGGCAGCTGGAAATGGCGATCCGACTCTACTTCCGCGAAGAAGATCCGGTTTCGATCCACACGCTGGTTTGCGCCGCATACAACGTTATTCGCGATGTTACCAAGCAGCAGGGCGGGTCGCCGATGCTCATAAAGGATGAGCTCATAGAGGTATACGTAAGGCCAGGGCACGAGCGAGAGGCCCGTAATGTGTTGAACGCTGCCGAGAACTTCTTCAAGCATGCAGATCGAGATCAGTTAGGGACAATTGAGTTCGATCCAGACGCGTCTGCGTTCATTATTTGGGACGCAGCACGTGGATACTTCAGAATCACGGGAGAGTGGACGCCATTGTTTCAGGTGTTCAACCTGTGGTTTATAGCGGCGAATGAGAAAATCATTAAGCCGGAATTTAAAGAGAAGCTTGCCGGGCCGGCGCGAGCAGCAAGAAGCGTCGGCAGAGCCGACTTTTTCGAGATGATGCTTCCAGTGCTCATGAGAACAGGGACTGGTCGGCAGGAGGAGAAATAGGCGACGAGAAATGCGAAGAGACAGGTGACGGGTTCAACATAGGTTGCCGGACTCAGCCTGAAGGCTTAACGCAATCGTAGATCGCCCGATTGCCTTCCATGTGCGTGAACCGCGCCGATTTGCCGTACTGCGCGCAATGCTTGTCCGCTAAGGGCAACGCGTCCATTTCGTTCCATACGTTTGAAACGGTTACATACGACTCGTTGCCGACAACGCGTTGGCCGAACAATCCTAGAGGGTAGATCTGCGTGTCTCCGCCGATGGCGCATCCGACGAGACCAAATCCCGCGAGCGCGAGAGCAGTAACCCTAATCGAAATAAAATATGCTGGCATCGCTAGCTTTCATCTTAGTCGAACACCCAACCCATTGTGCCCATGACCATCATGGTTGCCTTCACCGTCACGCCGATTATCAGCCGCACGTCCGAATCGTTGCTAGACGGACTTGCAAGCAAACGCTCGCTGCGAATGTTAAAGGCGGTAATCAAGGAGTCGTCCTCTAACAAACACAACATGGGCGTTTCTTTCTCTGTTGGTTGAAAAGTCGCCGGTATTTCCGCGTCTGTCTTTGGAATACGGAGACCGTCGAACAATGTCAGGATTCGGTTATCCAAGTCGCCGCGTTTCTCGAACAAAGAACCAGGTGACTGACGCCTGAGAAAAAGAATGTCCAGTTCACAAACGAGATGAAGATGATCGTTAACGAGCGGAATGAACTCAAGATTCCGGCAGGTATGGGGTGGCAGCAAGCGCTGCCCGCTAAAGGCTCCAACTCTCAGCTTGAGATCCTTCTCGAACTCGCCCGCCAGGTAGGGATGGATCGCGATCAGTTCTCGGATCTGTGGGTGAAACACTCGTCGTAGCTTCATTTTTTCGGGAACGCGAGTTTCGTTTGCTGCTGACGGCAACGATCCGTCGTAGGTCAGAGTAAATTTCATGCACTTTACCGGATGATTCAGGTCTTGGCCGACGAGCGCCGCGCCGCTTTTCTTTTGGTCAAAATCGCGCGCGCAACTAAATCAAACTGTAGCCACTCCCCTTGCGATCGAAACCAATCCCAACTCCCTTCTTGATGATGCCGTATTGCTTCAACAACGTCTGACTGTACGTCACCAGCCCAGTCACCTTGTCGAGCGGTTCGGTCGCGAGGATCAGCGCCGACTGCGCCATCCACTCGACCGGCTCTCCAGTCGGATCGTCCGGCCCCGTCACCAGATGATGATGCACGGTGCCGGGAGTCGCGACCACTTGCGACGGCGATACGCACGTCACCGAGATATTGTCGTCGTACACTTCCTCCGCGAGGCCTTGCGTAAACCGCTCGAGCGCCGCCTTCTCCGCGCCGTAGCAAACCCCGCCGCGAAATACGGTGGCCGCTTTGTAAGGTCCGCGGCCCGGTCCAATCGCCGCGCCCGACGAGATATTCACGATCGATCCCGATTTCCGCGGGATCATGTCCTGCAACACCAGATGACTCAAAATGAACGGCCCGTGCAGATTCACCGCAAACGAGCGCATCCATCGCTTGGGCGGAAAATCTTTCACCGGGATGAAGTAAGTGAGCGCCGCGTTGTTCACCAGCACGTCAACCGGCCCGTAGAGCTTGCGCGTGTCAGCGACCAGCTTCTCGCAGTCGGTCTCGGCCGAAACATCGCAAGTGATCGCAGTCGCCTCGCCGCCGGCCTTCCTGATTCCGGCAACGGTAGTCTCGAGCGATCCTTCCAGCGGATGCTCCCCCTCCTTGAGCGTCCGCGCCGAGCAGACAACCTTCGCCCCTTCCTTCGCAAACAACTCAGCAATCGCCTTGCCAATCCCGCGACTAGCGCCCGTCACAATCGCAACTTTCCCTTGCAGCTTGCCCATCTCCAGATCTCCCTAGTTGATGAGTCCGCGTGATTTTACGATCGCAGACCCACATTTCTTATATCCACATCGACACACACTCGGCCACCGCCAATCGTCGCGCGCCCCGTGATGAACGCGCCGAACACGTCATCTCTCTCCCCCCAACCCCTTCGAACAGGCGCTCCGCGCCGCATCTTCATTCCTCATTCCTCACTCAGGTGCAGGGGCATGGCCCCTGCCCAAGGAAGCGTGAAACCCGGGTGGGTTTCACATTAAATAAAGTTCCGCTCTCTCTCGCCTTTTCCCGCATCCTCATAAGCGCCGGTAATCCACCGGATCGCCACAAAAGTTCAGGGATGAACAGTTCATCCTTACCGATGCCAAAAATCTGTGGGATTCTTACGATAGCGGTAGTTTCCGACGCCCGCCCTGACTGTTATTCTCTCAAGCGACTGCAGCTCTGGATTCTCTTACTGTATTTTTAACTTTCAACTGAATTTTCGATCATGCATCCCTTGGACATCGCACTTTCACTGCTAATCGCCGCCGGCGCCGGCTCGGCCCTGGTCTTCATCGGCGTGCTGATGCAATGGAGCCTGCGCAAGGCCCGCCCCGCGCCAGAGCGCGTCGAGACCGCCGAAATTGCCGCGGCTCCCACGCAAGCCGCACCCGAGCAAGCCCGAACCGAGTTAGTCGAGGAAGCGCCGCAGGCCGCCGATTCGGCAAGCGTCGGCAAGGCGGATTACGACGCCGATCTGGCAAGAGCCGGCAAGGCGGCCGAAACTCTCCCTCCGCCCGAAATCGCAAAATCGCCGGTCAGGATTGGGCTTGGACTGCGCAAGACGCGGGAGAATTTTCTCGGCCGAATCAGGGCCGCGCTGACCGGCAGCGCAAAGATCGACGAGATTTACGAAGGCCTCGAAGAAGCGCTGATCGCGGCCGACGTCGGAGTCGAGGCGAGCATGAAGATTGCCGCCGCGGTGCGCGCCAAGCTCGGCAACGACAGCCGTCCCGACGCGATTCGCGACGCGCTCAAAGCCGAGATCGCCGCGATTCTGGCCGCGGCGGATCGCGCACCCGCCGATCCCGGCGATGCGCCGATGGTGATCATGCTGGTCGGAGTCAACGGCGCCGGCAAAACCACCACGCTCGCGAAACTCGCCGCCCGCCTCAAAGAGGAGCGCGGCAGCGTGATCGTCGCGGCGGCGGATACCTTTCGCGCCGCCGCTATCGAGCAGCTCGAGGTATGGTGCGAGCGCGCCGGCGCCGACGTGATCAAACAATCGCAAGGCAGCGACCCCGCCGCGGTAGCCTTCGACGCGGTCAAAGCCGCGGTCGCACGCAAAGCCGGCACGCTGCTGATCGACACCGCCGGCCGCCTGCAGACCAAGGTCAATCTGATGGAGGAATTGAAGAAGATCGCGCGGGTGATCGCACGCGAACTCCCGGGCGCGCCGCATGAGACCTGGCTCGTACTGGACGCGAATACCGGTCAGAATGCACTCAGCCAGGCCAAGATTTTCGGCGACGCGGTGCCGCTTACCGGCGTGGTCCTCGCGAAACTCGACAGCACGGCGAAGGGCGGCGTGGTCGTTGGTATCGCGGAGCGGCTCAAGATTCCGGTGCGATTTGTCGGGCTGGGCGAGGAGCTCGGCGACTTGCGCGAGTTCGACGGCCAGGAATTTGTGGAGGCGCTGTTTGCAACTGACGACGCAGGAGAGCAGAGTGCCAGCGGTTCTTATGCAGCTTGACAGGGCAGTTTATCCAAAATTAAATCAAAGGTAGAAGTTTCTCATTCATGGCGACAGATGTCCTAAAGCAACTAGACGAGCGAATTCAGGCTTCGGTGGCGCGTATTCAGCAATTGCGCAAGGAAAATGAACAACTCGCGCTGAAACTCGCGGAATCCGAAAAACGATATGCTGAGGCGGCCGGCCAGGTTAAACAGTTGAACACCGAGCGCCAACAGCATGAGAACGAGCGCAACGACGTTCGGACCCGGATAGAAAAGATTCTGTCGCGCTTCGAAGGGATCGATCTTGGTTGAAGTGAAGGGCATCAGCGTCCAAATCATGGGCCAAAGCCTGGTCGTCGCCAGCGATGCCGGCGATGAGTGGGTCAGATCCGTGGCTGAGACCGTGGATGAGAAAATCAAGGATATCCGCGCCGGGACCCAGACGGTCAATTCCGTGAATCTGGCAATCCTGGCTGCGTTAAATTTCGCCGACGAGCTCGAACGCCTCCGCCATGAGCATCAGGAGCTGGTGGATCGAATCGCGGCGATGAATAAACGGCTGTCCGCGGCTATCGACGGCGAGTGACTTGTGAATCGTCGTCGAATCAGCGCGCGGCATCCGAGAGGTGGACCGATTTCTGACGGGGGCGGGAATTTTGGATCTCGAAAGTGGCCTAACGCGGTGCTTACTATCATGAGGCCCGTGCGATATTTTTCAACCGCATCAAAGGCGAATGGCCGCGAGCAGAATTGCTTTGCGGATACAGGCCGGCTGTCAGCCGGCTCGAGAACGACAAGCGCACGCGTCGGCGAGCGTTTAATGAGTAGTTGATCCCGCTCCCGCCATGGCAAGGACTGTGGCGGACGAAAAGAAAAACTTACGCGCTGTCTTAAGCGAGTGCCGCGAAGCGCTCGTACATGAATGCGCAGACGCGTGGTCGCAAATCGTTCAGCGCCGATTGATCGAGAGCGAATTCTACCGCGCCGCCTCCGCGATTGTTCTGTACGCCGCCAAGGGCCATGAAGTTTCCACCGACATCATTCTCGCTGATTCGCTAAGCGCCGGCCGCGCGGTTTTCTATCCGCGAATCGAAACGGAAACGGGCACGATCGTTGCCCGGCGGGTTCGCGATCGCGCCGAGCTTCGCCCCGGCGCCTATGGAATTCTCGAGCCGCCGGAGTTGGCCGACGCGCTCGAGGCAGCATCGTTCAAACAAATCGTCGTATGTGTTCCCGGCGTGGCTTTCGGTCTCGAAGGCCAGCGCCTTGGTCGTGGCGGGGGCTACTATGATCGTTTCATCGCCCGAATCGGCGATGACGCGATCAGCGTGGGACTCGCCTATTCGTTCCAGCTGCTCGATCGAATTCCGGAAGCGGGGCACGATCGGCGGCTCAAATTCATTCTGACCGAATCCGCACTCCATCGCGCCTGCGATGCGCCACAGCTGGGCGATGAGAGGCGGACTAAGGAGGTACACCCGGGTGGCATTAATTACCGCAATCCTGGGATTCATAGTTGGTGGCGCGGTCTTATACTTTTGGGGGATAACGAACCAGCGCAAGGACGCCGTTAACCTGGAGGCCGCGCATGCTGAGGCCGAAGAAACAACCAAGGAGGCTCGAACTCGAAGCGAACTATTAGTCAAGGAGGCCGAACTAAAGGCCAAGGACCTGGTCGTCGGCGCGCGCGCCGATGCCGAACGCGAAATGCGCGATCGCAGGCGCGAAATAACTGCGATCGAACAAAAACTCGAAGCGCGCGAGGAGACTTTCGAAAAACGGCAAGAGGCATTCGAACGGCGCGAGGCCGACCTCAACCGCCGCGATCAGAGTCTGCGCTCGCGTGAGAAAAATCTCGGCGAAAAAGAAGAACAGCATCAGGCGCTGATCGACGAGGCTCGCACCAAGCTCGAAGCGGTCGCCGGGCTGACTCGCGAAGAGGCCAAGCGCTCGCTGATGGACGAGATGATCGGACAGGCGCGCACCGACGCCGCCAAGCATATCCGGATCGTCGAAGAAGAGGCGCGCGAGGAGGCCGATCGCCGCGCGAAGAGGGTCGTCGCGATCGCAATCGAGCGCTTGGCGGGCGAGTTCGTCGCCGAGCGCACCGTCTCGGTCCTCGCGTTGCCCAACGATGAGATGAAGGGGCGGATTATCGGCCGCGAGGGCCGCAACATCCGCGCGATCGAAGCTGCCACCGGCGTCGATATCATTATCGACGACACTCCCGAGGCCGTGGTTATTTCATGCCACAATCCGATTCGTCGCGAGATCGCACGAGTTGCCCTCGAACAGCTGATCTCGGACGGCCGGATTCATCCCGGACGTATCGAGGAAGTCGTGCGCAAAGCCGAGCAGCAGGTCGAGGAATCGATTCGCGAGGCCGGACAGCGCGCGATCATCGAGGTCGGTGTGCATGGAATCCATCCTGAGCTGGTCAAGCTGCTCGGGATGCTCAAGTACCGTTACAGCTACGCGCAGAACGTGCTGATGCATTCGATCGAAGCGGCGTTCATCTGCGGTGCGATGGCGGCCGAGCTTGGGCTGAACGAGAAGCAGGCGCGCCGTGCGGCCCTGCTGCACGATATCGGCAAGGCGCTGACCCATGAAGTCGAGGGATCTCACGCGCTCATCGGCGGCGAGATCGCGCGCAAGTACGGCGAGTCGGCGAAGATTGTGAACGCGATCGCGGCGCATCATGAGGAAGTCAAAGCCGAGACGATTCTCGCGCCGCTGGTCGATGCCGCCGACGCGCTCTCGGGCGCGCGGCCGGGCGCCCGGCGCGAAGTGCTGGAGAGCTACGTCAAGCGGCTCGAGGATCTCGAGACGATCGCGAAGTCGTTCAAGGGCGTCGAGAAATGCTTCGCGGTGCAGGCCGGACGCGAGATGCGCGTGATCGTCGAGCCGAACCAGGTGTCGGACGAAGACACCTCGATGCTGGCGCGGGAAGTAGCGCGCAAAATCGAGGCGGACATGACGTATCCGGGGCAGATCCGGGTCACCGTCATCAGAGAGACGCGCGCGACCGAACTCGCGAAATAACTGTTGCGCAATTCGAAGCGAAGGCCCGATCGCAAAAGCGATCGGGCCTTCGTGCTTTAACGTGACGCTTCGGTTACTTTTCTTGTGTCGCGATGTTTGAAGCCGAACGGATCGCCGGGACTGATTATGAACCAAGTCGGCTGCGCGAGTATCTCCGGCCGCCATTTCGTAGATTCGAACTCCTGACGCCGATGAGCCCGGCGCATGCTGCGCGGGTTCTTCAGGAGATCGTCGAGCCGCCGAGGAAGTGGGGGTGGCCGACTTCCACCAGGCGCGGATATTTTGAGGGCAGGGTGGCCGGCAGCCGCTTCAAAATAAATCGAGTCATGAAGCGTCCGAGCTCGTTCATGCCGATAATCGAAGGGAACTTCCGGCGCGACGGGTTGGGAACCGTCGTGACTCTGAACATGCGGATGGTGTGGCCGGTAGTGCCTGTCTGGTTCGGCATAATTGTTTTTCTGTTCTGGAATTCCGTGACTGCCGACTCGCTCGTGGCGCAGTCGTTTGGCGCGCGATTGTTGCTGCTCGGAATGACGCTGTTCATATATCTGGTGGCGACGGTGTCTTTCGCTGCCGAAGTGCGAGTCGCGATGAAGCGCTTGATGGAGCTTCTGCCCTCCGGCAGCTTTACCGCCGATCGAGGCTGAAGGTATGATCGCTCGCGATGCCGACGACGCGGGAAGTTCTCGAGGCTACGATCGCTCTGGAAAAACAGAGCATGGCGCTGTATGCGCGCTTCGCGAAGTTGTTCGCGAGCGATACCGCGTTGCAGGATTTCTGGTTCGGGATGGCGCGTGACGAGGCCCGTCACGTCGGCGCGCTCGATCTGGTGACCACGGTGCTCGACCAGGAAGGGATGCTCGACAAGCCCAGCCCCATCTCGCTCGAAGACGCGACGATCATTCGGTTGCGCACGTTGCTGGAAAAATCGCAGCGGGATGCGGTCCCAGGGATCGCGCTCGAACGCGCACTCCAGATCGCGCTCGAAGTCGAGGAGACCGAGCTCGAAGATCTGGTGTCCGACTTGCTCAAGGCGTTGCAGGCGCCCGACGAATATGAGCGATGCCTGCGCCTGCTGATCCACGACCTCGGTGAACTCAGCTACATGATCGAACGTCATTCGCAGGATCCGGCGCTGCTCTCGCGATGCGACGCGCTGGTGAATCGGCACGCCGAAACGCTGCGCCATACCTCGGTTAGATAGAGCGAGGTGGCGCGGGCGATGGGCGTTGGTTATATTTGAGCGCTGCGCTGAGGAGTGGCCAAATTGGTAAGGCACCTGACTCTGGATCAGGCGATTGCAGGTTCGAGTCCTGCCTCCTCAGCCACCGATTCTCCCCCGCTGGGAAGCGGGGCGCGACGACGGTCCCATCGTCTAGTGGTTAGGACACCGGCCTCTCACGTCGGGAACGCGGGTTCGACTCCCGCTGGGATCACCAATCAAGCTACTTCGACTCGATGATCAGTTCCTCGACGTCGCGCAGGCGATCTTTGCCGAAGAAGATCTCGTCGCCGACGTAGAAAGTTGGTGAGCCGAAGGTGCCGCGCTCGACTGAGCGCTGCGTGTTCGCGATCAGTTTATCTTTGACCGGTTGCGATTCGATCAGTTCCAGGATTTTCGCTTTCGGGAGTCCGGCTTCGTCGAGCGCCGCGCGGAACACGTCGGGGTCATCCATCTTTTTTGGGTCGGCCCACATGTTCCGGTACATTTCGTCGACGTAACGCTCGAACACGCCGAGTGACTGCGCAGCGATCGCCCCGCGCATCATCATGAGAGTGTTCACCGGAAAAAATGGATTGCTTTTGTAGCGGGTGATCTTATGCCGGCGTACGAAGCGGGCCGTTTCGAGCCGTTCGTACTCGGGCTTGTTTTTGATGCCCGCAAGGCTCTGCGCCGGCGAGCGATTGTTGGTCGCCTTGAAAACGCCGCCCAGCAGCACCGGCACGTATTCGAACTTCACGCCGGTGCGTTTTTCAATTTCAGGAATGACGAGGTGGCTCAGATACGCATTGGGACTGCCGAAGTCGAAGTGAAATTCTACTTTGATCATTGCGTCACCATTTCTCGCCGAAGGGACGAATCTCCTGCTCGAACGTCCACGCATCGCGCGGCTGCTGGTATAGTTGCCAGTACGACTCGGCGACCGCCGCCGGCCTCATGAGGCGTGCGACATCGAGGTTCTTCATCGCCTGGTCGCCTTCGCGTTCGCGGATTCGATCGCGCACCCATGCAGTATCCACGCCCGCATCGATCACCAGATGAGCGACGTGGATATTTTTCGGTCCCAGTTCCCTCGCGGCGCTTTGCGCGACCGCACGGAGTCCGAATTTCGCGGCCGCAAACGCCGCGTATCCGACTCCGCCGCGCAGACTGGCCGTGGCGCCGGTAAAGAAAATAGATCCGCGGCCGCGCGGAAGCATCAGGCGCGCGGCCTCCCGCCCCGCGATGAATCCGGAGTAACAGGCCATCTCCCAGACTTTGCGGAACACGCGATCGGTCGTCTCGAGCAGTGGGAAATTGACGTTTGCGCCGACGTTGAAGACGCAGACCTCGAGCGGCGCCTGCTGGTCGGCCTCTCGCAGAAAAGCGGTGAGGTCGTCTTCCTTACGTGCGTCGAGCGCGCGCGCAAAGATTCGGCCGCCACTTGCCTCGACCTCCGCGACCAACGGCGCGAGCTTGTCGCCCTGGCGTCGTCCGGCGAAAACGGTAAAACCCTCGGCCGCAAATTTTTTTGCGATCGCCGCGCCGATGTAGTCACCAGCTCCGATCACTGCCGCGGTGGCATTTCTGTCTTGCAAGGGTGATTCTCCTTAGGCGCGAACTTTGACGCGGCGGCTTCTTCTTGAAGCAGAAGTAACCCGCCGGGCGGTGGTTTTCAGAATTTGATTAGAGAGGGTCTGGTCGCTGACTGCGCGGGCGAGAATCATTGCGCCGACCATCGAAACGAATGCCGAGATCGCGTCCTCTTTGCTGCACGAAGGATCGTCTTCACGCATCAGCTCAGTCAGGAATTCGAGCGAGTTCTTTAACTCCCGGGTGAACGAATCGCGAACGGGTCGCGGCTGTCGGGCGATTTCGCTGCCGAGCGCTGCAACGACGCATCCCTGGCCGGCTGAATCGCGATGCGCGATCGAAAGGTATTGAGCGACGATGTTGGGAAACACTTTCTTTCGCCGGTTGCGCGCCGCGAGTGTTTGCCAAAGGTGTTTTGATTTCGCGAGTGCGAGACCGACCGCCTCGGCCGCGATGATCTGCTTCGATCCGAACTGGCTATATACGGCGCCGTGAGTAAGGCCCGCCTCTTCGGTAATCGAGTCGACGCCGGTCGCGCCGATTCCGTGTTCGCGGAACAAGCGAGCGGCTGCTTTCAGGATCTGATGGCGGTTCTCCGCCGCTTTTTCTTTCGATACGCGCATTCAGCGCTCCGTTTCTTTCCAGACTTGACACATTTGATTACGAGCGCCATTAATATGCCAAACATGACGGGCGCTATCAATAGGCGGAACTTTGATGTTTCCTGATTGATCGCAGCGCCGGACAGGTGAAACGCGATGGCGTCTAAAGAAGAAAAAAAAGTAGCGGTCGTGGTGGGCGTCGGCGCCGGTCTCGGCGCGGCGCTGGCGGTGCGCTTCGCCGCGGGCTACAAGGTCGCGCTCATCGCGAGGAGCGCCGAGGTTAGCGGCAAGGTTGCCGACGAGATCAAATCCTCCGGCGGCGTTGCGCTTCCAATCCAAAGCGACGCTACGATTGAAGCGGAGATCGCCGGCGCGCATCAACGAATCAATCGCGAACTCGGTCCGATCGAAGTTTTGATCTACAACGGCGGCCGGCGTCCGATGGGACGCCTGATGGAAACGACTCCCCAGGTGTTCGAGGAGACCTGGCGATTGCATACGCTGGGCGCGTTTCTGTGGGCGCGGCAGGTCGTGCCGGAGATGCTCTCACGCGCCAGTGGCACGATTCTGATCACAGGTGCGATCGCGGGTACCCGGCCGTGGCCAAACTCCGCGGCGTTCGCTCCGGCCAAGTTCGCGGTGCGAGGACTCAGTGAAGTGATGGCGCGCGATCTTCATCCGCAGGGGATCCACGTCGCGTACGTCAATGTCGACGGCGGCATCGATATGCCTCTGCTCAGAAAATTCCTGCCCAACGCAAAAGACGAAGATCTGCTCAAGCCGTCCGCAATCGCCGACGCGTTCTGGTACCTCGCGCATCAGGACAGGAGCGTGTGGAGCAATCATCTCGATGTAAGGCCGTTCAAGGAAAAATTCTAGCCCGCGCGCGACGAGTATATTCATGACGCATGATTTGACGCTCTGGGGTGTCGGGACCAGCCGCACGCTGCGCCCTCATTGGATGCTGCTCGAACTCGGCCTCGAGTATGAATTTCATCCGATTGGATCGCGCACCGGCGAGACCCTTACCGAAGAGTTCATGCGGCTCAATCCGCGGCATAAGATTCCGGTCCTGCGCCATGGATCTTTCGTGTTGACCGAGAGCGCGGCGATTATTCAGTACCTTGGTGAAAGTTTTTCCAATCCAAATTCGATCGAGGCGCCTCGGGACGCCGAGAGCCGCGCGGCATTGAATGAGTGGTGCTATTTTATCGCGACTGAGCTCGACGCGGCTTCGCTCTACGTGATGCGACGCCATATTGGCCTCGAGCACATCTACGGCGCGGCGCCAAAGGCCGTCGAGTCCGCGCGGAGCTACTTTATAGAGAACGTTGAAGCGATGGCTCCGCGGGTCGCGAGATCGGGCCGGTATCTTATGGGTGATCGGTTCAGCATCGCCGATATTCTTATGATGACTTGTCTTGGAGTGGGCGATCTTTGAACGAATCCCGCTGTCTGAGCCGTTGCACGAATATCGTTCGCGTGTGGCGCTGCGGCCTGCGTATCAGAAAGCGCTCGAACGAAATTTTCCGGCTCGGCAACCTTGACCCGAGCGGCTTAACTTAAGGAGTAAGGAAATGCCGGGAGCGCTTGCTGGAGTGCGCGTACTCGATCTGACGACGATGGTCGCCGGGCCGGTCGCAACAATGATGCTTGCCGATCAGGGTGCCGAGGTAATCAAGGTCGAATCTCCGCGTGGCGATCTGATGCGTCACTTCAGCTACGGCCGCACCGGGATGGGCGCATCATTCCTGTGCTGCAACCGCAACAAGCGCTCGATTGCCGTCGATCTCAAGACTGCCGATGGCCTCGAGATCGTTAAGAAGCTGATCGCTACCGCGGCGGTTTTCGCGCACAACTTCCGGCCCGGGACTGCCGAGCGCATCGGCCTCGGCGAAGAGACGGTGCGAAGTATTCGCCACGACATCATCTACGTTTCGATATGTGGGTACGGAGAGACGGGCCCGTACGCCAATCAGCGCGCCTACGATCCGGTGATTCAGGCGATGTCGGGGCTCGCGGATATTCAGCGTGAGCGAGATACCGGGCGTCCACGGATGGTGCGAACGATCATCGCCGATTACACCACCGCGCTGACTGCGGCCCAGGCGATGACCGCGGCGCTTTTCGCGCGCGAGCGTTCCGGCGAAGGACAGCACGTGCGAATCGCGATGCTCGACGCGATGATCTCCTATCTCTGGCCCGAAGCGATGCCGAGCATGACCTTCGTCGGCAACGAAACCGATCCCTCCGACGGCGAGGTCGGCCCCGACCTGGTATTCGCGACTCAGGATCGATACATCACGGCGGGCGCGCTGTCGGACGACGAATGGGCGGGGATGTGCCGGGCGCTCAATCGGCAGGATCTCATCGACGATCCGCGCTTCAAGACTACCCGCGATCGAGCCGTGAACGCTGTCCTGCGCCGGGAGATCACGAGTGCCGAGCTCGAGAAATGGCGCGCGAACGAAATCCTGCCGCGCCTGCTCGAAAACGATGTACCGTCCGCCCCGGTCTTGAGCCGTTTTGAACTGTTGCAGGACGAGCAGGTCCGCGCGAATCACATCCTCGAAGAGTTTGAGAGCGCGACGCTCGGAAAAGTGCGGATGCCACGCCCGGCGGCTCAATTCGATCGCACCCCGGCCGAAGTCCGTGCGATGGCGCCTCAGCTCGGCGCGGATAACGGCGCCATATTGAGCGAGTTGGGATATGGCGCCGGCGATATTGCGCGCCTCGAAAACGCTCGCGTCGTGCGGAGTCAACCCACCAAAGTCTGAGCAAGGGACCTGACGATGGAAAAAAAGAATCCCGTTGCACTTGTGACTGGCGTCGGTCCCGGAACCGGCGCTGCGATCGCGCGGCGTTTCTCGCGCGGAGGGTACGCGGTTGCGATGCTCGCGCGAAATCGCGAGCGCCTCGCCGCGCTCCAGCGGGAGATCCCGAACTCGCACGCATATCCCTGCGATGTCACCGACGAAGCGCAACTCGACGCCACCCTTGAGGCGATTCGCGCCGAACTCAGCGCACCCAAGGTGCTGATCCACAACGCGGTCGGCGGCGCGTTCGGAAACTTCCTGGAAATCGATCCTAAAGTCCTCAATCAAAACTTCCAGGTGAATACGATGGCGTTGCTGTACCTCGCGCGGCGACTCGCGCCGGCGATGGTCGCGGCAGGCGAGGGCGCGATCATTGCCAGCGGCAACACCTCGGCGCTTCGCGGCAAGGCGAGCTTTGCCGGCTTCGCGCCGACCAAGGCCGCGCAGAGGATTCTCGCCGAGTCGATCGCGCGCGAGCTTGGACCCAAGGGCGTGCATGTCGCTTACGTGCTGATCGACGCGGTCATCGATCTCGAGTGGACGCGAAAGCGATTCGCCGATGCTCCGAACGAATTCTTCATCACGCCCGCCGCGATCGCCGACGAAATCTGGCACGTCGCGCATCAGGATCGATGCGCGTGGTCGTTCAACGTCGAGGTCAGGCCGTTTCGCGAGACCTGGTGAAGGTGAGTCATGAGCGACCTGCGAATTTTTTCTTACTTGCCCAACCCGCGCATTTGGAAAGCGACCATCGCCGGGCGTCTATCTGGTGTCGAGGTTGAGGTACGAGGAAGCTCGCCGAAGGAGCTTCAATCATGGTTGTGGGACTTTGACGCACGGCCGCTCTCAGACAGCGAGCGAGCATCTCCCGCGGATACCAGGACCGGCAAAGTCGGCTTCACCGGAACTCTTCACAAGACCGATGCGTTCATGACGGCGCATCCGTTTGGCACTGTCCCCGCCGCTTTCAGTCCCGACGGCAAGACCGGCATTTTCGAATCGAACAGCATCATGCGAGCGGTTGCCCGCCTCGGTGAAGATCGATTTCCACTTTACGGCCGCGATGCCTACGAAGCGTCGCGGATAGACAGCTTTCTCGACGCGAGCCTGGTGTTCGCGCGCGATTCGCAGATCTACCTGCTGTCGTTGATCAGTGGAACTCTTTCCTCCGAGATTCACGATAGAGCGCGCGACGCATTCACGGTCTACGCGGCCGGCATCGACCAGGCGCTCTCGCCTGACCGCAAGTTTATCGTTGGCGAGAACATAACGATCGCGGATATCTGCTTTGTTGCAGAGCTGAGTCTATTCTTCAACGAAAAATTGAGAACGCAGGAGCTCGAGCGGAAAGGACTCAAACCGATTCTGCATCTCGCAGTCGATGCTGAGTTTCCGCGCGCTTTCGCGCACTTTTCCAGATTGAGCAAACACCCGGCGTTCGCGCCCGACGTCGAGCCGTATCTCAAAAAGTTCAATCGCTGAAAGAGATCGCGGCGAACGCGAGCGATTCAGGATCGCTTCGATGCGAGTCCGACCCGGCCCATATAACTGCGGATGAAATCAGGCTGGATCGGTTTCACCAGGTAGTCATCGCATCCCGCTTCTATGGATCGACGCCGATGCTGTGCCTCTCCAAATCCGCTCAATGCTACGATAAACAGGTTCTTGAGGGTCGTCTCTGCCCGAATTCGGCGCGCCACCTCGTTTCCATCGATCCCCGGCAAGCCGATGTCGAGCAGCACGACCTCCGGCTTGAACGTCAGCAGCATCGCGAGCGCGACAATTCCATCCTGCGCGATACTCACCTTGTGACCATCCATCGCCAGAAGCGATCCCAGGCCTTCGGCGACGTCGGCGTTATCTTCGACCAGAAGAATGCGCCGGCCGACGGCCGGCTCCGACGATTCAGCCGTCGCGTGCGGTCGATCTTCGATCGAAGGCTTCGCAGCGATCGGCAAGCGAACCGTAAACAGACTGCCCTGACCAGCGCCCGCGCTGACGACGCCGACGGTGCCCCCGTGCAGGTCGGCGAGAGTCCGCACCAGGGCCAAACCCATGCCGAGACCTCGGGAGGAAGTCATTTGCGGTCCGTGCAGCTGGGTGAATAGTTCGAAGATGTTGTCTATCTGATCCTTCGGAATTCCGATTCCGGTGTCGCGAATGCCGATACTGATGCGGTCGTGCTCGAGTTTCGCAGCAATCGAGATTTCACCGCTGGTGGGCGTATATTTTGCGGCGTTGTCGAGCAGGTTCGATAACAATTGAGCGATTCGCACCGGGTCTGCCTCGAGGATAATGGGCTCGGGGGGGCACTCTATCGATAGCCGATGTTTGCGACGCTCGATCTGCGTGCGAGTGGTCTCCACCGCGTGATCGATCACGGCGCGGAGTTCGACCTGCTCCTTGTGCAGCGTCAATTTGCCGTGCTCGATTCGCGACAGATCGATAAGGTCGTCGACCATTCGGCTCAGATGCTGCGACTGCCGCGCCACGACATCGACCGCATGCATTGCTTCGGGATGTTTGGCGCCGAGCTTGATGTACAAGAGCTCGTTGGCGTTGACGATCGCGGCCAGAGGGTTTCTCAACTCGTGGCCAAGCATCGCGACGAACTCATCTTTATTTCGACTCGATTCAGCCTCGGCCTTGTATGCCTTCCACAATTGCCAACCGGAAGCGGCGAAGTGTGCGAGGGTGCGAACCACGCGCTCATCTTCACTGTCGAATTTTCGTTCATAGTTGTGCGCGACGATCCACACCGTTCCGACCGGTTTGCCATGATGTTGAAACGGGACCACGAGCGCCTCCACCAACCTCGGCTCGGACAAGAGAGCAGGAAAACGGCGGTCGGCAAGATACATCAACTGGGTCGAGTTCCGATCGATACATACGCCGGATGGGCTCGCCCGACGCGGCATCGTGTCGTTGCGCCGCGATGACAACACTCCTGCCAGCGACTCCCAGCGGAAGACCTCGCCCTCCAGAATGCTGATTCCGGCGCTGCCGGCTTGGCACAGCTCGAGCGCCATCTCGACCAGCCTTTGCAGCATGTTGCGCGGATTCTCGGTCATCTCGGTTGCCAGCACCGCCAAGGCCAGATCCTCAGCCTCGTAGTTAGGAGGCCGATGGGGACGAGAGCGCAGTTCGGAACGGATATCGATCTCCTCCAGCGTCGCCAGGTTCGGCGGTGGTCGGATCTGAGGCCGCGCCGATTCGTGCGGGATGCCTCTATGACTCATCTCAAAACTCCGTCGCGATCCCGTTCCGAATCCGAAGGGAACGTTTCAAGCGCTAAGGGGTCGGTAACTATCGTAGGGCAACATAAACACGGCACGACTCGTACCAAAGGTGGAGATTAATTTCGAAGAAGTTTTCGCTTGGTGCGTCAGAACGACTAAATAGCCCCGGTTGACGCTTAAAGTACATGTGGCCAACGACAGAAGTTGTTCTTTGCGGGACATTATTGCGGTGCTGTGATTGTGCCCAAGGATCTAAGTTTTGTCAGAATAACTATCCGGGGCCGGACGTATGTCTGTAAGCCGGTAAAAAAGAATCATCACGATTTCCCGGTGACGTCTGAAATCATGCAGATTCAACGGTGTAAAAAGGTCTTGAAATTGCATCTTATCTATTCAGGAAATCGCGTTTGAAATGCGAGCTAATAAGGGTTGGCGCCGGGATTCGGCGCTTGGGGGTAGTAACCAGTAAACCGTAAAGAACTCCGGCAGCTAACTTGGGAGGTACCTCATGTTCAGCTTCACACGCACGGCCAGTTTCGCAACCATGCTCGGCGCGATCGCGTTTGCGAGTCCTTCGTTTGCGGCCTCGGGCGATCTCTCTGGGCCAAATCCAGCTCGGGAAATGATTGCGCAGGCTTCTCCATCTGAAGGGGCAGGCGCCGTATCGGCGGCATCCACCGACAGCGAATCTCCTGTCGAGGCGCATATCAAGGAACTGCATCGGAAACTTCACATCACGGCTGCGCAAGATGCTCAGTGGGGTGCTCTTACCCAGGTGATGCGCGACAACGCGAAGGCCATGGTGGACCTCCAGAAGCAACGGGCGCAGGACGTGAAGTCGAGTAACGCCGTCGAGGTCGTCAAGTCGTACGAGTCGGTGATCGAAGCGCACGAGGAAGGGATGAAGAAATTCGTGCCAGCCTTCGAGGCTCTCTACAACAGCATGTCTGACGAGCAGAAGAAGTCCGCCGACGCTTTGTTCCGCAGCCGCGCACGCGCCGCCGCGAAAAAGGAAACCAAAGCGAATCAGTAAACTGAACCGGCAGAGTGAATAGATAAAACTGGAGTCGCTCCGACGCTGGAGAATGACCATGGAAGCAGCCTTTAAGACGGGAAAGAAAGTGCGCTCAAGAATCGGCAGGATCGCGGCGGCGGTCGGACTCGCTCTGATGATATGCAGTGTAGCGGCAGGTCCGGCGCGAGCGGACGATCATGACAGAGGTCGCGGTCATGACGATCGAGGGCATCACGATGATCACGATCGCGGCTGGGGCGGAGGCACTGTCTACGTCGCACCCGGACCGTATTACGCCCCTGACCCGGACTACTATGCCGCGCCGGAGCCCTATGAATACTATCCGCCGGAGCCCCAGCCGGATTACTATCCGCCGCCGCCACCTGAGGGAATCAACCTCTTTTTCGGCCGCTAGCATCGGGTCAAAAGGTCAATTGGAGCCGGCAATTCCGGCCGACGGACCTGTGTTCTTGAGAGAACAAGTTGTTGATGATTGAAACTGGCTGATAGGTGCGGTGGCCAGCCCCCTATCCACAGGACGGAAAATAGCGTACATTACAGTCTAACGCTCGGATTGTTCCATTCTCCAAGCTTGGGAATAAGCCCAGGTCTTCGGTACGAGAGCTTCCCGGCACATACTTACGGAGGGCAAAAATGCCCAGCAAATTGTACGTAGGCAATCTGGCCTACTCGGTATCCAACAGCGATCTGGAAGAACTGTTTTCACAAGCAGGCCAGGTCCAAAGTGTCGCAGTAATCACGGATAAATTTTCCGGCCAATCGAAGGGCTTCGGCTTCGTCGAGATGGCGAATGCGGAAGATGCTTCCAAGGCGATACAGACCCTGAATGACACGGATCTGAAGGGGAGAAATATCAAGGTTAGCGAGGCCAAGCCCCGCGAATCGAGCTTCGGCGGCGGCGGTGGCGGTGGCAACCGGCGCGGCGGTGGCGACAATCGCGGCGGCGGAGGCGGCGGCCGCTGGTAAATTGATCGAAACTGGGCGGGCCCACGCGGCCCGCTCAGTTGTTTCAGGGGCTCGCTTACCGATCGAGTTCGATTTACTTCGACTAGTTCGATTGGTTCGCGTCCCTCTGGCACTTTCAGCTTTTTGGTCTATCTGCACTTCGGTTCGGAGAGCAGGCAGGTAAGCGTCAAAGACATAAGCAGGAGGCCCGGTGCCCAGAATATATGTAGGAAATCTCGCTGAATCAGTAACGCGTGATGATCTGCGGGCGCTTTTCTCCAAAGTAGGACGAGTCGGGGGCGCGTTGGTGATCACCGACAAAGCTACCGGCCGATCCCGGGGCTTCGGCTTCGTTGAGATGGTCGAGGTCGAAGACGCGATCAACGCCGCGGTTTATTTCAGCGGTACGGAGCTGGAAGGCCGCAAGATCCTGATCGATCCATATCGTCCGCAGGAGCCGGGCGCGCAGAAATATCGCGGCGAACGTAAACGGCGTCCGCGCGTCAAGCGCTCGAGCAGCAACGGCACGGCGTAGCGCAAACAATTTGCGGAGCCGACGAGCGGACCCGCCGATGAAACAGTTTCGAGCAGGAGACCATAGATGCAGGTGGAAGCGTTGGCGCCGTGGAGAACGCATGACTGGAAAGTTCGCACTATAGAATCAATTGCTCCGGGAGGCGGCTCGCGGCTGGCCTTCACCTGCAGAAGTTGCGGCAGGATTTTCAACCAGACGACGATCAATAGCCGGACCTGGGCGGTCGACGCGCTTGGGGTCGCGCTATCCGACGGCGTCACCATCCGATGGCTCGCTGAAAGTTGCCTGCGCAAGCCTACCGATGGCGACGAAGACGATCGCAAACAATTCAAGAACGGACCTGTGCTGCAAAGCTGAAATCCGGCCGCCCGGTATGCCTTTCGCCTGGCTCGGCGATGAAACAAATCAACCGATAATTCGTCTGTATCGGATGATTCTGCGGTGCCGGATGATTCATATCGATTGACGGGTTCGTGTCGAATAAAATTTCTGATCCATATGACTCGATATATTCTTAAAGCTGTTTGTTCGGTCGCGTTTGCGGTAACCACGATTGCTTTCGTTGCGCTCTTGATGAGCGGCGACGTAGTTGCTCGCGCGGCGTCGGCCGATTCGCCTGCCGATCCGATGGCGTCGGTGAAGTCGGTCGTCGATCAGACGATCGTGGTCTTCAAGGACCAGCAGATCGCGGCTCCGGATCGCGAACAGAAACTTCGCTCGATCGCGGAGACCCGGTTCGATTTCAGCGAGATGGCCAAATCCGCGGTTGGCTACCATTGGCGTGATTTCACGCCTGCGCAGAAGAGCGAGTTCGTGCCGCTATTCACCAAGTTTATCGAGGACGCCTATCTCTCGCGGATAGAGGACTACTCGGTGCAGAAAGTCGACCAGCAGATCCAGTCTTCGCTGATTCAGTTCAACAAGGAAACCACTGATGGGCCCGACTATGCGGAGGTGTTCAGCACGGTGGTGCTGAAAGATCGCGACAATCCTATCCAGGTGAATTACCTGATGCGGCGCGATGGCGACGAGTGGAAGATCTACGACATCTCGCTCGACGCGATAAGCGTGATCGCTAACTACCGAAACCAGTTCAACCGCGTGCTCAATAGCGACGGCTACGACAAGCTCGTCAGCATCATGCGCGAGAAGATCCAGGGCCTCAGCACGTCACTCGCGAAGTGATCCGGGCCGCGCGCCGGCGCTTATTTTCCCACTCCTGATACTCTTACGTTTTTCGACGGATGCTTCGGGTCGTCGCCGGTGACAACGAGTGTTTGTGAGGCGGTGCCTGCCGCGGTCGGCTGAAAGGTGACCATCGCGGTTGTACTGTGGCCCTTGGGAATCTCGAAAGTCCCGCTGTTATCGACGCCGAAAGGCGCGGTTAGCTGTCCGATAGTTACCTGGAGACCGAACTGGCCCGAATTTCTCACCTTAAGCGGCAGGCGATGAATCGAGTCGAGCTTCGCTTCGCCGAAGTCGATATGATTCGTGCTCAAGTGCATCCGACCCGTAGGCGTCGGTGTGGCAGTCGGAGTCGGGGTTGGCGCGACACTCACGCGCGCGTCCGCGATCCAGGTGCCCCAGTTTGGGCTTTCCCCTGCGGCGGAATATTCCGCTGCCAACCAGATCACGCTTTCATCGGCGGGGTCGAGGCCGGCGCCCGAATAGTCGCCCCATCGGGTACCGACGTATGACGCCAATCCGGATTTGAACAATACAGGCGCGCTCAGAGTGTTGATTGGATCGCTATCAAAGCGGGCAGCAACGAATGCGGACGCAAATTCGTTGCTCGCCGATTGGCTGAACGAAGTCAGCAAGTTGTCGGAGTTGTCGAGATCGAGCGACGGATAGTAGTCGTAAGATCCCTTGGTGCCGAAATCGAAATCCTGATTCACGCTTAGAGACGACGTCAGGATCTCGATGAAACGCAGGCAGCTCCGCAGGGCGCTATCCCCGGCCGGCTTGCACGATGAAGTAGCCGAGGTCCACAACCTGCCGTCGCGAAAAACCGCATCGAGCAGACGTGAGTCGCCGGTATCGATCTGTCTGTTCGATCCTTTTTGCATCGCGTTCGGCGGAACGTTGAGACTGTTGATCGCCACTTGTGTGGCCGTGGCACTGGTGCCGCCGCCAACACCTGGCACTCCGGCCAACGACCATACGGTCTCAGTGCCGTTCGCCGCGGTAGCCATGAATAGGGTCGCGGTTGAGGAGCGGCTCTTTGCGGGCATGATGGGAAGATCGCTAGCGTCCTGCGGCGGCGGAAAAAAATCTGTCGACACATTCTGGTTCGCGGAGATCAAGTCGGCCTTGTTCCAAACCACGAACTCATTGCCCTGTTCAGAGCCCGCATCGCAGTTGGGGTTACAGGAAAAAGAGTTTCCACCCGTGACAACCTTGTCGTCGTTGAACCCGAGCGACGGCTGATCGGGAAAGCTTCCGGGAGTTGAAAACGTATAGACGTTGAAAGGCTGGGTCGGATCGGAGCTGGTGGAAACCGCCAGGTTGAACTGGCCGTTCTTTGCGGTCTTCACCTCGCTCGAATCCAGCGACAGTATCGAGATTAACCATCGGCCGGAAATCGTGTCGTAACGAATTCGGGGGTCGCTCGTGAAAATGGCCGCGTCGAGATTGAAAAGACCGTTGAGGGAGAGTGACTGCAGCACGTTCCCGCTCTTGTCGAAAATTCGGCCTTCGACGTTATCGACCTCGAAGACATGATCGGGCCCCGCGGCGACCTGGGTGTCAGGCGGTTCGCACGTGCCGCAGCTTTCCTCGGCCGCCAACCCGATGAAGTTCGAAAGCATGGCCGGCGTGGTGGCGGGCGACATCGAGAGTAGCGATGGAACCTGCGGGACTATCCAGCCAGTCGCCAGCGCAGCTTTCATTTTGCGATAGGCGACGGGATCTCGCATCCGCAGAGGCCTCGGATGCGGGCGGCCTGCGAATGCGGATGCTTCCAGCTTCATCGGATCGACCAGCGCAGTCCGCTGCACGACGATTGGCTGCGGTGAAGTGAGTGCAGCGGATGTCGAGACGATCGCGCCGGAGGCGCGGCGCGCGGGTATCGAGATCCACGAAATCACGAATGCGAATCCGACGACGAGGAGCGATCCCACGAGCAGGTTGCGTGCGAACAAGGTGCGGCGGCTCGGGTTGGACAGGGGCGATCGGTTCATCGGTGTAAAGAAGGGTTACGAATCGGATCTTCGAGCCTGTGATAAAAGTGTACGTGGTGCGGGGGTCGCGCTACAATCCGGTTTCTTTTCTCGACGACATCAGGAGTGAGGGCTGGTAATGATTCTCAAAGTTGCGCGTCTCGGATTTCCGTCGCTCAGAACTGCCGCCGCTGCGGTGCCGCCGGAGCGGATTGCGACCGATGATTTCCAAAAGCTGATCGACGACATGGTCGATACGATGCATGAGTACAGCGGCGTCGGCGTCGCCGCCCCACAGGTTCATCTTCCGATTCAACTTGCGGTGCTCGAAGTGGAAAATCATCCGCGTTATCCGGACATGCCGAGCGTGCCGCTTACGGTGCTGATCAACCCGGTGGTGACGATTCTGGACCGGACGATCGTCGAGGAGTGGGAGGGATGCCTGAGCGTTCCCGATCTTCGTGGCAAGGTGCCGCGCTTCAAGCAGCTTCGAGTCACGGGGCTTGGGCGCAACGCCGAGCCGATCGAGATCGTTGCGTCGGATTTTCATGCGCGCGTGATTCAGCACGAGACCGATCATCTGAAGGGCGAGGTTTACCTGGATCGCATGCCCGATTTGCGCAAACTGGGATTTTTGCAGGAGTGGCAGCGCTATATGCTCGAGCCGCCTGCGGAAAAGAAAGAATCGTGATCAGAAAGCGGCTAGTTCACTCGTCCCCACTACTTGGCTGGGGGCGGAGTTGGCGGCAGCTTGCCGGTCGCTTTGAAGGTCGCGATCGCTTTGCTTAATTCCTCGTTCTGCGCGGTGAGAGTGGTCTCCTCCGATTGCACCTTTGCGAGCTGGGCCTTCAACTGTTCATTTTCACTTTGCAGCTTGATGAGCTGATTGTTGAGTTCCGAGATCTGCTGCTCATTCGCCTGGTCGCGAGCCCGATAGCTGCCCGAATAGAGAAAGAACAACAGCGCCGCGATTATCGCGACGACCAATCCGCCGATAAGTATTCTCGCCATCTTGAGGTAGCCCCATTTGAAGATAGCTGTGAGCGGCGGGCGTGCGCCACTGGCGCGGATCACCCCAATTTAGCCGCGTTTTCACGAAAAATAGCGAATTGACTTCCTTGCTCCAGCGTTCCTAAAATGCGCGTGGATCGCATCTTTCTGATCGGACGCCATTGCAATAAATTGAGAACCATGCCCGATACCCCGCGCCTGACGTGGGGGAGGCTGAATTTCACCGTGCCGAGGTTTAAGCAGGCTTCATGATAGAGGTCCAGGAGCTAACCAAGTATTTCGGCGCCACGCTCGCGGTAAACCACGTATCGTTCAAGGTCGAGAAGGGCGAAATCATCGGGTTGCTGGGTCCCAACGGCTCCGGCAAGACGACGATCATGCGAATCCTGACCGGATTTTTTCCGGCGACTTCGGGACGCGCGATGATCGGCGGCCTCGACGTCGCGGAGCATTCCTTGGAAACGCGCCGGCGGGTCGGTTACCTGCCCGAAAATATGGTGCTCTATCCCGACTTGAGCGTCGATGCGCTGCTCGAGTTCGGCGCGCGGGTTCGTGAGATCGATCCGAAGACGACGCGCGATCGAATTGAATATTCGCTGGACACGTGCGGGCTCAAGGATGTGCGCCGCAAGCTAATCGGCAAGCTCTCGAAGGGGTACCGGCAGCGGGTCGGAATCGCGCAGGCAATCCTGAGCGATCCCGAAGTACTGATTTTAGACGAGCCGACGGTTGGACTCGATCCGCGCCAGGTGGTGGAAATCCGCGATCTCATCCGTTCGCTCGCCGGGCGTTCGACGGTGCTGCTCTCGACGCACATCCTGCCCGAGGTCAACATGACCTGCCGTCGCGTCGTGATCATCGACCGCGGCCGAATCGTCGCGCAGGACACGCCCGAACAACTTACCGCTAAACTTCAGGGCACCGATCAAACTTTGATCGTAGTCGCGGGGCCGTCTCCGGCCGTGCGTGAGGCATTGACGGCGGTGAAGTTTGTCGAGCGGCTGGAAGATCGGCCGGTCGATGCTGGCAGCACCGGGCTGTGCTCGTTCATCGCATACTCGACCGGGCATGGCGACGAAATCCGCAGCGCGCTTGCCTCCTGCGTGGTGCAGCACGGGTGGAACCTGCTCGAGATAAAGCCGGTGGCGCTCAGCCTCGAGGATCTTTTTATGCGCCTGGTCACCAAGGAAGACCGGGTTTAGAAGTAAGCCCGGGTCTAGCGGCGTCTGGAGAGTTCAATGTGCATTGAGGTAATCGATGTCTAACGGTGCAGCAACACTCGACGCGGCACGCTCCGCCACCGACACGCGTCGCGCCGCGATACGCGCGGCGGGCACGGGCTTTTCGGTAGGCCGGATGCTCGCGGTGACGCGCAAGGAATTGCGCTCGTACTTTGCGTTTCCGCTCGTCTATGTACTGTCGGGCGTATTTCTGGTGCTGGCCGGCTGGTACGCCTACTCCGATCTGGTGTTCTTCGTCACGATCGCATTCGCGCACGATATCATTCAGAACTACTGGGGGCTGCTGTTCTCCGACATCCGACTGTGCCTCTTGCTGACGCTGCCGTTTATCACGATGCGGCTCTTTGCGGAGGAGCGGAAACTCGGCACTATCGAACTGCTCTACACTTATCCGCTGCGCGACGGCGAAGTGCTTGGCGGAAAGTACCTCGCCTCGGTCGCGATCTTCTTCATGATGCTAGTGCTGACGATGGTCTATCCGATCTTTCTCTACGGGGTGCATTCGTTCCCGCTGTTTCCGCTGGTCGCGGGCTATCTCGGGTTATTTCTGATCGGATGCGCGTTTATCGCGTGCGGTGTTTTCATATCGTCGCTGTGCGAGAGCCAGGTGATGGCGGGAATGGGCACGATCGCGCTGCTGCTGCTGTTCTGGATCCTCAACTGGAACGAGGCAGCGTTTAGCAATGGGTACCTGGATACGCTGCGCGCGTTCTCGCTGTTCGATCAGTTCAGCAGCTTCTCCAAGGGCGTGATCGATCTCGATCACGTGACCTACTTCGTTTTCTTTATCGCGTTTTTTCTGTTTCTCACCCAGCGCTCGATGGAGGCACGCAAGTGGACCGGCCGCCGCTAAACGATCCCGCGCCTTCTCCCGCGACGCGCGGTTCTTCGATCTGGTCGAACTACGTGGTGCTGCTCTATACGGTGGTTGCATTCGCGGCGGTGCTGATAATCGCCAATGCGATCCTCGCCACCCGCAACATCAGATGGGACCTGACTCCGTCCAAGCGATACTCGCTCTCCGAGTTCGACCAGCGGGTGCTGAGCGGGCTCAACCATAATGTGAAGGTGATGGCCTTCGTCAGGACCGAGGATCCAGCGTATCTCGAGCTTTCCGACCTGCTGTTCCAGGCCGCGGCGTTCACTCCGCGGCTGACTTACCAGGTAATCGACGTAAACAAGGCGCCCGGCCTTGCGCGCGAGTACGGCGTGTCGAGTTACGGCGAGGTGGTGGTGGAATCGCAGGGGCGCCGGCGCGATTTTGACAACGCGCGTTCCGATCTTTTGATTCCGGCGGTTTTGCAAATCTCGAACGAGACCAACAAGCACATATATTTCACTATCGGGCACGGCGAGCGCGACGTGTTCGACGCCGATCGCAACCAGGGCTACTCGCAATGGCGCAATCTGCTGGAACAGAACAACTACGCGATCGACAACGTATCGCTGTTCGCCAGCGGAGTGCCCGAAGACGCCAAGGTCGTCGTGTCGCTCGGGCCGCGCAAGGATTTTCTGCCCGAGGAGCTTGCGGCGCTCGAAAAATATCTCGGCGGCGGCGGACATTACATTGCGATCATCGACCCGTTCGGTTCGCCGACGCTGGTCGACTTCATGAAGAAGTATTACCTCGATTTCATTCCGCAGGTCATCGTCGATCCCGCTTATCGCCTGACTGCCGGCGAGATTCTCACCACCCAGATTCCGCTGCGCTCGGAAACAAACCCGATTAGCCGCTCGATGGCCGCGCCGGCGGTCTTCTCGCTCGGGCGGGGCGTTATGGTGACCGGTAAGGACGGAGCGACTGCGCCCGGCGGACTCGTACTCGCGCTGGAGGACAAATTTCTGTCCTCGTCGCATGAGAGCTGGGCGTCGAACGATCCCAAGGCGCTGACGACGGGAATCACCGAGTACCAGGCGGGACGAGATATCAAGGGTCCGATTCCGGTCGCCGCCGAAGTCGACTTCGCGCCGGCGGCCACGCCGCATATTCCGGTTGTCAAGATGACGCGCATTGTAGGTATCGGCAGTTCCGCGTTTGCCTCGAACCAGTTCCTGGAGATGCTGGGAAATCGCGATCTCGCGGTCAGCCTGATCAACGAGCTGGCCGGGGACGAGATGCTGATCGCGAGCCGCGAGCGACTCAACAAGAGCGAAACCGCCGCCTTCTACATCAGCGATCAGCAGGCTGGACATTTGTTGATCCTCGGATCGGTCGTCGAGCCTGCGATCCTGTTTCTGATCGCGGCTACCGTGTTCATGCGCAGGAGGTTCTTTACTTGAGAGCGCGTCCTGCAATTATCTACACGATCATCTTCTTCGTCCTGCTGCCGATATATTTCTGGAGCCAGCCGACCATAAAGCCGTCGGTCGCGCTTGCGCGAGAGAGGGAGGAGAGCCTGCTCAAGCTCGACGGCGGTATCGACGCGATCACCGTCGCGAGCGGGCCCGAGTCACTGCGCTTTCAGAAGACATCCGACGGCAAGCAATACCAGTTAGTCGCGCCACCGGGAAAATTCATACCGCAGGACCTGATGAACGCGATGGTGGGACTGCTGCTCAACGCGAAGTCGGTGGAAGTCGTCTCTGAAGACTCAAATGACCTCGCGCAGTTCGGACTCGATCATCCGAAAGCCCAAGTGACTGTCGAGGCGCCGGGCAGACCCCAGCCGATCAAGCTCGCATTCGGAAACGAAAACCCGACCCACACCGCCATCTACGCGCAGATCGAGGGGCAGCCCAAAGTTTTTCTGCTCGGGCAAAACCTCGAGTACTACACGTCGCTGATGTTCCAGTGGATCGAGGGCAAGCAAGGCAAGAACGCTTAGCGGTCGCTCTTTCAGGAAGTCGCGATTCCTTTTTCGTCGAGCAGCCGCTCGAGCGCGCGAAGGAAATGCTCGTAGTACTCGCCATGGTCGGAGGTGCCGTCGCGCGCGCGAATACGATCCGACGCGCGGACTTCGGCAATCAAGCGGTCGCGGAATTCATCCCAAGTGAAAAGGCCTGATTCGGAAAGCTTCAGCGCGATTGCGAATGCGCGCGCTTCCCAGGGCGCGCTGAAAACATGCTCCGGATCAAGGCGCGCCGACTCGATCAGTTTGTTCAGCGCGTCGGTGCTCATGCGCGCATCCCGTTTGCGCCGGCGCGGGTCGGCGGAGCGAGCTCCTCGACCCCGACCATCGAGTCGCGCGTAACAAGGGCTGCGAGTTCGTCCTCGCTCATTCCCTCGGTGTTCTTCGGTCGCTGCGGGATTACCAAGTAGCGAATCTCCGCGCTCGAATCCCACATCCGAACTTCAACGTCAGCGCCGAGTTCCAGTCCGAAATCTTTCAGCACCCCGCGTGGATCGCGCACCGCTCGCGACCGATACGCGAAGCTCTTGTACCAGATCGGCGGCAACCCCAGCACTGGCCACGGGTAGCATGAGCAGAGCGTGCATACGACGAGATTGTGAACCCGGTCGGTATTTTCCACCGCGACCAGGTGGCCGCCTTCGGGGCCTGCAAAGCCGAGTTCTCCGACCGCGGCGGTTGCGTTCACGAGCAGGCGCTTTCGATACGCTGGATCGGTCCACGCTTTCGCGACGACGCGTGCGCCGTTGCGCGGTCCGACCCGCGTCTCGTAGGCGTCGACGATAGCGTCGAGCGCATTGGGATCGAGCAGGCCCTTTTCCGTCAGGATGGCTTCCAGAGCCTTCACCCGCGCGGCGGGTCCGCTTTCGTCGGCATTATGATGGTCGCCGCTCATTTTTTCGTCTTCGTTGTCACGCGTTGGCGCGGCTTAGGCTTCGCATCAATCGGCTCAAGATAGTCCTCCCACAAATCGACGAGAACTCGTTCGTTGCGATTCGCGGATTTTCCCCACAGCTCGCGCGCTTCGAATTTGACCGAATAGCAGTGCTGCGGCTTGGTTCCCGCGTGATGCGCATTGGTGTCGGGAAAAACGAACACGCCCCAGTCATGCGCGACGACGCCGCGCTTGCCGCGAACATAGCGGGGCAGGCGCGTGTGTCCCGGCGGATTCAAATTGCGCGCGCGCACCCGATCACCCTTGGCGAAGCGCGCACGCGGCAGTTTCGCTCCTGGCTTCTCTTTGATCGGAGCGGGGCCGACCGCGTGCACTCCAGGCGCGATCAGCGCTCGCGCAACTTCGGTTGAGTCACCCTGTTTCGCGAGCAGTTCCTCGCGCGTGACGATGCCGTGCTCGACGAGCAAAGTCTCCGCCGCCGCCAGCCATCGTTCGTAATACTTCGAGGCGAGATACTGGGCTGGTGGAATCCGCTCGACCGCGTGACGGAACTCATCAAAGCTACCCGGTGACCAGCGCCTCGCGAGGCTCATACCGAGCGCGAGCATTCGCCCTTCCCAGTCGGCGTGAAAGACGGGTTCATTCTGTTCGCGGAAGACGGGGCCAAAGCCGTCCATTCCGCCCATGTCATGTATGCCATTCATCGAGTTTCTCGATCCGTCGCAGAGCGCCAGAATTATCGTCGACAGGCGCACGCGTACGCAAACCGTTTTGCAAAACCGCATCGCAGAGAATCGTCGCAGGATGATAATTTAGCGACTCTTGATAAGTTTTGTATTGCTATGATAGCCTCCATCCTCGCGATGACTACAGAACCGCAATCTCGCGCGTCGCAAACTCGATGGCCCTTCGATATGCGAGTTTTCGCGACGATGTCCGCGCTATGGGCGCTATGCCTGGTGATTACTGCGTTTGCGCACGCGGGTGATCTTGATGTCGTCGATCCGGTGCAAACGGTCTTGGGGGGAATACGGTTCGATGGCGATGCCGCGCGGATCGTGCTGATCGTCGAGGCTGGGATTTTCGGGACGATCGCGATTGGAATTTTCGCCGAGCGGCGATGGGGTCTTGTGCTCGCGCTCTGCTTCATGGCGGAAGCCGTGATGAGTCATCTGGCATTCGCGATCGCATACCTGCCGTTTCGATCGGAATGGATGAACGTGCGGCAGACCGCGAGCCAGGGGCCGATGATCGTGCTGATCACGCTATATCTGTGGATCCGCGCGTGCGATCTAATCTTCGATGCGCCCCCATCACCGGCGCGAACTCGCAGCGCGCGGGCTCCACGGCGTCAGGATGATGTCGCCGCGGAAGCGCGGCAGTTCAACTCAGTTGCCGACAGCGAACAGAGTTGAGTTGTTGATCGCGTAGACCGTACCGTCGACGCCGACAATCGTCGGCGTATACGCCTCGCCGATTCCTGGCGTTAGCGTCACCGACTCCGACAGTGTGTTGGCCGACAGGTTCCAGCGATATAATTTACCGTCTTCACTGTTCACCAGCGCCGAGCCGGTGGCAGGATCGACCACGCCCGAGTTGATGCACCATTCCTTTACGCCGGGCAGATCGCCGTCCGGCGTCGGTCCCACGATGGTCCGCACTTCGTTCATTACGCTCACGCCGGTAATCGGATCGGTTTCGGTCACGTTGGGATCGAGCACCGCGACCTTGTTCATCCCATCTCCGCCAGAATCGGCGTAGTTGTTGTACTTGGTCATCAGCAGGTAGCTCGAAGGGCCGCTGTACGACGGTATCGTCGAACTCGGCACTATCGAGGCGGTGGTATCGTATCCGAAAGCGCCCGGAATCCCGGACGCAACCAGGCGATCGCTGAAATGTAACAACCATCCACGATCATGATTTTCGGTGCAGCATGGACTCTCGAGCACGCCATAATAGACGTCGCCATCGGGACCGACTGTCGGCGACGCCGAGGTATCGTTGGACAACACCGCATCCTGACCCGACTTCGGATCTTTCAGCCGCACTCGAACAATCGGCGCGAGCGTACCGCTGTCAAGAGCGACCAGGTATCCCGCGTTGCTATTGTTGATCGCAACGTAAAGCGTCTTGAGGTCGGCGCTCAGCGCGGGCGCACAATTGATCACTACGCCGGTCATAGTCTGGTCGGCGGCGGCCGTAGTCACCGAAATCCAGCTACCGATGCCGTTCGAATCGATGCGGGCGATTCCGCTATGCAACCTTTTCTTGTGGGCATCGCGCAGGCGCCGATTAGAGTTGTCGAGCACCAGGAAGCCAAAATAGATGTTGCCCGCGGAATCCGTGCTGAGAGGAGTGTCGATCACAATATTCTGGTCGTACGCCCGCCGATGCTTCCGGTAATTTTTCATTCCGAAGAAAGCGAGTTGCCCCGTGCAATTGGCCGAGCCGGAACACGCCGCATCCGGGCTGTCGCGAAAATAAACGGTGCCACCAATTCCGGGAAAATAAAGCCGCGGCCGTGAGGTCAGCACCGGGCCAAAAACTGGAGTCACGACCTCGAACGGCGGCAAAACATAGTCGGTCGGCAGACTCCAGATTAAGCTGCCGTCGGTGCCGTCGCGCGCATCGACGCGGAAGCCTCCCAAAGCGCCGGTCTTCACCGGCACGATCACTGTGTTTGCGGCGGTCACAATCGGCGAGCCGTAATGAATCTCCAGTTCGCCGCCAAGTAACTGCGGATCCAGATCCACTGGAGTCGACCAGATAATCCGGTTCAACGCCTGCGATGCGACCGGCGACTGCGCGCTATGCTGCGGGTCCAGCGCGAATCCGCTCCACTGGGCGATAGCAGGCGCAACAAACAAAAACGTCGCGGCGATTACGATGGCGATAGTGAGCGGAGTCTCAAACGATGCTCGGCTATCGTGCTTCATGGCGCTCGCGCTACGTGAATGGTGGCGACGGTAGGAGTCGAACCTACGACACTGCGGATATGAGCCGCATGCTCTGACCAACTGAGCTACGTCGCCACCGGGAATCGTCAAATGTAGCGTGAGCGTGGAAGGCGCGAAAGACGTGAAAAATGTCAGCGCAGCGGGATCGAGCGCGACTTGACCGCGCGATGCCCGCGCTGGACCTGGTAGAGCACGCCCTCGGTGAACTCGACACAGGTCAGCTTGCCGCCGTAAACGAGGCCGGTGTCGATGCCGAGTTTGTAGGGCAAATCGATCATCACTCCACGCATCGGCGTGTGGCCGAAAACCACGGTCGCGTCGATTCTGTGCGGATTGAAGATGAACTCCTGGCGAATCCAGAGCATGTCCTCGGTCGCCTGCTCTTCGAGCTGGCGCAGCGGCTGGATACCCGCGTGAACAAACAGGTAGGGCGGGCGCAAATAGCTGGTCGCAAGCCGGTCCATAAAGCTCACATGCGTCTCGGGCAAGCGCTCGCACGCGGACTCGAGGTCGTCTTCATGCACGCCGTAGCTGTCGAGCGTGGCGATGCCGCCGTTGAACAGGAACGACTCGCCGTAATTTCCGGGCATCCCGAGAAACGACAACATCATGTCTTCGTGATTGCCTTTCAGGAAAATGCACTCCGCGTTGCCGCGTTCGAGATCGAGTGCGAGTTCGACAACGTCGCGCGCCGACGGGCCTCGATCGACGTAATCGCCGACGAAGACGACGGTATCGCCTTTAGTCGGCGCGATTGCCTTGAGGATCGCGCCCAATTCGTCGGGGCATCCGTGGATGTCGCCGATCGCGAAGAGTCGTCCCTCGCCGGGAGTGGTTGATTTTCGATGGACGGTCATCAGACTGGCTTCGCGCTTCCATTGTGAAGCAATTGGATGAGTGCGTTGCGGTCCTCAATAATACGACGCGCAGCGCTGTAAGGATTCAGACTGCCCGCGCGGATTTCGCCGATCACGTCGGGCGCGGCGCCTTCGAGCACCGCGCGCGCCGCGCGCTCTTCGAGTTCCGCGGACAGCACTTCGACGAATTCGCGAGTACGCCGTTGCGCTTCGCGGACAGGATCGGCATGTGCGCGGACGTATTCGCGATGTTTCGCGATCGCGCCGACGAGCGAATCGATGCCTTGATCGATAGCAGCTTGCGTCAGGAGCACCGGCGGACGCCATCCTTCGCCCGCGCGTAGATGGACGCTCAGTTCGAGCTCGGCCTTGATACGATCGGCGCCTTCGCGGTCAGCTTTGTTGACCACGAACACGTCGGCGATTTCGTTGAGCCCGGCCTTCATGACCTGTACGCCATCACCAGCCTCAGGGACGGTCACGACAACAGTCGTATCGGCCAGGTCCATAATTGCGAGTTCAGTCTGTCCGACGCCAACCGTTTCGATGATGATCACGTCACTGCCGTACGCGTCGAGCAACTTTACGATTTCGCGAGCGGCCCGGCTCAGTCCGCCGTGGCTGCCGCGCGACGCGAGGCTGCGAATATAGACGCCCGCGTCCTTATAGTGATCGGTCATGCGGACCCGATCCCCAAGCACGGCGCCGCCGGAAAATGGACTCGACGGATCGATCGCCAGGATGGCAATTTTCTTACCGAGTGCGCGGTACTTCGCGATGAGCCGATTGACGATGGTGGATTTGCCGGCGCCTGGAGGGCCGGTTATGCCCACCACTTGCGCACGTCCGGTCCGCGGATAGATTCGCTCTATGATCGCGCTGGTTTCGGGCGCGCGATTTTCGACCATCGTGATGAGTTGCGCCAACGCCCGCATCTCACCCGCGTCGAAGCGCTTGAGAACGGCGTCGAGGCGCGCATCGCGGGTCACCGGGGACCCATCGGCCCTGGCGGAATTGTGTTGAGATTCTAGAGGCATACCAGTTGGTATCGTAATGATAGCGGCTTGCGATCGGACCGCGCAACAAAACTTCCGCAGCGGCCAGATTGCAGCGCGAATGGTGCTGTTTTTCGGCTGGGGCGCACTGAATCTAGAACGGCCACTTGAGCCTGGGTGACATATCCAAACCCTCGCGATCGATCCATTCGACCACGCCTCGCCAATGGCGCTCGAGGATAAGCGCAACCCGTGCGGTATCCGCGAGCTCTCCTGACATCACCAGCCGGCAGAGTTCGTCGTGCCCATCGGGGCGCCCGATTAGCTGCATCGACTCCGCCAGATCAAGCCCGGCTGCCGTGTAGATTTTGCGACGGGCAAGGCCGAGCAACAAAGCGCTCATGAGAGCGACTCGGCAAGCCCGCGACGCAAGCTTGGAAAAATCGCCGGTGGATGCCGCGTTTCGCACCTTACCCATTCCCTCGTACAGTTCATCAACTATGATGCCTCGCTGAACCTCGGCGAACGTCTCATCAGGATGCGCAAACACAAGTTCGCGCAACTCGTCGAAGAATCGCTCATCACCCCGAAGATGGCGTGGATACGCGAATTGCGCATGCGTGACGGACCATCCTTCATCGACCACGGCAGCCTTGTGGCGGATGACGTCCTCTCCGAACAGTTCGACCTCGGCTTTGCCATCGCCGTGAACCCACTCGAACCGGCGGTCTTCTCCGGGTCGATCGATCACGCAGAACATTTCGATATCTGAGTAAGCTCCGTCCGCGCCGCGTCCAGTCGAGCCATACAGTCCGATGGCTACGACATGACCGCGATGGACATCGAGCAATCGCCTGACGATTGAATCGACCACAGCAAGCCGCTGAGCCTGCGACACTGCTCGTGGACCGGCTGCGAATTGAGGAGGCGTTTTGACGGCCATTATCTGGTGACTTCTCGAAACATTGTGGTGCCGGAAACCGATTCTACGTGACAAATCCCATCGTATAGAAATGCTCGCGGTCTACTTCGGGGAAGCAGCGCGACCGATCACGACTGATAAAATTACGTGCGCTCGTTCATTTCGGCCTTGTGCAAATTGCATCGCGGACCGCATTGTTTTCCCTCCGTGCGAGCCTTAGTCTTCAAACACAGAATGAAGCTTCCCGACATTTATACTGACTGGAAAATCGTGACTGGAATCGCGCTCGTCATGCTTGGCGCCGGCAATTGGGTGCTCGGGATCGAGAGGACTCAAATCTACAGCCGGATGGTGGCGGCGCGAGCGCATCCGGCGGCGGCGACCGACTACTTCGACGAACTGGACGCGGGTGCTGGCGGCGCGGTGCTTGAACCACTCACTGCTGAGGAAAGGCAGGCTTCGTACGCGACGGCCAGGATGGATTTCTACCATGCCGCGTTTCTGACCGGACGCGTGATGGTGCTGCTCGGACTGGTATGCACGTTGTGGGGCTTTATCAGCGTGATTCAGCAGGATTCGCGTCGAGCGTTTCGACGCCCGGAGGAAGCCGGACCTGCGCCGCGACCGTCCGGCTCCCCGCGCAGTTGATCGAGCGGCGCGACTACTCAATTGCCTGACTCCGGCGAAATCGATCCTTCGGCAGTGAAGATAATTGAGGAGCGCGCGTGCGCGAAGATAAACCTGTTCTTGCGCGTGACCGGGCGGCGCTCCGACGGTTATCACGAACTCGATTCGGTGTTTCTGCCGATTTCGCTTGCCGATGAAATTCGGCTCGAAGTTCGGAGATCCGAAGAAGTGTCGATCCGGCTTAACTGCGACGCGCCCGCACTCGGCTCGAGCGCGAGCAACTTGGCATCGCGCGCGGCGCGCGCGTTCATGAGTGAATTCGAGGTGGCGGCGCAAGTTCAAATCGACCTGCGCAAACGCGTCCCCGTGGCTGCCGGATTGGGCGGCGGATCGAGCGACGCCGGCACCGTGTTGCGCATGCTCGCGACCGCGGCTGGAATCGAGGACGAAGAGGACTGGAGCAGAATGCGTCGTCTCGCGCTGTCGCTCGGAGCGGACGTGCCGTTTTTTTTGGATCCCCGACCGGCACGAGTAAAGGGAATCGGCGAGCTGATCGCGCCAATGCCGGCTGCACCGGCCCTTCCGATCGTGATAGCGGTGCCGCCGTTCGAGGTGCCGACGGCCGCGATTTTTCGCGCGCTCCGGCCCGAAGACTGGAGCGGACGAGCGCCCGACTCCGATATCGACGCGATCGCGCGCGGAGAAATCTCACCCGCGATTGCCATCAACGATCTTGCGGCGGCCGCGATCGCCCAATTTCCCGAAATCCGCAGACTTAAAGGATTACTTGAAGAGTTGGGAGCGCGCGCGGCCCAGATGTCGGGCAGCGGCGGGGCGGTTTTCGGAGTGTTCGCGTCAACCGAAGAAGCGGGGCAGGCGGCGGAGAAGGTGAAGAAGCGGGCGCCGTTTGCCACCGTGCTCGCGGCGACGACGCTCGATGGAAGAGCTCTGGAAGAGCTTAGGAATTGAGCGTTAATGCACAGCCTGTGCATGATCGCCCGCAGCGCGCATTGACAGCCAAAAACAGCATCAATAACATCGCAATCCCCGCACACGACTGCAGGTTCAAGGTTTAAGGCCAAGGTTTAAGGCAGTGTTCGCTGCGAGCAGTGGTGCGGTGTAGATCGCAGCGGCCAAGTCCGCAAGGGCAGTCCGGAAAGTTCGACGGTTCACGACGTGCCCGTTTAAGGCAGACGGGCGGGCTGTCATTATTGATTGGCGAGAGAAGGAAGCAAAGCTCAGCTCAAGCCTTCGAATCTTGAGCGCGCTGGGCGGTCGCCAAGCTGGTAAGGCACCAGGCTTTGGACCTGGCATTCGAAGGTTCGAATCCTTCCCGCCCAGCCAGATAAACCGGGCACGGAGTTTGTGAATCGCGATTCGGGAGAATTGAATATGTCGGACAGGGTCAAAGACCAACTCGAAGTATTCACCGGGAATTCCAACCCCGTGCTCGCCAAAGAAGTTACCGAGCATCTCGGGGTGAAGATGGGTGAGGCTGAAGTTGGCCGTTTTCCCGACGGCGAAGTGATGGTTGAGATTCGCGAGAACGTGCGCGGCGGCGACTGCTTCGTGATCCAGTCGATCTGCACGCCGCCCAACGAAAACCTGATGGAACTGCTGCTCATGACCGATGCGCTCAGGCGCGCGTCGGCGGGCCGGATCACGGTTGTGATCCCGTATTTCGGCTATGCGCGCCAGGATCGCAAAGTCGCGCCGCGAGTGCCGATCAGCGCAAAGGTCGTCGCCGACCTGATCACGACCGCCGGCGCGCATCGCGTGCTCACGGTCGATCTGCACGCGGGACAAATCCAGGGATTTTTCAATATCCCCGTCGACAACTTGTTCGCGATGCCGGTGCTGGTGAGTTACCTGCGCAAGCGAGTCGAAGGGAAACAGATCTCGGTGGTGTCGCCCGATGCGGGCGGCGTCGAGCGAGCGCGTGCGTTTGCGCGGCGGCTCAATGCGAACCTGGCGATCATCGACAAGCGTCGTCGCCGCGCCAGCGAGGTCGCCGAGATGCAGCTGGTCGGCGAAGTCAAGGACTCAATCGCGCTGTTGGTTGACGATATGATCGACACGGCCGGCACGATCACCGAGGCGGCGAAGGTTGTCGCCAATGCGGGCGCGTCGGAAGTAATCGCAGTCGCGACGCATCCGATCTTGTCGGATCCGGCGTGCGACCGTCTGAACAAATCAAACATCAAGGAAATTGTTACGACTAACAGCATTCCGCTTCGCGCGAAGACCCAGGCGGAGCTCTCCGGCGTCAAGGTGCTCTCGGTGGCGAGCCTGCTGGCGGAAGCGATGAAGCGGATTCATAATGAGGAATCGGTGAGCTCGCTCTTCACCTGAGGGCGCGCGAATCATGAAGCGAGGACACAATGGAGACCGGTGAACTTTCCTGCGAGAAACGCGCGACCCGCCCCAAGGGCCGCAACAACGCGCTTAGACGGCAAGGCCGCATTCCCGCAATTTTGTACGGGCCGACTACCGCGCCGACCGCGCTGGCGATCGATCGCCTCGAGCTGAAGGCTAGAGTTTCAGCGGCCGCGCACACTCGAATCATCAAGCTCAAATCGAGCACCGCAGAGCTCGACGGCAAGCACGTCATCTTTAAGGACGTGCAGCGCGCGCCGGTATCCGGCGAAATCCTGCATGCGGATCTTTACGAAGTCGATCTGAATCGCCCGATTCGCGTCGAAGTGGCCCTCAAGTTCACTGGCAAGGCGATCGGCGTCGCCAACGGCGGAATCCTGTCGCCGCTCGAGCGTACCGCGACGGTCGAATGCCTGCCGCTGGAGATTCCCGATTCGATCGAGGTGGACGTCACCAACGTCGACATCCATGACGTGATTCATATCTCATCGGTGAACTTCGTCGGAAAAGTGAAGCCGATTTTCGACACCGATTATCCGGTCGTTACCGTCCTGCCGCCTACGGTTGCCGAGGTTGCAGTGGTTGCGGCGCCGGAAGCAGTCGAAGGCGCGCCGGTCGAAGGTGCTGCGCCCGCCGAAGGGGCAGCGGCAGCGCCCGCGGCCGAAGGTGCAGCTGCCAAGGAAGCTGGCGGCGACAAGGAAAAGGGTGGCAAGAAGCCGGAAGCGGCCGAAGAGAAAAAGAAGAAGTAGTTCGCAGACGCGCGCATTGTTCGCGCGTCGCTTTTGCGGGGAATGGTCCGCCCACAAGCTGGGCGGGCGGGGTGCGGGATGGGGGCGCTATGAGTTTCGTTCATCTTCACGTCCACACGCAGTACAGCCTGCTTGACGGCGCCAACAAAATCGGGCCGCTAATCGAACACGCGAAAGCCTCCGGCATGGAAGCTATCGCGATGACCGATCATGGCAACATGTTCGGCGCGGTCGAATTCTTTCAGAAGGCCACCGCCGCCGGGATCAAACCGATCATCGGATGCGAAGCCTACTTGGCGCCCGGCAAGCGCGGCGATCGCACTCAGATTCCGCGCAGCGACGACTTCGACGGCGGCGGCAATTTCCATCTGATCCTGCTCGCGCAAAATCGTGAAGGTTACCGAAATCTGTGCCGCCTGCTCACCACCGCCTACCAGGATGGCCTCTACTACAAGCCGCGCATCGACAAGGAAATTCTCGCCGAGCTGTCCGGCGGATTGATCGTGCTCTCGGGATGCCTGTCCGGTGAGCTTGCGCGATGGCTCCGGCAGGATCGGATGGACAAGGCGCGCGAGACCGCCGAGTCGTACGCGAAGATGTTTCCCGGCCGCTACTACCTGGAACTTCAGGACAACAAGCTGCACTCGCCGTACAACGAGGCGCTCCGCGAAATCGGCAAGCAGGTTGGCCTGCCGCTGGTCGCGACCAACGATTGCCACTACCTGCATCGCGACGACGCCAAGGCGCACGAAGTTCTGCTCTGTATCCAGACCGGCAAGACGATGGCCGACGAGACGCGATGGCGTTTCGACACCGACGAGCTGTACGTGAAAACGCCCGACGAGATGGCCCAGGCGTTCGGCGCCGACTCGGAGGAATTGCGCAACAGCGTCGAGATCGCGCGTCGGGTCGATTTTGAATTCGAGTTCGGCAAGTTTCATTTCCCGCTTTACACCGTATCCGACAAAAACGGCGCCGAAATAAATCTCGAAGATGAAATGGAGCGTCGTGCGCGCGCGGGCCTCGAAGAGCGGCTTGCGGAAATCCGCGCCCGAGTAGGCGGCGGATTCGAACCGGCGCCATATTACGAGCGCCTCGATCGCGAGCTGCCGATAATCCGCGACATGGGATTCGCGGGCTACATGCTGATCGTGCAGGACTATATCAGTCACGCGCGCGGCAAGGGGATTCCAGTCGGGCCAGGCCGCGGATCGGTGGTCGGCTCGCTGGTTTCGTATTCGCTCGGGATAACCGAGGTCGATCCGATCGAGCACAAGCTGATCTTCGAGCGATGGCTGAATCCCGGGCGCAAGTCGATGCCCGATATCGATTCCGACTTTTGCTACGAGCGCCGCGACGAGCTGCTGGACTACGTGCGCGAAAAGTACGGCGCCGATCGGGTCGCGCAGATAATCACGTTCGGGACGATCAAGGGCAAGCAGGCGATTCGCGACGTCGGCCGCGTGCTCGGACTCTCCTTTGCCGAGACCGACAAGATCGTCAAGCTCTATCCCGCGCCCAAGCAGGGCCGCGATTTCCCGCTCGCCGACGCGCTCGAGATGGAGCCGCGGCTCAAGGCCGAGCGCAAACTGCATCCTGAACTCTTCACCTACGCGTTCAAGCTCGAGGGTCTGCTCCGCCACGCCTCGCGCCATGCGGCGGGCGTCGTCATTTCAGATCAGCCGCTCACCGACCTGGTGCCGCTCTACGTCGATAAGGAACGCGACGAAGCCGCGCTCGCGATCACGCAGTATTCGATGAAGGGCGTGGACGAGATTGGACTTATCAAGTTCGATTTTCTCGCGCTGAAGAACCTGACTCTGATCGCCGACACGCTTTCGCTGATCGCGGCCGACGGCAGGAATCCTCCCGACCTGAACCGGCTCAGGCTCGACGACGCCGATAGCTACAAGATGCTCTCGCGCGGCGACACCGTTGGCGTTTTCCAGATGGAAAGCTCAGGTATGCGCCGGTTTATCACCGAGCTCAAACCCTCGAACTTCGAGGATGTGATCAGCGCGATTTCGCTCTTCAGGCCCGGCCCGCTCGACGCGATCGAAGACGGCAAGACCATGGTCCAGCATTTCGTCGATCGCAAGCACGGCAAAGAACCCGTCGAATACGATCATCCGCTCCTGGAGCCAGTCTTAAGGGATACCTACGGCGTGATCGTTTACCAGGAGCAGGTGATGCGCGCGGCGCAGGCGCTGGCCGGCTATTCGCTCCAGCAAGCGGATATCTTGCGCGCCGCTATGGGAAAAAAGAACAAGGCCGTCATGGAAAAGGAGCGCGAGCGCTTTATCGAGGGCGCCAAAAGCAACGGTCTCTCCGCGCCTCTCGCGACCTCGATCTTCGAAAAAATCGAAGCGTTCGCCTCGTACGGTTTCCCGCGCTCGCACGGCGCCGCCTACGCGCTCACTACTTATCGGACCGCATACCTGAAGGCTCACTATCCACTCGAGTTCATGGCGGCGCTGATGTCACTCGACATGGACGACGTGGACAAGACCTACAAAAATATCGCTGCGCTGCGCGACATGAAGATTGCCATCTTGCCGCCTGACGTGAACCAGAGCCGGGTCAAGTTTGCGGTTGCCGCCGATGCGATCCGTTTCGGCCTCGCCGCAATTCGCGGAGTCGGAAGCAAGCCGGCCGAGGCGATCATCGCGATGCGCGAGTCGGGCGGCCCATTCGAGAACATGGCGGATTTCTGCCTGCGAGTGGGCACCCAACTCATCAGCCGCCGAGTGCTCGAAGCGCTGATCAAATGCGGTGCATTCGATTCGACCGGATCCACGCGCGCGAGTCTGATGGCCGAGGTCGAAAATGCGATCAGGATCGCGCAGAAAGCGCAGAGCGACGTCGAGAAAAACCAGATCGGACTATTCGGCGGCGCGGTCAAAGTTCCGCGCCTGCCGGCTCGCGATCCGCTTCCGGAATGGGACCCTCGCGAAAAACTGAAATTCGAAAAAGAAGCGCTCGGCTTTTACGTCACCGCGCATCCGCTCGACAAATACGATCGCGAACTGGCGCGAATCAGCAAGCTCACGACCGCTGATTTGGCCGGCGCGCCCGACGGCAGCCAGGTGCAGATTGCAGGCGTTATTCACGCCGTCAAGCTCAAGAACAACAAGTCGGGCAAACGCTACGCGACGTTTTCGCTCGAGGATCGCCAGGGCGCGGTCGAAGCGATCGCATGGTCAGAGACCTACCAGAAGTTTGAAGCGATCATCATGGGCGACGAGCCGGTGGTCGCGCGCGGCAAGCTCGACGTTGACGATGAGCGCGCACAGATAATCCTCGAAGGGCTGACGCCGCTCGATTCCGCGCTCCTCGATTCAGTGCGCGAAGTCCGCATCACAGCCCCGATGAGCCGGCTGGAAAACGGCGGCCTCGACGCGCTCAAGTCGATGCTCGCGCGCTACCGCGGCAAATCAATGACCTACCTGCACGTAGGCTTCGAAGACGGCCGCGAAGCCGTAATGCTTTTAGGCGACACCTACCGCGTAACCCCCACCGATTCTTTCATCGCAGAACTGGAACAACTCCTCCCCCCCGGCTCCGTCGAATTGCGCTAGCGTCGCTCCGATCGGACTTATCTGATACTCTCAAAACTTGAGCGCTTTGCGCTCGAGGTAAGAATCTGACGAAATCGTACGACGTTTCCAACGAACATCATGAGAGCGCCGTCCTGGTCGGTATCGAGCTCGGCACCGATCAAGGAATCGGCTCCGAAGAATCGCTCGACGAGCTCAAAGCACTGACCGAGAGCGCCGGCGCCGAAGTCGCCGGAGTCGTTCGCCAGCGCCTTAAAGCTCCCGACCCGCGCACCTTTATCGGCAAAGGCAAGACTGCGGAGGTCCGCGAGCTCGCGCAATCGAAGGGCGCATCACTGGCGATCTTCGACGACGCGCTCACTCCCGCGCAGGCGCGCAATCTCGAAAATGAGCTCAAGATCCGCGTGATCGATCGCAGCCAGCTGATTCTCGATATTTTCGCGCAGCGCGCGCACACGCTCGAGGGCAAACTCCAGGTCGAGATCGCGCAACTGAGTTATCTGCAACCGCGGCTGACCCGCCAATGGTCGCATCTTTCGCGCGTTCGCGGCGGCGGCGCAGGAGGCGGTGGAGTCGGAACGCGCGGACCCGGAGAAACGCAGCTCGAAGTCGATCGGCGCCGGTTGCGCGAGCGGCTCACCCGCCTGAAGGCGCGCCTCGGCGAGGTCGAACGCACGCGGACGATCCAGCGCCAGCGCCGTCTCGAAGTTCCTTATCCGACTGTCGCGCTGGTCGGCTATACCAACTCCGGCAAATCAACGTTGATGAACGCGCTCACCGACGCACACGTCGAGACCGCGAATCGTCCGTTCTCGACTCTCGATCCGACGATTCGACGCCTCAAGCTGCCCGGCAAGATGAACGTGATGCTGGTCGACACGGTCGGATTCATCCATCGCCTGCCGCATATGCTGATCGAGGCGTTCAAGGCGACGCTCGAAGAGGTGCGGACCGCGACGATGCTGCTCCATGTCGTCGACGCGAGCTCTCGGCTGGCCTCCGAGCGGATGACGATAGTCGATGAAGTCCTGAATGAAATCGGCGCGGGCACGGCGCCGCGGCTGGTCGTCATGAACAAGGCCGACCTGCTCGAAAATCCGCTGCGTGGAAACGGCGCGCACGACACGGTCTCTATTTCGGCGCTAAAGGGCAGGGGCCTCGGCGAACTGCTCGACGCGATCGCGCGCCATTTCGGCGGCTCGCGCGAGGAAGTATCGGTCACGCTGCCGGCCGGACGTGGAGACCTGGTCGCAATGGCGCGAAGGGATGGAGAAGTGCTAAGCGAAGAGTACAGCGACGGGGTGGTTTCGATGCGGGCTCGCGTGAGTGCGCCGGTAGCAGGAAGATTGCGCAAGGCCGCGAATGATCGAGCCTAACCGTTTGCAACGATCCACGATGGCAGCGCCGTCACACAACACGATTCATGCGGTTCCCAACAAACCGCCGGCGCCGTCGTACGGCCATCTGCTCAATCTGCCCAACTTTCTGACTCTATGCCGGCTCGGCTCGATACCGATTTTCCTGACCTTTCTGACCCGCCAGCGCTACACCGAAGCGCTGTATGTATTCGCAGCCGCCGCGATAACCGACGGACTCGACGGCACGGTCGCCCGATGGTTCGACTCGCGCACCGAACTCGGCGCTTTTCTCGATCCCTTCGCCGACAAATTGATGCTGGTGTCCGCGTTTGTGGTTCTGACCATTGACGGCGAACTGCCCGGCTATCTCCTGAGCGTGGTCGCGATCCGCGATATCGTGATCGTCGTCGGCTACCTGATGATCTCTTTTTTCACCGGAGAGCGCGTGCCGGTTCGTCCGAGCTACCTGGGCAAGTCAAGCACCGTCTTGCAGCTCGCGTGCGTAATCGCGGTGCTGGCAAGAGCGGGTAACTACTGGCCGAGTTATTTCAGCGCGCTCCTTATCGTGACGGTGGCCGTCACCGCCTTGTCGTTCGTGCATTACATGTATCGAGGCCTGGTCTGGCTGCGATCGCGCGAGCCCGGGATGTTCGCGTAGTCGGGCGCCGACGCACAATCCCTGGTAGACGATCAATCCCTGCCTAGACGATCACTTTGGCGGCGCGCAATTCCTCGACCTGCGTGCGCTCGATTCCGGCCTCGCGCAAGATCTCGTCTGTATGCTCGCCGAGCTTTGGCGGGACTCGCCACATTTTCATCGGTGTTTCGGTGAACCTGGCGCCGGGATTCACGGTCCGCACCGTGCCCGCACTTGGATGCTCATAGACCGAGAAGCTCTCGTTCTCGACGATCTCGGGATCTTCCAACAGCGTCTCGTAGTTATGGACGGGACCGCATGGAACGTCGGCCTTCTCGATGATCTCGAGCCATTCGCGGGTATCTTTTTCAAGAAATAGTTTCGCCAGGCCTCGCATGAAATTGCGTCCACGCTCGGCGCGATCGGTGGTCTCCGGAAAGAATTCAGGATGCCCAACCGCCTCGGCGAGCCGCTTCGACTGCTGGTCGGTGAACGGCGCGATGGTCAGCCATCCGTCCCTGGTCTTGAAAGGATCGAGGGTCGTGCTCTTGGGCGCCAGATGCTTGAACTCGTTCTCGGGGAGCAGCGTGTAGCCGTAGATCGAGTCATTGGCCGTGAATGCCATCATCGCTTCCAGCATCGGTACCTTGATGTACTGGCCGACGCCGCGGGCACGGGCCGCATGCAGTGCGCTAACTACCGCCAATGCCGCCGTCATGCCGCTGACTTTGTCGGCCAACGCCATTTTGACCGCGGTCGGCTGCCCGGCCTTGAGTCCCTGCACGTAAGCCATCCCCGAGTAACCCTGGATAACCGGGTCGTAGGCGGGGAAATTCGCATAACGACCCTTGGGCGGAAATCCACAGATCGAGCAGTAAACAATTTTGGGATTGGCGCGGCGGATATCGGAGTAGCCGATTCCGAGCCGCTCGGCGACGCCCGGGCGATTGTTCTCGACCAGCGCGTCGGCCTTGACGGCGAGGCGGCGGACCAAATCGCGGCCATGCTCTTTCTTGATATCGATCACGATACTGCGTTTGTTGCGGTTGAAGTTGAGGAACGCGGCCGTGAGCCCGCCGCGTTGCGGGCCGACATTGCGGCGCATCGAATCACCCTCGGGCGGTTCGATCTTGACCACGTCGGCGCCAAGGTCGCCGAGCAGTTGTGTGCAAAACGGCCCCGAAATGACGGCGGTCAGATCAAGAATTCGAAAACCCAAAAGAGGTCCATCAGCCATATGAACATTCCCACCAACGCGAGGCTCGGTCGCAAGAGATAATAGCCGCGTTGGCGCGCAGAGTCACGGCGCGCACAGCCCAATGCGGTCTTGATCGGCTATCGAACTGAATCTCGATTTCGTGCGATCAGTTCGCGGGGGGCTTCGGAACGCTGGTGCCGAAGGCAACCTTCAAATCGTCGTTGAACGGATAGACGTGAGTCATCCATCCGAATGCCTGCGGAATAAAATGGCCGCCGGCGGCTTCGCAGTCCGGAGCGGTGGCTATCTTACCGGTGAATCCGAAACGGCCGTCGGCCAGAAAACCCAGCCGCTTGTTGATATCCGGCGCCTGCGGACTTGCACCTACCGGCATCATGCCGGGCATATCGGTATGCGCCTCCCCAATATCGCCGCGGAGCAGATCGTTCAGCGAGATTCCCTTGGGCAGACAAATGTTGGTATGCGCATGCCAGCGCGCGACGCTTAGCGGAATGAGCGCGTCGAGCTGCGCCGGCGTGGAATCGGGAGGAGCGCTGTACATCGCGCCGACCAACACATAATCGCCTTTCGAATTTTTCACATAGAGAAGCGATCCGGGATTGGAAGGATTGAAGTTGCCCGCGTATTCCTGCGTGGCGGCCCGATAGTCGGTGAAATGGTAGACCTCTTGAGGAATTGTCGGGAGAAAGATCCGATAGCCCTGATCGAGTGCGAGCTGGGAATCGCGATAGTCGGCCAGCACCTTGCGCAGCGTATTGAGTATCTCGTGCGCGCGCTCGATGTCGGCGGGTGTCGCGGGACGCGACTCCGTCATCACCATGTGTGCGTCCATCCCCATGTGCGAGCCCATCGCATTCGGTGCGGACGACATATCGTGGCCGTCCATATTGCCCATATCGGCCATGTCGTGCGCAAAAGCGGGCGCGACGGCTCCGACCAACATCGTCGCGATCGCAATCGTCGCAGCTATCCGTCTGAGCTTATTCATACGCTTCATCGCAACCTCGCGTGTTTCAATGCCGGTAATTCGCTCCGCACCCGGTCCTGGTACTCGAGATCGATCGGCGCTACCACTACGCCTTCCTGATCGGCTGCGCGCGCCAGTACGCGTCCCCATGGATCGACGATCATCGAATTTCCGTAGTCACTGTAACCATAAAGATTGGGGCCGAACTGCGCGGGTGCGATCACGTAGGCCTGGTTTTCAATCGCCCGGGCGCGCACCAGCACTTCCCAATGCGCTTCGCCGGTTGGAAAGGTGAACGCGCTCGGCACCATGATTAACCGGGCGCCGGCGAAGGCGAGACGCCGGTATAGTTCCGGAAAGCGCAAGTCGTAGCAGACGCTGAGTCCGATCGCACCGAGCGGAGTCTCGGCGCAGACCGTGTCGGCGCCGGCGAGCTTGGAATCCGATTCGCGCACCGTCACGCGGCCGGGAAGATCGACGTCGAAGAGATGAATCTTGCGATAGACGGCGATTCGCCCGCCGTCGGGACCGAGCAGCACCGAGGTGTTGTAAGATCGCGCAGAATCGTCGGCACGCTCGGTGATCGATCCGGCTACGATATGAATCTTGAGTTCGCGCGCGAGGCGCGACATCAAGCCGAGCGATTCGCCGTCGAGCGTTTCTGCCGCCGCCGCTTGCTCAACTCGCTTTCCGCGCCAATTGAAGACCTCGGGCAGCGCGACCAGGTTTGCGCCGCGCGCCGCGCCGACTCGCACCAGCCGCTCCGCGCGCTGCAGGTTCGCCGCTTTGTCGGCGCCGGCGGTCATTTGGATTGCTGCTGCCAGGTAGGTCATAGCAGGGTTCCCGTCCCGCATTATGACGCTTTCGATTACGCGTTAGTAGCGCGGAGTCGACGGGTCGGCGCTCTCAGACCATGCGTCGATTCCACCCGCCAGGTTGAGTACGCGCTCGAATCCCATCCGCGTAAGATACATCGCGACTTGCGCGCTGCGGATTCCATGATGGCATACGACGACAGTCTCCCGGTCAGGGTCGAGTTCGGTCAACCGCGATGGGATATCGCCCATCGGGATGTGAGTCGCGCCGGGAAAGGGTGCGATCGCGATTTCGCCTGGCTCGCGAACGTCGAGGATGAAGACACTCTCGCCGCGATCGATGCGCGCCTTGAGCGCCGCCGGGTCTATGCTTCCGATCTCGGACAATCGAGCATCAGGTGGCTAACTTGTTAACGGGCTAACGCGCGCTCGCGTCGCGCTCTGGTTTCATTTCGGTGGAAAACAATTCGACCTTTGAGAAACTGGGCAGCTCGATGCAGGAGACCGAAAATGCGAACGTATCACTCTGGCCCGGCTGGAGCGCGTCGAAATGGGGCTTTTCGTTCAGGATGCGCTGCGTGTTTTCGTCGTCCGACATACTTTCAGCTTTGTGATTGAACAGACTCTCGGCGTGCAGAACCTTGCCCTTACTATCTTCGAACGCGAAATTGAGACGCACGTAGTCGATTGGCCTCGGGCTGACGTTGGTGATCTTTCCAGCGACCACGAGATTCGCAGGCATGCAGCACGAATACATAATCTGATCGGTCGTGATGTTGATCTTCAGATCGTCGTTCCTTACGACTTGTGTCCTGGGATGATCGTAGCGCTTATGCATGTCCGCTGCCTGGAGCGCCTTCTCACCGTCTTTCATCTCGACGCGAGTGCCGGCGAATGAGATGCTGGCTGCCGCGCCAAACGCAAGGAAAGTCGCGATCACAATTCGCTTTTTCATCACAGTGTTCCCCGAGCTTTGATCTTGGTGCGGGTATCCTTGAATGTCAATCTATTATCCTCCGGGCGACGTCAATCGTTTAAACGCCGGGTTGCCACTGCGATGACTACCGATCAAGACCGGCAGTTCATGACAGCGGCACTGGCCGAAGCCCGGCGCGCGGAAGCGGAGGGCGAAGTTCCGGTCGGAGCAATCGCTGTGGCCGCAGGGCAGATCGTCGGATCGGGGCATAACCGGCCGATCGGGCTTGGCGATCCGACCGCGCACGCCGAGATTCTGGCGATCAGATCGGCTGCATCCCGGCTCGAGACATATCGGCTCGCCGAGGTTTCGATCTACGTCACGCTCGAGCCGTGCGTGATGTGCGTGGGTGCGATGATAACCGCGCGAATCAGTCGGGTCGTCTACGGCGCGCGGGACGAAAAGGCGGGCGCGCTCGGTTCCGTGTATGATATTGGCCGCGACGGACGCTTGAACCATCGATTCGAGGTCGTCGGTGGCGTGATGGAACCGGAGTGCGCCAACCTCATGCGCGAGTTCTTTCGCGCGCGCCGAGCTTGGCGATAACGCGAAAAGGGGCGATGGGCAATTTCAGATTCTATCGGCGCGTTTCGATCTTCCCGGGGCTATCGGTCAACGTGTCGAAATCAGGTCCCAGCCTCACCTTCGGAATGCGCGGCGCGCACGTCACGGTCGGCCGCACGGGAGTTCGCAAGACGGTCGGAATTCCCGGCACCGGGATCTACTATACTTCACACAGCGGATATCATTCGGGAGCGCACTCCGCTCACGTCGAGGATCCGATTTCCGATTCTAAGCAGAGCACGGCCCATGGGATCGCGCAGTTGATCGTCGTGATTTGTATCGTCGGAGCAATCGCGCTCGCGATCGCTCTGGCCGGCTCAATTGCTGGCCGTCCAGGCACGTAACACCAACAGCGCTTGCTCGCTTCGTTCGAAGGTCGAACACATGTTAGGTTCATAGGGATGAGCAGCCCGGATTCGATTGTTATTGATTGCGACTCGCATGTGATGGAGCCGCCCGACCTCTGGGAGAAATACCTCGAGCCGAAGTTTCGCGACCGCGCCATTCGGATCATCAAGGACCCAGGCGATGGGCTCGAAGTGCTGATGGTTGACAATCAGCCGCTCTTGAAGGGGATGCTCGCGGGTCTCGGCGGCGCGAATCAACCGCGGCAGGAACTCTTCGTGCCTGGCCGGCTCGGGTACCTCGACGGATGTCCGCCCGCCAGCTATCTCCCCGCCGAGCGCGTTAAGCTGCTCGACGAATGGGGCGTGAACGCGGGAGTGCTGTTTCCGACCGTCGGAATTCTCTGGGACGTCGCGGATCATGAGCTCGCGGGCGCGTACGCGCGCGCCTACAACAACTGGATCAACGATTTTGCAAGCTCGGTGCGCGGCCGCGTGATCCCTATCGCCCATATCGCGCTGCAGGACGTGGACGCGGCGCTGGTCGAGCTCAAGCGATGCATCAAGCTCGGCTTCAAGGGAATCTTCCTCGCGCCGGAAAATGTCGGCGGCCGGCGCTTCTCGCATCCGGACTTCGATCCGATTTGGCGCGAGTGCGAAGAAGCGGGAATCCCAGCCTGCCTGCACGTGATCGTGCGCTTCAATCGCGCGCCGGGAATAATCGGCCAGTTCTACCAGCCGGGCGAGTTTCGCACCGTGTTCGGATTTGCACTGGGCGGATTCGCGCAGGTAGTGCCGGCCGCGATGACGATGGTGGCCGACGGGTTGTTCGATCGCTTCCAGCGCCTTAAAGTCTTGTGCGTCGAGGCCGGATGCGGCTGGGCGCCGTACATCATGGACAGGATGGATCAGAAGTATGATCTGCTCGGCTGGACTTATCCGACCAAGTTGAAGCCGTCGGATTATTTTCGGCGAAACATATGGGTGGTCGCGGAGCCGGAGGAGCGGACGATTGGCGCGGTGATGGATCTGTTGGGCGAAGATCGCGTGCTATGGGGCTCCGATTTTCCGCACGTCGATTCCAACCTTGAAGCGCCGCATCTGATTAGAAACTCAATTGCTAGTTTGAGTCCGGCGCGGCAGCGCAAACTGCTCGGCGAGAATGCGCGAATTGTGTTTCCGGCCTAGTGTAACGTCAGAAATATTAACAACTCACCAGATTAGCCGAGTGGTGCGGCTCCGATGCCCAGTGACAAGGCCAAACAGAACAAAGCGCTGACCGCGACCTGCGTTGCGTGTAACAAGCCGGTCTCAACCGAGAGCGCGGTCGCACTTACGGGAATCGAAGACGGGCGTCACAAGCAGTACGTGGTGTGCAACGTCTGCGCGAACAAAGGATGGCGTCCGCCGGGATTCGCCGGTCTCTATACCGCGCGCCAGGAATAGTTCGATCAGAGAAGAGAGGCCTGAACTGGCTCCGCAACTTTAGAATCGGACGCGAGCGTTTCGATTCGGCGTCTTACCTCTTCGCTACAACCGGAAAAGAACTTCTTCCACTCCGATTCGGTCTGCAGTTCCTGGAATCGACCATGCTGAGCCTCGAAGATCGAAACCTGCTTGCCTTGGCGAACGAGGCGGAGAGCATTCATTAGAGTGCCGGCGCTCTTGTTATCCCAGATCATCAGTCCGGAGTCCGCCTCGCACGACATCAGTTGGTCTTTGGCCGCATAGAAATCGAAGTCACGTTTGCGTGATTCGACCGCGACGCGCCTGAGCGGCCAGTTTCCCACGTTGTTGCGGCATTCATCGCCGGAACAGAATACCTCGACGTCACGAAAGCCTTTTGCATTCAAGTACTGTTGCACGGATTTGTCGGCGCCGGCCGCATCGCCAATCAGAATCGACGCCTTCTTCGCCAGTATCGCATCGAGTCTAATCACGACTTCCGGATTCAACCGGACTATTCGGCGTGAGCCGCCCACGAAGACCTTGGTCATTGTCTGCTCCGCGTCCGCGTGATTGTCAGCGCAAGAACGTCTTTCGCGCCGCCCTTATCGTACAGGGCACTGGTAATCGCGTTCAACGTGGCTCCCGACCTGTAGAGATCGTCAAGCAGCAGGAGCGTCTTTTCTCCGACGCAAGCGGAATCCACCTCGAACGCGCCATCGAGCAAACGCCATCTCTGATCGTACTCGTAAGCGTTTTTGAGCTGCGGAGTCTCGCGGATCTTCCAGACGCAGTCTTCGGAAAGGGGAACGCTTACTTTCGCGGCAAGCGCGCGAGCGATCAGAATAAGCGGTTGTTCGCGTCTCGGAGTCGAAGGTGGGACCGGAACAATCAGGTCCATCGCGGGCAGATAAGATTCCACGAACGAACCGACCGCTTCCACGATCGCGGGTACGACGCTTCTGTCTGAATGATACTTGAGTTTGTACAACAGCTCGCCAATCTCCGAGCGATTGGTCTCGAACCGCGGATGCCCATATTCGTTGTGCCCGTGGACCTCGCTGCTGGTCGTATGCACATCGAGCGCAAATCCGCTGCTCCAACGTCCCGAAATCCTGGTCGGGTTGATGTTGACCATAGAAGCCGGAGCGCACGCTGCTTCCGAAAGCGGATCTCAGCCCTACTCTCAGACTTTGTAGAGGCGGTTAGCTTCGGAGCGAAGCTGCGATCTGAAATCGGGATGCGCGATCGCAACCAGCTCGTCGATGCGCCGGCGAATCGATTTGCCTTTGAGATTCGCGATGCCGTATTCGGTCACCACGTGATGCACATATGCGCGCGGCGATGTCACCACACTTCCCGGATCGAGCACCGGCACGATTCGCGACACGCGCTTGCCGTGCACCATCGAACTTGACGGCACCACGATCACGGTCTTGCCGCCGGCGAGGCATGCGCCGATCACAAACGCGGTCTGGCCGCCGGTGCCGGTATACATCAGCGGGCCGATCGATTCGCCGTTGGTTTGTCCGGTGAGGTCAACCGCCATCGCATTGTTCACCGAGATGAGGCCGTCTTCCTGCGCGATCAGGCGGATGTCGTCGGTAGTATTGAAATCGTAGAGCGCGAAGGTCGGATTTCCGTCGATATAATCCAGCTCTTCGCGTGGCATCAGCGGCGCGCATGCGGCGCCGACGACCAATCCCGGGAAAAGCTTTTTGTGCTTGCCGGTGATCACGCCTGCTTCCACGAGTGGCGCGGTGTGGAGCGGAATCACCTCGGTCTGCATCCCGAGCTCATGATGGCCGAGCAGATGCTTGCAAAGCATCCCCGACATCGAGCCGACCCCGATTTGTATCGACGCTCGATCGGGAATCAGTTCTTTCGCTACCATCTTGCATACAGTCGCGATATTCCGCGCTTCCTCTTCGCCGGGTTGCGGCAGATCTATGACCGGCAAATCGACCGTGCGCTCAACGAAGTAATCAATCTCCGAAATATGAATCGAGTTGTCGCCGCCGACCCGGATCGATTTCTGATCTACTTCGGCGATCACCAGTTTCGCATTGCGGGCGAGTAGCTTCGACATGATCTGAGCTTCGCCGAAGTTGCAGTTGCCATGCTCGTCGGGCGGCGACACGGTCATCAGGTACACATTGAAATTGTCGAGCGCCGGCGGCAGATGTCCCGCGCGGTAGTACGCGATCGGGGTGAAATCGGCGGCGCCGCGCGAATAGAGTTCGCGGTCGTACGGCGACAGATAGAAAGATTCCAGCCGGAACCGCTCGCCGAGCCCGGGCAGATCCCAGTTCATCACCGCGGCGCCATGGTTGACGACGACGTCTTCGAGTTCCATCAGGCGCGCCGCCAACGGCGGGCACAATTCGAACGGGGTAGCCTGGGCTATCGAGAGCGCGACCCGATCGCCCGACTTGATATGTGCGACCGCATCGTCAGCGGAGACCAGCCGCGAGCCGAGTTGCGCGCGCCAGTCAAATCTATTTGCCCGCTGCTGACTCGGTGCGGTTGCCATCACGCAGCGGCCGCGAGGTTGGTATCGATTCCCATCTCACGCATGAAGGCGCTGGTGCGCTGGTTGAGCAGCCCGACCTTCTGCATGTTGGTCACGACGGTCTGATGCATTTCGCGGCGGAACAGTTTTCTGAACAGCGCATATTCGCTGCCGAGCGCGATCTGCTTGCGCGCGTGGCGGATCTCTTCGATCTCGGCGGCGCTCATTCCGATTGCCTCGTACGCCTCGACCGGGAACTGTCCCTTCATGATCAGGAGCAGCGCCTCGCGGGTGAAATCCTCGAGTTCGTGCAAGTCGCCGGAGCTGAGGCCGCGAATCTCGTCGGGCAGGCTTAGGACTGAAAAACCCATGTGTCGCGATTCATCTGCCAGGATGCGCCGGCAAATTTCGCGCAGCAGAGGATCCTTGGCCGTTTCCATCAGCATCCTGAACAGCGACACCGCGAACGTCTCCGCGAGCAGCTGCAGGCCGACTGTCTTGATGAACCACTTGCCCTGGCCGAGGATATAGTCGAAGAGCGTCTTGATGTTCCCGGTGATCGGATAAACTTTGCCGTCGCACTTCTCGAGCAGGTAGCGGCTCAAGACTTCGGCGTGGCGGGCCTCGTCAACGACCTGCGTTGCCTGGAAGAACTTCGCGTCGTTGCCGGGCACCATATCGACCAGCTGGCTGCAGGCGAGCATCGCGCCTTCCTCGCCGTGGAGGAGTTGTGACAACCGCCAGCATGAGAACTCGATGTTGAGACGCTGAAAATTCTTCGGATCGAGGCGGTCGAGAGTCGGAGTGCCGTGGCCGTCGATCAGTTCGTCGGCGAAGATGCCGCGCTCGGGGTCAACGTTGATCGTCCAGTCGACATCCTTGGACGCGTTCCACTGATCGCGCTTGGCGTTCTCATAGAGGCGGCGCATGTCGGGAGCCTCGACCACGTAGGAGCGCTGGAAGCAAGTGTCGAAGGAAGTCGGAATCCGGTCTGCAATTGATTTTGATGGCATAGAGAGCAGCGCTCCTCTGCGAACAATTCAAACCAACGGTAGCAAATTCCGGCCTGATCGGAAAATCGTCGGCGGCGCGCAAATCGGCCAACGCAGAGGATCAATTCGAGCGCCGGCGCCTGGCGAATCAATTGCAACAGGCTCAGCTTGACTACGATCGAGCAAACCTTGATGCTCGATGGTCGCGGAGAGGTTCGGGAGTTTGGTTTAACCGGCCTGACTCGAAATCAGGTGAGCCTAACGGCTCCGGGGGTTCGAATCCCTCCCTCTCCGCCACCCAGCTTGGCATGTTTCCCTACATTTTCGTTCGAGCGCATAAAGGATTACGCTAGTCCCCCGGTCGAATGAGATGCGCAGTAGCGGCTCCTTTCCGATTAGAGCATTTTCGGCACATTTCGCGGGACGATAGTTGCTTTTCCTCACCGTTTCGTCGTTTGGCCCCGAATTCTATCGCCTTCCAACGCCAGTTGTTCCACTCGAGTGCTTGGCGATAGAAGTGGGGACGATGAGTGTAGAGCCGCTAGTCATCGCATGTGCCGCGGACCGACAGTACGCACTGCCGCTCGCGGTCATGCTGAGATCAGTGGTCGCCAATCTCGACGCGCAACGCACGCTGAAGGTCTACATTGTCGACAGCGGACTCGATCCAGGGACGCGATCTCGGATCTCAGCCTCGCTCCCCGAACGAGTCACGCTTCACTGGATAGCTCCCGAGCGGACCGGTTTTGTCGATCTGCCGCTGTGGGGCCGGATGACGATCGCCACTTATGACAAATTGACGATCGGTCGGTGGCTGCCAAAGTCAGAGGGGCGAGCGCTTTGGCTCGACTGCGATTTACTGGCGCTCGCCGATCTAGCGCGCCTTTGGGAAACGGTCCAGGGACAATATGGCGTTCTCGCAACCCAGGACATGTTCGTTCCGACGCTTGGAGCACGCTTCGGCGTTGCCTGCCACCAGGAACTGGGCATCGATGGCGACGCGGAATATTTCAACGCGGGAATCATGCTGATAGACGTAGCCCGCTGGCGAAGCGACGATATCGCAGCCCGCGCGCTGACATATCTGAGGCGGTATCGGCGTCGGGTGTATTTCTGGGACCAGGAGGCGCTGAACGCCGCTCTAGTAGGCAATTGGACCAAGCTTGACGCGAGGTGGAACTGGAGTCCGAGATTCGACCGGATCGCATTGAACGATGGTGGTTTTGGCGGCGCGGAGAAGTCACCCTGGATTGTTCACTTCAGCGGCAGCCTGAAACCGTGGCATTTCGAAGGAAAGAGCGCTCCATACAAGCTCTTCTACCGATACCTTGATTCCACGGCTTGGGCTGGATGGAGGCCAGCGCGAAACTGGCGAAACATGGCGTTGAGTCACTACGTATCATCCCGATTCCGCGACATGCTGTCTCCGCTCGAGACGTTGGCGATGGCAGTCGAGCGCGCGGTTACGCTCCGTTACGTTTCCGCCGACCCAAACGCGAGTGCCCATCATGAAGTAGGGACGATCGGCAGATGACGGATGCGACATATCGCGATGAACCGGGCTTGTCGGGCGTACTGACCACCGAGCGCTTGAAGAGGAAGCTTCGGGTAGGCGTCATAGGATGCGGCAACATTGCCTATTGGGTACATTTGCCCGCCTTGGCTCGCATGCGCGGCGTAGAACTGGTAGCCGCCGCCGATTCCGATCCTCGAGCTAGAGATAACGCCGCCAGATTGGTGAAGAGGCCCGTCTTCCAGCGCTCCGAAGATCTCTTTGCACGAAACGACATCGATGCGGTCGTCATCTGTGCTCCTACCGGTCTGCATCACGATCTTGCCCTTGCCGCCTGCGCCGCCCGCAAGCATTTCTACCTCGAGAAGCCGCTTGCGACGGACGCGGACTCAGGACGCCGCGTTCTCGATGCGTCCGCTGGCGCCGGGCTGGTGACGATGATCGGCTTCAATCGGCGACTCCATCCGGCGATCGAGCAGGCGCGAGCGATACTTGCGGAGGGCCGCCTCGGCAAGGTTCACATGGTGCAGACAGTGCTCTGTGATCCGCCGGCAAGCGGCGGAACGTCCGAGTGGAAGAAACACCGAACCAGTGGAGGCGGCGTGCTGCTCGACCTAGCCTCGCACCACCTCGATCTCCTGCGATTTCTTCTCGACGACGAGTTCAGCCAGGTTGAGGCTCGCATCGTATCGGAAGCGAGCGAGAGTGACTCGGCCTGGCTCCGAATGACGATGGTTCGAGGAACGGAGGTCCAGAGTTTCTTCTCGTGCAGGTCAGGACTGGCAGATTCGATCCAGCTTCTTGGCGAATGTGGAACATTAAGAGTCGATCGATTTCGCTCGGCGGTTGAGCTTCGCATTCCTCGCCGACTGGGATACGGCTTGAGAAGCAAGCGTTCTTTTCCGCGAGTCGCCAGTTTGGGCTGGCGTCTTAGGAAGTTGAGGCGTCCGTCTTATGATCCGTCGTATCAACGGGCATTGGATACGTTTGTGGCGCTCACTAATGGACAGCGGCGGGATGCCCCGACGCTTGAAGACGGCATGCGCAGCCTGGAGGCTGTGCTCGCGGCAGAGAAATCGGCCCGTTTCGGACGCCCTGTTTTCATGGACGAGTAACTGAGCGAGCGAATGTTTCTGATGTCGTGATTCTTACGATGTCCCTGGTTTATGCGCTTCGGTTGAAGCAAGAATCGCAAGAGCCGCTGCGGTTGCTTCTCCGGCCGATATATTGACGACGCATGGCGCAGCAGCTCCAGGTGAAATCTCAAAACGGCAACGCCAACCGCATCCGAAGCACTCCATTGGATGCCAGACGGCCTGCGGCAAGCACATGCCTTCTTGCGGAGGAGAATCATAGGGCACGCACCAACCAAACGTTCCTCCTCCCAGGATGCAGAGCGTTGGCGCCCCCGACGCGGCGGCGACGTGAAGAGGGCCAGAATCATTTGAAATAACCAAGCTCGCGCCCGCGGCGAATTGGCCAAACTCTTCCAACGACAGGGCGCCGGTGAGATCTGAAAGTGGGGCCTCGGCGAGCCTGCAAATCGCAATCGCGAGCTGTTTTTCAGCGATCGAACCGCATATCGTGCCGCGCATTCCGGTGGCGGCAAAGATGCCCTCAGCGAGCGCCGCAAACCGCCCGGGAGGCCAGCGCTTTAGTGGTTCCGTCCCGCCTGGACATAGCACATAGTACGGGGGCGACGCGGCCACCACGTCAGCCTTCCGATCGAGATTCAGTTTCGGTGCGCGCGGTGCGAAACCATTGTGGCCAAGCGCATGCAAGAACTCGGAATTAAGCCGAAGTATTCCCAGGCTCTCCGTGGGCATCGACAATAGACGACTGTATTTGCTGGCACGCCAAACTCTCATTAGACGCTCGCCTGGCGAATGAGAGTCGGGCCGTAGTGACCACCCCACCTTTTCGGCGGCCCCTGACGCGCCCATGATGCTATCTGCGACGTAATAGTCCTGCCAACCCGCCGGATTCAGGGCAACTGAAAATCCTTCGCCTGCGATTCTCCGAAGCATTTGCCAACGATACAGAAGACTTTTGGAAAAGCGCGCTCGATCCAGCTCCCAGACGCAATCGAAATACGGTTGCAAGCGCACCAGAGACGCACTGGCAGTATCTGCCAGCAAAACGATTCGGTGTGCAGGCGCAGGATACAGTTCACGCAGGCCACGCGCCGCATCGAGCCAAAGGATCATGTCGCCAATCCGGCAGGGATGAACAACCAGTATCGCGCCCGATTTATTTGAGACCTTATGACGAGAAACGAACTGGTTGACTGGCTGCAAAATGAGCCACCGGAGGAACCTTAGGTACCGCTGTGCTGACAGGAGGGCCTGAGAGACGGTAGCGGGCCCAACGGCCGTGCGCGAGCGACCGGCCGGTGGGGCGTTGCGTCTACTACTCGCGTCAGAAAAACCAATCTGGCTGCCGCAATGCTCGCAGAACCGTGACGGCGAACGATTATCTGAATGGCACGATGTGCAGTTCATACGAGACCGCTTCCAAAAATAGCGCCCCAGCGTAGCTAAACATACCTGCCTTCAACCACTCGTGACCTTCTTCCTGGTCCTCACGTCGGTGTCGACACGGCGTGATGTTGAACGCTTGCGCGATGGCTTCGATGTTCCAATGAAGATACCCTGCGGGGTCATGTCGCGAGATGCCACTTTGCGGGTGGTCAGCTCGAACCGGTGGTTGCTGGCGATCCTTGCTCTTCAGGCCTTTACTCTGTCGATCAACGGGGTTGCGGCGCCCTGGATTATGCAGAGCTTCCATCTGAACCAAGGGAGCCTCGCTCGACTGTTTGCCTGGATCTCAGTGTCTGCGATCGGTGCGCTGATCTTAACTCGCCTGTTCGATGTGATCGGACGCTTGCGGTTGCTGCGATGGTGCGTGTTCGCGAGTTCGTTCGGCTCTATCGGCGCGGCGTTCTCGCGCAATCTCAAGGCGTTCACGCTATGCGAGATCTTGCTCGATGCGACAGCCTCCGCCGCCATTGCCGCCGCGATCGTGGTAGTGGCCGAGAAGTTGCCAGTCGCTGAACGCGCGACCGGCCAGAGCCTGGTCGGTATCGCGGTGCGAGTGGGAAGCGGGTTCAGCATCGCGCTGATGCCGCTGCTGGCATACGCCGGCTACTCGTGGCGATGGCTCCTCGTCCTTGCCGCGTTGCCGAACCTCGGACTCTACCTAATCGACGGCACGCACGATGAAATCACTGAGTTGCAGCCTGCGGTCGCGAACCGCAAGCGCGCCGACAATGCGCTGTCCGACTTGTTGGGGCCCCGTTACCGCCGGCGTGCGATCACCCTGGTCGTCTCCGCGTTGTTGAGCAGTATCGCGATTACTTCCGGCAAGAGCTGGATCTATTTCCATACCGTCTCGGTAGTAGGTAGCCCGCCAGCGGCGGCGAGCCTGATGTTGCTGATTGCCGGCGGCTTGGCGCTGACGGGATACCCGCTCGGTGCCGCATCGTGCGAGCGGTTCGGTCGCGTTCCAACGGTTTCGGGCTTCGCGCTAGTGTTGGCGATCGGCTCCGTCTGGTCATTTTGGGGTCCGCCTTCCACCTTTCGCCATCCGCTTCTGTGGCTCGGCGCAGGATTTAGCTGCTTCGGCATGGCCACCAATGCAACCAGCGTAGGCGCGAATTCTTCGGCAACAGAGCTGGTTCCGGGCGGCCTGCGGACAACGATGATCGGTTGCCGCGCCTTCGCCGGCGCGATCGGTGAGGTGACTGGCCAGGGAATCGTTGCGGCGTTGGCGCCGCGGCTGGGCGGTATCTCGAACGTAGTTGGTTATCTGGGTCTATTCGCGATCGGAGTATCGCTGCTCTTCGGTTTTCTTATCGAGGAATCGCGGGGACTGGCGCTCGAGGAAATCGCCACTGACTAGGCAGAAAGTTGCGCGATGAAGACGCGTCGCAGCGCATGCCGGTCGATCCGGAAGAAGAGTCGGGTGAGAAACGAAAGCCTGCTGGAGAGTCGGCTCCGGGGCTGGTGGCCCGAGATGATTACCTCGATTGCTTCTTCCTCGATTCTGCTTCCGCGGCTATGACACGCGCTCGATCCTGGCGGGCACGTGCTTGTGGAACGGAGTGCCCGCGAACCAGTCGCGATCCTCGGTCACCGTCAGCTCGTTGGGCGCTACCCCGTGCTGAAATTCCTGACCTTCGCGGTCGGGGTACCACAGGCCGGTCCCGTTCGGCAGAGCGACGTGGCCGGGCAACATCGTGTCGGTCACCTCGACGACCGTCTCGGCGCTTGCACGTTTCGTGATCACTCGCACGCGGCCGCCACTCCGGACTCCGAGCCCGGTTGCGTCGGCGGGGTTCATCCAGAGCGCGCCGGCGGGATCCTTCGGGCGCCATTGCGGATCGCGAATGATGGTGTTCGCAGTAGAGGAGCGTCGCTGGCCTGCGGATAGCACGAAGGGGAACTCCGGATCGCGAGACTGATGCTCGTCGCGAAGTGATTTGAGTTCGGGGATCAGCTCGGGGATCGTAAGATCGATCCGTCCGCCGTGAATTCTTCGCCAGGTTTCCTCGTACGGATCGAGGCTGACGACGACGCCGTCGCGACTCTTCATGATCGCATCGAACAACCCTTCGCCGAGCGCGGGGCCTTCGCCGCTGAAGCCCGCGCGACGCAGTGAGTCCGGATACCGGCGCGCGAAATTGTGCGCGATACCCCAGACCGACGCCGCATTTTCGTTGCCGGCTCCGAGCGTTGGGCCCAGCGTCTCATACAGCAGGACGGTCATCACGTTCGCCAAATGAGGGCGCTCTGAGACGACTCGCGTCAGCTCCATCGCATAAGCGACCCGTCCTTTGGCTGCGGCCGCGTGCAGCGGGGCGACGTCATCATCGGTCATCGCGCCGATCGCGCGAACCAGCCGCCGGTGAATTTCACCCTCGGGGAGCGTGCCGGGAATCGGATCGAGAATCGGGTCGCGTAGCGTGAAAGTGTTCGCGAACTCCGTCTCGGTATGAAAAGCCGCCCCGAAGAAGGTCGTCTCCCATTTTTCGTACTGCGACGACGCCGGCAAGACATAATGCGCCTCACGCGCACTCTCGCTCATCGCAACATCGACGACCACAACGAATTCGAGCGCCCGTAGCGCTTCGCGCATCCTCGTACTGTCGGCCACTGAGTGCGCCGGATTTTCGCTTTCTATGAGCATCGCGCGGAAACGCTTGGGATGGTCGGTCAGGATTTCATCGGGGATCACGTTGGCGGGGATCATGTTGCCGATAATGCGATGCCCGCCGACCGGACTGGTCTTCGCCGAGAGTGCGCCGCCGAAGAGTCCGGTCAGGCTTGTGCCCGCATTCATTCCGCCGCGCTTCCCGACGTTGCCGGTCAGCGCGAAGAGAAGTTTCTCCAGATAAGAGTTGAGCGTGCTGTGCAGCGACTGCTCGATGCCGAGATCCTCGTAGACCGAGACGCTCGACGCGCGAGCAATTCGGCGCGCAACTTCGCGGACCAGGTCCACGCCGAGACCGGCGCGTTCGCAGTAGTCCGCGACTGGAACGTCGTTCAGTACACCGAACAGTACGTCGCTATTTTTAGCGCGGTCGCGGATGAAGTCGCGATCGATCAGATCTTCTTGTAGGAGGACCCCAAGAATCGCCGCGAGACAGAATGCGTCGGCGCCGGGACGCACCTGCAAATGGTAATCGGCCATCTCCGCCGTCTCGGTGCGGCGCGGATCGATCACGATGAGCGCGCGGTTCTGGTCGGCCGAGATGTCGCGCAGGATCGGACGGGCGCGCTGGAAGCCATGCGACTGCCACGGGTTCTTGCCGACGAATATCGCTACCTCCGATTGCTGATAGCTCCCGCCGAGGCCCGTCCCGAAGAGCATGTGGTCCACCCAGAACTCGCCGGTTTTTTCCTGGGCCAGGGCGTTGGAGCTGAAGACTGAGCCAAGCGCGTTCCGAGTGGACGCACCATAGCTGCCGACGAGATGGTTTCCCTGGCCGCCACCGCCGTAATAGAAGATGCTCGCGCCGCCCCATCGATCGCGTACCTTGACGAAGCCTGCCGCTACCTCGCGAATCGCAGTGTCCCAGTCAACTTCCTCAAAAGTGCCGTCGGGCCTGCGCCGCAGCGGCGACGTGAGCCGATCGCGCCCGTTCTGGTAGTAGTCGAGACGCTGTGCCTTCTCGCAAGCATAGCCGCGCGATGCGACGTGGGCGCGATTGCCGCGGACACGCGCGATGTGGCGTCCGTCGAGCTTCACCTCGACTCCGCAGTTGACCGAACAGAGGATGCACACTGTCGGCTGCCATCCGTCGCTCATGTGTAGAACTCCTGGGCTGCGCTTGAAGGTTGCTTCTCAGCACCTTTACCAGAGAGCAGACCGTCGAGCTACAACGACTCCGGATGCGTCTCCTGGAAGTAATCGGAACCGATCTCAGCGCTTGGAATATGTGCCGCAATGGCGAGAACCGGCACCGAGCTCCGATGGCAATCGAAGAGCCCGTTGATAAGGTGAAGGTTGCCCGGACCGCAACTCCCGGCGCAGACGGCCAGATCGCCGGTGACGTGCGCGTCGGCGCCGGCCGCGAAGGCCGCCACTTCCTCGTGGCGCACGTGGACCCATTCGATGGTTTTCTGTCGGCGCATCGCGTCGGTGATCCCATTGAGCGAATCGCCAACTATCCCGTAGATTCTCTTAACCCCGGCGCCCGCGAGCGTCGCTACCAGGCTTTCTGCCACTGTCGTCACAGTTCCACTCCTTCAACTTGCCGGTGCAAAGTTAGTGCGCGTCCTCGTGAGATGGATGTTGCCTGACGCCGGGGATAACCAACGGTTCACGGTGGCGATGCCACGCCGCGCGAATCAGGTCGCGGTTCATCCTTCCGATGAACTCGATCGGTATTTCCTTGGGGCACACCGCTTCACACTCGCCATGATTCGTGCAACTGCCGAACAGTTCGTCTTTCATCGCAGCCACCATGCTGACGGTTCGCTGGTCGCGCTGAGGCTGACCCTGGGGAAGTGCGTTGAGGTGCGTGAGCTTTGCGGAGGTGAAGAGCATCGCGGCTGCGTTCGGACAGGCGGCAACGCACGCGCCACAGCCGATGCAAGCGGCCGCATCGAAGGCAGTATCCGCGTCCTCCTTGGGGACGAGAACCGCGTTGGCATCGGGAGCGCTTCCCGTGGGCGCGCTGATGAAGCCACCCGCTTGAATAATTCGGTCGAACGCCGACCGGTTAACTATAAGGTCTCGGATCACCGGGAAGGCCTGCGCGCGCCATGGCTCCAGGGTGAGTGCGTCACCATCTTTGAAGAAGCGCATCGAGAGTTGGCACACTGTCGTGCCTCGATGGCCGCCGTGCGCGACACCATTGATCAGGAACCCGCATGAGCCGCAGATCCCCTCACGGCAATCGTGCTCAAAGGCGACCGGCGGCTCTCCGCGGTTGAGGAGATCCTCGTTCAGCGCGTCGAGCATCTCCAGGAACGACATGTCCTTCGTCACGTCCTTCACCTGGTAGGTGACGAACTTTCCCGCCGTGTCCAGGTTTAGCTGCCGCCAAATCTTCAGTGTTAAGTTCATGGCTATTTGTAACTCCGCTGCGCGAGGTGAACGTACTCGAAGCTGAGCGGTTCCTTGTGTAGAGCGGGCGCCTGACCCGACCCTTTCCACTCCCAAGCCGCGCTGTACGAGAAATTCCCGTCGTCTCGTTTCGCCTCACCCTCGGGAGTCTGGCTCTCCACACGGAAGTGGCCTCCGCATGATTCTCTTCGGTCCAGGGCGTCGATACACATGAGCTCGGCGAGTTCGAGAAAGTCGGAAACCCGATTCGCCTTCTCGAGCGACTGGTTCAATTCCTCGCCGCTACCGATCACTCGAAGGTTGCGCCAGAACTCCTCTCGCAGTTCCGGGATCCTGGCGAGAGCGTTGCGCAAACCGGCTTCCGACCGGGCCATGCCGCAGTCGTCCCACATGATCTTTCCGAGTTCCCTATGAAATGAATCGGGACTACGGCTGCCGTTGATGCCGAGAAGTTTCGCGATGCGTTGCTCGACATCATCGCTGGTGGCCGCAAACGCGGGATGGGAAATGTCCACCGGCTCCAGTTTGGTTGTTGCCAGGTAGTCGGGCACGGTCGCAGGTATAACGAAGTAGCCATCCGCCAGACCTTGCATGAGCGCGCTGGCGCCGAGCCGGTTGGCGCCGTGATCAGAAAAGTTCGCTTCACCCGCCACAAACAGTCCCGGGATGGTCGACATCAGGTGGTAGTCCACCCACAGCCCGCCCATCGTGTAGTGGGGCGCGGGATAGATGCGCATCGGCACGGTGTACGCATCCTCTCCGGTGATCCGCTCGTAAATGTCGAACAGGTTGCCGTACTTCCCACGAACCGTTTCCAGACCAAGGCGCTCGATGGCTTCCGCGAAGTCCAGGTAAACGCCTTGCCCATGCGGCCCGACGCCGCGGCCTTCATCGCAAACGTCCTTGGCGTTTCGCGACGCAACGTCGCGTGGCACGAGGTTGCCAAAACTCGGGTAGCGGCGTTCGAGATAATAGTCGCGCTCAGTTTCCGGGATATCCTTCGCAGCGCGGGTTTCTCCCTTCTTTTTTGGCACCCATACTCGTCCATCGTTGCGCAGCGACTCCGACATCAGCGTCAGCTTCGACTGATGCTCGCTGCTGAGCGGGATACATGTCGGGTGAATCTGGGTGAAGCACGGATTGGCGAAGAGGGCGCCGCGGCGATGGGCGCGCCAGATGGCCGTGCAGTTGCACGCCTTCGCATTGGTCGACAGGTAGAAGACGTTGGAGTACCCGCCCGTCGCCAGCACCACCACATCGGCTGCGTGACACTGGATTTTCCCGTCCACCAGGTCCCGCGTGACAATGCCACGTGCGATGCCATCGACGATCACCACGTCGAGCAGTTCGCAGCGGGTGTGCATCGTCACGGTGCCGGCCGCGATCTGCTCTTCCAGGGCCTGGTAAGCGCCCAGCAACAACTGCTGACCGGTCTGACCGCGCGCGTAAAAAGTTCGTTGGACCTGCACCCCGCCGAACGAGCGCGTATCGAGAAGTCCGCCGTACTCGCGCGCGAACGGCACTCCCTGCGCCACGCACTGGTCGATTATGTTGAGGCTGACCTGCGCGAGGCGGTACACGTTCGCCTCCCGTGAGCGAAAGTCGCCGCCCTTAACCGTGTCGTAAAAGAGGCGGAAGATGCTGTCGCCGTCATTGCGGTAGTTCTTCGCCGCATTGATCCCTCCCTGCGCCGCGATCGAGTGCGCGCGGCGTGGGGTGTCGTGATAGGAAAAGCATTGGACGTGATAGCCTTGCTGACCCAGAGTGGCGGCGGCCGCGGCGCCGGCCAGACCTGCGCCCACCAAGATTATGGTGTGCTTGCGGCGGTTGGCGGGGTTCACCAACTTCATGTCGAAGCGGCATTTGTCCCAACTCTGCTCGATCGGTCCGGGCGGAATCCTGGCTTCAAGCATGTTCGCCTCCATCATCAATGCACCATGCCTGTCATCACCGCGACCGGAACCGACACGAAACCCGCAAACACGACGATGGCGAGGACCCGCGATACGGCCTTGAGCGTCGCGGTATTCCGGGCGGTGCTCCAGCCGAGCGTTTGCAGGATGCTCCAGATCCCGTGGTCGAGATGCAGGCACAGCGCGCCCATCGCGATGATGTAAAAGACTGCGATCGGCCATACGGAGAACCCGGCGACCACGTTCTGGTACACGTGCAAGTCTTTGAACTGTCCCGGCCTGAACCCGACCGCACCCAGCGTGAAATGCGCGATGTGGAAGACGATGAAGATCGCGAGCAGCATCCCGCCCCAGCGCATCGTGAGCGCGGCGAATGAGGTCTCGACATCCTTTTTGGTTTCGTAGCCAACGGGCCTCGCCTTCCAATTCATGCGCGTCAGTTGGTAGGCGGCTGTGATGTGAAGCGTCACGCAGGCCAGGAGGACAATGCGCACTAACCAGAGCGCGTCACCGTAGCCAAGTTCCGGCTCGCCCACCGTGCGCAAAAATCGCGAGTAGGCGTTAATCTGGTCGGGTCCGATGAAAATCTTCAGATTTCCGAGCATGTGAGCGATCACGAAGCCGACAAGAACGATGCCGGTGACTGCCATGAAGACTTTCTTGCCGATCGCCGAATCCCAGAACAGCGCTAGCCTGTTAGGGGTTAGCCCGATCGGATGCTGCGCTGCTTGCCCCACGGCCTGAGCAACGGACTTACGTTCCGCAACAGACACTGCCATGTGATCGCTCCTCTACAACGCTGTGAATATGGGTGGCGCAGCGTTATCTAATTCCCGGCCACGTAAAGATGAACCATCTTTGCCGAATCGACAACGCGATCGCACTGCTCTTCCGTCACGGAGGCGAGCTTCAACGCCGCGGCCTCAGCGTCAGATCATCATCTATCGCGTAGTGCGCAATTTTCGAAGTTTTGACATAGCTGCGTGCGAGTTTGAGGATGGCATCCGCACTCGCCCGCGGAGCTCTCGACCGCAGCTCGCGCCATCACTGGTAGACGGCTTGATTCCCGGCGCAGGACGCGGTCTCTCTCTACTCCCGTTCAGAATGCGTGAAAAACGGCTGCGCAGGGTGGCGACCCGCTCGAGCGTACAGCCTCGGTGGTCGTAATCAGCGGGAAGACTAATTGACGGACGCAAGCACTCTGAGATGCTCCGCTACTGCGCGGCCCTGCTGATCGATTGCGCGAACCAGGAATGATCCGGGGCGCGCTTTCCACATGAACGATTCGCCGGAGCGTGAGGTTCCTACAAGTTGATCGTCGACGAACCAATATACGACCCGGCTGTCAGCGTCGATGACGGCGGCGAAAGGAATCTCAGTGCCACCATCCGGCGCAGTAGAATACATGATGCCGCGGCTTGGTGACGAGATCAGCGGGGGAGTGCCGTTACCGGCGAACCTGCGGCAAGCAGGATCAAGCGGCGGCGGCATTTTCCTCTCGAGTCCCGCCGAACGGAACAGCTTCAGAAGGTCTGAAGGCCAGAACTCAAAAGTGCGTGTAGTGGTAGTGACTGCGCTGGCGTTGCCCGGGCAAGCGCGAAGGCCGGAGTGGTTGTCGACCTGGACAGCGCGATGGATCGAACAGGTCGCGATTGGCGACTTGCCGGGAATGAAAAGCGTTTCCTTGAAATGATTGCAGTACGGACCGGGAAGTTGACCGGAAAGCGCACACACCTTTATTCGCTTCAAATTGAGATGCTGGCGGACGATTGCTTCGCGCAGCGATCCTCGCGCCCGGAGTGCGTCGGCGATATGGAAAAACAACGGTCCCGCGGCTTCGCGCCCGATGAAGTTCGCGTTCGGCGTGCCGTCGAAATTCCCGATCCACACTCCGAGCACGTACGGGCCAACGATGCCCATCGCCCACGCGTCGCGCAGACCGAACGAAGTGCCGGTTTTCCATGGGATAGCGGATGTGTTCGGTACCTGCGATGTAGTGAAGTCATCGGCGGGCCGCGGATTCTCGCGCAGCATCTCGAGCACCGAGAAGCTCGCCTCCGGACTCAGCAGCGTCAGCGAATTTCCGGTCGCCGCCGACTGAGAAGTCATGAAGACCAGCGGCCGCAACTGACCGCCGCTCGCGAGCATCGCGTAAAGGCCGGCCAGTTCCTCCATGCTCACTTCGGCGCCGCCCAGCGCGAGCGCCAGGCCGTAGAAGTTCTCGTCGCGAAGGTTCTTGATGCCCGCCTTCTTCAGAAAACCGTTTAGTCCCGGCGGCCGAAGCATGTTCGCGACCTCGATCGCAGGCACGTTGCGGCTGCGGACCAACGCACTGGTGGCATCGATTGGCCCCAGGAAATCGTGGTCGTAGTTTTCCGGATTGTACGCCGCGATCCGTAGCGCGGTGTCCTTGAGCATCGTGCGCGGATGGATCAATCCCTGGTCGATTGCGAGCGCGTAAATGAAAGGTTTGAGCGCAGAGCCCGGCGAGCGGCGGCCGAGCAACCCGTTTACCTGCCCGTCGATCTGATTCTCGAAGTAGTTGGCCGAGCCGACGTAGCCTTTCACCTGCATTGTTCGATAGTCGACCAAAATCACCGCGCCATTGCGGATCCCCAAGCGGTGACCGCGTTCGATGAAGGTGTGGAGTTGAAGCTCGAGCAGACTTTGAATCGTGGGATCCAGGGTGGACGTGACGCGTCCGGAGTCGCTGATGGCGAGTACTCGATCGACCATGTGAGGCGCTCGATGGGGTAGTTCGCTTCGGCTCGCGGCGTGAACGAGCATCGTCACCTCCGGATTGGGCATCCCGGAAGGATGGCTGCTCGCCCATAGCGCGCCGATTCTCAGCCGAGCCCGGTCGAGAGCCTCATGGCCGGAACGGCGCAACGGGTTTCTGCGACTCGGACTTTGCGGAATGACGGAGAGCGTCAGAGCTTGCGCGAGCGAGAGTTGTTTCGGCGGCTCGTGAAAATAAACCAGGCTCGCAGCGGCGACGCCTTCGATGTTGCCGCCATAGGGCGCGATATTAAGGTAGGCCTCGAGAATCTCGTCCTTGCTATAGAAGCGTTCAAGTTCGATCGCTCGGGCGATTTGCTGAATCTTTCCGTGCAGAGTTCGCGAGTCGATGCCGAAGCGATCTCGCGCGAGTTGCATCGTGATCGTGGAGCCGCCGATTCTCCGGCCGCCACTTAAGTACGTCGCGCAGAAGGCACGCAGCAGCGAGACGGGATTCACTCCGCGATGCCATCGGAACCACGCGTCCTCTTGCAGCAGGGTCGCTTCGATCATTGTCGCCGGAATTTCTTGCAGTGGCACCCATAGCCGATACTTCTCGTCGCTCGAGAGCGTCAGGCGCAACAGGTGTCCGTCGCTATCGTAAACCGCTTGCGAGAAACCGGCTTTGTTGACCAGCAGAGGTTTGGGCTGCAGGCCAAGCAGTACCCACGCGACGGCGGCAATCGCGATAAGGGAGGTCACGCCCCAACCGAGGAGGACACCTAGTCTGCGAATCGTGTCTGGTCGGCCGATAGTCATGGCGCTGTCGAGGCGGGCGCGTCCCCAATGGTGAATCGACCTCCGAGAGAGCGCGCCTGCACAGTGCGATCGTACATCCCTTCCGCGTACAGGGGTGGGACGGTGAACGTTCCTCGATTCGTCGGCTTCAGCCGGTAAGAGAAGGTCTGCGCATCGGTTCCGACAGTGCCGTAAAAGACCACGCGATCCTCGCGGACGTCGACGAAGTCAGGCCTCCAGGTCGTGGCAGCGGTCGGCCCCGAAGCACGGTTGCCGAGACCCTCGGGCGAAATATCGATTTCGAAGCCTGCGGGTATCATATCGACGATCGCGACGTTGGAGATTGGAGAGTCAATCGCGCGCAAGGACATTTTGACGTCAACCTTGGACTCGATTGGGCTTGAGGTCACGGGCTCGCCCTTCTCGTTGTCGAACTCGCGGAAGACTTCGATCCGGTTCTTGATTTCGGTGATGGGCGGCGCCAGATCGAAGCCCGCTTCGGTCAGTTGATAGAAGAGCGCGAAATCCGTGTCGCCCTCGACGTGGACGCTCGTCGCATCGGCGGGCACTTCGGCGTGTGCGAATTGTACATTTTGAGTGTCCAGGGCGCGCGATTTCTGATCGGGCATCTTTGCAGTCAATGTAACCGGGGACTGCGACCGCGTGCCGGCCGTTTGCGCGTACGCATCGAGGGCGAGCAGCGCGTAGGCAGACGAAATCGTGTTTTGTCGATTGTCTTTGATCGCATCGGCTATGGCGAGAATCTGATCCGGGCCGATTTTCCTCGCGCGATCCGGAAAGTACTTCGACGCTATATAAAGGTAGGTTGCGCTGTACACCAGGCTGTCGCAGTAGGCGTCGAATTGTGAGTCCGCCGGCGCCATCGCCGGGGCGCGTCTGATGATCTCATCAGCCTCGCGATCCATCTTGAGAAGCTGGTAGGTCGAGGCCAGGAAGAGTGCAGTCAAATCAGAGTGCCCGGCATTCGCGTCGTTCTGATCCATTGCGGCGCGCAAGGCGTTGGCCTGCTCGGACACGACCACACCACTTCGGGCGAGAAGATAGAGGGCGTACGCTTCGGCGCGATAGGTTTCGATATCGGAGCCCGGCGAGGCAATCGTCGCGCGTAAGGAGTTGAGCGCACTCGCCAGCAGCGGTTGAGGCACTTCGAATCCGTGGTCGCGTGCTTCGAGGAGGAAATGCGTCGCGTACACGCTGACGAAGGGAACGACCTCGCCGCCCGCCGACCATAAGCCGAATGCGCCATCGGCGTTCTGGCGCGCTTCGAGTGTCGCGATCGCATGCGCGATGCTCTTCGCGGACTTATCACTGCTAATTCCCAATTCGGGGCGGCTGCCCAGCACGACCGCCGGGAACGCCTGGCTTACGAGTTGCTCGGTACATCCATACGGATATTTCTCGAGGTAATGCAGGAGTCCGTACGCGAGTCCCAGCGGGAACGACGAGGCAGACACTTCGATAGTACGCATCTCCGGATACATCTTGCGCCGCAGCGGCAAATCCGCCTTGACGCTCCTCAAGAGCGACTTCTTGACGTACCCGGAGGTGATCGTCGTGACGTAGGGCGAAGCCGGCCTGATGCTCATGTCTAGCGTGTAACTCGCGTGCTTGCCGGCTCCAGATACGCCTATCATCAGTGAGGCGTCGCCTAGCACGGGCTTGGCGCCGACGCGGACGAGGAAGCGCAGGGTGTGGTCGGTGCCTGATGTGATTGGCGTCTCGATTGATTTGTCGCCGACGACTTCAAGCGCCGGCGTGGTATCGAGCTTCACCTTAACTTTGGAGTTGTTAGCCGACGAGCCGGTATTGTTGGCGACGAGCGCCGTCACTTCGAATTCATCGCGGGGCGTAGCGAAATAGGGCGCTTGCGGCTGGATGACGAAGTAGCCTTCCGAGATGACTTTGCTCTCGGCCACACCGATCGCGCCGTCCGACACGGCTATCGCCATCACGCGAACCGTGCCGTTGAAGTAGTCGGGAATCGGCACGGCGACATGGCCCGGATTGACGCCGGAGTCGATAATGCCGGACCAGAATGCGACCGGCTTCTGACCCTTGCGCTTGAACGGGTTGTGGCTGCGAGCCATCAAGCCTTCTTCGTCGCCGCCGGTCGCAGAGTTCTCGTTGAGAAGGTGCAGCTCCGGCAGGACCAGGTCCAGGATTTGTTCGGTCGTGACCTCGAGTGCCCGTTTGCGAAGCATGTAGGACAACGGATCGGGAGTATGATAGCGCGCGACCTGCAGGATTCCTTCGTCGACTGCGATCAGAACCAGCCGGGCCGGTCCGTCCGTCTGGTAGCCTATGTTCAAGGTGTCGCCGGGTCGCACGAGCTTAGGCGCAGTGATGGTCACACCTTGGAGATGCCGCTTGCGGCTCAGCGTAAATGACGCAGAGCCGTAGGACAGCGGACTCGTGTAGATCTCCTTTGAGTCGAGCGAGCGCAAAAAGGTAACAGTTATGTAGCCGTTGCCCTCGAGCTCTTGCGGGATTTTGATCTTCTGCACCGACTCGGTCGTCGTGGTCTTGAACCACTGCGCGTTATAGATGTGGTCGCGCTCGACGGTGATCAACCCCGCGCCGACGTAGGGCGCCTGGATCTCGAGTTCGGCTTCTTCGCCCGGAGCGTACTCGGGCTTGTTGAGCTTGATTTTGAGTTCCGCCTCACGCTCGAGGCTGCGGGCAACGTTGGCATGGCCGACCACTTCGAACGAAATGCGATTGAGCTCATCGCCGGCGCTATTGCGGATTACCAGCGCGAACGATCCGGCCTGTGCGGTAGGCAGATTCGTCGCGAGGCCGGTCGTTGGAATCGCGAGCGGTTTCTTCTCCTTCGAGATTTCCTTGCGCACCGATTGATAGGCTAACGTTCCGTTTTCCTGCTTGGTGAGAACCGACACGTAGCGGAACTCGAGCAACTCAGTGGTCAGCCCGTCAATCGCTACTTTGTCGAGTTTCGGGCCGACCGCTATCAGGTGTACCCAGCGGCTGCTGTCCTTGTCGATGTAACCCAGGTCGCCGTCGGGCTTGTAGGCAACCAGGTAAGGAGCGGGCGAGACAATCGCGTCCGCGTCGGTTACTACGGACCGGCCGCCCTCCGGCTCGAATCCTTCGGCTATGAATCGCAGTCGGAAGAGGCCCTTTTCGAACCGCTCGAGCTTGAAATCGAATTTGGCATGGCCGTCCGCGTCCGTCGTGACATCGCCGAGGTCTTCGTCGTAGCTCTTCTGGGTGTTGTAAGGATCGACAAACAAGTAGTTGGTGTATTTCGCGAATTCAGCGCCGGAGGGCGTCAGCTTGAAGGTACCTTTGACCCGACGGCCCGCCGCCGCGGTCCCAAACAGGGTCCGTAACGTCACGGTTGCGTTCAGCGCGTTGGGCGGAATCCATCCTGCGGAGACTGGTGCGGACAATTCCGCCTTGATCGTCATTCGGTCCGGCTGAAACTCTTCGACTCGCACCGAGGTGGAACCGAGCAACGCCCGACCATTGTCATCGCGTACGATGTAGAGCGAGAATTCGTAGGAGCCGGTGGGAGAATCCGGCTCAGTCGAGGTCGAGAAATCCTCCAAGCCGGTCGATGAGAACTTGATCGTATGACTCCGGATGGCGACGCCACGAGGATCCGTCTCTACCATCTCGAGCGGCAGCCCATCCGGAAGTACCTTCCAGTCCATCTGCTTCACGACCATTCCTATGTGGATGTCGTCGCCGGGCCGGTAGATGCCCCGATCCGAGAACAGGTAGGCCTGAAGCGAGCCCGTCTCGCCCTGGGTGTAGAGGCCGCCGGTGTCGAATCGCGACAGGTTCAGTTGCCGATCGTTGCGTTGGTATGGGAGGAAGGAAAAGTCGCCATCGCTCTGGGCGACGTACACGGTGGGCGTCTTCTCGCGAGTGAAATCCTTGAAGGTCGGGAAGCTGGCGCGTCCGTCAGCGTCGGTCTTGCGCGAGAAAATTGGCAGGCCGTTCTTTCCCAGCATGTCGATTGCCACGTCGGCTAGCGGCGCGCCGGAATGAATCGACTGCACAAAGACGTCGTGGCTGCCGTCTGCCGAGTCCTTTACGACCAGCCCCAGGTCGGTAAGCAGGATTAGGCGTTCGTCGGAGGCATATTCCTGGCTTGTCTGTTGCGGCTGCGGAACTGACCGCCGTCGATGCCGCCGATACCCTTCGCCGGTCGTTTGCCAGGGACGAACCTCTGGTGCTGGCGTGCCGAGCGGTTGCTTATTGACCGGATCCCAAGCCTGAATCTTGAGCCAGAACAGTCCATGCGGTAGCGCGCCACTGGATAGCAACGGTGCAAAGTCGAACACGGTGTACTGGTTCTTCCCCGACGTATCGACGGGAAGGAGCCGCACTTCGCTGATCACTTCAGATAGGTCATCAAAACCGAAGCCCAAATCTCCGTACTGCCGCCAGAAAGACGGGTCGGAAAAGGTGCCTTGGGTCTGCGAGACTAGATGGCTTACGGTGCCGGGCAGGAGCCTGCTGACCTCGATCTGAATCGCCGGTACGTTACGGGTCAGAATCGAAATTTTCTTTTCGCCTGAAAGGCTGAGTACCGACCCCTCGGAAATTATCTTCACCGCCGGTGGAAAAGCCGGTGCCCCAACCACGTCCGAATAGTCTTTAGCCAGCGGGTAGTCGCCGAACGATTTGAGTCCGTGCCGGACGGTCACCAGGAGGAAACGGCCCGTATCGGCCTTGAACTTGAAGCTCTGCGTCGGCATGAACTCGCGCTCCGTGGGAATCCACTCGATTGAAACCGGCGTCGCCAGCTTCATGAAGGCGGGAACCACCTCCAGCGCATTGCTCCACCGATAGTCCTTGACCAGCTTTTGATCGCCGATGGCGGGTTTGTCCTTGGGGAGAAGGAATACCGAAATGTTCTTCGCAAGATCGGACTGCCGCATCGGCGCCGACGCTGTAATGGTTCCGACGCGCTCTATTTCGTCGCGATCGTTGGCCACCTCATTGGCGGTTATGCTCTGGATCCGGAAGTAGCTCTCGATACCCGGTATGTTGACCGTACGTTGGAGCGGATACTCGGTTCCCGGGCCGCCTTTCGAAGATCGCACGCCTTTTGCGATCGATAGCAGCATCTGCCCTTCGTTGTCGGGAATTCCGAATGGCTCTGAGTGGATATAAGCTTTGCCGCCGAACTTGTCGTAAGTGACCTTGAACCCGAACGACTTTGCCTCGCTGCTATCGAAGCTCTTTACCGGCTGTACCCGCATCCGAAACGAGATGCGCTTCTCGAAATCCGCCTTGTCGACGGGATGGGTGAAGCGAACGGTCGCGACGACCTGCTTGATCTTGGGGTTGGTCGGATCTTCGTAGAATTCCTCATCCTCGATTGCAGCGCCGAAATCCGGAGACCGGAATGAGTAGGTATACTCCTTGAGCAGAACGTGCGAAGGGAACAACCTTCGGTCGAGTTTTATCGTGTAGTCCTGACTGATCGGCCAAGCATTCTTCGGAATGAAAACCAGAATCGAGTCGCTGGTCCACCTCCATATACCCTGCAGTGGAGGCGTAACTGTGATTCCGGAAGTGACGTTCTTTCCGATTGTGCCGAGTTTGGCCGCGGAGCCGGAGAACTGAACGTCGATCGGATCGGGCAGTGTTTTGGAGTCGTCCAGCGGTGTCGGACCCGGCCGGCTGACCGAGACTTGTAGGTAGTATGGTTCTGGAAGGTGCTCGTACCATTGCCAGCCCGCGTAGCCGCAGACGATGAAGGCTAAGATTGCGGACGTTTCGAGCCAGAAACGGACAGGATTAGCGGCGCGGCGGGTCGCTAGCCAGTCGATAGCTCGACTGCCCCAACTGCGCAGTGTAGCAATGGCGCGCAGCAGCCATGCTGGCGGTGTCCATTGAACCTGTCCGAATATTGCCCGCAGAACCGGGGCTAAGAACCGTTGGAACGCGCCAGCTATAGTTGCCGCAACTCCAGCGAGAAATTTCATCGTCGTGAGCTATTAGACGAAAGCACCTCTCATTTAGTTACAAGACGATATGCATAGGTCTGCGCGGTCCTATCCCTGTTAACTATTTGACTTGGCGCTGAGTCCAGCGGCCGGTGCCTTAGACGGATCGTAGGCGCTGATTGTGGCTCGGGAGTCGTACTAGCTTGGCGAGTTCACGAGAGTCACGAAGCGGATCTGCGGCAGGCTGTAAGTGGCGCACCGGAGGCGGTAGGGCGGAGCCCCCCTCCGATGCGCCATGAAACGCAGCTAGCTTAATTGCAGGTGAGCACGACGTTGTCGAAGCTTACAGTGGTGGTGCCATCCGGATTTATCGTTACGTGGATGTCCTCGGTGCCATTGAAGTTGTCGTTGGGTCCCCCGCAATGGATGCGGATCGACGTGTGCATCGTTTCCGTGAGTGGGAGGGACGAGGTCGTGGTCTCGATGTTTTGAGAGATGCTTGCCTGCCCTGTACAGGTGCCCGCCGTCGCGTCCTCCAGCTTAAAGTCGCTTACAACATCGTTGAGTTGAAAGTGCACCCGGTCGTTGTTGGTCGTCTCGTGCGACACAACATGGTTGTTGCCCGAGTCCGTATCCGTGTTGCCGGTGCAGGGATTTGCCGTCGTGCCGGTGAAAGGAACGTTCTGCTCGTTCGTGAGCGTCACAGCGCGCGCTGTGTTGGCCATCGCGAATGCGAACACCGCGACGACGCCAAGAACTAGAATAATACGATTCATCTCTTTACCTCCGAGAGATCGAGTAGTATTGAAAGACTTTCCGCCCTCTAAGCCTTTCTTTGCTTTGATTCCGTATTTTCTACGCCGTATTTGATGCAATGTCAAGCGAACGCGTGTTAAGTGATTATTATTCATGTTTTGACGATGCAAGTCTCGCTATATGCCACAAAGTAGGAATTTCAGCCCGTCTGATATCAACAAGAAGCAGATGATGCCGACTGACGTGCTCGCCGAGGCCCCCCAACCGTCGCCGCTGCGTCCAATGCTTCGCGATCTTGGAGGGAGCACTTGTCGCGACGCACAGCGTCTTGAATGCACCACGTGGAGAAAGGTAAATTGCCCTCATGCCCATGATGGTGATCTTCCGTGTCCGCCCATCTGCGGGCACCGCGGGACGAGCGACGACGCCGTCTCGGTCAGAATTTCCTTCGTCCGGAATTCGCTGATCGTATCGTCGCTGAAGCCGACTTTCGCCCTGGTGATCTCGTCGTCGAGTTCGGCGCTGGTCTCGGCGCGATAACTATCGCTCTTGCGAAGCGCCAAGTCGACGTGGTCGCCATCGAAATCGACCCAGTGTGGGTTGCGCGACTCCGCGACCGTGTCGGCGGGGCGTTTCAGGATAAGGTGCGAGTCGTGGAAGGGGATTTTCTATCCTTGCGCCTGCCCACTGAGCCGTTTCGCGTGGTCGGCTCGATTCCGTTCGGATATACGACGGAGGTCCTCCGTCGGCTGTTGGACGATCCGCGCGTGACCCTCGAACGGGCCGATCTCATCGTCCAATGGGCGGTGGCACGGAAGCGCGTTGCGTTACCCCCTTCCACACGCCTCTCCACAACGTGGATCCCCTGGTGGGAATTCCGCCTTGGTCGGCACGTACCGGCTTCGGCCTTCCGACCTGTTCCGCGTGTAGATTCGGGAGTCCTTATCATTACACCCCGTAAGCCCCCGATACTCCCACCCTCGATGGCCCGGTCGTATAGTGAATTCGTCCGGACTCGTTGGCCGTTTGATCCATCGGTCTCCGGGCGATAAGCCGCCGCCCAACCGGCGCTTGCAGCGGCGGCAACACACCGCGAAGATGCCGGCGAACGGAGATCATGAAGCTCAGCTGTGACGAGCCTGGATGAGCAGACGCCCGAGGGTCTGCCGGCTCATTTCGTTGATCGCGGGTCCGCACCCAGCGTCGATTGCTCTCGAGATTCGAAAGGATCGGAGATGCTTTCCCAGACTCGATCTCGATCGCGAATGGCGTCCTCGATCGACTTGCGGCGGCGCTGGAGATAGCCATTCCGCACCGCGGCGTACAGGTCAAGTGAAGTGTCCTCGACGTCGTCATATAGTTTCATGTTGTCTGCGCGTTCGTTAATCCTGCTCGCGGCGGCGCGCCCAAAGTCGGCGCCGATCGGAGTGACGAACCACGAGAGCGGGTCCATGAATGAGTCAGCGGCGAATCCGAACGCGTCGCGCACGGTCAGCGGCGGCAACAACGGCAATACGAGGTAAGGTCCGGGCTTCGCGCCATATACCGCAAAGGTCTGTCCGCTGTCGGCGTCACTCTTGTCGAGACCCAGGCGCGAGGCGACGTCGAAGAGTCCGGCGATGCCGGCTGTAGTGTTGAGCACAAAGCGTGTGAGCTCAATGCCTGCTCCGGGCAGCCTGCCTTGCAGGACCTTGTTCACGAACCGCTTCGGCATCGCCAGGTTGTAGAATGCGTTCGCGAGACTCTCCCGCACCTTCTGCGGCAGCGCTTTTGACCAAACCTCGGCGGCCGGCTTTATCGCGTAATGGTCGGCTAGATTGAAGTTGAAGTAGAACGTCTTGTCGTTGAACGATTCCCACGGATCGTAATCGATCCCCAGACTGGTGGATGGCAAGTCGGAAGCAAGGGCCTCCCGGTCTTGCGCATCGCCCGCTTGCGACGCGCCGCGTTGCCCGGAACATCCGACCAAACTGATGCTGAGGAGTAGAATCGCCAATCCTGACAACAGGACCGCACGCGCTGTAGGAGCGTGCGGTATTGCTCTTCCGTGTCTAGCCACGGGCTGGAAAGTGTCATGCAAAGTTTGAAACTCCATCACGAATGAGCTTCGCCTCCATAGCGGAAGAGTCGCAATGCGATCAGGAAGGATACGAGACCGTAGGTTGTAAGAACCAACAGCTCGGTTGAAACTGCGATGAGACTTTTGTCGCGAAGCATCACATCTTGGATCGCGGACATCGACCATGTGGTGATGAGCGCACTCGCGACGTGTTGCATCGATCTCGGCAGATCGTACAAAGGCCAGAACAGCCCGCCGAGTGAGGCCAGGACGAATGCCACCGCCAGACCGACCGGGATCGCCTGCTCACGCGTGCGCACGAAGGCGGCGACGACCGCGGCGAAGCAAGTCATCGAGGCGACCACCGCCGCTGCAACCAGGATCATCGCGACCGGCGAATGCCCGAGTCTGAGTCCATAAACGAAATGACCGAACACCAGGAGCAGGAGCAGTTGCGCCGTGCCGACCACGAGGCGTGCCAGCAGCTTCCCGCCCAGCAGAGACGCCGGCGGCACCGGCGCAACTGAGAGCCGCGCGCTGGTGCCCCACACTTCCTCCTCGCGCAGCGCGAGCGACACGCTGAAGATTAGAGTGAGCAGGACGAACATCAGGCTGAAACCCGGGATGTTCTGCTCGAGCGACGAGAAGGAGACGTTGTCGCCGGTGATGTTATGCTCCTTCACGCTCAGCAGTTCCTGGCTGAACGGATCGCCGAGCGACGCGGTCTCGCGATCCGCAAGCAGCATCACCACTTTGATCGCCTCGAGCTCCCGCCACTGCGCGGGATCGGTGAGCATTTCCACGATGGTGGGCTTCTGCGCGAGGTAACGCTTGCTCAATTCAGGCGGCAGGACGAGTGCAGCAGGAGCGTCGTTGGCCTCGGCGACCAGATGCTGCGCCGTGGCGCGGGAAACTTCGCGCACGTCAAGATGCTCGCGAAAGGCGCGGATGAGCGCGGTCGCGACAGGCCCCTGATCCTCGTTGACTACGGGGAACAGGATGCTCTTGCTGCCATCGCCGGATTGAGTGGCGGAAGCGACCACCACGATTACCACGATTGGAACGATCAGCAGCGCGATGAGGCCGTAGCGGTCGCGGCAGATGAGCCGGAGATCTTTGAGCATCACGGCAGCTGTCTTCACGACTGTGCCTCTCCACTGGCGTTGCCGTATTTTCGCCGCATCAGGGTGAGCACGTCGTCGATGCTCATCCGGGAAAGGAGATCGTTCAGCTGGCTGCCCAGGTTCGCGGTCAGACTCACGTCTTCGACCGTGATCGCAGTCGCCATCCAGGTGTCGCCCGCGGGCTTCAGCCGATAGGTAACGTCGAACTGATCGCGTGGCGTGACGATTTTGGTGTCGACGACTGCGCCCGCGCCGGTGGATTGCTCGCCCGCATAAACGAAGTTTGGATTCTCGAACAGCAAAAGTTTTTGCACATAGGTCCGCTGGAGAAGTTCGCGGAACAGGCCGAGGAACTCCTTCTGCTGCTCGGGCGTGAAGCTTGACCAATGCGGCCCGAGCGCCTCTCGACCCATCGCGTCGGTGTCGAGAAATTTGCTGAACAGGGTGGAAAGGGCGGCCAGCTTTTCATTGTGAGTCTGACTGCTCGCGACGATTGTGCGCGCCTGCTCTAAAGTCGCGCGCGTGTAATCAAGCGGGCTCGCAGCCTGAGCCGGAGCGACCACGAGGAGCCAGACCGTCAGCACGATGGATAGAATGCGCATCAATCGCGAAGCTCCATTCCGGTCAGATGGAGAAAGAGATTTTCGAGGCTTAGCGGCGCAATCTTGAGCCGCACATTTTTATCGGAACGACTGATGATCTTCTGAAGCGGCCAGAGGAAATCAGCGGCGCGTTTTACGTAGAGCCGAACGACTCCGTCGCCGCGCTCGATGCGGCTGACTCCTCGCAGCGCCTGCATCCCGCCAAGATCGATCCCCGCCGGCAGCCCGCGCACCTCGATGATCTCCGCGAACTCGAGACCGCTCAGCAGCTCGTCGAGAGTGCCCACCGCCACGAGCTTCCCCTCGCTCAGGATTCCCAGGCGGTCGCACAGTCTTTCCGCCTCTTCCATGTAGTGCGTGGTGTAGAGGATAGCGTTGCCGTCATCGCGCAGGCCGCCAATGATTTTCAGGATTTGCTCGCGCGATTGCGGGTCGACGCCCGCAGTCGGCTCATCGAGCAGGATGAGTTTCGGCCGATGTACGAGTGAAACAGCAAGATTCAGACGGCGCTTCATGCCGCCGGAGAATATGCCGACCTGATTGTTGCGATGCGCTTCCAAGCCCACCATCGCCAGCAACTCGTCGATGCGCTCGCGTAGCTCGGGCTGCTTCACTCCATAAATGTTCCCGAAAAATTGCAGGTTCTCCGCCGCGGTAAGCGCTGGGTAAAGCGATACTTCCTGCGGCGCGAGACCGATCATTTGGCGAACTGCATAGGGCTCCTTGCGCGCACTATGGCCGAACAGCGTCGCGTCTCCGCCGGAGGGTTGCCGCTGCGTCGCGAGCATCGCAATCGTCGTGGTCTTGCCCGCTCCGTTTGGACCCAGCAGACCGAAAATCTCTCCTTCGTGGATCTCGAAATCCAATCCGCTGACAGCGGCGGTCGTGCCGTAACGCTTGGTCAGGCCGGCGACGCGCAACGCGACCTTTTTGTCCGTTGGTTCAGGCTGGAAAAACGGAGCAGCATCGGGATTTATTCTGCGCAAATTGTTGCGCAATGCAGCGTTCGCTGGATTGATTCGCATTTTGTTTGCCGGCTCGCAAAGATTGCGGCTTCGCCCACGGTTGTTTCGGAGGCGTGAATTGTCGTCGCACAATCCTGTGCGACCGAAATCGCTCTCGCGTTTCGTGCTCCATATCGAAGACTATTGGTGCTTCGGCTAAACCATGGCTCGGTTTCGATAGCTACCGCTCGTTATGCGGCTGCTCAGTCCTCGCACCGAGGCAATCGAATTATTGCAAATCCGTAGGTTCTGCAGATTCAGATCGGCATACTGACTTTCTCAATCCTTCGCGAGTACGACCCAGGTGGGCGCATGATCGCTCGCCTTTTCCCATCCCCGGACGTCGCGGTCGACGCCGGCGCTCACCAGACGTCTGGCGGCGGAAGGATTGAGCAGCAAATGATCGATGCGCAATCCGGCATCTCGCGCAAAGTTGTTTCTGAAGTAATCCCAGAACGTGTAGATCCGCTCGTCCGGATGAAGTTTGCGGAGCGCATCGGTCCAGCCGGGCGCGACCAGACGCGCGAACGCATCGCGCGTTTCCGGCCGGAACAGGGCGTCTTTGACCCAGCGTTCCGGTTTGTACACATCAAGCTCAGTCGGGATGACGTTATAGTCGCCGGCGAGGACGACTGGGGTGTTGGCGGCGAGGAGACTTTCGGAATGTTGGATCAGGCGCTCAAGCCACCGGAGTTTGTAGTCGAACTTGGGACCAGGCGCCGGGTTTCCGTTAGGAAGATAAAGGCATCCGACCAATACGCCGTCGACCAGCCCCTCGAGGTAGCGGCTGTGGATGTCATCCGGATCGCCCGGCAATGCTCGACGATGCTCGACGGGATCCATGCCCCGCGCGAGAATGGCGACGCCGTTCCAGCTTTTCTGGCCATGCCAGATGACGCCATAGCCAGCCGCGCGTATTTCAGCTTCGGGAAAGTTCTCCTGCGGCGCTTTCAGTTCCTGAAGACACGCGACATCGGGCTGGTACTCGGCAAGCCAGCGGATGAGCGCGGGCAGCCGGGCACCGATACCGTTGACGTTGTAGGTTGCGATCTTCACAAACTCAGGATTCGGCGCGCTCCTCTTTCAGCATAGATGCAACCGCTTCGTCGACGCGGGTGCCCCTGAAGAAATCTGTAGTCACATCGATCTTGGCGCGCAACGGATAGAGACGCTCGCTGGGTCAGCGCTCCGAGACACAGATCAGAAGTTGACCCTCGAGGCCGGCAGCTCGATGCACTCCGATCTCCGCGACCTCGGGCGAGGTTGCGATCTTCACGAACGCCGCCGCCGAGGGATATCGAACCAGCGCCGCGATGTCCCAGGGGCTCTCCACTTCGCCGATCGCGAGATGCTTGACGTCGCCGGCAAAGAGAAATTTCCCACCCTCGCGCTCCACCACCTTGCGCATCGCATCGGCATAGATTCCATAAGCTTGCGCTCCGCTGAGATCGGCCTTGCGCCCATCCGGATACTGCGCCCGGGCGCGAAATCTGAGCAGGTTGAGCATCACGATCGGCTTGGGCGAGGGATCGTTTCGGAGCGCCTCGATCTGTTCGCTCACTGGATACAATGCGTTTTCAACTTTCATCTTTCGATATCCTCCTACGCATCAGTTCGACCAGAACACGTAATCGTCGTTGTCGCTCTCCGGGTAAGACAGCGGATGGTCGATAGCGATCGGGCCTTCGAGCAACGACGGCCATAGCGGCTTGGCCTGCTGACCGTCGATCTGATCGAGCACTTCGATCAGCTCCTTCACTTTCTGCGGATTGGCTTCCGCCAGATCGTGATGCTCGGTGGGATCGTCCTTAAGATTGAACAGCCATTTCTTGTTCGGCTTGTCGGCGACCTGCAGCTTCCATTCGCCGTCGAGGATCGTCTTGTACGGACCCGAGCGCCAGAAAAGCGTGCGATGAGGCGTGCCGGCCGCGCCACCTTCGACATAAGGCAGCACGTTCACGCTATCCATCACGCGATCGGACGGCACCGTCGCGCCGGCCGCTCCCGCCGCGGTTGAAAACATGTCGACGTGAGCGACGGGAAGGGCGAAAGTCGTTCCCGCGCGGATTTTTGCCGGCCATTTCATGAAGAAGGGAACGTGAATTCCGCCTTCGAAAAAGGTCGCCTTCCATCCCCGATACGGACGATTGATATCCGGCAGCCCGATGTAGTTCGCGCCGCCGTTATCGCTCGTGAAGAACACCAGCGTGTTGTTCTCGAGCCCATCCTTTCGAAGCGCCTCGAGCACGTGACTAACGTTGCGATCGAGCGCGCGGACCATCGCGCCATATACTCGCAGCCTGTGATCCTTGATCTGCGGCAGCGCGTCGTAGTCCGATTTGAGCGCCTGCAGCGGTGTGTGCGGTGCATTGAACGCCAGGTACATGAAGAACGGACGGTTGCGGTTCGCATCGATCGCCTTCACCGCCTCGTCGCCCAGGTAGTCAGTCATGTATTCCGTGGGATAGAACCGCCGGCTTCCGTTCCTGACCACCGCAAATGACAGATTCGCCCATAGAAATTTGTCGATCGGATCGAAGTCCTGGTACGAGTTTTCCGCGCGCGGATCGTTCTTGCGCAGATACATCGACGCGCCCGCCATAAAGCCCAGCGACTCATCGAAGCCGCGCGCATTCGGCGCCGCCTGCGGCGTTTCGCCCAGATGCCACTTGCCGAGAAAGATTGTGTGATAGCCGCGCGTCTTCAATAACTGCGCCATCGTGATTTCGCTGCTCGGGACCGCCTGCTCGGCAACCGGCGGCACCTGGCTCACGCGTTCGGAATGAAAGATGGCTTTGTGGCGGCCCTGATAGTAGGTCGAGACTAATTTCATGAACGCGACTGGGGCCGGGGTGAACTCGAAACCAAAGCGCGTCGCGTAGCGCCCGGTCATGATCGCCGCGCGCGACGGCGCGCAGGTCGCGTTGCCGGCATAGCCGTTGCTGAAAACCACGCCCTCTTGCGCGATCGAATTTATATTCGGCGTGGGTACCGCGCCTCCCGCTACGCCTCCGCCGTTAAGCGTGATGTCGTTGTAGCCCAGGTCGTCGGCAAGGATCAGTACGATGTTGGGCGGACGCTGCTCGGCGGGCGCCGCCGGATTCGCCGGGCCCTCCTGCCACTCGACGGCGCGGTTGGGCTGGATCGGATCGCGGATGCTCTGCAAAAGGCCGGGGAGGTAGTACCAGTATTTCGCGAACAGAAAGAGGCCGATCGCGAGCACCGCGACCGTCGAGCCGATCACAATTTTGCCGGTTCTGCCGATCTTCATCGAACTCCTTCCGCGATCCCGCCTGGTTGCAGACTTTCCAAACGACGGAGAATATGGCAACTATAGTGTCAATTGATTGCCGGAAGCAATCGATGCCCGATTCTCATGCCAATCAATCTCTCCACTCACCAGCAACTCGACGGCCGCCGTCAGCGCAGCGAAACCAGCCGCAAGCGGATCGTGCGTGCGATGCTCGAATTGATCGGCGCGGGCAATGTCTCCCCGGGCGCGGAAAACGTAGCCGCGCGTGCGGGATTGGGACTGCGCACCGTCTTCCGCCACTTCGAGAACATGGAGACGCTCTACTATCAAATCAACGCCGCGATGACCGCCGAACTTCGGCCCGTAATGGCGCAGCCGTTCACGAGCCCGGACTGGCGCGGACAGCTCGGCGAGATGGTCGAGCGCCGCGTCCGCATCTTCGAACGAATCATGCCCTTCAAAATCGCCGCCGAGGTCCATCGCCATCAGTCGCCGTTTCTGGCCCGCAAGGCGCAAGAGTTGACGCGCGAACAGCGTGCGGCGCTGGTCCGCGCTGTTCCGGCCGACATTCGATCGGACGATGCCTTCTTCGAAGCTCTCGACTTGCTGCTGAGCTTCGAAACCTGGCGGCGGCTCAGAAAAGATCAGAAATTATCCGCGGCCCGCGCGCGCCAAACACTCGATTTCTTGCTCGATATGCTGATCAGGGACCGGTAGGGGAGGGGGCTGATCCGGATGTCACGACTTTTCCGAAGACTCATTCTCGCTGCTGTCGCCGTTGCGGCGCTGGCCACCACTGCCTGGTGGCTGATCCATATGCCCGCGGTGCAGGATGCGCTGCTCCGTCGCGCGATCGAGCACAACTTCGATGCGGCTCGCAACGACCTGCTCGCGCCCGATTCGATGCGCGTGCTCTTGTGCGGCACCGGGAATCCGCTGCCCGATCGCAATCGCGCCAATGCGTGCACGGCAATCTTCGCGGGCGGCAACTTCTACCTGGTGGACACTGGGCCCGGCGCGTGGAAGAACCTCTCGCTGTGGCACATTCCCCCAGCGCGCCTCGCCGCCGTGATGCTCACGCATTTTCATTCCGATCACATCGGCGATCTCGGCGAAGTTAACATGCAGACGTGGGGACAGGGACGCGGTCATCCGCTGCTCGTATACGGGCCCGTTGGCGTCGAGCAGGTGGTAGGCGGATTCGCGCAGGCTTACGGACTCGATGAAGGTTACCGCGTCGCGCATCATGGCGCCGCGCTACTGCCGCCCGCCGAGTGGGAGATGGTGCCGCGCACGGTGAAGATCGATACTCCACCCGGCCAGTCACCGTGTGTCCCGGGCGGTTCCGCGACCGTACTCGAAGAGAATGGACTCAAGATCACCGCGTTCACCGTCAATCATGCGCCGGTCGCGCCCGCCTATGGTTATCGATTTGACTACAAGGGACGCTCGGTCGTGATCAGCGGCGATACTGTGAAGTGCGCCAATCTCGTCACGCAGGCCACTGGAGCCGACGTGCTGATTCATGAAGCGCAGTCGCCGAATCTCGTGAAGCTCATCCAGAGCGTGGCGGAGAGCAGAGGTAATGCGCGCATTGCCAAAATCATGTCCGACATCCGCCGCTACCACACGACGCCCGTCGAGGCCGCATCCGAGGCAAACCAGGCCGGGGTTGCGATGCTCGTGTTGAGCCACCTCGGTCCGCCGACGCCCAATCTGCTCGCACGGATCGCGTTCATGCGCGGCGTCGCGGAAGTCAGGCCGCGCGGTATCGTGATCGGCTACGACGGACTGCTGCTGACATTGCCCGCGGATTCGAAAACTATCGAGACCTCGTCGGTCCAGTAGACTCTTCAACTGGCGCAAAGATCGGGGACGCAAAATTTGTATGACACTCGAATATGATCTGTTCTGGTCGTTCCGCTCGCCGTATTCCTATCTCGTTACACCGCGACTGATTGAGTTCGAGCGGGAGTACGATGTGAAAGCCAATGTCCGGCCGGTCTATCCTATCGCGGTTCGGATTCCCGGTTTCTTCAAGCAGGTGAATCCGATGTGGCCGCCCTATCTGTTTCGCGATTGCTCGCGCATCGCGGAGATGCTGGGCATGCCGTTCGCCTGGCCCAGCCCCGATCCGATTGTCATGAACATGAGCACCGGCGCAGTGGCGACCGAGCAGCCGTACATCCACCGACTGACAAGGTTAGGCATCGCGGCAGTCGCGGCCGGAATGGGACTGCCGTTCCTCGCGGCGGTCAGCGCCATCATTTTCGGCGGGGTGAGAGACTGGCATCTTGGCGACCATCTCGCCGGTGCGGCGCGACGCGCGGGACTGGATCTCGCCAAACTCGATTCGGAAATTGAGCGCGACCCGAGCCATTATGAAGCCGCGATCGCCGAAAATGAGTCGGCGCAAAAGAGCGCCGGACATTGGGGCGTCCCCCTGATGGTCTTCAACGGCGAGCCGTTCTTTGGTCAGGACCGCTTCGATCTGATGCGATGGCGCATGCAACGAAACGGACTCACCCGCCGCCGCTAAGCCCGGCCAGACAGCCCGCACGATCGAGGACTGCGTCAATCGCTTTCCGGTCGGGAATTGCGCGGTATTTTTCGCGCATCGCGGCAAGAGATTTGACGTGGTACTTCTGCGGCTTCTGAGTCCACGTACGGCCGCCCAGCTCGACGCTGAATTCCTCGCGCCCCGCGCCGATTGCCGCCGCGTTCGCTACCGTCCACGGCATGAAGAGCCGGCCGACCTGGCGTTCCAGCAGCGGCATCAGGGTCGGTTCCAGGGTCGCCCACGTTTCGAACTCACCTTCCGCGCGCGGCCACGTCATGCGATGAATCCACGCGAGAACATTCGGTGTGCGAGCCTCAATGATCGCGCCCGGCGTCGGATCGGTCCACGCGTTGTAGATTTGACCCCACATGCCGAAGTCTGCGAAGGCCGGCCGCGCGCCGAAAAGATAGGGCCGGCTCGCCAGATGCGTCTCGAGGATCGCAATCGTGTCGCAGAATGATTCTTCAATCTGCGCCGCAGTCGATGCGTTCGAGCCAACGAACCATACCCGCCCGACCATCCTTTCACGCACCATCGCAATCGCGCCGGAAAGCTGCTTCTCGTCCGCCGCCGGCATCATCATGCGCGCGAGTCGTCCCGCCGAGCTCAACTGATCGACGTCTCGTGCCCACCGGTAGTGGAACATCCACTTGTTGCCCCACTCGTCGCCAAATTCCTCCAGCAGCACCGAAACGAAAGCCGCAACCTGATCCGACGGATGGATCGTCGGTTGCGGATACTCAGACTCGAGGCGATCGATTATCGGAGTCGAGTCCTGGATTCCTTCGTCCTTCGGCGTAACGACCAGCGGCACGATCGGAAGCCGGGCGTATTTCTGATATTCGGCCTGGCTGTCACCGTTGCGGATTATCCACTTGTGCGGGATTCCCTTGTATCGGAAGTAAGAGCGAATCTTCACCGAATACGGAGACAGTTCGACGCCAAATATGCGGTAGTCTTGAGCCATTGGATTATTCCCGGCCGGCTCCCGGCGGGCGAGGCGGCAGCGCTAAGCTCGCACATCGCCGCCCGGTGTTCCAACCGCTCGCGAAAAAAGTCTGGGGTCAAGTCAGGGTCGGCCAATCCGGGTAGGTCGCCGTTTGGGAGCGGTGCCGATCGACGCCACACGAGCCCGGGCCCTCGGCGAAGTTCCAGACCGGGCCTTTTTCGGCGCCGACATCTGATATCCATCCTTCAGGATCGCCGCCAACTCGTCCCATTCGACTTTGTAATCGATTCGCACGCCGACCCATCCCTGTTTGCCCATGTACGGCGGCACGAAAAAGCGCTTCGGGTCCGAGTTCACCAGGATTTCCTGAACCATCGCGGGCGCCTTGACCCAGACCGCGACGTGGCCGCTCTTGTGATGGTCGTTGTCGGTCATCGCGAACATGCTTCCGCCCGTGACCCGGAACGTGCACTCGCCCCACGCTTCCTTCTCGAAGACCTCGGGCAGCTTAAGACAGATCTGGCGCAACCTCTTTATCGCGAGATTCGAGTCATCATACATGCGCGGATGTGCCATAGGAAAATTTGCTCACTTCTTGTTGGTCGCAATCCACCACGTGTTGCCCGATCCATCCTTCACCCCTCCAACGCGATCGCCCCAGGTCATATCCGCAGGCTCTCTGATCGCAGTCGCGCCCAGCTTAAGCGCGCGCTTGTAGGTCGCATCCACATCGGGAACATAGATATAGACCGCGGCCGCCATCGAGGGATCGGAAAAATAGCCGTTGCCGAAGAGCACATGAGCGCCGCCGATTTTGGCTTCTGCGTGGAATTGCCCCTTGGCGTCGGGCGTCGGCGCGTGTACCACCTCGGCGCCGAAAGCATTTTTGAGAAACTCCGCAAGTTCGGGCTTCGCATACAGATAGGGCGTGATTGTCGTGTAACCGGGCTGAATATGTTTGTTCGCGGCGCTCATGGACTCTCCTCCTTGCCGATCGAGTGGACGATGTTACGCCGGCATCGTGACTCTTAGAAACTCCGCGTACACGCGTAAATCAATCAAGTCCGACTGTTCCTAGGAATCGCTTTAATCCGCCCTGATTTTTTTGAGAGATTATTCATAACTTAAATATACTTCTCTAGACTCAATCTGCTTTTCCGTTAAAATGTCAAAGATAGGGGAATCACCCAGCAAGATACGACTTTCGCTTAGTCTACGCATGCTAATGAAGGCATTAATTACACCTCAGGAGGAACCTACCTTGGAGCATCATCGATTCAACCTTCACGAGCGCAATGCTCTCCGAACAGTTCGTATTAGCTGCCTGATGACGGTTCTGCTTGGTTCATTCATAGCCGCGAGAACCGCCGAGGCCCAAAGTGCCGTCTACATCGCCAACGCAAATTCGACGACAGTGGCCGAGTACCAGGGGGGTAGCATCACCAGCGGACACACCAAGCCCCATCGATTGCTCAACGATTCAAATGATATCGACGGCCCCTCGACAGTCGCATTTCAGGGCGGAAACCTGTGGGTGACAAACTTCAACGTCAACACCATCAACGAGTTCTCGCAGGCAACGGTCCAATCGTTGAAACAGGTGCACGATCCAAGCGCTGCGGTGATCATCTCCGATGACGGCAGCGGCGTGCTGAACGGCCCGGAGGGAATTGTTTTCGACTCATCCGGAAACATGTGGATAGGTGCGGAGGATGGAGGACGGGTCCTTCAGTACATGCCCGGACAGTACGCCACCAGCGGCAATCCCACCCCCAACATAATCCTCAATGGTGCCTCCTTCGATTTCGACCGGCCCTCGCACCTGGCGTTCGATTCGGCCGCCAATTTGTGGGTGGTCAACGAGATCCTACCCAACGGCCAGGGCGGCACCGGTGAGATCTTCAGATACAACAAGTCCCAGATCGCCGGCCTGTCACCGGGAAATCAAAACGTAGATCCAGCTTTTGGAATCGCCCTGCCCGACTTTCAGGAGCTTGAGACAATTGCATTCGACGGCAGCGGTAATCTCTGGGTAGCCGACCAGAATGCCAACAACGTTTTCCAGTTCCCCGCAAGCGAGCTGAACGAGACAGGGCTTTCGCAAAATCTCACACCGTCGGTCGTGTTGAGCGCGCACAATATGCCCGGCGCGTGTAACACGAGCCTGGCCGGTCCCTACGGCCTGGCAGTCTCTAACGGCAGCCTGTTCGTGACCAACTCAAGTATCATCGGCGGTTGTAAGGGCAGCCTGGCGGTTTTTCCGGCCAATAAAATTGCATCGACCGGCAACCCCAAGCCGAAAGTATTCATCACCTCAAATGGGAGAGGCACCAATATCAATTCTCCAAACGCGGTGACGGTCGGGCCACCTCTGTGACCTCCGGTGCGCGCTAGCGCACTGCGAGTGGCAGGGCGCTCAAGCCTCTGAGAGCCATCGAGCCGCGATATTGGAGCTTGCGTTCAGGATCGGCCAGTCGGAGCCGCGGGAACTTGTTGAGCATCGACTCGATCGCGATTGCGCCCTCCAGGCGTGCTAGCGGTGCGCCGAGGCAGAAGTGGATTCCCTCGCCGAACGATACGTGCTCGTTGGGCTCGCGTGCCGCGTCGAATACCTCCGGGCGCGGGAATTGGGCGGGATCGCGATTGGCGGCCGCGAGCAGGATGAAAGCGAGGCTGCCGGCGGGAATCTCGGTCCCTCCGACGTTGGTCGTCACAGTCGGTATCCGCACCGTCATCTGCACCGGAGGATCGTAGCGCAGCATCTCTTCGATCGCGCTGGGAACAAGCTCGCGGTTCTTGCGCAGGCGATCTTCCTGGTCGGGATTGCGGCAGAGCGCAAGCAGCCCGTTGCCGATAAGATTAGTGGTTGTTTCGTTTCCGGCCAGCAAAAGCAAAACCACGAATGCGAGCAGTTCATTCTCGCTGAGCGCGTCCGATTCGTCGCGAGCGGTAATAAGCGCGCTTACCAGATCGTCGGCAGGATTTGCGGCGCGTCGCTTGATTGCTTCGGCCAGGTAAGCGCGCAGCTCATCCTTCGCCGCGAGTCCCGCCGGCGACGGCCCGGTCGCCATATCCTGGCCGAACGAGCTGATCAGATCGTTCGACCATTGCTTGAACTGGGCATGGTCGGCGGCCGAGACGCCCAGCATCTCCGCGATCACGATCACTGGCAACGGATTGGCCAGCGCGGCCATCACTTCGATTTCCGATGAATCCTTCGCGCGCGCCAGCAGGTCGTTGGTAATCTCCCGGATTCGCGGCTCGAGCTCGCGCACCCGCCGTGGCGTGAACGCCTTGCTCACCAGCTTCCGAAGCCGTGAATGCACCGGCGGATCGGCAGTAAGGATCGTTGGCGCACCGCCGAACGGATCGATTCGCTCGCGAAACGGGATCTCCGGCCGGCGAACGGTGAAGCGTTCGTGGTCGTGGAGCACGCTGACCACGTCGGCATAGCGCGCGACGATCGTGGTCGGCATGAACAGATTCAGCTGTCGCGGAGCGCCGTCGAGCAGCGCCGGAAAGTGCGGATATGGATTCGCGCGAAATTCCTGGTCGAACGGGTTGAAATAGAAATCTGACTGGGACATTTCGCGAGTATATGCGCTTGGAGGGTTGGATCGTAGAACCTCTACCTTCTAAACCCGCCAACCCTCATGGCGGCAGATCGAAGTTCCGGTTCATCGACATCGATCGCTTAATTGTTGTAAACGGATTCCAGCACTAATCAGGAGTTTTACGCATGGCACTTAAAGTCGTCGGCGCCGGCTTCGGTCGCACCGGCACGCTCTCGCTCAAGACCGCACTCGAGAAAATCGGCTTTGGCCCTTGCTATCACATGGCAGAAGTTTTTTCGCGGCCCGATCACGTCGCGATGTGGCATCGGCTCGCATTCCAAAATTCGATCGACTGGGATCTGCTCTTTGGCGATTTTCGCGCGACGGTCGATTGGCCTTCCGCGCGATGGTGGCGCGAGATCGCCGCTCACTACCCCGATGCGAAAGTGCTGCTCTCGGTGCGCGATCCGGAAGCATGGTACAAAAGCATGATCGAGACCATTTACCAGCCGATGAAATCGCCTGTGCCCGACGGCGTTCCCGAACTCGTCAGGCTTCAGAACGAGATGGTCCGTAAGTCGATTCTGTCTGAGACGTTCGACAACCGCTTCGAGGACAAGGCTCACGCAATCGGAGTCTTCGAACGGCATACCGCGGAGGTCCGCGACGCGATCGAGCCCGCGCGCCTGCTGGTCTTCGACGTGCGTGAAGGATGGGCGCCGCTGTGCCGCTTCCTCGATGTGCCTGTCCCCGACGAACCGTTTCCACGCCTCAACGACACCGCCTCGACGCAAGCGATGATCCAGCTCATGCTCGAATCAATCCGCAAAGCAACATGAGCGAGGATTCTCATCGCGAACGCCTGGTGCCGCATGCCGGGACCTATCGGCGCGAACTGCCGGTGAGTATCGAGCGGCTCTACGAGAACGCGATCGACTGGGAGCACCTTCCATATCTGCATCGCAGCAGCTTCTCGCGAATCGAATGTATCGCGGCGGGCCAATGGGGCTTCCGCGCGCGCGCGTGGGAGCATCCCTACGACGAAAGACGCGCGTTCGTAATCGAGCTCAGGCTCGATCGCGATCTCAGACGATGGATCACCACCACACTCGAGGGTGTGGGAGCGGGAACCGAGATCTGGACGCACGCGACCGAGCTCGGAGAACAGCGGACCGAAGTGATCGTTGACTTCTTCGTGCCGCGACTCGATCCCGCGCGCCGAACGGAGATCAGCGCTTACTACTGCAATCTCTACGCGCGGCTCTACGACGAAGACGTCCAGATGATGTCCGAGCGGCAGGCGCAACTCGACGCCGCTTCAAGTAGCGTCGTCGGCGATTCGTCGCCAATCGTGCTCGGAACGTTGGCCGAGGTGCGCGCGCGGCTTCCGATCGCGATCGAATACGCCGGGCGAACGTTCCGCATCGTCGAAGATGCCGGTGATCTGATCGCCTACTCGATCTTATGCCCGCATCGGCTCGGCCCGCTCGGCGAGTCCGAGGTGCGCGACGGGATCGTCGAATGTCCGTGGCACGGGCTCCGTTACGACATCCGCACTCGTCGATGCGTCAGCGGCGCGAATATCATCCTGGCGCCTGCGCCGCAGGTTATCGTAGGGGCAGACTCAAAGGTGATCCTCGAACTTCGCTGACTCTTCATCCTAATCTGCCACAGTTTGCCGATAGCTTGGCGACCTGCTTGAATCGGCTTCGAGGACGGCATCATGAATTCAGAAATCGAATTGCGCGACCACGTATTCGTCGGCCCCTTGCGCCGCTCGGTCAACAACGCGAGCCATGTCGAGGGCAGCATTCATGACGATGCGACCGCGACCAAGCTCGGCTTTCGCGGCGGCACCGTGGCCGGATCGATCCATCTCGAATTGTTTCCACCGCTGCTGTTGAAGGCGTTCGGCAAGCGATGGTTCGAGCGCGGAACTATCTCGATGTACTTCCTCAACGCGACCACCGACCGCGAAGCAGTCCGCGCTTCCCTCAAAGAGCCGCCCACCGATGCGACCGACGCGCAGGTCGATATCTGGATCGAGCGCGATGACGGGATGCGCGTCGCGGAAGGCACCGCGTCGGTTGGAGACTCGACGGAACCGACCGCGTTGCTGCGCCGTCCGCTGGATCGATTCGATGCGGGCCAGTTGCGAATTCTTGGCGGGCTCAAGGTTGGCGATCGCTTCGATGAGTGCGACGCACTTCTTACCCGGAATGCGATGACCGAGCGGATGAAAGTCATCACCGAACCGCTCGAGTGGTACACCAAACCCTCGCCATGGGGCGCGCCGATCGCCACGCCGGCGACGATGGTCCAGTTACTGTACGCGCAATCAATTGCGACTCTGCGCGCGAAGCTTGGCCGCGCAGTGGGGCTGTACGGCGCGATCGAACTGCGCAACATCAACGGCCCGGTCACGGTCGAACATCCTTATAGAGTGACGGGAAGCATCCTGGCGCTCGGCCAGAGTCCGAAGACCGAATATATGTGGTTCGAGACCGCGCTGAACGAAGCGGACGGCAAGCGCGTCGCCGAGATGCGGATGTTGCTGCGCTTCATGAAGGCGTCGTCGCCGCTATATAAGGACGCGTAGGCGCGCCGATCGCGCCCGGTTCAGTTCCGTCCGATCAGGATTCCCGCATCCTTGGTCAAATGAATCGCGCCGCGCGCTAAGATCTCTTCCTGGACGAAACGGCCGAACGCGTCGATTTGCTCCGCGCGCGCCAGTTTTCCCATCCGGGTTGATTTTACATAATCGACCAGCGGTTGTGATTCCGTAACGACCAGCGAGTCGGGATACCGGACTAGCTCGACCTGCGCAAACGCCGCACGCATCATGTCGTAACCGTTTTCAAGGCCGAAGTGATCGGCTGGCTGGCCCTTCGCGACTCCAAAAAATCGCGTCGTGATCTCGCTCATCTCTTTCATGTTGTCGCGGCTGAATGTCGCCGCGCAGCACGCGCCGCCTGGCTTAAGAACGCGCCCGATCTCGCCGAGCGCACGCGGAACATCGGGAACGTGATAGAGCATGTGGTTCGCGATTACCAGGTCGAAGCCGCCGTCGCAAAACGCGATCGCCTGCGCGTCAAGTTGCAGCGCCGAAAATGATCTCCCGGCAGTTGCGAGATTCTCGCGCGCCTCGCGCAGTATCCCGCCCGACAGATCCGACATCACGATTCGCCATCCGCTCGGAATCCGCGCCGCGTTCTGCCGCCACATCGCGCCCGTCCCCGTTCCGAGTTCCAGGATGACCGCGTCCGCCGGCAGTTCGAATCGATCGAAGATCCAGCGGAACACCCCCTACCGATTGGTGCTGAAGCGTGTGTGCAACCGGATGCGCGCGCTCAGGTTCGAACCGTCCTGGTATTGCTCCTTCAGCAGGCGCCGTGCGCGATCGGTCGAAGCTTCAGTCATGGCCGCGATATTAGCCCGAGCGGCGCGGCCGGTCACGCAGCGAAAGCGTCTTGACCTTTGCGCGTGGCACTACTAACGGTGGTCGAGCACGCCGAAGTCCGAGCCTAAAACCTTTTTTATGATCTGGTGGGGATCAAAGGAGAAGTCGAAAGCCGCGGGACAGTAGCTCTAATTGCGCAGCGTTCCTGAGCCGACGATCTCGAATCGTTAAACCGGACGCTGCGCCATTTATGGATCGGGAGGAAGCATCCATGTCTGCGCATCGCAACGAAAGTAAACTCTCGCGAAAAATTGTACGCTCAATCATTGTCGCCTTCGCGCTCGTGCTGGTCGGCGCAATCTCCACGCCGCGCGCGCAAGCCAACGCATCATTGTACGAACAGACGACCCGCGCCCACCGCAGGCATTCCAATGTCAATGGCAACGGCGCTACCAAGACGCCCGCGATCGTCACCGAGAGCGGGCCGCTCAAGGGCGTCGTCAACGGGAACATCACTGAGTTCCTCGGAATCCCCTACGCCGCACCGCCGGTCGGCAATCGGCGCTGGACGCCTCCGCAGCCGTTCGGCAGATGGCACGGCGTGCTCGACGCGTCGTCGTTCGGAAACGTATGCACGCAAGGCGGCAGGGGCAGCGAGGACTGTCTGTTCCTGAACATCTATGTGCCCAACTTCAAGAAGAACGCCAACCAGCATGGCGGCGCGCTACCCGTGATGTTCTGGATTCACGGCGGCGGCCTCACCGGCGGCGCCGGCTCCGACTATGATCCTACTCCGCTCGTCAACCAGGGTGTGATGGTCGTCACGATCAACTACCGCCTCGGATACCTCGGCTTCTTCGCGCAGACCGCAATCGACGGCGAGGGTCATGAGAACGGGAATTACGGCCTGATGGATCAGCAGTTCGCGATGCACTGGGTGCAGAACAACATCGCTGCCTTCGGCGGCGATCCCGGCAACGTCACGATCTTCGGCGAATCCGCCGGCGGACACAGCGTCTATAGCCAGCTCGCCTCGCCGACCGCGGCCGGGCTATTCGCGCACGCGATCGCCGAAAGCGGCTCCTACATCATCTTCGAGAATTTTCTCCAGGCGATCATACCGATCTCCGAGGCCGAGACGACTGACGACGGCCTGGTACCCTCCGGTGCCGAAATCGCCGACTCTGTGGGATGCACCAGTCAGACCGCTGCGTGCCTGCGCGCGGTTTCCAACACCGAGCTGGTCAACGTCGAGGCCGGCACTTTGTACGCTTTCGTCGACGGCACGCTGCTTACCGAGACGCCCCAGGCCGCCTTCCAGACCGGCAACTTCAACCGGGTCCCTGTGATCGCGGGCACCAATCACGACGAATGGCGCATCTTCGTCGCCGACGAGTACGACCTCGTCGGTAATCCGATCCTCACCGAGGGTGAATATGACGACGCAGTCCTCGTGCTGTGGAAGAGTATGCTCGCGCCGTTCGTCGAGTTCCTCTATCCCTATGCAAGCTTTCCGAGCGGTGGCGTCGCCCTCGGCGCTTCCGGTACTGACGGGATCTTCGCTTGCGGGGCGCGCCAGGCGGACATATCGCTCTCGCAGTTCACAACCACCTATGCTTATGAGTTCAACGATGAGAACGCGCCGCCCCCGCAGTCGCAAATTCCCGGTTTGACCTTCCCTCTGGGCGCGTTCCACAGCGCCGAATTGCAGTACCTGTTCAACGTCGGGTTCTTCTTCGAGCTCGATGCCGAACAGCTGGAGCTGTCGGCTGCGATGGTCAGTTACTGGACGCACTTCGCGGCCACCGGCGATCCCAACAGCCCCTCCACGCCGACCTGGTCGCCCTACAATCCGGGTACCGACATGTTCCAGTCGTTGATTCCGCCGACTCCGACCGTCGAAGCCACCGACAGCTTCGACCTCGACCATATGTGCTCCGAATTCTGGGACATTATCCCTTGATCTGAATCTCCTGCCGAGGGGGGACGTTCTCGTCCCCCCAATTTCTCGAAAGATATACGGCGAGGCCGCAATGGCCCCGCCGTATGATTTTAGGCGCCGCCTTCAAACGCTTGCGCTCGGCGACAGACTCTCGCTATGCGTCGAAGTGAACTCGCATCCAAGGCAAGCCGCAGCTATGAACCCCGAATCATCGAACGTCGAATACGAGCTTGAAGATTCAATCGCCACGATACGGCTGAATCGGCCCGAAAAGCTCAACGCGTTTACCTTCGCGATGATCGAACAAATTCGTGATGCGGTCGAGCGCGCCGCCGCGGACGAAAGCGTGGTCGCCATCATTATTACCGGAACCGGTCGGGCGTTTTCCGCCGGCCTCGACGCCGCGGATCTCGCCCGCTCGACCTCAGTTGGTGTCATCTCGAGCGCTCGCGATTCAGATCCCGGCGAGATGCCCGCGCTGTTCAGCTATTTGCTGCACGTCCCCAAGCCAATCATCGCTGCCGTCAACGGTGTCGCCGCGGGAGGCGGATTCGTTCTCGCGATGATGTGCGATCTGCGCTTCGCATCGTCCGACGCAAGTTTCACCACCGTATTTTCGAAACGCGGGCTTATCGCCGAGCATGGCACCGCGTGGCTGTTGCCGCGCATCGTCGGCACCAGTCGCGCTCTCGATCTGCTCTGGAGCTCGCGACGTTTTGATGCTGCCGAGGCGTATCGAATTGGATTGGTCGATCGCGTCACGCCGCGTGAAAATCTGCTCGACCAGACCCGCGCCTATCTGCGCGAACTCTCGGCGAACATCTCGCCCAACTCGCTCGCCGTGATCAAATCCGAGGTCTATCGCCACTGGTCGCTTGCGATGGAACCCGCGTTCCGTGACGCGCACGATCTGATGACCGCCGCGCTCAAGCATCCCGACGCCGCAGAGGGCGTCGCCTCGTTCGTCGAGCATCGCCCGCCGCGCTTCAAGCGCATCAAAGGAGAAAAGCCGTGAGCAGCGCCCGCTTCGAAACGATCATCTATGAGAAATCGGGACCGGTCGCGCGGCTCACGATGAATCGTCCCGACCGGCTCAATGGAATGACCAATCGGATGCTTATCGAGACGCGAAAAGCTCTCGAGGCCGCCGCCGAAGACCGCGAGCTTAGAGTGCTGGTCCTGACCGGCGCGGGCAAAGGCTTCTGCCCCGGCGCGGATATCGGCCAGGTCGCGTCGGGTGCTCCCGACGCTCCTCTCACCGCGGACGATTTCCGCGTCCCGGTGCTTCTCCACCAGATGCCTGCGGTCACGATTGCTGCCGTCAACGGCGCTTGCGCGGGCGCGGGCCTCGGATGGGCGCTCGGGTGCGACTTCAGATTTGCCGCAGAGTCGGCGCGCTTCAACGTCGCGTTTCTGGACGTCGGCGTTGCCGGCGACATGGGCGGACCGTGGAGCCTCGCGCGAATCGTCGGTCCAGCGCGGGCTCGCGAACTATATTTTCTTCAAGGCAAGTTCGACGCCGCCGAGGCGCTTAAGATTGGACTGGTCAGCCGCGTCTTTCCCGATGATCGATTTCGCGATGAGGTCGATGCGCTCGTCAATCGCCTTGCCGATTCAGCGCCGATCGCGCTGCGCACGATGAAGGCCAACTTCGTTGACTCGGAGCGCCTGGACTTCGCCGCTTACGTCGCGCTCGAAACCGAGCGCCATATCAAAATGTTCGAGACTGAAGACACCCGCGAGGCATTCGCCGCCAAAGCGCAAAAGCGCAAGCCTCAATTCAGAGGTCGATAACTGTTAATCGTTAGCCGCTAACAGGAGAGTTGCCCATGTGGCTAAGACTTAGACAAATCGCACTCGTCGCCCACAAACTCGGCGAGATCACCCAGGACCTCCACGACGTATTCGGCCTCGAGGTTGGCTTTCGCGATCCGGGCGTAAAAGTCTTCGGACTCGAGAACGCTCTCTTCCCGGTCGGCAATCAGTTCATCGAGGTCGTTTCGCCGATTCAGGAGAATACCGCCGGCGGACGCTATCTCGATCGCCGCGGCGGCGACGGCGGCTACATGGTCATCTGCCAGTGCGACGATCACGCGCCGCGCAAGCGCCGGGTCGCCGAACTCGGCATCCGCAAGGTGGCGGAGACCAACGGCCATGAGTACTCGGTGATGCAATTGCATCCGCGCGACACCGGCGGCAGCTTCCTCGAAATCGATTTTCAGAAGGGCGGCGACGATATCAACGGACCATGGGAGCCGGCCGGCAAGGACTTCCATAAAGCGATTCGCACCGGCGTCATCAACGCAATCGCCGCCGCCGAAATCCAGTCGCCAAATCCAAAAGACCTGGCCGAGCGATGGAGCAAAATAATCGAGATCCCCGTAAAGCCCGACAATTCAGGCAACCCGAGCCTGCGCCTGGAAAATGCGACTATTCGCTTCGTCAAGGACACCGACAGCCGCGGCGAAGGCCTGGCCGGCCTCGATCTCGTCGCCGCCAACCGCACCCGCGCGATAGAAGCCGCCACCCGCCTGGGCAAGCTCAGTCCCGAGGGCACAATCCAAATCTGCGGCATGCGCATGAACCTGGTCGACGCCTAGCTCGATCCGAATACCTCGCCCGTTATTTTTACGGGAGAGGAAGCCGGCCGCCCGGCGGCCGGCAGGTGAGGGTGCAGGGGACCACGCGCGACGTGCTCGCTTCGCGCATTCCTTCGCGCACCCTTGCCTCGTTTTGGAATCGACAATACATTTGGACGCAAATCGCGCCTGTCTTAGAGGCGACGGATATCACTGGCACTTGGCAACGGGGGAGTTTGCGATGCGCCAAAAGAATATTCGCTCTATAGCTTTCTGGCTTCTGGTCATCAGTTCTTTATTGTCGCTCTACACACTTCGCTCGCGCGCCGACCAGGGCATGAAGACTACTCACGCGATAGGGATGAACCGTTCAGCCTGAACGCGGCATTGTTGACCTGCTATTCCTACAGCATAGACAACAGTCACGCTCTTAACTCTTTAGTGGCACGGGCGTCCCTGCCCGTGATAAACGCTGCAAGCTTCTCCGCCAAAAATAATTTGACGGAACGAAGCTACACATAGAGAGCGGCAGTCCTAAAACCACAACAGGTGGGTAGAAGTCCAACAAAGGGGAATGCGAGATGTATGAAATCAAATCAGTTGATATTTTCCAGACAGCATGGGTGATGGCGCTGCTTTATGCGATCTTTGCGGAAATCTTCGGTCTGTTCGTTGGCTTTGTCGCGCTCGTGGATGGAGATCCAGGACGCGCGATGTTTGCAATTTTCTTACTCCCACTCATTTGCGGCTTCATTAGTTTGATAAGTAACGCGCTCCTCTGTCGGCTCTACAACGAGATTGCTGGCCGCATTGGCGGCATCGCATTTGAATTTGCTCCCAAAACACCGGGATCAAACTGAACCAGTGCCAACAAGTGGTATAAATCGCTCGTTTTAGAAGGAAAATTAAAGATCAGAAAAAGTACAAATGAAACGCTTTTGGAACCACCTCGCGAGCGCCGCTAACTCAATTTCATCCCCGTGGCGGCCTCGAGTTCCGCGATCGCCTGCGCACCGCTCTCCACCTTGATCGTCGTCATACCCATCGCGCGCGCCGGCTTCAGATTGCCGCCCAGGTCGTCTACGTAGATGCACGCGCCGGGCGCTACGCCGAGCAGTTCGCACATCATCGTGTAGATGCGCGGATCGGGTTTGCGGATACCAGCCTTCGACGACTCGATCACCGCTTCGAACAGTTCCATGATCTCGCGCGCATAGATCGAGCGACTCGTCGCCGCGATGCCCGCCGCGTCCGACGGCATGTTGTTCGTGATGCATCCGGTCTTGAACCGGCTCTTTATCCGCCGCAGCGCCTCAATCATCTCGGGCCGAAACTCGCCCGCCAGCAGCGGCAGAACCTCGCGCCCCGGTATCTCGTAGCCGAGCAGTCTGGCCTCTGCCGCGAACGCCTCGTCGAAGCCGGCAAAGTCCAGCGCCGAGCGCTCGAACCTCGCCCACGCATTGTTCTCATGATTGGTCGAATTGATCTTGCGGATCACTCCGACCGGGATACCCCTCTCGCGCTCGTAACGCGCGAACGCCTCGAACGGCGAGGTCGTGAACACTCCGCCGAAATCCCATATCACCGCCTCGATCATGGCACTCATAATTCGGAACGAATCGAACTTTGGCAACAGTGTCAACGCCGGTTGGGCAACAGGAAATATCGCAATCTCGAACGCTGGCGTTTGTCGGGATGCAGAGTCAGAATCCGGCGCAACGGAGGTCTGCTATGTCCAGCCAAAGTTCCGATCCCTCGGCCAGCGCGCTCCTGGATTTGATCGCAGGGCATCGCGTTACAGCCGTCATCCACGTGGCTGCCAGGCTGGGCATCGCCGATCTCCTCCTCGAAGGTCCTAAGACCGCCGTAGAGTTGTCGCGCTTGACCGACACCCACAATCGATCGCTGCTCCGGTTGATGCGCGCGTTGGTCGCACTGGCGATCTGCACGGAAGGCGCGGACGGCAGCTTCAACCTCACGAAAGTGGGAACCTATCTGGCTGCCAAATCGGAGCGCTCTCTGAAGGCATGGGTGCTGCTGGAGGGCGAGATGCTGCAGCCCGGATGGACCGGGCTGATCGAGTCGATTCGCACCGGAAAGACAACAGGTGAGCTTGCAGGGCTTGGCCAGGAACAGTTTGAGGTAATCGCTAAGACTAAGAACGCCGGATTGTTCAACGAAGCGATGGTCTCGATGACGCGGATGGAGGTTCCGGCGGTGCTAGCAGCTTACGACTTCTCGGGGATCTCGACGCTGATGGATGTCGGCGGCGGACTGGGCCAGTTGATGAGCGCGATCTTGACGAAGTATCCAACCATGTGCGGCATGGTTTTCGATTTGCCCCACTGCGCGGACGGGGCGCGGAAGAACCTTTCTCACGCCGGTGTGATCGATCGATGCGAATTCATCGCAGGAAGTTTCTTCGAATCGGTGCCAACCGGTGCCGACGCAATCATCATGAAGAGCATAATCCACGACTGGAACGATGAACGCTGCGTGCGCATTCTTGAGAACTGCCATCGCGTGCTGACGCCCGGAGCGCGCTTGATGCTGATCGATCGAGTCATGCCTGAGAAGCTCGATCCTGGCGCCGGCGATCGCTTCGTCGTTTTGGACGATCTGAACATGTTGCGCGGACCCGGTGGATGCGAACGGACTCCGGGCGAGTTCCGCGCCCTACTGGCGCAAGGCGGCTTCACCATGCGACGGATAGTTCCCACTGGCCGCTACAGCGTGATCGAATCAGCCGCCGCGTGATCTCCATCGGTTTGAGAATCGCCGGACATTGGTGCTTAAATCGAATCGTCTCCGAACGTCGCTCAGCCAATAGAGGAACCCTCATGGCATACGCACCCGCCAACCGCCCGTTCTACGACGCCGACAGCCACATCATGGAGCTTCCGGATTTCCTGCAGAAGTTCGCCGATCCGGATCTGCGCAAAGACATCCCGGCGGTAAGCTACAGCGCCTCGCTCGTCACCGATGAGGAAGTCGCGGAGATCATGGCGCGCGGTGGACGGCACAGCGACGAGCATCTGGCCGAGCTTCGTGGAATGGGCGATCGTTTGATCGAACTCTCCAAAGAGATCCAGGCGCTGGGTGCATTCGACGGCCGCGAACGCAAGGATGCGCTCGACATGCTGGGCTTCAAGAAGCAGCTCGTGTTCGCGACTCACAGTGTCGCGATGCCGTTCTCAGCGAGCTCGAAAATCGAGCCGCGGCTGCGCTACGGCGCGACGCGCGCGCACAATCGTCACATCGCGGATTTCTGCTCCCACGACGATCGCCTGATGGGCGTCGCGATCGTGCCGCTCGACGAGCCCGAATTTGCGATGCAGGAGTTGGACTTCGCGCTCAAGAACGATCTGGAGGCCATCTGGATTCCCCATCGCCCGTGCGGCGATAGATCGCCCGGACATATCGAGTTCGATCCCTTCTGGGCAAGGCTCGTCGAGGCGAATACCGCATTTGTTTTGCATGTAGGCGGTTCGCCGTTGCAGCTCGCCAAGGCGTGGACGAACAATGGCAGGCCGCCCGCGAAAGATTGGATGGGCGGAGGCGAGAACCTTCGCACCAAGGATGCCGCCGTGCTCCACGGAGGTCCGGAGACGTTCCTCTCGATGATGCTGATCGACGGCGTCTTCGAGCGCTTCCCGAAATTGCGCGGCGCCTGCGTCGAGTTGGGCGCCGGATGGGTACCCTCGATGCTGGTGCGCCTGGACTGGGTTGCGCGGATTTGGGGCAGAACCGACGCCAGCCTGGCCCGTTTCACACGCAAGCCCTCCCAGCAACTCACCCAGCAGATGGCGTTCACGCCGTTTGTCTTCGAGGACGTCGGCGCACTGATCGATCAGTCGAATCCCGATTTGTATCTTTTCTCGACCGACTATCCTCATACCGAAGGTGGCCGAAACCCGATCGCACGCTTCGAGACGACCCTCGGGAATCGTTCCGAGGCGATTCGCGACCGTTTCTATTCGGAGAACTTTCTGCGGATATTCCCCGACGCCCGCTCTTAGCCGCCCGCGGCGAAACGTCAACACATCCGCACGACCGGCAAATTTTTCCGCCCTTGGTGTTACGTCGAAGCCGGAAACGTCAGGAGCCCAGTCGGGGGCAAAGAGTTTCGCAATGAATCCGCGCAAATTGTGACCGGCTAATAACGTTAACTCTCGTTGACTTTGGCGTATTTCTTGCTACATCCATGACGTATTGTGCGGTCGGCAGCCCACGTTTCGGGAGAGGATAGTCGGTAACCCTCATGAGCAATTTTGGCGATCAGACTCAAAGGCTTCTCCTGGTTGTTCGCAGCGGGAAATTCGCGGCGCTCGCCAATGAACTCGCCAAGCGGGTGTTTTCAAATAGTGAATCGTATCTGCTCCGCCGCGATTTGAGCGTCCCGTTTCACGCTGTTCCGGCAAAACAGCCGATCGAAGTCAGGCCGATCACCGACGCCGACGTGCCCGAGATTCTCAAAGCTCGTCCGGGTCGCCTCGCAATCCTGCGTGCCAAAATCCCAACCTGCTATGTGGCCGTCACCGCGAGCGGCGAGCTTGCCTACATGCAATGGCTGGTCGCGCACGGTGATATCGAGCGATTCAAGCAGTTCTTCGATGGTGAATTGCGAGACCTGAACAAAGACGAAGTCCTACTTGAATTCGCCTACACCTTCGAGCGATTTCGTGGACAGAAAATAATGCCGGCGGCGATGGCCGCGATTGCTGAGAAGGGTTTGCTGACTGGCGCCCGCTATGCCGTTACCTACGTACAGAAGACCAATGTTGCGGCCCTGAAGGGATGCGCTGCGGCTGGCTTCTCTCCCTACATGACCCGCGAAGAAAAATGGAGGGCCTTCTCGTTCAAGGAGTCCTTCAAGAGTCTCCCCGACGGCGCGCGTTATCCGTTCGAGAAAGCGGACCCGCAACCGGCCGATGGAATCGGAGTGCCGTCGAAGACCTGAGCGCAACGGCATTTGCGCCGGCGTTGGTAAGACTACGAAAGATACTCGCCCAGCACGTCGACGCTCTCCTTCGCCAGCAGTTTGAGTTTGGCAACCGGCTCACCATCCATTGACGGACGCGGCTGCTTCCAGACCTCGTCGACAGCGCCAATGATCGCGCCGGTATTCAGATCGCGCCAATCAAACACACGATCGCCAAAGCCCGCGCGCTGCATGTGATCCAGCATCCTGGTTTCGTATGCGATCGCGACTATCGGAGTTCCGGCGGCGGTCGCCGAAACCGCCGAGCCCAGCCGGCACGCGAGCATCAGATTGCAATGCGCCACCATGCCGTTCACTTCGCGCGCCGAATAGCGCCGGCTCAGAAGCTTCACGCGGCCGGGCTGGTGCGCATAGCGCCTGACGCTCGCGAACGTCGTCAAGTCTTCCTGGTAGGTCGGATGCATCGGGATCACGGCCACTTGGGCCAGCTTTTCCAGATGCGCGACTACCCGGGCCAGGGCCTCGTTCGACTTAACGGCGATCTGGTCGTCGTAGTAGTGAGTCCGCCTGACCCACGCCGGCATCTCGGAATGGACATAGCGGGTGCTGAGTCCGATCAGCGGTTCATGCGGATCGATTCCTTCGTTCTCCAAAAGGCGATCGACTTCGCCCGGAGAACATGGCTCCAAAGTCAGGCGCGAATCCGCGAACACCCTGATCGGTCGCGTGACGCCAAGTCGCGCGAGGACTTCCGCCGCGACCGGCTCTCTCACGCAGATGCGATCCATCTGAGCGAAGATGTTTTTGAAAACGAGCTCGCCCCATCGAGTCGTATAAGGAAAAACTGAAACCTGCCAGGCGATCATCGGGCGTCGATAAGCCTTGGCCATCGCGACCAGCGTCGCGCAGATCAAGGCCTGCTTCGGGCTCTCGAAGAAGATCCCGCCGAAGATCAAAAACAAGTCGGCCTTCTTCATCGCCTCCGCTACACGGCCAGGATGCGATTGGGTTACGACTTCTACCTCCAGGCCCTCCTTCGCGAGTACCTCGACAAGCTGCTGTCCGTATTGTGAAAAGAACGTGAGCCGGGCTGAAGGCGACAGTTTTCTTAATAGGCCGGTGATGGCGACGACCTGCGCTTCGTCATCGACCTTGTTCAGTGAAGCTCCCCAAATGCATATTCGACTCATGCCAACTTGCTAATGCTCTCTTCAGTGTAATGCCTATAGACTCTGATGTGTTCGCGGAGCGCTCGCGAATGCTCATGCCTGCTACTCTTCATATACTCATAAGCCGCGCGGCCCTTGTCGATTGGCGACCCCGCCATCAGGGCGAGCAATGCCGATTCGAAATCATCGTCGCGCACCGGCTGGCCGAAACGGCTGACCAATTGCTCAGCATCGACGGCGCTCAGCAGCGCGCAGCCGTGAGCTGATGCTTCGAGAAATGTCAGCGGCAAGCTTTCGCGAGCCGCAGTGTTGACCAGCGCCCACGCTCCGGAGAGAGTCTTGTTGAATCGTTCGGGATCCTCGAACTGGTTCAGCACCCCAGGCATCTCAAGATTTGGCAGGTTCTCATAACGACGCCGGAGCCTCGCGCCGTATCCGGATTCTCCCAGCGCGCTGCTCTCACCGGCGGCGATGAATCGATACTGCGGAAATTGTTTGGCGAGGTCCAGAAAAAGCCAGGGCCGTTTGCGCTTGTCCCATCGCGCGACGAATAGAAAGGTTGGAATTTCGTTCTTGCGCGGGAGCGCTTTCGGCACCGAGATCAGGTTGGGCAAAATTCCGGGCAATTCGCGTAACCTGAATATGTGGCGGACCTTTTCGCGGATAAATTCCGCGGTGCAAAAAACCCCGTCAGCATCGCGCACCGCTTGCCGAACCAGGAAGCTCGCCTCACTCGCGTAGTTGAGTGCGAGCAGCAAGCGGCGGCGGACAGTCGCGTATCGAAATTCAATGAGCCAATCCCGCCGGTAGTGTGGATCGCGGCAGGTCACGAGATGGATGCAGTCGGGGCGCAGCTTTTGCGCCAGGTAGGTGAGCAGGCTCGGATTCTGTGAATGGAAAATGCGCGCCTCGCTCGCTTTGATGAGCCGGCATGCCTCGCCGACATTCAGCCCGCCGTAACTATAGAGCGGCACGCCCCCGATTCGCTCGAGCGGACGTTGTCCGCGCCGTCGTTGCGTGATCACCGTTACGGGAAAGTTATCCGCGGCCAGGCTTTGCGCAAGCCGACGCGGCATGCTCCCGAAGCCACTGTACGCGCCCCATCCGAAATACTGGCTGGCCAGTATGCAAATCGACGGTGTTACAGTACCGATGTCACGGCTCACGAAGCAGCCAGCGATTGTTTCGCATCCAGATCGTGAGACTGCGCACGATCTTCTTCGGCGCCGCCAATCGCGAGGTCGGTATAGTGCCGCGTGGCGGGATCCTTTTTCAGGCGATGACGCAATCGGGTCAGCTTCCACAGGAACATCAGCGCCGGAACATATGTTGTTACGATCTCCCGGGCACGGCGCGGATAGAAGAGCAGGGCCGCCTCGCGCTTCATCCCGGGGCGGCGCTGGCTGCGGCGCTTGCGCCGGAAAACTCCACTTTGCAACGGATGCACCTTTTCAAAGACCTGGCTGGTATAGAAGGTGAAGATCATCGAGGTCAGGCGCGCGGGACTGATTCCATTGGCGATCGCCCGCTTGATCAACGTCTCGATATGTTCCGGCGAATAGTACAGCCGCCACACATCCTCATATGCAGACTGCCACTGCGCCCGGGTCATCAACGCGTGGCCGGTCGTGACATGTTCGGTGTCGAATCGATTCATGTCGGAATCCATCTCGACGCCGTTGAGGTACAGATCGCGATGATCGCGAGAGCCGGGCAAAGGCGTCAAAACGAAAAATTCCAGAATGTCGACGGGTAGTTCGCGCTGAATGGTTTCGATGTCGCGCGCGAGGCTTTCAGGCGTATCGTTTGGAAACCCGATTATGTAACCGGCGTACGTCATCACTCCGACTTCGCGCCATGCCCGCAGCATCGTGCGGTATTCGGAAAATTTATTCTGCCGCTTCGCCGCCGACTTGAGGTTCTCCGCGTTGACACTCTCGAGTCCGATGAAAACGCGTTTGCATCCCGCCCGCGCCGCCTTCTGGATGAAGCGCGGAATCTTATGACACTGAGTGTCGACCTGGATCGTCAGATGTATTTTGTAGCCTTCGTTTTCGCGCAGTTCGATGATGCGATCGAGGATCGGCTCCCAGTTTTTGTTACGGACAAAATCGTCGTCGGTGATGAAATAGGTTCTCACCCGTCCGCGTGGATGCGCCCGGATCAGATTCTCAACGTCAGCGGCGCTCCGATAGCGCGACTTGCGCCCCTGCACGTTGATGATCGTGCAGAAACTGCAGTTGAACGGGCATCCGCGACCGGCGTCGAAGCAACTGATATTTCCGAGATTGCGCGCGAGGTGATGCGACTCGAGATAAGGCAGCGGCTGCCCTTCCAGACCGGGAAGATCCTGCACAAAATTGTACAGCGGCTTGAGCTTGCGCGCGTACGCGTCGCGCAGCAGCTCGTCCATCCGGTTTTCCGCTTCCCCGGCGAACAAACTGATTCCGAGCGCGCTCGCCTCCTTCAACTCCGGCGGCATCTCGGGGAGCATCGAAATGCATCCGCTGACATGGAACCCGCCAATCACCACTTGAATGCCGTGACGCCGCATCATTGCGCCAATGTCGACCGCGCGCGGGAACTGATTGCTCTGCACACCGACCAGGCAGACCAGGCCGCTGAGTCCGTTGCGGCGAAATCGCCGGATAAGACTCCTGAGCGGCAGGACGGTGTTGATCTCGTCGTAGACCTCGAGCTCGAGATCGACTCCCGGACCGAGGACCTGGCGTTGCCGCGCGTCAAGCGCGAGTCCGTAAAGAGCGGCGGGCGAGTTCGCCGGAATCCAGCCGCGCCACCATTGAATGACGTAACCGTCGTCGTCGTAGTGCGAAGGCTTGATCATCGCGACCAGGAATTTCTCGGCGCGAGCCGGCCTGGATGCCGGCGCAGTTCGCTCGCCCGGCGGATTTGAGATCTGGTCCGGAATTTCCATTTTTGAATCGTGATTCAGCGTCCGAGCGCTGTTACGCTTTTCCCCACCCGTGACACTCTACGTGACGCGCACGCGAAACGCAGCATCAAGGCGGGCTGGCCGAAGTCGCGCGCGCCGGACCGGCTATCGGGTCTTGAGGCTGAGCTGGACGCGCTGGGCGTTGAGCTCCAGCACGTAACCGTCAGGATCGGTCATGTAGGCGTGTCGCTCGCGGATTCCATTGTATTCGTACTCTTCGCGCTTCAGCAGCTTGCCGCCCAGCTGTTCGATCTCCGCGATCGCGTCGTCGACGTCTTCATCGCGCTGAAGATTGAAACCAAAATGGCTCAAGCCTCCCGGTCCGATCGGCGCTCCATCGACTTGCGATAGCGAAAATACATCGACGGCGCCCGGCGTGGTCATTATGACTTGGCGCCCATCAGGATGAGGCCCCATCGGGCCGCGATAATCGGTCAGAACCTCCAATCCGAACGCCTCTCGGTAGAAGCGCACCGAGCGCTCGATGTCCGACACGTTCAGGTTAATGTGCGTCAAGCCTCGAGTCTTGATCATAAATCATCCTGTTGAAGAACAGTTGGCTCCGGAGCGCGCCAGGATTTCATCTCAGACCATCCGCAACGCGAACCATCCGACCGCGCCGCCGGCCAGGATCAGCAGCGCCATGTTGACGTGGCGGATGAGCAGGATCCCGGTCACTGCCGCTGTGATCGAAATCGTGATCAGGTTGTGACGCATCGAATGGTCCAGGTTAATCGTCGCGGTCCGCCCGATTGCATACACGCCTGACGCCATCAGCCCGATCGTGATCGGCGCCATCCCGCGCTGCACCGCGTCGCGCCACGGCGACCCCTCGAAGTGGTCCCACACCTTGCCGACCGCGAACACCAGCGTGCACGACGGCAGGTAGAAAGCCAGCAACACCAGGATCGCTCCCGCCACTCCCGAGACGTGATAGCCAATTACCGTCACCATGTTCATGTTGGGCCCCGGCGCCAGTTGTCCGAGACTGTAGATGTCGATGAATTGATCCGCGCTTAGCCATTTATGTACCGCGACGGTCTCATGCTTCATCTGCGGAAGCACGGCGGTTCCGCCGCCGACTGCGAGAAGCGACAACAACGCGAACACGTTCACCAGGGTGACCAGCTTGTTCATGACGATGACTCCGTGGATACATCCGCGCCGTGACGAGCGGCGACTTCTTCGTGATGCTCGGCCAGTTGCGCGTGATAAGTGGCTTGCTGCGCATGGTACGCGGCGAGTTCCTTCGCTTGCGGCCGGTTGAACTGGATCGCGATTGGTACCAGCACCGCCAGCACCGGCACCAGCGAGATATGAAAAATTCCGACCACTACGAACGCAGGGACAAGAATGATCCAGTCCTGCCACTTCTTGATCTCGCGCGCCCCCATTTGCAGCGTCACCGCCAGGATCAGTCCGACCGCCGCCGCGCCCACGCCGCTCAGCACCGCGCCCACCTCGGGATTGTTTTTGAACCTCGCGTACAGCAACCCGAGGATGAATACGAAGATCGCGCCCGGCAAAGTCATCCCGACCGCCGCCGCAATAGCTCCCACCACTCCGCGCAAACGGCTGCCGACGATCACGGCGACGTTGGTTGAGATCAGGCCCGGCACGGTCTGCCCGATCTCGAGCGACGCCAGGAAGTGATCTTCGTCGAGCCACCCTTGACGGTCGACCATATGCTCGCGCAGGTACGCGATCACACCCCCGCCGAAACTGGTCGCACCTATATAAGAGAAAACCAGGAACAACTTCGCCAGGCTGACCTTAGCGGCGCCGGCAGGCGCATCTTTCATAGCGGTCTCTGTTTTCTCCGGCATGATAAATTGGCACGCTATCCTAACTTTGCGGCGCAAAAAAGAAAGCGGGACGGCCCGCATGGGGACGTCCCGCTTATCTTGAAACCGAACGAGTTATCTAGCGGCCTTGCTGCGCCGCCTCCTGCATCGAGTTGGCGGTGAAGAAGGTCCTGTCCACCGCACCCATGTTGATGTACCAGCACTCGCGCTCCGGCGTATCGCGCGCGGGCAGGTAGCACATGCTGGATTGCAGCGACTGGCAATCGAGCGATGACGCTCCCACGACGAACGAGCGTTTGAACGGGTAAATTGCGATGCGGGCATCCGGCACCGGACGATCGCGCTGGGTCAGCAGGTACATGAAGTTCTGAAACAACTCGCCTTTCTGATCGTAGGTGTCGACGTAGGGCTCGAACCAAACCTCCGAGTCCATGTACAGCATGTTTCTACCCTGCAGCGTATTGATTACGCCGTACCGGGGTAGCGCCTCGAGGATGTACATGTGTCGATATTCCCACGCCTCGGGGCAGGCACTCGCCTGGCCGTCCGTCGGGCATGCTACTTCCGGCGAGTGCTCCGCATGCACGCACGCAAGCATTTCCTTCTCGCCAAGGAACTTGTAGTCGTACGCTTCCGTCTTCGGATTGAAGCCGGAGTAGTGGTCCGGGTTCCATGCCGATATTCCGGTAGCGTCGCTCAGAACCCCTTCGTTGAGCCGCCGCACGCGTCGCGCGCCGGGGGTGTACGACCAGGAATCGTCGCCTCTCTTGGCATCGGAGTATCGGAACCGTATCAGGCCCGAGCCGCGCTGCGTGGCAGGCGCGAGAACCGGATATAGCGCAAACAACCACAGCCGCCCGGTCAGCTTGAAGTCGGGATCCACCGGCATCGGTTCGACTTCGGTACGTCCGACCTCGCTGTATCCGGCGTAGTGGCCGACTTCGGTGTCATCGAGTTCGAGGCTGTTTGCCTTGCCCTTGGAAATGTAATGGGCGTTGCAGTCGAAGAAGCGCAGATCGTAATCGTCCGAAGTGATCGGGCGGAACACGTTGTTCCAGGCGATCTTGATCGCTACATCCGGATCGTTCGGATCGATCAGCGGAAACGGCTGTCCCGCAACATAACCTACTGCCGAGCGATGATCTCTCGACAGCCGCACCTGCGCCGAATACTTTTCGGTCGCATCCTTATAAGGCGGCGGCCAGTCCACGCGCTGGGTCGGCACGATTTTCATTTCCATGCCACCCTGCACGCGCAGGAAGATTCCAGGCGATACCGCGTCCTTCACCTTTGCGGCATTCTCGGGGGTGATCATCTCCCCGGGTTTGACCGCCGCGTTGCCCGGCGCATACCAGATAGCCAGCGTCAGCACGATAGCGGCCGCGCTCAGAAGAGCGCGCTGAGTTTTGACTCGCACATCCATTCTCATCGGGGGGCCTCCTCGTTGCAGTCCGGGACTCGCCGCACCATTAGAAGCGGCTTCACCGATCATTAGTCGGATTTCGCTTGAGACTCTAGACACATTTTTTGATTTGTGATCCTGACTCTGAGAGTCCCAAAAGTACCTCCCGATTTGCAAACGGAATGTGGCTCGCGGAAAAGTAAAATTAAAACTCTTTGTAGTTAAAACCATGCCGACGATTCGTTTGAATTTCTTCTCTTGTTCACGCAAAACTTGAACTCAGGACGCGATGGAAACCCTGGATAACTCAACGCAACTCGAGCGAGGCCGTCGCGGCTGCTATCCGGTCTTCGCACTCGCGATCCTCTCGCTCCTGCTCATTTCGACCCTGACCGAAGCCCAGTGGACCGGCCGCGACGGATGGGTCGAGGAGCCCGCCGCCAAATCGCTCAACGTCGTAGGAGGCTCGGATCATGCCTACCTCGACCCCGCTTCGGTGCATCGCGGCGATGACGGCCTGGTCTATTTCAACGAAAGCTCCAACGTGTCGCGGCCCGAGGAAATCGGCAAGGTCGGCTTCATGAAGGACGCCTACGATTGCGCGAGGAACATCAAGTACATGTGCGTTGAGGTCGGCGACTGGCGCAACGATCCGAAAAGCACCGTCAAAGCTGCGAAAGATCCCGCACTGCCGATCTATCGCAAGTACCTTTGCGGCGATTCCGATCCGGCCCCCGGAAAATAGTGCGTCTCCCGATGCGCCCTACGCGGCGCGATTCATGACAGAGTAAACCTGTTCATGCGCATCGAGACTTCGTCGAGCGTCGGGAAACCGTTCGTATGCGTTCGGCGGTCGCCGAGCAGATGCTCCTTGCGATCGAGAAATTCGACCAGCGCCCGCTTGACGTAATAATTCCTCTTGTGCCCCCTCTCGAGCGCAAGGTTTTCAAGCCGCCGTTTCGCTTCCTTCTTCGTCATCGAGCGGCGAATATAGATCACGAACCATCGTGTGCGAAGTTCCGACGCCATCTTTTCGCGAAAAAAATCACCAACCTGTGGATAAACGTCTCTCTTGTCTCTTACCTCGCCCGTAATTCACGGGAGAGGAGGGCCGACCGCTCTGGCGGTCGGTAGGTAAGGATTTCGCGACTCACTTGAGCGCAGCGAAGGACCCCGGATCTTTCTCGGCGCCAACAACATCACCATCCACTCACCGATCGATCACCGAACAGACGCGATTGCCAAAAGCTTCCACCACCCATGAAGGTCAACCATGACCCCTTTCTAAGTCCGCCTTTGGTAATTGCGAAATGGGATGACAAGTGCAATTGTAAGCGCTAACTCTTTTCTGATACCTGCAAGATCAAAGTCGTGGCAAAGGAGCGAACATTGGAAATAGACAGAATCGTGGCAGACTTGAGGCGTGAGGCTGAGCGCATAGGCAAAGCTATCTCTGCGCTGTTGGGTTCGGCTGGCGCATCTGCAAAGCGCGGCCCCGGCGGAGCGGCCAAGGGCCCCAAGAAAAGGAAGCGGCGCGGCCGCCTCACTCCTGAAGGCAGAAGGCGGTTGTCGGAAGCTATGAAGAAGCGATGGGCCGAGCGTAGGAAGATGAAGAAGGGTTAGCTAACCCCAAAATCGCGAAGGTCCTGATCTCCGCACCCTGCGGTCGCTGCTAGTACGATTGTGCCCCTTCCCCACTGGGGAAGGGGTCAGGGGTTCGCCTAGAAGGTCGACGCACCCGGACTCGCGCTCGATCAGCGGACCAGCTACCCGTTTAGTGTCGGCGTTAGCTGTGCTGCCTCGCGCGAGTATTTTCCATAGCTGCGAGTCCTGTATCCAAGCCAACCGTCGGAGTAACCCCGGTGATCGAGCTATATCACGCCCACATTTCGACCTGCAGCCAGAAGGTCCGGCTGTGTCTTGCTGAAAAGGAGATAGCGTGGACCAGTCATCCGCTGGATTTCGCGAAGGCTGAGCATCTGAGTCCCGCCTATCTCGCGCTCAATCCGAACGGAGTCGTTCCGACCCTGGTCCATGACGGCCGTCCCGTGATCGATTCTTCGGTTATCTGCGAATATCTCGAAGAGATTGCTCCTAACCAGGGAACCGCGCTGATGCCCGCCACTGCTTACGACCGCGCGCGAGTCCGCGCGTGGTTGCGCTATATCGAAGAAGTGCCCACCGCCGCCATTCGCGTACCGTCCTTCAACGGGCTCTTCCTGGGCGGCTGGAAGCGGATGAGCGACGCCGCTCGCGCCCGCTACATCGAAGCGACTCCGCTGCGCAAAGGACACTACCGGCGCTTCGGTACCGATGGCTTTTCCACGGACCAGGTTGACGAGTCTGTTGAGCGGCTGCGCCAGACCGTTGAGAGAATCGACGTGGCAGTCGCGACAGAGTCGTCATGGATTGCGGGCGATTCTATCTCGCTTGCCGATCTGTGCGTCCTCCCAACCATCGTGCGGATGTCGGACATCGGCGTTGAAAACATTTGGGCGGGCCTTTCCCAGTTCACGCTATGGTTCGATCGCATCAGATCCCGGCCATCATTCGAAAAAGCATTTTACAAAGGATCGCGCGTTGCTATCCCCGAACACGATCGATCCGCAAGCGCGTGACCCCAGCGCCCAATCCAATGAAAGCAGGCACACTCATACTCGGTTCAATCCTCGTCCTGTTGTTCAACCTCGGAGTAACTACCGCCGAGGCTTCCGATCAGGCCGCAGTCGACAAGGCAACGATTGCCGCGGACACATGGCTGAAGCTCATCGACAACGGTGATTACAAGCAGAGCTGGCAACAGGCCAGCTCCGCCTTCCGGAACGCCGTCAGTGAAGATCAATGGACCCAAATGGTGGGCGCTGTCCGGCAGCCGTTGGGCGCACTCGTCTCAAGGAAGCTCAAGGGCGCGCAGTATTCCACCAGCCTCCCCGGCGCTCCTGAAGGACAGTACGTAGTGATCCAGTATGACGCCTCCTACCAGAATAAGAGTTCGGCGGTCGAAACCGTGACCCCGATGCTCGACAAAGACGGCCACTGGCGCGTCTCCGGCTACTACATCAAGTAGGCCCTCCCCGGGGGCAATGTGCGCGGAACTGCTTGACAGGCGCGTGGTTGCTGGTGTAAATCCGAACCTGAATTCGTATTCGGATTCAAGGAGATCCCATGCGCCGTTGTTTGATCACCGCCTTTGTCATCTGGCTCGTCGCAACCATCGTGCTGCGCTTCACGGGCCAGTACCTCCTGTATCCCGAGAGCCTGGTCGCTATCGCGGCATTGCTCCTTGTAAGTTTTCCGCTGATGGCCTTTATCGCGCGGCGGATCTGCGCCGACGCCGCACTGCCGCGCGAGCAATGGCCCGCCGCTGGAATTTTTCTCGTGATGCCTACCCTGGTGCTCGATACCTTCAGCACCGTTTTCTTTCCACTCGTCTATCCGAACATCCCGGAGCAGGCCGCCGGATTGTTCGGAGGATGGATGCTCTGTTGCTGCGCGGGCGCATTGCTCGGAGTGAACCTCGCGCGGCGATGAAGCGGCACCCGAAACGCAAGCGACCGCGTCGGAGAACCGCTACGCCGCGCCCGAGGCTCGCGCGGCCGGACCTGCTTGCGGGCGAGGAACTGGCGCGAGTGCCGTCGCAGCAGCGCAGCCGTATCAAGCGCGAAGCGATCCTCCATGCGGCAGTGGAACTGTTCGCGCGCAGCGGCTACGAGGCGACTGCGATCGGCGACATAGTCACGCATGCGCGAACGTCGGTCGGCGGCTTCTACCAGTACTTCCGCTCCAAACGCCAGCTCTTGCTGGTGCTGATGAGCGAGCTCATGCAGAAACTGGAACAGATCGAGATGCAGCCAAGCGCGCAGGGCGATCTGAAGAGTGCGATCGAAAGCGTGCTGCGAGCTGGACTGGCTACCGACCTTGCCTACGCGGGCGCGTACCGAGCGTGGCGAGAGGCGATGCTGTCCGATCGGCAGCTCGCTGCTCTCGACGACCAGATGCGAGCGTGGACGACGGGACGGCTGCGCGCTGTTTTCGAAATGTTGGCGCGTCTTCCCGGCGCTCGGCGCGCAGTCGACGTTTCTCTGCTGGCCGCGATGATGGATCGTCTCTTCTGGGATCTTCTCGCCAGCACTCTGAGATCCGACTCGCGCCTGATCGGTACGCTCGGCCACATCATCTACCACTCGCTCTTCGACGATCCGCCTCAAGTCTGATGATCGTTGGCGGAAATAAATCGCAGCATCAAGTTCTGCAACTCCGTCCCATGCGGACCGAACAGGATCGCGGTGCCGTGAGCGCGGCCGGAGAAAACCTGGAACGACTTCGGCGCCTCGGCCAGCCGATAGAGAATCTCCGGCTGCCCCGCGACCAGAGGATCGTCCGCCGAAGTAACGAACAATATTGGCGCGCGAACCTGGCGCACCGCATCCTGCATGTTGAGACCGCCGAAGCTGACCGGCGTCGATATACATATGATGCCCGCGACCGGCTCGCGAGCCGCAACCAAAATCGCCGCTTCGGCCCCGAGGCTCGCGCCGGCGATGAAAATCCGCGACACGCGTGGACGGATGAACTGGTAGGCGGCTAGCAAATCGCCGTCGGCGAACTGGGTACCCACCGGTCCCTCCGATTCGGTGAAGCCGCGGAAATCGAAGGTCAGCGCCGTGTAGCCGTGCGCCGCCAGGACTTGTGCGAAGTCAGTCCAATCGGACTGATCGGCGGGAAACATATGCGCCAGGATGACGCCCGTCGCGCCGCTGCCATACAAATGCCCCCGCAGCACGATGCCATCGGACGTCGTGAACGAGACGTGCTCTCCGCCGAGATCCTCAGGCTTTCGCTGAACGCTCTGCGCGGAACATCCCGCCGCTGCGATCGCGACTATTGCAGCCGCAGCGATCGCAGGTAAATTTCGCGATAGCCATCTGGCGCGACTACGCAGGATGAGCGTGAACGCCGGGCGCCAAACGTTCGGCCGGTTCCAACAGTGGTTCGGTGTTCCACTTCTTCAATTCCGGCAATACGTACTTGGCAAAGCACTTGATACTGCGCTCGGCATCGACGTACGGCATCCCGGCGAAACTGAAGTTGAACATGACTGCGCTGGTATCGATCGTGTCCTTGATAAATTTAACCTTCTCGAGCACCTGGTCGGGAGTCCCCCACGGCATCAGGAGCGCGAAGTCACGCGCCGCGCCTTCCGCGCCATGCTTTTGAATGAACTTGCCGACGTGACTGTAGAATTCGTAGCTCTTCTTGGTGCCGAACTCAGGCGAGGCCATCTCGTAGTGCTTCATGACGGTTTGGTAGTTGGCCGTGATCCATTTCATTGCCATCTCTTCGGCGCGATCTTTGTTCTCATCGACAAAGCAGAAGCCGCCTGAGATTGGCTTCGGTGGCGGGACTGAGCCGTTAACCTCGCGCCAGACCTTGTGGTAAACCTCGAAATCGCTCTTCACCGCCTCCCACGGTTTCTGCGGAATCACCAGCAGGCCGACGCCGAGTTTTGCCATTATCGGCATCGACTCCGGCGAGACCGCTGCGGCGTAGGTTCGTCCCTTGAACGAGCGCGCCGGAAACGGCCGAATCTCGCGGCGCGGCTGGCGGGTATGCTTGCCGCCTTCCATGTATCCGTTCTCGAGCGCGTTCAATACCAACTCCGCATACTCGACGAACAGGTTGCGCCCTTCGTTCTGGTCGAGCCGGAAACCCTCATACTCAATTCTCGCAAGTCCGCGCCCGAGGCCGAGGATGACGCGCCCGTTCGAAACGTGATCGAGTAGTGAGACTTGCTCGGCGACGCGAATCGGATCGTGCCAAGGCAGCACCACGACGCCCGAACCCAGTTTCACATGCGAGGTTCTTCCCGCCATGTAAGACAGGAACTGCAATACATCGGGGCACATCGTGTAATCGTCGAAGTGATGCTCGACGCACCATATCGAGTCGAATCCGAGCGGCTCCGCCATCTCGGCGAGCCTGAGTTCGTTGCGATAAACGTCGGCGTCGGAAAGGGCGTTGTTCGGATTCTGTAATACTGCTCCATATCCCACATGCATGATTTCGTCTCCTTCGGAGTCGTTGCGCCGAGTCGCGGCGAATTCGGGTCCGCTATTTTCTAATAGATCGATGATGGTTGAAGGCGCAAGGCAGTTCGCAGTTCTCTTTTGCCAAAATCGCAAGCGCGTCATACAGTGGAGCGACTTTCAGTTTCGGAGGACCGCGCCGTGGAATTGAGCGAGATCGATCTTCTCGATCCAAAACGCTTCGAGGATAGCGTGCCGCACGAATGGTTCACTTATCTTCGTCACCACGCGCCGATCTTCAGGCACGCGGAGCCGGGCGGCCCCGGGTTCTGGGTAATCACCCGCTACGACGACGTGGTCGAAGTTAATCGCGACGGCCAGACTTATTCATCGGAGCAAAGCCGCGGTGGAGTAGTCGCGCTCGAGGACGCGGACGCCGCCGCTGACATCTCGGCGCAGGGCCGCATGATGCTCACGATGGACGCGCCCGATCACACCCGCTATCGCTCGCTGGTCAACCGCGGTTTCACCCCGCGCATGATCGGCGCGCTGGGAAGTCACATCCGGGAGATGGTGATCAAGATTCTCGAACCCGCGATTGCGAAACGCGACTGCGATTTCGTGGTGGATGTCGCCTCCGAACTTCCGCTGCAGGTGATTGCCGAGATGCTGGGCGTGCCATTCGAGGATCGGCACAAGCTCTTCGAATGGAGCAACCGCATGATCGGCAGCAAGGATCCCGAGTACGCAGTCAGCCAGCAGCTGGTCCAGAACGCGGCGATCGAGATGTACATGTACTCGAACGAGCTCGCGAAGAAACGGCGCGAGCAGCCGCGCGACGATATCGTTACCGCGCTCCTCAAAGAAGACAGTCAACGGCGACCAGCTTTCCGAGATGGACTTCAACGTGTTTTTTCTGCTCCTGGCGGTGGCGGGAAATGAAACCACTCGCAACGCGCTGTCGCACGGCATGCACACTCTGATCGATCATCCCGAGCAGTATCGAATGCTGGTCGAAGATCCGTCGATTGTGCCGTCGGCGACCGAGGAGATCCTGCGCTGGGCGTCTCCGGTAATGTTCTTTCGCCGCAACGTGACCCGCGACACCGAGCTTCGCGGCCAGAAGCTCAAGCCGGCGACAAGGTCAGCATCTGGTATATCTCGGCCAATCGCGACGAGGATATTTTTCCGAATCCATTCGCCTTTGACATCAAGCGGTCGCCAAATGAGCACGTCGCATTCGGCGGCGGCGGTCCACACTTCTGCCTGGGCGCGAGCCTCGCGCGGATGGAAATCAACATCCTGCTCGAAGAGCTGGTGAAGCGAGTTTCGTCGGTTAAACGTACCGGCGAGGTGAAGCGGCTCAGATCCAACTTCATCAACGGGATCAAACATCTGCCGGTGCATCTGACACCAGCCGCGAAGAGCTAGAAGCGAGCCGCTCAGGAAGTTTTCTCAGCTGGGCAGCAGTCGCTCGAACACCATTGGCGCCAGTTCCTTGATATGAACCGGCGGCGCTTCGGTGCCGTGCTCGAATCCCGGGCCCATCGTGATCAGGAAGCCGTCGGAACGATGGTTGCCGCGGCGGCCGGTGGCCAGCTTGCCACTCAGACTCCCGAGCAAAGGAGATTCGATTTGCGACGGAGGTGCGCTCGCGGCCCAGGTCACGATCGCGTCGGGCAGCAGCGCGCTTCGAGCGCCCGGCGATTGCTCATTCGTAAAATGGATTTCGTTGACCAGCGGTTCGCCGCTTGCTGCGTCGCGAAGACTCAGGAAGCATTGCCGCAGCCAATCCTCGTAACGGATGCGCGAATCGTCGTCGAGCATCCCCTCGCGCTCGCGGCCGCGAAGGTTGTAGCGAATGTAGGCGCTCCAGTCGGCCAGGACTCCAATCGCCGGCGTGTGCGCCCAATCGTGTCCCGCGGTATAGGAGCGATCGACCACGGCGTCTCTTACCTCGGGCGGCGCCCAACTCGCGATCAGATTTTGAACTGGCGAAGCTAAGACCTCGCGCAAGCCGCGAACCAGGCTCCTTTGTTTCGGCCGCGTCGAACCGAACAACCGAGGCTCGCGCTCCGCGAATCCCCGGTTTATGCGGTCCATCAGATCCTGAACGAAGTGGTTCTTGGTGTTGTTCACGCCCATCCCATGGAGCGAGAAGATCATCGCCGTGGTCTCGGAAAGATCGATTGCGTCCACGATGAGACCGATCGATTCATCCACCGCCCGGTAAACGTCCAGCGCGGCGTGTGCGGGCGGGAGCGCCTGCGACCGCAAGCCCTCGGGCCACAGGATGTGTCCGCCGCGATGGCATTCGCCGAACACCGTGATGAAAAAATCGGAGCGGCGCGCAGTCAGCAGCCAGCGCGATACTTCGCCCTTGAGCTTCGCGCCGGCGATCAGGTCGTCGCGGATTCGGCGCAGCGCACCCGCGCTCTTGTCGACCGGTATTTCGCAGCCCATCGGATGTGTTCCGAAGCGCTGAATAATTTCGCGCGCCATATCCGGCCGGTTCGATTCCGGTTCGCCCAGGGAATCGTGACAGGCGAAGTTGGTTACTTCGATCCCCTGGTCAAGGTACCTTCGCAAACTCACCGGTACGTCGAGCGCGCTAACGTTCAGACCGCTGCGCTCGAGCTTCACGTAAAACGGCTCGACGGGCAGCCAGTCCGCAGTGACGCGCCGCAACTTCATCAGTTGCGGATCCCACTGAAGGTGATGGTAGATGCCGTGATCTTGCGGATTGCTGGCGGTGTAAAACGTCGGCCATACCGAGCCGTTCAGCAACGCACTGGTCGATCTGAGCCGGCGCGCGACGCCGCGTCCAAGAGCACGGCTGAAACTAGGAAGTTCCGCGAGATTAGCTTTGATAAAACTGAACTCGGCGGCATCGACGCCGATCATCACAAGCTTTGCGTTCCTGGTCTTGTCCATCGGGCTCTCTGCGAAGGGAAACGCAGGCACCCTGAACTAGTCGGATTTGCGGCGCATTGCTAGATCGCACTCCCGGCGCACCAGCCGCTCGACCACGCCCACTGGAAGTTGTAGCCGCCGAGCCAGCCGGTGACGTCGACGGCCTCTCCGATCGCATAGAGGCCGGGGACAGCGCGCGCTTCCATCGATTTCGACGAGAGCGCCGCGGTGTCGATACCGCCAACGGTCACTTCCGCCTTGGCCCATCCTTCGGATTCCGTCGGATGAACATTCCAGTGGCTGAGACGTTCGGCGATCACTGTCAGGCTGCGGTCCGGCAAGTTCGCCATCGATTGTCCGATTGCGACGCCATCGGCAAGAGCAATCGCGAGGCGGGCCGGCACGATCTCCGCGAGAACGGTTTTGAGCTCGGCTTTGGGACGCGTGCGCCTTCGATCTCTGAGAAAGCTCTCAGGCCTAAGCTCAGGCGCAAGATTTATGGAGATCGGATCGCCTTGCCGCCAATACGATGAAATTTGAAGTATTGCCGGACCCGAGAGTCCGCGATGAGTGAACAGAATATTTTCGCGGAAACTCTGCTTTCGGCACGAGACGATTGCATCTGCCGAAACGCCCGAGTGTGATTGGCACAGCTCAAGTGTCTCACCTGCTACCTTGAGCGGAACCAGTCCCGGCGCGGTCTCAATCACCTTGAGGCCGAACCGGCGCGCGGTGTCATAGGCGAAATCGGTGGCGCCCAATTTTGGAATCGACAGGCCGCCCGTCGCGAGCACCAGCGCGGGTGCAACAAAGCTGCCCCGGTCAGTCTCGATACGAAAGCGCTGAACGGCGTCGCGCACGACTTCGGTGACGCTATGCGCAACCCGCAAATCGACTCTGGCCGCCGCGCATTCCTCGAGCAGCATCGCGAGGACTTCGCGAGACGACCGATCGCAGAACAGCTGGCCAAGGGTTTTCTCGTGATACGGGATTCGATGACGCTCGACCAGCGCGATAAAGTCGCGCTCGGTATAGCGGCTGAGTGCCGACTTGCAGAAGTGAGGATTGGCGGAGATGAAGCGCTCCGGCGTCACCTCGAGATTGGTGAAGTTGCAGCGGCCGCCACCGGAGATCAGGATCTTTGCACCGGCGCGATCGTTGCGCTCGAGCAGCAGGACGCGTCTGCCGCGCTGCCCGGCGGTCATCGCGCACATCAATCCGGCGGCGCCGGCGCCAAGGATGACTACATCGAACGCTTGCATCGCCGCTGCAACCGGCCGTTATCGACTCGCCTCCACCCTTGCTATTGCGCTCCGCGCATCATCAGTGGATGCAGCTCTGACTAGCCGATCCCGTATTGTTGTACCAGATGTTGGTCGAGCAGTGAGGATTGAGATCGACCATGTCGTGCTGATCGGGATTTCCGTCGTTATGGGTAACCGTGACGATATTGTCCTTGTCGTTTTTTTCGATCACGATTCCGTTATTGGTATTGCCGGGTGCGCCGGAATTTGTGATGCGGTTGTCGTCGCTCTTGGCGCCGCCGCATTTCACGGTTCCACAGCCGAGTAATATTCCGGTATCGCCGTTGCCCGAGGTGCCGTTGCAGTTGGAAATCAGGTTGCGCGAAGAGCCCAACAGCCAAAATCCGTACTTGCCGTTGGAGGAAGCTGACGCCGTGCCGATCGAGTTGTCGGTCGAGCCATCGAGCAAGACGCCCGCCGTGGTGTTGCTGATCGTGCTGAAATTGGACATGCGGATTCCCGAACTGTTTTTGAGCATCACGCCGTCGGCACCGTTGTAGCTAGCAAGAAAATCCACCGCGACGCTTCCTTTCGCTCCGTTGAAGAAGATGCCCGCGGTCGTGTTGCCGAACGTCTGCTGGAAGATGTTGCCGCCGATGTTTTTGAACAGCGCGATGACCGCGTTGTCGCCGTCGTCCTCGATTCCGACGTTCCATTGCGTCACGACCGCCTGCGCGTTCGGAAATTCCATACCGTCGATGCCCGCGTCGTCGGCCGGAGCGGTGCTGCCCTCGATTCCGCCTTCGACCAGCACATGGGTCGCATTCTTGTCGATAAGGATGCCGATTCCGCTGCCGTTGCCGCTCCCGATGACCGCATTGCCTTGCAAGTTGAGGATCGAATCGCTGGCGGAGATCTCGATACAGATGGGCTGGCTCGTGTCGCTGGCGCTCAAGTCGTTCTGTACCAGGTAGGTATTCGGTTTCGTGACCACGCATCCGCATGCAGTGATCGAGGTTGGGCATGAGCCCGGCGGCGCAGCGTTGGCGGCATCAACCATGAGCAGAGAAATCGCCGCAATAGCAAAAGTGAGTTTGCAGGCCGATCGTAACAGAGCCGACTTGTAGGCTCGTCGCATAGAAAGGTTCCCCCGTGATCACAGCGCGCGACGCGCAAATCAGAATGTCTCGTTGTCCACGACGCGGCCCGAACAGGCCGCGTTCCCCCTGGTCCCTGCCGAGAGACTATATGCGCTTGGCGCGCGAACCAAATGCGCGAAGCGCTCGGCAGAACATGCGGCGCGCGATGTTTACGAAGCCTTCTTTGCTCCGGGCAGATAATCGTCGAGCGGCACGCCCAGGCTGTTGAGCGCCCACGAGACAAGGTTGTACTGACCGATCGTAAAGACCGCATCCATCATCTGTTCAGTGTTGTAGCGCTCCGCCAGCGTCTTCCAGGTCTCATCCGAGACCACTGAATTCTCGAACAAGTCGTCGGCCGCCTGAACCAGCGCCGCGTCGTGGCGGTCCCATCCTTGTTTCGGACCTTTTGAGATGCGGTCGATCTCATCGTCGCTCAAACCTGCGCTCTTACCAATCCGCACGTGCTGCGCCCATTCATATTCCGCCTGGTTCAGCCATCCGATCCGCAGTATCAGGATTTCCCGATCTCGCGCCGGTAGCGTCTGCTGCGACAGAATGTATCCGGCGAATCGCGACCAGCTCCGCGCCAGCTTCGGATGCTGCATCAGCACCCTGAAAATATTTACGACCGTGCCATTGACCTTGTTCCGTTCGCCCATCTCGCGGTCCTCGGCGCTCAGCGTCGAAAAATCGCGGAAGGGAACTCGCTGCTTCCTGGAAATCATCTGATCGCCTCCGTCATATTGCCTTCCGATTCTTTAGATCGTATCCGACACGCCTGGGATGAACAGCGGCGCCATTTCGTAACGCGCGACGTCGCGCTCCAGCTCGCTGCGCGCGGGCGCTTTGACGGCTTCGCTCGCCGCGTCGAGGATGCCGCGCAGCAGGCCGGCGTCGCTCGATGAATTAAGGAACAACCCGGGCCGGCTCAGAACGAAGTGCACCGCGCGGCGAATCGCATCCTTGTCGCGCAGCGGCTCGTACCAGCTGAATTTGCGCTCCGTGCCGTTTTGCCAGCGCCGCCGTGCGACTGACTTGATTGTCTGAGTTGCCACCGAGCGCTGATTGCAAAGTTTGAGCAGCGCCTCCGCGTCCTCGGCATACTGACCGATCCCCAACATCGTGAAGTTGTACGGAAATAGCACCGAGTCGAAGGCGAAACGCCCCAGGCTCTTGAGATGCATCGCGGCAACGCGAGTGCCGTGACCGGTGACTCCGATAAACTTGACCAGCCCCTGCGAGCGCGCTTCGACCAGCGCTTCCAGCGCCCCATGCGCGCCCGTCGCGGTCTCCCACTCCTTCTCGTCGACCAGGTTGTGCATCTGGATCATGTCAACCTGATCGACGCGCAGCCGTTCGAGCGATCGATGCAAACTCGCGCGCGCGCCCTCGTAGCTGCGCTCTCCGGTCTTGGTGGCGACGAAGAAACGTTTGCGATGCTCCCGCATCCACGGACCGATCCTCAACTCCGAATCGCCGTACGACGCCGCAGTATCGATATGGTTGATGCCGTATTCGAGCAGCACCTCGAGCACCTGGTCGGCTTTCTCCTGCTTCATCCCGCCGAGCGCGGCGGCGCCGAAAATCACTCGCGTGCTCTGATGACCGGTTTTTCCAAACGGAGCTGATTCGATCATGTTGTCACCTCGGGCGAGAATCACCGTCAGATCTAATTAGCGCAATTTTGATGGAACGAGAAAGTGCGCGTCGCGATCGGCGTGATCGGAAATCGCCTGGCGGAAGACTTCCGCGACGCTAGCTCTTGTCGTCGCGCTTCAGGGGCCGCGGTATTTGCACGATGAACTCCGAGCCCGTGCCCGCGCCTTCGCTATGCGCCTCGATCGTAGCGCCGTGCATCTCAACCAGATTTTTCACGACGGTCAGGCCGAGACCGAGCCCCGTACGGCGCGCCCCCGAAGGAACCTCGCCCTGGTAAAAGGTATCGAAGATTTGCGCGAGCTCCTCAGCTTTGATTCCTGATCCGGTGTCGCGAACGCTCATGACGATGCTGTCCGGCTCCTCAAAGATCCGCCAGACGATGTTGCCGCCTTCGGGCGTGAACTTGACCGCGTTGGCCATGAGATTGGTTGCCACCTGGCAGAGTCTCTCCCGATCGACGCGGACGTTAACCGGGTCCGGCGGAAAATTCATTTCCACATTCAACGCCTTCGCGTTCAGCTCCGGCAGGTTCGACTCGACCCCATGCCGCACGCAGTCTCGCAGATCGACCGTCGAAGGTTTAAGCGTGACCTTGCCAAATCGGATCGAATTCAGGTCGAGCAGCTCTTCGATAAGAAAACTCTGCTGGCGGGTCTGACGCTCGATCATCTGCAGTGCCCGCAGTTGCTGATCGTTGGGATTGGTCGCGTGCAGGCGTTGCAGGCCGAACAGGATCGGCTGGATCTGATTGCGAAGCTCATGCGACAGCATCCCCAGGAATCGCTCGCGCTGAACTTCCATGCTTGCTACTTTGACGGCCGACTCGTCCCGCTCCTTCTCGGTTTCCTGAACAAGTTGTTCGACCGAACATCTGGCGCAAAGATCCAGAACGTCCATAATAATTTTCTGTCCCTCGGCCTGCACGGCTTCTTCGACGCCCTTGGACGCGTCGCGCAACACCCCCAGGAATACGCGCCGGAAGATCGTCAACTCCCACATCACGTCCATCACGGTGTAGCCGTCAATTCGCCGCTGATGGCCATGGCGGCGGCATGCCTCTGAGATTCGCGATGAATCTTCGCCCCGCAAAACCGCGATCATTGCCTCGGTAATGGCGGGTATATGATCGGTCAGCTCCCGGTCATTGAGCGCGGCCAGACGTTTTGCTTGTTCGGATTCCCGCTTGGCGGCAGTGCGCCATCGTTTCAGGATTTGGTTTTCGTGCTTTTCGAGATAATCAGCGACATACGCAGTTTTTGAGGGCATTATGCACGTTCTGAGTCATGGGACTTCGCGGTATGAAAAAAACCCTCCCCGGGCGAAATTCGACTGGCAGCTCCCTGTTTTTCCACCAGCGGTAATCGCTAGCGGTAGTGGTCGATGATCTCCATCAATCGGTCAATTTTCACCGGCTTGCGCAGATATTCGTCGATTCCTTCCAGCGGCTCGGCCGGTTGATTGCTCCCCGATACCACCACGACTGGAATGTCGCGAAGGATCGGATCCGAGGCACGACGTCTCAAAAACTCCCGACCGTCCAGCACCGGCATAGACAGATCCAGCACCACCACGCACGGGAATCGCGGCGTCTTCTTCAAAACGTCAAGCGCGATCTGGCCGTTCTCGGCCTCCAGCACTTGATAGCCGTTCGCATCGAGCAACTCGGACAATGTCTCGCGGATATCCTCGTCGTCGTCGACGAGGAGCACCGCTTCTTGCTCGATTGCGTGCTCCATTTCGCAAAGCCTCCAAGGTGATGATTAAGCAATTATCAAGCCGGAAAATTCGCGTGCCTTTTACTAGGTGTTCGCTGATTTTCACACGGATAATTACCCTCTCCGATACAGACCAGCGCAGGTGGGCGAGGAAAAATCGAATTGAGTCGAACCGTCCTCATTTACGCGAAGTTCTTGTTAATCAGTGACCCGAACGCGCGATTTGATTTGCAATATCAATCTCAACCGCGCTATTCGTTCTACCTCAAGAATTCGTCATCAATTCAATAGAGGGGTCATAGTTCCATGCGACGTTATTTAGCTAGTCGACGGCGCCTCATGCAGTGCGGTTCGTCTCGAGTTCGTTAAACGAGACTGTTTAAGCTTTTGGACACAGAATCTCAATTTGATGCGGTCATTGTCGGGGCGGGACCTGCTGGTCTTACCGCCGGCTACGAACTCGCACGCAACGGGCATCGTGTGGTCGTCCTGGAGCAGGACGCTCAATACGTCGGCGGGCTCGCGCGCACGATCCAATATCAAGGCTTCCGATTCGACATCGGCGGTCATCGCTTCTTCTCCAAGAATCAGGAGATCGATTCCTTGTGGACCGAGTGGATGGGCGAGCGGATGCGCCTTCGCTCGCGGCTTTCGCGAATCCACTATCGAAACAAATTTTTCAAATATCCGCTCGAGCCGTTCAACGCATTTCGAAAGCTCGGTCCGCTCGAAGCGATCTCTTGCATGGTCAGCTATCTCCGCGCGAATCGCAGCGGGGCGGAGCCGCGAAGCTTCGAAGACTGGGTGGTTCGCGCATTCGGGCGCCGCCTATACGAAACCTTCTTCCGCAGCTACACGGAAAAAGTCTGGGGAGTTCCCTGTTCCGAGATTAGCGCTGATTGGGCTGCGCAGCGGATCAGAGGATTATCGCTCCTCTCGCTGATGCGAACTCTGCTGCCCGCCAGGGCGCGCGGCAAAGCGGTGGTGAAGACTCTGACCGAGCATTTCCGCTATCCGCCCCACGGCCCAGGCGAAGTATGGGAAAGGGTCGCCGGCATCATCAAGGGCAAACGCGGCGAAGTGCGCATGGGCGAGCGGGTGATCTCTATAGCCTGCAATGCGGGGCGCACAACTTCGATCACCACCGAGAGCCTTTGCGGCCGTCGCACTTACGTGGCGGATCATTTCATCTCCACGATGCCACTCGCGCAATTGGTATCCGCGCTCGATCCTGCTCCGCCCGATAGCATTGTCGCGAGCGCGTCGGGTCTCCGTTATCGGGCTTTCATAACTGTCGCGTTGATCCTCGACCAGGCGGACGTCTTCCCCGACAACTGGATCTACATTCACGATCCTGACGTGAAGGTCGCGCGTATCCAGAACTTCAAGAACTGGAGCGCCGAGATGGTTCCCGATCCGCGCTTGACGATGCTTGGTCTCGAATATTTCTGCTCGGAGCGTGACGCGCTGTGGTCGGCCTCTGATGAACAGCTAATCGCAATCGCCCGCAAGGAAGTCGCGTCGCTTGGGCTTGCAGAGAGTTCCAAAGTGATCGATGGGACGGTTGTTCGCCAGGGCAAGGCGTATCCGATGTACGATCACGAGTATCGCGCCAACGTGGCCCGAGTGCGTGCCTTCCTCAAGCCGGCCGCCGGCAACCTGCACGTCGCGGGCCGGAACGGGATGCATAAGTACAACAATCAGGATCATGCGATGCTCACCGGGCTCATGGCGGCGCGAAATATAATGGGCGGCTGCTTCGATCCATGGCGGGTCAATTCGGACGCAGAGTACCTCGAAGAAGAAGAGGGGAATGAGGAGTCGAACGGCCGCATGCTGCCGACTCCAATCGACGCGACGCCGCTGGAGGCTCCCGATCTTTCAGCGCTCGATCTGACGCCTTCCGCGCGCGACTCCTGAGCGAGTAGCGCTCCTATTCGATGTCCTTGGCTAGCAGCATGGCTGAACCCCGCGCCACGCCGGATGAACTGAGCGTCGCTATCGTCATTCCAGCTCGTAACGCCGGGGCGACGCTTCCTCGGAGCCTGGAAGCCTTGCTGGCGCAGATTTCCGGCGATGACGAAGTTATCGTCGTGGATGATTATTCCACCGACGATACCAGCGAAGTCGCCGCCCGATTCAACGTGAAGGTGCTCAAGCTGCCTCGGCACATGGGAACCTCGGCCGCGCGCAACCGCGGCGCCGAAGAGACCCGCGCTCCGCTGCTGTTCTTCTACGACGCCGATGTTGTACTTGCGCCCGGAGCGCTCGCCTACGCGAAGGCGACCATGGGGCGGCGTCCGGAAGTGGGTGCGATGTTCGGTTCCTATGACGACGATCCGGACGCGCTGACCACGGTTAGCCGTTTCAAAAATCTCGCCCATCATCACTTTCACCAGCGTTCGAACGTGGAAGCGAGCACGTTCTGGGGTGGATGCGGCCTCGTCCGGCGCGATCTGTTCGTAGCGGCAGGCGGCTTTGACGATGAACGGCGCGAGATGGAAGACGTCGAACTCGGCTATCGATTGATCGGGCGTGGGGTCCGAATCGTCCTCGATCCGGAGCTCCAGGTAAAACATTTGAAGAAATGGACGCTGAGATCTCTCGTCACGACGGACGTATTCATCCGCGCAATCCCGTGGACGTTGCTATGGTTGGAGCGCGGGACGATGCCCAACGATCTGAACCTCGCAACCGATCAGCGACTGGCCGCGATGATCGCATGTGCACTGGCTATAGCCATTCCCACCGCCATATTTTTGCACCAGGTCTTGTTAGTAGTCGCGCTATTACTCATCGCAGCCTTCTGGCTCAATCGGGATCTGTATGGTTTATTTTTCAGAAGGGCAGGGCTCTGGTTCGCCGTCAAGGGATTCTTACTACAGCAGCTATACTACTTGTATTCTACTTTCAGCCTCGCCACCGGCATCGCCATATACTACTCACGGTCGTTCAGGCGGCGTCTTGAAGCTGCACCAAAGCGAACCGAGTGACTTGGCGCCTGCCGCGCACAAAATAGCGATCATAGGATTCGGCCGGCTCGCGCAAGGTTACTACGCGTTCGCACTTCGGAGCCTTTCCACCGCCGAGGTAGTCGCGGTCGCCGATTCGTTGCCTGCCTCCAGCGCCGCCGCTGCGGCCGCCTTTCCAGACGCGCGCACCTATCCCGATTATCATGACCTCTTCGAACGGGAGCGCGATCGCCTCGATGCGATACTGGTGGCCTCGCCGCCGTCGACTCATCTCGCCATCTGGAACGAAGCCGCACGGCGCCGATTGCCGGTCTTCATGGAAAAACCGTTCATCGTGCCCGGCGAATTGGAGCGAGTCGAAACTTCACCCGCGTCGCGTTCGCTATTGATGCTGAACTTGAACCGGCGATTTTGGCCCGCCTATCGAAGCTTGCGCGAGCTCTGCTCGAGCGGACGAATCGGAATCGTGGAGCGAGCCGACTTCACCCTCCAGACTAATATCCAACCGTGGATCTCGGTCACCCGGCATCGGCTCTCTCCCGGTGAGGGCGGAGCGCTTTACGATCTCGGCAGCTCGGAGCTCGATCTCATCGAGTACGTGTTTGCGCAGAAAATCGCGGGTGTGCGCGCGCAATCCGAAACCATCGTATGGCCCGGCGATCGCCTTCGCCTCAGCGTCGAGCTCGAGCGCGGGCTTCGCGTGAGTTGCGAACTCGGCTATGCTCGCGGCAATCGCGAAAGAATCGAGATCGTCGGGAGCAAAGCCACTGCGCGAATCGAGAATCCGAACGCAGCGGTGCATATCGAATCGCGCGGCTCGCGTAAGAGACCGGTCTCCGACTGGTTCAGCGATACGCTCGCATTTGGCTTGAAAGCGTTGAGCCCCGGACGCACAGTGCTTCGTTATACGATTCGAGCTTCGCTCGCTGCATTTTTCGACGCGCTCTCCGGCCGACAACCGTTTTCACCCGGCTTTGACGATGCGATCGCGAATGCAAACTGCCTCGAAGCCGCGGTCCGATCGATCCGCGAAGACAAATTCGTTGAGGTGAGCGCGCCTGGAAACTCAAAGTATGTCCGCCAACAACCAGCCTAAAGTCGCGATGATCGGCTTCGATGCCGCCGAGTTCAGCTACATCCAGCAGTTCCTGCCGATGCTGCCGAACTTCAAACGCGCAATCAGTTGTGGACGGACGCGCAGACTCTCCTCTACCGCCGGCATGTTCCCCGGTTCCGTATGGCCGACATTTTACACCGCAAGTCTTCCCGGTGAGCACGGCATCCACCACTTGATGCAGTGGGATGCCGATGCGATGCGGCTGCGCAGAGTTTCAGACGCATGGCTCTACTGCGAACCGTTCTGGCGCGAACTCGAACGGCGCGGACTTCGCGTGATCGCTCTCAACGTCCCGATGACCTTCCCGCCGAGTGAGTGCGCCGGCGTCGAAGTCAGCAGTTGGGGCGCGCACGACCAGCTGAGTCTTTTTACCGCTTACCCCCGCGAACTTGGCCCCGAGATCATGCGTCGATTCGGCGCGCATCCGATGGGAATCGAAGTCCCGGTCGAAAAGTCGCTAGGCGAACGAATGCGCGTCCGTGCCAATCTCGTCAACGGGGTGCGAATCAAGAGCGAGCTCACGCGCTGGTTGCTCACCTCTCGCCCATGGGATTTCTTCATCGCCGCCTTCGGCGAGTCTCATCGCGGGGGACACATACTCTGGCCCGACGGTCCCGATGGCGAGTCGAGCATTCCCGCAAGCGCCCTGCTCGACGTGTACCGCGCCCTCGACAACGCTCTCGGCGAAGTACTTGCCGCGCTCAACCTTGAGGAAACTACGGTGATCATCTTTGCATTGCACGGAATGGGCGCCAATCTTTCGCAGGAACATTTCGTGACTCCGTTGATGGACCGGGTGAATGCGAAGTTCAGCCAACTGGAACCGGGCCTCTATCCGTCGGGCCGCTCGCCGCGCCAACTGAGCGTGATGCGTCTCCTGCGCGAGAACGTTCCGCCGTGGGTTCAAAGCAGAATCGCCAACCTGGTTCCCCAGCACGTCAGAGACGCCGTCGTCGACCGCTCATTCACCTCCGGCCGCGACTGGTCGCATACTCCCGGGCTGGCTCTCAGAGCGGACAACAACGGCTACCTCAGGTTTAATCTTGCCGGCCGCGAGCGGCTGGGGATGCTTGAGCCCGGCAGCGCGATCTTTGCGCGATACTCCGATTTGGTGCGCGAGTCTTTCACCAGCCTGCGCACTCCCGACGGCAGACCGATGGTCAGGGACGTGTGCGTTTCGTCCGAGCATTTTCCAGGCCGGCGGGCGCCTCGCCTGCCCGACCTGATCGTGACCTGGACCGGTCTCGAGCCGGCATCGCGGGTCGATTCCGTGCTCGGCCCCATCGTCGCTGAACTCGACACCGGGCGCGGCGGAAACCATCGTTCCGATGGATTTCAGATCGTGCTGAAGCCTGGAGTCGAACAGGCGGGCGAGGACCGGCCGCTCGCGATCGGGGAATTGGCGCCGATGATTCTCCGCAGCTTCAGCGAATCTCGATCAGGAGCCGGCAGCGTCGTTAGCGACTGACCGCTCTGGCGGAGGCGGAAAACATGGCAGCGTGCGAGTTACCGCATAATGATAATCGCGCCCGCTCCAGTTGAAGGTTCCCGTGGTCTTTCCGAAATTGGTGGTCAGGTTGGCGAGTTTGTCGGCTTCCGCTTCAGAAATGGATTGCGCGGGCGCATACGCCAGGAAGTTGCTGTCCGACTCGGGGATCGCGCCGGCCAGCGGCGGCGAAAAATTCATCTGCAGAAAATTGACCGCTGGATGCCATCCACTGGCGGCATTGTTGTCGGTGGTTACCGGCGCCCACTGCGCATCATCGCTCGAATCGACCAGCGCCAGTTCGCGATACTCCGGCGCGCCTGAGGTGTCCTTGCGAAGCTCGATCACCCCAGGTGCATCGGCCGCGAGTTGATCGCAGCTGTCTCCGCTCTCCATTAAACTTTCTCTCTCACGAGCCTCGGCGCGCGCGAGGTCCTCGTCTTTGTGGGTCTCCATCGCCACGGCTTCCGCCGCCCCAACCGTGACCTGGGCGACACCCGAGCCGACATCCTCCGCGGCGCTGATCGCATACGGCGCCAACTGCGCCGCCAGCATCCAGCATCCGGTAGTGAAAGTCGCAACCGCACCCGCAAACAGCACGAGCAGCGCCGACGCGAAATTTAACCTGCGGTAATGGATATAGCCCCCACAACGATCCTCGCAACTTCCGATATTGTTCGGCTGCGCGGTAACGCGTTCCCTCGGCCATCAATAGCCTACCAGAAAGTCCGAAAGATAACTGCAAGGAGACGAGCCCGCTTTGGCCTTGTCTGACATGGCAGCGTCGGGACAAAAAATGGCCGGGCTACGAGTGGGGACCGCGGGTGGGGGACCAACGGTTCATGTAGCCCGGCCTGGCTTGGGGACAGGCGCTGTTGGTCTCGGGGGAGGAGATTGTCAGCGCTGAGACTAAGATGAGCAAACAATGTGCCGACAAAAATGGCCACCAAAGCAAGCATTTGTCGATCCGGTATTTTTCTCGTTTTGCAATCAGAGCAGTCCGCACGCCTCCGAACTGTGCTTCTTTCCACGAGAACATGATGATTTTGCAAGTTGCGAGACAAGTCGCACTCGCGCCTCATTCGTGAGACGCATGCCCCCGGATGCATCCAACCGACTGCGGCCAACGGCAGCTCTCGTGATGCGTCGTCATATAATGTCCGCGAGGCACATCTCACTGACTCGCGATCGCACCGCGTCTTCAACCCGACCACCCGCGCGAAACGAATCGCAAATCATTCGTCGTCGCGAAATTCGACTCGACCGATTCAGTTCATCTGATGCGGTTCGTCGCGAATCGTCTGACGACGCGAGACTTTCACGCCGATTTTTCGCTTCGGTTGAGAGCCCAGCGTCCCTGTGTTAATTCCTATGGGCTCGGGGCGTAGCGCAGCTTGGTAGCGCACCTGCCTTGGGAGCAGGGGGTCGGCCGTTCAAATCGGCTCGCCCCGATCGCGCCAGTAGCTCAGGTGGACAGAGCAACGGCCTTCTAAGCCGTGGGTCAGGGGTTCGAGTCCCTTCTGGCGCGCCACGGTACCGACGGCTTTAAGATTGAAGACTGGCCGATCCCGAATTGGAATAGAGCGATGGGTGGTGAGTGTAGCTCAGTTGGCAGAGCATCGGATTGTGGCTCCGGCGGTCGAGGGTTCAAATCCCTTCACTCACCCCAAAACATCCTGCTACGTAAGGTTGGCATTGACACGGTGGGCCGTTAGCTCAGTTGGTAGAGCAGCTGACTCTTAATCAGCGGGTCTCCGGTTCGAGCCCGGAACGGCCCACCAAATCCCCGATCGGCGCGCGCTTCACTAGCACCTGGCGAATCGAAAAGGTTCAAGCGCTCCAGCGCCATTGTGCGAGGAGAGCCCCGATCGCGACGGCGCACCCAATGGAGCCGGCCGAAATCAACGTCCGAGCAGTATTCTCCTGCCATTGCTTCGCGACCACACCGGCGCCGGCGATCGGCAATGATTTGCCCGTCCCATAAACCGCGCCGAACACCAGGCCGAGCCACAGTACGTACAGCGAAATCCACATCGTATGCGCTATTACCGTCGCCCATCCGATGGAAATCTTCAGATGTAGCAACAACAGGCCAAACGCGATAAGCCCAAGGCCGCTCTCGATCGCCGCAAGATGCGCGGACAGGCCGATTCGGGGGCTGCGGAATCCGGGAATGCCAAATCCGGTCAGCAGGCCGAGCAGGAACAGCAGCGCGCCCATGAAACTCAGAGTCGATGAGACCTCTTCCATTTGCATCCTCCGATGTTACAGACTTACGGTCGGTATATGTCATACTTATCGACCAAGAGTCGGTTTGTCAAGCGCAGAATGAAAAACGATGGCTACCCAGGCTGAACGACGTTCCACAACCATTCGCGCCATCCTCGATGCCGCCAGGAAGTTGTTCGTTTCGCGCGGTTTCGAGCAGACCAGCGTCGACGAGATTGCCGCTCTGGCACAGGTCGCCAAGGGCGCGGTTTACCATCATTTCGCTTCCAAGGAATTAATTTTTGCGAAGATCTTCGAGGATATGACGGCTGAGCTCGCCACACTCGTGCCACCGGCTGCCCGGGCGGGCAAGGACGTACTCGATAGTATCCGGCGCGGCACGCTCAAGTATCTCACCTCGATCGCGGGCGATGAATTTCGCCAGGTGCTCCTGATCGACGGCCCGAAAGTACTTGGATGGGAACATTGGCGCGCGATCGATGCGCGTTACTTCGGCGGAACGATGAACACGCCGCTTGGTGCGACGCTGAAGCGGCGCGCCTCAGCTCGCGAGATCGAAGCGCTGAGCCATCTGATCGCCGGCGCGATCAGCGAGGCAGCCCTGGTTTGCGCAGCCTCCGACCATCGCGTCCGGGCCGCGAAAGACCTGAGCGCCGCTTTGCAAAAAATGCTCGCGCCGTTCTTCAGTCGACAGTCCTAAGGAGCCATCGCCTTTGTTCCGTTTGACTCAGCCACCAGACGACGAGGTTCGTCGCTTCATCGCGAAGCAGGAGCACGCTGAACTTACCTATCCGGAAGTGGGCGCGTCGGCGGACTCTGTGCCGGGCGGATATACCGTTGATCGCAATCGCATTGAACTCGGCCTCGGCGAGCGCGTATGGGAGCGCGCGGTCGCTGCAGTTCGCGCGTGGCAAATGTTCAATATTCCGTGGCTACGTCTCTACTGGCCTGACACTCCGATCCAGGTAGGAGCTGTTGTCGCCGTTTCTGTCCGCCATTTCGGTTTCTATTCATTAAACGCATGCCGGATCGTGTATGTCGTCGACGAAGATTGCGCTGTGACAAACCCGCCGGTGAGCCGCTTCGGGTTCGCCTATGGCACGCTTGGGGAGCACGCCGAGAGCGGCGAAGAGCGCTTCACAGTCGAATGGGACCGCGCGAGCGATAAAGTCTTCTACGACATCCTCGCTTTCTCGCGTCCACGGCACCCGCTGTCGAAACTCGCGTACCCCCTATCACGTTCGCTGCAGAAGGCATTCGCCGACTGTTCAAAAGTGGCAATGTCTACCGCCGTAACCGAACGCGTCCGATGAAACTTCATGACTACGGCGCTGGCTTGATGTTCTGGTTCACGCGGAAGAAGTTATCCGGATCGTACTTCCGCTTGATCTGAGTCAGCCGCTCGTACTTGTCTCCGTAGGCTGCCCTGACTCGAGCGTCTCCCTCATCTTCGAGATCGTTCACGTAGACCGCGCCGGTCGAGAGCGGGCGCATCGCGGCGTAGAAATCCTCGACCCACGCGGATGCTTTTTTGCGCTCGCCGGATTTTTTCCAATACGAATGCACCCAGTACTCGTATCCGACACGTCGAAAGCCGAAAGCGTCGTCGCGAGGCGTCGAGCACCACGGCCCGTGCCAATACATCATTGTGATCCCGCTCGCTTCCGTGGGCGCGCTGGAAGCGTATTCGGCGATCGCCTCGATCGTCTCGTCAGTAAGGCGCTCAAAATGCCCACCCCTCCGATGACTCGAGCGGTCGCCCTTCGCAGGCTTATCTGAATCCCGCCGCTGCTCGTCCAGGTAATCTCTGGTTTTGACGGTGTCCTCGAACGGTTTAAGAAATCTGCGCAGCGGCCTGAGCACGCGCTCGCCCTCTCGTTCCTCGCCCGGCCAGAGTACCGCAAGGTCGATCATGCGGTCCCGCCGATGCGGCAGCACCGCTACGAGTATGAACAGGTCATTCGGGATCGATAGCGCGTAGTCGTCGATAAAGCGCAAAACTTTTTTTGCCTGGCGAATCGGGTATCTCAGATGTCCGGAAAGAACCGTCTCCACAGGATGCAGCCGAAGCTCGAGCGAAGTTGCAACGCCGAAGTTGGCGCCCGCACCGCGCATCGCCCAGAACAGGTCGTCGTTCTCGCCCTCGCGCGCAGTAAGGACCCGTCCATCCGCAGTAACCACTTCGATCCGCCGGATGCTGTCGCATCCATATCCGAACTTCGGGGTAAGCGAACCTTCGCCGCCGCCCAGCGCATAACCCGAGACACCGACCGCCGCGCACATACCGAGCGGTGTCGCGAGCTTGAACGCCTGCGCGATGCAATCCAGCTCCCCGCTCACCACGCCGCCTTCGATCGTGACGAGCTGGCGGTGCGGGTCGATTGCCGCATGCTTCATCGCCGATAGATCGATCACCATCCCACCATCGCACACGCCGTGGCCGGCGAAGCTGTGACCGCCCGCCCGCACCGCGGTCAGCATCTGATTGTGGCGAGCAAATTCGATCGCACGCCGCACATCGTCGACGTTTGCACATCGCGCAATTATCGCGGGATGCTTATCGACCGCCCGATTACAGACACGTCGCGCGTTTCGGTAGCGCCTGTCGCCGGGCAGGATAATTTCACCGGCGATGGAATCGGCGAATTTGCGAATTGATTCCGGACTCAGGTCTGCGATGGATTCATCGGCTGTCAATCGAGGTATCATCAAGATGGCCCGCGAATGCTCGCAGCAAGCCGGGTGCCAGTTCAGGTAAAGTTCAAGGCGAGGGAAAATTCAACGCCGCAGGAGCAGTCCGAATTTGATTTCCATGAACCAGGAACTAGTTTCCGCCGATTTCGCCGGTCGGCTGAAGTTTTGCTTCGCTTCCAAAACTGTCTGATCATCAAATCAGCTTCGACGTTCCGACAGATGGGGTAGTCACATGGCCAAGATCTCCTACCGCGTAAGGCCGGAAACCGCTGTCCTGACGCGCGGATTCGATCCCGCATTGTCGGTCGGGTCCGCCCGTCCGCCGGTATATCGCAGTTCCACTTTTGTGTTTCCCAGTCCCGAAGCCGCGGAACGCGCGTTCGGTATCGTGCTCGGGAAAGTCAATCCGCTCGGCGACGATCGCCCCGATTTGATTTACGCTCGGCTGAATCATCCCAATGCCGAGATCCTCGAAGAGCAATTGGTGCCGCTTGAGAAAGGCGCCGCGTCTGCCGCGGTTTTCAATTCCGGGATGGCCGCGATCTTCACGACCCTGCTCACCTTCCTGGAACGGGGCAGCGCGCTCGTCTATACGCAGCCTCTCTACGGCGGAAGTCAGCATCTGATTCATCAGATCATCGAGCCGCTCGGTTTCGAGGCGATCGCGGTCGAGGCCGGCAATACCGAAATGCTCACCCGGACGATCGAGCAGACAAAAAATCTGAAACTCGTTCTGATCGAAACTCCCGCCAATCCAACCCTCATGATGACTGATATCGAGCGAGCCGCCGCCTCGGTCCATGCGCATCCTGCGCATCCGCGGCTCGCGGTCGACAACACCTTGCTCGGACCGACGTTTCAGCATCCGCTGGTTCATGGCGCGGACCTCTCCATATATTCCGCAACCAAGTTCCTCGGCGGGTTCAGCGATCTGCTCGCAGGAGCGGTGCTGGCCGCCGATCCCGAGCTCATCCAGAACCTGACCGGGATACGTGCATTGCTCGGCAATATTCTGCAAGCGGACGAATGCTGGATTCTCGATTCGCGGCTCTCGACCGTTGGCTTGCGGATGAATCGTCAAAGCAAAAACGCGCAGCGGATCGCCGAGGAGCTCGCGAAGCATCCTCGCGTCAAGCTGGTTTACTATCCTTCGCTGTTCCGCGATCCCGAACAGGTAAGGATTCGCGACGCCCAGACCGACTATCCAGGTTCTCTGCTCTCCTTAAATGTGGAAGGCGGAAAAACCGGCGCTTTCGAATTTCTGCGCCGGCTCAGAATCGCGAAAAACGCGGTAAGTCTTGGCGGAGTGGAGACCCTCGTCTGTCATCCGATGACCACGACCCACAGCGAGCTCTCGCCCGAAGAACTCGCGGCGGCCGGCATCGGCGACGCGCTGGTCCGCATCTCAATCGGCACCGAACACTGGCGCGATCTCCTCGACGAATTCACCCGCGCCCTGAGCGGCATCAGCTAGGAGATACTCGATGAAGGCGTGCCGATGAGTCCGCGCAGTGCTACTCTCAATCGGCGCTCCGGAGTTCGAGTCTCCAACGGCTCGAGAAGCGAAGCCAAGACTGACATGGGGATTCCACTCATCAAGGTGAGAATTTCGAATCCGCGCAATCCACGCCGAGGCGTCGAGCTTGAATTTCTGATCGACACCGGCGCGATCTTCAGCGTCGTCTCCGGATCGACAGCGCGCAAGCTCGCACTCGCGAAACTCGAACGCAAAGAGTTCACCCTGGCCGACGGAACTCACCGCGCTTATGACGTCGGCGAAGCATTCTTCGAACTTGGCGACTTGCGCGGCACCTCAAAGGTCGTCTTCGGCCCCCCGAACGTAACTCCTCTGCTCGGAGCCCTGACCCTGGAAAGCCTCGGCTTGATGGTGAATCCCGTCACCCGCGAAGTCTCCCCGATGCGCCTATTCCTGGCCTCGTCCCGCCGCCGCGGCCGCTGAATGCTTTGGAGGGGGTTGCAATGCAGACTTGATGTTTCCCCCTCAAGTCTAGGACCCCTTTGCTGGCTTCTTGGCCCTTACAATAGTTCTCAAGTCCGCGGTTTGACAGGAAACACTGGCCTTGTGATCTTGCAAAGGCGTCAATACATGCGCGTGCGAGGACTATAAGCAATGGATCTTCGACTCCAGGAAAAAACGGCACTCATTCTTGGCGGTAGCAAAGGCCTCGGACGCGGCGTCGCCAACGCGCTCGCGGCCGAAGGCGTCGCGGTCGCACTGCTCGCGCGAACTCAGGCTGCGCTCGACAATGCGGTATCTGAAATCAAAGCGCGTGGCGGACGAGCCATCGGCCTCGCCGCCGATCTCGCCGATTGGCCGAGCGTCGAGGATGCTGTCGAAGCCGCCCGAAAGGATCTCGGCGCGATCGACATCCTGCTCAACAACAGTGGCGGCCCGCCGCCGTCGGGCGTCGCCGGCGTATCTCCCGCGGTTTGGGAGGCGCAGTTCAATGCGATGGTGATGCCGCTGTTTCGAATCACCGATCTTCTGCTCCCCGATATGCGCTCACGCAAATTTGGCCGAATCCTCAACGTCGCATCGACCAGCGTTGTCGAGCCGATCGCCGCAATCGGGGTGTCGAACACACTGCGCAGTGCGATCGTCGGATGGGCCAAGACCCTCGCGGGCGAAACCGCTCGCGACGGAATCACCGTCAACACTCTCCTGCCCGGCGCGATTGCGACCGACCGCTCGATCGGACTGAGCCGCGCCGCCGCGGAACGTCAGAAAATTTCCGTCGAAGAAGCGATGAAACGAACTGCGCAGGCGATCCCCATCGGCCGGATGGGCACCCCGGAGGAGTTCGGCGCGGTCGCCGCATTTCTCGCAAGCCCGCTGGCCGCGTATGTGACCGGCTCCCTGATCCGGATCGACGGAGGGTTGATACGATCAGTCTGATACGCGATTTGAAGTGTCGAATGAATATGCTTCACGTAACGACAACCGATCAGCGCAAGGAAGGTGAATCCTATGGGCGCGAATGAGAACAAGGAATTGATACGCACGATCTTTGCCTCGAGCAACCCCGCGGCGTTTCTCGATGCCATGTCGGACGACGTTAAATTCAACCTCACCGGTACCACCAGGTTTTCGGGTGCCTTCAACGGCAAGCAGGAACTGATGGCCAAACTGCTCGGACCGCTTTTCGCCGCACTTGAGAACGGCATCACGCTCACGCCGAATAATCTGATGGCTGATGGCGAGTTCGTCGTGATGCAATCGCGCGGTAGGGCATCCGCCAAGAATGGTCTGCCCTACAACAACAACTATTGCCACGTCTTCCGCATCACAAACGGAAAGATTCGCGAGATAACCGAGTACCTCGATACCGAACTGGTTACCAGCGTCTTCGGCAAGTAGGCGCGAACGCCCCCATCGCGGCCGAGCGCGATTGCTCAGGCCGAGAGAAGTTGATGCGCCGGCCCGAGCAGCACGTCCGTCGCGATACCATGCGGACACGCACCCGCGCACGGTTTCGCGTCGCAACTTAGACACGCCTGTGCGCTCCCCGCGAGCATCGCGTATTCTGCGCGCGCCATCCGCAGGTCGCCGTAGTCGTGCGCATACATGCGCGTGCGCATCACTTCGGAAATCGGCACGCCGTAAGGGCACGCATCCGCGCATTCGTTGCATCCGTGCCGGCAATACGACTTGCCGTTAAGAGTGGCGTAGCGATTCAGAATCTGGAGATCTCTCGCCGCAGTCACCCGCGCGCCCGACGCTCCCAGGTACTCGTCGATTATCTCGCGGCTGGTCATCGAGACTATCAGCGCGTCAACGTTCGAATTGGACAGCACCCATCTGAACGCCGCCTGCGAAAATGTCGCGCCCCCGGATTCGTACGGACGCATGTCGTTCAAACGCGCGCCCATCAGGGTCTTCATCACCACCACTCCGACTCCATGCTGCTTCGCTTTCTCCATGATGCGCGGGAGGTCGGGCTGCACCGCGACGAAATCGAATTGCCGCAGGAAGCGCTGGTAGAAGCGCGGATCCTGGCCGAAGTTGTGCGCGCACAGGATTACATCGAAGTGCCCGCTGTCGATCGCGTAGTCGAGGCACTCGGCCAGATTCCCCGCATGTCCCGACATTCCCGTGAAGCGAATCTTGCCCGCAGTGCGCGCCCGCTCGACGAACTGGTACCACTCTGGATTTTTCAGCCGCTCGACATTGTTGACCGCGTGATTGAAGTAGACGTCAACGTGATCGGTCTGCAGACGCCGCAGGCTCCCTTCCAGCGCGCGCATCATCGCATCGCTCTTGTCGTCCGGCTGCGCGATTATCTTCGAGGTCAGGAATACCTTGTCGCGCTTGCCCTTCAGCGCATTGCCGATGGTCGTTTCGGATTCACCGTCGGTATAGGTTTCCGCCGTGTCGAAATAGTTGATTCCCAAATCGAAAGCGTGCCGGACCAGGTCTTCCTCTCCCGACGTCAGCCGGCTCGCGCCAAATGAGATGTCGGAAATCTTGAGCCCCGTGCGACCGAGCTTCGAGTAGCGCCGCACTTGCGGAGTCGTATCGATCGAGGCGCTCGCGCTGGCTCCGAGCGGCATCAGCGATACCCCGACGCCCGCCATCACTCCGCGCTTGAGGAATTCGCGTCGACCCATCTCCGACGCCGTCGAGTTCGAGCCATCGCGTGATCTTTTCATCGAGCACCTCACCGACTTGGGCGCGCGTACCGATCGTAACCGGGTCACCGCAATTCTAACCCGATCGAGTGCCGACGCGCGAGATCGAGAAAGCTCAGCGCAGGTCGGCTTTGCGCCGCGTCAGCAGCAGCGCCGCTCCCGACGAAACGCCGATCGCGACGAAAGGGTAGGGGAGCAGGTACGCCCACGAATGCTCCTGCATAACCGCAGTGCCGCGGTACTTTGCGACGAACAGGATCATGTTGATGATCACGTACGCGGCGTAGAAGAGTCCGATCGGCAGCGCAAACTTGCGCATCGCAAGTATTCCGTACGCGTATAGCGCGAGCATGATTCCGAAGATCGGCGCGACGATCGTATTCGCCGTGCCCGAAAGCCGCGTCCCAAAAAACACGAAGCCGACGCCGGAATGATGTGAGAACGGTTTGCCGAAATCCGAAATCGCCATCAGCGCGAATAGTATCGCGAAGATCGTCAACGTCACGCCGCGTGATTTATCAGGCATTGCGGATTCTCCCGTCCGTCAATCTAGTTCAGCGCGGCGTCCGTGCAGAATCATGATCGTCGCCAACGGAACGCCAATTCCAACTACGACGGAAGCAACCGAAACCAGGAGAGCCGGTGGCGGAGCGTCGGGGTTTTTCGCGGTGTATAGAATCATGTTGACCACCACCCACGGGAAGTAAAGGTACGCGATCACCAGCGCAATTTTGCGCATCGTCCAGATGCCGTAGCCATAGACCGCGAGCAGAATTCCAAACAGGATCGACAGCGTCGTGTTCGCAGTGCCGGTCATCTTGGTGCCCAGAAACACGAAGGCGGCATCGGGATCGAGATGAAGTGGTTTGAGGAAATTCGATATCGCGAGCAGACCAAACAAAATCGCGAAGATCGAGAGAGTCACACCGCGCTGCGCTTGCTCTTCCGCCAAGCCTGCATTTCCCCCTGCCGGCTAATTGGTGGAAACACTAGTCAACGAACACGTGTAACGCATCACCCCTTTTTGCATCTTTCCACCGCCCACCTGGCGAGCCGGATGCTCACTTGGATGCACTCCCTTTGCTTCCCAGGCACTTGCATCCGCGCGATGAGACTTGATTGGATGCGCATGCATCTATGCGTCGGCTAGTCGAAGCCATCATTCTGTTGATCTGCGTAGCGTGGCTCTGCGGGCCAACGTGCGCGTCCGCGCAGACCAACCTCGCCAGGAACGGTGACCTCGCGAGCGGCATCGCCAATGCTCCCGACGATTGGTACGCACTCTCTTCAGACAAAAAGCTGGGCACCTTCTCATGGACCAAAACTCCCGGCGACGGCGGCGTCCTCGGAATCAATAACCTGAATCAGAATCTCGCGAGCTGGCATCAGGCGCTGATGCTCCCGCCCGGCACCTACGAAGTAAGTGCCGAGGTCCGCGTCGAAGGCGCCCAGCTAAGCGGTGGCGGCGCAAATATATGTGTGGAGACCTACGATGGTATCCCTCTCATATCGGATCGTCTCCACGGCACCACCGACTGGAAAAAAATTTCGTTCCTGTTGAAGGAAGATCGATGGGGCGATACCACCGAGCTACTCTGCCAACTCGGAGTCGCCGGTCATCCCGACAATGGCCGCGCGTCGTTTCGAAATATCAAAGTGATCGCGCTTGCGAGTCCGCCGCATACCCACGCGCTCACCTACGACCTTCGCGCGATTCGCGAGCAGTACCAGTCGCCGGCTAGTGCCCGTCGGACGGCGATGGGTACCTTCGTGCGCTCGGCATCCTGTCCGGGCTCGCGCTGATAGCTATCCTTGGATGCGCCCTGTTCGCAATCTGGCAGCCGGCTCTCGCGGCCGGACGTTCCGCATGGATGCTCGCCGCGGCTGCGATGCTCGCGATCACGGTCATCAAATTCGCCGCCCTGTTTCATTTCACCGGCTTCTACTGGGACATCTGGGCCAAGACCAACCGCGCGCTGCTCGCCGTCGCGCTCGGCCCCGGGCGAATTTACGATCCCGGCCTGCCCGTCGACGCTTATCCGCCCGGCTCGCTCTACCTTCTCTGGTTATCAGGATGGATCGGCCGCGTGCTCGAGCCGAGCGCCAACGGCTTCCGCGTGATCGTCGAGACCCCACCGCTCGTCGCCGACTTACTGATCGGTCTCACTCTATACTTCGCTGCATGGCGCGACGGCCGCACGATACGCGCGATCGTCGTGATGCTTCTGTTCGCAGCCAACCCGGCATTGATTTTCGACACCGTGATCTGGGGCCAGAGCGATTCGGTAGTCGCACTCCCGATGCTGGCGGCAGCCCTGTTGATACTGGCAGGCCGCAATCGCCTGGGATGGTCCGCGGCCGCGATCGCGATTCTCGCCAAGCCGCAAGCGCTAACCATCGCGGTGCCGCTCGGACTGTGGACTCTATTGGATGCGGGAATAGTGGAATGCGGATGGAGCGCGGCGGCATTCGCTGGCACCCTTACACTTGGAATCCTCCCATATCAGGTCGGCCACTCATGGGACTGGATAATCAACGTCTACAAGGATCTGGGCACCCGCTTCAGCGAAGCTTCGGTAGGCGCGTTCAACTTCATGGGACTGATCGGCGGGATGAACACGCCCGACACCGACAAAATCTTTGGCGTGTCGTATCGAGCACTCGGATTCTCTCTGACCGCCGTGGTCTACCTGATCTCCTCCTACCTGGTATGGCGCGCGAAATCCGCCGGCTCTGCGATGCTCGCGACGTTCATCGCGCTATTCGGCTTCTTCCTGTTCGCCCCGCGCATCCACGAGCGCTACTTGTACTACCCGGTAGTCCTACTGATCCCCATCGCACTAGAAAGCCCCTTCCTAACCACAATCTTCGCCGGATTAAGTGCCACGTTCCTATTCAACCTGATCTACATAAAACACCTGACCGACACGTCGACATATTTCCCCACTCACCCAAACCCAGCTCTTATAACAGCCGCGATGATCAACTTGACTATATTCATCGCCACAACCACCTACGCCCTACTAGGCAACCCACCGGTCTTTTCTTCACGCCTCTCCCTTCGGGAGAGGTCGTCGCGCGTAGAGCGCGACGGGTGAGGGCGCCCGCCCGTTCTCACCGCTCGCCACAAATCATGACGCCCCGGCCGCGCGTCCGCGCGCCGGCCCCACCTCCTGAAAAGACTAGTGGCACGGGCGTCCCTGCCCGTGGATGAAGGCGACTCAGTCGCCCTCCGCCTCCAGGACGTAGCGTTCTTCCGATGAAGCGCGTTCTTTTTTTGTGTCATTCTGAGCGCAGCGAAGAAACCCGAATCTTTCTCGGCGCAAACGACTTCGACTTCACTTGGGGCACGCGAAGCCGAACTGCTCCGAATTCACATCTCCTGGTCGCAGAGAACTGTGCGCAACCAGACCGACCCGACGCCCCTAATAGCCTCTCCCTAACAGGGAGAGGCCGACGCTCGTCTTCGAGCGGCGGGTGAGGGTCCGCATCCCAAATTCCGCACACAACCCAAGCCGAGACTCCATGTTCAAGGAGCGGGAATCGGCGCCCGCCGCGCTCATGCCTCTCCCTTCGGGAGAGGTCGCGCGCGACACGCTTGTCGCGCGCGGGTGAGGGCGCCTGCGTCGAGCGGAATGTGCGCGTAGGCTAAGTCTGACTCACTCAAAAAATCACCCCTTCAAAAACTTCAAGATCATCTCATTCACCAACTCCGCCCGCTCCCGATGCACAAAATGCCCGGCCCCCTTCACCACCTCGATCCTCAACCCCTTAGGAAACAACTTCTCCATCCCCTCGAGCGTCTCCGCCCCGATACATCCGTCATCGCGCCCATGAATCATCATCGCAGGCACATTGATCGGCGGCGACGCCATCGATGCCATCTGCTTCGCATCAACCGGCATCTTGAATGCGGCTCCGAGCGTCGCCCGATAATATCCGAGCGCCGCTTCGAGCGTGCCCTTGGCGCGAAAACATTTCTTCAACTCTTCCATATCCTCGGATGCCCACTTCCACCCGGGCGACCAGTCGGCCCACAACTTCTCGAGAAACGCGAAGTCGTTGGATGCGACCGCGGCGTCGGCGATCGCAGTCTGAAAAAAGAACATGTACCAGGAGCGCCGCTGCTGCGCGTAGTTGATTACCAGCGCCTCGAAAAATTTCGCCCCATACGGAACCGCAGCGGTGACCAGCTTGATGACCCGATCCGGCGCCGCCGCCGCGCCGTAAGCCGCGACCGCCCCCCAATCATGTCCAAACAAGATCGCGTCCTTGTATCCGAGTGCCGCAATCAGCCCGAGCGCATCCTCGGACAACACTGCGGAATCATACCGCCCGTCCGGCGCCCCCTCAGTCGGCGCGTACCCCCGCATGAACGGCGCCACCACATGATATCCCGCCCCTGCAAGCGCCGGCATCTGATACCGAAACGAATGCGCCGTATCCGGAAACCCATGCAGGCACAAAACCAACGGCCCCTCCCCCATCTCCAGCACCGTGAAGTTGAGATTAGATGCCCGCACCACCCGACTAGTCACTTGTGATCCCATAATGCCCAACGCATACCCCACCCCCCGCCCAATCACAAAGCCCGAATTCCGAATTTGCCTCGCCCTGACAGGGAGAGGCCGACGCGCAGCGTCGGGTGAGGGTCCAACTTCCAAATTCCGCGCAGCTCCATTCTTTGTGTCGTCCCGAGCGCAGTAAAATGCTCGGAGCCTGCCCTGAGTATTCCCGAAGGGCGAAGCGATGTTCCTTTGGTTTCTATCTGTCATCCCGACCGAAGTGGAGCGACCCGGAACCGTCCCCTCTGAACCTCGAACTCTTAATCTTTTAAGGGAGCGAAACCCACCATGGATTTCGCGCTTCCCCGGTGAATGCGATGCGGGCGGCCTCTACCATGAACTTGCGCTTCGAACGATTCAGCGCGCGCGCCTTTTTTTCGTGTCTCCCTGAGCGAAGCCAGGAATCCCGGATTCGCCTCTACCGCTTTGTTGCGGGAGAGGCGCCGCGCCACCGGTGAGGGTGTTCTTCCATGGGAGAGGATGCCGGCCGCTTGGCGTCCGTAGCTGAAGGTGCAGCCGGCATTCTCTCAGGTTAGGCCTTCGGTCGACTTAGGTCCTCTGTCCAGACCTGACACATAGAATCCACCGCAGGTCGAAAGAAAAGCTTAACGATTAGGACCGCGACTACCGCAGCGATTGCAGGTGCAAGTCCGAGGTAGGCGACCAATAAAGCAGCAATCGCGGAACCTACGTCTTCCTTACCGAGTTTGAACGCGGCGACTACTTTCTGCCGTTCAGCGGTATTTTTAGTGTCGTCGCCGCAGACAAGATCGTGGCATTGCTTGTTGATGCGGCCGAAGAAGAGCTTACCAAAGCGGCGTAAATCGTCCATAGGACCCATCAATGGTGCGTCGTAGAGAAGGTCCGGGGCAAATGAACCCGCAATCATCGGGTCCGCAGAGATTCCTCTGCTCCTAATCCCCAACTGCTCGTAAAGCTGATCAGCGTCCGATTGAAAAAGAGAAGTGACGGCAGGTCTGGCCAATTCGTGTAGTTCCGCCATGGTGAATTTCCTCCTAGAGATCAGTATCGGATCGCATCTTTTCCAAAATCTCTTCTGATTTAATCGGAGCTGGATTCAACCGAGTGGTAGACGAACCAAATAGAGTATACGCTAGGCCCAGCGCATTGCCCTTTTTCATGAAATCCAGCCTGGTCTCCAGAATCGCTTCGCCGGCTTCCGCCCCGAGAGTCCACTTCCAGAGAAACTCTTTCGCGAAATGATGACCAAACAGAGAACGGGTGGAACATTCTGTTCCAACTACAGTGGACGCGCCGCGATTGATAAAAAAATGAATAAAGCTCTCGGCGAGAGATGGCGTTACCTGAGCTGATTCACACATGTTCAGGAACACCAACGGCTTATTGTGCAACTCGATACTGTCGCCTAAGCGATAGAGCTCCCCTAGCAGCAGCATTCCGTTGGTCAGTTTGATCCATGAGTCATCGGAAACGTACTGCTTCTTGGAAATTTCCTCGACAGTATCGCTCCAACTTTTCTTCAGAAGCGAATCTGCTGGCAGATCTTGGAAAAGCTTGACAAAGTCTTCCTCAGTGACACCGAAGCGCGCAGCATTTGGTACCTTTGTGTGGCCGTGCGCGAAAAAATGAATCAAATGCCCGTTTCCTGACTGCAGGTATTTGAACGCGTCGGTTTTGTCATTGATCACGTTAGGCTGTGCTATCGAATCCGGACATAACTCAGCCAGACGTTGCAGTAGGTGCCTTTGCTTTCCGGACTCAGAAAACTGCCATAGTAGCAGCGTGGCTTGAAAGGGTTCGTCCTTATTCAGCGGCTCATCGACGGCGGTCGCTCTATTGCCCGGAATGCGCTGCTCAACGACATATCGTAGTCCCCAAAGTCGGCTGTAGTCAGGCTCAGAAGGATCTCCGTCATAGAGGAAATTCCAGGGAAGTACAAATTCAGGAGCGGATCCATGCGTGAGAGACTTGAATAATCGCACCGTGTGCGAGCGGATGTTTTTTGAGCCATTCGCCAATTTTGTACAAGGATCCGGTAACGTCGTAATTGAAAATTTTGGTCCACAGATCGCTGCCTAGTTTGATAAGTTCTTGCGTACCTTGTGTAAATTTGTAGAAATCCGAACATTCCACACCGCTGTCGTAGCAAGGCCACAACGTAATCTCGAGCAACGTCTTACGTACCGCCAGGAGTCTGTCTTCCAAGTCATCTTTAGGAATCTGGACAAAACCAGTCAACGCCAGAAGGCGACCCTCTTCATTCGCATCACCGCTTTTGTCTTTCCGCAGAGTGAAGGTCAGTCTGTAACCTTGGTCGGTATGCGTTATGTCAACGTGCATGCTCGTGGCTTCACAACTTCGAGATCCTCAAAGGACTGTTCGACGCGCCCCTGCGAAAGATGCACGGCATCTGGCAGGTTGAGGTGTGAACGCTCGTCGGATTCATAAGGTCCTACGGCTTCAGCCCTGATCTCCATCACTTCGAGCAGGTTGAACTCGTAGTAGAGCCGTACTCGCATTGACAGAAGATCTTGTGCCGCGAAAGTCGACCTCATTGGCTCAATATCAGCGAAGACGGCGTTTTGCTTCGGACTTGTACCTCCAGAAACCGGCAGGACCAGCTTCTGCACAGGATTGAGGATTTTGAAATCGCCAGGGTGTGCTTCTATTGTAACCAGGATGTCAACAGGGCCGGCTTGCTTCGGTTCGCGGATGGGTCTGTGCTTCTCTTCCGTCTTCAAGCCTTCGGGCCTGTGGCCTACAGAAACCTCCAGTTGGTACTTCTTGCTGACACGTAAAGGATTCTTTTGGTTGAGTTCCTTTCCGCGAACCCCCATGTCGCTCTGCAAGTAAAAGATAAAGTTTGCGTAGCGCGAAGGAGGAGGCTCTTTAGGTGGTTGAAAATCGGTCGCCGCCTGGTCGTCGGCATCCGACTGACTGCGCGTTTCTGACGAGGTGGCCCCAGGTGCCGCTTCCGCGGCTTCGTCGCCGAACTTAGCCGCCACTTCCGAGCCGCCTTCCTCGCCAATCTCAGCTGCCCTCACGCCGCCCACGCCGGCAACCGATACGTATTCCAGTTTGTCCTTCATTTGGCGGAAGCGAGTGTACAACTTCGAAGCGGAAGCTTTGTCGTTTTCAAGTAGCGGCGATTCCGCGCGAGCACCCTCTATCCCAATTTCTGGGAAGAGGCGCTGATGCCATTGAAAAGTGTTCCCAAGTATTCGTTCCGTGTGCTCTGGAGCAAAGTCGTGGAACTCCACGAAAATCTCATTCCCCAAGGAAATGAAGTCGAACGTATTCCTTGCGGTCTCAAGCCTATTGAGCAAATTGAGAGTCTCGACGAATTGCTCCCAATTCCGCCGGGTCGTGGACCGCTGAATCTGCTCAATGTTCTCGGAAAGTTTATCTAGTCCGGAATAAACAGTCTGAATGATCAGGCGATCGCGCAAGCGTCGAGAAGGACGCCGAGATAGCCAATCAATCGCTGTGTAACCAACGGAGGAAGAGTCGGCCCAGAGTAACCCCTTTTCCAAGAGGCTGTCCCAAAGCGTTGCCTCCAGGGCGCCGTCGATGACCGTATCGCGAAGCCGCTTACGTGGCGGGCGCTCATGCCGTGAACCACGAATACGGAACTGAAATGCCCCCATCGTCTCGTCTCCAGTCCGGGATCCTCTCGTCGTTTGGCAGCCGTGAAAGTAGCTCTATGGCGCTCGAAAGACAACGCGCGCTCATTGACTTCCGGTTGACACACCCCACGCCTCTCCTTGGCCTCGTTCTGGATCCGCTTGGATCAGGAAGCTCGCTCGCCCCACCGTACCCTGCTATCCGGCCCCTGCCCAAGGAAGTGTGAAACCCATGGGGGGTTTCACTACAATCAAGTTCTTCTCTCTCACGGCTGATCTCTGGACAGCTGAAGGCGCCGGCATCGAGCTGACTTACGCGCAGGGCAGGGTGGACACCGGGGTGGTCCTTCGACTCCGCAGACTTCGCTCAGGATGACTCAATAATCGGAACACAAACTAACAAGAAATCACCGGCACAAAGCAGAACCCGCAAACAGCAACTTTCCTCCTCTAAACCCCTTCGAACAGGCGCTCCGCGCCGCATCTTCATTCCTCACTCAGGTGCAGGGGCTGGCCCCTGCCGAAGGAAGCCACCGTGGGTTTCACTACAATGAGTTCCGATCTCTCCGACCCCGTCTCACGCTCTTTGTTCTCTGTGGAACATCGCTGAAATTTAAATCGCGATCCCTTGTAGCGCACGGCACCGGTATCCTGTAGTGTCGAAGTTCGCGACGGCAGCACATTGCGCTCCCCGCCTCCGACTCTGACGGAATCCCAGTAAAAAAAGGGAAAAGTGAAAATGTGCTGATGCTGGCGGTTGCCTGACGACGCTTGCGGGTCCTTAGGCGAGCTGAAGCATCATCCCCCCGTGCAGCCAATCAGGCATGGCAGCGGCGGTGTGCCACGAAAACGAATATGACCGGTGGGAGAGGCGAATGGCAGCAGCTTTCAGGACGTCGAGCACGATTGAAAACACAAAGACCGCGCCGTGGGAGATGCCGTGGTGGCATGCCTTTCCCGCCCGCGATGCGTCCATACTGTTCTGGGTCTTACTGATACACATCACGGCCGCCGTCGGGCTCGTCCTCTATCCGCTCCCCGGATGGCGCGTGCTTCTCGGCGCGATTGCGCTGGTCTTCATCGGCGGACTCGGCACCACGGTCGGTTATCATCGCGCGATTGCGCATCGCTCGGTCACGCTCAATCCATGGGCGCGCGGAGTGCTGATTTTCTTCGCGATGTTCAACGGCTCGGGCGCGCCGACTACGTGGGCCGCCGGCCATCGCCTGCATCACGCCAAGGCTGATACTCCGGACGACATCTCGAGCCCCATTTGGGGCGGTTTCTGGTGGGCGCATCTGCGATGGCTATGGCAGGCAGGCGAGCCGCCGGTCGATCGCTACTGCCCCGATCTCAACGGTCTTTCGTATCGCGCCTGGCGATGGTTCCAGGTTCCGATTCTGACGCTTTCATATCTGGGCGGTTTGTATTTCAGCCCGGTCGCGTTTTTCTGGCTCGGCGCGATCCGCCTATGCTTCGGGCTGCACGCGCAATGTTTCGTCAATAGTGTGTGCCACACCGAACCGGGAATCGCGATCGGCCAGGATTCCAGCCGCAACGTAAAATGGCTCGCGCTGATGCATTTGTTCCAGGGCGAAAACTGGCATCGCAACCATCACGCGCGGCCCGGCTCAGCGCGTCTCGGATGGACCTGGCGCCAGCCCGACGCCGGCTACCTGCTGATCCTGGCGTTGGAGAAATTCGGACTTGCGACCGACGTCCGCCACGGCACTCCGCACGGCAAGAGTCGGCAAGGCTCGATGGAACCGGTAGATCCCGCAGAAATCCTCGATCCCGCTGCCTGATCGCGAACCTTTCCGGACGTTCACTTTCTGCTCAAGAAAAGAGCGTAACCCGCTCCGCCTGCCTGCGTATTCCATGATTAGGGGAACACAATGAACACTGTGGGCTTTGCATTCGCGGCGATCATCTCAACGATCATAATGTTCGGGACCGTGATGGCGGCGCATGCGAATGCCGTCTCGTCGGTCCTGGGCGTGTGGATCTTTTGATCTGTTCGCGACGCTTTAGTCAGGGACTTTCGCGGCGAGGTTCAGCAGTTCCTGCAAAGTCTGATTGAAGCGGTAGAACTTGTCCTCGCGCAATTGATCGGTCGATTCGAGCCACAACTCCTCGCCCACCAGAGCAAGCGAACTCAACGTATGCCGCAGTTGCGGGCGGCCGTTCGCGGTGATCTCGCCGAGCATTCGATCCCAGATCTCGCGCTTGCCGCAAATGACGAAGTCAGGGTCGTACTCGTTCAGATCTTCGACCGGTTTCGCCTCGGTTAGTTGATAGCCGTCGATCACCAGGCCAACGATTTGATCGCCGCCGTTCGACATGTTGTTGGGAACGACTCGCACCGCAAATCGCGTCTCGGCGTAACCGAGCCGTCGGAAGAGTTCACCCTCGGCCTGCATCAGTTGGCCGAGGGTGATGAACCAGCGTGAATCAGGAAATGAGGGCATCGGGTGCTTCGAAGAGTTTGTTGAAGTCAGTCGGCAGGATGCATCGCGGACGCCGGTCGAGTCCGGCCGAGTCGCATCGCTGCAGATATTCGTGGACGATTCGGCGCCACAACTGTCCCTGCAATTCCATCCCCTTGTCGAAGTTTTTGATTCCGCCGCCCATCAGGATCGCCATCGGCTCGACCGCCTCGGGCACGCTGAAGGTCTCGAGCAAAATCCGCTCGGCGTCGTCGAGCTGTTCGTGGAGTTCTTCGGCGACAGCGGGATTTGCCTTGAGCTGCGCGCGCAGATGCATCGTGCCGAATCCGACGTGGCGCGATTCGTCCTGCATGCATCGCCGGAAGATTTCCTGATCGACACGGCTCGGCGCGATGAACTCGCCCTGGCGGAACATCGTGAGCACGAATCCTTCGCCGAGCAATTGGAGGCGGCCGGTCTGCGCGGAGAAGCTCGGGCAATCGAAGATTCGTTTCAGCGAGAGCTCGCTCAGCACGCTGGCTTTGCCGAGACCGCCGCCGTTGGCGAGTGCGCGCTTGCGGAACACGTCCATGTGCCGCGCCTCGTCCATCGCCTGCGTGGCGAGAAACATTTTCACTTCGAAGTAGTCGTGATTCATCTGACCCATCCATCGCGTCGGCGCGTCGGCCGCGATGAACTCGACCTCGGTCAGAAAAGTGCATAGCTGGCACATCGCGCGCTCGAGGTCGTCGGGCAACGGCTTCAGCTCCGTCCACGGGATGTCGCGCGCCGAGCTCCATTGCCGCGCGACCGCCTCTTCGTACAACTCGGAAACGTTGTCGGCCCAGCACTCGGCCTTTTCGTTGATCGTAAATCCGAGCGAGGGCAGGCCGTCGGGAATCATCGCGCCGCGCGGCGCCATCGAGCGATGCGCTCCGCCGTGCTCGGGCACGATTCCGTAGCTGCCGATCTCGATGTCCTTCAGTCGGAGTCCGAGGTTGCCGGGCTTGGCGCGCACGCCCCATTCGCCCATCTGGTCCATCCAGCCGAGGTCAGGAGTGCCTGACTGGTAGAGCTTTTGCAGATAGACCGAAGGTTCAAGCTTTACTTTAGCTTCCGAACCGACCCGTTCTTCATCCTTGATGTGCACCGCACCCATCGAGTGGCCTCCTGACTCGCGATCGCGCCGCGAGCCGATATCAAACGGGCTATCAGAAGCATTTCCAGATTGTCAATCCGTGCCGGTTGCGGGCAGCGAAAATCGCTGGAGTTTTACTTAGTCGCGCCGCGATGCTTTTGTAAAACCGTCAAACCAACTCGCGCACGGGGGGAGCGCCTCACCGCTCGGATGGAGGACGCATCGTGTCGATACTTTCGGAGTTCAAGCAGTTCGCAATCAAGGGGAACGTGATCGATCTCGCGGTTGGATTCGTCGTCGGCGCGGCGTTTGGGAAAATCGTGACGTCGTTCACCACCGACATCCTGATGCCGCCGATTGGGCTCGCGCTGGGCGCGGTTGATTTCTCAAACCTGTTCATTAATCTTTCGTCGAAGAGTTATCCGACCATTGCGGCGGCGAAGGCGGCTGGCGCGCCGACGCTGAACGTCGGATTGTTCATCAATACGATCATCGACTTTGTGATAATCGCATTCGCGGTTTTTTTACTCGTGAAGTGGGTAAATCATTTGACCGGCGCCGACAAGCCCGCACCGGTCAGGACCAAGGACTGCCCGTATTGTCTGAGCGCGATTCCGCTCGGCGCGACGCGCTGCCCGCATTGCACTTCTGAGCTGCAGGCGGCGTAGTCCCGGCCAGAGTTCATCGCGGACGAAAGGAAGCGGGCGCGTGCATCGCACGCGCCCGCCTTCGATCCGTATCTAACGATCGCTTTACTTGTGGCTGCCGGTCACCAATCCAGTATCTGGATCCAGGAATACCTGGTGGCGATGGCCCGGGTTTACCTTCTGTGTAAAGTCGAACATGTTCTCGATCGATCCCGAAATTGCGTCAAAGGAACCGTTGCCGATCCCACCGAGCGCCCAATTTTCCTCGATGAAGTGAATGATCGAGCTCTGGTCGGTCAGAGTGTTATCGACGAAGTTCGTCTTCGCGTACGGCGAGATCACCAGCATCGGGATTCGCGGACCATAGCCGCAGCGGCCGTTGATGCCACCCAGGGGAGTGCCGTTGCCGCACTTGCCGACTCCGTTGAGCTCATCGCTGTCGGCGGCGGTGGTCTGTGAGACCGCGGACGAATTGATAATCGGACCGATCTGATGGTCGTACCATCCGTCGGAATCATCCCAGGTGATCACGACCGCCGTGCTGTCCCAGAACTCGGAGCTCTGGACCGCGTTGATGACGCTGACCACGAATTGCTGCTCCATCAGCGGATCGGAGTAGCCCGCGTGACCGTCCATATTGGCCGGGGCCTTGAGGAAACTGACCGCAGGCAAGTTGTTTGCATTGAGCGCGTCGAAGAAGTCGTGGGTGTCGTAATTGTGGTTGGCGGTATCAGTGGGTGAACCGAACATGCCGTACTGGCTGGGCGAAACGCTCGGACGGGTATGATTCGGGTTCGCGGTGCTGGGCCAATAATTGAAGAAAGAATGATGCGGGATGTAGTCGGCGGTAAAATTGTCCGGACCTGGAGGAATCGTGAGGCTGTTCGCAGCAGTTGCGAGACTCGAGCGCGCGCATCCGGATGTTCCATTGGGATTGGTGACGGTCAAATCGAAACCGCCCATGAACGAAGCCCAACTCAACCCCGCCGCGGTCAACAGGTCGCCGATGTTCTGCCCGCCCATCTGAACCGTGAGAGTCTTGCTCGAGCACACGTCGCCCGCAGGATCGATGTCGCCGACTAGTGTACCGTCCACTACCTTTTGCGATGACCCGATGACGAGCGTCGCGGGATGGGTGTTGCCGGAGATCAGGTTCATCACGCCGGGCGTTGACGGCCCGAAAGTGGTGCCGTAGAAATTGTCGTTCAGCGCGTAGTTCTGCGCGTAGTTCCACATCGCGGTGACGGTGTTGCCGTCGAAGTATCCCATCACGAGGCCATTGCCCTTGCCGTACGAGTAGTTGTCGAGGCAGAACGGGCCGTCGCCGTCTCCGACTTTCAGCGGGAACAGATCCATCAGCCCCATGTCGAAGGCCGCCTGCTCGTCGCCGTAGTTGTGATCCTGGTCGCAGGTCGACGCCTGGTTACGGCCGAGAAGAAATGGATTGATGGCGTTGGTGCCGTTGGCGGCGTTGAGAAAGTTCGGATTGTTGGTCAGGAGCGAGCTGGTCAGTCCGTTGACGGTCGGGGTTCCGGGTTGCGCGACGAACTGCGGGTCGCCCGGCGGCGGTTAGTCGCGTTTGGATAGCTCCCGAAGTAATGATCGAACGAGACGTTTTCCTGAAAGATCACCACGACGTGCTGGATGGGTGTGGCCGGCCCCGCCGCCAGTCACCGTACCACAGCAGATCGCGATGATCGCGAGCGCACCGGTGGCGCGCGCGAGCAACTTTCTTCCTCGCATATTGAGTGTTCCTCCGTTTAGTGATGTTTGCGCGCGGACGAAATTGATCCGCGAGGTGCGCACACTAACCGGGGTATGTGACGGTGCGATGAATGAGATTTTTCGACACGATCAATTTCGTGTGAAGCGTGCGCTTCTTTTTGACGTTCGTCTCAACACGAACGCGCAGCGATGCTAGAAGCCGGCGTGCGCGACGTCGGCGATCGCTTTCGCGGCTCGCTCGCATATCTCGCTCAACATCTCGTCGGTGATCACGGTGGACAGAGCGATCATCCCGCGCGGCGCGAGGAAGAGACCGTTGTTGAGCGCGGCTAGGTGGAAGCTCGAGATTGTGCGCGAGTCTTCGCGCGCGACGGTCGGGGGCGGCGGCTCCTTCAGAAAAAATACATTCAGCAACGATCCGTAAGCGCGCACTGAGAACGGCAGCTCGGCATGACGCGCCGCTCGTGAGAGCTCGGCGCCGAGGCGCTCGGCCTGCGCAGCCATCTTGTCGATGCGCGCCTGGGTCAGTTCGCGCACCGATACGATTCCGGCGGCGCAGGTGATCGGATTGCCGTTGAAGGTGCCCGCATGGAACATCGAGCCGCGGTTGCGCGGATCGAAAGATGACATCACTTCCTCGGAGCCGCCGAGCGCACCAACGGGAAAACCGCCGCCGACGATCTTGCCAAGCATCGTGAGGTCGGGCTTGACGTCGAAGATCCGTTGCGCGCCGCCTTCGTTCAGGCGCAGCGTGATCACTTCATCGAGGATGAACAGTGCGCCCGCGCGGTGCGCCGCTTCGGCGACCCGGGAGAGAAATCCTTCCTGCGGCTCGACGATGCCCGCGGAACCCAGGATCGGCTCGAGGAAGACTGCGGCAATTTCCGAGCCGCGTTCCGAGAGCAGCGCCTCGAACGCAGTCGCCTCGCCAAAGTCGGCGAGCATCGTGCGCTCGCCGTCCTGGCCGCCGAGGCCGACTTCCAGATCATCGTAAGAGCCGTGATATCCGTAGCGCGCCATCAAGATGAGCTTGCGGCCGGTGAGCCGTCGCGCGACTTGCACCGCGAGCATCCCGGCTTCGGTTCCCGAATTGCAGAATCGTACCCGATCGATCGACTCGACCCGTTCGCAAATGAGCGACGCGAGTTCGACCTGCGCCTGCGAACGCGCCGGCCATGCACTGCCGTCGCGCACGGCCCTGGTGACCGCCTCGACGATCGGCGGATACGCGTTGCCGTGAACGAGGCTCGTGTAGTTGCCGAGCAGATCGATGTACTGATTGCCGTCAACGTCCCAGACGAACGCGCCTTCGCCGCGCGCAATGGTCAGCGGATAAGGCCGATAGTAAGTAGTGGTGCGGGTGTCGCCGCCGGGCATGACGCGCTCGGCGCGCTTGCAGAGCTCCGCCGACTTCGCTGTCGCCGCGCGGTAGCGTTCCTCAACAGCATTCATCGTCTTATCCCCCCGAATCTCACCGGCTCCAACACGCCCGTGGTAATTATTACCCGGCCCATCATTTCCGCCCATCCGGCGGACACGAGTCAAGCACCCCTACGTTTGGTTGATTTTCCCTTCGATTTGTCAGGCAAAGAGTTCACGGGAATCAACTCGTAGAGCGAAACGTGAAGCCCGCTCGCCGCGTCGAACAGTTCACGATTCCATCCCGAATATCGCGCGCGCAAGCGCATTCCGGCAAGGCGCGCCATCAGGTCGAGCTCGGCGGGAAACGCGTAGCGAATCTTCAGCGGATATATGTCGATGCCGTTTTTGCCAATCAGGACATGAGCGGCGCGCGTGGTCTGCGTCGCGCGATCATGCATCGCGGTGTCGAGCTTGACGCGATCGTTCTCGATTGACGAGACCGATACGCGCTGGCCGCGGTCGAAGAGCGCCTGGTCGGGGACGAACGCCTCGATGACAAAAACGCCGTCGTCGGTGAGATGACGCGCGACCCGCGAGAAGCATCGGAGCTGCTCATCCTGACTGTTCAGCATGAACAAGGTGTTGAAGATTACGTAAATGAGAGAGAATTTCCCGCCGATTTTCACATCGGCGAAGTCGCCGATCTCGACTGCGATCGCTTCGCCACCGGGCTTGGCGCGCATCTTTTTGGCCATCTTTGGCGACGCTTCGATTCCGAAAACCTTGAATCCGCGCGCCGCCAGCGGTATCGCGACACGTCCGGTACCTACTCCGAGCTCGAGGACTCGGCGCTTGCCCGCGACCGAGGCGAGAAATTGGACAGCCTGCGCGGCTGACGTGGTCGGAGCCGTGATCTCGTCGTAAACGTCGGCGATTCGATCGCCGTAAGTGGACGAGTCGTACTCGGGCACGCGGGTCACTTCACGGCCGCGATCGCTTCCATCTCGACCATCAGGCCGTCGACCGCAAGCGAGGTCACGCCGACCAGCGTCGAGGCGGGCGGCTCTCCGTCGGGAAACAGCTCGCCGCGCGCCTCGCGCATCGCGGAATAGTCAGACTGCTTGTAGTTAACGATGTAGGTATTCGTTTTGACTATGTCGGCGGGAGTGGCGCCGGCGGACGCGAGCGCGAGTTTCAAATTCGACGCGGCCTGCCGAATCTGGGCTTTGAGATCGCCCGGGCCGACCAGCTTGCCCTCTTTGTCGATCGAGACCTGTCCCGAGATGAAAATCAGTTTAGCCGGGCCGGCGATCGTCACGATATGCGTATAGCCGCGCGGGGTGAGCAGGGTGTCGGGGTTGATGTATTTTTTATCCATTGTATTTTCCCTCGCTGGAATTTTTCCTGTCGAAAGTCGTAAACAGAAATCAAGGTTTCGCGGCGCCGTATTGAAGCACCTGGACCTTCTCGACCGTGATTAGCCCCGAGCCCATCATCTTGTCGAGGATCGGGATGAACGCGTCGATCTTTTCCTGGCTGTCGACTATTTCGATCACCATCGGCAGATCTTCCGACAGGCGCAGGATCTTTGCGGAGTGGAGATGACTCGATTTGCCGAAGCCCATCGGGCCGCGCAGCACGGTTGCGCCGCCCATATTGAGCTCGCGGGCCTTGAGAACGATCGCTTCGTAGAGAGGCTTGTGATCGAATCGTTCACTTTCGCCGATGAAAATTCGGAGCAACACCGCATCGCGTGGAATTTGCATAACTAAACTCCCCGATTGAGTATCGTCGCGACCACGAATCCGAGCCACACTGAGAGAAGGCAAAGCAGAACCGAGCCGCCGGCGTTGGCGGCGGCGGGGACCCATTCACCGGCACGCATCAGGTATAGCGTCTCGAGGGAGAAACTGGAGAACGTCGTGTACCCGCCGCAAATGCCGACCATGACGAACTGGCGGGCGGGAGTTCCGACCAGCAGGCGTCCGTCGGGGCCGGTCAGGGTCGCGAAGAATCCGATCACCAGGCATCCGCTGATGTTCACGAGCATCGTGCCGTAGGGAAAGGTGCCGCCGGTGAGAGTGGTGATAACGCCGGAAACAAAGTAGCGGCCCATGCCGCCGAGCGCGCTGCCAATCGCAATCAGGAAATACGCAAGCAACCGGGACCTCCGATCAGTTCAACGGCGCGACGCCGACGCGCGATCACGCGATGCCCAAGTCGACGAGTCCGTTGACCAGCAAATGAAGATAGATGAGACCGCCGTAAGGATGCCACCGGTCGGTGAGTCGGCGGACGCCTTGGTAGTCGGGCGCGCTGGTCTCGCCGAGGAATTCGTAGAGCTTGTTGCGGCCGCCAACGTCGTCGCCGGGGAAGACGTTGATGCGGCCGAAGCCACGCAGGAGCACATACTCGGCGGTCCATCGTCCGACCCCGCGAATCTCGGAAAGACGCGCGATCGCGGCCTCGTCGTCGAGCGCATCGATAGAACTGAAGTCGCGATCTTTCGGACTGGATGCGAGACGCGCGAGTGCGATCAAATATTCGCCTTTCTGGCGGCTGAGCCCGAGCGCCCGGAGAGCGTCGGGGTCTGCGTGCGCTATCGCGGCGGCGGGCGCGAACGATCGCATCGTGACGCCAGTTGAAGACATCTTTTTTCCGAATGCCTCCGTGAGCCGGTTCAGCACGTGCATCCCCGCGCTCAGCGAGACGAGCTGGCACGCGACCGCATTCGCGAACGCCTCGAAAGCGGTCGGGTAGCGCACCGGTTTCATCCCGCGCAAACGCTCGGCGAGCGGACGTAGCGCAACGTCCTCACGCGCGAGGCGATAGAAGCCCGAGAGATCGCGCTCGAGCCCCAGTATGCGCGTGACGGAAGCGGCGGCCTCGTCTTTGACATCGCGCGGCCGCGCCGCTGACATCCGCACTTCGATCTCGGGACGGACGCCGCTACGAGTTTGTGTGATCGCCAATCCGACCGGCGAGCGGCCGATCATCAGCACTCGACGCCAGACTCCGTCGTCAAAGAGGTCGACTTTGTTGTGCGGGCGGCGTCGGAGCGCCCACACCGTCAAGTCGAGTCTGAATGGCGGACGCGGCCGAAGGGTGAACGTGATCTCTGGCACTGAACGACGGCGGGCGTCTTGCTACTCGATATCGCTGTCGGGAATCTTCTTCTGCGACGAGGCCGTAGACTTGGTGCTCTGCGTGCTCGATGCGGTGGCAGTGGTCTTTTTGGTCTGCCCGCTCGATGCGGTTGCCGTCGGCTGATCCTTTTTGTGCTCGTATTTGTAGCCTTCGTAGGCGGCACTCCCGGCGCTACTTGCAATCATCAAGGGGCATCCGGTGGATACCAGCGCGGCGACAATCAGCGCGACTGTTCGAACTGATCGGAAAATCAGGGTACATCTCGGCATACCTTCTATTGTACATCAATCGCCGTCATCGACGCCGACGTGACGCTCGAGCGCGCGCATCCGCCGTATCAGTTCGGGCAGTCGCGTAATCACCGCCGAGTAGCGGCGCCACTGGCGAATTTCCACGGCGGGGCTGCCGCCGACCACAACGTCGTCTTTCAAATCGTTGTGGATGCCGGACTTTGCCGCGACCATCACGCGGTCGCCGATCTTCGCATGATCGGCGCATCCGGATTGTCCGCCGAACTGGCACCATTTGCCGATTTTCACTGAGCCGGCGATTCCGACCTGCGCCGCAAATCGCGAGAACTCGCCGATCTCGCATCCGTGGCCGATATGGACATGGTCATCGAGCTTGACGCCTCGATGCAAGATGGTTGCGCCCATCATCGCGCGATCGACGGTCGAGTTCGCGCCGATTTCGACGTCGTCTTCGAGCGTTACTCCTCCAACTTGCGGAATCTTGACCAGGCCGCCGTTTTGCTCGACGAAGCCAAAGCCGTCGGCGCCAATCACTGCGCCGTTGAGCACCGTCACGCGGTTGCCGATGCTCGAGCCTTCGCGAATCGAAGCATGGCTGTGTGCGGTGAAGCGATCGCCGATGGTAACGTTCGGATAAATGGTGACGTGCGGATGAACGACCGCGTCCCGGCCGATCCTAACACCGGCGCCGATCACTGCGTACGCGCCGATCGACGCGTTCTCCCCGATTTGTGCATCGGGCGCGACGAGGGCGGTCCGATCCGTTCCGGGGGCGGGACGATAGGGTGGAAAAAAGATTTCCAGCGCGCGCGCGAAGTCGGCGTATGGGTTGGCGCTGATAAGCGTCGGACACTTTGCGCGCCCGGCGAGCTCACGGGTGGTGATCGCGGCCGACACGCTCGAAGCCAGGGCGGCTGCGTACTTTTCGCCGGCGACAAAGATGATCATTCCGGGACCGGCGGCCTCGACGGGCGCGGGCGCAAAAATTTCGACGCCGCCATCGCCGCGCAATTCCAGACCGAGCTTCGACGCAAGTTCGTTTAGTTTCATTCGCGTGCCTTTGGGTTGCGGCGTGACGTGCTTCAGTCCTTATGTTGCGCTGCGCGAGAGCATGAGCGCGTCGAGCAGTTCCGGGGGATTCACCTGGTTGAGGCAATTGTAATGTCCGAAGCGGCAGGTGCGCGCCAGACATGGGCTGCATTCGAGTTTGTGGTAGATGACGCGTGTCTTCGAGCCGAGCGGGCGGGTTCGATCGGGATTGGTCGATCCGAAAATCACTACTGTTGGAAGCTCCAATGCTCCCGCAATATGCGCGCATCCCGAATCGTTCCCGATGAATCCGTCGCACAACGACAGCAGTGCGATCAGCTCGCCGATATTGGTGGCGCCGGCGGCGACGATCGCGCCGGATTTGCTCATGGCAACTACTTCGTCGCACTTTGCGCGCTCGGACGGCGCGCCGACCAGGCAGACCTCAGCATCGTCGCGTTGTGCGATCAGATCGATGAGCGCGGCGTAGCGCGCGGCGGGCCATTCCTTGGCCGGGCCGTAAGCGGCAGCCGGAGCGATCGCGAAGATTGGCGACTCGACCCGTCTGCGATTTGCGGCCAGCCACTTGAGCATCCGTTCGCGATTCGGTACGTGCACGTCTAGCTTGATCGCGAAATCGCCATCTTCAGTCCCGCTGGTGACACCCGTCTCGCGAAGCATCGATAGCCAATAATTTACCTGGTGACGCTCCAACGACTCGGGTGGCGGCGATGCTTTGAGCGTCAGCAATGCGCCGCGCGCGTCAGCGACAAATCCGGCGCGTCGCTTGATCCCCGCCATCGCAATCCATAGCGCGGATTCGAAACTGTTCGGAAAGAGCACCCCCAAGTCGAATTTTCGCCGACGGATTTCGGCGACGATTCTGCGCCGGTCCATGAAGCCGGAGAGTCCCCGTCCGACCGAGTAGGGGATCACTTCATCGAGCCAGGACGCACCGTCGAAGAAGCTGGCAAGCTCTTTTTTGATCAGCACCGCAAGATGCGCGTCGGGCCACGACCGGCGGATTGCGCGAAGCGCGGGGAGACTCATCACGAGGTCGCCGAGCCAGTTGACCTCTTTGACCAGGATGCGATCCGGCGGCGGATCGAGTGCGAGCGCAGTCCGGTGCGCGTCGGGCGCGTCCGAATCCAGCGGACTAAACTGCCGCGTATTTCCCGATTCCACCTTGCGATTCTCCCGGCGCGTCTCGACTTACCGCTCGAAGATTTCATCACGCGCGCGTTGCCAAATAAACACACCTAATCGCGAAGACGTTTTCCTTTCTCATCAGCAACATTCGTACTAGTATGGGCAAAGGGCCGGGGGAGACCTCGAGGTAAGCTTGGTGCATGGAGAGAAAGACCGGCCTCTGACAAGTATTGCGCTGTTCGCGAGTGCGGCAGTCGCCACAGTGTTCGCAGTCGGGCTGTTCGCGGTAGATAAGAGACCGCGCGCGCATCCTTATAGGGTGGGCAGCTTCGTCACGGCACATGCCGTCGCCGAGCGATGGAAGTCGGCGCCGCCGCCGCCCGAGCGCAGTCACGAACAGCGCGCGGTCGCGATCGCCAAGCTCGCGTCTCAACCCACCGCCGCTGCCTCGCCGCATCCCAGGAACAGGAAAGCAGATGACGCGACGCCGGTTGTCACGGTTCCGGATCCTCCGGACGAAATTGCGACGACCACCGAGTCAGCCGGCATCTGGAGTGACCAGGGAAGTCCGGCCGGTACCGGCAACGGCAACACGAACGGCAACGCTTTTATTACGATGGCATCAACCGGAGGGGTTTCACTTCCATTGACGTCGCCAACCGGGACGTCGCCAACCGGCGCGTCTTCGCAAGCTTCGAGTACAACCCCGGAATCGACGGGCACGGGCGTCAACGCTGCTGCGAGTCCAGGCCCGGCCGCCATTTCGGGGAAGATAGAACACCGCGATGCGACACAGTCGCATTTCGGATTTGTGCTGCTGGCTGGTGGGCAGGGCGGCGGGAAATTAGCGCTCCCGAGTGCGCAACTCTTTGACCCGATGACGACCGCGTTTGCACCATCGACGCCGATGAAAGTGCCGCGCACAGATCACACGGCGACGGTTTTGCAGAGCGGAAAAATATTTGTTGCGGGCGGCGACGACGCTTTGGGCCGCGCGCTGTCGTCCGCTGAACTTTTCGATCCCGTGAGCGGAGCGTTCTCGCTGGTGGGATCGAAGATGAGCACGGCCCGCGCCGAACATTCGGCGACGCTCATTTCCGGATGCAATTGCCCTGCGGACGGACAAGTGCTGATCGCAGGCGGTATCGCGAAGAAGCAGGGAGCGTCGACCGCAAGCGCGGAGCTGTACGATCCGGTAACCAGCAAGTTTACGCCGACCGGTTCGATGAAGGCTGCTCGTGCGATGCATACGGCGACGCTCATCTCGAGCGGTCCGCTGGCAGGAGAAATACTGATCGCCGGCGGTATCGACCAGAGTGGCGGTAATCTGTCGTCGGCGGAACTCTACGATCCGGCGTCCGGGCAGTTCACATCCACGGGTGCGATGAGCATTCCGCGCCAGGGTCATTCTGCGACGTGGCTCGATCCGGGCAATGTAACCGGCGCGCTCGCGGGCCAAGTGCTGATCGCCGGCGGTGGAGATATCCACGCGCCGAGCAATGGCGCCGAGGTTTTCAATCCGCAGAATGGAACCTTTGCGCGGGTCGGAGCTATGTCCGATGCGCGGATTTTTCAAGCGGCTGTGCTGCTCTGCAACGGCCAGGTGCTGGTCGCGGGCGGACAGAGCAGCGAAACAAAATTTCTGACCAGTGCGGAGTTGTTCAATCCGGCGACGGCTTCTTTTTCTCCTACCGGCAGCATGACCAACGTCCACGTTGGCGCGAGCGCGACGCTGCTCGAAAGCGGCAGTGTGCTGGTCGCGGGCGGCAAATCGCAGCTCGCCGATCTTTACGATCCTGCAGTTGGAACTTTTTCAGCGACGGGCAAGATGGTTACCGATCTTGCCGAATCGACGGCGACGTTAATCCGTTAGAGCAGATCGATCGCGAAGTAACGCGCGGCGCTAATTCTTGAGCGCGGCGATCACGTCATTGACGATCGCGTCGGCCTTTGCGCGCATCTCGGCGTCGGTCGCGTCCTGAATCGGATGGGGCACGAAAACTCGCCGGACCTCCGGCAATCCCAACGCGTCGGCTTGGCTCTGCGCAGCGTCCACGAAAACGTCGGACGCGATCATCACCGCGGGCTTCTTATTGGTCTCGAACCAGATTGAGTCGTGCACACTGCACGTTGTGCACGACCCTCAATCGGCCAGCGCTTCGATAACGAAGTCGCTTTCCTCCGCGATGCGGCGGCGCAGATCGTCGGGCGCCGGTTTGGTGAAAGTTGGTTTACGATAACGCTTGATTTCGACGCCGGGCAGGCGGTCCTGCAGATGTTCGGCGAGCCGATCGATCAGGACGTTGCCGCGCGGCTTGGCAATATCAAGAAGCGCGATGCGGCCGACGATTGTGTCAGAGCGTGCGGCAAGCGTTCGCCTGATCGGCACGCGCTCGTCGGTAGGATCGATGATCACCTGTTTCATATTGCCTCCTCGATTCGCCGGCTGACGCTGGACGAGCCCATCGGTCCCGATACCCATCCTGCGAACACGGCCGAGAATTTCCCGGCGTCGCCGCCTGCGACAATGATATTGATATTTTCCGGTTTGCGAAACTTCGGAATTTTCTGCGCGAGCTGCTCGGCCGTCGGATTGATCAGGCCGAGCGTTTTGAGCGTCAAGCCTTCGCCGCTGTCGTCGTCTTGAAGGAGGTCGCGAATCGGCCGCGCCGTCACGTGCTGGATTCGCGCGCGCACATCCGCCTTGCTCCATTTGTCGCGCGCAACCGTGTCGGCATGCTCGGGCGAAATGATCAACAAAATCTCGCCGGAGCCGTGCTGCTTGGGATGCCAGCAAGCCTCCAGTCCCAGCCCGAGACTGCCGACCAGCGCCCGCGCCGTGCGTGAAGTCTGATCGGCAATCTGGCGCGAGCCCGCCTCGAGCCCGAACACGGTCACGACGCTCTCCTCTTTCTTGAAGCCGCGCTCGACGTGCAGCGGTTCCCACGGACTGCGTTCCTCCCATTCGGCGAAGCAGGTCGTGAACTTGCCGATCGCGCCGAGCGTGGACCGCTCTATCTCGCCGGGCCGCGCGCCGCCGATGTTACGCAAGACGAGTTTCACTGCGCGGCCGATGGTCGCGTTGGATCGAGTGCCGTAACCGAGCGCCATCATGCCCATGTTCATCGCGAGCCGATGACGAATCGGGCCGTTCACGACAATTACCGGAGTCGCGCCCCAAGTCGTTGCCATGATGCCGTGAATATTGAACTGATCGGTGCAGACCGCTTCCAGAGCCGCGATCACGACCGGCAGATACTCGGGCCTGCATCCGGCCATCACCGCGTTGACGGCGACTTTCTCCACCGTCACCGGTGCGAGATTTGGCGGCGCGATCGCAACCAACTCGCGAGGATCGCGCCGGGTGCCGGTCAACATCCACATGACGCGCTCGGGCGTTGGGGGAACGACGGGCAGTCCATCGGTCAGACCTCGCTCGAACATGAATTCGAAAACGTCTTCCGCGTCGCCAAGCTCGATTCGCCGCGCGGTGAGCTTGTCGCCGCGCGACTCCGCTTCGAGCCGCTCCGCAATCCCCGGCTCGACCGACTTGGAACCGCATCCGGGCCGCGACTCTGGATACGATTTCCAGTCGATTGATGGCGAATCGACGCCGGACAAGCGCGCCAGTTCAGCGAACATCTCGCGCCAATCGTCGCGTCCGAAACCGACAAAGCGGCGCAGCTCAGCGCCGCGCGAATCCGCGAGGATTATCGTCGGCACGGTATCGAGTTCGAATGCGAACGAAACCTTGAGCGCCGAGTCGTCGAGCATCGGCACCGTCAAACTGTGACGCTGGACCAGCTTTGCGTTGCCTTCGGCGTCCTGGCCGATCGCCAGGACCCCCACCGACAAGCCGAAACTGCTATGCGCCGCTTCGATAAGCGGCATCGTGAGCCCGCAAGTCGGACAGTCTTCCTTGACGAAGCAGAGCAGCATCGGTCGCGCGGACGGAAACGCATGCGCAATTCCGCTCGAGTCGTGCAGCTCAAACGTCGGCAGAGAATTTGTGGACACGTCGGCCATCGGTCATGTTACTCAGTCCTCCCGCTACTCAGTACCCGCGACAGGTTCAGGAAGCATCAGGAACCTATGCTGCTTTGGCGAATAGAATTCCACCGAAGCGCTGACGTTCGATTTCTCATCGATTCCGCCGGCGATCAACACTTGACCATCGGCGAGCAGGGTCGCGGTATTTTCGAGTCGCGCGATGGCGGTGCGTCCGGGGCTGAAAAACCGATTCGCTTCGGGTTGATAAAGGTCCGCATCGCGCATCCCGACCACGACGAAACCCTGCATCTTCCATCCTCCCACTACCAGGACCTGCCCGTTGATGAGCATGGTCGCAGTCGGCAGGTAATGCGGGGCGCTCATGTCGCCGGTTCTGATGAAAGTGCCGGATTCAGGATCGTAAATTTCCGCGGTGTTAAGCGGCGTCAGTGAAGACAGGCTCGGATGCGCCCGCCCCATCAAGATTCTGCCGCTCTTGCCGCCAACGATCAGCACGCGTCCATCGAGCAGCCGCACCGCAGCGCCGCCGACCCGGTCTAAATTCATGTGGGCGCGCATCGTTGCGAACTTTCCAGTGGCCGGATCAAATAATTCAGCGGTGTCGTAGGAGATGTAACCGCCGGGCCTTCCGCCGCGGCCGCCGCCTGCGATCAACACTTTGCCGCTCAGCAGCGCCGTCGCGGTGTGCGCTATCCGAGGCTGATTTAAGTGCCCGACGCGTCGGAATGTGCCGGTGGCCGGATCGTAAATTTCAGCGGAGTCGAGCGTATGGGTTCCGTTGTCGCTGCCACCGACGACCAGCACGCGTCCGTCGCGAAGTAAGGTAGCGGTGTGACCTTCGCGCGGCACCGACATTGAGCCGGTGGCGGTGAAGGTGCCGGTGGAAGGATTGTAAATCTCGGCGCTGGCGAGTTCCGAGCGAAAACCGATGTTGCGCGCGCCGCCGGTCAGTAGCACGCGTCCGTCTCGCAGCATGGTGATCGTGTGTCCCTGGCGCGGGACGGTCATGGGCCCGGTAGGCGTGAATTGATGCGAGACGGGATCGTACAGCTCTGCGCTCGAGAGGACGCCGCCGACCTTAGCCGTCGCGGTGCCTCCGCAGATCAGCACCCGTCCGTCAGCAAGCCGGATCGATGCGGCGTCGGCGCGCGGCGAAGTCATCGCGAGAGATTCGGCGCGCTGCGCTTCCGGATTCGCGTGGTAAACCGGGGCTTCGGCCACTGGAGCAGCCGAGCAGCCACATAGAGCGGCCGCGAGAATCAACAAAAAGACAATACCCCGGCGAAACATAGATCACTCTGCGGGGACGCGAACGCCGCGCAGTATCGCATTCATCGTTGCGCGAATGAACATCGCGCCGGGCCACACGCCGCGGCGTCGCGGCGCGACTGGCGATTCGCCGCCCCGGGTAAGAGCGCGCACGAAACCAAGCAACTCGTCCACACCGACTCGGGATGCGACCTCCTCGAGCGCGCGGAAACGGACGATTCGATTGCGATCGATCACGAACGCGGCCGGAAAAGAGATCCCGCCATTTTCCCGCGCGTTGAGCAGTCCATACGATTTCACGACCTCGCGTCGAGTGTCGCCGAGCAGCGGGAACTTAATTCCCAGCTCACTACGCAGAGGTTCGGCGCGCGCGGCGTCGTCGACCGAGATGGCGGCCATGCTGGCTCCGGCAGCGCGGAAGTCGTCGAGTCGTGCCGAGTAATCCGCCAACTGGCGGAGGCAGAACGGTCACCAATGCCCGCGATAAAAAACGATGACGCCGAGACCGGTCGAGACCAGCTCGGAGAGCCGGCGAACCGCGCCGGTCGAGTCGGCAAGCTCAAACTCGGGAGCGGATTCGCCAACCGCTGGAATATGGCGTTCATCCATGAGCATCACAATAGCGTCCGCGCCCGCATTGCGAAAAGGCCATTTCGCTTGCACCGCAAGCGCCGGGCAGCCTAATCATTTCCGAACGCAAGACAATTCATCTGGAGGAAACGATGAAACCATTCGTCGTCAATCGCGGGATTCGTTGCACTGATAGCACTATGCGCGCCGGCTGCTCGCGCACAGGATCCGGCGAAGACTGATCCCGCGCACTTCAAGGTCGAGCTCGACAACGACCGCGTCCGCGTCCTTCATGTCACGGTTGCCCCGAACAGCAAAGTCGATCTGCACGACCTCGACGATGCGGTCGTAGTACCGCTCGCCGACTACGAATCGACCCTGAAGAAGGATGGCCAAGCCACCAAGGTGGAGCGCGTCACCGGGAAAGCGGCGTGGGTTCCCGCGGGTGGCCGCGAAATCGAGGTCGGCGCGAAGGGCGTCGATGCGCTATTGATCGAGATCAAGCACGCGCCGAAGTAGCGGCACTGTCGAGGAATATCGCACCTTCGCCGACGATCACGCATCGTCCGCCGATGCGGATTCCGAATGCGCCGCCGTCTTTGCGCACAACCTCGACGTGAATTTCGCTCGGCCGTCCCATCTCGACGCCCTGGTTGATCAGGAACGAAGCCTCGGGCGCGGGGTTGATTAACCCATACGTGGCGGCGTACGCGCCGAACGGAGCTGCAGCGCTTCCGGTGGCGGGGTCTTCGGCGATGCCGTCGTGCGGCGCGAACATCCGCGAGCGAACCGAGAACTCGCCCGACTGGTTCGCGACAAACATGTATATGAGAGGCGCCCACGCGCCCGGCTCGAACAGAGCCGCGATTGGAGCCGCGCTGGGAGTGCATTTCGCGAGCGCGTCCAAATTGCGCAGCGGGACAAAAACGAACGGAAAACCCGTCGAGACAATTTGGATCGGAAGATCGTCGCGAATGTCCGCGGCAGTGATTCCCAGCGCCTTCGCGATGCGCCCACGATCGCGCCGCTTCGCGCCGAACTCCGCCTCGCGATGCGCCATCCACACGAACTCCGGCTTCGCGTCGGCGCCTTCGATCGACATCGTTACAGGTCCGATTCCGAGCTCCAGAGTCGCCTCGGCCACGACGCGCTCCGACCTGAGCGGTATCTGTCCGTGACTCGCGAGCACCCAGGTGGTGCCGACTGTCGGATGCCCGGCCATCGGAACTTCGCGGGCGGGCGTGAAAATCCTCACCCGGCGCACGACGCCCGGCACCTCGGACGCGGTCACGAATGTCGACTCGCTGAAATTCATCTCATGCGCGAGCGATTGCATCTCGGCGTCGCTGAGTCCGGCCGCGTCGCTGAAGACCGCGAGCTGGTTGCCGCCGAACGGCCGCGAGGTGAAGACATCGACGAGTGTGAATTTTGCCTGGCGTTGCATCGCGCAAATTTATCTTCGCTCGACAGTCGAGCCAAGCCATTAGCGCGACAAATGAAAGCGGCGATCCGGAATCCGGACCGCCGCTCGATGCGTCAAGAAGTGTCCGCCTACTTGCCGACGATAAACACGCAGCTCGTGGTGCCGCTGCCGCCGATGTTCAGCATCGCAAACTTTTTCGCGTCGTCGACCTGGTAGTCGCCGGCGCTATTGGTTACCTGGCGATGGCAATCGAGCATCTGGCGCACTCCGGTCGCGCCGACCGGATGTCCGGCGCCGATCAGCCCGCCGCTCGGATTGATCGGCAGCTTGCCGCCGAGCTCGATTACGCCTTCCTCGACCGCCTTCCACGATTCGCCGGGCTTGGTGATTCCGAAGTGATCGATCGCCATGTATTCCGAAGTCGTGAAGCAGTCGTGCGTCTCGATTCCGGATAGCTCGGACGCCGACCCGATCTCGGCGCGCTTGAACGCGTCGACAATCGCCTGGCGCGTATGCGGGAGTACGTAAGTATTGTCCTTGCTCTCGGCAACCTTGGTCGCGAACTCGAGCGGCGCCGTATGATGCCCCCATCCGAGGATTCGTGGAATGTCGGCGAGCTTCTTGCCGTTGCGCTTGGCCCATGCGCTCGCAAATTTTTCCGAGGCGAGAAAGATCGCGACCGAGCCGTCGGTTACCTGCGAGCAATCGCTGACCTTGATCCGTCCGCCGATTATTCCATTGAACTTGCTCTCGCGCAGCGCGTGGCTCTCGCTCATGAACCAGTTGCGGGTCTGCGCGTTCGGATTGCGTTTCGCGTTCGAGTAGTTCACCGCCGAGATATGCGCGAGATGCTCATCCTTCAAGCCGTAGCGCTTGTCGTACTCGTCGCCGAGCCGGCCGAAAAGTTTCGGGAAGGGGAACTCGATTCCCTTGGCCTCGCGCTCGTACCATGCCGCGGTGCCCAGATAATCGCCGCCGGTCGTTGAGTCCACGGTCTTCATCTGCTCGACGCCGACCACGCATGCGAGGTCGTAGCGAGCGGCTTCGATTTCCGCCGACGCCGCAATCAGCGCGATCGAGCCCGAGGCGCATGCGGCCTCATGCCGGCTGGTCGGAAGTCCCGAGAACTCGGGATCGATCTCGATGAAGAACGCGCCGATATGGCCTTGCTTCGCGTAGAGCTCGGCGGCGAAGTTGCCGACGTGCGCGGTTTCGACTTCCTTCGGCTCGATACGCGTCGCTTCGAGCGCGCCCAGGGTCGCCTCGCGCATCATCGCGACGAAATGTTTGCCTTCTTTGGACCAGTTGCGGGCAAAGTCGGTCTGCGCTCCGCCCAGAATGTACACCGGCGCTGGCTTAGTCATCGTGCGTTCCTCATGTCGATCATAACCATTGATTTCATTTGATCAGAATATATTTTGCGATTCCAGCGCCTATCCTACAAAAGTTCGGCCGTATTTCAGTACGCCGCCCGAAAACATTTTAGCATTGCCCGACGCGGCTTGCTCGACGGTCGCGGGGACCGGCAATTTGAGTTTTTCCAGCATCGCCACCGTGTTTTTCGCGCCGAGCAGATCGACAATCGCGGTCGGCGGCGCCCAGTTGAAGCCATACGACATGATACTAGTCAACGTCGGCCGCACTCGCGGCGACCTCGCCGACCCGATTCAGCCCGTAGCTTACGTAACCGAGCACGACGCGCCGGCACAACTCTGCCTCGGCGCCCTTGGCATCGGCGAGAACTTTCAGAGCGTCGGCGTAACGGCCCACGTGATGCAGAAATTTCATTTTTTCGACAAACTCGATCGGCGCGGGTTTCTGGAACGCCTGGTGGCGTCCGGTCTTTGGATCGAGGACGGAAACCTCCGCGCCGTTGCGCAGGTAGAAACCGCCGCGCTCCGGAGTCTTGTCTCCGAGGCATCCATCTCTGAGCGCCTTCTCCATAAACGACGGCATTTTGAAGCAGTCGTGCGCCTCGTCTTCGCAGTTCGCATAGACATTGTCGACGATCGCCTTGTGCACGTCCCATCCGACCAGGTCGACGGTCTGCAGCGGCGGCATCGCGCGACCGGTATGAGGTCCGATCAGGTAGTCGATAAACGCGACTCCATGCTCGGCCGCGAGCTGCGCGGTTTCGTTAAGGACCTTGAAGCCGACTCGATTGCCGACGAACGCCGGCATGTCTTTAGTCACGATCACCTTGCGCCCGAGCCGCTTCGTGAGCATCGTGACGACGCGGTCAAGCACGGCAGGATCGGTGTCAGGCCCCGGAATAACTTCGGTGCCGACGATCACATGAGGCGGATTGAAAAGATGGATGCCGAGAAAGTTGCGCCGGAACGATTCGCTTCGTCCGCGCGCCATCTCCGCGATCGAAAGGCCCGACGAGCCGGTCGCGACGATCGAATCGGGGCGCCGGCTCTTGTCAACCATCTCGAAGAACTGTTTCTTGAGCGGCAGATCTTCCGCCAGCGCCTCGAAGGTAAGCGCCGCCTCGCCGACCGTCCTGGCGAGATCGCCGTCGTAGCTGCCGAGCGCGATTCGCTCTCCGATTGCCTCCGCGCGCGCGTCGTTCTGCACGTCGACGAGGCCCGCCGCCGCCTTGTCGCGCGATCGTGCCAGCATCGTGACGCGATATCCCGCGCCGGCGAGAACGCATCCCGCACCTGAGCCCATCGTGCCATTGGCGCCGATAATTACGACCTTGTTATTCTCGCCCAACTAGTTCTCCGGTCTCCTTCAGAATTACGATTCAGTCAGCGGCTTCCGACGCGCGATTTTTAACCCGCGATTTATCCAGATGAAGCGCGGGCCATCAAGCAAAGAATCTAATCATCAAGGCTGCTTTCGGCCACGCGACTGGCGGGCCGCAGGCCGCGGGAAATGTTAGCCGAGAGCCTTAAGGTATGCCACCGCCGCGAAGTATCTTCCGCGCTAACACATTTGCTTATTCTGGCGCCTGCGAATCAGCTAGCGTTGAGCCCTACCGTGCGAGCGAGCTGACTTATGAAACGTGATGTGAATCGCCGTTACTATGCGGGTCCTGCCGATCTGCGCGCGATGCAGGCGTTGGCGCAGTCGATTTGGAGCAAGCGGAGCCGCTTTCATGTGGGTGATCTGGCGTGGGGCCGCTTTCAGCATCAAGGACGCGAACCTGAATGGCCGACGACGCTCTGGGAAACCGACGGCTCGGTGCTCGCTTGGGGATGGGTGCAATTGCCGGACGCTCTCGATTTCATGGTCCATCCAACGCGTTCACAGCTTGCCGATGAGGTCCTGGATTGGTTTGGTAGAGTCGCCACTGGTGACCAGTTGAGTGTTACGGTGCTCGACGTGGAGACTCATCTGATCGACGCGCTGATTCGAAACGGTTATGCGGAGTCAGCCGGCGCTCCTTTTGATCTGTATATGGAACGCAACCTCGACGGACTTCCGGAACCGCAGCTACCGGCAGGATTTACCGCTCGTCACGTTCGCGGAGATGCAGATCTGGCCCGCCGTGCCGAGGTTCACCGCGCGGCATGGAGCGCGACGCTGGTGCCTTCGCCGCGCCCGTCGCGAGTGACCGCAGCGAGCTATCGCAACGTGATGGTCGCATGGCCGTACGCGCCGGAACTGGACTGGATAGTCGAAGCGCCAGGCGGCCAGTTCGCGGCCTGCTGTATAGCGTGGCTCGACGAAGCTAATCGCGTAGGCGAACTGGAACCGGTCGGCACTCATCCTGAGTATCGGCGTCTCGGCCTTGCCCGTGCCATCTGTCTATACGGGCTGCATGCACTCAGACGGCACGGCGCGAAAAACGCAGTCGTCTATCCGCGCGGTGACGACGCTTATCCCGTTCCGGCGAAGGTATATGGGAGCCTGGGTTTTCGGCCGTACGCTCGAACGCTCAACTACAGTCGCTCACGCTAACGCGCAAAAGCTGCGGCGAGGAATTCCTTGACGCCGGCGCGTCCGGTCATGCTGAGCCATACCGGGCCTGATCCCGGCGCGAGGTCGATTCTGAACTCGAAGAAGGGGCAACACTTGCGCTCGAAGGAGATCCATTCGGCCAGTTGCGACAGCGCAATTCGACCAGTGTCGATTTGCGCCGCGAGGCCATTGGGCAGATCGCGCTTGCCGACGATCGCGGCTCCTACCATGCGGCGAAGTTCGTTGTAGCGCGGGCGATCGTTCGCAGAGATCGCGGTAAGGTCGCAGGCCAGCGCCGATTCGGAAGTGCAGCATTCATCGCTCGTCATGAAAAATCCTCAAGGTTCATGCCATACTCGTCCCGCCGAACGAATCAACTGCTCGGCCGCCGGAGGACCCCAGCTTCCCGCGGGATACTCGTCGAGCGGCACTCGCGCGCCATCGCTCCACGAATCCAGAATGCTCTGTACGAACTCCCACGACTTCTCGACGAACGGTGCGCTGATGAACAGCGTATGGTCGCCGTCAATCACGTCGAGCAGCAGCCGCTCGTAGCCATCGGGTGAGACGCCTCCGCCGAACGCGGCGTCATAGCTTAGATTCATCCGCACCGGCTGCAGCACCAGGTCCAGCCCCGGCCGCTTGGTCATCACGTCGAATGAAAATCCCTCGTCGGGCTGAATTCGAATCATAAGCGCGTTGGCGGGAACGGACTGATTGCGGTTGAACAGGATCTGCGGCACGTCCTTGAACTGGACGTAAATCGCGCTCGCTCGCCGCGGCATCCGCTTGCCGGTGCGGATATAAAACGGCACCCCCGACCATCGCCAGTTGTCGATGTAAGTCTTCAGCGCGACGAAAGTCTCGGTCCGCGAGTTGTCGGCGATACCCTGCTCGTCCATATAGCCGACGACTTGCTTGCCGTCCGAGTCGGTTCCCGCCGCATACCTGGCGCGCACCGTATTCGCCCGCGCCTGGTCGGGCGTGATTGGCCGCAGCGCGCGCAGCACGTTGAGCTTGGATTCCCTGATTGCAGCCGCGTCGAGCGACACCGGCGGTTCCATCGCGAGCAGCGCGAGCACCTGCAGAACGTGATTCTGCACGATGTCGCGCAGCGCGCCGGCATGGTCGTAGAACAGCGCGCGCGTGCCGAGCCCTTCGGCCTCCGCCACCGTGATCTGCACGTGATCGACATTGCGGCTGCCCCACAGGCGCTCGAAGATGTTGTTCGAGAAGCGCAGCACCAGCAAATTCTGCACGGTCTCTTTGCCGAGATAATGGTCAATTCGAAAAATCTGCGATTCGGCCAGATACTTGACCAGCTCGCGATTGATCTCGAGCGCGCTCGCCAGATCGTGGCCGATGGGCTTCTCGACGACGACCCGGGTGAAGTTCGCTGCGTCGGGCCGCGCGATCAATCCCGCTTCGTGAAGGCGCTTGACGGAGTCGGTGATAGCTTCGGGCGGTATCGCGAGGTAGTAAACCCGATTGGGCGGAATGCCGCGCGCTTTTTCGATCGCTTCGAGTTTCGTCTTGAGCTTCTTGAATCCGTCGGGGTGATCGAGTCCCGACAAATAGTCGAGGCCTTCTGCAAACTTCGACCAGCACGCCTCCTCGACCTTCAAGCGCGAGTACTTCGCGGTCCAGTCGTGCGCACTCTTGCGGAACTCGTCGAGCGACATTTCGCGCCGCGCGAATCCCAGCACCGCGCTCTTCGCGGGCATCATGCCCTGTCCGCATGCGTTCAGGTTGTACAGCGCCGGGATCAGCTTGCGCTTGGCCAAGTCGCCGGACGCGCCGAATATCACGACGGTGCAAGGTGGGGCGGTTTGTGTATGCTGGATGGTGATCAGATTGTCCATGACGCGGCCTTCCTGTGGCTTGGCGGCTGCGAGCGATGCCGCTGGAATAGCGATGCAATCATTGATAAGTGTGACACGTTCCCATCGCCATGAAAAAGCTCGTCTTGTCTCGATGATAAAAGCATTGGCCCGCGCATCATGACGGCCGCAGTTCCTCGAATTCCGGCCGACGGCGACAGCGCTTCTCAGCAGGTGACGCTTCGCCAATGGATCCCCGTAATCGCATGGGGCGTGCTGATATTCTGTCTTTCGACCTCCGCGTTTTCAGCCTCGAATACCGGGAAAATTATCGATCCCTTGCTTCGATGGTTGATTCCGGGAATTACCGCAGCGGCGATTGACGTCGGCCACATGCTGATCCGCAAGAGCGCGCATTTTACCGAATACGGCGTGCTCTTCTGGCTGCTAATCCGCGGTCCGATGGCCGAGCGGCCATACATGGCGTTGATGCTATGCGTTGCGTACGCGCTCACCGACGAGGGCCACCAGGTCTTTGTGCCCGGGCGCAGTGCTTCGCTATACGACGTCGCACTCGACTCGAGTGGCGCACTTTTCAGCCACTTCCTGATCTCGGCAATCACCGAAATCGTCTAAGTCGGTTCCTCAATCGTCGAAGTGATCCGATCGACTCGATCGAAAAACGCGCGCAGATTTTTCATCTCCGCGGGAATTTTCTGCTCGCCGGTGAATGCAAAGTAGAACAGCTGACCATAGAGCGCGAAATCCGCGAGCCCGATCCTGCCGGTCAGAAACGGAAGATTCGCGAGCTGCTCCTCGAACGGCGCGAGCGCAGTCCGCGCGCGTTCCCAGTTGGCAGCGTGGTTGGCAATCGTGCGCTCGACGAAGCCCGCACCGTACTTGCGCTCGCGGATAAGACGCCATAGCGCGGAGCGATCCGCACCTTGTTTTGCGTAGTGCGCGAGTTCGTCAGCGAGTGCAACTGCGTACACGGCGTCCTCGAGCTGGTTGTCTATATAGTCGGCCAGCGCGATGTGAACCCCGCGCCATCCAGCCGGAAATATAGTCGGCTCGGGAAAAAGTTCCTCGAGACGCATCGCGATCCGCGCCGAATCGACGATCGTCTCGCCGCTCTCGAGCGTAAGCGCCGGCACCATCATCTGCCCGGAGGCGAGCACCAGTTCCCTGCGCTCGAGGTAGTCGAGCTCCACGACTTCGAACTCGACGCCCTTGAACGCGAGCAGCTTGCGCACCTTCGCGCAGAACGGACTGCCGATAAACTGGTAGAGCTTCGCTGGCATCAATGTCCTCGCAGGGCGTGAATTACGTCGTCAAGGTCCAGGTCGAGAATCGACGCGCGCACAACGTCGGCGGCCGCGAGATCGGAGGCTGACGCGCTATGGCATAGCGCCAGCACCTTCATGCCTGCGCGATGCGCGCCCTCGATTCCTGCCGGCGTGTCCTCGATCACCAGGCATTCTTCGGCCAGGACCGGATCTCGTTGCCGCAGGATGAATCCGATTCGGCCCAGCGCCGCGATAAAGCCGTCGGGCCAAGGCTTCCCGCGCTCGACGTCTTCCGCCGCGATTATATCGAGAAACAGATCGCGCAATTTCGCGCCGCGAAGAATCGTTTCGGCCTCGGCGCGCAACGTGCCGGTCACGATCATCAAGGGGAATCGCTTCGCGCAATCGCGTGCAAACTTCTCCGCGCCCGGGTAAAGGACCTCGCGCTCCGCAACAATCGCTTGATAGACGGAGGTTTTGCGCTCGATCAAGTCGGCGATCAGCGCTTCGTCCGCGTCTTTGCGATTCTCCCATAGCACGGCCGCGAAACAATCGTGATCGTTGAATCCAATCAGGCGCGCATAGTAGTCGGCGCTCGCGATCTCGATTCCTGAAGCGCCCAGGACCTTGTTGAAGGCCGCAAAATGAATCGGCTCCGTATCGACGAGCGTCCCGTCGAGATCGAATATGATGGCGCGAATCATGTTCGGGCAAAATTTACGGTTAAGACTTACCGGCTCGGCTCAAGCTTTGGAAGCAGACGCGGCGAGGATCGCGAAAATCTCGCGCTGGCGCGGCTCGCCACTCACCATCGCGCGTCCGTTTTCGATAGTCATGTCGAGTTCGCTGCGTACCCCGAATTTGTTGGGCTGATAAATTCCCGGCTCGACCGAGAAACAGGTGTTGTCGATAAGCCGCCTGTCGTCGAGCGTTTCCAGCGAGTCGAGATTGGCGCCTGCGCCATGCACTTCGCGGCCGATCGAGTGTCCTGTGCGATGCACAAACGCCTCGCCGAAGCCGGCCGCCTCGATTACGGCGCGCGCTGCGCGATCGGCCTCGCGGCCGCTGACCGGTTCGCGGGCTGCTACTCGCGACTCCACGAGATCCACCGCGGCATCGCGCGCCTGCATCACAATTTTGAACACCTGCGCGTGCTCGTCGGGAATCTTGTCGCCAACGTACGCGACCCAGGTGAAGTCGGCATAGATACTGTCGGGGCCAGCTTCCTTGGCCCACAGATCGAGCAGGATAAAGTCGCCTCGACGAATCGCGCGGTCACGTTCGCGCGACGGCGCAAAGTGCGGATCGGCGCTGTGCTCATTGACCGCGACGATTGGCGGCGCGTAGGTGGTGAGTCCTTGCGCCGCAAATCTCGACATGACGAATTCCTGAACCGACACTTCGCTGACCGGCCGCCCGCCCGATATCGATCGTCCGATTTCAGCAAATGTCGCGTCCACGATCGCGCGTAGCGCCTGCGCCGCGCGATGATGACTGGCCAGTTGCTCGCGCGTCAGCGCCGCCTCAAAGCGCTGAATCAGGTCGGCCGCCGAGACGATCTCGACGCCGGTCGCGCGCACCATCTCAATCGTGCCCGCATCGACGCGCGAAACGTACGGAATCGCGCACCCGGGCGAATAGTCCATCGCGATTCGCCGCGTTCCTTTGAGCGTGGTGCCGAGCGCGGCAAGCATCTCATCATGCGACCGATAGACGATCTTGTCTGCGCAGAGCGCGTCGAGCCGATGCGCCTCGACGGCCGAGACGATCGCAGTCGGCTTTCCTGTCGCCGGCACCAGGCAGAACCATCGCCGCGTCGCGATACCGTTTTCGGGAAGCTCAAGGATTCTATACGCTAGCGGGTCGCTCATCCGGAAATCGTAGAAGAGCCATCCATCGAGACTCGCGCTGCGAAGCGCGCCTGAAATTTCCTCGAGTCGCGTCACGCCGGCTTGAAGCGGTCGCCCCACACGTGAACATGATGCGGTTCGATTTTCACAATCGGATTCTGCTCCGGAGTGAACGTCATCCCGCGGTATTGCAGGTACTTTTCGCGGAGCGCGCGCAGCGCCACCATGTACTCCTGCGGGTCTTCGACCACTCGCGCGGTTCCACGAATTAGCACGTATGCGAGTTGCGCCCAGTCTTCTTCGTAGTGATCGATCACCACCGCCACGCGTGGATTCTCGGCGATATTGCGCATCCGCTTGAGCCGCATCCCGGTCTCGCGCTTGGGCTTCTCGTCAATCGCGAAATAGACGCGCTCGCCGTCGAACCAGTAACAGAGCGGAACGTTGTGCGGCGCGCCCGAGGCGTCGGCGGTTGCGAGCCGCGCAACTCGTTTGCCTGCGATAAACTCGCGCACGTGCGGATCGCTCAAGAGCGCGAGTTGCTTGTTCGACGCGGTGCCCTGTTCTTTCGAAGCGGATTCCTTGATGGACATTATCGTTTCTCCAGACGCTCCAGCGCGCCACGCGCCGCGCGCGAAAGCGATTCGTCTGACTCGTCTGCTGCTGCGGTTCTGAGTGCCGCCGCCGCGAGCGGCGAACTGTTTTGAAAATTTCCGAGCGCGACCGCCGCCGCGCGGCGCACGCCCGGATCGGGATCCGATTCGAGGAATCTTAGCGCGAGCTCCGCGGCCGCATCGCTCGCGTCGGTAAGGCCCGTCAGCACCGCGAGCGACGCGAGCCGAACATGAACGTCGGGGTCTCTGACTGCGCGTTGCAAGACTGCGAGCAGTTCTGCGCCGCGGATACCCAGGTCGCGGATACAATAGAGCGCCATCTTCCGCGCGTTTCGATCGCTATCGGCGCCGAGCGCAATCAACCGCCCGCGAATTTCATCGGGAAAGTCCCGGCCGAGGCGAACGATCAAATTCGCCGCCGCCCACCGGATATCGCCGTCGTCATCGGAGAGCGCCTCGCAGAGCGCGTCTGCGAGGTGCATCGTAAACGCCGCCCCGCCGATTTGCGCGAGAGCGTACGCCGCGCCCCACCGGATACGACGATCGTCGCCACCCATCGAGCTGCGCAGTCGTTCGACAATACGCACGTCGCCCGATTCCGCCACCGCCGCGAGCGCATCGATTGCGCGCCGCTGTATCGTCTTTTGCGGCGCGCCGACGCATCTGAGAAGCCCGTCGAGCACGTTATCGGAGAGCGGCTCGGCTGGCGCCGACAAGATCAGATCGATCGCGCGCAGCCGGCGCCCGGGATCACTGTCGTTGAGCTCGTCCGCAACTCGCCCATCTTTCAACGCGATGCTCAATCCACACCCGCGATGAGATTCACCAGGTTCGAGAGCTCACCAGCACCGAGAAAAAAATTGTCGCTGCGTCCAAAAATCTTCGTGACCGCATGCGCCACCGATCCGAGGTCAAGCCGTTTGCCGCGGAGTTCAGTTTCGAGTTCCGCGATCGCCGACGAATTCGCGATGAAATCTCCACTCAAAGTGGCGGCCGCAATAGTGCCGCCGGGTTCAAACCCAACTTCAGCTTCGATCGTACCGAGCTGCGCCGCAATGCGATTTTTCTTGATTGCTTTCGACCGAAGGGCGAGTGAGATCCGGCAATTGAGCCATCCCGAGGCGACCAGCTCGCGCCCGCTACGTTCCGCCTGCGCCATCTCGCCGGGATTCAACTCTCGCGTCCGAGTCTCGCCGAGCAGGCCCTGGTAACCGGTCGCGATCGCGTCGGCGAGCTTATCGAATACAATCTCCCGGCCGAGCTCGCGCGCCAGTTTCGTCGCCGACTCGGGCGTATACATCCGGCACGGCACCGCGCCGTCGGGATCGATCTGCTCTAAATCATGAACCACGTCTTCCATCCCGCGATTCACCGCGAGCATCGATTCGAAAAGCATCGCACCAGACGCGTCGGTTTCGAAGCTGCACATGGCGACCTCGCGATGCTCAAATGTTATCGCGTCGCGCCCGGGGTAGAAACAATCGAGTCCGAGCGAGCGCAGGCCGCCGAGTAGCCCGCGCGCGTAACGGTTCAGGATTTGGTCGGGCTTCAGGGGTGCATTGTCAACCTTCAGCAAAGCGGTGCGATTCGGGAGGATCAGCGCGAGCCCGAGCCATCCATCGCCGGCGCCGACGACGCGGCCTCCGGTTAACCTCCGAAACGCGCCGATTCCCGCCCGTTCCGCGCCGCCGGCATATAGATGATAGCGGCCGATCGAGATGTAGCGCCCCGGCGACGAATAGATGAGCAGGGCCGGCGGCGTCTGCCGGGTGACGACTTGTTCGAGAAGATACAGCTCCAGGCCGACAAGTGAGATCGGTGCAAGCGCGGGCGCAAGGATCACATCGAGGGCGGCCATCCTTCGATGCTATCCGCGCGAATTGCGGATCGGAAGGCGCGCCCTCAGCGCTCTTCGCCGAACAGAAAAATCGAAAACGCGATCATGGTAAACATGAAGTTGGGCAGCCATGCCGCGATCATCGCGGGTAGCAGCCCCGATCGGCCGAGCGACGACGTGATTCCGAGCGACAGCCAGTAGCCGAAACCGATCACGATCGCCAGGCCGAAGCTGCGCCCGAGACTCAAGTTGCGCGGCAAAGGATCGAGGCTGAGCGCCATCCCGAGAGCGACCATTATCAGGCACGCCAGCGGCATCGCGTATTTCAAATCGCGATCGACTACGTAGCCGCCCGGGTCGAGTCCCATGCTGCGCAAATCCGCTATATATCGATCGAGTTCCCAGAGGCTGAACTCCTCGGGATCGAACCGCAGCAAACCGAAGTCGGCCGGACTCAAGTCGAGATTGAGGTGCGGCGCTTCCGTGGTGGTAACTGCACCGCCCTCGGCGAGTTGGAACGAGCTCAGCCCGGTCGGAATCCACTGCCGCCCGTCCCACTTCGCGCTCTTGGCGTGGGCCAGGTCCTTCAGCCCAAATTGATCGTCGAGCTGATAATGCGTAACGCCCCCGATTCGGCCCTGCGTCTTGTCGTAGTTCTCGACCGAGATAAATCCGTCGCGCACCCGCACCCAGATTCGCCGGTTCGCAAACACAGCTCGTAGCTGGCGCTTCTTGAGCTCCACCGAGTAGATATATTTCGCCTGGCGGGTCGCGGCGGGAACGATCGTCTCGCTGACTATAAAATCGAATCCCGAAATCAGGACCGCGACCACCAGCACCGGCACCGCCATCTCGAGCCGGCTGATGCCGAGTTGCTGGCACGCAAGCACTTCGCCCGAGCGATTGAGCAGCGCGAAGCCGAGCAACACGCCGGCCAGGCTCGCGACCGGCAGAACCTGCGAAACGATTAGCGGCAGCTTGAGCGCGAAGTACTCGAGACCGAGCAGTCCGAGTCCTCCGTAGTGAATCAGGTCGTCGAAACGATCGAACATGTCGCCGAGCAGGTATGCTGCCGTGAACGCCGCCAGGCAAACCATGAACGGGCCGAAAAATTGCCCTGCGATAAAACGATCCATCACCGGCGAGAGGCGGGGGCGTAGTCTGCTCATGCGGCCTGCCGGCTGCGCTCGTAGCGCTCAACGAGATCCCAAATCAGGTCGCCCGGACCGCGGCCCTGGTTACCTCGGTCCGTGGCGGCGCGATAGAAGAGCCAAATCGCCAGCACGGTGAACACGATGTCCGGGATGCTCATCGCGGCGAATGCGTTCAGCTTCCCGCGCTGCGCCAGCGTCTCGCCCACTCGCATCAGCGAGTAATAGAGAAAGAACAGCGCGACGCTGACCCCGAAGCGCTCCGAATGTCCGCCGCGCGCCGGTTTCAGACCGAGCGAAACGCCTAGCAGCGCAAACAGCATCGTCGCGAATGGAACCGTGAACTTGCCCGCGAGTTCGGTCTCGGCCTCGTAGTCGCGCTTCCCCGACGCGAGTGCCACCGCGATCGTCTTGCGCAACTCCGCGTACGTCATCTCGCCCGGATCCTGGTCGCTGACGCCGAGCGACTCCTCGGGATTCACGCTCAGATCGTACGTCTTGAAGCTCGTCACGTGGGTCGCATCGTTGCCTTGCTCGGTCCCGAAGACCGAACCGTCGTACAATCTGAGCGTGATCGAAGTACCGTGCGCCTCGGGCAGAATAACTCCATGCTTGGCGATTATCGTGTTCTGTTGATGCGGATCGCGCGCGTCGGAAATCATCACGCCTTTCAGACTCGAATCCACGTCGGACATCTCGTCGATATACACGATCAGTCCGGGAAAATTGTCGTTGAAAATTTTTTCCTTGAGACCGGCGCTGGTGCGGGTCTGGCTGAGCTCGTACAGCTTCTGGCGCAGATGCCCATTCGCCCACGGCCGCAGCGAGAACGCGAAGTAACTCGAAATCGCGTACACCATCAACGCCACCCACATCACCGGAATCGCCAGCCGGTAGAGGCTGACTCCGCAGGCGCGCGCCGCGATCATCTCCTGGTCGCTCGACATCCGCCCGAATCCCATCAACACGCCCAGCAATACCGCCATCGGAAACGTGAGTTCGAGGAACGCGGGCATGATGTAGCCGATTATCCGCGTCACCTCACCCAGGCTCACGCCGTGATTCACCACCATGTCCGAGAGCTTCAGCAGCCGGCCCGTCACCAGCGCAAACGTGAGCAGGCCGACTCCGACCGCGAACGGCGCAAGAACTTCGCGCGCGACGTAACGGTCGATTATCGCAAAACCCGGTATCGCGAGTGTGAGTCTCAATGCGGTCGCAACCAGCCTCGATCGATATGAGGCGCCGCTTAAGTCTAGACGCTGGAATGCTCGATTGAAACTTGTCGATTGAAACTTGTGGACTGCGGAAATTGCGTCTGGTCATGAAGTCGCAAGCCGCGCGCTCTGATAGTATCGCTGCTGCGATGAAAGATTTTCGGGACAAGGACCGCAGTCCGCGCTTCAATCGTAACGCGCCGAAATCGCCGCGTCGCGCGATGCCGCAAACATCGGCACACCCCGCGCCACTTCCTCACGCGGATCGCGCCGCCGCCAACGAGCGCGAAATAGTTTACGGTGTCGAGCCGATTCGCGAGCTGATCGCGGCCGCGCCCGCCTCGATTCGAGTGCTGTACGTGAAGTCTGGGGACGAGCGCCGCTTCGCCGCCGAGATCGATCGCGTCCGCACCGGCGGCGGACGCGTCGAATTTGCCGACGACAGCGGCCTCGAGCGACTTGCCGGCTCGACCGCGCGCCATCAGGGTATAGCGGCCTTGATGCGCGAGTACGAGTACGCGCCGCTGGGAACTCTCCTCGCCGAAAAACCCGATCCGATTGTGCTGGTCGACGGCGTTACCGATCCGCGCAACCTGGGCGCCCTGATGCGCTCGGCGGAAGGCGCAGGCGTCACTGCACTGGTACTCGCGCGCGACCGGACCGCCGGCGTCACGCCGGCAGCGGTCAAGTCGTCTTCGGGTGCGTGGATACATTTGAAGATCGCGCGATGCGGCAACGTGGCGCGAACTATCGAGCAATTGAAGGAGGCCGGCTACTGGACTGCGGCGCTCGCTCCGGGCGGCGCAACTTCAATCTACGACCTCGACGCCACGCGCAGACTCGCGCTCATCGTGGGTTCGGAAGGCCGCGGCGTCCGCCACATTGTCGAGAAGACCGCCGACTTCGTAGTCGACATCCCGATGCGCGGTAAAGTCGGCTCGCTAAACGTCTCGGTCGCCGCGGCAGTGGCTCTATTCGAGATCGCCCGCCGCCGCGCATCTGTCAACCAGTAGCGCCGAGCTTGTATCGAATCGGCATATGCTTGATTCCGCCCACGAAGCTCGAGCGCAATCGCTCGACCGGGCCGGCCAGTTCCGCACTCTCGAGCCGCTTTGCGAGGCGGGCGAAAACTGCCTCCAGCTCCAGCCGCGCCAGATGCGAGCCCAGGCAAAAATGTTCGCCGATTCCGAACCCGAGATGAGAATTAGGATCGCGTGCGAGGTCGAACTTGAACGGCTCCGCAAATAGATCCTGGTCGCGATTCGCCGACGGATAGAAAAGGCATACCGACTCGCCGGCGCGAATCTTCTCGCCGCGAACCTCGGTGTCCGCGGCGGCGGTGCGTGCGAACTGGATCACCGGCGAAGTCCAGCGCACGATTTCCTCGATCGCGGATTTAATCAGTTCCGGATTTTTCTTCAGCCGCTGGAATTGTTGCGGATGTTCGATCATCGCCAGCAGCCCGCCGGTGGTCGCGTTGCGGGTGGTCTCGTTGCCAGCCACCACCAGGATCAAAAGGTACGACAACAGTTCAAGCGTCGGGATCGGTTCTCCGTTGATCTTCGCGTTCGCGACGATACTGGTGACATCGTTGCCGGGAGTTTTCTTTTTCTGCGCGACCATGTCGGTGAAATACTGAAACATCTCCATTCGCGCCTGCGCGAATGTCTCCAGAGTCTTGTCACTTCGCTGAAACTCGGGATCCTCGCCGCCGATAAGCTCGTTGGTCCATCTGAACAGCCGTGGCCAATCCGGGCGCGGCACCCCGAGCATCTTCGCGATCACCGCGACCGGAATTTTCGATGAGATCTCGGTCACGAAATCGCATTGCCTCCGATCCATCGCGTCGTCGAGAACCTGGTCGGTGATCCCGTAAACCTCCGCCTCGAGTTCCCGAATCGAACGCGGCGTGAAATAGCGATTCAATATCGCCCGGTACTCGCCATGCTGCGGCGGATCCATGTTCAACAGATGGCGCAGGGTGAGCGCCTCCTGCGGCAGGCCGCCGTTACCCTCGCCCTCGCCAAACGTGAAAACCGCCAGGCGCGGCCGGTTCAGCCAGAGTCGCGGCTGCTTGCTGATTTCCATGATGTCGGCAGCCCGGGTAATCGCATAAAACGGCTCGACGCTTGTGCGCTCAACCTTGAAGACAGGTTTGTTGCGGCGCAGGTACGTCCATTCCGCGTGGGGATAGCCGTGCTTCTGGTAACGGTCCGGGCTAATTATGTCGATCGTGTCGAGTGAGAAATCGGAGCCGCCAACAGCAGGGTTGTTTGTCGCTTCCATGTGACCGGCGTTAATCCTCGACGATTGAAGCTTCGATGACGCGGAAACGTATCTACCGCTATTTTGCTCGAACGTTCAAATGCAACGGAGACGGGCGGAGGATTTGGAAGAATCTATTAGGGTTTTCGATGGTTGGCGTACTTGGTCTGAAGTGCTTTCTTGATCGTGTTCATCCAGTTTTTTTCCGACTGCTTCGCGATTTTGCCAACCCCGCCAACCTGCTGGCTGGCCTGCTTCATCTGAGCTTTCAGCAGATGGGCGCCCTTGGCCAGTTCAGCGTTCATGATATGGGCGTTATGATCCGCGAGCGTCCCGGCAATGAGTTTCAGCTCATGCTGAATCCGATCTGCGTAAACCCGGGCCCATTCAAGATCGATTAAGACGCTGCTCAGCGAGTTATTCTTGGGCATGGTTCATTAGATTGTAGAATCCGGGTCGATCCGGCAACCCCGTTGAGGGAAATCCGGTTCTCTGAGGAACTCTGGAGACCGTCGGGAAAAGCACAATCGCCATAGCGTCGAAACGCCCCAAGAATCATCTATTCCGCAAGAATCATCTATTAAGGAGCGGTTGCACTCGAAAACGCGAGCCCTAGCATCATCGCAGCGTTTGCGCTAAATAACGTCGGTCAGAAATTTACAAATTTGTCGCTCGGGGGAGGGATACGATGTTAAGGAAATCAGGTCTCGTGATTGCCTGCACCGCGCTGGCGATGTTCGCGATCGGACGAGTCGAGAGCCTCGCCGCGCACCGCGGCTTTGCCGGCTCCACGGCTTGTGCTCAGAGTTGGGACGATCCGGCCGACGATACCGCCGCCGGTTCTCCATCGACACTGCCGAATATCGCCGGGAGTTACACGGGGAACGTGAGCGATCACCGGTTCGGTGACGGAACAATTTCGGCGACCATCAGTCAGGGAGGGCCGAGCGGGGGTGTGCTCTCCGGATCTTGGGATACGGACATTGGTGGCGGGGTAACCGGAGCTCCCTTGAAGGGGAAAGTCAAACCAAACAACGCTGTTACCCTGAAATTGAAGATACACGGTAACTGCGGCCTCATTGCCCACGGCACTTTTGAGAACGGGGACGAAATCAAGGGCGTTTACCATGCGTTCGGATGCGGCGGGCCCGACCACGGCAATTTCGACATCTTTGACTAAGGGCTCTGATCCTTCGACGGCGCAGTTTCCGGCCTCGGCTCTATCGCTGGCAGCATTTCGCCGCGCGACTCTGATCGCGCGGGGGAAAGGCCCCGCTCAGCTAAATCGCCTCGGCTCTTAATACTCACCGGAGGTCACTTTGCTGACGGGAACGGAAGCAAATCCTCCCGCCACCAGATCAGGAACGAATCGCCGTCGAATATGTCCACGGCGACGCCAATCAAATTTTGGGCTAAATCCTCGACATCTCCGTCGGTTAGAAGTTTCTTTCGTTCTGAAGGCGAGGAAACGCAAAAGAACGCGGAGACTGGGAAGTAAGCCGACCAATGTGAGATGAGATCGTCAATTTCATTCTGAGGGATGTCAGATCCCTTGAGTTCCCAGCAGAGTTCTTTGTCGTAAAAAATCGCTCGGTCCTTATACTCGTACTCTTCCCATCCGGGACGCGAAAAGAAATTGACATGATCATGCAGTAGGACTGTGCAATTTGGATTCCTTGTGAATTTCTTTACAATTTTACCTAGGAGCTGAGTCGCACCAGAGGGATCGACTAGCGGAATTTCCGATCCGAAATCCGAAAGTTGATCCGCGTCGACGGAGTCTGGCGCGATAACGAAAAAGCTTCCGCGCAGAAAACCGCCGGTTTTTGCTAGAAGTTTCGTGACGATCTCGTAACCGGGCGAGAGTTGGTAAACTATGTACTTTTTAGCGTACGAGCCATCTCGAAGCTTTTGCACCTTCATCGTCCAACCCCTAAGGCAGTGCCAAATCAGAATAGAGATTCTAAGATTTCGAAATCGAAGATCGTAGTCCAGCTTTGCGTTCCCTCCGACCATAGCTGAATTTTGCTTCCGTTCATCGTGAGACCGTATTTCTGTTTTCGTCCTCCCAGCAAATGCCGCTGCAAATCGTAGTGGTCTCCCTTTGGCAATCCGTGCGTTCCGAAGTCTGGATGAAGACCCCACCCTGTGACAGGGTCCAAGTAACTCCCCGAGTTAGATCCCTGCTTTCCACCTACCCAGAGCCACCCCGGTCCGGGTGGCACGCTCGGATCGGAGTTCAGAGGCGGAATTTCCACCATATTGTCGGTGTCGGCCGCCAGTAGAACGTCTCCGATCCGCTTGCCTTGTCCGAAGGACGGAATGTTGGAAACGCTAATAGCAGAAACGCTAATACCAGATAGGCCGGGAAGGTTTAGCGAAATTGATATGTCGCCAACATTTGCAAGTCCCTGTGGGAATTCGCAATCGATGCTTGCGCCAAGGAGGAACAAGCCGAGAGGATCGGTCCCATTCACCGGGTCATTGTTGGCATATCCGAAGATGTTGATGTCGCCGCCGCCAAGTCCAAGCGGATCCTCCGAGACGAAGCGCTGCAATCCGGGCGAGTAATACCGCGCCCAGGTGTGATAGAGACCGCTGCTGTCGGATTCCATCCCTGCGAATTTGAACGGGTTAGCATTCGCCGCTCCACTTGTCGTGCTGCGGCCGAATGGCTCGTAGGTGTACTGCGTCGCGATCGTTCCCGTCGAGTCCACCAAACCGATCGTCGAGCCGATACCGTCAGTTAGAAGAACCACCAAACCCGATGAATCAGTTCGGGCAAAGATCTCGCCTGTGCCCGGCATTGCCAGTACGTCCGCAACTAACGTTCCATTGGTAGTCGTTCGCACTGGTATCACGCCATCGTACAGATAGGAGCTAGTGGAGTTTGTCGACGGCGTTGATGAAGTCTCTCGCCTGCCGAGTGCATCGTAATTAAAGAACTCAGTCCTCATCAAAGATTCAAGCTGATTCCGCTCATTCCAGTCCAGAGTACTAGGCGTGGGAATGGTCGGGTCGGCAAGCAGGTTGTTGGCCTGGTCAGAGTTCACGTTTGCACCATTCCAGACGGTCAATTGGTTACCACCGTTGTAGGTTGCGCTCACCGCGGCTGGCAGATTGACAGCGGCAAGACTGCCACCCACACCGACGATGCGGCCGTTCGGATCGTAGGTGTACGTCAGATTGCCCAGAGACCCCCCGAGCGTCGAGCTGTAGGCCAAGCTTGAGAGGTCCCACGCGGCATCATACGCATAAGCGACTGAGACGCCGTTAGGGAGCGTGAGATGTTTTCGCCGCCCGTCATTGTCGTATGTGATCGAAACGTTTGCACTTCCATTTGCCAACGTCAAAACATCGTCCGCGTTGTCGTACGTATAGTTAACCTGCGGTTGCGATCCTGCCTGCATGCTGGTTCGCCGACCTGCCTTGTCGTACGTGTAAGTAACGGCGCCTTCGGTAGAAGTAAGCGATGTGACTCGGTCGAGGCCATCGTATACGAACGTCTGCGTATTACCTGGCGTGCACTGCCACGAGGGCGGACAGCCTCCTCCACCCGTATCTACAAGCTGCGTGACCCGATCCGCACCGTCGTATGTATAAGTGACACTGGTCTGGAAAAAGGCATTATTGTTGCCGGAGTTGTATTTTATCTTGGTAAGGCGATTGAGCGCGTCGTAAGTAAATGAAGATACCAAACCTCGCTTATCGGTGTAGCTGGTAACGTTTCCTACAGGATCTAGAACATAGGTCTCGGTACCTCCAGCGCCAGAAGTTATCGAGACCGTAATCGGCGAAGAAAGCGAATAACCTATCCCTGATCCACCCGTCAGCCCGTACGGATAGGTGCCGAACCCGTAATTGATCAGTAAGCCAAGACCCTCATACTCAAAACTCCAGATGTCGCCGATTTCGTCTGTGACCACCGAAGGTTCATCGACACCGTTAAATGTTGTGTAAGTCCAGCTGCTCGTGTTCCGTAGCGGGTCCGTAGCTGAAATGACGCGTCCTATAGCGTCTTCGGCGACAGTCGAGACGTTGCCCAACGGATCGGTTAATGACGCAGGATCTTCGGACGAGTCGTACCCGAACTGCCAGGTATCAGGAGGCTGGTTTGGATCGGTTATCGATTTCAGCTGGCCCTGGTTGTTGTACGCGAGTGTCCAGTTATTTTGATTCGGATCGATGATGGTAGTGGCATTGCAGTTGGAGTCAAAGAGCATCGAAGGTCCGTGGCCTAGGGGGTCGGTCACGCTCGCAAGCTGACTGCACCGCGGCTCATAAGCATAGGTAGTCGTTACCGCATTCGACGTTCCGGACAACTTGGTCACACTCGTAAGATTGCCCAACGCGTCATAGGTATAACTCGTAACCCTGCCGATGTTATCCGTCACCGAGAGAATGTGATTGCTTGCGGTATCCCGCGTATATGTGGTCGTACTCGCAATGCTCGTACCGTTTGCTCTGATGTCGGATGTCAAGTAGCCAGCATTATTGAAGGTATACTTTCGAACGTTCCCGTTGGGATCCGTCACCTTGTTGATCTGAATCTTCCCGCCCGCGAGGGTAATAGCGTATGACCAGGTTCCGGATGGAGTCACCATCTTAGACAAGCCGTGTTGACCACTCCAGGCGTTGGCGTAAGTCAGAGTCGTGCTGGTATTAACGAAGAGTGAAACCCACTGGGTCAGAGTCTGAATATCGCCAAGTTGGGCGGAACTGCCGTACGCAAAGGTCTCGCCACCTGAGTCTACGCTAGTCAAACGATGCTGAGAGTCATATGCGTAGGTATGAGACGTCCCGGAATTGTCGGTTGCTTCGGTGATCTGATGGGGGTTGGCTGAATCGGTGTAAGATAGATTTATGTAGCGGTTGTTCGACGAGTTGATTTGGGTAATATCTCCGCCCTGCCCGCCGGAGCGCACTAGCGTTATCTGATTGCCGTATCGATCGCGGATCGACTGTAGTGGAGCGCCCAGGCCGAAAGAATAAACAGTGAGGTCTCTACGAGTGACATCCCACCCGGGCGTGTTCGCGTTGTACGAAATCGTGGCGCCGAAGAATTCTGCATCGGGATTGGAGGTGCACTCGAAGATCGCGTCGGTATAGTCAGAGCAGTTTTGCTGCGTGCACGAACTCGTTCGGTTACAGACTATCTGGCCACCATCCGGGACTACGATTTCTGCATCGGTATAGCCTGTGCCTGCGTGTTCACTTTGCGAGTACAGATACATGTCGTAGTTGAGATTGTTGCCAAGACCGAACGGTCGAGCGATGAAGTTTCCGCCGCCATCTATATCGCCGGACCGATAAATTCGTTTCAGGACGATTGGGATCGGTCCAGCTATATAGAAATCGGTCCGAATATATTCGAACAGATCCTGTCCGATATCCGTATCAGGTTCTCCAGGCGCCGGGGCGGCGATCGCCGGCGGCGTTCCTCCAATGATCACCGAGGCTATCGCGACGTTAGCGATCGATAGAATCGCCAAGATTGCCATCAGAACACACGGGACTCGGGTAGTCTTGAAACTTTTCACGGCGTTGCCTCTTTCGACTACTGAGTGACGGTGAAAGGTGCGCTGGCGGTACCTGCCGGCGCGGTGACGGAAACGTTCCCCGTGGTGGCGCCTGCGGGAACCTGGGTCGCGATTGTCGTTTGCGTAGACGAACTGACGGTGGCTGCCTGACCGTTGAACGTTACCGTGTTCTGACTCGGGGTGGTGCTGAATCCGTCACCGTAAATTGTAACGTTTGTCGAGATCGGCCCGTTATTTGGCGACAGACTGAAGATCGAAACGTGCGAAGCGTTAGTCGTGGATATAGAGAGGAGATTTCCCGCGCTGTCGTATTGATAGCTCGCGGCGTTGCCAGAACCGTCCACGACGCCTACCAGTCTCCCGAGGGGATCGTAGACGTAAGTGATATTTCCGGCATATGCGATCCAGTTCAGTCCAGGAAAATATTCGACTGAAATCGCTAAAACGAACGTGATCAGCGCTAAACCAAACGCGATCACCAGCGACTTCTTCGGCGGGCGCGACCTGGAATGTTCGCTGAAGGCGCGCCTCGACGAGGGCTTGCCGTTTGGGCAGGAATAGGATCGGTTGAGCATCGTGCCATGCCTCCTTCCTAACTCGACCTTCGCTGCGACCATTGGGCGACGCGCAGCTTTTCGTCGATTATGTCTCTGAGCGCTCGACCAATTACTCTTGCGCTAACTTTGTGTCAATGCCAAAATCGATTATCAATCGATTTCCTACTTTTTGTATCGCGAAATAAAAGCGAGCGGGCCATTCCGCCTCGGAACCCACAGCCGAATGCAAGAAGTGGACCTCCGGTGAGCCTCAGTCTTGACAATGGCGGCAGCCGAGAATAACTTTCCCTTCTTAACGTCGTTTGCCGATGTAGCTCAACGGTAGAGCACCTGATTTGTAATCAGGATGTTGCGAGTTCGATTCTCGCCATCGGCTCGGGATCGAAAAATTCCTTTGCGGGCAAATTTCCTCTGGGGAGAGGTTCCCGAGTGGCCAAAGGGAGCAGACTGTAAATCTGCCGGCTTATGCCTTCGGAGGTTCGAATCCTCCCCTCTCCACCACTATGATCTGTATGTATGATAATAAGATCGACGGGGAGAGCGGGAATAGCTCAGTTGGTAGAGCGCGAGCCTTCCAAGCTCGGGGTCGCGGGTTCGAGTCCCGTTTCCCGCTCCAGATTTTTTTCGATGCGCGAGTTTCCGATCGCGAGGAGAGATGATTCGAGGGAATTGTTCCAATGCGGACGGGCGCCCATGTAGCTCAGTCGGTAGAGCACTTCCTTGGTAAGGAAGAGGTCACGGGTTCGAATCCCGTCGTGGGCTTTCCAGACTCTGTCGCACGCCGGAACGCCGGCATGGTTAGAATTACTTAGAACGCGGGGCATAGTACAATGAGAGATCTGATTTCACTTTCATGCGACACCTGCAAGGCGCGCAACTACACCACAACCAAGAACAAGAAAACGCAGACGGACAAGTTTTCGATCAAAAAGTTCTGCCCCAAATGCCGCTCGCATACAGTCCATCGCGAAGGCAAAATTTCTTGAGCGGAAACGCGTTGCGACCGCGAAACTGTTATAAGCGGGTCAGTAGCTCCAATTGGCAGAGCATCGGACTCCAAATCCGAGGGTTCCAGGTTCGACCCCTGGCTGGCCCGCCAAAATTTAACTATTTAACTGGATCTTGTGTTAGGCATGAAAAATGGATAGTCTAAAAAGTTACCTCAATCAGGGCGTTAGTTTCGTTCAGGAAGCATGGACGGAGCTTTCAAAGGTCCATTACCCGTCGCCCAAGGAAACCATGCAGGCCACCATCGTCGTGGTCGGATTGTCGTTTGTGATGGCTCTATGGTTGGGCGTGATTGACTTCTTCGCGGTCCGCGGCGTCCAGATGCTGCTGCGCTAGCGTTAACGATCGAACTTTTTAGGGCTCGTTGAGACCATGACTGAACCCGGCACCGAAAGCGACAAGACTGGCGTCGAAACCGCCGCCGCGCCTGCGATGAAATGGTATGTCGTCCATACCTATTCGGGCTACGAGCACAAGGCCAAGGCCGCGCTCGAGCAGCAGGTCCGCTCGCTTCACATGGAGGGCCGCATCGGCAAGGTGCTGGTCCCAATCGAGCGCGTGCAGGAACTCGGCAAGGGCGGCGCGCGCAAGGTCTCCAGCCGTAAATTCTTCCCCGGCTATATTTTCGTGCAGATGGTACTCGACGATGAGACCTGGCACGTCATCAAGAATACTCCGAAGATAACCGGCTTCGTCGGCCATTCAACCAATCCGCCCGAAGTGCCCGAGTCCGAAGTGGGCGAGATCGAACAGCAGATGGAGGAGGGCGCACTGCGACCCAAACCCAAAGTGCTGTTCGAAGTGGGCGAAGCGATCAAGGTCGTCGACGGTCCGTTCCAGGACTTCAACGGCACCGTCGAGGAAGTCAAGCCCGAGAAGGGCAAGGTGCGCGTTTTAATTTCGATCTTCGGGCGCGCAACGCCGGTAGAACTCGACTTCGTACAGGTAGAAAAGGCCTGAGCAAAAAAAGGGGCATCGGCACACTCCGCGAGCTCGCGGACCGAATTCTGTTAGTCGGGCGCGAATGAGACGCGCCGGAACCAGGGGCACGGGGACGCTGAAATCAAGTGGCTAAGAAAGTAGTCGGATCGATCAAATTGCAAATTCCAGCCGGCGCGGCTAATCCGTCGCCGCCGGTAGGCCCGGCGCTCGGCCAGCGCGGGGTCAATATCATGGAGTTCTGCAAGAGCTTCAACGCGCAGACCCAGAACATGCAGGGGATGACGATCCCGGTAGTCGTCACCGTATACGCAGACCGTTCGTTTACCTTCGTCACCAAGAGCCCGCCCGCTTCCAACCTTCTGCTGCGCGCGGCGGGAATCGAAAAGGGCTCTCCGATGCCCAACAAGAACAAGGTCGGCAAGGTCACCCGCGCGCAGGTCGAGGAAATCGCCAAGACCAAGCTCAAAGACCTGACTGCGGCCGACCTCGCCGCGGCGATCAACACCGTCGCCGGCACCGCGCGCTCGATGGGTATCGACGTCACCGACTAGGAATAAAAATCAAGATGGCAGGCAAGAAATATAAGGAAGCGGCCAAGAAGATCGATCGGGAGCATCGCTACACGCTCGAAGAAGCGGTCAAGCTGGTGGTCGATAACAAGGTCGCCAAGTTCGACGAGACGGTCGAAATCGCGGTGCGACTAGGCGTCGATCCGCGCCAGGCCGATCAGAATGTTCGCGGAACGATCGTCCTTCCGCACGGGACCGGAGCGGTCGCCCGCGTGCTGGTGGTCGCCAAGGGCGACAAGGAGCGCGAGGCACGCGAAGCGGGCGCGGACTTTGTCGGCGGCGAAGAGATCATCAAAAAAATTCAGGAAGAGAACTGGCTCGACTTCGACCGCGTGATCGCGACTCCGGACATGATGGGCCAGGTTGGGCGTATCGGAAAAATTCTCGGGCCGCGCGGCCTGATGCCCAATCCCAAAGTCGGCACCGTCACCTTCAACGTCGCCAAGGCGGTCGCGGAAATCAAGGCTGGAAAAGTCGACTACCGGGTCGACAAAGCCGGCGTCGTCCACGCCCGCGTCGGCAAGATAAGTTTTGGAGACAGCAAGCTGCTCGAAAACGTCCGCGCGATCCTTGGCGCGATCGTTCGCTCCAAGCCGGCCAGCGCCAAGGGCAATTACGTGCGGAGCGTGGCGCTGTCCTCGACGATGGGTCCCGGAATCAGGGTCGATACGGGCGTCGCGACGGCCAAGTCGCTCGCCGCGGCAGCATGAGGTTTTTGTTCGTAGCACTCGGGCTTGTATAATCAGATGAAGAAAACAGAGAAAACCGCGCTGGTCGAAGATCTCGCGAGTAGTTTCGGCCGCGCCAGTATTGCACTTGTCTCGGAGTACCGCGGGATGACGGCGGCCGAATCAACCGAGATGCGCAAGCGGCTGCGCGCCGTGCGCGGCGAGATGCGCGTTGCGAAGAACACGCTCGTTCGCCGCGCGATCAAGGGCACCGCGTACGAGGCGCTCGATTCAAACCTCGGCGGGCAGATCGGGCTAATCCTGAGCTACGAAGATCCTGTCGCGCTGGCGAAGACCTTCACCTCGTTTGGCCCGCTCGGCGACAAGCTGAAGCTGCGCGCCGCGGTCCTCGACGGCAAGACGCTGACCGTCGCGGAAATCCAGGCGCTGGCGAAGCTGCCCTCGCGCGAGGTCATCTTCGGGCAGTTGCTCGGACTCTTGAATGCGCCGGCGACGCAACTGGTCAGGCTGCTCAACGAGCCCGGCTCGTACCTGGCGCGCGTGATCGACGCGATCGGAAAGAAGAACGGCGCGGGCACCGCGACTCCCCCAGCCGCTGCCGGAAGAGGCGCCACCGGCGGCCGCGGCCCCTGAGGCACCGCCGGCATCGGAAGGATAGTCACAATTTAGGCTTTAAAAGATTTTCCGGGGCGCTCCCACAATCTCCCCGGACGAAGTAGGACGAAGGAGAGCAGATACAATGTCAGAAGCACAACTCAGCCGCGATCAGGTGAAGGATTATCTGAAGAACCTGAGCCTTATCGACGCGGCCGCTCTGGTCAAAGAACTCGAAGCCGAACTCGGCGTCTCAGCGGCGGCTCCAGTCGCGGCGGCGGCAGCGCCGGCGGCAGGCGGGGCAGCAGCGGCGGAGCCCGAGAAGGAAGAGTTCAACGTCGTGTTGACCGGCTCCGGCGACAAGAAGATCCAGGTGATCAAAGTCGTCCGCGAGCTGACCGGACTCGGCCTCAAGGAGGCCAAGGACCTGGTTGACGGCGCGCCCAAGGCGGTCAAGGAAGGCGTAAACAAGGCCGAGGCCGAAGAGATCAAGAAGAAGCTGGAAGCCGCGGGCGGCAGCGTGGAGTTGAAGTAGGGAAGGGTCAGCTTTTTTGACGCACAATCAAGGGTCGGGGAATTCTACGCGCGCGGCGGCCGAAGCTCGTGCGCGAGGATTTCATCCGCTCTTTACCGATAAAGCCGTGGGCCCGGGGAAGACTCCGGCGTCCGCGGCCTTTATTGCTTCAGAGCCGCACCGTTCGCGGAGTGATCATCGCCGTCGCGGAGCGTCCAGTAAAGCACAAGGCGCATGGCAACGGTGAGGTAAGCAGATGGCTCAAGTTCACGTAACCAGCAATCTTCGCATCCGCCGCTCATTTGGCAAGATCAAGAAGATCATCGAGATTCCGAATCTGATCGAGATTCAGAAGCGCTCCTACGACGATTTTCTGCAGGTAGGTGTTTCCACCGACGATCGTGCCGACGTGGGTTTGCAGGCGGTTTTCAAATCGGTTTTTCCGATCAAGGATTTCAACGAGACCGCATCGCTCGAGTTCGTCTCCTACGAACTCGGCACCCCGAAATACAACGTCGAGGAATGCCATCAGCGCGGGCATGACCTACGCGGCGCCGCTGAAAGTCAAGATTCAGCTCGTCATCTGGGACGTCGAGAACGGACGCCGCTCGATCAAGAACGTCAAGGAGCAGGAAGTCTACTTCGGCGAGATTCCGCTGATGACCGGCAACGGCACCTTCATGGTGAACGGCACCGAGCGCGTAATCGTCTCGCAGTTGCATCGCTCGCCCGGAGTGTTCTTCGAGCATGACAAGGGCCGCACCCATTCGACCGGCAAGCTGCTCTTCTCGGCGCGAATAATCCCGTACCGCGGCAGCTGGATAGATTTCGAATTCGACCCGCGCGACGTGCTCTATGTCAGGATCGACCGCCGGCGCAAATTCCCGGCGACCGTGCTGCTGCGCGCGCTCGGGATGACCACCGAGGACCTGCTCAACTACTACTACAAGAAGGACGTAATCGTCCTCGACAGCAAGCAGTACACCAAGCATTTTATCGCCGACCATCTGCTCGGCTCGCGAGTCAGCCGCGACGTCGAAGGATCCGAAGTCGGGCGAGGTGATCGCACGCGAAGGCCGCAAGTTCAACAAGGCGATCGTCCGCGCGATGGAACAGGCGAAGATAAACGAGGTTCCGATTGCGCTCGACGAGATCGTCGGCCGCGTCTCGGCGCACGATATCGTCGATTCCACCACCGGCGAAGTCCTGATCGGCACCAACGAGGATCTGACCGAGGAAACGCTGGAGAAGCTCAAAGCCCACGGGGTCAAGAAAATCGAGGTGCTCTTCACCGAAGAGGCGCCCGGCGGCGGACCGCTTCGCCTCACCCTCGCTCAAGATAAGCTCGGCACCCCGGAAGAAGCGGTCATCGAGATCTACCGGCGGCTCCGGCCCGGCGATCCGCCGACCCAGGAAACCGCGACCACCTTCTTCAACAACCTGTTCTTCAACGCCGAGCGTTACGATCTGTCCAAGGTCGGACGCCTGAAGCTGAATCACAAGCTCAAGATCGACGTGCCGCTCGAGCAGGGGACGTTGCGCCGCGAGGATATCCTCGAAGTGGTGCGCTACCTGATGGAGCTCAAGAACGGCAACGGCCAGGTCGACGATATCGACCATCTTGGCAATCGACGCGTGCGCGCGGTCGGAGAGCTGGTCGAGAACCAGTTCCGCATCGGCCTCGTTCGCATGGAGCGCGCGATCAAAGAGCGGATGAGTCTGCAGGATATCGAAACCCTGATGCCGCAGGAGCTGGTCAACTACAAGCCGGCATCGGCGGTCATTAAAGAGTTCTTCGGATCGTCGCAGCTCTCGCAGTTCATGGATCAGACCAATCCGCTGAGCGAAATCGCGCATAAGCGCCGCCTCTCGGCACTGGGACCCGGAGGTCTGACTCGTGAGCGCGCCGGCTTCGAAGTCCGCGACGTTCATCCGACCCATTATGGGCGCGTATGCCCGATCGAAACGCCTGAGGGTCCGAATATCGGACTGATCGCGGCGCTCTCGACCTACGCGCGAGTCAATGAATACGGCTTTATCGAGACTCCGTACCGCGAAGTCGAGAACAATCGCGTCACCGACCGAATCGTCTACCTGTCGGCGCTCGACGAGGAAGATAAAGTCATCGCGCAGGCCAACGCGCTGCTCGATACGCACGGACGCTTCACCGCGGAGCTGGTCTCGGCGCGTATCGGCGGCGAGTCCACAGTGGTTCGCGCCGAAGACGTTCAGTACATGGACGTCTCGCCCAATCAGTTGGTCTCGGTCGCCGCGTCGCTCATTCCATTTCTTGAAAATGATGACGCGAACCGCGCGCTCATGGGATCGAACATGCAGCGCCAGGCGGTGCCTCTTCTCAAGCCCGACGCGCCGCTGGTCGGCACCGGACTCGAAGGCACTGTGGGCCGCGACTCCGGAGTTACCGTGGTCGGCAAGCGCGACGGCGTGGTCGAGAGCGTCGATGCGGAGCGAATCGTGGTGCGCGCCGACAAGCAGACCAAGGATCTGCGCGACGCGGGCGTCGATATCTACAACCTGATCAAGTATCAGCGCAGCAATCAGAACACCTGCATCAATCAGCGTCCGATCGTCGTGAAGGGCGAGCGGGTGAAAGCCGGCGACGTGCTGGCCGACGGACCTTCGACCGACATGGGCGAACTGGCCCTCGGGCGCAACGTCCTGGTCGCGTTCATGCCATGGGGCGGCTACAACTTCGAAGATTCAATTTTGATTTCCGAGCGGGTGGTCAAGGAAGACTTGTTCACGTCGGTGCATATCGAAGAGTTCGAATGTATCGCGCGCGATACCAAGCTTGGACCCGAGGAAATCACCCGCGATATCCCGAACGTCGGTGAAGAGGCGCTGAAGGACCTCGACACCAGCGGGATCATAAGGATTGGCGCCGAAGTCCGTCCGGGAGACATCCTGGTCGGCAAGATCACTCCCAAGGGCGAGACCCAGCTCTCGCCCGAAGAGAAATTGCTGCGCGCGATTTTCGGCGAGAAAGCCGGCGAGGTCCGCGACACCAGCCTGCGCGTGCCGCCGGGCGTGGTCGGGACCGTAATCGACGGGCGGGTGTTCTCGCGCCGCGGCGTCCTCAAAGACGAGCGCACGCAGGAAATCGAAGTGCTCGAGGCCGAACGCCTGAAGCAGGACGAAGCCGAGGAAATCCGCATCATTCGGCAGGAGACGCTGCGCAAGCTGAAGAAGGCGCTGGCGGGCAAGAAGCTCGCGGGACGCGTGATGTCTGATGAACGTAGGGAGCTTCTGAAGAAAGGCGACCCGGTCAGCGCCGAGGAGCTCGAAGAGCTGACGCCGACGCTATGGGGCCAGGTGCGGGTCGAGAACGAATCGGCGCAGGAGGAAGCGGCGCAGGCGATTGCCGCGATGAACGCCAACGTCGAGGCGGTGCAGGCTCACTACGGATCGAAGATCGAGCGCCTGAAAGCCGGCGACGAACTCGCACCCGGCGTGATCAAGATGATCAAGGTCTTCGTCGCGATTAAGCATCGCCTGCAAGTCGGCGACAAGATGGCGGGACGGCACGGCAACAAGGGCGTGCTCTCGCGGATACTGCCGGAAGAAGACATGCCGTCGCTCGCCGACGGTACCCCGGTCGACATCGTTCTGAATCCGCTCGGCGTGCCGTCGCGCATGAACGTCGGCCAGATTCTGGAGACGCATCTCGGATGGGCCGCGCGCGAGCTCGGGCACAAGATCGAAGAAGACCTCAAGAACGGAGTGAGCGCCGCGCAACTCAAAAAGCGGCTCAAGGAAATCTACCCGGAGAAAGAGAGCCACGAGTTTATCGACGAGCTCGCGGAGCCGGATATCTACAAGCTCGCGGAGAAGGCGCTGGCGGGTGTGCACGTGGCCTCGCCGGTCTTCGACGGCGCGCGCGAAGAGGAAATCTTTGCGCTGCTCAAGCGCGCCGATTTGCCGGAAACCGGACAGGCGCAGCTCCACGACGGACGCACCGGGATGCCCTTCGAGCAGCCGGTCACTGTCGGCGTCATGTACATGATGAAGCTGCATCATCTGGTCGAAGAGAAGATTCACGCGCGCTCGACTGGACCGTACAGCCTGGTTACCCAGCAGCCGCTCGGAGGCAAGGCGCAGTTCGGCGGCCAGCGCCTGGGAGAAATGGAAGTGTGGGCGCTCGAGGCTTACGGCGCCGCCTACACGCTGCAGGAAATGCTCACGGTTAAATCCGACGACGTGGCGGGACGAACGCGGATGTACGAAGCGATCGTCAAGGGCGAGAACACCCTCGAGCCCGGACTGCCCGAGTCGTTCAACGTTATGGTCAAGGAGCTCCAGTCGCTGTGCCTGAACATGGAGCTGCTCGAGCAGCCGCAACGGGCTTAAGGAGTTATAAACGAGATGGAAGATCTCTTTGGAATATTTGAGAAGCCCAAGAATCCACTGGCGTTCAACGCGATCCGCATTTCGATAGCGTCGCCGGAAATGATCCGCTCGTGGTCGCACGGCGAGGTCAAGAAGCCGGAGACGATCAACTACCGGACCTTCAAGCCGGAGCGCGACGGACTTTTCTGCGCGAAGATTTTCGGGCCGACCAAGGACTACGAATGCAATTGCGGCAAGTACAAACGCATGCGGCATCGCGGCGTGGTCTGCGAAAAGTGCGGAGTCGAAGTAATCCAGTCGAAAGTGCGCCGCGAGCGGATGGGTCATATCGATCTGGCCGCGCCGGTCGCGCACATCTGGTTCCTGCGCTCGCTGCCCTCGCGTATCGGCACCCTGCTCGACATGACGCTGAAGGAACTCGAGAAGGTCCTCTACTTCGAGTGCTATGTCGTCACCGACGCCGGTGAGACGCCGCTCCAATACAAGGAACTCCTGACCGAGCGCAAATATCGCGAGAACCGCGAATTGTACGCCGACGGCTTCAAGGCCGAGATGGGTGCTGAAGCCGTCCGCTCACTGCTGGGACAGCTTGCACTCGACAAGCTCGCCGAGGAACTTCGCGCCGAGATGAAGGCGACGGCGAGCGAGGCGCGGCGCAAGAAAGTTGCCAAGCGGCTGAAGGTCGTCAACGCATTCCGCGACTCGGGCAACAAGCCCGAGTGGATGATCCTCACCATCCTTCCGGTGATTCCTCCCGACCTGCGGCCGCTGGTGCCACTCGACGGCGGGCGTTTCGCCACCTCCGATCTGAACGATCTCTATCGGCGCGTGATCAATCGCAACAACCGTTTGAAGCGGCTGATCGAACTGAACGCCCCGGACATCATTATCCGCAACGAAAAGCGGATGCTCCAGGAAGCCGTCGATGCGCTATTCGACAACGGGCGCCGCGGACGCGCGATCACTGGTCCTTCGAAGCGTCCGCTCAAGTCGCTCTCCGACATGCTCAAGGGCAAGTCGGGACGCTTCCGGCAGAACCTGCTCGGCAAGCGCGTCGACTACTCGGGCCGCTCGGTTATCGTGGTCGGCCCAGAGCTGCGCCTCCACCAGTGCGGCCTGCCGAAAAAGATGGCGCTCGAGCTGTTCAAGCCCTTCATCTACAACAAGCTCGAAGAAAAGGGTTACGTCACGACTATCAAGAGCGCGAAAAAGATGGTCGAGAAAGAGGGCAAGGACGTTTGGGATATCCTCGATGAGGTTATCCGCGAGCATCCGGTGCTGCTCAACCGCGCGCCGACGTTGCATCGACTCGGCATCCAAGCGTTCGAGCCGGTGCTGATCGAGGGAAAAGCGATTCAGCTTCATCCACTGGTATGCGTCGCGTACAACGCCGACTTCGACGGCGATCAGATGGCGGTCCACGTGCCGCTGTCGATCGAAGCGCAGGTCGAATCGCGCGCGCTCATGATGTCCACCAACAACATCCTGTCGCCGGCGTCAGGCAAGCCCGTGATCGTGCCGACTCAGGACATGGTGCTGGGACTCTATTACATGACGCGTGAGAAACCGCTGGCGCGTGGCGAGGGCAAGAATTTCGCCAACGTCGAGGAAGTGCGAATCGCGTACGACCACGAGGAAATCGATCTGCACGCGAAGATCACGGTCCGGATGTCGCCGCTGCTGGCGACCGGAATCGTGCCGGAGGCGGCAGAGACCAACGGCCGTCCGCGCGGCAAGGCCAAGGCGCGTGAAGCCGCGTCTGCTCACGCTGCGGCCCCGGCGCTCGAACGGGTTACGACTACCGTCGGCCGGGTGCTGCTCTACGAGATCGTTCCGCCCGAGGTTCCGTTCACCGAGCTCAACAAGACGATGAAGAAAAAGGAGCTCGGCAACCTGATCGACATCGTCTATCGCCGCTCGGGCGACAAGGCGACGGTTATCTTCGCCGACCGGCTGAAGGATATCGGCTTTGAATTCGCGACCAAGGCGGGAATCTCGATCTCTATTAAGGACATGACAATTCCGCCGCAGAAGGCGCATCTGCTCGAAGGCGCGCAGAAGCAGGTCAGCGAGATTCAGCAGCAGTACAACAACGGCGTGATCACCGACGGCGAGCGCTACAACAAGGTCGTCGACATCTGGGCCGAAGTTCAGGATCAGATCGGCAGCGCCGTTATCAAGGGGCTGTCGACCCAGGTCTTCGGCAAGAACGACAAGGGCGAGACGATTACCGGCCCGTCGTTCAATCCGATCTTCATCATGGCCGACTCGGGCGCTCGAGGATCCGAGCAGCAGATTCGACAGCTGGCGGGACTCCGCGGCCTGATGGCGAAGCCGTCGGGAGAAATAATCGAGACTCCGATCACCGCGAACTTCCGCGAGGGGCTCACGGTGTTGCAGTACTTCATCTCGACTCACGGCGCGCGCAAGGGACTCGCCGACACCGCGCTCAAGACGGCAAACTCGGGCTACCTGACCCGCCGCCTGGTCGACGTGGCGCAGGACTCGATCATCAGCGAAGACGATTGCGGCACGCTCGACGGAATCGAGATGGCGCCGCTGGTCGAAGGCGGCGAGATAATCGAAGGGCTCGGCGATCGCGTGCTCGGACGCGTCGCGCTCGAAGATATCCGCGACGCGTTCACCGGCGAAGTGCTGGTCCGCGCCAATGAGATGATCGACGAGGACAAGGTCAAGCGAATCGAAGATGCGGGCGTCGAGCGAATCAAGATTCGTTCGGTGCTCACCTGCCAGTCGCGCCAGGGCGTATGCGTCAAGTGCTACGGACGCGATCTCGGCCGCGGGCATCTGGTGAATCTTGGCGAGTCGATCGGAATTATCGCCGCGCAGTCGATCGGAGAGCCGGGCACCCAGCTCACGATGCGTACCTTCCATATCGGCGGCACCGCCAGCCGGCGCGCCGAGCAGACCACGCTCGAAGTCCGCAACGAAGGCGTGATCCGTCTCCATGCGGTCAACACCGTGAAAAGCCGCGACGGCAACCTGGTCGTCATGACTCGTCACGGCGAAGTCGTGATCGCAGCCCAGGTTACCGATGAAGGCGGCCGCGTGCGCGAGCGCGAACGCGAACGCTATCCGCTGGTCTACGGCGCCAAGCTCAAGAAGGCCGAGGGCGACAAGGTGAAGCCGGGCGAGCTGATCGCGGAATGGGATCCGTACACGACTCCGATCATCACCGAAGTCGGCGGCACGATTAAGTACGGCGACATAATCGAAGGCAAGACGATGGAGGAGCGGGTCGACGAACGAACCGGCGCGCGCTCCAACGTGGTAGTCGAATTCAAGGACCTCGACGTGCGTCCGCGTATCTCGATCAAGGACGCGTCGGGCAAGACCGTAAAGCTGCCGAATTCGAACAACGTCGCGCGCTACTTCCTGCCGGTCGGCGCCTACATCAACGTGCCCGAAGGCACCGCGGTGGAACCGGGCGACGTGATCGCGAAGATTCCGCGCGAGACGACCAAGACCAAGGACATCACCGGCGGACTTCCTCGAGTCGCGGAACTGTTCGAAGCGCGCAAGCCAAAAGAGTTCGCGGTCATTTCCGAAATAGATGGGCAGGTATCATTCGGCAAAGACACCAAGGGCAAGCGCAAGGTCGAAGTGACGCCGGAAATCGGCGAGAAGCGCGAGTACCTGATTCCCAAGGGCAAGCATATCGCGGTCCACGAGGGCGATATCGTCAAGGCGGGCGAGCCGTTGATGGAAGGCTCGTCGAATCCGCATGACATCCTGACCATCCTCGGCGAGAAGGCGCTCGCGAAATACCTGGTCGACGAAATCCAGGAGATCTACCGGCTCCAGGGCGTGCGCATCAACGACAAGCATATCGAAGTGATCGTGCGGCAGATGCTGCGCCGGGTCCGAATCAAGGAAGTAGGCGACACCCCGTTCCTGGTCGGCGACCAGGTCGAGAAGTGGCGCTTCGACGAGGAGAACGGCCGCGTGCTGACTCGCGGCGGAGAGCCCGCGATCGCGGAGCCACTGCTGCTCGGAATCACCAAGGCGTCGCTGTCGACGGAAAGTTTCATCTCGGCGGCCTCGTTCCAGGAGACCACGCGCGTGCTTACCGAGTCTGCGATCAACGGCAAGGTCGATCGCTTGGTCGGACTCAAGGAAAACGTGATCATGGGACGGCTGATTCCGGCCGGTACGGGGATGAACTCGTACAACGCGATGGTAGTGAAGGTGGAAGGCACTTCGACCGAGGAAAACGTCGAAAAACCCGAGCTGGCGGCGGCTCCTGCACCGGGCGGAGATTGACAGGAAGGGTCCCGTCCCATAAATACTTATATTTCCCCCAAGGGCATACGTGTCCTTGGGGGGTTTGTTTGAACACCGCGTCTCCACCCGAGACAACCCGGCGAACCGGAGCGGCGCGAAGCGAGCGTCGTGGCTATGTTTAAGCCGTGAATGTTGAATTGGATACGCGATTCGAGGCGAAGCGAGAGACTTAAAGAACGTGCCGACCATAAACCAGTTGATCCGGCGAGCGCGCGTAAAGAAAACCTACAAGGTGAAAGCTCGCGCGCTCGAGGGCTCGCCGCAAAAGCGCGGCGTATGCACCCAGGTCAAGACCACGACCCCGAAGAAGCCCAACTCGGCGCTGCGCAAGGTCGCGCGCGTGCGGCTCTCCAACGGGATCGAGGTGAACACCTATATCCCCGGGGTCGGGCACAACCTGCAGGAGCATTCGGTGGTGCTGATTCGCGGCGGCCGCGTCCGCGATTTGCCCGGCGTCCGCTATCACGTGATTCGCGGCACGCTGGATTCCATAGGCGTACAGGAACGGCGCAAGGGCCGCTCCAAGTACGGGTCGAAAAAACCAAAGTAGAGTTTTATGTCGCGCAAAGGACAGATTCGCGTCCGCGAAGTTCCGGCGGACCCCAAGTATCACGACCAGACCGTCGCCAAGTTCATGAACATGGTGATGGAGCGGGGTAAGAAGTCGCTCGCCGAGCAGATCTTCTACCACGCGCTCGACCTGGTCGCGACGCGCTCGAAGGAAGACGGGCTGGTGGTCTTCAAGCGCGCGCTCGACAACGTCCGCCCGGCGGTCGAGGTTCGCTCGCGCCGGGTCGGCGGCGCCAACTACCAGGTGCCGTCGGAAGTAAGGCCGGTCCGCCGCAATTCGCTTGCGATGCGATGGATGGTTGCGGCGGCGCGCGCACGCGGCGAGAAGTCGATGGAAGAACGGCTGGCGGCGGAGATACTCGACGCCGCGGCCAATCGTGGCGGCGGGGTCAAGAAGCGCGAAGATACTCATCGGATGGCGGATGCCAACAGGGCGTTCGCACACTATCGCTGGTAAATACCCGAGATTTTTAGATGGCTCGTCAGACCCCAATAGAACGGGTGCGCAATATCGGCATCATGGCCCATATCGATGCCGGTAAGACCACCACCACGGAGCGGGTGCTCTTCTACACCGGTATCAACTACAAGATCGGAGAGGTGCACGACGGCACTGCGACGATGGACTGGATGGTGCAGGAGCAGGAGCGCGGAATCACGATCACGTCGGCGGCGACTACGTGTTTCTGGCGCGACAACCGCATCAATATTATCGATACGCCGGGACACGTCGATTTCACCATCGAAGTCGAGCGCTCCCTGCGCGTGCTTGACGGGGCGGTCGCGGTCTTTTGCGCGGTCGGCGGCGTCGAGCCGCAGTCGGAGACCGTCTGGCGCCAGGCCGACAAGTACCGGGTCCCGCGGATTGCGTTCATCAACAAGATGGACCGCGTCGGCGCGGAATTCGAGCGCGTCGTGCAGGAGATGCGCGACAAGTTGAAGGCAACGCCGCTGCTGTTGCATCTGCCAATTGGCGCCGAAGAAAAATTCACTGGCCTTGTCGATCTGATCGAGCAGAAGGCGCTCATCTGGGACGAGGATCGTCTCGGCGCGAACTTCCGGGTCGAAGAGATTCCCGACAACCTCAAAGAGCAGGCGCACGGATATCGCGACAAGATGATCGAGACGCTCGCCGATCACGACGAGCACATCATGGAGCTGTACCTTGAGGGCAAGCATCCGGACCCCGAAAAGATTCGCGCCGCGATTCGCGCCGCGACGCTCAAGATCGCGATTACTCCGGTCCTCCTCGGCAGCGCGTTCCGCAATAAGGGCGTGCAGCCGATGCTCGACGCGGTGGTCGAGTATCTGCCCTCGCCGCTCGACTTGCCGCCGGTGGTTGGCAAGGTAGGCGACAAGACTGAAGAACGATGGCCGCGTGACGACGCTCCGTTCTCCGCGCTCGCGTTCAAGATAATGAACGATCAGCACATGGGTACGCTGACCTTCGTGCGGGTATATTCGGGCACCCTGGAAAGCGGCTCGTCGCTGCTCAATTCGACTCGTGGCAAGCGCGAGCGAATCGGCCGGATGCTCAAGATGCACGCGAACAAGCGCGAAGACATCACCGAAGTCTACGCGGGCGACATCTGCGCGATCGGGCTTCGCGACACGACTACGGGCGACACGCTCTGCGACCCGGCCCATCCGATCGTGCTCGAATCGATCGAATTTCCGGAGCCGGTCATCCAGATCGCAATCGAGCCCAAGACCAAGGCCGACCAGGAAAAACTCTCCGAGGCGCTCCAGAAGCTCGCCAAAGAGGATCCGTCTTTCCGGGTCAGTGTGAATAAGGAAACCGCGCAGACGCTTATCTCCGGGATGGGCGAGCTGCATCTCGAGATAATCGTCGATCGGATGCTGCGCGAATTTAAAGTCGACGCCAATATCGGCAAGCCGCAGGTCGCATACCGCGAGACCGTCAAGCGGGCAGCGGAAGCCGAGGGCAAGCTGGTCCGGCAGAGCGGCGGTCACGGACAGTACGCTGTGGTCGAGCTTAGAATCGAGCCGCTCGCCAAGGGCCTAGGCTTCGAGTTCGAGGACGGCACCAAGGGCGGATCGATCTCGCGCAACTTTATTCCGGCAATCGAAGCCGGAGTCAAAGAGGCGATGGAGAACGGAGTGCTCGCGGGCTATCCGATGGTCGACATCAAGGCCATCGTGATCGACGGCAAGGAACACGACGTCGACTCGTCGGAACTCGCATTCAAGATTGCGGGCTCGATGGCGTTCAAGGAAGCTTGCGAAAGAGCCGAGCCGATCCTGCTCGAACCGATCATGGAAGTCGAAGTCGTGACGCCGCAGGAGTTCATGGGCGAAGTGATCGGCGACTTGAGCGGACGGCGCGGCAAGATTCTCGACATGGAAAATCGCGCCGGCGCCCAGGTGATCGAGGCGCGGGTGCCGCTCGCGACGATGTTCGGTTACGCGACTCGGGTCCGTTCGATGACCCAGGGCCGCGCGACTTATACGATGCAGTTCGGCGCCTACGAACCGGTGCCGCGAAATATCCTCGAAGAATTGACAGCACACAACGGCGATGGCGACGACAAAAAGAAAAAGGCGTCGTAGTAGTTGCGCCGGCGCGCCTGAAGGACGGGCAAGGTCTCAACCGGAGGTTACTTAGATGGGCAAGGCTAAATTCGAACGCACCAAGCCGCACGCGAATGTTGGCACCATTGGACATATCGATCACGGCAAGACAACGCTGACCGCGGCGATTACCAAGGTGTTGGCGTCCAAGAAACTCGCCACGTTCACGGCCTTCGATCAGATCGACAAGGCGCCCGAAGAGCGCGAGCGCGGAATTACCATCGCCATCGCCCACGTCGAATACGAGACCATGAAGCGCCATTACGCGCACGTCGATTGCCCGGGACACGCCGACTACATCAAGAACATGATCACCGGCGCGGCCCAGATGGACGGGGCAATCCTGGTGGTCGGCGCCAACGACGGCCCGATGCCGCAGACGCGCGAGCATATCCTGCTCGCCTACCAGGTCGGGGTGCCTTCGATCGTCGTGTTCATGAACAAGGTTGACATGGTTGACGATCCCGAGTTGCTCGATCTCGTCGAGCTCGAAGTTCGCGACCTGCTGACCAAGTACAACTTCAAGGGCGACGAGGTCCCCGTAATCCGGGGCAGCGCTTTGAAGGCGCTCAACGCCGACAAGGACTGCGACGATTGGAAGCCAATCATGGAGCTGATGGACGCGGTCGACAGTTATATCCCGCAACCCAAGCGCGAGACTGAAAAGCCGTTCCTGATGCCGGTTGAAGATGTGTTCTCGATCTCGGGACGCGGCACGGTCGTCACCGGCCGAGTCGACAAGGGCAAGATCAGGGTCGGCGAAGAAGTCGAAATCGTCGGCTTCAAGGATACTCAGAAGACGGTGGTCACCGGAGTCGAGATGTTCCGCAAGCTGCTCGACGAGGGCCAGGCCGGCGACAATATCGGCGTGCTGCTGCGCGGACTCAAGCGCGAAGACGTCGAGCGCGGGCAGGTGCTTGCGCAGCCGGGCTCGATCACGCCGCATACCCAGTTCGAAGCGTCGGCGTACATCCTGACCAAGGACGAAGGCGGACGGCATACGCCGTTTTTCAGTGGCTACCGTCCGCAGTTTTATTTCCGCACAACTGACGTCACCGGCGTGCTGACGCTGCCCGAGGGCACCGAGATGGTCATGCCGGGCGACAATATCAAGATCGTCGGCGAACTGATCACGCCGGTCGCGATGGACGAAGGACTGCGCTTCGCTATCCGCGAGGGCGGCAAGACTGTCGGCGCCGGGGTTGTTTCGAAGATCATAAAGTAAGAGAGCGGGCAGTGTTTGTTTAATCGATCGGGTGATGGAGCGGAGCGCTTAGGAAAATCGGGCGCGGTATTTTAGATGAACGACAAGATACGCATACGCCTCAAGGCGTACGACTACCGCCTGCTCGATCAGTCGGTGCGAGAAATCGTGGATACTATCCGGCGCACCGGAGGCCGCGTGGCCGGTCCGATTCCGCTGCCGACCCGGATTGAACGTTTTACCGTTAACCGCTCGCCGCACGTGGACAAGAAGTCGCGCGAGCATTTTGAAATTCGTACCCATAAACGCCTGCTCGACGTGCTCGAGCCGACCCAGCAGACCATCGACGCGCTGGGCAAGCTCGACCTGGCCGCAGGCGTGGACGTCGAAATCAAGCTCGAGTAGTAGGCCGATGCTGACCGGATTGATTGGAAAAAAAATCGGGATGACCCAGATGACCGACCCCAGCGGCCGCGTGCGCGCCGCCACGGTCGTGACGCTCGGTCCATGCACGGTCACCCAGTTGAAGACCGAACCGACCGACGGATACGACGCGGTGCAGGTGACCTTCGGCAAAAAGAAGCTCACCCGCGTGACCAGCGGCGAGCGAGGCCATTTCGCGCGCGCAAAGGTCGCGGCTGGAATCAAATCGGTCGAATTCGAGCGTCGCGGCGAGGGCGAGCTAAGCCTCGGACAGCCAATCGCGGCGAGCGACGTGTTCAAGGTCGGCGACCAGGTCGACGTGACCGGCATCTCCAAGGGTCACGGATACGCGGGCGTCATCAAGCGGCATCACTTTTCCGGTTTCCCGGGTTCGCACGGCACTCATGAGTACTTCCGCCATGGCGGTTCGATCGGCAACCGTTCGTATCCCGGTCGCGTGCGCAAGGGGATGCGGATGGCGGGACAGATGGGCAACGCGACTGCGTCGATACTCAACCTCGAAGTGCTAGAGATACTCGCCGAGGACAACGCGGTGGTGATTTCCGGAGCGGTGCCGGGACCTGACGGAGCGATCGTGGTAGTTCATCATGCGGCCCGGCCGCGGCGTCGCTCGAATGTGAAGGTGGCGGCGAGTGCCTAAATCAAGTGAAAAGCGTGCGTCGGACCTTCCGTCGGTGAAGCTGCCGTTGTACTCGGCGGCGCACGAAAAAATCGGCGAATTGGAAGTCGCGGGTGGAGTCTTCGGGCGCGAGGGCGATCTGTCGCTGCTGCACGAGGCAGTCCGGATGCAGCTTGCGAATCGTCGCGCCGGAACCGCGTCCACCAAGACCAAGGGACTGATTTCCGGCGGCGGACGCAAGCCCTGGCGGCAGAAGGGAACCGGCCGCGCGCGTGCGGGCTCGACGCGTTCTCCAATATGGCGCAGCGGCGGAACGATCTTTGGTCCTCAGCCGCGCGACTATTCGTACAAGATGCCGAAAAAGGCGTGGCGCGCGGCGCTATGTCTTGCGATCTCCGACCGCGCCCGCAACGGCAAGTTGTTTATCGTCGAGTCGCTCGATCTTTCGGAGCCGAAAACCAAAGTGGCGAAGGCGGCGCTCGACAAGCTGGGGCTCAAGCACGCGCTGATAATCCTCGGCGCAGACGACCACAAGTTTCTCCGCGCCGCGCGCAACCTCGCGGCGCACAAGATGCTCGCACTCGAAGGCCTTAACGTTTACGACCTGCTCAACTATCCGGAGCTCGTGATGACGACCAGCACCGCCAAGGCTCTCGAAGCGCGGTTCGCGGGAGAAAAGAAATGAGTCCCGAAGGGTTGATTATCGCGCCGATCATCACTGAGAAGGGCACGCTGGCCAACGAGAAGGCGGGCCAGGTGCTGTTCCGGGTTCGCGCGCAGGCGAGCAAGGACACAATTAAGGTCGCGATCGAGGAGCTGTTCAAGGTCACCGTCGTCAAAGTGCGCACCTCTAATTTCATGGGCAAGGAACGCCGGCGCGGCGCGATGAAGGGCCGCCAGATGGATTGGAAGAAGGCCTACGTGACGCTGAAGGAAGGCGACAAGATCGAGTTCTTCGAAGGGATGTAATTTAACGGGACGAAGCGAAGATGGCAGTCATACAATTAAATCCGCGCACCCCGGGTCAGCGCTTCATGCAGATTGCGGATTTCTCCGAGCTCACCAAGAAGGAGCCGGAGAAGAATCTGCTGGTCCCGGTCAAGCGCACCGGCGGACGCAATAATCGCGGGCGCATGACCTCGCGCCATCGCGGCGGCGGCCACAAGCGCCGGCTCAGGCTGATCGATTTCAAGCGCACTCGCGATGGAATTCCGGCGGTCGTCTTTTCGCTCGAGTACGATCCCAATCGCTCCGCGAATATCGCGCTGCTGCACTACGCCGACGGCGTCAAGACGTACATCCTCGCTCCCGACGGGCTCAAGGTCGGCGCCAAGGTCGAGTCGGGCGAGAACGCGGATATCAAGCCCGGCAACGCGCTGATGCTCAAAAATATTCCGGTCGGCACGATCGTACATGCAATCGAGATGAAGCCCGGCGCGGGCGCGCAGCTTGCGCGCGGCGCGGGCACGCAGGCGCAGTTGATGGCCAAAGAGGGAAAAATGGCGCTGCTCAAGCTGCCCTCGGGCGAGCAGCGGATGGTGCAGGCGCAGTGCCGCGCCACTATCGGCCAGGTCGGCAATCTCGATCATGAGAATATTTCGATCGGCAAGGCGGGGCGCTCGCGATGGCTCGGCAAGCGCGGTCACGTGCGCGGGGTTGCGATGAACCCGGTCGACCATCCGCACGGCGGTGGCGAGGGCAAATCGAAAGGAAACCATCCGCAGTCGCCGTGGGGACAGCCGGCAAAAGGATACAAGACGCGCAAGAAGAAACCGTCGGACAATCTGATCGTCAGCCGGCGCCCGCGCGGGAAGCATTAATCATATGGCGAGGTCACTCAAAAAAGGCCCGTTCGTCGATGGGCATCTGCTGAAGAAAGTGGGCGCGGCGTCGGCCAGCGGCGACAAACGGATCATCAAGACCTGGTCGCGCCGCTCGATGATAACGCCGGATATGATCGCGCTGACCTTCGCAGTCCACAACGGGCATAAGTTCATCCCGGTGTACTGCACGGAAAATATGGTCGGGCACAAGCTCGGCGAGTTCTCGCCGACGCGGACCTTTCACGGTCACGCCGGCGATCGCAAGGGCGAAGTGAAGCAGGCCGCAGCCCCGGGCGCCGCGCCTGCCGCGCCCACACCGGCTCCTGCAGCGGCCAAGGCATAAGCAGAAGAGAGAGAAGAGAGAACTGAGTAGAACGAAATGGAATCCGTATCGCGAACCCGCTTTATCAGAATATCCCCGCGCAAGCTTAAGCTTGTGTGCGAGTTGATCGCGGGCAAGAAAGTCGATCACGCGCTGTCGATTCTTGAGTTCACGCCCAAGAAGGCGGCCCGGTTCGTCTCCAAGACCCTGCTCGCCGCGATCGCCAACGCGCGCGACCAGCAGAACGTCGACGAAGACAAGTTGTTCGTCAAACGCGCGACCGCCGACACCGGGCCGACCTGGAAGCGATCGCTGACGCGCTCACATATGCATGCGACGCCGATTCATAAACGCACCAGCCATCTCACGGTAATCGTGGACGAACGGGCGTCCTGAGGTCTTTTCGATGGGACAGAAAGTACATCCGCGCGGATTTCGCCTCGGCATCATCGAGAGCTGGGATTCGCGATGGTACGCGAGCCACGACTACGCGAAATTGCTGCATGAGGATTTGAAGCTTCGCGATTTCATCAAGAAGCGGCTCTACCATGCGGGAATCTCGCGGATCGAAATCGAGCGGATGGCGAACAAGGCCAAAATAAATATTTATACCGCGCGCCCGGGAATCGTGATCGGCAAGAAGGGCGCCGAAATCGACAAGCTCAAGCTCGATATACAGAAGCTGATGAAGGGGCGCGATTCGTTCATTAACATCCACGAAGTCCGCCGCCCGGACCTCGACCCGCAGCTGGTCGCCGAGAATATCGCGCTCCAACTCGAGCGCCGCGTCGCGTTTCGCCGTGCGATGAAAGAGGCGGTCACGCGTGCGATGCGAATGGGTGCGCAGGGAGTCAAGGTCCACGTCGCGGGACGCCTCGGCGGTGCGGAAATCGCGCGCCAGGAATGGTATCGCGAGGGCCGCGTGCCGCTGCAGACATTGCGCGCAGATGTGGCGTATGGATTTGCGGAGGCGCGCACGACTTACGGCCAGATCGGGGTGAAGGTCTGGATTTTCCGCGGTGAAGTGTTGACCCGCAAGGATGCGGATGCGAAACGCGCGGGCGCGCCTGCGCAGGCGAATTAGCGAAGAAGGAAGATGCTCGCACCAAAAAAAGTTAAATGGCGCAAGATGATGAAGGGTCGCGTCCGCGGCGCCGAGTCGCGCGGACTCACGCTTGCGTTCGGCGACTTCGGGCTGAAGTCGCTCGAGACTTGCCGAATCGACACGCGCGCTCTGGAAGCCGCTCGTATCGCGCTCACCCGTCATATCAAGCGCGGCGGCCGGGTCTGGATTCGCGTCTTCCCCGACAAGCCCTTCACCAAGAAGCCGGCTGAAACCCGCATGGGCAAGGGCAAGGGCTCGCCCGAGGGATGGGTCGCATGCGTCAGGCCCGGACGGATTCTGTTCGAGATGGAAGGGGTCGATTACGCGACCGCAAAGGAAGCGATGCGCCTTGCCGCGCACAAGCTTCCGATCAAGACGATCATGATCCAGCGCGAGGAGGGCGGCCTTGGAGCTTGACGAACTGCGGCAGATGACCGCGCCCGATCTTCGCGTCAAAGAGCGTGAGGCGCGCGAGGAAGTGTTTCGCTTGCGCCTCAAGCTGCGCACTAATCAGCTCGACAATCACGCAAGCTACCGGCGCGCGCGCCGCGAACTTGCGCTTATCATGACATTGCTCGGCGAGAAGACTCGCGCGGAAAGCGCAACGGACAAGAAGGCAGGAAATGCGAGAGCGAATTAAGCGGCGCGAGGGCACCGTGGTCTCCGCCAAGATGACCAAGACCGTCGTGGTCAAGGTGGACCGCATGGTCGAGCATCCGCTGTACGGCAAGCGCGTGCGCCGCAGCACCCGGTTCATGGCGCATGACGAGCGCGGGGAATGCAAGGAAGGCGACCGGGTGCAGATAATCGAGTCGCGTCCGCTCTCGAAACGAAAGCGCTGGCGCGTCAGCCGCGTTCTGAAAAAGGCCGCGGGGTAGCGCGCGATGGTGCAGGTACAAACAGTTCTCGACGTTGCCGACAATTCGGGCGCGCGCAGAGTGATGTGCATCAAGGTGCTCGGCGGCTCCAAGCGCAGATACGCGTCGGTCGGAGATGTAATCGTGGTCGCGGTCAAAGAGGCGATTCCCAACGCCAAGGTCAAAAAGGGCGACGTGTCGCGCGCGGTGATCGTCCGCACGGCGAAAGAAATCAGCCGCGGCGACGGCAGCTACATCCGTTTCGACGGCAACTCGGCGGTGCTGCTGGACAAGGATCACGAACCGATCGGCACGCGCATCTTCGGGCCGGTGGCGCGCGAGCTCCGGGCGAAAAAGTTTTTGAAAATTATCTCACTCGCGCCGGAAGTGCTGTGAGAGAATTAGTTCTGTGATCGAAAGAGTTATGTGATGGCATCGCCGAAGTACAAAATAAAAAAGAATGACACCGTGATGGTCGTCACCGGCCGCGATCGCGGCAAGACCGGCAAAGTGATGCGCGTGCTGCCGGAGCGCGGCCGGGTGGTCATCGAGCGGCTCAATATCGTCAAGCGGCACAGCAAGGCGCGCGGCGCGCAGAGCCCCGGCGGCATCGTCGAAAAGGAAGCGCCGATCAATATTTCGAACGTGATGATTTTTTGCGATCGCTGCAACGCTCCGGTCCGGGTCGGACTCAAAATCGCCGACGACGGCGCGAAGAGCCGGGTCTGCCGGCGCTGCGGCGAGGCAATAGGTAACGACTGATGGCCGATAAAAAAGAAAAGCCGGACAAGGCGGAGCAGGCCGCGAAGGCGGAGCAGACTGCCAAGTCCGATCAGGCCGCCAAGGCCAAGCGCGAAGGCAAAGCCAGGCAGGCCGAGCAGAAAAAGGCGGCCGAAGAGGCCAAGGCCGCGGCCGCGGTGCCGCTGCCGCCGGAGCCGAAGCTGCCGGCGCGGCTCCGAGTGCGCTTCGAGGAGGAGATCGCGCCAGCCCTGATGCGCGAGCTCAAGATCGAAAACCGGATGCGGGTTCCGCGGCTCGAGAAGATCACGATTAACATGGCGCTGCAGGAAGCTCGCGACAACGTGAAGATTCTCGACTCGGCGCTCGAGGAATTGAAAGTGATCACCGGACAGAAGCCGGTGCTGACCCGCGCGCGTAAGGCGATTTCGAATTTCAAACTGCGCCAGGGGATGCCGATTGGCGTGATGGTTACGCTCCGGCGCGAGAAGATGTGGGAATTTTTCGACCGCTTGGTGAATATCTCCTTGCCGCGCGTGCGTGACTTCCGCGGCGTCAGCGACAAGGCATTTGACGGGCGCGGCAATTACTCGCTCGGGCTGAAGGAACATACGATCTTTGCCGAGCTGAATCTCGACAAGGTCGAGAAGGTGAAGGGACTTACGATTTCAATTACGACCACCGCGCGTACTGACTTCGAGGGGCAGACGCTGCTCCGCGCGCTCGGGATGCCGATGCGCGGCGCGTCGGAGCGTGAGGCGGACGAGGCCAAAGCAGCAGCCGCCCTCAAGGCCGCCGCTGCCGCGAAGGCCGCGGCGATCGCGGAAGCGCAGCCGCCGCCCGAGACACCGAGCGAGGCATGAGGAACAACTGAATGGCGAAAACGTGCCTGCGGGTCAAAGCGACCCGAAAACAAAAATTCAAAGTGCGGCAGTATAATCGATGCCCGCTATGCGGCCGCGCGCGCGCATACTATCGGCGCTTCAAGATGTGCAGGCTATGCCTGCGCAAGCTGGCACTCGACGGAAAGCTGCCCGGCGTGATCAAGGCGAGCTGGTAAAGAAATTATGTCGCAGACCGATCCGATCGCAGAACTGCTCACGCGAATCCGCAACGCGATGCGTGCGCGATACAACGAGCTCACGGTGCCCCATTCGCGGCTGCGCGAAGCAATATGCCGCGTGCTGATGGCCGAGGGATTTCTCGCCGGCGTCGAAGTGGGCGGCGAAGTGCCCAAGAAGATGCTCGCGCTGAAGCTCCGCTACTCGCCGACTCGCGAGTCGGTAATTCGCGGAATCGACCGAATCAGCAAGCCGAGCCAGCGCCGCTACGCGGGCGTCGGAGAAATCGGCAAGGTGCGGGGCGCGATGGGCGTGCAAATCGTGTCGACGCCGCTCGGCGTGATGACCGGGCGCGAAGCGCGCCGGCGCAAAGTCGGTGGCGAAATTCTCTGCAGGGTCTGGTAAGCTACGGGGTTTGGTAAAGTAGAATGTCGCGGATAGGAAGACTGCCGATTCATCTCGATAAGAGCGTCAAGGCCTCGCTCGCGGGAGACCTGCTCAAAGTCGAAGGGCCCAAGGGGAAGCTCGAACTCAAGCTTCATCCGGGCTTCAGCGTCGATATCAGCGACGGGCAGATCGTCGTCAAGCGTCCCGGCGATACTCATGAGGAACGCTCCGTGCACGGCCTGATGCGCAAGCTGATTGCCAACATGGTCGAGGGCGTCGGCAAGGGTTTCACCCGCGTGCTCGAGATAAACGGCGTCGGCTACCGCGCGGAAGCCAAGGCGCAGCAAGTCAATCTGACGCTCGGCTACTCGCATCCGATCGTGTATCAGCTTCCGCCCGGCGTGACTGCCAAAGTCGAGCGGCAGGTGCTGGTCACGCTGGAGAGCGCCGATCGGCAATTGCTCGGAACGGTGGCGGCGCAGATTCGCGAGCTCCGGCCGCCGGAACCGTACAAGGGCAAGGGAATCAAGTACGCGACCGAAACGATTCGCCGCAAAGCGGGCAAAGCCGCAGCCGGCTCGACCTCGGCATAGTACCAAGGTTATTTGCTTATGGCTCAAGAGCGATCAGAAAAGCGAGCGTTGCGACGCGGCCGAGTCCGCCGCAAGGCGATTGGCAACGACGAGCGTCCTCGGCTGTCGGTGTTCCGCTCGCTGCAACATATATACGTGCAGGTGATTTCCGACCAGACTGGACGCACGCTCGCGGCGGCCTCCACCTCGAGCGCCGACGTGCGCGAGGGACTGAAGAGCAAGCGCAATCTTGCCGCAGCCAAAGCAGTCGGCAAGGCGATCGCCGAGCGATGCCTCAAGAGCGGGATTTCCAGCGTGGTGTTCGACCGTAACGGATTTCTTTATCACGGACGGGTCAAGGCGCTTGCCGACGCGGCGCGCGAAGCGGGGTTAAAGTTTTGAACGGAAGGCAACGAACGCTCCGGGAAGGCACCGTGGTTGCGCGAATCGATCCACAGGGTCTCGAGATCAAAGAGAAGGTCGTGCATATCAACCGCGTCGCGAAGGTCGTGAAGGGCGGACGCCGATTCAGCTTCAGCGCCCTGGTCGTGGCGGGCGATCACAACGGACTGGTCGGCTTCGGGCTTGGCAAGGCCAACGAAGTGCCCGAGGCGATTCGCAAGGGCGTCGATCGCGCCAAGAAGAGCCTCGTGCGCGTGCCGATTCAGGACGGTACGATTCCGCATGAAGTGGTCGGACGTTTTGGTGCGGGCCGAGTCGTGCTGAGGCCGGCGGCCGAGGGTACTGGAGTGATCGCGGCGGGCGGCGTGCGCGCGGTTGTCGAGCTTGCGGGAATCCGCAACATTCTGACCAAGCGGCTCGGCTCCTCGAATCCGCATAACCTGGTCAAGGCGACGCTCGAGGCGCTCGCCGAACTGCGCAGCACCGAAGATATCAATCGTCTCCGCGGACGCGTCCCGAATCATCCCGAAGCCGCCGCGTAATGAGATGAGAGGTCGTTAGCGTGTCAGATAAAATTCGCGTCAAGCTGGTTCGAAGTCCGATCAGCACCACCCGCCGAGTGCGCGAAACCGTCAAGGGACTGGGGCTGGGCAAGGTCGGCAGCGAGCGCGAGCTCAAGCGCAGCGCCGCGGTCGAAGGGATGATCAAACGCCTGAAACATCTGGTCGTCGAGCTGAAGGACTGAAAGCTCAAATGGATTTGCAATAATGGATCTGAAGGATTTAAAGCCGTCGCCCGGCTCGACCCATCGCAAACGCCGCGTGGGCCGCGGAATCGGTTCCGGTCACGGCAAGACCGCCGGCCGCGGACACAAGGGCCTCGGCGCGCGCTCGCACGGCAACACGCCGCCAAGCTACGAAGGCGGCCAGATGCCTCTGCAGCGCCGCTTGCCAAAGCAGGGATTTCGCCGCACGCTGAAGAATGAAGCCCGTCGTGCCGAGTTTGCGATTGTAAATCTGTCCCGGCTGAACGACTTCGAGGCGGGCGTCACGATCGACGCGGCCGCGCTCGCGGCGCGTGGACTTATCCCGGCCGGGCGCAAAGTTAAGGTTCTCGGCGACGGCGATCTTAAGAGTAAGATTACAGTGCGCGCCGATGCGTTCTCGAAAGCGCGCGTGACAAAATCGCCGCCGCGGGCGGCGTTGCGGAGATGGTAACGCCCACCGATAGCTAAATGCTGGATGGGTTTTCAAACGCCTCGCGCATCCCGGAATTGCGCCGCCGGCTGCTGTTCACGGCCGCGATGCTGGCCGTGTATCGGATCGGCGTCGCCGTGCCTACCCCGGGGATCGACGGGCAGGCGCTGCAGTCGTTCTTCGACGCCGCCAGCGGCACGCTCTTCGGCTGGGTTAATCTCTTCTCGGGCGGCGCGCTCCAGCAATTTTCGGTCCTCGCACTCGGCATCATGCCGTACATCTCGGTCGCGATCGTCCTCGATCTGCTGAAGATCGCGTCGCCATATCTCGACGAACTCTACAAGGAAGGCGAGGCCGGCCGCCGCAAGATAACGCAATACACCCGCTATGGCACCGTGCTTCTCGCGCTCTTCCAGGGCACGATGATCGCGTATCTCGCTCGAACAAATTCAGTCGCCCGGCGGCGGCAGTATCGTTTACAATCCGGGCCCCGGCTTTATCGTGATGACCGTGCTGACCGTCACTGCGGGCACCATGTTCCTGATGTGGATCGGCGAGCAGATCACCGAACGCGGTATCGGCAACGGTATATCGCTGATCATCATGGCGGGAATCGTGGCGCGCCTGCCGAGCGCGATCAGCACCACGGCGCAGTTCGTGCGCGAGGGCGAAATGAGCGTCTTCCTGCTCATCTTCATTCTCGCGATCGCTGCCGCCGTTATCGCCGGGATCGTCTATATCGAGACCGCGCAGCGCCGTATCCCGATTCAGTACGCCCGGCGCGTGGTCGGACGCCGCGTCTACGGCGGGCAGAGTTCGCATCTGCCGCTCAAGATTAATACCTCGGGCGTTATTCCGCCGATTTTCGCGTCGGCGCTGCTGGTCTTCCCGGCGACGCTCGCGACCTTCGTTCCATTTTTGAAACCGTACTCGAGCTATTTGACCCCCGGCGGCTTCTACTACGATCTGGTTTACGTCGCCCTGATCGTGTTCTTCTGTTACTTCTACACCTCCGTGACATTCAATCCGGTCGACGTCGCCGACAATCTGAAAAAGTACGGCGGCTTTATCCCGGGAATCCGGCCCGGACGTTTCACCGCTGACTATATCGATCGCGTGCTGTCGCGGATCACGCTCGGCGGTGCGATTTACGTGAGTGCCGTATGCGTCCTGCCGACGATCCTGATTGCGCGCTTCAACGTGCCGTTTTTCTTCGGCGGAACCGCGCTGCTGATCGTGGTCGGCGTCGCAATAGACACGGTCGCGCAAATTGAAACTCATCTGCTGACCCGCAACTACGAAGGCTTCATGCGCCGCGGACGGGTAGCAGAGACCGTCGCGGACCCGCAGGACCGTAAGGAAGAAGGAGCAAAGGCAAAGACCTGCAGAGCGATCCGGAAACAGGGGCGCTTAAGCGTGCGGCTGGTTCTGCTCGGCCCGCCCGGCGCGGGCAAGGGAACGCAGGCGCGAGCGCTCGGCGCATTATGGAATGTTCCGCAGATAGCCAGCGGCGATTTGCTGCGCGCCGCGGTGCGGGAAGGTACCGAACTCGGACGCGAGGCGACTCGATATATGGATCGCGGGCAACTGGTGCCCGATGAACTCGTGTTGAAGCTCGTCGCGGAGCGCCTTGGCCGCAAAGACGCGCGCGCCGGATTTATCCTCGACGGATTCCCGCGCAACGTCGCACAGGCCGAGACGCTTGCCAGGATGCTCGAGGCGAATGGATCGAAGCTCGATAAAGTCGTCGCGGTGATCGTGCCGGACGAGGAGATCGTGAAACGGATTTCGGGACGCCGCACCTGTAAGAAATGCGCCGCGATGTATCACGCGATTTTCGAGCCGCCGAAAAAGGCCGGCGTATGCGACAAGTGCGGCGGCGAGCTTTACCAGCGCGAGGACGACGCCGAGGAGACTGTGCGCGAGCGCCTGAAGGTGTTCGCAGCCGCCACTCGTCCGTTGCTCGATTATTACGGGCGGCTCGCGATGCTCTCCCAGGTCGACGGAGTGGGACGCACCGACGAAGTCGAAAAGCGGATTCTGAACGCGGTCGGAACTAAGGTTCGCCCGAAGGTCGCCAGTGATTGGAATGATTAATTTAAAAACTCCGGCCGAAATAGCCGTGATGCGCAAGGCGAGCCGCATCGTCGCCGAGATTCTCGAGGAGCTTGCCGCCGCGATTCGCCCCGGTATCACCACTGAGGAGCTCGATCGGCTGGCCGAGGAAGCTACTTATCGCAAGGGCGCCAAGCCGGCCTTCAAGGGCTACAAGCCCGGCGACGTCGTCTATCCGAAATGCCTGTGCGTGTCCGTAAATAATGAGATTGTCCATGGCATTCCGTCGAGTCGAAAATTGAAAAGCGGAGATATCGTCGGCCTCGATTTCGGAGTCGTTTACGAAGGATTCTTCGGCGACTCGGCGCGGACCGTCGCGGTCGGACCCGTTCCCGAGCACGTCCAGAAACTGCTCAAGGTGACGCGCGACTCGCTATACGCGGGAATCGCGCAGGCTCGCGGCCGGCAACCGTATCAGCGATATCGCACGAGCGGTGCAGGCTACGGTCGAAGGCGCGGGATTTTCGGTCGTCACCGACTTTGCCGGTCACGGAATCGGCCGCCGTCTCCATGAAGATCCCCAGGTGCCGAACTATTTCCGGTTCGGGATGCCCAATCCCCGTCTTCGGGAGGGGATGGCGCTGGCGATTGAGCCGATGGTTAACGAGGGTAGCCCCGATTTGGAGATACTTTCCGACGGCTGGACTGCGGTGACGGCGGACGGTAAACTATCTGCCCACTTCGAACATTCCATCGCGATTACCTCCAACGGGCCAGAAATCCTGAGCGAGCTCGAAAATGTCTAAGGGCGACGCGATCGAAGTACAAGGGACGGTGCAGGAAGCGCTGCCCAATGCGGTGTTCAGAGTGACGCTCGACAACGGGCATAAGGTGTTGGCCCATATCTCGGGCAAGATGCGGATGCATTACATAAAGATTCTGGCCGGCGACAAGGTCACCGTTGAATTGTCCCCATACGATCTGACTCGCGGCCGGATTACGTACCGGATGCGCTAGGGAACGCGCCCCGGATAGAGATTGCGAAGTATGAAAGTCAGAGCGTCGGTAAAAAAGATTTGTAAGAACTGCAAGGTGGTGCGCCGCCAAGGCGTCGTGCGCATCCTATGCTCCAACCCGCGGCACAAGCAGCGCCAGGGTTAGGATAGTTCCAGGAAGGGTTTTCGCGATGGCACGCATAGCTGGAGTCGAACTGCCGAAGAACAAGCGGATGGATATCGCGCTGACCTATATCTACGGAATAGGCCGGCCCGGCGCGCTCAAAATTCTCAAAGCCGCCAATGTCGATCCGGCAATCAAGACCGACGACTTGTCGGCCGACCAGCAGGTTCACATCCGCCAGGTGATCGACACCGACTTCGAAGTCGAAGGCGACCTGCGCCGCGATTTTCAGCAGGCGATCAAACGCCTGATGGATCTCGGATGCTACCGCGGCATACGCCATCGCCGCGGACTTCCGGTCCGTGGCCAGCGAACCCATACCAACGCGCGTACTCGAAAAGGTCCGCGCAAAGTCGTCGCCGGCAAGAAGACCGCGCCGCCAAAGGGATAGCGTATAGAACGCGGGCGGGAAGGGAAATTTTCGCCCGACGATAGGCACTGAAAGCGGATTCACTGAAAAAAGCGATAAAACGCGGACAGCTAAGGAAATTTTAAGCATGCTGTCGCCAACCAAGCGGATTCACTTAAAAGATGGCTGAAGAAACCAAAGAGACCGAAGTTAAAGAGACCAAGGCTGCGCCGGAAAAGAAGGCCGCCGCCGCGGCACCTGCAGCGGCAGGCGCCGCAGCCGGAGCGCCCGCACCTGCGCCGCGCCGCAAGAAGGTGCGCCGCAACGTGCCCGAAGGCGTCGCGCATGTTCATGCGACCTTCAACAACACGATCGTCACGATAACCGATCAGCAGGGCACCGTGATCGCGTGGTCGAGCGCAGGCTCGGTCGGCTTCAAGGGATCGCGCAAGGGCACCCCGTATGCGGCCCAGATGGCGGCGGAGGCATGCGCGCGCAAATGCTCGGAAGTCGGGATGCGCGCGGTGGTCGTTCACGTCAAAGGTCCCGGCGGTGGACGCGAATCGGCAGTGCGTGCTCTGCAAGCGACAGGACTCGGTGTGATCTCGATAAAAGACGTGACACCGATTCCGCATAACGGATGCCGTCCGCCAAAGCGGCGCCGAGTCTGACAATCCGGCCACTGAAAAAGGCGTAAAGATACAATGGCAAGAAACTTAGGGCCGGTATGCCGGCTATGTCGGCGCGAGGGACTGAAACTCTTCCTTAAGGGAGAGCGATGCTACAGCGACAAGTGCGCTATCGAGCGGCGCAATTATCCGCCCGGCGCGCACGGACAGGCGCGCACGCGTTTCTCTGAATTCGCGATTCGGCTCCGCGAAAAGCAGAAGGTCAAACGCATTTACGGCCTGATGGAAGCGCAGTTCTCCGCGTACTTCGAGACGGCGGAGCGGATGGACGGGATTACCGGCGAGAACCTGCTCGTGCTGCTCGAGCGCCGGCTCGACAACGTAGTGTACAGGCTCGGCTTCGCGAGTTCGCTCGCGCAGGCGCGCCAGGTCGTTCGCCACGGGCATATTCATTTGAACGGAAAAAAAGTCACGATTCCCTCGACCCTGGTCGAGGTTGGCGGCGTTATCAGCGTCGCCGAGGCGAGCCGCACCAAGAAGGTGATCGTCGAGGCGATCGAGATGGCGCAGCGGCGCGGCGTACCGCCGTGGATGGCTCTCGAACGCGAACAATTCCGCGGCTCGATGCGCTCGCTGCCGCAGCGCGCTGAACTCACGATGCCGATCAGCGAGAAGCTGATCGTCGAGCATTACTCCAGGTAAACGGAGGCAACCGATCGGCGTCCCGGTCCGTGGTGGGCCTGCGTGGGCGCGAGAAAATCCAATCGGAAACAAGAGCACAGCTTATGCAGAATGACTGGCGAGATCTGATTAAACCCAAGACTGTCGAGTTCGACGAGAAGGAAGTCACTCCTTCCTACGGCAAGTTTTCCGCGGAGCCGCTCGAACGCGGCTACGGAATCACCGTTGGCAACGCGCTCCGGCGCATCCTGCTATCCACGCTGCCCGGCTATGCGATCACGGCGGTGCGGATCAAGAATGTCCTCCACGAGTTTTCCACGCTCGCGGGCGTCAAGGAGGACGTGACCGATATCGTCCTCAACTTGAAGGAAATCCGGCTCCGCCTCCATGAGGGCGAGCAGATTACCGCGACGCTTAAAGTGAAGGGCGAAGCGCAGGTCACCGCGCGCGATATCACCGGCGGACCCAGCCTCGAAGTGCTGACCCCCGACAAGCATATCGCGTCGCTCGACAAGGGCGCCGAACTCGACATGGAACTCGTCATCAAGCGCGGCCGTGGATACGTGCCCGGCGAGCGCACCGAGGACGAGGAAGCCATCGGCACGATTCGCCTCGACGCGATCTTTTCGCCGATTCGCAAGGTCAACTTCACCGTGACCAACGCGCGCGTCGGCCAGCGCACGGACTACGATCGCCTTGCGCTCGAAATATGGACCGACGGCTCGATCAATCCGCGTGAGGCGCTGACCTATGCGGCGCGCGTGATGCGCGATCAGATGACGATTTTCGCGGGCGTCGAAGAAGAAGCCGAAGTCCCCGCAGGTGCTGCCGAGGGCGGCGATGTGCGTCCGAGCCTAAGCGAGCTCCTCTACCGTCCGGTCGAGGGCCTGCCGATCTCGGTGCGCGCATTCAACGGCCTCCAGAATGCCGACATCAAGTATATCGGCGAACTGGTCCAGCGCACCGAGCAGGACATGCTGAAGATCAAGAACTTCGGCCGCAAATCGCTGAACGAGATCAAGGAAGTCCTGGCCGACATGGGCCTCTCGCTCGGGATGCGCCTGGAGAATCTCCCCCCACGCGGCGAACTGGACCGCATGTGGGAAGAACAAGAACGCCGCGAGTCCGCTTAGGGGTTAGGTACCTGAGCGGAAGCGAATGGACCCGGGTGTTTCCCGTCTTTGTGTCATCCTGAGCGAAGCGAAGGAACCTGGATCTTTCTCGGCGCGAACGGATGCAGTAACGAAATATTCGCCATCGCCTCCTGACCGCGCGATTGTTCCCCACTCGCCGGGGGCGATTCCCTCGAGGGAAGGGGTTAGGGGTTAGGTTGGGATTGGTCAGGTGAGTGTCCCTCAACGGTTAGAGAAGGTGGAAAGTCTGGAGAATTAAAGCCGATGCGTCATCTAAACTCGGGCCGCAAGCTCAATCGCACCTCCGCGCATCGCAAAGCGCTGTTCAAGAACATGGTCCTGGCCCTGATTCGTCACGAGCGAATCAAAACCACCGATCCGAAAGCCAAGGAACTCCGCCGAATCGCCGATCGGATGGTCACCTTGGGCAAGCAGGGCGATCTCGCCGCCCGCCGCCGCGCATTCGCCTTCATGCAATCGCATGACGCGGTAAAAAAACTCTTCGACGAAATCGCCCCCCGCTTCAAAGAACGCCAGGGCGGCTACACGAGAGTGATAAAATTCGGCCACCGAAGAGGCGACGCCGCGATGCTCTCGATAATCGAATTCACCGGCACCGAAGAAGAGACGAAATCCAAAAAACCAAAAAAACGCCCCCGCAAAGACACCACTCCCGCAGAAACCCCCCGTAGAGCCCGAGCCGCCGCCGGCTGATCTGCGTCTCCTCAAGAACAGACCTCAAAGGCACGAAGAATAAATCTTCGTGCCTTTTCCTTTCTGTCCCGCCGGACGTGAGCTCGCGCGCAGACATCTCTGCCTTACCGACCGACCTAGCGAGCCTTCGATTGGCTGGTGCGGAGACTAACCAAACCGTGGTTCAGTCACCCATCGTTCTCGAGACCACGGATGCAATTCGGCGTTTGGTAGAACACTCTCGACCAGAGTCCTCTCCTGTGGCCGGAACTCTCGGCTATGCAGCAACGGCTCGACTAGTCGACAAGGATCTGTTGATTAGGTCTCGGGTACCTGAGATCAGCTGCACAATCGAAGAAAGCTTCTGGATCGCTGCGAGCCAAGCACTAAGCGAAGATACAGGTCTGGCATTCGATCGAAACGATGCTGGAAGAATAGGCGACTTAGAATTACTGGACTTTCCGTCAGGCGATGTTTACGGACGGTCATCAGTTGAATGGGCGCCGATTGTCACGCGACAAACATCAACTGCCGGGACGGTCGTCAAAACCGATTGTAGAGCGGTCGAAGTCCGCGTCACGAAGTCCGCTTCGAATGCTTTCGCCGCCGCCTCTTCGGTCTACATTAGATGCGAAATCCGCAGTGACAATGAAATTATTTCCGATGATATTCGCGAGGTTTCCTTTGACGGCGACCGCATAGTGCAGAAGTTCGATGCCCCTGAGCAGATTTGTAAGGTTGGCATTTCTGTTTGGGCCGTGAGCGAGGATCGGGGCACGCTGGTTTATCAAGAACATGGTACGCTCGTCCGACAAATCGTCTCTAACTTTGGTGTAGTCGGCGCGGTCGGTAGACTGCAAGGAGGGTGGTCGAACCATATCAATCCCAAGGGAGCCGAGGGCCGCGTCGCAGAGGCAGAATCGTTCAAACGCATTCACTATGAGCGCCGCGATATTGGAAGCTACGAAAACGATTCGTGGGTGCCGGCGGCTCGAAAGCAGCGGGAAAAAATGCTGCGATTGCGCCCCGATGTATCAGGTGCGCGCTTCTTTCCGATCGGTTGGGAACCTGAATTTGCGACTTGGCTCAAAGAACTTACCTCGGTAGTCGACATCGAGCGAGTGCTCCTAGTCGATCCGTACTTTGATTCGGCTGGGCTCATCTCGCTGATCGCGCGCGCTGGAGTTCAGAACGCGAAATACTCGGTTCTGACGGCGTTCAATCACCGCCCCAAAGGCGGCAAGGTGAGTCGCCCGCGCCTGATAGAACGGTGCGAGCAGTTGCGCGCCGTGTTGCCGACTTACTTTCGCATCGAGGAAATTGGCCCCTCAGGGGCTGGCGACGACGCACTGATTCATGATCGGTACCTGATGCTTTGGAACCGAGCTGGAGAAGTTGTTCGAGCATTCAGTCTTACCAACTCACTGCAAGGAGCAACGCGTGAGCATCCCATGCTGGCAACGCCCATACCGGCGGACGTGCTTCCGAAAGTAGTGTCATATATTCGGGAGATCCAAAGCGGCAAACACCCTCGCGGCACTGCAGTTACCGTAAAGACGCTTTGGGACAAGTACCCCGCCGAACGCAAGAGGGCCGCCGCGACCGGACCAGATTATCGCGTGATCGCTGAAGTATTGCTCAGCAAACACTTTGATAGCAATTTGTCTGCGCAAGCGGCTCTGGATGGCGCCGGTATGTGCGACTCGGCGACCAACCAATTCAATCTCGAAGCTGTGAAGCGTCGTCTGATTGGTCCAGAACTAGGAAAGTCCCGCCGGGTTCGCATGTCAATCAAGCGTTGGTCGGCACTTTCAGAAGTCAGCGTACGCACGGACGAGGAGGCCGGTCTAAGCCTCTTGCACGATGTCGTCGCGACAGGGAGCTCAGGACTAGATATCGTTGAAGAGGTCATTGTTAGAGCGCCGGTCCGACGGATGCCGTCAGGCACCGCGGATGCTGAAGTTGTGGCTGAAGATTTGACCATGGCAAGTGCGGTGCTTCATCCGTTTCCCCAGGCACTGAAATACGCAGACTCATTGCTTGATAGGCCATGGGAGTTTCGAGGTTTGTCGGTTTGGCCGCTGACTCAAGCCGTTAACTACTTGGCAGCAAAGCATCCGAATCGGCTCGTTCGTGCTATGGAGCGGCTCATTGATTGCTATTCGCCGACGCTTCGCGATGGCGGAGCGACCCCCGCTACGTATCCGGTGGCACGTGCGATTTCAATCGCACTTAGCCACGTTAGTGCATCGTTTTACCGGGCGGCGCGCGAAGCTCTTGAGACCGCTTTCATCTCAAGCCGAGTTGGGCTTCTTAGGGCCGTCGGTGCGGCGTCCTTGTCAGATCGCTTCATCAATGGACAGACCGTTCATGAGAGCTGTCTGACGAGCCTCCACCTATCGGTCGATGAACAGGTGTACGCCATGGCCCACATACACAACTCATTGCTATTTCAAAGGCCGAAGGTGGGAGGATCGTCCTCATCACCGTACGACGCAGCTACGATCGACTCCAAGCTTTCTATTTCTCGGCGCCTGTTGTCTGAGAGCATTCCCCCGAATTTGACGATAGAGAAATTGCGTGAACTGGCTCACGCGATCAGCGGAGCTTTCGAAGGGGGCAATGCGATGGAACTCCAACGCCTGTTCGACGACGCCGCAAAGATTGGTACATTGGAGATCGGGCTCGCGCATCGCCTGTTTTTTCAACTTCTTTGCGATAAACTCTCGCTATTCTTCGCCACGGATAGCCGGCCTAACTTCTATCTTCCGGTTGATGGCCCGCTTACGCTCGTCACCGCACAAATCTGCGAATCTGCCAACGCGGAATCTTGCGCGGTCCTCTCTAGCGAGCTAGCTCGGATCGGCGATCAATTGCTAAATCAATTGAGGGCGCCCTTCCTTCGGTCGAGAAACTATACTTCCTGGAGGAACGCGCGTGATGGTGCGCTCTGGATAGTTGCGTTCACTGACGTACTTGAGAGTGTATCTGCGGCTGGAGTCGAAGTTCCTGCCAACCTCACCATGTTCCGTTCGGATCTTGAATCGGCTTTGAGGCCATTTCCGGACGAAGAGAGATTTGGTTCTCATATAGATTGGTTCGCAACGTATGTACGACAAGCCCGCGGGAGAATCAGCGCCATAGAGCTTGCCAAGCAGCTTCACCGAACACTGGCATCCGCCCACTAGTCAATTAGCCCGCCTTCAAGAAAGCGACACATCGCCGTCCTTAGTTACTCCATGCTGCTATTGCAACCCAATAGTTACTCACGGGCGAGCTTGCCGCTCTTGATGAGTCCTGCTTTCACCTTATCGAGCGGAATCCGCTTTTCGTGCCGGCGCGACCGCGAGACAAGCACATCCTGGAGGTCTTCCCATAGCTCCCGATGCTTTGTCAGGTCGATTTGAACGGCTACCTTGCGGCCCTTCTCATCGGTCAGGTATCGGATTCCGGTCATGGCTTCGTTCTTTCCTCCATGCGATCGCATCGGCGAATCCGACGCCTCTCTGCAGCAGCAGTCGATCTTACGCCGCTTATATCATTTTGGAATTCATCGCCGGTTGGAGCATTTCCCCGCCAATTGTCATTATCGGGCGCACCTCGATTGTGCCGAGTTTCGCGAGGGGAATTTTTGTCGCGATCTCGACCGCCTCGTCCATATTCGCCGCGTCGACCAGGATGAAGCCGCCCAAATGCTCTTTGGTTTCGGCGAACGGTCCGTCGGTAATCTTTGCCTTGCCGCGGCGAACTCGCACGGTACGCGCGCTGCTGACCGGCTGGAGCGCATCGGAACCCAGGTAGCGGCCACTGCGGTCAAGCTCCTTATCATAGGCGATAGAGTCGCGGTCCAAAGTCGTTTTTTCGCTCGGCGTAAGTCCCGCCAACGTTCGCGGCTCGAAATAAACCAGGCACAGAAATTTCATCGTTTAACTCCTTGCGCAGCGTCGATCGATTGATGCGCCAACATAGGTGAGTCGTTCGAGCTCCAACGGGATCGACATTCCAACTTTCCAACGGGCTGTCAGGCCGCATATTCTCTGATAAACTTCCGATTACAGGCGGCAAAATATAATGTCCAACGAACTCGTTGCTCCCGATAAATTCTTTCTGAACCGCTTCGGCATGAACCACGGCGCGCTCGAGCGAATCCTCGGCAGCGCGCTCGAACGCAAAGCCGATTACGCCGATCTCTACTTCGAGTACCGCAGCTCGGAAGGCCTCGGTCTCGAAGAGTCGATGGTTAATCACACCAGCAAATCGGTCAGCCACGGCGTCGGCGTCCGCGTATGCGCCGACGATCGCACCGGCTACGCCTACTCCGACGAGGTGACGATCGACCGGATGCGCCTCGCCGCCGAGGCCGCCCGCGCGATCGCCGATCAGCGCGGCGCCGCGCCCGCCGCAGTGCAGGTCGGCACACCGGCCGCGCATCATGCGCTCTACGATCTCCCGAGCACCCCGCTCGACGTTCCAGTAGAGGAGCGCGCGAAATTGCTCAGCGAGATCGATAAGGTGGTGCGAGCCTACGATCCGCGCGTGAAAAACGTGATGGCGTCGTTCGCATGCGAGCAGAAGATCGTGATGATCGTGAACAGCGACGGCCAAGTCGCCGCGGACATGCAGCCGTTATGCCGCCTCAACGTGACCGTTATTGCCGACGACGGCAAGGGCCGGCAAGCCGGCTCGTATGGTGGCGGCGGCCGAGTCGAGTGGAAATATTTTCTCGAGAACGAGCGCTGGCGCGAGTATGCGATCGAAGCGGCGCGGCAGGCGATCGTCAATCTCGACGCGGTTGATGCGCCCGCGGGCGAGATGGTTGTGGTGCTGGGCAACGGATGGCCGGGGATTCTGCTCCATGAGGCAATCGGTCACGGCCTCGAAGGCGACTTCAACCGCAAGGGCACATCGGCGTTCGCGAATCGAATCGGGGAGAAGGTCGCCAGCGAACTCTGTACGGTTATCGACGATGGGACTATCCCGAATCGGCGCGGCAGTTTGAATGTCGACGACGAAGGCACCAAGACCTCGCGCACCGTGCTGATCGAAAAGGGAATTCTGCGCGGTTATCTGCAGGATCGGATGAACGCGCGGCTGATGAAGATGGCGCCGACGGGCAACGGGCGGCGTGAGAGCTTCGCGCATTCTCCAATGCCGCGCATGACCAATACCTTCATGCTGGCCGGCGAATCGACGCCCGAGGAGATCATCAAGTCGGTGCAGAACGGACTCTACGCGGTCAGCTTCGGCGGCGGACAGGTCGATATTACCAATGGCAAATTTGTTTTCTCCGCGAGCGAGGCTTACCTGATTGAAGACGGGAAAGTGACCCGGCCGGTGAAGGGCGCGACGCTTATCGGCAACGGGCCCGACGTTCTCACCCGCGTCTCGATGGTGGGCAACGACCTGGCGCTCGACGCGGGCGTCGGGACCTGTGGCAAGGACGGGCAGTCGGTGCCGGTGGGCGTGGGGCTGCCGACGATTCGAATCGACGGCATAACGGTCGGCGGCACTCGCGCCTGACGCTGGGAAATACCGATGGCTTTGGATTTGGAACTCGCCAATTGGGCGCTCGACGAGGCAAAGAAGAAAGGCGCGAGCGCCGCGGAAGTTTTGTGTGTTACCGGAGAGTCGCTCATGGCCGGGGTGCGGATGGGCGAGGTCGAGAAGCTCAAGAGTTCGCGCGAGCGGCGGCTCGGCCTGCGCGTATTCTGCGGGCAGTCTTCCGCGACTTCGTCGACGGCCGAGATCGAGCGCGACGCGCTGGTGGATTTCGTCGCGCATACGGTCGAGTTGGCGCGTTTGTCGGCGTCCGATCCGTGGGCGGGGCTTCCAGAGCCATCGCTGCATCCCAAGTCATTGCCCGAACTCTCTTTGGCCGATCCTGACAGCGGCATCGTGGATGCTGACCGTGCACTCGAGATTGCGCGTCGCGGCGAGAATGCGGCGCTTAAATTCGATCCGAGGATCAAGAATTCCGGCGGCGCTGAATTCAGCTCCGGGCGTGGCCAGGTGCTGTTCGCCAACAGCCAGGGATTTTCAGGCGAGTATGCCGGCACGTCTTACTCGCTCGTGGTCGGACCGATCGCCCAGGAAGGCGAGGCGATGCAGCAGGGATACTGGTACACCTCGAATCGGCGCTTCGGAAAACTCGAAGACGCGGAGTCGGTCGGCGTCACTTCAGCGAAGCGGGCACTCAGGCGTCTTGGCGCGCGCAAGATCAAGACGACCCGCGCGCCGGTCGTGTTCGATCCGCAGATGGCGGCGGGACTAATTCGATCGATCGTCGGCGCCGCCTCGGGCCCGTCGCTCTACAAGGGCGCATCGTTCCTGGTCGGGCAGTTGGGAAATCGGATCGCCGCCCCCGGTGTCGCGATTATCGACGACGCGCTGATCCCCGCGGGTCTCGGCTCCAAGCCCTTCGACGGCGAGGGCCTGCCGACTTCGCGCCGGCATGTGGTCGAGAAGGGCGTGCTGACCTCGTATCTGCTCGACTGCTACTCGGCGCGCAAGCTGGGCCTGGCGCCGACGGGCAATGCGGCGCGCTCGGTGGGCGACGCTCCGACCGTATCGACCACTAATCTATATCTCGAGCCGGGCAGCTACACGCCCGAGCAGATAATCGGCTCGGTGAAGCAGGGACTCTACCTGACCGAGACAATCGGCTTCGGGGTGAACATGGTTACCGGCGACTACTCGCGGGGCGCGAGCGGAATCTGGATCGAGGACGGTGAGCTTGCCTATCCGGTGCAGGAAATCACGATCGCAGGCAATCTCAAGGACATGATGGGCGGGATCGAGATGATCGGGAACGACCTCGAATGGCGATCTTCCACCGCGGCGCCGACGATCAAGATAACTGAGATGATGATCGCGGGCGCCTGAGCTGCGTTTGCTCCCCTAAAAAGGCCTCCATTTCGATAGTTACGACCGCTTGACGCATCTCCCTGCGTGAGATAACAGTTTGTAGGGTTTATTTACACATCGGCCGTCACGAGTGCAGCCGCAAGGAGACGCGTATGAACCTTCAAGTCTCGGCGCAAGTCCATGAGAGGCTGCTTGCCAAGCTCTCATCGATGGGCCTGCCGCGTGAAGCGGCGGCCACTCTGCTGGAACGCCACATGGTGGTGCGATATCCAAAGGGCGCGGAACTATTCTCCAAGGGATCGCCCGCCGACGTGGTTTTCGCGGTCATGACCGGCGTGGTCAAGGTTCACAGCTCGCGACCGGGCAGCGATCGCGTGCTGGTCGAATTGGCTGGACCGGGCGACCTGGTTGGATACGCAGATTTCTCCGACGTGGACGGCGAGCGATCGCAACTTTTCGAGGCGGCGGCCCTGACCAACTGCTGCGTCGCGTTGTTCACCCGCCATCACATTGCGGAAGTTCTCAAGGGCCTCGAGCCCGAGGCCTTGCTTAAAATTGCCGAGTCGATCAATTCGATATGGTCAGGTGTCGCCTACCGCTACGCGTCGTTCCTCGGAATGTCGCTGCGCAAACGGCTTGAGGTGGTTCTGGCCGAATTGGCGGAACGCTTCGGGGTGCCGGATTCTCGCGGAACGCTCCTGATGCCGGAACTTGCGCAGGAGGAACTCGCCGAGATGATCGGCAGTTCGCGCCCGATGGTGAGCAAGCTTTTGACTGAGATGACAGAGCGGGGCGTCCTCATCCGCGAGGGCAGGCGGCACATCCTGCTGACCGCGCCGAAGCCGGCCACTGTCGGTTCGCCGGCGCGTGAAGCGGGCTTGCATCCGGCGTTCGAGCCCAATGGCCGCGTGCGCGCGGAACGTCGCACGACGCGTGGCAATCCGGCGCCAGCCGCGAACGTCTAGTTCGCAGCCGCGCTCGACGTCGTCAAGTTGGCAGGGCCGACTGACGATGCTGAAGGAAAACGCGGACAGCGGGATCGCGCTCCAGGCCGATTGCGATTTCGTATGCGTGTCGAGCTTCGCGGTGTGCGCCGGTCCTGGCGAGCAGCTCCGCGCGAGCGGCCCAATAGGGTTGGTATTCATTGAGCCGGGCATCGCCGGCGACTTCATGCAATGCTTCGAGAGCGGCGCTCGGGCCGAGCGTCTCCGCGATCGCCAGACTGCGATTGATCGCGACCACCGGCGAGCCGGAGAGCGCCAACAGCGCGTCGTATAGCTGCACGACCGATTCCCAATTTGGGTGGCCGGTGCGACGTCGATAAACGTGCGCCGACTGGAGCGCGGCTTCGAGTTGATAGCGGCCGAGTGAGCCCAGGGCGCTCGCGCGTAAGAGCAGCGCCTCGGCTTCATCGATCATCCGCGAGTCCCAAAGCGCGGGATCCTGCTCGGCAAGCGGAACGTACTCTGCGTTCACACTGCGCCGTGCGCGACGCCGCGCTTCCGCATGAAGCATGAGCGCGAGCAGACCCATCGGCTCCGGCTCCCCGGGCAGCAGTTCGGTCAGCAACCGGCCGAGAAAGATGGCTTCATCGGCTAGATCGCGCCGTGCGATATCCGTGCCTGCGGGATCGATCCAGCCTTGAGCAAACGCCGCGTAGATTGCGTCGAGCACGGTGTCGAGCCGGTCGCGCAGCTCTTCACGAGCCGGAATGCGAAACGGGATGTGTGTCTCGCGGATCTTGTTCTTCGCGCGGACCAGGCGCTGGCCCATCGCGGCCGGAGACATCAGGAAGGCGGAGGCAATCGCGGCCGCATCGAATCCCAGCACCACCTGGAGAATCAACGGCGCGCGGACGCCGGCGTCGATAGCCGGATGTGCACACGCAAACATCAGACCGAGACGTTGATCGGGAATCTCCGCATCGGCGGCGGCAGCCTCGAGTTCTTCGGCCATGAGGAGCAGATCGCGGGCCGCGTCGCGGCGATACGCTTGTCGCCGGGCGACATCGATCAGCTTTCGCCGCGCGACGGTCATCAGCCACGCCTCCGGATTCGTCGGGCATCCATTGTGCGGCCAATCTTTCAGCGCCGCTGCGAACGCCTCCGACAGCGCGTCTTCGGCAGCGGCCACGTCGCGGGTGCGCGCCGCGAGAAAGGCGACCAGCTTGCCGTAACTGCGGCGGGCGACCGCGTCCGCCGTGCTACGCGCCTGCTCATCGCCTTCGCCGGAGTTCATACGATTACTTGAGCGCGGAGCTCAGCCGCCGCGCTGCATCTGAGCCAGCCCTTCGGCGATTTCGCCGAGCGCCCGCTTGACCGACGCTCGGGTCTGCACATGACTCCACCACGCCGCGAGATTCGGACGCTCCTCGAGCGGCGGTTTGGCGCCGTTAAGCGGGAGCATCTTCACCGCAAAGAATATCGTTGGCGCGAGTGCGCAGTCGGCCAGGGTAAAATCTTTTCCGGCTGCGAAGCCAACTGCGGGCAACATTCTGTCGAGTTGATCGAGGCGCCGATTGAACTCGGACAACGCCGCGGTGAGCACCTTTTCGTTGCGGTTCCTCGGATCGAGCTGCGCGGTCAGAACATCCTGGGTCGCGGTCAGATAGAGATCGTGGAAGCGGGTGAAGGTACGCACCCGTGCGCGCGCTTCCGGCGATTTTGGCAGCAGCGGGGGAGTCGGGAACCTGTCCTCAAGATATTCGTTAATTGTTTCCGACTCAGGAATGATGAGCGCGTCGGCATCGAGGGCCGGCGTCTTTCCGAGGAAATTGATCTTCAGGTACTCGGGTGATTTCAGATCGTTGCCCGGAATCGGCACGATGTCGATGTCGAGGCCTTTATCGTAAATCGCGATGCGTGATTTGGCCGCGAAGTTGGACGCGTTCACGTTGTAAAGTTTCACCGCATCTATTCCTCGCACTTGACGAGCCAACGGGGCTCACGGCTCGTTCCAGAACGGCCTCACCTCGATGATACCGTGGCTCGCGGCCGGACATCGCGATGCCCACGAGATCGCCGCGTCGAGGTCGGGCACATCGATCGCGTAGTAGCCGCCGAGCTGCTCCTTAGAGTCCGCATAAGGACCGTCGAGCACTTGCGACTTGCCGTTGGTGACGCGCACCGTGGTCGCGTTCGAGGTCGGCTGGAGGCGATTCGAGCCGAGAAGAGCGCCTGCCTTTTTCAGCGCCTCGGTGTAAGCGCCATACGCCGCCATCGCCTGATCCTGTTCGGTCTTGGTCAGTTTGGACCAACCATCTTCCTGAGCATAGAGCATCAGAATGTACTGCATGTGAAGCCTCCTTAATTGTGGGCGTGCATTTATTGCTTCCCTGCCATAATGACGCTCGGACTCCGGCGATTTCGACATCCTATTGATTTTCCCAAAGCGGAAGTCCGAGACCCGATTGTCCACGCGCACGAGGTTTGGTGTTGAGCTTAAGTTGCGTGCTACTCCAATTTCAGGGCATCGCGGCACGCGCGACGATGCTCCTTGCCGCCGGTCTCTCAATGGTTAGGTTTAAGGAGCGAATCGAATGAACGCAAATCGCTTTACCGAAAAACTTCAAGAAGCGCTGGGACGCGCGCAAAACGCGGCGCTTACCGCGCATAACCAGGCGGTCGACGTCGAGCACTTGCTCTCGGCACTGCTCGAGGACGACGACGGGCTGGTGTCGTCGATAGTGACGCTAAGCGGCGCCGATCGCGCGGCGCTACGGCAGAAGCTCGATGCGGAACTCGCGAAAATTCCCCGCGTCACCGGCAGCGGTTCCGACAGCGGACAAGTTTACGCTACCCAGCGTCTTGGCCGGGTGCTCGCACGCGCCGAGCAGGAAGCGGGCAAACTCAAGGACGAATATGTCTCGGTCGAGCACGTGCTGATCGCGATGCTCGACGAGCCGGGCGCGGCGGCGAAGCTGCTTCGCGAAGCCGGGCTCACGCATGACAAGTTGATGGGTGTGCTCAAGAAAGTGCGCGGCAGTCAGCGCGTCACTTCGTCCAATCCTGAAGCCACTTACCAGGCGCTCGAGCGTTACGGCCGCGACCTGACCAAGCTCGCGGCGGCGGGCAAAGTAGATCCGGTTATCGGACGCGATGAGGAAATCCGCCGCGTCATCCAGGTGCTCTCGCGCCGGACCAAGAACAATCCCGTGCTGATCGGCGAGCCAGGCGTGGGCAAAACGGCGATTGTCGAGGGGCTGGCGCAGCGAATCGTCGCGGGCGATGTGCCCGACGGCTTGAAGAACCGCAAGCTGGTCGCGCTCGACATGGGCGCGCTTATTGCGGGAGCGAAATTCCGCGGCGAATTCGAGGAGCGCCTGAAAGCCGTCCTGAAGGAAGTGCAGGAGGCCGCCGGCGAGATAATTCTGTTCATCGACGAGCTGCATACGGTGATCGGCGCGGGCGCCGCGGAAGGCGCGATGGATGCGTCGAACCTGCTGAAGCCGATGCTCGCGCGCGGCGAGTTGCATTGTATCGGCGCGACTACGCTCGACGAGTATCGCAAGCATATCGAGAAAGATGCGGCGCTGGAGCGTCGCTTCCAGCCGGTGTTGGTCGAGGAGCCCAGCGTCGAAGATACCATTTCGATTCTGCGCGGATTGAAGGAACGCTACGAGGTCCATCACGGAATCCGGATCAAGGACAGTGCCCTGGTAACGGCCGCGGTGCTTTCCAAGCGCTACATCACGGATCGGTTCCTGCCCGACAAGGCGATTGACCTGGTCGACGAAGCCGCGGCAAAGTTGCGCACCGAAAAAGAATCGATGCCGGTCGAGATAGATGAAGTGAACCGGCGGGTGATGCAACTGGAGATCGAGCGTGAAGCGCTCAAGCGCGAGACCGACAAGGCGTCGCGCGAGCGGCTCGAAAAGCTGGAAAAAGAGCTTGCCGAAATAAAAGAGAAGCGCGCGGGGTTGCAGGCGCAGTGGCAAACCGAAAAGGGCGGGCTCGAGGCGCTTGCGAAGATCAAAGCTGAAATCGAGCAGACCAGGCTCGCGATCGAAAAAGCCAAGCGCGAGTACGACCTCAACAAGGTCGCCGAGCTGCAATACGGAAAGCTCGCGACGCTGGAAAAAAATCTGGCCGCGGAAGAGGAAAAACTGATCGAAAAGCACGGCGGCGGCGATCGGTTGATCAAAGAGGAGGTGGACGAAGACGATATCGCCGAAGTGGTGGCGCGATGGACCGGAGTGCCGGTCTCGAGGCTGCTCGAAGGCGAAGTGCAGAAGCTCGCGCATCTGGAGGAGCATCTGCACAAACGCGTGATCGGCCAGGACGAAGCGGTGATCGCGGTCTCAGACGCGGTGATTCGCGCGCGCTCGGGACTGAAGGATCCAAATCGGCCGATCGGCTCGTTCATTTTTCTGGGGCCGACCGGTGTCGGCAAGACCGAACTTGCGCGCGCGCTGGCGGCATTCCTGTTCGACGACGAAGCCGCGATGATCCGAATCGACATGTCCGAGTACATGGAGAAGCACACCGTCTCGCGGCTGGTCGGCGCGCCCCCGGGCTACGTCGGCTTCGAGGAGGGCGGGCAACTGACTGAAGCGGTGCGACGGCGTCCGTATTCCGTGGTCCTGTTCGACGAGATCGAAAAGGCTCATGGCGACGTGTTCAACGTGTTGCTGCAACTGCTCGACGACGGACGGCTCACCGACGGTCACGGCCGCACGGTGGATTTCCGCAATACAGTCGTGATCATGACCTCCAATATCGCAAGCCAGCTCATCCTCGGATTCAAAGGTCAGGACTACGAGAAGATGAAGATGCAGGCGCTCGAGGTCCTGCGGCAAAGCTTCAGGCCCGAGTTCCTGAACCGCGTCGATGAGGTCGTGGTGTTCCATCCGCTGACGCGCGAAGAGTTACGCCAGATAGTCGATATCCAGCTGACGCGATTGCGGGAGCGCCTCGAGGAGCGAAAGATCGTGCTCGAGCTGAGCGATAAGGCTCGCGACTATCTTGCCGAGCATGGCTACGATCCGTCATACGGCGCGCGTCCGCTGAAGCGGATGATCCAGCGGGAGCTTGAGACCTCGCTCGGGCGAAAGCTGTTGTCGGGCGAGATTCGCGACGGCTCCCGAGTCACGGTGGACGCCGGTCAGAAGGGGTTGGAATTCTCGAGCATCGTATCGCCCAATCCAAGCTAAGTAGCTGTTTTTCAAGCAATATCTCTCACGACTCGCGACAGGCCGCGCTCCCCGGGGCGCGGCCGCATAGCCATCTTGCCTCGCTCAAAATAACGGTTATTCTTTAGATGATGTGATGCTGGAGTGATCGCTTCATGAGTTCAGCTAATATGCTGTTGATGAGGCGGGCCAGCGAAATCTTTATTTTTTGGCAACAGGAAGGTGTGCAATGGCTGGTTCAGTGATCGATCTCGGAATTGTACCGGCGGGTCCGCGAATTTCGCGCCGCCGCATGATTCTTCGCGTGGTGATAGTGACGCTCGCGATTGCGGTTAGCGCGGCGCTCGCGTTGCTTCCAAATCCCGCCAAGGCCGCGGGCAGTCCAATCGTCATCAAGATGTCCGACAAGGCGCCATTTTATGCGCCTGAAAAAGTTTCGATAAAAGCCGGAGACAGCGTGCAATGGGTGAACGACGGTCAGACGGTTCATTCCGTCTCGACGACGGCCGCTAATGCGCAGAATCCGAAAGACACGTCGATGCCCAAAGGCGCGGTGGCCTTCGATTCCGGCTTTATCCCGCCGGGCGGCGATTACAGCTACACATTTACCGTGCCCGGCACGTATCGTTACTTTTGCCTTCCGCACGAGAAGGCGGGTATGGTCGGGGTTATCGTCGTAGAGAAGTAGAGACTCGCGAGTTTCGAAATGATGACGAGCGCGCTTTGCAACATCATGACCCGCGTCGCGCTTGCGATGTTCGCGATCACGATCGTTGCGGCGATCTCGCCGGCGCCTGCCGAATGTTTTCCATGGAGCATCGACATGTATCGGGGGCCGGAGACTCAGCCGTTTGCGAAGGCGCCGCGGGTCACGCCCGCCGATACGCTTCCTGTGCATGGGGAGCCGCCGATGAATCTCGAGCAGGCTACGATCAAGATGCACAATCCGCTGCAGCCGACGGCGCAAAATCTCGCTGCCGGCCGGGATCAATTCAACACCTCCTGCGCGCCATGCCACGGTGCTACGGGGCAGGGTGACGGTCCGGCCGCGCACATTTTGTCGAAGCCGCCGAAGAATCTGATCTCGGGTACGAGCAAAGATCTTCCCGACGGCTATATCTACGGAGCGATTCGCGACGGCATCCTCACGATGCCCTCCTACGCCGCGGAGATCCCGCCCGAGCGGCGCTGGCAGGTAGTTGAGTATTTGCGATCGATGCAGCAGACGGCTGCGGCGAAAAAAAAGGTCGCCGAGAAGTAGCGTCAGTCGCGAATCTCCATCAGTTTCTTCAGAAATTTCTGGAAATCGGCCATCTGGCTGAGATTGCATTCTGCACTCAGGGCGCTTTCAGTCCTCCTTTCAAACCGGTTTAATTGTTTGGCGATTGCAGGGGCGTGCTGGCGGTTGTAGGTACGCTCTGAACCGTACCTGAAGCGTATGCGCGAACGGGCGAGGAGCTGCGATGCGAGCATTGAAGATCGGTGGCGCGATTACGCTGGCGCTCGCGATTGCGGCGTTTGATGCGTCGTTCGTTCGCGCCGGCGATGCGCCCCTGACCGTCTCGCAGCTCGTCGAGATTGCGGTGGAGGCCAACCCGCAGGTCAAGTCGGCGCGCTACCGGTGGGACTCCGCGGTTCATTCGATCAAGCAGACGGTCGCGCCGAACGATCCCATCTTCACTTACACGAACAGCGACAGTCCGAAGACTCCAGTCGGGCGCGCGTCGCTCAGGGAGTTCAACTTCAGCGAATCGTTTCAATTCCCCGGCAAGGCGCTGCATCAGCGGGACCAGGCGGTGCGCAGCGCAGATATCGCGCGACTCGCGCTGGCCGCGACGGTACGCGATGTGCGCGCCGCGACTGAGATCGGATACTTTCAGCTCGTGCTCGATAGCTCTCTGGGAGCCGTCAACGATGAAAACGTCCAAAATCTCGATCAGATCGTAAGAGTGGCCGAGACGGCGTACTCGACGTCGAAGGTCGCGCAGACCGACGTGATCAGCGCCGAGTTCGATCTGGCCGCAGCACGCCAGCTTCAGCGTCAGTACCTGACCGCAGTGGCCAACGACGAGACCTCGCTGAATCTGCTGCTCTATCGTCCGGTCGGCGCTCCATTGTCGGTGGATCGAACTCTTAAAGTAGAAGCCCTGACGGCGCGGCTCGACGCGCTTATCGATAGAGCATATGCGATGCGGCAGGAAATTCTCGAAGCAGCACTGGCGGAGCGCAATATGGATACCGCGCTCTATCTCGCGAAGATGGAGTACCTGCCAGACTTCACCGCGGCCGTCCAGTATGACGACTACCTGGTTCCGAGCTTCGCCCCGAGACCGAGCCAGCCGCGGGACTGGGTCGGCATTATCGGTTTCAACATGCCGATCTTTTTTTGGCTCAAGCAGGATGAAGACGTGGTGCGCGCGAAGGCGAACCTTCAGGCGGCGCGCTCGGATCTTGCGCTGATAAAGATCCAGACTGCGGCGGCGGTCGCGACGCTGTTCCGCAGCGCGCAGTTCGCGTACGAAACCGCGATTCTCTATCGCGATTCGCTGATTCCGCTGGCGCAGCAGGATCTTCGCGTCGCGCTGACCGCCTATCAGTCCGGTAAAATCGATTTCGTGACGCTCTCGAGCGTTGTGCAACGCAATTTCGCGGCGCGCGTAAGTTACCTGCAGGCGGCCAACCAGTTTTTGGCCGGCGAAGTTTCGCTCGAGCAGGCGATTGGAGCGCCGCTGCATCAATGACTCGAATCCGCGCAAATCTGATCGTGCTCGCCGCATGTGCAGTCGCAGGCCTGGCGGTTTTCGGGTCCGGATGCCGCAGTGATTCCGCGGGCCCGGCCGCAGCGGTACCCGAAGCGACGCCCGTGGTGCCTCGACTGGTTCGGCAGCAGGGCGCGGAGTTGCTCCAGTTCAACGCCGGCGATGTTCCGGGCCTTGTCATGGTGGACGTACAGAACGTCGATTTGCCGGGCGTTCTGGAAACCTCCGGCCAGATCACGTACGACGATCGCCGGGTCTCGACGATAGTCTCCCGCGTGCAGGGTCGAATCGAGCAGAATCGCGTCTCGCTCTGGGATAGCGTGCGCCGAGGCGAGAAGATCATCGCTCTCTACAGCCCCGATTTCATGACTGCAGAGGCCGAGTACCTCCAGGCGCACGACACCTCCAAGCTGATCGCGGCGCCTGGCGTCGGCGCTTCGTCGGATTTTGCAGGCTCTCTGATGCTGGCCGCGAAACGCAAGCTCCAGTTTCTGGGCATGAGCGATGCCGATATACAGTCGCTCACCGCGCCCGATCCGGTCGTGTGGATGCGCGCGCCGATAAGCGGCGTCGTGGTCGAGAACAAGGTGCAACGCGGCGCGGCGGTGAATCCCGGCGACGCTCTGTTCACGCTCGGCACACTCGAAGACGTATGGATCACCGGCGATATCTACGAGGACGATCTCGCACGCGTGCGCGTCGGGCAGGAGATGTCCGCGGTAACGACCGCCTTCCCCGACGAAGTGTTCAAGGGAGCGATCGCGCGCATCAGTCAGAATATCGATCCCACGACGCACACCGCCTCAATCCGCTGCGAGGTGAAGAATCCCGACGGCAAGCTCAAACCGCAAATGCTCGCGAAGGTGACCATCGTCACGCGGCCCGGCAACGCGCTGGTAGTTCCGCAGGACGCGCTGGTGTTCGACATAGACAATTACTACGCGTTCGTCGAAGTCAGCCCCGGACTATTCGAGCATCGCAAGGTGGCGATCGCTTCGTGGAGTCGCGCCGGCTACGCGCGGATCGTCGCCGGGTTGAAGGTCGGCGACCGCGTCGTCAGCGGCGAAACGCTGCAAGTAAACGCGCTATGGCACGAGGCTCACGGAGAGAGCTCGTAGCTCGGGCCGAGGCATCGCCGGACATTTTCGATGATGCGGTCAAGAACGATAGGTAGGCCATGATTCGTTCCTTGATGTCGCTGGCGCTTCGCGAGCGGGTAGTCGTTATCGGCATCGCGCTGATGCTTCTGCTCGCGGGTGTCTATTCTTTCTCGCAGTTGGATATCGAAGCGTACCCCGACCCGGTTCAGCCGTTGGTTGAAGTGCTTACATTGCCCAACGGTCTGAGCGCGGAAGAAGTCGAAAAGCTGGTCACCGTGCCGACCGAATATGGTCTGGCCGGGATGCGCAATCTCAAGGCGATGCGATCGATATCGCTCTACGGATTGTCGGATATCCGATGTTATTTCTCGTGGGAAAGCGACTACTACTGGGATCGGGTTGAGACTATCAATCGCCTGTCCTTCATTACGCTGCCGCAGGGTGTGACGCCGGGAATTTCGCCCGATAATCCGATCGGAGAAATCTACCGCTACACGGTCGAGGGTCCCGACCACGATCTGATTCACGAGAAAGAGATCGAGGACTGGATCCTTGAAAAACAACTGCGGACGGTGCCCGGAGTGGAAGACGTTTCGGGCTTCGGCGGGTTGACCAAACAGTTCCAGGTCGAAGTCGATCCGCACAAACTCAACTACTACCAGGTCCCGCTCTCGACGCTGATCTCGGCGCTGCAGAACTCGAACACCAACGCAGGCGGCAACTATATGAGCGTCGGCGAGCAGGCGTTCGACGTGCGCGGGCTGGGGTTTTTCCAAAGCCTCGACGACATCCGCAACGTCGTCCTCAACGCAAACAAGTCCACCCCGATCAAGGTCTCGAACGTCGCCGATGTCGATGTCGGCTACGCGCCACGGCTCGGAATTGTGGGCAAGGACAATCAGAACGAAGTCGTCACCGGCATCGTGCTGATGCGCAAGTATGGCAACACGCTGGAGACGCTCAAGGGCGTCGAGGCGAAGGTCCAGGATCTGAACACCTCGGGCATACTGCCCAAGGGCTACAAGGTCGTGCCGTACTACGACCGCACCAAGCTGGTCGACACCACGCTCCGCACGGTAATCGAGAACCTGACGATCGGAATGGCACTGGTCTTCCTGGTGCTGATTTTCTTCCTTGGTAACCTGCGCGCGGCGATCGTGGCGGCGGTGAACATTCCGCTGGCACTATGCGGTGCGTTCACGCTGATGCATTTCACCGACACCCCGGCCAATCTGATTTCGCTCGGCGCAATCGATTTCGGGATCATCATCGATACCACCGTTATCGTGATGGAAAATATCGAACGACACCTGACCGCGCCCGAACGCTCGAGCGAGAGTTACCGCCTTCGAATTTTGGCCGCCGCGCAGGAAGTAGGCGGGCCGATGTTCTTCTCGACCCTGATTTTCGTGATCGCGTTCCTGCCGCTGTTCACGATGCGCGGCGTAGAGGGGGCCATCTTTTCGCCGATGTCGCATACCTATGCATTCGCGCTCGGCGCCGCGATTCTGCTCGCGGTGACGTTGTCGCCGGTCCTGTCTTCGTTTTTCTTCGCGCGCGGAATGCGAACCGTTCACAATCCGGTCTGGGCGGGAATCTCAGCCTTCTATCACGGGATGTTTGAGTGGGTGCTGGAATGGCCGCGGGCGACGTTGACCGCAATAGTCGTGCTGCTTGCCGGCGTGCTGTCGCTCTTCCCGTTGCTGGGCGGGCAGTTTCTGCCCAAGCTGGAAGAGGGAAACATCTGGGCGCACGCGACGATGCCGCTGACTATCTCGCTCGAACATGGCGCCAAGCTATGCAATCAGATGCGCGCCGTGTTCAAGAGTTTCCCCGAAGTTGTCACGGTCGTGTCGCAGCTAGGCCGTCCGGACGACGGCACCGAGACGACCGGGTTTTTCAACATCGAATTCTCAGTCGAACTGAAGCCCGACCGCGAATGGCCCGCGGGGCTCGACAAACCGAAACTGGTCAAGCAGATCGACGACAAACTCACGCAGAAGTTTCCGGGTGTGGCTTTCAGCTACTCGCAAAATATCGAAGACAACATCGACGAAGCGATCTCGGGGGTAAAGGCCGGCGAAAACGCGATCAAAGTTTTCGGTTCAGACCTCGCGACCGACGAGCGTATAGCCAACGACATCAAGGAATCGCTGGGCGGAGTGCGTGGAGTGGCCGATGCGGTCGTGTTGCGTTCTCTCGGACAGCCCAATCTGCAGATCACGCCGGACCGCGCTGCGTGCGCGCGCTACGGGATAAACGTCGGCGACGTTGGCGCTGTCGTGCAGGCGGCGATCGGCGGTCAGGCGGTGACGCAGGTGCTGGAAGGGGACCGGCGCTTCGACCTGACGGTGCGATGGAAACCCGAATACCGGCAGAGCCTCGATGCGATCCGCCAAATCCGGGTCAATATCCCGGCCGGCGGACAAATTCCGCTCGACCAGGTCGCAAAGGTCGAGACCGCCGAAGGCGCGTCGTTCATCTATCGCGACTCGCTCCAGCGATTCGTGCCGATCCGATTTTCGATCCGCGGCCGCGATTTGCAGAGTACCGTCGAAGAAGCCAAGCGCGTCATTGCTACGAGCGTCCATCTACCCGACGGGGTGCATCTCGAATGGTCGGGCGAGTACGGTGAGCTTCAAGCCGCCAATCGCCGGTTCATGATCGTCGTGCCGTTCGCACTGTTGCTGATCGCCGGCGTCCTTTATGGCGCCACCCAATCGTTAATCGATACGTTCATCATCATGGCGCAGATTCCGGTCGCCTGCCTCGGCGGAATTCTTGCGCTGATCATCACTGGCACTCCATTCAGCGTGTCGGCTGGAGTCGGTTTCATTTCGATTTTCGGCATCGCCGTGATGGACGGAATACTGCTGAGCTTCTACATCCGCCAGCTCTGGGAGCAGGGGCATCCTTTCGTCGAGGCGATCATCAACGGCTCCGACCGCCGTCTCCGAGCCACGATGATGACCGATCTCGTCGATGCGTTCGGGCTCTTGCCGGCGGCTCTTTCGACGCGAATCGGCGCGCAGACCCAGCAGCCGCTGGCGATTGTTGTTATCGGCGGGGCGCTCGCGATCATGATTCTCACCCGAATCCTGCAGCCGGTGTTGATCTACCTGTGCCATCGCCGACTGCGAATCGACGATCAGAACCGCGCACGCATGACGCAGCCGGTCCAGCTCGATCCAGCCTGACGCCGACGGTCGGTGAAAGACTCGCCGCGCGCACGCGAACCGTGGTAAACGGGCGACAGGAGGCCTTGAGCGATGGAATTCGAGATGATCGCAAGCGGCTACGGCCTGCTGGAAGCGCCACGCGTCGACGAGCGCGATCGACTGTACTTCAGCGACATTCCCAACGGCGGAGTTTATCGGCGAAATCCCGGCGGCAACGTCGAAACTCTGATCCCCAAACGAAAGGGCGTCGGCGGGATGATGTTCAACACCAGCGGCGGACTCGTGCTCACCGGACGCGGCCTGATTCATTGGGACGAGAAGACCGGCAAGAGCCGCGACCTGTTCGCCGCGTGGGAAGGCAAGCCGGTCAGCATGAACGATCTCACCACCGACGATCATGGCAGCGTGTACACCGGCACGCTCAACTTCGATCCGCTCGGCGACAACAAGCCGATTCCGGGCAGCCTGTTCCGGATCGATCCGCCCGGGCGCCCGGTGAAGTTGTGGGACGGTATCGAAGTCAGCAACGGTCTCGGACTAAGTCCTGATCGCAAACATCTCTATCACTCGGACTCCACGACCGGCGCGGTATGGATTTACGACGTGACCCACGAGCGCGGGGTCAAGGATCGGCGCATCTTTGCGAAAATGCCGACGGGATGGCCCGACGGGCTGGCCGTCGATGCGCAGGGCGGTGTCTGGGTCGCGGCGGTGCGCGTCGGCGAGGTTGTTCATTTTTCGAAAGACGCGACGGTCAAAAAGCGGATCAAACTCCCGGCCGCGATGGTGACCAGCCTCGTGTTCGGCGGGCGCGACATGCTCGACCTCTACGTGGTGACCGCGGACAACAGCGACGACCCAACTCGCAAGGGCACGATTTTCCGCGCGCGCGCGGACGTTCCCGGGTTGCCGGTGCCAAAAGCGAATTTCTAAGACAGGCTATCGTCAGCGGGCAGATCCTGCGGCGGCAGGCGCTGCGATCGTCGCATCGGGCGGTTGCTCGCGCGTTCCGGCCAGCAGTGCGCCCGACGCAATTGTGAGAAGGAAAGCGCCGATTCGCATCGCGGCTGCCGCAGGATCCGCCGGCAGATGCTCCCCAAATGCGAGCATCCCGCCCACTATGGGGACCAGGTTGGAGAGTGCGCCCGAAAGCGGCATCGCGATTATTCCGCGCGCGGAATGAAACGAGTTCTGCAGCGCAATTATCCCAGCGACGTTTGCGGCGACTACGCCATACGCGTAGGGATTCGTGACGATTCGAAACGCGAGTGCACCGGCTTCATTGCCGAGGAACTTGTCGGTCATTGCCTTGGTGAACAATCCACCGAGTCCGAACGCGATGCCGGAAAAAATCGCGGCTGCTGCGCCACTATGCTTCAACCGCTCGATTCCCATCGGCGCCAATCCCGCGGCCAGCAGCAGGGCGGACAGCATCAGCAGCGTTGCCGGTTGCAGAGCGCCTTCGGCCTGACCGGCCGGCAGCGACAACGTCAGCATCACCATCCCGAACACGATCGCGCCGATACCGATCCATTCGCGCGGGCGCGCCCGCTCGCCCAGGATCACCACTGAAGCGATGACGAACAGCGCGATCCCGCTCTGCATCATCACTGCGACGATCGAGACCGAGGTCTGCGAAACCGCGATCACGTAGAGCACCCAACCCGCGGTTTGCACTGCGAGTCCGCCGATCCAGGTTGGATCGCGAGTCCATGCGACGACCGCCCCGATCATATTCGCGCCGGCGGCCACCGGCAGATCGTCGGAGCGGCTCTTCATCATCAACAGGCCCAGCGCGAGCAACACGCTCGACACCGTCGCGAGTGATAAGTAGAAGATCACGCGGCGCGGCTCTTAACTTCGCGCATCGCTCCGCCCCGCATCAGCTGGAACTTGCGGCCGGCCCACGTCACCTTGTTGCCGAGCAGGCTCGCAGCCCATACGCCGGTCATCACGAGGTCCTTGATTGGAACGAGCCAAAGATCGGCGAGCAACTCGGGCATCTTGAGCACGCGTCCCACGATCATCGCCGACATCGCGAGCCGCAGCGCGATTACCAGCACGAATGCCGCGACTGCAGGAGCACTTCCGCGCAAGATCGCAAGCAATACGAGCGCCCAGAACGGTCCATGCATCAGGATTGTCGCGATACTTACCGGGCGCACCGTTCGGAAGGTGCGCGCCCACCTCAACTGATGATGCCAGAAGTCGACGAAGCGGCGTTCTTCGCAAGCGAGTGTGACCAGCGCGCTGGAGAGTTTGATCTCATAACCTAGGGTGTTGACGAGCTTTCCCATGTAGAAGTCATCGGCAAGCAAGTTCTTCACCGCGGAGAATCCGCCGATTGCTTCCAGCGCCGCCCGCTTGATCGCTATCGTCGCGCCGAGCCCATAGTGCATCGGCTCGACCATCTCGGCGAGCAGAATTTGCGGCAGGAAGTCGGTGTTTACGTACAGCGCCTCGAAGCGTGATGCGAGCGTGCCGATCGGACGGGCACGATAGGCGCAAGTCACGATTCCGATCTTCTCATCGGCGATCAGCTCACCGACGATACGGCGCAGGTAATCTCGGTCGACCGATACGTCGGCGTCGCTCAGGACGAAAATGTCGGCCTTGGGCGCGCGCTCGGCCATCTTGATGAGCTTGGCAATCTTGCGATTGGAGCATCCCGGTTCCTCGCCCACGACCAGGGTGATGTTCGCGAACTGGTATCGCTGCCTGAGCGCGACCGGAACTTCGGCGGCCGGATCTTCGTAATCCGAGACGCCAAAAAAATAATCGAGGCGGGAATACGCCACTTCGAGAAAGCTCACCAGGTTGGCGGCGAGCGAATTGCTCTTTCCGTGCAGCGGCTTCAGCACTGCAACGCGCGGCGGAATTTTCGGAATGGGAAGCGCCGGCCTTGATGCGCGCGCGGCGAATCTAATCGTCGCCAGCGTCGCGGCCGCATAGTAGAAGAGCGAAATGGCAATCGCAACAGCGGGCAGAAGGACATAGATTGTCATCGCATGACTCGCGTGCCCAGCCGACCTGGCGCGAGGCTCCCCTTCATCGCTAACGAGCCGACAAGATTAGTCTCGGCCAGTTCTCGTCGTCAGGCTGATGCCTGCTCCGCCGCCTGCGCCGTCTGATGCCGACGCTGGCGCATCGTCGAAAGGAACTGTCTACCTTCGTTCAGCATCCGCTTGGTCTCTTCCATCGAGGTCAGCATTTTCTTGACCGATTTAAAAATGTAACGCGGACGGAAGTAGAAGCTGCGATAGAAACGCTCGACGGCGCCGTAAATTTCGTCGTTGCTCAGCCCGGGATAGGTGATCGTGCATTTCTGATAGCCCGACTCGTCGAGCAACGGATCGACCGCCAGGAATCCATTCTTGGTTACGTAGTCAAACAGCTCGGTGCCCGGGTACGGTGACGCGAGTGAGACCTGGATCGTTTCGCAATCCATCTCGCGCGCGAACCGAATCGATTCCTCGATCGTTTCCTTGTTTTCGCCCGGCAACCCGAGGATGAAGGTGCCGTGAATCAGGATTCCGAGTTCATGGCAGTCCTTGGTGAAGCGCCGCGCCCGATCGATTCCGACTCCCTTCTTGATATTCTTCAAAATCTGCGCGTTGCCCGATTCGTAGCCGACCACGAACAGCCGGAGCCCGCCGTCCTTCATGATCTTCAACGTTTCGTAGTCCACGTTGGCGCGCGAGTTGGTGGACCAGGTCACTCCGAGCGGCTTCAGCAGTTGCGCGATTTTGCGCGCGCGCGCCGGGTCGGCGGTGAAAGTATCGTCGTCGAAGAACAGTTCCTTCATCTTGGGGAACTTCGACTTCATCGCCGCGACTTCTTCGTACACATTTTCCGGGCTGCGGACGCGATAGCGATGACCCTGCGTGACCTGCGGCCACAGGCAGAACGTGCAGCGCGCCGGGCATCCGCGTCCCGTGTACATCGACACGTACGGATACTGGCAGTAGGGGCTGTTGTACTTCAGGTAGTCGAGATTTTTCTCGTAAACCTCGGTCACGAACGGAAGCTTGTCGAGTTCTTCGTCGGTGAGCGCGGGACGATCGGGATTGTGATGCAGCTCGCCATTTTTCTGATAGCTGATTCCGCCGATCGTGCTCCACTCGCGTCCTTCGGCAACTTCGAGCATCGAGTAGTCGAATTCCTTGCGCGCCGCGATATCGATCGCCGGCGAAAGTTTTAGCGTTTCGTCCGGACGCGCCGTCGGATGACCCCCGACCATCGCGATGATCGCGTTCGGGTTCGCGGCCTTGATTGCTTCCGCCGTGCGCGCATCCATCCGCAGCGACGGGGTCGAGGTATGAATCACGACCAGGTCGTAATTCTTTGCCTCGTTAATCGTCATCTCGACGGTGTAGTTATGCGGCGGCGCGTCGAGCAGTCGCGCGCCCGGAATCATCCCCGCCGGGTAGGCGAGCCAGGTCGGATACCAAAACGACCAGACCTCGCGCGTCGCCTGATATCGTGAGCCGGCGCCACCGTCGAAGTCGTCGTAAGAGGGAGGGTTCAGGAAAAGCGTCTTCATCACGTCCATAGGTAGAGGATACTCCAGGGCCTGTCCGCTTGGTTAGTCTCGGGAACTATACAAATCATGGCCGGCGAAGGCAAGGTTTTGAAAAAAACTTATCCCCTTTCGGTCGATCATTTTCGATAAACGACGATGAAGCTAGCCCGTTATTAGGTTTTTTGCATGGCACAAGTGATGCGTTCTAATGCAGAGGCTAGGAACATGACTAAAAAGTTACTTTTGGCCGCCGGATCTTTGCTGCTCTTGTCGGGGACCATCGCGCTTCAGGGTTGCTACGATTCAGGTCCCGACTACGGTTACGGATCGGGGTACTACGCGGGCTCAGGATATTATAGCCAACCGGTCTACGTTGGCGACTACGACGAGCATCACAGTTGGCATGATCGCGATTGGTGGGTGAACAATCATCGCGACTGGGTCCAGGATCATCACAAGGATTGGATCAGTCACAACGAGCAGCACGAGGATCATCAAGAGGCTCGGCGGTCCAGCGATCATGACCACGACCGGAATTAGCGAAAAGGTCACTCGCCGCATCTGGCGATGTCCGAGGCCACGCGAACTTACGCGTTTAGTTGATCGAGCAGTGCCTTTGCGTCTTTGAGGTCGGCGGTTTCGAAGCCCTCTGTGAACCAGTTGTAGATATCGGCGAGCATCGCGCGAGCGTCATCGCGATTGCCCTGCGTGGCGAGCAGCCGTGCGAGGCTGGTAGTCGCGCGGAGTTCCCACGACTTCGCTTCCTGCTTCTTTGCAATATCGATCGCATTGCGGAAGCAATCTTCAGCGGTGCCTCGCTCTGTATTTCCCCGCATCAGCAGAAATTCTCCGCGGAGGCGATTCAACTCGGCTTCGTAGTAACGCTCCTCGGTCTGCGTGAACGGCAATACCTCGTCAACTGCACTTAGAGCCTCATCGATTTGGCCTACCGCCGCGCATGCTTCTGCCAGCATCGCTCCGAACACCGAACGGTTTATGCCGAAGCGGGTCGCAGCCACCGTTGCCATCGCGTCGCGTATAATCGCTATCCCTTCGAGCTTCCCTTCCTTGGCCAGCAACCAGCCGCAAGCGACGTCTGCTCGGGCCAGCTGGATTTGTAAGTCTGCCGCCCAAGGGGCTTGCAACAGCGTTTGCGCGTTTTCTCGAACCTGCTCAAGATTGCCGCACCAGATGTCGATTTCGTTTGGCTGAAGCCCGAAGGCGTTCGCCACCGGATTGGAGCTCCGCTGACCCCTGATTTCGGCCTCGCGCATCTGCTTTAGCGCTTGGTCCGGGAAGCCAAGCAGCCAAAGCGTGCGACCGAGGTTCATCGGTAGGAGAACCTGAGGGATTTGCAGATCGGGAACGTCCGGAAGTGGATGGAACAGCTCGATCGATTCCTCAAGCATCTGCCTTGCTTGAGTCAGCTCCCCTAGCGTACCCAGGTTGATTGCTAAAGCGTACTGGAAAATCGCAAGCTGGATTGGATCATTGATCCTGCGGGCTATGTCCAGGGCCTCTCGTGCCACTACGACCGATTTGCGCGTAGCGCCCCTCGTCGCATGCACGAGTCTGATCCCGGACAATGCTCGTAGCAGGTCGGTACTCTCGCCGTCGCGAACGCAAAGCTCATAGGCTCGCGAAAAGGCCGCCTCGGCCTGATCGGAGGACGGGCCTTTCACAGTGATGGAGGCGGTGCCCAAAGTCAGCTGCATCTGCAATTCCTGCGCGTCGCGAGCGGGACTGTCGGGCAAAGTCTTGAGCAGTTCCAAGCCCGCCGTCAGATGCGCAAACGCTTCGGCGAAGGCCGACCGATTTAGTGCCTGTTCGCCGGCCAACCCCATGTATTGCACCGCCTTGGCGGCGTCGCCCGCACGCCCATAATGATGGGCCAGCTCGGTGTAGCGGTCTTCCAGCCGTTCGGCGTAGAGAGATTCGATCGCCGCGGCGGTGCGTCGATGCAGCTCCTTGCGGCGCTCGTTCAGCACCGAGCCAAACGCGACCTCCTGGGTCAGCGCGTGCTTGAAAGAGTACTCGATATCGCCCACAGCGGGCTGCTCATAGATGAACTCGCCGAGCTGCAAGTCATTGAGCATGCGGCTTAGTTCGTCGTCGGATTTCGGGACGACCGCACGAATCAACGAGAGCGAAAACTCCCTACCGATGACGGCCAGCGCTTGCAGCTCGTCCTTGGACTCCGCGGATAGCCGGTCGATGCGCGCGGCGAGAATCCCCTGCACGGTAGGAGGAATCTTAAGCTCGCCCAGCGGCCGGGTGAGCCGCATCATGGCGCCGTCGCGGACCAACGAACCCTCGTCGAGCAGGACCTGCACCGTCTCTTCCATAAAAAATGGGTTGCCCTCGGTGCGCTCGATGATCACGCGCTTGAGTTGCGCCATCCCCGCGCCGTCGCCGAGCAGCGCCGACAGCATCTCGTCGGCGCTCTCCTTGCCGAGCGGGTCGAGCCGAAGCTGCGTATAGATAGTCTTGCTGTTCCACTGATGAGAATATTCCGGGCGATAGTTCACCAGCAGCAGGATCTTCGCATTGGCGATCGAGTCGGCGAGCAGATTCAGCAGCGCCTGCGTCTCCTCGTCGATCCAATGCAGGTCCTCGAAGATCACCATCAGCGGCTGATTGAGCGATTCGCGCAGCAGGATGCGCTTGATCGCATCGAGCGTGCGCCGCTTGCGGACCTGCGCGTCCATCTGCGCCAACGGATCGTCGCCCTCGACGATTCCGAGCAGCGCGAACAGATACGGCAGGGTGTCCTCCTGCGCGCGGTCGAGCATCAGCACCTTGCCGCCGATCTTCTCGCGCCGCGCACGGGCGTCGTCATCAATGGTGATTTTGAAATAGCCGTGCAGCAGGTCGAGCACCGGCAGGAACGCTGATGCCTTGCCATGCGAGACCGAAAATGTTTCGAGCACCATCCAGCCCGATTGATTTTTGACCTTGAACTCGTAAAACAGCCGCGACTTGCCGGTGCCCGCTTCCGCCATCGCGGCGACGATCTGTCCGCGACTGGCCTGCGCGCGCTCGGCCGCGGTCTTCATCGCATCCATCTCGCGCTCGCGCCCGACGAACTTGGTAAGGCCGCGCCCTGCCGATCGCTGCAGCCGCGTGCGCAGCGGTCCGAGCCCCGTCACCTCGTACACGTTGACCGGTTCGCTGACCCCTTTCACCCTGGTCGGTCCCAGCGGCTTGAGCGCGAAGTAGCCCTCAACCAGCCTGCGCGTCTGCTCACTGACGGCGATCGATCCAGTCGGCGCGAGTGCCTGCATCCGCGAGGCGAGATTGGTCGTGTGACCGATCGGCGTGTATTCGGTATGTCCTTCGCCGGTCGTGATCGAACGAATCACAACCTCGCCCGTGTTCACACCGACGCGTGCTTCAAGCGGCAGATTGCCTGCCTCGCGGAGCCGCGCCGAGTAGCGTTTCAGGTCCTCCTGCATGCGCAGTGCGGCGTAGAGCGCGCGTTGCGGATGGTCCTCGTGGGCGACCGGGGCGCCGAACAGCGCGAAGATGCCGTCGCCGGTGCTCTGCACGATGTACCCGTCGTAGCGGCGGACCGCATCGATCATCAGCTTCAGCGCAGGATCGATGATCGCGCGCGCCTCCTCGGGGTCGAGATCCTCCTCGAGTTCCGTCGCCCCCTTGATATCCGCGAACAGTGCGGTGACCGTCTTGCGCTCCCCTTCGAGCGCTTCCGGTGAACTACTGTCGGGCGCGACTCGCACTCCTGATTCTGGCGACGAGGTTGCGGCCGTGGTGCCCGCACTATTGGCGAGTGAAGTGCCGCACTTGCCGCAGAAGTCGGAGGTCGGCGGGTTTTCCGCCCTGCATTTTGCGCAATGTTTTGCGAGCGGAGTCCCGCACTTCGCGCAGAAGTTATTGGTTGCGGGATTATTCGTCCCGCATTTCGAGCAGTTCACTTACGCTTCTCCGGAATCAGAAGGCCGAGCGCTTTTGTACCATCCGATGTGGCGCTACAGGCCAGCAGGATCGCTTGCCGCGCTGGTGGATGCGGATCGGGGCGGGGGTCGTCACGAATGCGATCGAGCCGGTCAGGCCACTTACCACCATCACCGCAAACCACAGCAATCCAAGTGCGATTGCGTCGTCTCTGCCCATTCCCGCCATTCCGAACAGTACCAGGTACGCCGACTCGCGCAGCCCAAGTCCATTGAGTGTGAGCGGCAGGCTCGCGAACACATTCGCAATCGGAACGCACAGGATAAAGAGCGTGAGCGGGGCGCCAAGGCCGAGCCCCGCCGCGACCAGATATTGCGCGACCGCGAGGGTTATCTGCAGCGCAACTGAAAGCGCAATCGGCGCCAGCAGCGCCGTTGGATGATGAAGATATGGTGCGACGATTCCTCCCGCGCGACGAATCGGACGGGGCATCAGATGGATCAGGCGCGCGAGCAGCGGCGACGCGAGATAAGCGCCGAGAGCCAGCGCGCCAACTAGAATCGTAGGCGTGACTACGGACGGCGGCAGCGGTGCATAGTTCAGGAAAATCGCCGAGAACGCTGCAAGCCAGAACAATCCGAGCAGTCCGACCAAGCGATCCGCGACGACTGAGGCAATCGACTCTCCCATGCGATTGCGTGGCCTGCCCAAATAGATAGATCGCGCCGCATCGCCGGCCAGCAATCCGGGCACGAACAGGTTGGTGAACATCCCGAGGAAGGTGTATGCGACAAAATCGGAGAAGCTCGCGTGTACTTTCAGGATTGCGGCCAGTAGTTTCCATCGATACGAAGACATCACCTGGCCGGCGAGATACAGCGCGACCGCGGATGCGAAATACGGGGGACGCTCGCGGGCGAAGATTCGAAACACGGGACGCGCATCGAAACGCCACAGCAGCATGGCCACGACCGCCACCCCAAGGCCCGCTCGGATCGCAAACGCGCGGTACGGATGGGCCGGCGGTTTTGACGCGGGCGCGGGCGACGGAGTCACGGGTTCAGTTAGTGGTGATTGGCTCACGGTTGGAGATCCGTTCACGGCGAATGATCGCGCGCTTTTTCCCTTCGATTGCAATGATGTCGAATTCCTCCAGCCGCTCTTTCATCCGCGCCAGGTCGCCCGCATCGAGCACGATCACCGTGCGACCCGGCCGTTCCCAGACGCGGAACATCTGTTCGTCGTTGTTCAGGAACCATTCTCGCGCGTCCGGATCGTGACCCGCACCGAAGTCGAGTTCGGTCCGGCCGCCGACCAGGATCACCCGGCGTCGGTTGTAAAACGGAAGCGACTGAACGTAGCGATGATAACAGATGATAGTCGCGTCGGGTGCCTTTTCGGCGATCGTGCGGCTCAAGTCGGCGTACGAGCGCATCGGCTCGGTCTCCAGCCGCGCCCATCCCCCGGCCATCAGCGCGAACGCGAGCGTGACGACGATTGCACCGAGTCCCAGCGCCTTACGCTGGATCATGAAAATCGATGTAGTGATTGCGCCGCCGGCCAGCAAAATCGCGGCAATCGCGTACATCGCAGGTCGCGCCGCCATAACATAAGGAGTGCGGAACTGCGCCGCTGCGATCGCCGCGATCATCACGCCAGCACCCATCAGGGCGAGCATCGGTCCGCTCTCGATCAGAATGCGGGAATCCGGCGGGCGAAGCGCGGCGCGAGAGCTGGCGTCGGGCCATGCGCAGCACGCCAGTCCGTCCGCGATCAAAACGGCAAGCGGAGGAACCGCCGGCAGCACGTATGGGATCAACTTGGCGCTCGCGCATGAGAACGCGACGATCGTCACGGCGGCTGCTACGACGCAGAATCGTCGCGCGGGATTTCTCGACGCCGAACGCCAGGTCAGGAACGGCACCAGCATCGACCACGGCAGCAATCCGAGCGCGAGAACCGGGATGTAGAAATAAAAGGATTCGCTATGGCTGTAGTCCGCATCGAAGACGCGTCTCAAATGCTCGCCGACGAAATAGAAATCGAAAAACCCGGGCTCGCGGATAGTCATCAGGATAAACCACGGCGCCGCGAGAAGCGTCGTGAGCGCGAGGCCGGGGATCACGCGGAATCTCCGGATTGCGCCGCCAAGTTCGCGATTCCATCCGAGAAATATCACCATCGTAAGGATCGGAAGCGCCGCACCGACCGGTCCCTTGGTCATCACCGCCAAGCCCATCGCTGCGTAGGCAATCCAGCACCATCGCGCACTCTCTTTCCAGGCCAGATAAAAGGAGAAGGTTGCGATCGTCACCATCGCTGTCAGCAGCATGTCGGTCGTAATCACCTGTGCCATGACCGCATAGAGCGGAGTCGTCGCGAGGATTGCGCCGGCAAGAATCGCGTGGCGTCGTCCGTACGCGTGAAGCGCGAACCAGTAGGTCGCGAGAATCCCGCCGATCGCTGACAATGCGACCGGCAACCGCGCGGCAAATTCCGAGACTCCGAAGATCCAGAAAGAAAGCGTCGTCAGCCAATAAAGCAGCGGAGGCTTTTCCACGTAGGCGACATAATTGAGATGCGGCACGATCGCGCTGCCGCCATGCAGCATCTCGCGAGCGATCTCCGCGTAGCGCGCCTCGTCAGGCTCCCACAGTCCGTACGAGCCCAGATGAAAGAAAAATATAGCGCTCGCGAGCGCGACAATCGCGGCGACGTCGTACGCGATCGATGTCGTCGGCGCATGCCGCTGAGACTCGGCGTCGAGTGCGGGCGTGGCGTTAGCGCTACGGGCGGTCTCGGACACGAAAGTTAAGTCTAACGTGTCGAGGCGGGACCGCGAAATCGCACGGGACAAAGCTTGGCGCCCTCTCCCGCACCGGCCTCGATGATGCTAGTGTCTGGCGTCATCGAGCCGGAGGTTGCCGGCCGTTGAACTCCTATCATTCACTTCACGAGGTCGTATGTCCTTCTATCGTCTAGTTGTACCAGCAATCCTCCTCGCCCTCGCGGCAGCGCCCCTGGCTGCCCGGGCTGCCGGCGAGTCCACCACGCCCAGCGGCCTGCGCATCATCGACGTCAAGCCGGGCACCGGACCCATGCCGCAGGCCGGCCAGACGGTGACGGTCAATTACACCGGCTGGCTGTTTGTCGACGGCAAGAAGGGCAAGAAATTCGACAGCTCACTGGACCGAAACGAGCCATTTTCCTTTACGATTGGCCAGGGCCAGGTCATCAAGGGTTGGGACGAAGGCGTCGCCACCATGCATGTCGGCGGCAAGCGCACGCTGATCATTCCGCCGGACCTGGGCTATGACGCGCGCGGCGCCGGCGGCGTTATCCCACCGGACGCCACGCTGATCTTCAACGTCGATCTGCTCGGCGTGAAGTAGCCGGTCGGCGCATCGGGACAGAGCGCTAGTATCCGAGCGCGCCGCCGCCTTTGCGCGGATCGAACGCGCCACGGAAATTTCCCGGCGCTAGCGTGATCGCGTTCACCGCACCGAGCATCGGCACGACTTTGAGCTTGTACCCCATTTGTTCCAGCGCGTTGCGCGTGGCCGGCGCAATCGTCTGCTCGACTATCACTACGTCAGGCTCGGCCTGTTCATGGATTCTGGGTTCGGCTACCGCGCTTGCCGGGTCGAGATGAAAGTCGAGAATATTCAGCGCGACTTGCAACACGCCGCTGACAATCGTCGGTCCGCCGGAACCGCCGGTCGCCATGAACGGGCGCCCCTTCTTGGTAACGATAATCGGCGCCATCGAGGACAGCGGCCGCTTGCCCGGCCTGATCTCATTGGCGAGTTCGCCTTGTAGGTGATACGCGTTCGGCACTCCCGGCGCGATTCCGAAATCATCCATCTCATCGTTCAGCAGAATGCCCAGTGCGGGCACGCTCACCTTCGCGCCGAACACGGTGTTGATCGTTGTCGTCAGCGCGACGACGTTGCCGTCCTTGTCTGCCACCAGCAGATTCGACGTGCCATGGTCGTGCGCCGGCGCCGGCGGCGTCGGTGCCGGCGAATGTTTGTGCAGCGCGCGCTCGCGCAGCTCGAGAATGTGCGAGTCGGACAGCATCTGCTGGATTTCGACGCCGACGAAAGCAGGGTCTGCATATTGTGCGCGATCGATAAATCCCTGGCGCATCACTTCAATCAGCCGCGCTAGATATGGAGGCGAGTTGATGCCGAGTCCCGCCAGACGCCCAGTTTCCAGCGCCCCCAGCATCTCGAGCACGACTCCGCCCGACGACGGCGGCGGCATCGTATAGATGTCATAACCTTCATAGTGGCGGCGAATCGGATTGCGCCAGGCCGGGCGATAGTTCGCGAAATCGTTTGCGCCGATCAATCCGCCATGCGCCGCCATGAATGCTGCGATCGCCGCTGCGACCGTGCCGTGGTAGAAACTCGCGACCGGATCGTCGCCGAGACCCTTCAACGTCGCGGCGAGATTCTTCTCGACGATCGTGTCGCCCGCTTTCGGCGCGGAGCCGTCGGGCTTCAGGAAGACTTCGCGCAATCCAGGGTCGTCCTTGAGCTTCGCGGCCATCTGCGCAATCTCGCCGGCCAGATGCGGACTTGCGCCAAAGCCATCGCCGGCGAGCTTGATCGCGGGTGCGGCGATTTGCTGAAACTTCATGGTGCCGAAGCGCCGCAGGGCGGCATCGATTCCGGCTATTTCGCCCGGCACCGCGACTGCGAGCACGCCATTCTGCGCGAGCTCGGTGTTGGGCTTGCCACCCTGCATGAACATGTCGGGATGAGCCTTCAGCGGCGCGGTCTCGCGATAGTCGAGCGCGTAGAAGGCACGGTCCTTCGCGACGTAAATCAGCATGAAGCCGCCGCCGCCGATTCCGCACGAAGCCGGATTCGTCACCCCGACCGCGAGCGCAGTCGCGACCGCCGCATCGATCGCATTTCCTCCATGCTTCAGTATCTCGAGCCCCGCGCCGGCTGCGTCTTCGCTCTCTGAGACAACCATCCCATGCGTTCCGACTGCGGACCGATCCGGCGCCACGTCAGCGGCAAAAGATTGCGGTTGGATCGAAAAGGAAATCGCGAGCGCAATCGGTATGACCGTCGCGCGAAGGCATTTGGCGGACAGGCGGCCGCGGAATTTTACAAACATCAGCGCTTTACTAACAGCCATCGCTGAGCGATGAAAGTGTTAGATTTCGCGATCTGGAAGTGCTTTGATCACGCCAAGCACGTTCGAAAGAGCCCTAGGGCTCGCCGTCATATTCCGAACCGGAGGAATGAAAATGAACTTTGCCGAAATCATCTACGAGAAAAAAGATCGCGTGGCCACCGTCACGATGAACCGGCCCGAGAAGATGAACGCATGGACGCCGAAGATGGGCGCGGAGATGCGCACTGCCATGATGGATGCGGAGCGCGACCCTGACATCGGCGCGATAATCCTGACCGGCGCGGGCCGCGCATATTGCGCGGGCGCAGACATGAGTGCGCTTTCGAATATCGCGTCGGGGCACGGGTCGGCTCGCGCTGCCGAAGAGCCGGATCCGTCGATGGCCCAACAGCGCGCCGACTACCGCACCTCCTACTCGTGGCCGCTGGGACTCAGCACGCCGGTAATCGGCGCGATCAACGGCGCGTGTGTCGGACTTGGCTTCACGACTTGCCTTTACCAGGACATCCGGATCGCGTCGGAGAACGCGCGCATGGGATTGATCTTCACCCAGCGCGGGCTTGCGATCGAGCACGGGAGCAGCTGGATGCTGCCGCGAATCGTCGGGCTGGCGCGTGCGATGGAGTTGGCGGTCACCGGCAGGCTGGTCGATGCGAACGAGGCGCTCGAGATGGGCCTGGTAAGTCGCGTCGTGCCGCAAGACAAATTGATGGCTACCGCGCGCGAGATCGCATCGGGGATCGCCACCAAGTGTTCGCCGCTCGGCGTCGCGCAGGCCAAGAAGATGATCTATCAGCATCTGTTCACCGATCTCGCGACCGGTGTGCGCGACGACGACGCGTCGATGGAGATGATGACGCACTCGGAAGATTTCAAGGAAGGCGTGAAAGCGTTTTTGGAAAAGCGCGCGCCGAAGTTTACCGGCAAGTAGGGGTCGTGAAGTAACGCAGAACCCCCACCTAACCTCTCTCGTAAAGTAACGGGCGAGGGAGCAGAGAGCTACTTGTCGAGCGGGTGCTTGAATTTGCGATCGGGATGACGAATCGTCAGCACCGGGCAGGGCGCTTTCTGGACCACGCGCTCCGCCACACTGCCCATCAGGACGTGCGCCAACCCCGTGCGTCCATGAGTGCCGAGCACGATCAAGTCGGCGCCCTCGCTCTGCGCGGTGTGCAGGATCTCCAGGAACGGCGAGCCCACTTTGAGCAGACTCTTCACCTTGATGCCGCCGGTGCGCAGCTTGCCCGCGATCTTGTCGAGTTCCTTCTGCGCGAGCAGGCGCTGCTCCTCGGCGATTCGGCCCATCGCGCCCACGTCCATCGCCGGCCCGAGCTCCGGCGTCATCATGACCGGCGCGAGCGGCTGATCGACGTGCAGGAGTACGATCTCGGCGGAGAACTTGGTCGCCAATTCCTGCGCGAAGCTGAGCGCGAGATTTGAGTCCTCGGAAAAATCCGTAGCAGCGACGATTTTTGAAAAGGTTGGCACAGTCGGAACCATACGACGCAAGCGTTGCGGTGGCAAGCGAAACAAACTGATGCGCGCGCGCGAGTCCTCGACCGCGCCACTATCGTGCGTTACATTTTCTTGAGGATCGTGGGAAACTGAGCATATGGCCACTCGCCGCGGATTTGGAATTGACGACTTCGAACGCGCCTTCGACGAGTTCTTCGACGAACTTCTGATCGATCGATGGAAGTGCGGAACCGAGTCCGGTCGTTTCGAGCGCGCCCAGGTGACCGATCATCCCGATCGGTACGAAGTTCACGTCGCCGCGCTGGGCGTCGATCCGGCAAAAATTCAGGTCGAAGTCTCAGGCCAGCGAGTCGCGTTACGGATGCCCGAGAACCTCGGCGGGATCCTGCAGAGATCGTTTTCTTTCTCCGACGCGATCGACGGTGAAGCTTCGACCGCGCGATGGTCCGAAGGCACGCTCATCGTCACGTTGCCCAAAAAGAAAGCGCGACGAATCTCGCTCAAGGACGTTTGAGCCGCTCCCGACACAACTACTTATATGACCGACCACAGCGACCCCATCGCTACCCGCGGCAGCGCCGCGTTGCTTCCCGCGCAATCGCCCGCCGAGCTCGGCGCATCCGAATTGCGCATCCCGATTCTGCTTGACTCCGCGGCGCTCGAGCGCGCCGCGTCCGGCGACGGACTGATCGAGCTGTTCGGGCAGGGGCGGGCACTCGATGCAATCCGCCTAGCGATGGGAATCGATGCCCCCGGCTACAACGTTTTCGTAAGCGGACTTCGCACTCGCCAGGAGCGCGAATCTGTACTGCGTCTGCTCGGCGAGAAAGCCGCAACGATGCCCACGCCGGGCGACTGGGTCTACGTAAATAATTTCAGAAATCCGGAATCTCCGGTCGCGATCTATTTGTTGCCGGGGCAGGGTGTGGAACTTCGCGAGCGCATGGCCGAGCTGCTGAGCTTTGTACTCGAGCAATTGCCCAAGGCGTTCCGGCGCGAGGACTTCGACCAGGAGCGCGCGGCGTTGCGCGACAAGTACAACAAGCGCGCGCAGGAACTGTTTGGCAATCTCGAGACTCGCGCGCGCGAGCGCGGGTTCGCGATCCAGAGCACGCCGTCGGGCCAGGTCATTTTCATTCCACTGATCGAAGGCAAGATGCCCGAGTCACCCGAGGCGCTGAACAAGGCGATGGCGGGAAGGACCGACGCCGAGCGCGAAGCGTTGGCCAAGGTCCAGGTCGAGTTGCAGGACGAACTCGCGACCCTGACCCTTCGTCAGCAGGAGATGATGCGCGAGTTGATCGAGGACATTCGCGCGATCGAACGCGCCTTTGCGGCCCGGCTCATCAACCCATCGATCGAAGACTTAAAGCATCGCATTAAGAATCCTGCAGTAGATTCCTGGCTCGAACAGGTCGGCGAACACATGCTCGGCAATCTCGATCGGTTCCGCGAGCAGCCTGCCGAGCAGGGGCCGCCCCGGCCTCCTTCGATCGAGGACGGACCGCGATGGTTCGAGTACCAGGTCAACGTCCTGGTCGATAACTCGGCGACACGCGGTGCGCCGGTGGTGCTCGAGGACGCGCCGACTTATCGCAACCTGTTTGGCACCATCGAGCGCTGGATCGATCCGCTCGGGCGCTCGGGCACCAACTTCACGCGCATCATCGGCGGATCGTTTCTGAAATCGCACGGCGGTTTCCTGGTCTTCGACATGGAAGATGCGGCGATCGAGCCGGGAGTCTGGAAAACGCTCAAGCGCACGCTCAAGTCCGGCCGCATGACGCTCGAGACTTTCGAACCGTTGCCGTTTTTCTCGATGAGCGGGCTCAAGCCCGAGCCGATCGAGATTCACAACAAGGTCGTGGTGCTCGGCGGCGCATATCTTTACAACCTGCTCTATTTTTACGACACGGACTTCTCCGAACTGTTCAAAGTGAAAGCTGAGGTGCGGCCGGCGGTGGCCGCCGATGGGGCCGCTGCGGCGCATTACGCGGCGCGCGTCGGCGCACTCTCGCGCAGAGAGAATCTGCCGCCCTTCGACGCGAGTGCGCTGGAAAGAATTGTCGAGTTCGGGATGCGCATGGCGGGCGATCGGACCCGGGTGCTCGCGATGCTCGAGCCGATCGACGATCTTGCGCGCGAGTCGGCTTACTTCGCGCGCGGCGAAGATGCCGCCCGGGTGAGCGGCGCGCATGTCGAGCGTGCGCTCGTGGAGCGGATGCTTCGGCTTAACTTTATCGAAGAGGAAATTCGCAGGCTCATCGCCAATGGCACGCTCATCGTCGAGATCAAGGGCACCAGCGTCGGACAGATCAACGGCCTCGCCGTGCTCGACGTCGGCGGGTACAGCTTCGGCCGTCCATCGCGCGTCACTGCGACGGTGGCGCTCGGGCAATCCGGCGTGATCAACATCGAGCGTGAAGCGCGGATGTCGGGCTCGACGCACGACAAGGGAATCATGATACTGAGCGGCTTTCTGCGCGCGCGCTTCGGACAGACTCATCCGCTCGCGATGACCGCGAGCCTTTGCTTCGAGCAATCTTACTCGGGAATCGACGGCGACAGCGCAAGCTCGACTGAACTGTACGCGCTGCTCTCCGCGCTGTCGGGAGTGCCGCTGCGCCAGGACCTTGCGGTTACGGGTTCGGTCGATCAGCACGGCACCGTGCAGGCAATCGGCGGTGTCAATCAAAAGGTCGAAGGCTTTTATCGTGTGTGCAAAACGATCGGTCTAACCGGCGCGCAGGGTGTGCTGGTGCCGCGCACCAACGTGTCGAATCTGACTCTGGATCCGGAAACCACCGGCGCAATCGAGCGCGGCCAGTTCCACATCTATCCAATTGACACGATCGATCACGGGATCGAGGCGCTCACCGGCGTGCGCGCGGGAACCATCGAGGAGCCTGGATCGATTAATTATCTCGTGGACCAGCGTCTGAAGAAGATGGCGGACATTCTGCGCGATCGCCCGATGGGCGAGACTCGCGTCGTGCAGGAGGCCGGCCAAAGTCCGCCGATTCCGAAACCGCCAACACCTCCAGAGCCGCCCCGCTAAGCGCGATCTATCGCGCGCCGCAGAGATAGTTTCGCGATGGCGATCGACCTCCGACTCGACCCCGCCGAAGTTGCGCTGCTGACCGATCTATACGAATTGACCGTCAGCGCGGCGTTCTTCGATCACGGCTTCAACGATATCGCGTCGTTTGAGCTCGCGATGCGCCGGATGCCGCCGGGGCGCGGCTTCATGATCGCGGCCGGTGTCGAGCGCCTGGCCGAAGCGCTGGAGCATTACCGCTTCGACGATGCGGCCATCGAGCATCTGCAATCGCTGAAGCTCTTCAAGGCCGAGTTTCTCGAGTACCTATCGAAACTCCGCTTCACCGGCTCGATCCGCGCACTACCCGAAGGAACAATTTATTTCGCCGGCGAACCAATTCTCGAAATTCGCGCGCCGCTCATCGAAGCCCAACTGATCGAGACGCTGGCGCTCAATCAGCTCGGTTTCGCGTCGATCGTCGCGACCAAGGCTGCGCGATGCTTTACAGTCGCCGGAGGCCGGCGCCTGGTGGACTTCAGCCCGCGTCGCGCGCAAGGCGCCGATGCGTCGCTCGTCGCGGCGCGCTCCAGCTACCTCGCCGGCTTTCACGGCTCCGCCAACGTGCTCGCGGGAAAACGTTATGGGATCCCCGTTTTCGGCACCATGAGTCACAGCTTCGTGATGGCGCATGAGAACGAGCGCGACGCGTTCAGCGATTTCGTAAACAGCTTCCCGACTCTGAGTACTTTGCTGGTCGACACTTACGATACGGTACGCGGAGTCGAAAATGCGGCGGCGGTGGCTGTGCAGGTTCGAGAGGCGGGCGCAAAAGTCCAGGCGCTGCGGCTCGACAGCGGAGATCTACACGCGCTCAGCCGCCGGGCGCGCGTGATTCTCGATAAGGCCGGTCACAGCGATATCTCGATTGTCGCGAGTGGCAACCTGGACGAGTTCAAGATCGCCGAGCTCGTCGACGCAAGCGCTCCAATCGACGCGTTCGGCGTCGGCACTGCCCTCGCCGTTAGTGACGACGCGCCCGCGGCCGACTTCACTTACAAGTTGGTCGATTACAAAAATCATGCGCGCCTGAAAACTTCGGCGGGCAAGATCTCCACCCCCGGCCGCAAGCAGCTCTTCCGTGCGTACGCATCGAACGGATCTTTTTACGCGGACTTGGTCGGCATTATCGATGAAGGCGCGACGACCGTCGCGCATGAATTCAAGACCGCGCCGGCCAAAACCGCTGCGCTGATGGAAAATATCTTCGAGCACGGCGCTCGCATCATGCCGCGTCCCGGTCTTTCCGAGGCGCGCGAGCGGGTGATGAATGGTCTGACCGCGCTGGACGCGCGGCACAAGGTGCTTCGCCGCCCGGCGGAGTTTCCGGTCCGTATGACCGCCGCGCTCAACGCGCTGATGATCAGCGAAAAGCTTCGCGCCGAAAAACGCCAGGACTAGGATCAGTTGATCGCGCCCGCGATGAATGGCGTCGTACGCTCCGGCGGCGGCGAGGCTTTCAGCTCCCTGGCCGCCGATTGAATGCCGGCGGGATCGAAGATCACGAGGAGCGGTTTGATCTGATCGGTGGGTGGATTTGAAGCGCGGGTCCATCGGCTGGGGGCCGGGTATTCGATTTCGCGCGCGGTTGCGGCGTAGCGATCGATGAGTGGCTTTACGGCCTCGTACGAGCCAACGATCACGATTCCGAGCCGGCCGCCGGCCGCTGGTCCAACTAGCCAGTCGGTGTAGGCGCGCGGGGCGGCATCGACGAGCCAATCGGTTGGGAGCAGGTTGAGGCGCTTAAGTTCGAGTCGGGAAAGTTTCGCGGGATCGTTGCCGCCGGCGAGATACTTTGCCGCCGCCTCGACAATCGCGTCGAAGCGCAGCGCATCGGCGCGGGCTTCAAGCTGCGCGCCGGAAAGTTTGGCGTAAGCGGCGAAGGCGGCGGGCGGAATTTTGTAGATCCACACGCCGTCCTCTTTTGTTGGAGCGATGCCGAGCGATGCGAGTGGCTGCCGCCAAATCTCGAAACCCGCTTCTGCCGGATCGGCAATCACCGCCTGTATATCGAAGTGCGCCAGGTAGGCCTTCAGCTGATCGCCCACTTCGGGCAGATCTATCCCGCCGTAGGAATAGTTGATGACGGGCATTCGCGCGAACTCGAATGGCGCAATTACCCATCCGCAGGCCATCCGGAAGTACATGTCGCTTTTCGCCTGCCAGTACATGTAGATGCCGTCTTGCTGGAAGGGCAGCGGCAGGATGATTTCGCGCGGCGACAACTCCTTCGCGTAGCTTCCATCCTTGAAGAAGGCGGGGAGGTTGAGACCGGTTACCCAGAACGAAGCGCTTAAATTTGGCGCGAAGAATAAAACGACCAGCGCAGCGGCCAGGTATTTTGTTGAGGAACGTACTGCCGCGCTGCTGAACCATAAAGCCGCGATCAACGAAATCGCGAGCGACGAGTACATCGAGAATCTCGACGCCAGCGCATTCGATAAGACCGGCAACTTCGCGAACGCCGCCCACGGCATCGGAAACAGCGCCCGTCCTGCTACGTGAAGGACGGTTCCGAATGTGGCCACGATCGCAATCGCGAGCATCGCAATCAGAAATTTTCCGGTTGCCGTGCGCCATGTGTTCCGCCGGTACGCCTCGACGATGATGAGCAGCGGCAGTCCTATATAGACGCCGTTCTCGTACAGGTTTCCGCCGAACTTTTCTGTTATTGCACGCGCGAATCCAAAAGTGCCGAGCAGGTTGGTCTCGGTGGGAATAAAAAAATTGAGCAGATCGCCGGTGTACCTTTCAGGCGGCCAGATCGGACCATGCGGGGAGCCAAACGCGAAGAGATAGTAGAGGTACCACGAGACCGCGACGAGCGCGATCGCGTAAGCGCCGGCCAGAGGAGCAACCAAGCCGAGTATTCTCGCTCGCGTTTCGCGGTCGAAAAAAATAATCCCGAGCAACATCGCAAAGCCGGCGAACATTGTCATGGTCGCGAAGAGCTCGAGGCCGCAGAGAAACTGCACTACCAGCAGCGCGGCTATCTCGAGAATGAAGCGCCGCGCCGAAATCTCGCCATCGAGGCGGCGAAGCCCCGCCAGGGCCGCCAGTGGAATCGGAAACGCAAGCATCATTTGGAAATGGCCCGGGAGCATCTGACCCAACATGTATGGCGAGAAGCCGAAGATGTAACCGCCCAGGATCGACGGCCAGAAAGCTCCGGTCACGCGACGACAGAGCAGAAATGCCGAAAGCGCACTGACGGGAAGCGCGACGACGCAGAGAAAGTTGTAAGAGACGACTTCTCCGAATGCGGTGCTGAGCGGAATTACGATCCATGCGGGCAGCGGAATAAAAGTGGCCCACGCGAGGTTCACTCCGCGCGGCGCCCACAATCGGTCGGTCAGAAAAGGGTTGACGCGATGCTCGAAAACGTGGCGCCACCATCGGAGGAACCACAGCCACGTCGACGGATCGCATCCTTGCCCGATAAAGGCGGTGGTGAGATGGCCCTTGAGGCCGCGCCCGAACAGAAGAATTGGGAACGCGAGAAAGAGCAGGAAGGCTGCGGTCGAATCGTATCGGCCGTAGCGGCTATTGACGCGAGCCATTAGATGCGGCGCGTCAATATCAGCGGTGACTGGCGGAGGCGATCGCGCCGACGGCGTGCAGGGCGGAGGCGGCGTCGCGGAGGCATCGCTCTGTGGTCGCCCAATCGATGCATGGATCTGTAACCGAGACGCCGTACCTGAGCTTCGATCGATCGGCGCTGAGCGGCTGATTGCCTGCTTCGATATTGCTCTCGAGCATCACGCCCATGATCGCGTTGCTGCCCCCGCAAACCTGGTCGACCAGCGCCTGAAGCACCGCCGGCTGCCTGGTGTAGTCCTTGCTGGTCTGGGCGTGCGAGCAATCGACGATCACGCGCGGCTCGAGTCCTGCCGACGCGAGCATCCGGCTGCATTCGCCGATACTGTCTGCGTCGTAGTTCGGCTTGCGGCCTCCGCGCAGCACGATGTGAGTGTCGGGATTTCCCGAAGTGCGGATTACCGCGGAAATTCCGTCCTGGGTGATGCCGAGAAAAGCGTGCGGGCGGCGCGCGGATTGAATCGCGTTGATCGCGACCTGGAGATTTCCTTCGGTGGTATTTTTGAAGCCCACCGGCATCGAGAGTCCGCTCGCCATCTCGCGATGGGTCTGGGACTCGGTGGTGCGCGCGCCGATTGCGGTCCATGCGACCAGGTCCGCGATGTACTGCGGCGTGATCGGATCGAGCAGCTCGGTTGCCGCGGGCAATCCCATCCGGTTTATTTCGATCAGCACGCGGCGTGCGATCCGGAGTCCCTCGCGCATGTTGCAGCTATCGTCCATGTCGGGATCGTTGATGAGGCCCTTCCATCCCACCGTGGTGCGCGGCTTGTCGAAGTACACGCGCATCATGACGTAGAGCTGGTCCGAGATGGCTTCCTTGAGCCGGACGAGGCGGCGCGCGTAATCGAGTGCGGCGTCGGGATCGTGAATCGAGCAGGGACCGACAATACAGAGCATCCGGCGGTCGCGCCCGGCCAGGATGCCGCGGATAGTCTCGCGAGACTCGACCACGACCCGCGCGATTCCCTCGTCTACCGGCATCTCGGCCTTAAGCAGGCTCGGCGCGATGAGCGGCTCGGCGGCGAGGACATGAACGTCCTGAATTTGGCGCATATAGTTAATAGATATTTTTATCCGAAAGGAGGGGGCTAACAAAGACGGTGGCCGGCGGCGCGTATGAGGTCGAAATTGGTAGTGCTCGATTGGCTCGCGGCCCTCACCCGTGCCTCAAAGATTCCCGCAGCACCAGACGGAATACTCAGTTGGTATGCAGACGATTAGCTAGTTCCACGACGTGCGACGGATCGATCGCGACTATTGCTGCCGCGCCGACCGCGAACATGATCACAAATCCCGCCATCAGGCGCAGGTAGAATGAGGGCTGATGGCTGGTTCGCGCGATCCCCGATTTGAAGACTGCGTTGACTCCGGCCGCGAGCGTCATCCCGATTACCGCATCGCGCGCTGAACTGGTGCCGGCGTTGACGAAACCGGCGAGGGAGAGCGAGATCGCGTCGACGTCGACGAGTCCGCTGATCGCCGAGACCGCCATCTGGCCGCCGTAGCCCAGATAGTTCTTTGCGAGCCGGACCACGAATAGGACTACGGTGAATACGACGCCGAACTTGAACGCTGGAGCGAGTGACAACGGGTTGCGGAAAGTCGAGGCCGCGACCTTGGCGCCGCTTTCGTGAGAGGCAATTCCAAGAATAAATGCCGCGCCGAAGCCGGCGAGCATCATTGCGGCGAAACTCGGGACTCCCGCCAATGCCAGCGTCGGACTGACTACTGCGACTATTAGCAGCATCCGCGGGAACAAGATCGAATTGGCTATTAGCGCGTTGCGAGCCGCGGATATCGCCGTGTCGGGCGCCTCGGCTACTGCGCGCGAAATTCCGGTGGTATAGGCGGTCGTCGATGCAAGCGCTCCGAGCACCGCGGTCAGCAGCGCGCCGCGCTCGTCACCGGCGTACTTGGTCAGGAAGTAGCCGACGTACGATACGCCCGAGACCAAAATTACGAATAGCCAGATCTTGCGCGGATCGAAAAATCCGAACGGTCCGTACGTGCCGGCGGGGAGCAGCGGGTAGATGATGAAAATCAAGCCGAGGAAGGTCAGCGTGTCGATATATTCCTGGTCGGAGATTCCTTCGAGCACGAAATGGCGCAACTGATCGCGCTCCGCCAAAATCAGCGCGAGCACGATTCCAAGTCCGGCGCCGAATTGGCGGTCTGACGTAAGGCAGAGAGCGGCCAGCGTGAAGGTCGCGATCGCGGCAAGCTCGGTGGTGATTCCGCTGCGCTCCGGATGCTGCATGCGCATCACGAGGATCGCGCCGATCACGCCCGCGAAGAGCACGGCCGCAAGCACGACACTGCCAAGGTGTCCAGCTACCGCGCCGAGCAGCGCTATTATCAGGAAGTCGCGGGTGCCCGGCCGCGGCGGACCGTCAGCCGTCGGTTCTCGCGTGCGTCCAACCAGCAGGCCGATCGCAAGCGCAAGCAGAAATCCAAGCGCGGGAGAGTAGGGGCCGGTAGGCTCGGGCATCGAGATTGCGATGTTATCGGAATGTCAGCGGAAATGCTTGCTCAGGAAATCCAGACATCGGCGCCATGAATCGAGGTTCGCGACGTGGTTGGCCTCAGGAGCTCCGCCCAGCGCCATCGGCGTTTTCACGACCGGATGAAAAATTTCACTTATCACCGGCGAATACGGAAAGCGGATGAAATGCCCGGCGCCCGCGTAGCTGACGTGTTCGTAGGAATGCGGAAAATCGTGCGCGATGAATCGTTGCATCGCAAGGTCGGCGAGATTCAGCGACGGCCACATCTGATCGTCGGTGCCGGAGAACATCAGGACCGGCCCGCCGATCTTTTCGACTGCGATTAGCGCGCGCTCGGCACTCTCGCGATTTTTGAGACATTCGAGAAACCAATTTCTGAGCGCGACCGGCGACTTGTTCCACACCTCGAGGCCGCGGGTCGTGGTCGCGATGCATGGCACATCCTCGCCGCGGATTGTCCACGCTGAGCGCACCGGAGCGTCGGCACCGCCGATTCCCGGCCACACGATACCGCTGGGCGCGTATGCGACCACCGCCGTGATCTGTGGAAACGTCGCGCCCAGCAGCAGCACCAGCTCTCCGCCGCGCGACGCACCGATCACAGCCAGCTTGTCGCCCGTTACTCCAGGGTGACGCTTCATCCACGCGATCGCCTTTGCAAAGTATTCGAGCGGGATCCGCACAAGATCGCGCGGCAGACCGGGCATCGCGAAGTATCCGAGCGACATCACTGCATAGCCGCGACTTGCGAGCAGGGCAGGGTGATCGATCGCGAGTCCGCCGCCCGATCCCCCAACCAAAATAACGCCCGGCCGCGCACCGTCCTCATGATGGAACATCGTTGCGACGAGTCCGTCGTCGCTGACCTCGCTCCGCACGACGCCTTCCGCCGCGAGCCTTCGCGATAGTTCCGCACTCGCGACGAGCCGGCCCTCCAGCGCTGCGCCGATCTTCACCGTCACCGGCGCTGTCGTCGTCTTGATGAACGGCGTGTGCTCTTTGATCGTTGAATCAAGTGTCATCGACCATAGGAGTCCCATCGCGTCCGCGACTCGATAGTTTCCGGCGACCGGGGCCTGACGCGCGAGGTCAACGGCCCCGTTCGAATCGGTGACAAATTCCGCGTGTGAGCTCCATCGATGCCCCAGATCGTCGTCCGCGGATGCCCTGACCACCACCTGCGTGACGGCGGGAAATCCTTCGAGCCGAATAGAAACCGGCTCGTCGTAAAGCGCGTCGGTTTTGGAGGCGACGATTCGCATAAGCCGGCCTTATCAGTATCTCGAGCGACCGTCAAAAAGCTCCTGCTCGTCCAATAAACAGCTTAAATTTCAGCGGCTTGCTGACAGGTCGGCCCCAGTGGTATCGTGCTCACGTTGAGTGGGCGCGTGCCCACTTTTTTGTTGGTGTCGCAAAAGGAATCGCGCGAAAAACTGGGCTCTGGGTCGCGTGCCGGAGCGGGCGGAAGGAGGTGAGTGCCGACGGTGGCTCTGACGCTTCATCCGACCGCGGAAAAGGTGCTCGCCCTGCTTGAGCCGCACATCGAGCGCCAGGGTTACGAACTGGTTTCGGTGGATTTTCGCAAGGGTACGCGCAATTCGATCCTCCGGCTGCTGGTCGATAAGCCGGGTGGTGGAATTGCGCTTAGCGACCTTGAGCGCCTGAGCCCGACGCTCGGAGATTTGCTCGACGTGTACGACCCGGTCGAAGGGCGTTACACGCTGGAAGTTTCGTCGCCCGGTATCAACCGGCCCCTGCGAAAGCTCGAGCATTTCGAGGCGGTCACGGGCGAACGCGTGAAGGTGCGGACCCATCGCGCGCGCGACGGACAGAAGACGTTTGTCGGCAAATTGGTTGCGGTGACCGATTCGGGAATCGAGCTTGACGATGAGAGCAGTCGAAAACGTCTAACGATTGGTTTCGACGAGATGTCCGGAGCGAATTACGAGTACGATTTTGACAAGTAGAATGACAAGAATTCGCATGGAAAGCTCATTTTCATTCCGCCCCGCTGGTCGGGAGCGGCTTAACTCTATTGGCGCGTGGTTCTCATCGCGCCCCGGGGAGGCACTATGCAGGTCGATCTGAACCGGGTAATCGAGCAGGTCTCCAAGGAAAAAGGCATCGACAAGACGATCGTGATCAACGCGGTCGAAGAAATGATGCATTCGGCGGCGCGGCGCACGTTCGGCCCCGACCGCAATATCGAATCGCGCTTCAATCCCGAGCTCGGCGAGATCGAGCTGTTCGAGATCAAGACGGTCGTCGACAAAGTGGCGAACTCCGCCGCCGAGGCCGACGTCGCAGAGGCGCGCGCGAAATACGATCCCGAAGCGGAAGTCGGCGACGAAATTTTGATCAAGCTCGACACGGCCACGATGGGCCGTATCGCAGCTCAGGCGGCCAAGCAAAATCTCATCCAGCATATTCGCGACGCCGAGCGCAAACAGATCTTCAACGAGTACAAGGATCGCAAACTCGAAGTCGTGTCGGGAATCGTGCAGCGCTTCGAGCGCAAGAACATGATCGTAAACCTCGGCCGCACCGAGGCGATCCTTCCCGAAAAAGAGCAGATCCCGCACGAGCGCTATCGCCAGGGCGATCGCATCCGCGCGCTGATCCTCGACGTCGATCTGTCGGAGAAAGGACTTTCGATCGTGCTCTCGCGCACTGCCAACGACTTCCTGATGAAGCTGTTCGAGCAGGAAGTGCCGGAAATCTACGAAGGCATCGTCGAGATTCGCCAAAGTGCGCGCGAGCCCGGCGGACGCGCCAAAGTCGCGGTCTATTCCAAGGATTCGGACGTCGATCCGGTCGGCGCATGCGTCGGGATGAAGGGCACTCGCGTGCAATCGGTGGTGCAGGAATTGCGCGGCGAGAAAATCGACATCGTGCCGTGGACCGACGACCAGGCCGAGCTGGTCTGCCGCGCACTCGCGCCCGCAAAAGTCTCCAAGGTGATCATCGACGAGGACGAGCACGCGATGGAAGTGATCGTGCCCGACGATCAACTATCGCTGGCGATTGGAAAACGCGGACAGAACGTGCGATTGGCGCATCGGCTCACCGGATGGAAGCTCGACGTGCGCAGCGAGGCCGAGGCCGAAGAGGAAGCCCGCTCCGCGCGCGCCTCGCTCAACGCGATTCCCGGCATCGGCGACATCAACGCCGAGTTGCTCTACCAGTGGGGCTTCCGCTCCGCCGAGCAATTGTCGGAGGCCGATGAGACCGCCTTCGACGTCGAAGGCATCAGCAGTGAGCGCGCCACCCAGATAATCAACGCGGCGCGCGACCATGTCTCCAACAAACGGATCGCGGCCGAAGCCAAGGCCGCCGCTGCAGAGGCTGCCGCCGCCGAGACTGCCGCGGCCGCCGCACTTGCCGCGACTGAGGCCGAAGGCGCGGAGGCGGCTGCCGAGACGATTGCTGAAGATCCCGCTCCTGCGGCGAGCCAAGACTCCGTTCCTGCGGCGGGCGAAGATTCTGCTCCCGCAGCTAGCGAAGACTCCGCTCCTGTGGCGGGAGATGATGCGGGAGAAAAATCGTAAACTAGAACCGGCCGGACCCAGGCCCGAGCGTACCTGTATCGGATGTATGAAAAAGGATTCGAAGTACGCGATGCTTCGAATTGCGGTCGTGAATGAAAAAGTCGAGGTGGATCTTGAGGCGCTTGCCCCCGGACGCGGCGGATATTTGCATCCGACGCTCGAGTGCGCCGACCGATTCGTCAATTCAAGGGTAAAGGAATTTCGCGCGATCGGACGCAACATCGATCGTCACGATCGGGTCACAATCGCCGAGTTCATTAAACGGCGACTGGATAGAAACTCGAAGGTCGAATAGTATAATCAGGATGGCTCGCAAGCGAATAAAGACACTCGCCACTGATTGGGGATTTCCGGTCGAGGATCTGCTCGCCGGATGCGTCCGGCTGAAGCTTGGACACACCCACTCGGAATCGAGTTTGCTTTCCCCCGAAGAGGCCGATCGGCTCAAGGCCGATCTCGACGAACAGGCGCATCGTGCGACGATTCTGCGCCGCGAAACCGTGCTCGAAACCAGCAGTGGCAAGATTCTCGAGAAACGCCTCAATGCCACCGTGATGCGCCGGCGTCATGCCGAACCCGGCCAGTCCGCGGGCGGCGCCGATGCCCCCTTCCAGTTTGAAGTCGAGCAATCGCAGGACGAATCGTTCGTCTCGCCGTTCCTCGAGGATTCGCCCGCGGCCGACGCCGAGGCGCCCGCTATTTTCGATGCGCCGCATCATGCGGAGCCCGCGGTCGCACCGCCTCATCGCGCACCTGAGCACATCGTCGCGCCGCCGGAACCCGTCGAAGATATTCCGGTGCCTGACTATGAGGCGCATCCGCCCGTGCATCCCGCTCACATCGTAGAGCCCGAGCTTGAGCCCGAGCCCGAAATTGTCGAGCCGGTCGAGCCAGAACCTTCGCCAGCGCCCGTCGAGGCCGCTGCGCCCGCGGCGCCGCAGGCTCCGTCGTCGCGATTTGGTTACCGGACCGATCGAGTTCGAGCGGCCGAGGCGCCTCAGCGTGGATCGATCAACCTGACTCGCGGCTCTCAGAGTGGGCCGACGCTCGATGACGGTCAGATGGGACCCAAGGTCCTCGGCAAGATCGATCTGAGACCCAAGGCAGCGCCCGCGCGTCCTGGAGCGCCGGCCTCACGAACCGCCGCTGGCGCGCCGGCTGCGCGGCCCGGTCTGACCGGACGCTTCGCGCCGCAACCGCAGCAGCAGCCAGGTCCTGCCGACGGGATGCCGCAAGTTCCGCCCGATCAGGCGACCAAGCCTGGCGGCGGACGCGGAATAAAGAAAAAGAAAGTCGTCAAGAAGGGCAGCACCGATCTCGCCGCCGAGCGCGAGATGCGCGGGCTGCGGGTTCCCAAAAAACGCCGCGCCCTTCCCGGCAAAGAACAGCGCAAGACTGAAATCACCACGCCCAAGGCCTCCAAACGCGTAGTCCGGATCACCGAGGGCGTTACCGTCGGTGATCTCGGCCGCTCGATGGGCGTCAAGGCCGGCGACCTCATCAAAAAACTGATGGAACTCGGCCAGATGGCGACCCTCAACCAGGTTCTCGACGTCGATACCGCGACCCTGCTCGCGGGCGAGTTCGGCTATAGCGTCGAGAACGTATCCTTCGACGCCGAGTCGGCGATCGAGGAAACGCCCGAGGAAACCGTCGTCGGCGAGAGTGTCACCCGCCCGCCGGTCGTCACCGTCATGGGCCACGTCGATCACGGCAAGACCTCGCTGCTCGACGCGATTCGCCATACCAACGTGACCGCGCGCGAGTTCGGCGGAATCACCCAGCACATCGGCGCCTACACCGTGGAGACCGGCGGCCGCACAATCGCGTTCGTCGATACTCCGGGTCATGAGGCGTTCACCGCGATGCGCGCGCGCGGCGCCAAGGTCACCGACATCGTTGTCCTGGTGGTCGCCGCCAACGAAGGGGTGATGCCGCAGACGCAGGAAGCGATCAATCACGCTCGCGCCGCGAATGTTCCGATCATCGTCGCGATCAACAAAATTGATCTGCCCGACGCCAATCTCGACAACGTCAAGCAGCGCCTGACCCAGGTCGGCCTGGTCCCCGAGGACTACGGCGGCGATACGATCACGGTGCCCGTCTCGGCCCGCACCGGCGCCGGAATAGACAAGTTACTCGAGATGATCCTGCTCCAGGCCGACGTGATGGAGTTGAAGGCTAACCCGAATCGGCCCGCGCGCGGCACCATCATCGAATCGCAGCTCGATCGCGGACGCGGCCCGGTCGCGACCGTGCTTATCCAGGAAGGCACGCTCCATCAGGGCGACGCGTTCGTGAGCGGAACTTCCTACGGACGCATCCGCGCGATGCAAAACCATCTCGGCCAGCGCCTTACCGAGGCCGGCCCCTCGACGCCGGTCGAAATCTTCGGACTCTCGACGGTGCCCGAACCCGGCACCGTGTTCACAGGCGTCGCCGAGGAATCCAAGGCCCGCCAGGTCGCCGAGTACCGCCGCTCCAAGCAGCGCGAAGGAGAGCTCACTAAGACCAGCCGCATCTCGCTCGAGGATTTGAGCTCGCGGATGGCCGCCGGCGAGGTCAAGGAACTTAAAGTCATCTTAAAGGGCGACGTGCAGGGATCGGTCGAGGCGCTCGCCGATACGCTCGCGCGCCTATCGACCGAAGAGGTCAAGCTCGAAGTGATTCACGGATCGGCCGGAGCCATCTCCGAAACCGACGTGACGCTCGCGGCGGCTTCCAAAGCCATCATCATCGGCTTCAACATCCGCCCCGAAGCGAAAGCCGCGAACCTCGCCGAGAAAGAAGGGGTCGAGATTCGCCTCTACACCGTCATCTACGAAGCGATCAACGACATGCGCGAGGCGATGGAAGGTCTGCTCGCCCCGACTTACCGCGAGAAGGCTCTCGGCCGCGCCGAAGTCCGCAAAATTTTCAACGTTCCCGGCGCGACTGTCGCCGGATGCATGGTGGTCGACGGCAAGATTGTCCGCAGCGCTCGTGCGCGCCTGGTGCGCGATGCCCGCCCGGTGTGGGAAGGCAAGCTCGCGACGCTCAAGCGCTTCAAGGATGACGCGCGTGAAGTCGCGCAGGGCTACGAATGCGGTATCGCGCTCGAGAACTTCAACGACGTGAAGCCCGGCGACATCATCGAAGCCTTCGAGATGGAAGCGATTCTGCGCAAGCTTGCCGCGCCGAAACCGGAGACTGTGCGCGGCCCGGCCGCGGTCGAAAAACAGCTCCAGACTTGAACCAGGCTGGGATCTGCAGGCTGGGATCTGAAGCAAGAATGCGCGGTCTCGTCCCGGACGCGCCGGAGAATTCGTCGCGTGGAGGAGGGGGCGTATCATGGTCGTCGGCGTTATGCGGCTGACCCTGTTTCTGCCGGAAAACCATTCTCTAAAAGGCAAACGACAGGTGCTGCGCGCGATCAAGGATCGCGTCCGCAACAAGTTTAACGTTTCCATCGCCGAGTCCGACGGCCACGATATGTGGCAGCGCGCCGAGCTGGGTATCTGCCAGGTTGGCAGCGATCGCGCCTTCGTCGACAAGGCCCTGCGTGAGGTCGTGAACTTTATCGATTCGCTCGGGATGGCCCCGCTCGGCGAAGAACAGCTCGAGATCATCAACTACTGATGCCGCGGCTTCGCTGAGCCGCGTTGAGTCTACAATGCCGGTGAATCAAGGTGCCTGAAGGCCGAAGACCCGAGCGTGTCGCGGAGGCGCTGCTCCGCGAGCTGTCTGCGATGCTGGTGCGTGACCTGCGCGACCCGCGCCTGCGCGGTATCACGCTGACCGGAGTCAAAATGGACGACGACCTGCGCCACGGCCACGTCTTCTTTTCCCATCTCGAAGGCTCCGCGCGTGCGCCCGCCGCGATCGCAGGCTTCAAGAGCGCAAGCGGTTTCATCCGCCGCGAAATCGGCAAGGCACTCGCGCTCCGATACACCCCCGAGCTGAATTTCGAATTCGACCCGGGCCTCGAACGCGCCGCCCGCATCGACGCCCTCCTGAAACAATCCGCGCCGAAGGACTGAGCACCTCCGCGCTCGACGAAGAAAACGAGCCGCCCCTGACGGCTGAATAGGTAGCCAATCGTGAAAATTATCAGCAGAGCGGAAGACTTCGCCACGTTCGAAGCTTACAAAAGCTGGCTAGCCAAGAACGAAGGCAAGATCAGGGTCGTAAACGTGGTCTACAATCCCGATCGCATCGGCGTATTCCGATCCAAAAGATACCTCGTGACTTACGAAGTACAGGAAGGCTCAGAGCCCGAGCCCGACACAAAATCGGAAAGTTGGAAGCTCTGATCCTGGACCCGGTCGAAGGAACGAATCGTGGGAATCGATCCAATCAAGGCCGTGCTCTTCGATTCAGGAGATACCCTGCTCGAACCAGTCGGCGGCGCATGGTGGCCTCGACCGGCAATGCTCGCCGTGCTCAATCAGTCAGCCTCGCGTGTCGAACCGGACCGTCTGGGCGCGGCCTTGGATCTCGGGATGCAGTTTCTCGACACGCATCATCACGTCGAGACCGAGGACGCGGAAATCGCCCAGTTCCGGGAATACTACACGTTCGTATTCGGCGAACTTCACTTCGACGCGGCTTCGGATACGATCGAGAAACTCGCGCGTGCTGAAGTCTTCGAGCTCCGGCAAACCCCGTTCGCTGACACACGCGACACCCTCGCCGAACTGCGCCGGGCGAGCCTCAAACTCGGCATCGTCTCGAACGCGTGGCCTTCTCTGGAACGCACTTATCTGACACTCGACTTGCGAAAATTCTTCGATGCGTTCGTGATCTCATCGAAGCTCGGATGTTTGAAACCAGATCCACGAATCTACCACGCCGCAATTGAGCAGATAGCCGTCAAACCCGAGTCGATTCTCTTCGTGGACGATGGCCCGGACTACGTACAGGCGGCGAAGGCACTCGGAATGCGCGGCGCTGTTATGCGGCGCGGAACCCCAGATGGATGCGGCGATGGAACCGTAGCAAATCTCGCGGAGTTGAAAGCGCTGATTTGGAGCGGCTAGCCAGAGTATCGGAGTTCCGGTCGCCTCGCGGCCGGCAGGCGAGGGTTCCGCGGCTCAAGATGCAAGCCTGCTACGTCGCGCCCGGCTTTTTCTGTATCGCTCCGTCTTTGTGTCATTCTAGAGCGAAGCGAAGAATCCCGGATCCTTTCTGGAGTCATCGACGTACACCACCCAAAGACTGAGCACTCCCGCTATGCCATGATCACTCAGCATGGAAGATCGGCGCAAAATTACAGCGCTCGTGAAGAGCGACTTACTCGCCAAAGCCCAAAGGGCCACGCGCGCCGGAATCAGCGAAACCGTTCGCGAGGGTCTCGAGTTACTAGCCGCGAACGAAGCCTATAGCGGCCTCCTGAAGATGCGCAGTAAGGTCAAGTTCTCCGTCAATCTGAGCCAACTGCGCCAAGACCGCCGCTAGTGCTAACCACGCTTGCGCGTGTCCGGATGCGGCAGCGTGTTGCCCTTGACCCGGATCAGATCGTCGGTCGTGTCGAACCATGAGAGCTTGCTCTCGACGAACTGATGAATCTGCGGGCGGATGCGCTCGGGCTCATCGAAGGTGCCGACTCTGACCGAAAAGTATCTTCCGTCCTTCACCAGCGGATTATTCGGGGCGTCGTACTCGCCGTACAATCCGGTCCCGCACTTTCCGCAGAAGTGGCTGCTGCCGTTTGCCGAAGTGGGATACACGCTCGGCGTGCCCTTCGTCACGCGGAACGCATCGCCCGCGACCGCCGCCGTCAGAAGCACAGGAGCGCCGCTGCTATGCCGGCATGGATTGCAATGGCAGTAGATAACATCGAAGACCCGATCGACTTCGTATCGGATCGCTTTGCAGAGACATCCGCCGGTGAATGGTCCCTCGATCATGGTCGCTGATTCTAACGCAGGGCAAGGTTTCAGGGACAGGATCGAGATTCTTGAAAACGCGATCTCCCGATTTCATTTATTGAGGAGCTTCTCTGCTTCTCTCTGATCGACAAAACGGCTCTCCCCCAGCTCTTTCCTGAATACGGCGCACAAAGCGGGCCAGCGCGACAGCCGGGCATCGGGCCATCCACGCCCCGGCAGGAACGATCGCCACCGGGTCCAGTCCACCATGACGAAGCTGACCGCCTTGATCTCCGGATGCGCTCCGATGAACGCGAACAGATCGCGGCCCCAGGCTGCGGCTTCGTCTTCGGATTTGGCTGCCCGAACTTGTCTGGCACCGGGCGGATTAAACACTGGCGAAGTCTCCGCGATCAGAACCGGCCGCTTGTGCCGCACGGCATCAGCAAGGAACGCGGTCGTCTCGCCCAGCTGGAAATCGGAGGGATCGAACAGATTGACGCTCCACCAATCGACGTACTCGTCGCCGGGGTACCATCGCATATAACCCAGCTGCGAGAATCCGGACGCGGTTGCGTTCCACACTGCGGCTACATTGTCTGCATGCGCGGCTCGCAGGATTCCGACGATGTGGCGAAATGACTTCAGGTAGAGCGCAGGATCGTAGGTTGCCCACGGATTGTTGAACTCGAAGCCGATTCGCATCAGAACGGGCCGGCGCTGAGCGCGGAGGATTTCAGCCAGGCGTATGAGTTCGCGGTCGCGCGATCCATCCGCGACCTCGCGCTGCATGGTTTGAAACCCTAGACCGAGTTGCGCGACGAGAAATCCGCGATTCGCGCAGAATTCTTTATAGCGGCTCTCGAAGCCGGCGAGCATGCGATCATCTGGTGCGACATAGAATGAGATCATCGCGGCCTTATGCGGCGCAACGTCGGCCTCGTATTGGCCGAGCTGGGCCGCATCGTCACGCGCCGCATCTTCGCCCAAGTCCCACGCGTGCGAGAACTGGCCCCATCCGTGTAGCACGCGTCCTGCGGGCGGCTCGAAACGCGCGCCGAAGTAGAGTTGATTCAGGGTCGCCGGGGATGCGGGATTCATTGCACTCGGCGCAATCGCGGTTGCCAGGATGGAAAAGAAGACAAAAAGTAATCGCCGACTCAGCGCGAGTTTCACTTCGAGAGCATCCGCTCGCGATCTTTCAGCTTCTCGCCGCGTTCGAGTAGCGGTTCCACGTCGCCGGTGATCAATCGGGCTCCGCGATCGTTGCGGATATACGTCCACGCCCATTCCACGATAACGATGAAGCGGTTGCGAAATCCAATCAGAAAGAAAATGTGCACGAATAGCCACATCAGCCACGCGACGATGCCGCTCAGATGCATCCTGCCGATGTCGGCGACCGCGGCGGCCTTTCCAATTGTCGCGAGCGTCCCCTTGTCCCAGTAGCGAAACGGGAGCGTCGGCTCGCCGCGCATGATGCGCACGATATTCTCCGCCGCATGCTGCCCTTCTTGCATCGCCGCCGGCGACAGTCCCGGCACCGGTTTTCCGTCCGACTTTATCGACGCGAGGTCGCCGATCACGAACACGCCGTCAGCGCCCTTTACTGAAAGATCCTGATTCACGATCACGCGGCCGGCGCGATCCAGCTCCGCGCCGAGGCTCTTGCCGAGCGTCGAAGCCGCCACTCCGGCCGCCCAGATAACCGTCCGCGTCTCGGTCTGAACTCCGCCGTGCATGACTCCGCGATCGTCGACTGCCGTGACCGGCGAATCTGTGACGACTTCCACTCCCAGCCGCTCCAGTTGCCGCCGCGCGCTCGTCGATGACTCCATCGACATCGCGGGCAGCACTCGCGGACCCGCCTCGATCAGGATGATTCGGGCGCGGCCCGGATCGATTCGCCGGAAATCACGCTCGAGCACCCGCCGCGATATCTCAGCGAGTGCACCAGCCATCTCGACCCCCGTCGGCCCCGCTCCGATTATCACGAACGTCATCCAGTTCGCGATTTCATCCGCGTCGATCTCCCGCTCCGCCGCTTCGTAGGCGACCAGCACCCGGCGCCGAATCTCGACCGCATCTTCGAGCGTCTTCAACCCTGGCGCCGCGCCTTTCCATTCCTCGTGGCCGAAGTACGAATGCGTCGCGCCGGCCGCGACGATCAAGTAGTCGTAAGCAACTTCACCGTCGGCGAGTTGTACGATTTTTTTGGCCGTGTCGATCGAGATCGCTTCGCCGAGAATGACGCTCGCGTTTCGCTGGCGGCGCAGAATCCGCCGTATCGGCGATGCGATATCGCTCGGATTCAGCGCCGCGGTCGCGACCTGGTAGAGCAGCGGCTGGAACAGATGATGGTTGCGCCGATCGACCATCGTCACCCGCACCGGCGCTCGCTTGAGCGCCCGCGCAGCCGCGATCCCGCCGAATCCGCCGCCGATGATCACGACGTGTTTTTCAGCCACGATCTGATCGTATCGATCTCATCCAGACGGATCGAATAAAAGAAACAAGTCGCGAATCAGCCTCCGAGGCTTTCGAGGTTAAAGATTCGCTCGACTATCGCCGTTACTCGCGAGGTTGCCCGCGCAACCGCGATCAGATCTCCGCTCGTCGAAATCACTTTGAACAACGTTCCGCCCGATGGAACCAGGGAGTCGAGCGCGCGTGAATCGCCGTTGCGTAGCCGTTTTTCCGCGACCGCATCGAGCACGAGCTCCGGCATGCCGACCAGCGCATCGCGAAGACCAATCATGCCGGTCGGCCGCGCACCGGAATCGAGCGTCGCGACGAGCGCCGCAAGCGCCATCGCGTCCGCAATCGAAAAGGCTCCGTTGCGCGTGCGGCGGAGTTCTTCGAGATGCGCGACTGTGCCCAGCGCGAGGCCGATATCGCGCGCCAACGCGCGAGCGTATGTGCCCGGCGAGCATGTCGCGACGAATCGAATCGCGTCGGGCGCTTCGCAAATGAGCTCGAGACGTTTGATGTTGACGATTCGTTTTTCGGGCGGCGCAACGTCTTCACCGCGCCGCGCGAGCCGATAAAGCGGCACTCCGGCGCGTTTGATCGCGGAAAACACGGGAGGAATCTGCTCGATCGCTCCGGTGAATTGCTCGACGACCTCCGCAATTTTCTCGCCCGAGATGACCGGCACCTCGGCGCGGCGAACCTCGGCGCCGTCGCGATCGAGCGTGTCGGTCTCGACTCCTAGCCGAATGAGTCCCGCATACTCCTTGTCGCCACCGTCGATAAACGGCGCGAGCTTGGTCGCCTCGCCGACCATTATCGGCAGGAGTCCCGTCGCGAACGGATCGAGCGTCCCCAGATGTCCCACCCGGGCCGGCTTGAGGCGCGATTTGACGCGTCGCACGACCTCTGCCGACGAGATTCCAGCGGGTTTATCCACCAACAAAATTGCATTCATGGGGGCGTCCCTGATCTATCCACTCGTGAGTTTTCGCATTTCGTTCTCTTTCGTCCTTTCCCGAAATAGCCCTAGCTTTACTCCGCGGACCGGCTCTGTTAGTTTGGTCGGCTAAAGATAAAGGAAAAAAGGGAAAGTAAGAACTCCGAATGCCTCTTCCAGCAGCCCGTAAGCGGGAAGTCATACAAGCCAACGCTCGAACCAGCAATGACAGCGGCTCGCCTGAAGTTCAGGTCGCGCTCCTCTCGGCCCGGATCGACCAGTTGACCGAGCACCTCGCGGCGCACAAGAAGGACCATCATACGCGCCGTGGATTGTTGCGTCTGGTCGGCAAGCGTCGTCGGCTCCTTGATTACCTGCATTCGCGCGATTTCTCGCGCTATAAAGGGTTGATCGAAAAGCTGGGCATCCGGAGATAGGCTGTGCATACACTTGCCGCGCTGCCCGCAACATTCGGGCGCGCGGGCCTTGGCTGGCCGTCCGGTCGGCATCAAGGCGCGCCCCCTGCGGCGCCACGCGGAAATCAGAACCGCAATCGTCGCGCCGCCTCAGTCCTCCCTCAGGTAACATCGCATGTATCAGAAACTCGAAATTGACTTTGCCGGGCGTAAACTCTCGCTCGAAACAGGCCGGCTCGCCCGGCAGGCGCATGGCGCAGTGCTCGCCACCTATGGCGACACGGTCGTCCTCGCGACTGCGGTCTCGCAGTATGAAGCCCGCCCCAACATGGATTTTCTGCCGCTCACGGTAGACTACGTCGAAAAGACTTTCGCCGCCGGCAAAATCCCCGGCGGTTTTTTTAAGCGCGAAGGCCGCGCCTCCGAAAAGGAAACTCTCACTTCGCGGTTGATCGATCGCTCGATGCGCCCGCTGTTTCCCAAGGGCTACGACCGCGAGACCCAAATTATCGTGACCGTCCTCTCCGCCGATCGCGACAACGATCCCGACATGCTCTCGCTGATCGCGGCGTCGGCGGCGCTCGGAGTCTCCGATATTCCCCACAACGGACCCGTCGCGAGCGTCCGGATGGGCCGGGTGGACGGCAAAATCGTCGTCAACCCAACTCTCGGCGACCTCGAAGGAAGCGACGTGTCGCTGGTCGTCGCGGCTAATCCCGAGTCGATCATGATGCTCGAAGGCGGCGCTCATATCGTCGACGAGGAGACAATCCTCGAGGCGCTCTTCACCGCGCATGAAGCGATGCAACCGATTTTCGCGATGCAGGAAGAGTTGCGTCGGCGCGCGGGCAAGCCCAAACGCGAATTCGTGCCCAAGGCACGCGATGCCGCGTTGCTCGCGGCGGTCGAAAAGAATGTCGGCGACAAGCTCGAGAAGGCTCTTGCCACCAAGGGAAAGAAAGAGCGGAACGCGGCGCTGTACGCACTCAGCGACAAGGTCGTCGCCGATCTTTCAGAAAAGTTCCCCGAGCGCACCGGCGAAATCGTCGACGCGTGCGACTACCTGGTGCGGACGCGAGTGCGAATGTCGATTCTGGACGACGACAAGCGAATCGACGATCGCAAATCCACCGAAATCCGCGCGCTGAGCGCGGAGGTCCACGCGCTGCCGCGCACCCACGGCTCCGCGGTCTTCACCCGCGGCGAGACCCAGGCGCTCGCGACCGTCACGCTCGGCACTTCGTCCGACGAACAGAAGATCGACGCGTTGCTCGGCGAGCGCTTCAAGAAATTCCTGCTCCATTACAACTTCCCGCCGTTCTCGACCGGCGAAGTGAAATTTCTGCGCGCCCCGTCGCGGCGCGACATCGGACACGGTGCGCTAGCCGAACGCGCGCTCGCGCCGATCCTCCCCGACGAAGCCGACTTCCCGTACACGATTCGCGTCGTGTCCGAAGTGCTCGAGTCCAACGGCAGTTCCTCGATGGCCACCGTTTGCGGTGGCAGCCTCGCTCTCATGGACGCCGGCGTGCCGATCAAGGCCGCAGTCGCGGGAATCGCGATGGGCCTGGTCAAGGAAGGCGACAAGGTCCGCGTCATCACCGACATCCTCGGCGACGAGGATCACCTCGGCGACATGGACTTCAAAGTGGCCGGCACCAAAGAAGGCGTGACCGCGATCCAGATGGACAACAAGGCCGGCGGCGTGTCCAAGGAAATCATGCGCCAGGCACTGCATCAGGCCCGCGACGCGCGTCTGCAGGTGCTTGGCGTGATGAACAAGGCGCTCGAGTCACCGCGCAAAGACGTCTCGACCTACGCGCCGCGAATCGTCACCCTGCATATCAAGCCCGACAAAATTCGCGAAGTGATCGGGCCGGGCGGCAAGGTTATCCGCGGCCTGGTCGAGCAGACCGGATGCAAGATCGATATCGAAGATGACGGCACCGTGCTGATCGCGTCGGCCGACGGGGTCGCGATGGAAAAAGCGATCGAGATGATCCAGGCGATCACCGCCGAGCCGGAGATCGGCAAGATCTATCACGGCACGGTGCGCAAGATCGTCGAGTTCGGCGCCTTCGTCGAGATCATGCCCGGCACCGACGGCCTGCTTCACATCTCGCAGATATCCAACGAACGGATCCGGCGCGTCGAGGACGTCCTGCACGAGGGCGACGAAATCGACGTCAAGGTGCTCGACGTGGATCGCAGCGGCAAAATCCGGCTCTCGCTTCGCGAGGCGAAACAGGACCAGGCTCCCAAAGGCAATTAGCTTAATCAGCATGATTCAAAAAAGCGTCCTCGCAAACGGCGTGCGGATTCTGACTGAGGCGATGCCTCAAGTCGTCTCGTCGTCGATCGGAATATGGGTTGAGAACGGTTCCCGCTACGAAGAGCCGGCCGAAAACGGCACCTCTCATTTCATCGAGCACTTGCTCTTCAAGGGCACCAAGAAGCGCACCGCCGCGGAAATCGCCGAGGTTTTCGACAGCGTCGGCGGAGTGCTCAACGCCTTCACCGGCAAGGAATACACCTGCTACTACGCCAAGGTGCTCGGCAAGGACCTCGAGATGGCGACCGAAGTGCTCGCCGATATTTTCCTCGAGTCGGTGTTCGATCCCGCCGAGATTGAGCGCGAACGCCAAGTCGTGCTGCAGGAAATCTCGCAGGCCGAAGATACTCCCGACGATTTTATCCACGATCTGTTCACCGAAAATTTCTGGAAGGGTCATCCGCTCGCGTTGCCGATTTTCGGATCGGTCGAGACGGTCAACAAGATCGATCGCGATCTGCTGACCTCCTTCATGGCGGCGCGCTACCGCTCGAGCCGGGTCTTTATCGCCGCCGCCGGCCAGGTCGAGCACGAACGCTTGACCGCGAAATGCGCCGGGCTGTTCGGCGCGATTGCGGGCAACGGCAAAGTCGAGAAGACTTCGCCGCCAATCGATCGCCCGATGGTGCTGAATCGCGAGAAGAAACTCGAGCAGGCGCATATTTGCATCGGCGGCCCCGGTATCAGCACTGTGCATCCGCTGCGCTACGCTGGCTTCGTGCTCAATACGGCGCTCGGCGGCGGGATGTCCTCGCGGCTGTTCCAGGAAGTGCGCGAGAAGCGCGGCCGCGTCTACAGCATCTACTCGTTCATCTCGTCCTTCATCGATTCCGGATACTTCGGTGTGTACGCCGGAACCAATCCCGAGTGGGTCGATGAAGTCCTCGAAGTAACGGTCGCCGAGCTGCGGAAAGTCGAGCACGACGGCCTCGCGCCAAACGAGCTCGCGCGCGCCAAGAGCCAGCTTCAGGGCAACATGCTGCTCGGGATGGAATCCACCGACAGCCGCATGAACCGCCTCGCCCGCAATGAGATTTCGTTTCGCCGCGACGTTCCCCTACAAGAATTGTCGGAAGGAATCGACGCAGTCACCAACGACAACATCGTCGAACTGGCATCGTCATGGTTCAAGCCCGACAAACTCGCGATGGTCCTGCTCGGCGATCTGAAGGGCCGCAAAATCGGCGCCGAAGTCTTCGCCCCGCTCGCGTAAAGTTCCACTACGCAGCTTTCCAGAGGCCGTGGAATCCGACCGGCACGCGATGGTCGAGATGCGCCCGCGCGATCGGTCCGCGCTCGATTTCTTCGGCGTCGAATATCGCGAGATGGCTGGCGTTGCGATCTTCATCGAAGATGTTCGTCAGTAGATAACCGTCGCCGTCGCGCGCATCGCGATTTCTCGGCACGAACACCGGCTCCGCCACCGCGCATCGAGGACCGGCAGCATAGACGCGCATCTGTTTCGTGGCCTGATCGAAATGCCCGATACCGCGATGAAAGATATCGTCGCTGCCCGGGCCACCGATGCACGCGACGTAGCCGTGGCGATAGCTCAGCCCGATTCGCCGCTCGTCGATTCGCGGATACTCGCATCGCTCGTCGCTCAGTCTCTCAACAGCGAATCTGGATGAGATACCGGCCCAATCGAACTCCCAGCGAGTCAAATACTGCGTCGCGTGGCGAGGGTCCGTCGGCGATCCGTCGGCCAATGGAAACAGCGGCACGTCCTGCTGGCATACGTCGACGACAATCCGGTCGTGCTCATTGAATGCATTCATCTGATGCCACGCCATGCACGACGGTCCCGAGAACCATCGGACATCCTCGACGCCGCCGTTTCTCGGCATGATTCCGACTTGCGTGCCCAAGTCCGGCTCCCACGCAATCAGCGGCGCGCCCGCCATCGCCCGTTTGATCGACACCGTCACCGGGCACATCGGGATGACGATAAAATCTCTCGTCACCGCGAAATCATGAACCAGCGCCGCGAACGGCCCCTTGATCATCTGCGATCGGACTAGCTCTCCCGATGCGTTCGCGAAGTAGAACTCGATATCGCCGTTTACTCGTCCGGTCGGAAAGTTCGCAAAGAAAACCATCTCGCCTGAATCGCGATCGATCTTCGGATGCGCGGTCATGTTCCGTCCGAGCTTGTTGTCAAACGACCAGCGGCCGATTGTCTCCAGCGACACAGGATCGATTTCGATAGGCCCATGTCCTTCTTCCAGGGCCAGCAATTTATTCGCGTGCCATACAAGGTTTGTATTCGCCACGCCGTCGGTCCGCATGCCCGCAACGCTCGAATCAGAATCCGTGGGGATCCCCGAAGTGCCAAACAGTGCTCGGCCGGCGCGATTCTCGAGCCTCCACTGCTCGGTCCGCACCCATCGATTGCGATACGAGACCGCACCATCGTGCAGATGGAACGCATGCACCATTCCGTCTCCATTGAGGGGATTGTAGTTGCCGCGCGGCGGAAATTGCGGGTTCGGTCCGATCCGATAGAACATCCCGTCGAGGTCCTTCGGACTTCGCCCTCTATGATCAAATGCGCCGAGTCGCACTCCATCCGAATCGGTTCAAAGCCGCGCGATAGATACGGATTGGTCGAAGACATACCTAAACCCTGCGTGCGGCCGGATCCAATCGCAATACTGAAACTCGGATTTGCCCCCTTGATTTCCGCTTTTGGATGTTCCGCGGGCACTCGGCTGAAAATATTTTTTCTGTCAAGAGCGGGTGAAGGCGCCGGCACAGCACGCGACCATCGGGGTTGCCGCTTCACTGCGCCCGCTTGCAGACCGCGACCGTCACCCCGTTTTCATCGATGCCGACCCAGTACATCATTCCGGCGGGCTGGCTCGCGACGACGAAGCTCTCGGTCACCCGCGTTCGTTCCTTTCGCATGTTGTTCAAGTCGAGGCCCTGGAAATGTTGTGGATGGAGAAAGTTGTCCGAGCAAACCTGGTCACTCAGCGTGCTTCCGCCGCCCTCCAGATAGTTCCAGCTCGTTTCAGAACGGCCGGTCCCGTCGGAATTCAAAATGTAAGTGCCGGCGCCCAGGTCAAAATCGCAGGGTCGGCTGTTGCGGATAATCGCAATATCGCCCGCACCGTGCGTGCGCATATGTCCGCTGACGAACTTACCCGCGCCGTCCGCTACCAGATCCATTGAACCGGTATAGGTCACGGCAAGTGGCTCGCCGACAGCGGCGGGGAATTTGGCGCCGGTGAGGCTGCAACGAATCGGGCCGCGCAGGCTCGCCTTGCCGAGCAGCTCGCCCGCGAGCGCCGTCGATGCGACCAGCATCAGAGCGATCAGATCGAAAAGTACTTTTTTTCGCACCGCCATCTTTGCATCCGCGATCGCATATCGTACCTTAGCGCTTGCCATTGCGGAGAATTCGCTTTACGAGATTGGAATCATGCCACCGATTTTGAAAATTGCGCGAGTCCGCAAAAGTCCGAATCCGATGCCTGCCTATCAGAGCGAGCACGCGGCCGGAGTCGATCTGATGGCCGACATCGCCGCGCCACTCGAGATGGCGCCGCGCGAGCGACGCGCCGTCCCGACCGGCATCGCGGTCGAGATTCCGGTTGGCTACGAGGGGCAGGTGCGCCCGCGCAGCGGCCGCGCGATCAAGGACGGCCTCACGCTCGTGAACTCGCCGGGAACCATCGATGCGGACTATCGTGGAGAAGTTAAAGTATTACTTGTGAATTTGGGCGAGCAGCCGATTCTGATAAATCCCGGCGATCGGATCGCACAGTTGATCATTGCGCCGGTCGTTCGCGCCGAGATTGTCGAGGTCGATGAACTGGCGCCGACCTCGCGCGGATCAGGCGGCTTCGGCCATACCGGGCGCTAGCATCGCGACCACCTCTCGATTGCGCTGCCGAGACCACGTAATTTGGTTTCGTCGGCATAACGTGAAGAAGTGAAAGACAAGCCAATCGAGACCGACGCGGCTTTGACCGCGGTGACGCCGATCGACGGCCGGTACCGCGCGCGCACCCGGAGCTTGGAAGCGTACTTCAGCGAGTTCGCGCTGATTCGCTACCGGGTCCGCGTCGAGATCGAATGGTATCTCTCGCTCGCCGCCGATCCCGCGATCGTCGCGCTCAAACCGATCGCGCCAGCGACTGCGAAGAAACTCCGTGCCATTTACGAAGACTTCGCGCTCGCCGACGCGCGGCGTGTGAAAGAACTCGAGGCGACCACCAATCACGACGTCAAGGCAGTCGAGTACTTCGTCAAGGAACGAGTCGCCGCAGTCGATTCGAAGCTGCCGGTCGAGATGGTGCATTTCGCGTGCACGTCGGAGGACATCAATAATCTCGCCTACGCGCTGATCCTCCAGGAGTTCGCCGCAAACGATCTGACGCCGCGGATCGAAGCGGCGATCGCGCCGATCATCAAGCTGGCGCATCGCTACAAGTCACTCCCGATGCTCGCGCGGACGCATGGCCAGGAAGCCTCGCCGACCACGCTCGGCAAGGAGATGGCGATTTTCGCGACGCGGCTCACGCGCCAGCTCGGGCAGCTCAAGCGCCAGGAATTTCTCGGCAAGCTCAACGGCGCGGTCGGCAACTTCAATGCGCATCACTTTGCCCATCCCGACGTCGATTGGATCGCGCACTCGCAGAATTTCGTGCAGCGGCTCGGGCTCACCTGGAATCCGCTGACCACCCAGATCGAGAGCCACGACTTTATCGCCGAGCTGTTCGGCATCATGATGCGCATCGACACCATCCTGCTCGGATTCTGCCGCGACATGTGGAGTTACATCTCGATCGGATATTTCGCTCAGCAAGTCGTAGCCGGCGAGACCGGCTCGTCGGTGATGCCGCATAAAGTGAATCCGATCGATTTCGAAAACTGCGAGGGCAATCTCGGCATCGCCAACGCGTTGTTCGCACACCTCGCCGACAAGCTCCCGATCTCGCGATGGCAGCGCGATCTGACCGACAGCACGGCGATTCGTGCGATGGGAACGGCGTTCGGGCACATGATCGTAGCGCTCATATCGCTCGAGCGCGGGCTCGGGCGCGTCGAAGTCAACGAGGCGCGCATCGCCGAGGATCTCGACGCCGAGCAGGCGTGGGAAGTCGTCGCCGAAGCGATTCAGACCCTGATGCGCCGGCATGGGATGCCGCGGCCGTACGAGACCCTAAAGGAACTGACCCGCGGGCGCCGAATCGATCGGCGCGTGATCGACGAGTTCATCGCGTCGCTGCCGCTCGAGGAGAGCGCGCGGCAAAAGCTGCGCGAGCTCAATCCGCGCAGCTATGTTGGGCTGGCCGCGAAACTGGTCGAGCGCTTTGCGCCGCCCGCTCCGAAATCCGGCAGGTGATGCGATCTGTCCACATCGTGACCTTTGCCGATGTGCATAATCGAAAAAATTTGTGGATAACGGCGCGGGACTTCGTTGTCCTACGGCGACCGACCGGTAAGATGATTATCTTAAGCTCACTCACACCGAATTGAAGGGAGAACGAAGCGTGGAAACGACTCCGCAGAAACTCGAGATGTTTTACGAGGGCAAGGCGAAGAAGCTCTACTCCACATCCGACCCTGACCTCGTAATCGCCTACTTCAAGGACGACGCGACCGCGTTCAACGGCAAGAAGCGCGACACGATCGAGGAGAAGGGCGTGATGAACAATCGGATCTCCGAGTTGTTCTTCCTCCTGCTCGAAAAGCACGGCGTGAAGACGCATTTCGTGCGCCGCCTGAACGATCGCGAGATGCTGTGTAAGCGCCTCGATATCATTCCGGTCGAAACCGTGGTGCGGAATATCGTCGCGGGCTCGATGGCGAAGCGGCTCGGTCGCGAAGAGGGCGAGCAGCTCCCGCATCCGATCGTCGAGTACTATTACAAATCAGACGCGCTCGACGATCCGCTGATTATCGGCGAGCATGCGATCGCGTTTGGGTGGGCGACGGCGGAGGAGCTCAAGCAGGTCGATGCGAAGGCGCTCAAGGTCGATGAGGTGCTGACTGAATTCCTCGACGAGCGCGGCGTCATCCTGGTCGATTTCAAGCTTGAGTTCGGGCGGCATCATGGCGAAATTTTGCTCGGCGACGAAATCTGCCCCGACACTTGCCGATTCTGGGACAAGGCGACGCGGCAGAAGCTCGACAAGGATCGATTCCGGCGCGATTTGGGCGGCGTCGAGGAAGCGTATCACGAGATGCTCCGCCGGGTCGAAAGTTGACGCGCAAAAATTGGCGCGATTTGCGTTTAATTTTTCGAAGAACTTGAGCCATTTGCTGGCGTTTATCTCAAATATGTTTCACGTGAAACGTCATTTAGTTCAGGGGAACAAAACGCGAATCGAGGCGTTGAATTGCAAGTAAGAGTTTTCGTCACGCCGCGAAAAGGAATCCTCGATCCGCAGGGACGTGCGGTCGAAAGCTCGCTGCACAGTCTCGGTTTCAAAAACGTCTCGGGCGTCAAAGTCGGAAAATATATCTTGCTCGAAGTCGAGGCGCGGAACGCCGCGGAGGCGCGCGACGAAGCGAAGAAGATGTGCGAGGCGCTGCTCGCCAATCCCGTGATCGAAGATTTCCGCTTCGAGGTCGATGGCGAATGAAGTGGGGCGTCGTACGGTTCCCCGGCTCGCTCGACGACGGCGACGCGATGCATGCGCTCGCCGATGTGATGGGCGAGGATGCGCGAATTCTGTGGCATAAGGAGACCACGCTCGGCGGCGCCGAGTGCGTGCTGCTGCCGGGTGGTTTCAGCTACGGCGATTATCTGCGCACGGGAGCGATCGCGCGCTTCTCGCCGATAATGAAAAGCGTTCAGCAATTCGCGGCCGACGGCGGACTCGTGATCGGCACTTGCAACGGCTTTCAGATTTTGTGCGAGGCGCATCTGCTGCCCGGCGCGCTGACGCGCAATCGTTCGCTGTCGTTCGTATGCGAGCGGGTGTGGCTGCGGGTCGAGAACGCGAACACGCCATTTACGCGCGCGATGAAGCAGGGCGATGTTTTGCGGCTTCCGATCAAACATGGCGAGGGACTATACGTCGCGCCCGAAGACGAACTCCGACAGATGGAGGAGCGCGGGCAGGTGATTTTGCGCTACGTCGATAAGGACGGGCGCGAGAGCGACGCGGCCAATCCGAATGGGGCTAATCCGAACGGAAGTATGCGCTCGATCGCGGGAGTCGCCAACGAGCGGTTCAACGTGTTCGGTCTGATGCCGCATCCGGAGCACGCGGTGGAAGCGATGCTCGGCGGTATCGACGGGCGCAAGATATTCGAATCGATCGCCGGGAGCGCGCGATGAGCGAGCGCGCGCCGGTCGCAATTCCCGGCGACGGAAAAGTCTCTATCGAACAAGCGCGTACGCACGGCCTTTCGGCCGACGAGTATCGCAAGATCGAACAGATCATCGGACGCACTCCAACCTGGACCGAGCTTGGCGTTTTTTCGGTCATGTGGTCGGAACATTGTTCGTACAAATCTTCGCGGCGGCATCTGAAGACGCTGCCGTCGAAGAGCGAGTTGGTCGTGCAAGGGCCGGGCGAAAATGCCGGCGCGATCGATGTGGGCGACGGATGGGCGGCGGTTTTCAAGATCGAGAGCCATAACCATCCGTCATTCGTCGAGCCGTACCAGGGCGCGGCGACCGGCGTGGGCGGAATATTGCGCGACATCTTCACGATGGGCGCGCGGCCGGTCGCAAGCATGAACTCGCTTAAGTTCGGATCGTTCGATCATCCGCGGACACGCTACCTGCTCGGAGGAGTGGTGGGCGGAATCGGCGGCTACGGCAACTGCGTCGGAGTTCCGACGGTCGCGGGCGAGGTGATGTTCGACGCAGCGTACAACGAAAACATATTGGTCAACGCGTTCTGTCTCGGGCTGGTGCGAAAGGACGAGATGATGAGCGCGCGGGCGCGCGGCGTGAGCAACCCGGTGCTTTACGTTGGCTCTGCGACCGGACGAGACGGAATTCATGGCGCGTCGATGGCGTCCGCGGAGTTCGACAAGGAGAGCGAGGCCAAGCGTCCGGCGGTGCAGGTCGGCGATCCATTTACCGAGAAGCTGCTGATCGAGGCTTGTCTGGAAGCAGGCCGAACCGGCGCGATCGTGGCGATACAGGACATGGGTGCGGCGGGGCTCACGTCTTCGTCGAGCGAGATGGCGGATCGCGGCGGACTTGGGATCGAGCTCGATCTGGATTTGGTTCCGCTTCGTGAAGCCAATCTGACGCCGTACGAGATTCTGCTTTCCGAGTCGCAGGAGCGGATGCTGATTGTCGCCGAGCGCGGACGCGAGGCGGAGCTGCAACAGGTGTTCGAGAAGTGGGATTTGCACGCGGCGGTGATCGGTCACGTGACCGACGACCGCCGATGGTGCATGCGCTGGCATGGTCAGGTCGTTGCGGATCTCCCGGTTGGGGCGCTTGCGGCAGATGCGCCGTTGTATGATCGGCCGGCGGTCGAGCCGAACTCGGTGCGCGATCCGGGACCCTCACCTAACCTCTTCCGTAAAGTGACGGGCGAGGTAGGAAAAGAGTTGCGGGCGCTGCTGGATAATCCGAACGTTGCGTCGAAGAAGTGGGTGTTTCGGCAGTACGATTCGATCGTGCAGAGCAACACCGTTGAGGGGCCGGGCAGTGATGCGGCGGTGCTGCGAATCAAGGGTTCGCGGCGCGGGATCGTGCTCAAGGTCGATTCGAATCCGCGCGCTTGCGCGCTCGACCCGTATCTCGGAGCGGTCGGCACAGTTTGCGAAGCCGTCCGCAACGTCGCATGCGCGGGTGCGCGGCCGGTGGGGATCACCAATTGTCTCAACTACGGAAATCCGGAGCGGCCGGAGGTGATGTGGCAATTTATCCGCGGGGTCGCGGGACTCCGCGACGCGTCGCTCGCGTTCGGCGCGCCAGTCGTGAGCGGCAACGTGAGTTTTTACAACGAGACCGAGGGCCGCGCGATTCCACCAACGCCGACTATCGCGGTGCTCGGCGTGATGCTCGACGTGTCGCGCCATGTGACGCAGTTTTTCAAAAACCCCGGCGACTCGATCGCTCTGGTTCGCACGGCGCGGCCTTCGATTGCGGCGAGCGAGTATGCCGCGATGTTCGGAACCGGCGGCGGGACGCTCGAATCAATCAACCTGACGCGCGAGGCAGCACTGGTCGACGGGCTGGTTGCTGGGGCGGAAGCGGGGCTGATAAGATCGGCTCACGATATCGCCGAGGGCGGGCTTGCCGTGGCAATGGCCGAAGCCTGTTTCAATCCGCGCGCGATTCTGGGGGCCGAGGTTGAACTTGGGCACGCTGGAAACGCTGACGCGGTTGATTTTTTTGGCGAGGGCGCATCGACGGTGATCCTGTCGATCGCGCCGGGCGACGCAGCTCGAGTCGAGCAGTTGTTCGCGCCGCGCGGACTTGAATTTGCAGTGATTGGCCGGGTGACGAGCGAGCCCCGGCTCAAGATTGGCAAAGCGATCGACGAAGACGTTTCGGAGCTGATGCGAATTTACGAAAACGCGATTCCGAGGAGGCTAGCCGGCGGTGACTGAAAAAGACTCGGTCATGGCGGTCGAAGCGATCGAAGAATCAAGGCTCGACGATTCGGAGTTCGAGGAATCGAACTTGGACGCGTTCCACGAGGAGTGCGGCGTCTTCGGCGTGTATCGGCATCCGGAGGCCGCGAACCTGGCGTACCTCGGACTCTACGCGCAGCAGCATCGCGGACAGGAATCGGCAGGAATCGTTTCGTCCAACGGCAGGTCGCTGATCTCGCATCGCGGGATGGGACTGGTCGCCGACGTTTTCAACAATACGATCATCGCAAAACTCGAAGGGACCAGCGCAATCGGGCACAACCGCTACTCGACAACCGGCTCGACAACGATCAACAACTGCCAGCCGCTGGTCGGCGAGTATGCGCATGGCGCGCTCGCGCTCGCGCATAACGGTAACCTGGTCAACTTCAAGGAATTGCGCGAGCGGCTCGAGGCGAACGGATCGCTTTTTCAATCGTCGTCGGACAGCGAGGTGATGATTCATCTGATCGCGGGGTCGCGCGCGCCGACGCTGCCGGAGCGGGTTGCCGAGGCTCTGGCGCAGGTTAAGGGCGCGTACTCGCTGGTGGTGTTGACCGAAGACACGCTGATCGCGGTGCGAGATCCGCAGGGCTTCCGTCCGCTGGTGTTGGGTAATCTTAACGGCGCAACGATTGTGGCGTCGGAGACATGCGCGCTCGACCTGGTGCGCGCCGATTATATCCGCGAGGTCAATCCCGGCGAGATGATCGTCGTCGATGAAAGCGGGATGCGCGCGATCGATCCGTTCGGTCATGCGCCGGCTAAGCGATGCATCTTCGAGTACGTTTATTTCTCGCGCCCCGACAGCCAGGTGTACGGGCGCAACGTCTACATGGTGCGTAAAGAGCAGGGACGGGCGCTCGCGCGCGAGGCTCCCGCGATCGCGGATATCGTGGTGCCGGTGCCCGACTCGGGTACTCCGGCGGCGCTCGGCTACGCGGAAGAATCTGGAATTCCGTTCGAGATGGGGCTCGTGCGCAGCCACTATGTCGGGCGCACTTTTATCGAGCCGCGCCAATCGATTCGACATTTCGGGGTGAAGATAAAGTTCAATCCGGTCGCGGAATTGTTACGCGACAAGCGAATCGTGCTGATCGAGGACTCCCTGGTGCGTGGCACCACGCTTAGAAAAGTGATCCCGATGCTCCGCCAGGCGGGCGCGCGCGAGGTCCACATGCGAATCGCGGCGCCGCCGACTACGAACTCGTGTTTTTACGGAATCGACACGCCGACGCGCGAAGAGCTGCTCGCGTCGTCGCATTCGATCGAGCAGATTCGCAGATACATCACAGCGGACACGCTGGCATACTTGAGTTGGGACGGCCTTTACTCGTTCAACGGCGAGAGCCGCGAGGGATTTTGCGACGCGTGCTTCACCGGAAACTATCCGGTGGAGATTCCGAGGGACAATGGGCCTTCGCAGTTGCACTTGTTTCTGGCCAATGAAGATGGGTTGAAGGACGATCGACGGTAGGCGATTGGTGCGCCCCGCGCGCGACCTCTCCCGGCTTGCGGATGTCCACGTAGTCGCCATCCGCTGGAGAGGCAGGAACTAGCGGGTCTTAAGCTTCCGGTCGATTACCGACTCGAATGCTGAAGGCGGCTGAGCGCCACTCATCCCATGTCCGTTTACAATGAAATAGGGCGTACCGTTAGCGCCGACACTCTTGCCCTGCGATCGATCCGCGACCACGGCACTCTCGTACTTGCGATCATCGAGGCAGGTATCGAAACTTGCGGGGTCCAGCCCGAGCCCGGCCGCGGCCGTCTTTAATTCTGTCGTCGAGAGTCCCGACGGATTTTCGAGCAGTGCGTCGTGATAGGCCCAGAACTGACCCTGCTCATTGGCGCATCGCGCAGCTATCGCCGCTTCCATCGCGCGAGGGTGAAAAGGCAGCGGGAAGTCCATGTACACCAGTCGCACCTGGTCGCCGTATTTCTTCAGCACTTGCTTGAGCGACTTTTCGGCCTGGCGGCAAAACGGGCACTGGAAGTCGGAGTACTCCACAATCGTAATCGACGCGTTGTCGCCGCCGCGCTGCGGATGGTCTACGCTCACCTGGTCGTCTTGCGAGCTCGAGTGACTGGGAGACTTCGAATCGGAACTATCACTGGACGAAGGAACTCGAACCCAATCGTCCTGCGCGAGCATGACCGCGGCGTTATCGGATCCTGCCCCGGCAGAAGCAGCCGTCAGCATCGCGGCGCCGAAGGTCGCAGCCAGAATAAAATTTATCGCGGTCCGCAACAGTTCCCCCCGGTCGAAACAAATGCGGCTCGTAGTTTACGCGCGCGGGGATGGGCAGTCGAGAACCTTGCGGGAGCAGGCGTTTTCAGCGGTGCGAGCGGGCGCTGGAAATTTCTGAGATTTAGTTCCTCGCCCGACGCTTCGTTGTCAGGGAGAGGCAAATGACTAGGGTTCGGAGGCTGCTATGTCCTGCACGAATTGGTTCATCGTGCGGCGCGAGACCAGCATGCACATGAACCCGCCGTGCGGGTAGCTCAGGCAGATGCTGTAGCCCTTGTACACGTAGTAGTTGTGGTCGCCCATCGCGCGGATTGCGCCGGGCGGGGGCTCGAAGCCGTGCGACTGCATGTAGGTGCACAGGATGGTGCCGGTATCGCTGCGATAAAAAGTGAACGAGACCGGGCTTCCGTCGCGCAGATGCTCAACGCGTCCGCCGACAAGCTTGTAGCCGCTCGGCTGCAGATTCCACAGAAATCCCGGCAAATGATTGTCCATGTAGGCGCCCGAGATATCGGGCGGCGAGTTCCCTTTCACGTTGGGTTCGAAGTGAACCGCGAATTGTGAGTAGTGGTTGATCGCGATATCGAAAGGCGTGATCGCATGAGCGGGCGTGCGCGAGATGCCGCCGTGCAGAACCACAACCACAATCGCGGCAGCCGCGGCGAGCATAATCGGAACCCACACGCGCGCGCGGCGAAGTACTGAGGGCCTGCGGCGATCGGCGTCGGCAGAGCGCTCGCGATTGCGCTCGGTTGTGTCGGCGGCGTCGAGCGCGGCAAGGATCGATCCGCGGACCATCGCGGGCGTGCGCATCATCTGGGCGCGTTCGCGCATCAGGGATTTGACGGCCCGCTCTTCGGCGAAGCGCGTGCGGCAGCTGGCGCATCCGGCGAGATGTTCTTCGGCGGCGCGAAGCTCATCGGCGCTCAGCTCGCCGTCGACGTGAGCCGAAAGGTATTTCTCGATGTAAGTGCCGCAATCCACGTTATGGTGCCACGTCTATAGGGTCGTTTCGCTCGACGGTCGTCCGTTGTACTCGGTCCCGGGAGAGTTGCATCGCGTAAACGACGCTTGATGTGTCGAATAGGCTGTATGCTTGTTGGGAGTCAAGACTATTTTTATCAGCAGAGGACTCATCACAGTAAACCAAGTTGCTCGTCGTATAAGAAGCCACGGTCTTTTCCTTACCTTACTAAACCACGTTCCCTGGCAAATGCTGCCAGGCTTTCGCGCAAGATGGCGCGTCCGCGCGAGACCCGGGATTTTACCGTACCGATCGGTATGTTCAGAACCCCCGAAACCTCCTGATAGCTTAGCTCCTCCACGTCGACGAGCAGGATCGCTTCGCGGAATTCCTCAGGTAGACTGGCCAGCGCCGTCTCGACTTCGCCCTCCATCCCGCGGCCGGAGAGCATCGACTCGGGATTCGAAGCGGCCGGATCGGCGTGCATGCTCTGTGTCTCCAGCTTGCGCTCGAAATCCTCTGTCGAGGCGGCGGGCTGCTCGCGCGACGATTTGCGATAGCCGTTGCGAAAGTTGTTGAAGAGAATCGTGAGCATCCACGCGCGGCAATTGGTGCCGGTCTCGAACTGATGAAAGAAGCGATAGGCGCGCAGGATCGTTTCCTGAAGCAAATCGCCGGCGTCGTCGGAATTGCGGGCGAGGCGCAACGCCATCGAGTAGAGCGCGTCGAGGTGAGGCAGGGCTTCCTCCTCGAATCGCTTGCGCCGGTCTTCGCCGGTGCCGCTTTTGTCCGTCATATGCGAATTTGGAAAACATATCACCCTACATGATCAAAATCTTGGGTCGAGGTGAAATGTTCCCGAAAAGCCAGAATTATCGCTGGAGACCTCAGAGTCTTGCGAAATCCACGCGGCGGAGGAATACGTAATTCAGTACAGGTGGTTGCGCAATATAATGCTTGTGTATGGAACGATAGCTTCCGAACAGGTGTTTAGACATTGGCATCACGCTGTATTTATTTCGGCGCGATTGGTAAGTCGGTAACTATCAGGCATGAAACCCGAAAGGAGATAAGGATCATGAGAAAAGCGAAAATCACCGGTGCGATGCTCGCGACTGCGGTGGCGCTGGTCTTTGCGGGCAGTGTGGTGCAGGCCGCGGACTCCGGCTCGGCGGCGTCGCAAGTCAAGTGCGTCGGCGGCAACTCGTGCAAGGGGCAGAGCGCGTGCAAGAGCGCGTCGAGCGATTGCAAGGGTCAGAATGCATGCAAGGGCAAGGGCTACGTGATGACTCCAAGTGCGAAAGAGTGCCTGGCGGCGGGAGGAAAGCCGGAGACGAAGAAAGATTAGGGCCACTGGCGCGTTGGTAGAAAAACGGAGCGTCGAATCATTGCGATGAAGCGATCAGATTTTCCACGTTTGGGTTTCGGCGTGGGGCTACGGCGGCCTCACTATAAACTGATCGTCGAGACGCATCCGAAAGTAGATTGGTTCGAGGTCATCTCGGAAAACTTCATGGTCGAAGGCGGACGCGCGCTCGAAGTGCTCGAAGCGGTGCGCGAGCAGTATCCAATTGCGATGCACGGGGTGTCGATGTCGATTGGCTCGAGCGATCCGCTCAGTCGCAAGTACCTGCGTCAACTGCGCGATCTCGCGCGGCGCTTCGAGCCGGCGTGGATCTCGGACCATCTGTGCTGGACCGGCGTTGGCGGGCGCAATCTGCATGACCTCTTACCTTTGCCATACACCGAAGAAGCGATCCGTCATGTGGCGGCGCGGATTCGGCGGGTCCAGGAAACGCTCGAGCGGCCGATGTTGATCGAAAACGTTTCCAGCTACATGGCATTCGCCGACTCGACGATGACCGAGTGGGAATTCATTTCGTGCGATAGCCGAAGAGGCTGACTGCGGAATCCTGCTCGACATCAACAACATCTTTGTGAGCGCGTTCAATCATCGCTTCGACGCCAACGATTATATCGACGCGGTGCCGGCGGATCGCGTGGTGCAGTACCATCTCGCTGGGCATAGCGACCACGGTACTTACCTGCTCGATACGCACGATCATCCGATCCGCGAAGAAGTGTGGGCGTTGTATGAGCGCGCGGCGCGGCGATTCGGCGAAGTCGCGACGCTCGTCGAGTGGGACGACAACATCCCGGAGTTCGCCGTGCTTGCCGACGCGTCGGAGCGGGCACGCGGCATCTTCAATACAGTTACCAACGAGCATGACGCGCGGAGTCGCGATGGCCGTTCGCCTGAAGCGATTGGAAAGCATCCTCTATCGGCTGATCACCGCCCCTAGCGGTGTCGCCGAAGGATTGGCCGCCGAGCGCGAGCTGCCGGCAGGCGGCCTCGATGCGCTCGTGCGCGGTGACGATCGTCTGTCGGCCGAGGATCGTGTCGATATCTACGCGAACATGTACTTCTACCGCCTGCTCGATGTGCTCAAGGAAGATTTTCCCGCAACGCTGAAAGTCCTCGGCGACGACAATTTTCATAACCTCGCGACCGGCTACCTGCTCGAATATCCGCCGACCGAGCCGTCGGTGTACTACTGCGGGCGTCATCTGGCGGATTTCCTCCGCGCTCATCCACTCGGAAGCGACACGCCGTACATTGCGGACCTGGCAGCACTCGAGCGCGCGGTGGTCGAAGTATTTCATGGCCCCGACGCGGCCGCGCTCGAGCCCGAGCATCTTCGCGTTATCGCTCCTGAAAAATGGCAGGCGTTGAAACTACGGACGCATCCCGCGGTGCAAATTCTCAATCTCAAATGGCGAGTCGTGGAAATTTTGCGGGCGGTGGAAGAGCATCGTGAATGGAAGCCCGCCGATGCCGGCGCGATCCAGGCGATCGTGTGGCGGCGCAACTCGCGGGTATTCTACCGTGAACTCGAAAAGGTTGAGGAACGAGCGCTCGAAACTGCTCGCGCCGGCGTCACGTTCGCGAAAGTGTGCGAGCTCGTCGCTGCCGACGGTGACCCGGCGCGCGAACCGGTGGAGGAGCTGAATCGATTGCTCGCGCGATGGCTCGGCGACGGCATTCTAACCAGCTCCAGAACTTCGCGCCGCATCGGAGCGGGTGATCTTTCGACGGCTCGCGGATATAAGTCATAGACGCCCGGCATCAGGAGCCGAGCGGAAATCTCCGTGACCGGCAACAGCATTCGAGTCGAGCGCCCGTCGAGCAGCGAGCAACTTGATGAGTTCGCACGCCTTCCGTTTCAAGTCTATGGAAATCGTGACGCGTGGTGGCCGCCTGACGTCCAAAACGAGATCGATCTGCTCTCGCGCCGCAGCTTGCTTGCCGCGTACCTGGAAATCGAGCCGTTCTGTGCGTGGCGCGCGGGCAAGCTGGTCGCGCGTGTGACGGCAATCGTCAATCGCCGGTACATCGAACATTGGAACGAGCCGCTCGGCCAGCTGATTCATTTCGAGGCGCTCGAAGACGAAGACGAGGCAGTCGCGGCGATGCTCGCAGATAGCCGGCGATGGCTCCGCGAGCGCGGGATGCGCTTCGCGCGGAGCGGCTTCGCGGCGTTTCTGGATTATCCGTATGTGATCGACAACTATCGATCGTTCCCGTCGTTTCTGCTGCGCGGAAATCCTCCGTCGTACCATCGCTACTTCAAGGATGCGGGCTTCACCACGGAAAAAGGGCAGGTTGATTACACCGCACCGCTAAGCGCCGAGATGCTCGCGCGCTATCGCGGTATGGCCGAATCGGCAAGCGCGTCGGGAGTTACGATTCGAAGCTGGCGCGAGTTCGGATTTCTGGCCGCAATCGACGCGTGGACCGACGTGACCAACGCGGCTTTCAATCGGCACTGGGGATGGAACCCGGTGACGCGGGCGGAAGTGCGGCCGATGCTGACAACGCTGTGGGAAACTCCGGTCGCCGACTTGTCGATGCTCGCGTCGGTTGGCAGCGAGGTCGTAGGCGCAGTCTTCTCGGTGCCGGACTTGAGTGCTGCGCTTGCGCGGGTGCGCAGGGGAGTCAGCCTTGAGCCGGAGCGCGGCGGCGGTACTCGCGGCGCGTTGATCAATATCGGAGTCATCGAGAGGGCGCGCGGGCGTGGGATCGCGCTTGCGATGGCGGCGCGATCGTTCCTCGCGATGGCGTCGCGCAAGATGCGATTCGCGGGCTACACGCTGGTGCTCGATGACAATTGGGCATCGCGCCGAACCGCGCAGAGCCTGGGCGCGCAGGTGACGAACAATTTCGTCACCTATCGTTGCGAGCTTTAGTTTCAGTCTCAAAGAGGATAGAAAGCCGTGTTTGATGCTTAGCCTCCGCCTGGTCGTGCTCTTCACCCATGTTGTTGCGGTAATCGTCGCACTCGGCAGCTCGCTGTTCAGCACTTTTGCGCTAGCGCCGATTCTTGCGGATGAACTCGAACCGCCCAACCGGATTCGAGTCGCACGCCGCGTGATTCGACGGCTCGGCGCCATTGTCCTGACATCACTTGCCGTGCTGATCGTGACCGGAATCCTGAACGTGCTCTTTGTCGGCGGCGTCTCGATTCTTCTTTTGATCAAGCTGATACTGGTAATCGTCGTGATCGGACTCGCGCTGTATCAATACGGAAACCTCGGTGCGCGGATTTGGCGGCTGTCCGCGGGTGGTCCGAGTCCGGAGATCGCGGAGTTGCAAGCGCGTTTTCGACGAGTGGGACTGACCGTCGGAGCGCTGGTACTGCTGATCGTTTATCTGTCGCTCGGGCTGACGCGCGGATCCGAAGCGATCGTCGCCGCGATTCGCTGAACGATGCTGCGCCGAAGAAAATCGCCGCGCCGAATTCCGCGATGGATACGGTTGCTCACCGACCTGGCGATTTTTCTCGCGGTCATCACGACGCTGAGCTACGGTAGCGGAGCGCATATTGTGGTTCGATATCTGAATCCGCCGTTCGGCGCATGGTGGAACGCCAACGAGTTTGCGATGATCGAGTGCTCCGCGGCCGCTTTCGGGATGCTGGCGGGAATAAAGCTGAGTGCGCGGCTGGTCGATGGTCAATCGCTAACGCAAAACTCGATGATCGCCGCGGTAGTCGCCGGCGCGCTCGCGTTGCCGGTGGTTGCGAGCCTTGGCGCCCAGGTTGCGCGTTATCGATTCACGCGCGGTGCGTCCGCGAACGCATGGCTTATCGATCACGCCGGCTACGACACGGGAATGTTCCTTGACAAGCTTCTCGGCGCTGGCGTTTACTCGACGAAGATTGCACTGATCGCGCTTCCAGTCGGGATGATTCTCTTCGGACTCGGGATCGTTATTTTCCCAAACGCCGCGCCCGAAGCCGACCCTGGGCAAGCAATTTCGAAATGAGCATCGACGATCGCAAACCGCTGAGACCGCCCGCGATCAGCCGTCGATCGTTTATCAAGGGCGCCGGAGCGGTCGCGGCCGCAGCCGGTCTGGCGCGCGTTCCGGTTGCGTCGGCAGATCAAAAATCTCTGCCCCCAGGTGTCACCGAAAGTCTGGGCCCTGCGGCCGAGGCAATTGAACTGAAAATCAATGGCAACTTGACCAGGCTCACGATCGAGCCGCGCGTTACCTTGCTCAGTGCGCTCCGCGAGCATCTTGGATTGACCGGAACTAAGCTGGTCTGCGATCGAGGCGCCTGCGGCGCATGCACGGTGCATCTCGACGGCAGACCGATCACTTCATGCATGATGCTGGCGGTGGACGCGCGCGGGCATGATGTCACGACAATCGAGGGGCTCGGGACGCCGGCGAAAATGCATCCGGTGCAAGCGGCATTCGTCGAGGCCGACGCGTTGCAATGCGGATTCTGCACGCCGGGCATGGTGATGTCGGTGGCAGCAGCGCTCGAGCGCAATCCGGCGGCTACGCTCGACGAAATCAAACACGCGACGGCTGGAAATATTTGCCGATGCGGAACTTATACGCACGTCTTTGCAGCGGCGATGAATGTCGCCAAGTCGTCGACTGTCAAGACAGCGCGCATACCGCGTTCGCGTGGAGATTCCTGATGTCGCGACGCGTCACGCTCAACCTTGGAAGAGAAGGTGACACACGCTCGGTCACGGTGGACATTCCCGACGACGAACCGACGCCGTGGGATTGGGGCGCGCGGCTCTCGATCGTCGGGCGTGAGACACCGCGCGTCGATGGGCCGCTGAAGGCGTGCGGCAGTGCGCATTACACTTACGATATCGAACTGCCGGGGATGCTTTACGGCGCGATCCTGCGTAGTCCGTGGCCGCACGCGAGAGTGCGCGAGGTCGACTTGTCGGGGGCGAAGCGGATGGCGGGAGTGCGTGCGGCGATTGCCAGCGACGATCGCGAAATTCGTTTCGCGGGACAGGAAGTCGCGGCGGTCGCGGCGCTCAGCAGCGATATCGCGTCCGACGCGCTGAAACTTATCAAGGTCGATTACGAAACTTTGCCGTTCGTGGTCGATGTCGATTCCGCGATGACCGATTCGTCACCGCGCGTATTCGGCAGCGGTTCCAATCTTGGCCGCGTGACTACTTCGAACAGCGGCAATGTCGCGCGCGGACTGGAACAAGCGGCCACCACTATCGAGACGACCTACACGACGCAGGTACAGACTCACGTCTCGCTCGAGACGCATGGCGCGGTCGCGAGCTTCAGCGGCGACGAACTCACGGTCTGGTGCTCGACGCAGGGAATTTTCTCAGTGCGCGACGACCTGGCAGTGTACTTCGATCTGCCGCCGGAGAAGGTGCGCGCGGTTTGCGAATTCCTGGGCGGCGGCTTCGGATCGAAATTCGGTGCGACCCCTGAAATCATCGTCGCCGCTCGCCTTGCAAAGGCAGCGGGCGTGCCGGTGAAGGTCATGCTTCCGCGCGCCGATGAGCATCGATCAACCGGCAATCGTCCAAGCTCGGTGCAGGCGGTCAAGCTCGGCGTCGATGGCGGCGGGAAGTTGACGGCGATCGATCTGGTCCAGCATGGATCGGGCGGGATCGGCGCCGGCTCCGGCAGTTCGGGCCCGTTCAAATCAATCTATCGATGCGACAATATCCATACCGAAGAGCGCAACGTGTATATCAACGCGGGCCCCGCTTCTCCGATGCGCGCGCCAGGATGGCCGCAGGGATGCTACGCGCTGGAACTCGCGATGGACGAGATGGCGCGCAAAATCGGGATCGACCGGCTCGAGTTCCGGCGCCGCAACAGCGACAATCCGGTCCGCACGGCCGAGTATGATATCGGCGCGCGCAGGTTCGGATGGTCGGAAAAGAGTGCGCCGAAAAAATCTACCGGCCCTCTGAAGCGCGGGGTCGGAGTCGCGTCGGCGGCGTGGCACGCGGTCGGAGTGTCGGGCCCCGAGGCGCAAGTGATTGCGAATCGCGACGGCAGCGTCGAGGTTCGGGTCGGCACCCAGGATATCGGCACGGGCACGCGCACGGTTTTAGCGATAGTCGCGGCGGAGGAACTTGGTCTGCCGATCGATCGGGTCAAGTCTGAAATCGGCGATACGCGATTCCTTTTTTCGGTGCCTTCGGGCGGCAGTCTGAGCGCACCCTCGAACACGCCGGCGGTGCGGCAGGCCGCGGCACATCTCAAGGACAAGCTGTTTCGAATCGCGGCGCCGATGCTCGGCGCAGAGCCCAACGATCTCGAGGCGTCGAATGCGACGATTCGAGTCCGTACCAATCCGTCGCGCGCGATCGCGTTTGCCGACGTCTGCAGGCGGATTTCCGGCGATTCGATCTCGGCGCAGGGCGAGCGGGTTCCGAACTACGGCGGATATCGGACCGACCAGGCGGGATGCCAGTTCGCGGAAGTCGAAGTCGACACGGAAACCGGAATCGTTCGGGTTGTGCGCGTGGTCGCGGTGCATGACGCGGGGCGGATTCTCGATCCGTTGACGGCGCGGAGCCAGGTCAACGGCGGCGTCTTGATGGGAATCGGGTTCGCGCTCTTCGAAGATCGGCGGATGGATCCGCAGCTCGGAATAATGGTGAATCCGACCATGGACGATTACAAAATGCTCGGTTCGATGGACGCGCCGCAGATCGATGTGACTTTCGTCGACGTTGCCAACGGGCTCAACAACACCGGTGTGATGGGGCTCGGCGAGGTGGCGCATCTGGCGAGCACCGCGGCGGTCGCATGCGCGGTGTCTGACGCGATCGGATTGCCGGTGCGCTCGCTTCCGATGACGCCGGATCGGGTGCTGGCCGTTTTGGGGCACGCTTGAGATGAATCGATTTGAGATAGTCACGCCGGCCGACGTAGCAAGCGCCTCGCGCTTGATGGCGGAGAACGGCCACGCGGCGCTGGCGGGCGGCGTGGATGTCGTCGATCTTGCGAAGCAAAATATAGCGACGCCGACGACGTTGGTGAATCTGAAAGGCCTGAAGGGGCTCGGCGGAATCGAGGTGCGGCCGTCTGGCGAATTGCGCCTCGGTGCGACGGCGAAGCTGAGCGAAGTCGCGGAGCATCCGGCGATCCGCGCGAAGTTCACCGCGATTGCGGACGCGGCGGGTGAAGCGGCGACGCCGCAGATTCGCAACCTCGGCACCGTCGGCGGAAATATTCTGCAACGTCCGCGATGCTGGTACTTTCGGAATCCTGACGTGAATTGCCTGAAGAAGGGCGGTGACAAGTGCTACGCGATTGGCGGGCTCAACCGCTATCACTCGATCCTGGGCGGAGGGCCGTCGTATATCGTGCATCCGTCGAACCTGGCGCCCGCGCTGATCGCGTTTGGCGCGAGTGCGACTATCGTCGGTCCCGACGGTGAGCGCGCCGTCGAGCTCGAGAAATTTTTCGCGCTGCCGACGGTGGATCCGCGGCGCGAAAATCTTCTCAAGCCCGGCGAAATTATCACCGAAGTAATTGTGCCCGCGCCGTCCGCGAACGCCCGCAGTGTCTATCTTGAAGCGCGCGAGAAGCAAAGTTTTGACTGGCCGCTGGTGAGCGCGGCGGTTGTGATCGACGGCACGCCTGGCGCGAAGAGTATCCGCGATGCGCGCGTGGTGATGGGCGCGGTTGCGCCGGTCCCGTGGCGATCGCTCGACGCCGAGAATGTGCTCAAAGCCGGGTCGCTCGACGAGTCGCGCGCACGCACGGCCGCCGATGCGGCGCTGAAAAATGCGCAGCCCATGTCGGACAACGCTTACAAGGTCGTGATCGCAAAAGTGATCGTGCGCCGTGCGATCATGCGCGCCGCCCGACTGGAGGCCGCATAAGCATGGCCTCGCGAACCGACAACTTTTGCGCGCTGCTTCGCACCAAGACTGCTTACTATCGCAATCCCGAGGGCGAGCGGATCTTCGATCCGGAAAGTTCCACCGCCTGCTACACCTGTCTCAAGACGCAGCGCCCGGTCGGTCCCGATGGTTTACCCGTCGACGCGCAATCGTGCGGCGCCGAGCGTGGATGCTTTGAGGAGGAGCGAACATGAGTGCCAACCTCGAGAAAGAATACGGTCCGGTTGCGACGCGGATGCTTTTCGACAATGACGCCGTGCGAGTGTGGGAGATGGATCTCGCGCCGGGCGGAGTCTGCGGACTGCATCATCATACGATGGACTACGTGCTGTTCATCCTGTCGGGCGCGAACGTTGGCGCGCAGTCTCCCGGCGGGCGCAAGATGATGCCGTTTCCGGTCAAGGCGCGCGCGACATATTTTCTTCCGGCGGGCGGAATTGAAGCGGCGCACAACATGGGTGATACGCGATTCTTCGAGGCGCTGTTCGAGCTCAAGCGGGCGGCGAAATCAGGACGCGAAAAGCTGGGCTTCGTCGGATGCGAAGCGGTCGCGGGGAAGGAGCCGGAGCCGGGCTCGATCACAATCCTCGACAACGCGCGGGTCAGGGTGTCGGAAACCACGCTCGCGCCCGGTGGGCATAGCGAGGTGCGGCGATGGTTGCATGACACCGCCGTTTACGTCGCGGAGGGCGGACCGGTGAAGCTCGTGGAGCGCGGTGTCGGTAACCTGGAGAACACCCGCGAGGAAGTTTTTCCCGACGGCCGAGTGCTATGGTTCGAGAAAGGGTCACATCGTGGGATCATCAACACCGGGGGAGGACGCTTCCGCCAGGTAAACGTCGAGTTAAAGTGATACACTAAGAATGGAAAAACCGCTCCGTCCGGCTAAAGCATTTGTACGGCTTCTTTCCGCACTCTCGATCGCCATGATCTTTGCCGCGACGCCGATCGCGCACGCCCAGGTCAAGCCCGGCGACGTTATCACCGCCAAGAACGCCGAGCAGGTGCGATCGCTGGTCAGCCCAGGCACCTACGCCGCGGTCGCCAAGGGCATGCAGATGAACATCGTCGCCTCGGGGCGCATCGATTGGCCGCCGCCATACCAGAACGCGACCGAGAAATATTCGAGCCAGGTGCGTCTCGCGCCCAACCATCGTGACGTTCTCGGCTACGTCGCGGGACAGCCGTTTCCGTTGCTCGATCCAAACGACCCCAACGTCGCGACCAAGATCATGTGGAATCAATACTTCAAGCCGATCGCGACTGACGACTTCGATCTGCGCTATTTCGAATGCCAGGTTGCGACGCAAAATCCGGGCGCCGCGCAAAATCTTTTGAAGATGACCGAGACCGGACACCTGGCCGGATACTTCGATATCGGACGCACCGAAGTGGATCCGATGCCGGCCGATCCGGATTTCAAAGTAAGCGGAGTGTGGTGGCGCGCAGCGGCGTATCCAACGCTGGCGCCGGCGGACGATCGCGGCAGCGGCGGAATCCGCTATCGCTATTGGGATCCTGATCACGCCGACGACGCGTGGGCATTTCTGGCCGGTACCCGGCGCGTGCGACGCGTGAACGAAGTTATTTTGAGCGCGTCGCCGGGACTATCGACATGGGATCCGGATCACGCGGGCGGCTTTGCCGCGAAGCCGCAGGAATATCAGTTCAAGTTCCTGGGTGAGCGCAATATGCTCGGATGCGTGCACGCGCGGAATTCGCCCGCGCATCCGTGCACCAGCGACGGGGGCGCAACTTCATGCAACGACGACTGGGAGATGCGCCATCTCTACGTGGTGGAAGTCACGCCGCGTCCGGAGCGAATCGCGGGCGTCCTGCAGTCGAAGACGGTCGTCTATATCGACGGCGAGGGATGGTTCAATCCTTACGTCGACAGTTACGATCGCAAGGGCGAATTGTGGACGACGCAGATCTACCTTGGTACCTATCGCGACCGGCCGGTGCCCGACGCGAAGATCGCGATCTATCCGTTCAAGCGTGAATTCGGCACCGCCGCCTCGAGCCTCGACGTGCAGAGCGGAGTCTCAACCACCTGCTATCTGCCCGGACCGGACACCGAAGAGCGCGAGTGCTGGTACATCAACATGGGCGCGGTGGGCCGCGATTTCTTCACCACTGAGGCGTTGGTAAAGGCCGGGCACTAATTTTTTCAGTTGACGTGCATCACGGCGAGCGCATCTGGGTCGGCCCGATCAGCTTGCTGTAGCCCCCGATTCATCGTTGGCTCCAGAAACCGATGCGCCGCGTCTTGTTGATACATCTGAATGCCCACGAAGGCATCGAGAGAGCTAAGAGTCTCCGCGTCGCCGGCTATAAGGTCACTCGTCTCTTACCGCAAGGTCTCGGTTTCCTGCGCGACGTTAGACGAGATCCGCCCGACGCGATCGTTGTAGATCTCGAGCGGCTGCCCTCAGTTGGGCGCGATATCGGCCTGGCTCTTCGAATGTCGAAGGCGACTCGTCACGTGCCGATAGTCTTTGCCGGCGGCGCCGCGGAAAAAGTAGAGGGTATCAGGAAGCTGCTGCCGGACGCCGGATACATCCCCTGGCCGAAAATCGGCGCCGAGCTGAAGCGCGCGATAATTCGCCGCGTCACCGATCCCGTCGTGCCGCAATCGATCTTCGAAACTTACTCGCGCACGCCGCTGATGAAGAAGCTCGGCGTCAAGACGAACTCATCGCTTGCACTGATCGATGCTCCCGACGGATTTCGCGAGTCGCTTGGCAGTTTGCCCGACGGCGCAACGCTGCGTGACAATTTCGGCCGCGGCTGCGATCTGACGATGTGGTTCGTGCGATCGGACGAAAAGCTGAATCGAGGAATCAAGCGAATCGCGGCTGCGCTGGACGACGGCCTGGTCTGGATTGCATGGCCGAAGAAAACCTCTGCGGTCGTCAGCGATCTGTCGCAAGTGTCGGTGCGTGCGGCCGGCCTTGCGAGCGGCCTGGTCGATTTCAAAGTGTGCGCGATTGACGCGACCTGGTCGGGATTGCTGTTCACGCGGCGAAAGCCGAGCCGTCCGCTAAAATGAACAACGGGCGGCGTCCGCTGACGTCGCCCGTATCAATCGAAATCGCTCGCGAAATCGCCCGAGAGCTGCGCTGCAATCAGGGACAGTTGCCGCCGGTACTGGTGACCGTCGCCGTACCGCCGTTGGGAGTGCAGGTCGGAGCACTGACGTCGCTGCCAGCCGCCACGCCTCCATTGGTCGCCGACACAGTTGCGAAGCCCCCATCCGTCACACAATCGGCGGTCGCATGAGCATTGTTTTTAGGGGTCGCAGTAGTCGTGCAGTTCGCCGCCGATGAGGCGTTGGCATCGCTACCCCTTGACCGCGTCGGCACTCGCCATGCCGCCGCCACCCGCAAGAGCCGATGCGTCACTTTTGTTGTTTGCTGAGGAAGTTGCCGTGCCGGAATCTGTTGCCGCGGCTCCCGCACTGCTTTTGTTTTTTGCAGTCGCCTTGCCGGACGCGCCGGTATCCGCCGTCACGCTCGACAGACTCCCTTTCTTTGCGATCGCCGTAGCCGTGGCACCGCCGTCTGCTGTCCCGCCGGCAGAGCTGTTTCCCGATGCGCTCGCTTTGGCTGTACCCGTGGAGGGCACGTCGGCGTCGCAAACGCTACCGCCCCCGGCCTTGGAGACATCGCCCGAGGATGATTTGCACGCGACGGCTCCCGCGTCAGCGGTGAGCGCGAACATTAGTGCAGATGTCAGCCCCAGGAGCGCAAAACTCCTTCGCGCAGAACTCCATCGATGGATCATAATTCCTCCCCCGAGAAATCGTGATCATCTTGAGCCGCGCCCGAGAAACGAAGCAATGCCCTGTAGTCGGTCTTCGCCTCAATTAGCGGCTTGGAAGAAGTAGGGCGCACGCGCAAGGGCCGACGCACCTTCCCTGCCAAATGGAGATTTGCGCGAGAACGCGCCAGCTTTCATAGCGAGCGCGTTTGTTACCCGCAGTTGCCTCCGGTGCTGCGGACCCTCGCCGTGCCGCCATTGGGGGTGCAGATCGGGGCCGTATGGTCGCTGCCGGACGCTTCTCCTCCGCCGGTTGCAGTTACATTCGCGAAGCCGCCGTCTGTCGAGCAACCGGCGCCCGCCGCAGAGGAGCCTATGGCGGTCGCCTTGGCGGTGCAGATCGCGTCTGACTCCGCAGAGGCATCGCTTGAATCCTTGGCAGTGCTGGACGCCGAACCTCCGCTGACAAATGAGTCAGCAGATGCGCTACTACCCTTAGTTGCAGTGGCGGTTGCCTGCCCGGAGTCTTCTGCTTCCGCGCCCGCGTCACTGCCATTAACCGCAGTGGCGGTTGCTTTGCCGGAGGTTATCGCGTCCGCCCCGGCGTCACTGCCAGTAGCTGCGGTAGCGGTCGCCTTGCCGGAGGTTGATGCATCCGCCCCTGCGTCACTGCCCTTGGTTGCGCTCGCCTTTGCCTTGGCGGAGCCTGACGCAGACGCCCCTGCGCTACTGCCAGTAATCGCGGTGGCGGACGCCTTGCCTGAGGTTTCTGCAAACGCCGAAGCGCCACTGTCTCCCAATGCCTTCGCCGTCGCTTTGCCCGGAGCGGTTACGTCCGCCTCGCAGCTGCTGCCGTCAGTGCCGGTATTGCTGATATCGCCCGAGCTTGATTTGCATTTGGCGCCCCCGCCCGCGCTGGCGACGCCCGCCGTCAGCGCGAACAGTAGTAACGATGTTAGTACCAACAGAGTGAAACTCCGTGACTGAACCATCATCTTCCCCTCCCCTGAACAGTAAAGTTAGAACTCGCGGTTACTTGATCGCGAACGCGGTTGGTTACCCGCAGTTGCCTCCGGTGCTGCGGACCCTCGCCGTGCCCCCATTGGGGGTGCAAGTCGGGGCCGCAGTGTCGCTGCCGGAAGCTGATGCCCCGCCGGTTGCAGTTGCATTCACGAAGCCGCCGTCCGTTGTGCAACTGGCAGCCGCGTCGGAGCTGTTTGTGGCAGTCGCCTTGGCGGTGCAGATCGCGTCCGACTCGGCAGTGGCATCGCTTGAATTCTTAGCGGTGCTGGTCGCCGAACCGCCGCTGACAAATGCCTGGGAAGTTGTGTCACTGGACTTAGTTGCGGTGGCGGTTGCCTCCGCAGACTCTTCTCCTACCGCCTCCGCATCACTGTCATTAACCGCAGTGGCGGTTGCTTTGCCGTTGGTTGTCGCTACCGCCACTGTGTCACTGCTATTAGTTGCGGTAGCGGTCGCTTTGCCGGAGGTTTCCGATTCCGCCAGTGTGTCACTGCTCTTGGTTGCTGTCGACTTTGACTTGCCGGAGCCTGATGCCTCCGCATCCGCGGAACTATCAGTGATCGCGGTGGCGGTAGCCTTGCCAGAGGTTTCTGCAGCCGCCGCAGCGCCACTGTCGCCCACTGCCTTCGCCGTCGCTTTGCCCGGAGCGGATACGTCCGCCTCGCAGCTGCTGCCGTCGGTGCCGGTATTGTTGATATCGCCCGAGGTTGATTTGCATTTGGCGCCCCCGCCCGCGCTGGCTACGCCCGCCGTGATCCCGAGCAGTAGTACCGATGTGAGTACCAACAGAGCGAAACTCCGTGACTGAACCATCATTGCCCCTCCCCTGACCAGAAAGTTAGAGCTCGCGGTTACTTGATCGCGAGTGCGTTGGGCGGCGAAGCTACAACTCCCGGTACATTGAGCGTCGCCGACGTGAGGAAGAAATCATATGACCATCTGTAGCGCAATCCTCCCCAAGGCCCTTGAGAGCCTAAATTAGCGTGGCAATGGTCACTTGCGCGAAAGAGCGCGGCTACTTGATCGCGAGCGCGTTGGGCGGCGAGCCGACACCGCCGGGCACGTTGAGCGGCGCCGAGGTGAGGAAGAAGTCGTAACGCCCGTCGGCGGCGCAATCTTCCGCCAGACCCTCGAGATTCCACATTTCGCCAATCGGCATTCCGAAGAACGCGAGCATGTGGAAGTGAAGAAACTCCATCTCGTTGCCCGCGGATTTGGGCAGCGCCTCGAGCGCGGGCGAATCCGACGCGACCGCCGCGAGATGATTGTCCCAGAGCCATCGCGCGGTGCGCTCGCTGCCTTCGATTCCGGGCACCACCGTCTCGCGCGCGAGCTCCTCCTTAGTCTCCGCGCTCGCCGACATGTAGAACCGGGTCCATCCGATCCGAATCAGCAGCACGTCGCCGGCCTGGAGCGCGACGCCTTCCTCTACCAGCGTCGTCTGCACATCTTCGAGCGGAATCGACTCGGCCTTGCTGAAGTCGATTTTCTTGCCCCTGCGATCGTAATGCCGCGCGACGTCCGCGAGCACTCCGCGGCCGGCAATTCCGCGCCTGGCGAGATTGTCGATTCCAAGCCGCATCCCGCCGCGGCCCGTGATCTGGTTGTCGGGAATTCCATTGTACGCGCCGTGAACGGGATGCTTCACGTGCGCGAGCGCGTCCCACTGCGAAGACGCCTGCGGATAAAAATTGTCCAGGTAGTCGTCGAGCACAAACTCCGCGGTCGGGAAAATCTTGACGGTGTGGCTATGCTTGCCGCGCGTGAACAGCGGCGGATCGGGAATGTTGATCGGCAGGTTGAGCGCGAAGACTTTGCCGCTGCGAATCGACGACACCGCTGCGACCACCCGCTCCGGCGTTTGGAGGTTGATCGTTCCGACTTCGTCGTCGTCGCCGAAGACGCCCCACGCCGAACCTGGCGGCGCGCCCTCGCGAACCGGCAGGTCGCTGTAGCGCGGGAGCTTCAGTGCCGACGCGACGGCGCTCGATACCGCCTTGGTCGCGGACGCGGCCACTTCGGCGACTTTCAGCACGGCGCTGCGTTGCATCCGCACTGCGGCGCTTTCGAGATCGACCGCTTTGCGAGTCGCCGCCGTTACTATCGCGGCGACTCGGCTCTTCGTCGGCTTGCCGGACTTTGTGCGCTTGGCCGATTTCGCAGGAACCGGACGCTTGCTCGCCTTCGCGGCGACCTTCTTCTTGCCTGCTTTGGGAGCGGATTTGCGGGTTTTGGACGCCGTTTTCCTGGTGGGTTTTTTCGATTTGGCCACTTCATCCTCCTCGCTCTCTTGCGCGCGTCGGAATCTTCTCATAACAGACCCCGCATCGATCAGAAAAGAGAATCCGGAAAAGAGAAATCGGACGGCGCTCGCGGTAGCCGATTATCTGCTCAGATCGCGCTTGTGAGCCTGGTATCGCGGTGTTATTCTGCTGGATTGCTCCTTGCTCCAACCTGGGGCTGAAATCCGTAAGGAGGATGTACCGCGCGTGCGGCGCTACGAAACTATTTTTATTCTCCGTCCTGATTCGGGCGACCCCCAAATCAAGGAAACCATCAAGCGCTACGAGGGAATCATCACCGCCGGCAGCGGCGAGATGATCGAAACCGAGGAATGGGGCTCGCGGGAACTCGCCTACAAGATCAAGGGCGAGCGGCGCGGCTTTTACGTTCGCCTCGATTATGTTTCGGCCGGCCCCGTGATGAACGAGGTCGAGCGCAACTTGCGGCTCTCCGACAACGTGCTCCGCTACCTTTCGGTCCTGGTCGACGACAACGCCGACGTCGCCAAGGCGCGCGAGGAACTCGAGGCGCGCAACCGCCGGATGGCGGAGGCCAAGGCCGCACAGGAAGCGCGCATGGCGGCATTGGCCGCGTCGCGCGAGGAAAAGATCGAAGACGCTCCCGAAGAAATAATGGAAGCGGCGGCAGAGGAAATTGCCGGGCCGGAAGGTGGCAGGCAATCGGATTGAGCTCGACGGCCGCCTCGTCGCGGAGCCCGAAGTCCGGGTCACGCCGCGCGGTACCCCGGTACTCCGCTTCGTCGTCGATTGCGGCATCCCGGGCGAAGATCTGAAACTCGGTATCGTGATGACGGGCGATTTGGCGCTCGCGGCAAAAGGGCTCCTGGAGCCGGGACGGCAGGTGAAAGTATCGGGACGGCTTCGCGCTCTGAAGGGTGGCGGCATCAATGCGGTTCGTCCCGATGCGGCGTTCGAGGTGGTAGCCGAATCGGTAGAGCGGTTGGATTCGTGATCGGACAAATTGCAAAAAACGAAAAGCTTGTTTCAAAGAACGAAAAACCTGGCATCGAAATTTTCATAAGGACTCTAAATGGCTGACGAGGAAAGATCTGAAAGAGGCGGCGAAGGCCGCGGACGCTACGGCGCCCCGCGCCCCGACGATCGCGGCGAGGGCCGCGGCGGCGAAGGCCGCGGTGGTGAGAGAGGTGGCGGCGGGATGCGCCGGCGTCCGGGCGGCGGACGGCGCAAAGTGTGCCGCTTCTGCGCCGACAAGTCGCTCAAGGTCGATTACAAAGACGTGCGCACGCTCGGCAGCTTTATCACCGAGGGCGGCAAGATTGTTCCGAGCCGCACCTCGGGCAACTGCGCAAAGCATCAGCGCCAACTTGCGGTCGCGATCAAGCGCGCGCGCGTACTCGCGCTGCTGCCGTTCTCGACCTTGGGGATCTGAAGCCCAACTTACAGCCGTGACCCGCAAAGCTGTCATTGGGATGGTACGAGCGGCCGCGTTGGCGGCGGCGTTCTTTCTCGCCGCAGGCGCGATACCGGTGATCGGAGGGATCGCGATGTTGCTCGCGCCCGCGCCGATACTCATCTATGCGGTCGGCCGTCCGAACCCGAACCTGCGCGCCATCGTCGCGGTCCTGCTTGCCGCCGCGATGGTCACGATTCCGGCCGGTCTCTTCATGGGTCTCGCGTACCTGCTTTCGTTCGGGCTTGCGACTGCGATCGCATGCTACATGCTGGAGCGGCGCTCCTCCTTTGAGTTGATTGCCGCTATATGCGCAGGTGCTATGGTCACCGCGGCGGTGATCGCGGCGCTGGTGATCATCGGCGGTCCCGACGCGTTCATCAAAACGGTCCGCGGTGTGCTGACCGAGGGGATGAACCGGGGACAGGAGTTCAACAAGCTGCTCGGAATCGAGTCGGCGATACCGGCCGACTTGCAGGCGAGCATCATTACGGAGTTGATGCGTCTGTTGCCAGCGATAGCGCTGCTGGTGGCCGGCAGTGCGATGCTGATGAATTTGCGGATATTCTGGCGATGGGCCGGGCCGCAGCGGCTGACTTACAATCTGTTCGGCGATTTGTCGCGATGGTCGGCGTCGGAGTGGCTGGTGTGGCTGTTGCTGGCGTGCGGCTTTGGGCTTTTTATCCCGGTCGCTGCGGTCAGCGATATCGCGCTCAACGGCTTTATATGTGTCGCGGCGATTTATTTCTGCCAGGGGCTCGCGATTATCGGATTTTATTTTCATACCCTGGCGGTTCCGGCGATCGTGCGCGGAATAATTTATTTTGTCGTATTCGCGCAGCCGGTGGTGGCCGCGCTCGTCTGTATGGCGGGCGTCTTCGACATGTGGATCGACTTCCGGCGGCTCAAACCCCCGAGCCCGGAAGCGAATAACCTGGGCGATTTTTTCTAGGCAGAAGCAAAGAGGGTCAAGACAGCGTCACGGACCGGACAACGAGGCGGTCAAGAAAATGAACGTGCAAGTCATACTCAACGAGGACCTGCCCAACCTGGGCAGGACCGGCGACGTGGTTAAGGTTCGCGCCGGATACGCGCGCAACTATCTGCTGCCGCGCAAGCTCGCAGTCGAGGCGGATCCGAAAAACCTGCGCAGTTTCGAGCATCAGAAGCGCATCGCGGCCCATCGTCGGGAGAGCAAGCGCAACGACGCGGTGGCGATTAAGACAAAGATCGAGGCGCTCTCGCTCGTCCTCAATGCGCGCGCGGGAGAAGAGGGCAAACTCTTCGGCTCGATCACCAACATCGATATCGAACGCGCGATGCGCGAGAAGGGCGTCGACATCGAACGGCGCAAGATTCACCTGCCCGAGCCAATCAAGCAACTCGGTGAATTTACGGTGCCGGTCAAACTCGATTCCGAGGTTGAAGCCAGCTTGAAGATTACCGTCGCGGCGCAAGCCGAATGAGGACTTGCCCGATATGATCAAACTCTACGACTTCCTGTCCTGCCCCTACGGTCAAAAGGTGCGTATCGTGCTGGCCGAAAAGGCCCTCACCTACGACCTGGTCCCGGTCGATCTCGCGCAGCATGAAAATCGCAAGCCGGAGTTCGTCCGCTTGAACCCGTTCGCGCGCGTGCCGGTGCTGGTCGATGACGACACCACCATCTACGACTCGACCATCATCAACGAGTACATCGAGGACGAGTATCCCGAGCCGCCGGTGCTGCCCGCGATCGGATCGAGTGCGATGCGCTCGCGCGCGCGCTCGTTCGAAGATTTCGCCGATACCTCGTTCACGCCGCAAGTCGGCCAGCTAATCTCCGAGGTCTCGAAGCCCGAAGGCGACCGCGACCAGGCTCGCATCCAGCGGCTCCATCAGTCGGTCGAGCGCGTGCTCGATTATCTGAATCACGAGCTGCAGGGCAACAATTTCCTGGCCGGCGAGTTCTCGGTCGCGGACATCGGCTTTGCGCCGCGGATGCTGGTACTCGGCGAGATCGGGATCGACGTGCTCGGCAATAATCGCGGCAACGTCGACGCATGGCTGAAGCGGATGCTCGAGCGTCCAAGTATCCGCAACCTGCAAGGCGTCGCCGCAGTCCCGGTAGCCGGCGGCTAGTAAGAGAAACGCTCAATGCTCCTTCATATCCCTCTCCTTGTCCAAGGAGAGGGTTAGGGAGAGGTTTCACGCTCGATGCCATCTTCGTCGCACGCCGATTCTTATGCGGTCTCTGATGGCAGCCGGCAATCTCCGCTCCTGGATCTTCGCGACCGCGATAATCCTCGCATCCTGCTCCGCCGATTCAACGCAGCGAATGTCTCAGGCTATGGGCGTCGAGAGTCAACAATCGCAACAGCAGCTCGACTCTCAGAACTCCAGCTCGGCGCCGGCCTGGTTGAATGAGCTGAACCGGCTCCGTGCGACTGGCGGTCTAACGCCGGTTGGTGAGAATGCCGAGCTTAGCCGCGACTGCGACGCCCATGCGAAATATCTCGTCGAACAGGGCCCGCCCGGTGCGCCTCAGTTTGTAGCGTATGAAATGGCTCTCGGACTTGGCGCTCATCACGAAGATACGACCAGCCCGCATTTCACTGCGGCGGGCGCCGAGTGTGCGGCGGGCGGCAAGCCGGAGCCGAACGTGTCGCAGAGCAATGACGTCGCATGGGGACGCGATCCGATCGATGACCTCGACGGTCTTTTCTATGATGCCCCGTTCCACCGGCTATCGCTGCTGGCCTCGTGGGCCAGCGTAGCTGGTTATGGTACCTACGGCGACTATCCGCGACGTGTTGGCACTCTGGCGCTGCGCGGAGAGGGCGGCATCGGCTCGCCCCTGATACGTTTCCCGACCGATGGCAGCACGGTCCCGATAGGACAGGTGCATAACTTCGAGATACCGAACCCGCTCTCATCATGCGCAGGTTACAGCCTGCCGGTAGGGCTTCCGATTACTGTCCAAGTCGGCTCTGGCTATCGAGGCAAGATGCTCTCATATTCGGTGCGCGGGCCAACCGGCGCTGTTGAGGTCTGCGGATTCGATTGGACGAGCTATCAGAATCCCGACTCCAGGACTCAACAGCTCGCGAGAGAAATCCTCCGCGCCTTCGGAGCGATCGTTCTTATTCCGCGCGAGCCTTTAGCCAACGGCCGCTATGCGGTTGCAGTATCGACCGGACGGCAGAACTTCGAATGGAGTTTTACTGTCGCCTCGAATACCTCAGCCGTCGTGACGCCCGCCTCGAGGGATAAAGCGCTCGTGTTCATGAAGCTTAACCCGCGTCGCGATGACTAAACGCCTTTTCGTAGCTGCTCTTCATAGAAACCCGCCAACGACTCGAGCGCTAAGCTGACATCGCCTGAAAACGACGGGCCATGCATTACCGCCAGGTTGCGCGGCGACAGTGCGGCGAGCTTGCGAACCATCGGCGCCGTTTTTGGCGAGATCGCCGTGAATGAGAGCCGCCGCTCGACGTCGATCGCCGGCCCCACTATGTCTGCATCCGTCAATGCGGGTCCGTCACCCATCTGGGTAAAAAGATCGCTGCAGAAAAGCGTGCCGGTGTTCTCTTCGTAAATTAATCCCGCGTCCCAGCAGTGCGGCAGATGCGGTGTATCGATACGGCGAACTCTCTTTCCGCCGAGATCGAGCACCTCGCCGTTGCCGAGCGCGCGCGGCGGCCGCACCGCGGCATCCTTCAGCCAGATGTTGCAGCCAATATTGCCGTGCGCCGCCGTCGCGTTCGGCGCCGCGCCGAGCCATTCGTTCATCGATCCGCACTCGTCGGCCTCAACGTGGCTGAATGTGATCCAGCGTAACCGGTCGATCGCGATGACTCCGCCGGCGGCTGCCGAAACCGACGGGAATAGAGATCGCTGCCCGCAATGAAACAGCAGCGGCTCGTCCGCGTCGATCAGAAACTGATTGAAGTTGAGGCCACCCGGACCAGCAGTTCCGGGAACAAAGGTGGATAGCCGGTAGATTTTGTCAGCGATCTCGTCGACTCGCGTTTCCATTTCGGTATGCCTCTACTGATTCGGATCTCTCTTGCCCCGGATTGGCGCCCCGTTTGGTTATATGAGTAACAATCAAAACATACTCAACGTTACCAGCCGTGGTACCGTAATGAGTGATGAATGGAAAGCTAACGACGGACGCGAGAACACGGGGAGAGGCAAAATCACGATGCTATTGATTCTCATCATCCTGCTGATTCTGTTCGGCACCGGCGGTGGCTACAGAACCTATCATCATGGAGCCAGGGATAAAGGCGGCTTGCTGATGCTGGTGCTGATGGTCGTATTGATAGTCTGGTTAGTCGACGGCGGCCTGCACGTCTGACCATTTGATCGCATCGTAGCCGGGAATTGCGTCGCGCCGTCTCCCTCTGCTCGACGGGCTTCCTCCTGCTAGGGTTTGCCCGTGCGACCCTCAAGTATGCCCGAAGCACGCGGCGGCTCCGTGGAGTCGAGCCATGCCGACGACGCGCCATCGCGGCGGAAAATCCTCTCCTACTTTGCGCTGCTGAATCTCTCGGTTGGCTTGGGAACGCCGCTGACCGGACTCGCCACGATACCGATTTACTACATCCTGAAAGACCAGCTCCGCCTGGCGCCGTTCGAGCTCGCGATGTTCGTCGCGATTGCCAGCACTCCCGCTTACGTCGGCTTTCTCTTCGGCTTCATCCGCGATCGATGGCGCCCGCGCGTCTGGAACGATCGCGCCTACCTCTTGCTCGGCGGCGTGATAGCTCTGGGAGCCTATCTGTGGCTGAGCCGGGCGCCGACCGAATATTACGCGCTGCTCCGCGGGGTGGTGATCGCCGGCGTGGCATACACGATTATTGCCGCTGCCGCGCAGGGCCTGATGACTGTCGTGGCGCAGGCGCATCTGATGACCGGCCGGCTAAGCGTCGTTTTTGGATTCGGGATTTTTGTGCCCCTGGTCGTGTCAGCTTTGCTCGGCGGATGGCTGGTCGCGCACGTGTCGGCGCGCGGCACCTTCATCCTAGCCGGATGCGCGACGGCCGTGATCGTGGCGCAGGCGTTCTGGCAAATGGACGCGGCGCCCGGCCCGACCCGCCGCGACCGCGACGCCCCCGAAAGCGGCCTCTCCGCGCTCGCCCGCCTGATGGCGCATCGCCCAATCTGGCCAGCCGCGCTGATCTGGTTCCTGTGGAACTTTTCGCCGGGATGGGGAACTCCGATGTTCTATCATCTGACTCAAACGGTGAAGATTTCGAGCCAACTGTTCGGCACGTTCACCGCCCTGCAGTGGGGATTCTTTCTTCCGACCACCTTGCTCTATGGAGCCGTATGCCGGCGGATTCCGCTCGCGCAGCTCCTGTGGTGGGGCACGATCGTCGCGATTCTCCAGGGGCCGATCATGTTCTTTGCCGATAGCGCCGGCAGCGCAATCGCGGTGGCGATCGGGTTTGGCCTGTTCGGCGGTTTTGCCACCGCCGCATACATCGATTTGATCATGCGCTCCTGTCCCGCAGGCCTGGAGGGAAGCGGCGTGATGCTGTCCGGCGCGGCCCTTGCCATCGCAACCAATATTGGAAATTTGTTCGGCAGCTGGATTTACGATCGCGGCGGATTTGCGCTCGCGGTTATCGTCACCACGCTCGCGACCGCGCTGATTGTGCCGGTGCTATGGTGGGTTCCGGCCGATATCACGGCTACTCGCGAAGGCGAGCGCGCGCCGCTTCCGCCCTCGGGGCAACCTGGCCTCGAGCGGGTCGATTGACGCCTGAAAACGCGCGCGCCGCCCGGGAAAGCCGGACGGCGCGTGTCGTGATGATGAGTCGACGAATCTGGAGACGGTCTGCCTAGACTAGACGATCCGCATCGGAGTTAATAGCGGGAATCGGCCCCGACTTCATCGTCGTCGCTACGCGTCGGGCCCACTCCGATTGCGCGAAAGAACAGTTTGGCGGCGAAAAGCTTATCGCCGACGCGTCCCTGAGACTTCAGGAAACCGCCGTGCCGCTTGCAGTGCGGACAGGCGATCGGCCCGCTTAACAGGCCCGCGTTCTCCGGCGTGATTTTAAGGTCGAACTTAAACCCGCAACCTGGATTCTGGCAAATCGTGCGATATACCACACCATTGCCGCCGCTCGTCCGCTTGGATTCATGTTTGCTTGCTGCTGATTGCATTTTTTTCCTCCTCCCCTCTGGAGAGGTCGCTATCGGCTACCATAGCCAATTGCTAGAACCTTAGACGTAAACACTACGTGAAAGTTTCAAGCAAGCCCCGTGCCCCCGCGCCTGGTTGGCGAGCGGATGCATTATTGAGTAAAATCAAGCAAAATTGGGTAGAGAACTCCTTTTACTGAATCTTTGACTTTCCGGACTTCGCAAAAATTCCTGCAGGTTTTGCCATACGGTGACATTTCGGGACTGCAGCAGGCTGCCATAGATGTGATTTCGTCAAAAGGCTTTCGATGCCGTCGCGCTCAACCTATACTTGGCGGGCTGAACTTTCGAGCCGCGAAATGGGTCTTTCAGACCGCATGACCAGAAAACTGAAACTCTTGTTCCGATGAGAACACTAGCCCTGGTGATGGCTGGCGGGCAGGGGACGCGGTTGCATCCGCTGACCCGCGATCGCGCGAAACCCGCGGTTCCGTTCGGCGGCAAATATCGAATCATCGACTTCGTGCTCTCCAACCTCGTCAATTCCGGAATCTACGCGATCTACGTCCTGGTCCAGTGGCGTTCGCAATCGCTTATCGAACACCTCAAGGACGGATGGCAGTTCGGCGGGATGCTCCCCGATCACTTCGTCATCCCGGTGCCGGCGCAAATGCGGATGGGCGAGACGTGGTACCAGGGGACTGCCGACGCGATATTCCAGAATCTCAATCTGATCGACGACACCAAGCCCGACCTGGTCGCCGTGTTTGGCGCCGACCACATCTATCGGATGGACATTCAGCAGATGATCGAATTCCACATGGATCGAAAAGCGGCGGTCACGGTCGCGACCTTGCCGGTGCCGGTCGAAGAGGCGAACCAGTTCGGAATCGTCGAGGTTGATTCGGGACTGCGCGTCGCGGGCTTTGAGGAAAAGCCCGATAACCCGGTCCAGATGCCCGGCGCGCCGGGGCGGACGCTAGCCTCGATGGGCAATTACCTGTTCAGCCCTGAGGTGCTGCGCGAGGCGCTGATCGAAGATTCAATCAAGGAAAACAGCCATCACGATTTCGGCCGCGACTTGATTCCGGCCTTGATCGATCGGGTGCCGGTGTACGCCTACAACTTCATGACCAACCGGATCCGCGGCGACTCGGAGGTCAACCTGAGCTACTGGCGCGACGTCGGGACACTCGACGCCTACTACGAAGCCAACATGGATCTGCGCGACGCGCGCCCGCATCTCAACATGTACAATCCGTACTGGCCGCTGCGCACCGCGTACTATGACCAGCCGCCCGCAAAATTCGTCTTCGACGAGAACGGACGGCGCGGCCTGGCGCTTCACTCGGTGATCTCCGAGGGATGCATCGTGTCGGGCGGCGCGATTCGCAATTCCGTGCTCGGCCGCTCGGTGTTTGTGCATTCGTACAGCCTGGTCGAGGATTCGGTGGTTGGCGACTATGCGGAGATCGGACGCCATGCGAAAATTCGCCGCGCGATTATCGACAAGAACGTCTATGTTCCCGAGGGCGAAGAGATAGGCTATGACCTGGAGCGCGATCGGCAGCGCTTCTTCGTCACAGATTCGGGCCTGGTCGTGATCCCCAAGGGTCCCAAGCGCGAACGGTCGGTGCTGTAATTACAATGTCGTCCGCACCTTCATCCGCAACGTCTGAAGTAGACAACCGGCAATCGGCGCCTGCGGCGCGCGGCATATTGAGCCGCGGGACGGCGCCAGCAGGCTCCAGGAGCGGCGCCGCGAAGCCATCGGACTTTCCAGTCTCGCGCGGAATCGAGCAAAGCGCCCGTCTCGAGCTTGGACTCAAAGACCGGCTGATCTTCTGGATCATGGTCGCCGTGCTCCACGCAATCAGCATCCTTCCCGATTTCCTTCTCTATCCTCTCGGCGTTGCCGGCGGATGGCTCGCGTATCATCTCGATCGCCGCCACGCGCGAATCGGGATCCGCAATCTCGAGATCGCGTTTCCCGAGCGGACCGACGCCGAGCGCCGCGAAATACTGTGCGCCTCTTACATGAATCTTGGCCGGACCGGAGCGGAATACATCCGGCTCGGCGGATTTTTCTATCGCCGGCTCGCGCGCCGCGTCACTTACAACCGCGTCGACATCTGGAACGAACTCAAAAGGAAACATCCCGGAAAGGGCGCGCTGATCCTGACCGCGCACTTTGGAAATTTCGAGCTGCTGCCCGCCGGTCACGCGCTGCACGGATTCCAGATAAGCCTGGTCCATCATACCCAGCGCTTTCTTGCCGGCGATGCGCTCATGACCTTCATCCGCGAACGCGCGGGCGTTCAGATCATCCGCAAGCACAAGGCCGCGCGCGAGATGCTGCGGACCCTGATGCGCGGCGACCTGATCGGGATTCCCTTCGATCAGAACGCCAAGCGCTCCGAGGCAATCTGGGTCCCTTTCTTCGGTGAGCTGGCCGCGACCCCGAGCGGTTTCGATCGACTCGCGATGATCGCGGGCGCGCCGGTCGTGCCGGCCTTCATCGTCCGCCAGCCGGACGGCCGCAGCCACGTGATCGAAGTCTACGAAGAGATCGAACAGCAGCGCACCGGCGACAAGGAAGCGGACGCGCTTGCGAACACAGCCCGCTACCAGCAGGCAATCGAAGAGATGGTCCGCGCCCACCCCGACCAGTGGCTATGGACCCACCGCCGCTACCGCACCCGCCCCGTCAGGGGAACCCCGTCGCTGTACGCCTGAGTTCCTCCGCGAAGCAGACCTTTGCGCAACGAGCGCTGCCACGAGGTTCCCAATAGCCTCGCCCCTCGGGTGAGGGCGCTCGAATCGAGCTGAATGGGTGCCTACCCGCAAAACCACGAACCATAGTGTAAAATGTCGATTTCGCCTCAAATCGACCATCACGTTATACGCCGTTTTAGCCACGCTTTGCCGAGCGACCACGTGATCAACCAGCCGATTTTTCCGCGCCCGGTCAGCGGACGGATCGCGACAAAAATGACTATCGCGATCACCCAGGCGGCTGCGCCGCCGATCAGCGGAATCGGACCGGCGCCGGCAATCCACCACGGCAGGGCGCCACGTCCGAGAACGATCTTCGGCCACAGCTTCGCGCCGAGCACGAATCCGCAGTGCAGGCCCATCGAAAAATACACGCTTCCGGTGATCAGAAACGCTTCGCCAAGCACGATTCCGAGCAAAAATAGCCCGATCAGAGTCGGAATCGCAGTCGCGGGATGACTCAACTGGTCAATGCTGTGCCCGAGCGTCACGAGTCCGGCGGCAGGCTCGTATCGGGTCACATAAAAATGCGCCGGTGATCGCACCAGGTGCGCGACCGCATAGAATGCCGCGCTCGCGAGGAGAGCTACCCGGTTGCCGAAGTCTGTCTTCAATCCGCCGAGCAGAAATGCTCGGAAGAATCCTTCTTCGATAATTGCAATCGCGATCGCCGACAAGATGTAACCCGGAACGCGCGATTCGACTGCTCCGAAACCGCCCATGCCACTGCCGCTGGCTCTCAGAGCCAGTGCAAACAGAATCGCAAGCGCGCAAAACGCTACGATGAGCCCGCGAATCACGCGCGCCGAGCTCTCCCGCACCGGATGCACGAAGCCGCCTCTCAGCAGCGCGACGAGCTTCAAGTCGCGCGCCGCCCAAATCATCGCGAGCAGCAGCGTCGCCATCACGGTCCGATCGAAGATTCGCGGAAACGGATAGCGCCATCCTGCCGATGCCACCGCGACCGCTGCGATCGGCGCGACGATCACTGCCGCAATCAATCCGGCGACCAGTGCGAGCGCGAACTTCGCCGTGAACGACATCGCCGATCGCGAATGGAGACTCAGATTCAGCGCGGGCGCTCCGGATCGAACTGCGGCTCGAGAATCGTTTCGACCGGACACGAGCTCGTGGGAGAGCTGATGATTTGCATCACCGCTTTCGCGACCGCGGCCGGCGACAGCATCGCGTTGCGATCGAGCCGCTTGTTGTTTGGAATGAGCGCCGTATCGACAAGTCCCGGAGTGATGACCGCGAGTTTGACGCCGTGCTGCCGAAGTTCCGCGAACGACGCGTGCGTGAACGCGACCAGCCCCGCTTTGGTAGCCGCATAGACCGCCTCGCCGGCCGGCATTTTGCGCGCCGCTGACGACGCGACATTGATGATTGTGCCGCTGCCCTGCGCCGTCATCCGCGCCGCGGCCATCCGAGTGAGCGCGATCGGCGCGCGCAGGTTCACGGCAAGCATCCGGTCCTGATCGTCGCCACGAGTCTTGGTGAGCGGCGTCCGCGGCGGCGCCCATCCCGCGTTGTTCACCAGCACGTCGATACGTCCGTAGCATTCGAGCGCGGCGTCGATCAGAGAATCGGGCGCGTCGATTTCGGCGAGATCGATCAGCACGATCAGAGCGCGATCCGGCGGCAGCCCGGTCAGCGCGCGCGTCTCTTCGAGCTGCTCGCGAGTGCGCGCCGCGAGGCACAATGAGAACCCCGCCTGCGCGAGCTCGAGCGCGATCGCACGTCCGATACCACGGCCGGCGCCGGTAACAATCGCGACACGATCGTCACTCATCTGGAGTGTGCTCCGATGGCGCTGGCTTGCACTGGGGTAAAGGCTCGCACAGACTGACGATAATATCCGGGCCGGCCCGATGAGGGCCACCGACTTGGAAAGCGCGATGTATGATGAATAGCCAGGTTTTCCGCGAATACGATATCCGCGGCATCGTCGAAAATGACTTCGACGACGCCTTCGTAGTCGATCTCGGGCGCGGATACGCAACGCTGCTGCATCGCGCTGGGAAGAAAACGATCACGCTCGGGCGCGATTGCCGCCTCTCCTCAGATCGCTTGCACGATCGCTTGATCGAAGGCCTGCTCCCGGCCGGCATCGACGTGGTCGACGTCGGCGTGGTGCCGACGCCGCTGCTCTACTTTTCGGTGCTGAGCTGGAAGATGGATGGCGGTGCGATGATCACCGGCAGTCATAACAGTGCCGAGTACAACGGCTTCAAGCTCGGGGTCGGCCCGACGACGATTCACGGCGCCGAGATTCAGCGGCTGCGCGAGATAATCGAGCGCCGCGATTTCGCGACCCGCGGCGCGAAAGGCAAGCTCTCGGAGCGCCCGGTCGTCCCCGACTACAACGATTTCATCCTCTCGCAGTTCAAGTTGAAGCAGGGTCTCAAGGTGGTCGTCGACGGCGGCAACGGATGCGGCGGCGTCGTCGCGGCGCCCCTGATGAAACGGCTCGGACTCGAAACGATCGAACTCTATACCGAGATGGACGGCCGCTTCCCGAACCATCATCCCGATCCCACGGTCGAGGAGAACATGCGCGATCTGATCGCCGCGGTGAAAAAGAATCGCGCGGATATCGGTATCGCATATGACGGCGACGCCGATCGCGTCGGCGCGGTCGACGAGAACGGCAGGATCGTGTGGGGCGACGAGCTGATGGTCGCGTTCTCGCGCGCGATTCTGAAAGAGCGGCCCGGCGCGACAATTATCGGCGACGTCAAATGCTCCAAACGGATGTACGACGATATCGCGAGCCACGGCGGCCGCCCGATCATGTGGAAGACCGGCCATTCGCTGATCAAGAGCAAACTGAAAGAGGAGCACGCCGCGCTCGCCGGCGAGATGAGCGGGCACATGTTCTTCGCCGACCGCTACTTCGGCTTCGACGACGCGATCTACGCCTCGTTCCGCATCCTCGAGATCCTGAGCCGCGAGGGACGCGGACTCGCCGCGATCCTGGCCGATCTTCCGCAAGAGTCACTTCACGCCTGAGATTCGCCTCGACTGTCCCGACGATCGCAAATTCGAAGTGGTGCGCCGCGCCGCCGATTTCTTTCGCCGCAATTACGAGGTGATCGATATCGACGGAGTGCGGGTGAACTTTGCCGACGGATGGGGCCTGGTGCGCGCATCCAACACGCAGCCGGCGCTGGTCATGCGCTTCGAAGCTAACAGCGACACGCGACTCGCCGAGATTCGCGCGCTGTTCGAAAACAAGCTCCGCGAGCTAGGCGCGATCTGAGCCATTCGAAGATGCCCCAAACTTCCCGGCTAGCGCCGGCCTCGGTACTGATTATCGCGGGCGGCCGCGGCACGCGCTTCTGGCCCGCAAGCCGGGAGGCGCGCCCCAAGCCGCTCTTCTCGATCGATGGCAAAACGAGTCTGCTCGCGGACACGGTCGCGCGCCACATTCCGCTCATTCCGCGCGAGCGAATTTTCGTTCTAGCCGCTGCGGCGCATCAGGCGCCGTTTCGGCGTGCGCTGCAACGCCTGATTCCGGGGCGGAACCTGATCGTCGAACCGGACGCGCGCGGGACCGCGGTTGCAATCGCCTACGGCGCCGCGGTTATCAAGCGCCGGCTCGGAGACAACGTAATCGCCGCGGTTGCCGCCGATCATTACATCAGCACGCCGGCTGAGTATCGCCGCACTCTCGCCGATGCGATCCGTCTTGCCGCTACGCATGAATCAATCGTCGCGATCGGGATTCCGCCGACTCGCCCCGAAACCGGCTACGGCTACCAGAAGATCGGTCGAAAAGTCGGCGCAGGATTCGTGATTGAGCGCTTCGTCGAGAAGCCGCCGCTCGCGCTCGCGCGCCGGATGGTTCAGTCGGGGAATTATTTGTGGAACGCCTCGATGTTCGTGGTATCGACGCGCACGCTCGCGCGAGAATTCGCCGAGCATTGCCCGCGACTCGGCACGGCCGCCGAAAAACTCGCGGCGACTGCGGGGACCGCGAAGCTCGCGCGCGCGTACCGGCGCCTCAAGTTCGATTCATTCGATCGCGTGATCATGGAGAAGAGCGCCCACGTGCTCGGCGTGCGCGCGCGCTTCCAATGGCATGACGTAGGCTCGTGGGAGGGTCTCCTGAAGGCGGTCGCCGACGCGCGCGGAAACGTGATGCGCGGCAACGTGATCGCGCTCGATTCCGGCCGCGTGCTGGCGCATTCGGACTCGCGGCTGATGGTGCTGCTTGGCGTGCGCGATCTTATCGTCGTGGATTCCGGCGACGCGATCCTGGTCGCGCATCGCGAGATGTCGCAGCATGTCGGCCGCGTAACCGCCGAGCTCCAGACCCGCGGCCTGCATCGTTATCTGTGAAATTTCGATGCCCTTGTGCCGGATATCGGCAAAGAGTGCCGATGGCGAGCGTCGAGAAAGATCCGGGATTCTTCGCTTCGCGCAGAATGACAAACACATTGGACGCGGCGACTCGAAACCGGAACCGGCTTCGCTCGCGCGAAGCTGTCCGAGATCCTTCCTTCCGCTCGCGTCGCTCGCTTCGTCAGGATGACACAAAAGTGCTCGGCCGCGCCGACGCGCTCTCAAAAGAACTTTCAGATGACACAAAGATGAGATCGCAATAGACGCGAAGTCTGCTTCACACCTAGTCGAGCGCCATCGCGTCGCATTTCATCGCTAGCTTGCGCAGCTCGCTTTCATGCTCGTCGTCTTCGTTCGCGAGTTGGCGGAGCTGATTCGAAATCGCCTCGTTGACTGATTCCCACCCGACCGAGGCCAAGCGCAGTTCCGCCGCAAGCGAACCCAGCAGCGCGAGGTCGCCGCTGAGCCGCGCCCAATTGTTCGATCCGTCGTGCAGCGGCAGTTCCGGCAGTTTCGCCCATACGTTGCGATCGGCAAGAATCGCGTTCAGCGCTTTCACGTGACGAGCTTCCTTCTCCGCGAGCGCGATGACGCCGGCCCTAACGTTCTGAGCAGGCAGCATTTCGGCGTGGCGGCGCATCCGCTCGACCAGGCCCTGATTATTTCCCGCGATTACCGCGAGCTGCTCGAGCAGGCCGGCCTCACTCGATGCCGACGAACGCAACCTCTGAAAGAATCCCATACCGGTAGCCATCTCCCCACCAACGCGCGCTGCTTTTAGGCCGTGAAATCCCGCGCCGCGACAATAGCTATTGGCATCGCGAACGGCGCTGTCAAGCGGGGCGGACGCTCAGGAATTGAATAGTGTGCGCACCAGTGAGGATTCGCGCCGGAAAAATCCCTGAGTGTGGTACGAATCCTCGAGGTGCAGAATTGCGTAATCTAAGTAATGCCCAATTTCATGCATCAGCGTGCGCACAAACGTCTTTGGCTTGACCACGTCATGACGCTGCGCCGTGCGCATCCACAGAACGATCGACGGCGGCGTTCGCCTGCGCGGATCGTATGGATAGAACAGCCCGTGCAGCTCTCCGCGTGTGTTGCGAGGCCTGACGCCGCGCACCTCGACGCTGACCGGCGCAGCGCCGAGCCCGCGGCATATCTCCGCCGTGAGCGCGCGAGCGCAGGTGGCAGTCGCCGCGATGTTGTCGGCGTCCAGCGCGCGCATCAGCGCGGCCATCGCATTGCGCGCGGTGTCGCTGGGGACGAGGTCGAAGCGCTCGACTTCGTCGCTCTTCAGATAGGTTCGCTGCGCGCGCGACGAGAGCCGGTAGAAAAACGCCGGCAGTCGCGTCTCGGAATTTGTGCGCAAGGTCAGGCCGCTCGCCACCGCACCTCCATCGGCCGGACACTCACTTCCGGCGCCTCATCCTCTTTCGTATGATCCACGCAATAGGCAGAAGGGGCAACCATCATGCAACTGACTACCGTCGAAATCGTGAAACCCGCCGATGCCAACGTGATCGTCGGCCAGGCGCATTTTATCAAAACGGTCGAGGACCTTTACGAGGCGCTGGTGCAGTCGGTTCCCGGAATCAAGTTCGGGCTCGCGTTCTGCGAGGCTTCGGGAGTCTGCCTGATTCGCCATTCCGGCACCGATGCCGAGCTTGAGAAAATGGCGATTGAAGCGGCGTCGGCGATCGGCGCCGGCCATGTGTTCGTAGTGATGCTGGGCAACGCGTTTCCGATCAACGTGCTCAATCAGATCAAGTCGGTGACCGAGGTATGCAACGTATTCTGTGCCACGGCAAATCCACTGCGGCTGGTCGTCGCGGAAGAGGGCGGCGGGCGCGGAGTGATCGGCGTGATCGACGGCGACTCGCCCAAGGGCGTCGAGAATGCGCAGGACCAGGCCGAGCGCCGCGCGATGATCCGTAAGTTCGGCTACAAGAATTGAAGCATCGGGATGGTACAATTAGGCATGCGCGCGCTTAAGGTGAGGCGGTATTAACATGGGCGGTGGACAGCGCGGGCCGGCGAATCCGGCGAAGAAGAAGCCTGCAAAGCCGACTCCCGTGGCGGATCCGCGGATGGCGGGTGCGAAATCTCGCGATGGGCGGCGCGTTCCTCGTTCTGTTCGCGATGGGATTCTACCTGGCCCAGCTCTACGGCGAGATTTCCGCGATGATCGAGCAGCGCGTCGCCGCGCTGACTTCCGCGATTTACTCCGCGCCCCATCCGATTCGCGCCGGCGATGACGTCGAGCGCAGCGGCCTGCTCGATCGGCTGGTGCAGCTTGGCTATTCGCAGGTGCCCGCCGCCAATTCTCCCGGCGAGTATACGAAGGCGCCGCGCGCGATCGCGATTTACCTCCGCCCGTTCCGTTTCGGAGCAACCCACTACCCGGCCGAATTGGTGCGCGTGAGCCTCGCCGGCGAGCGCATTACCGGAGTTGCGGATTCGTTCGGGGTCAAAAAATCCGAGGCGACTCTCGAGCCTGAAGTTATTGGGCGGCTCCTGCCCGGCGCGCCCGCCGAGCGCGTTGAGGTTCAGCTCCCGGAGTTGAAGCCGTACCTGGTTAAAGGATTGCTCGCTAACGAAGATCGCTTTTTCTATTACCATCCGGGGATAGATCCGGTTCGCATCGTCAAGTCGGCGTTTGCCGACGTTCGGGCCCGTCGGCTGCAGGAGGGCGCGAGCACGATCACGCAGCAGCTCGCGCGAACTTTTATGGAGCGGCGCGAGCGCAGCTTCAGCCGCAAATTCCGCGAGCTGGCGGTCGCCATCGTGCTGGAAGTCCGGCTCCGCAAAGATGAAATCCTCGAGCGCTATATCAACGACGTTCCGATGGGCGAGTACGAGGGTTCGCCGATCGACGGGATGCCGCAGGCGGCGCGCTACTTCTTCAACAAGGATCTTGCCGAAGTGACGCCGGCCGAGGCTGCGACGTTGATTGGAATGGTGCAGGCGCCCACGCTCTACGATCCGCGGCGGCATCCTGACAATTGCCGGAAGCGGCGCGACGTAGTGCTCGGGGTGATGAAGCGCGCCGGCGTGATCGACGATGCGACCTACACGGCGGCAATCGCGACGCCGATTCAGATCACCAAGCCGCCCGGGCTCCGCCGCGCGCCGTACTTCACCGACTATGTCACCGCCTTCGTGAACAAGATTCCGGGTTTCGACGGCCATCTCCAGGGACTCAAGGTTTACACGACGCTGGACACTGAGCTGCAGAGCGACGCGGTCGACGCGATCACAGAAAATATCGCGCAGCTCGAAAAGAACCATCGCCGCCTGCGCCGCGTGAAGAGTGACGAAAAGCTGCAAACCTCGATGATCGCGCTCGATGCCGAGAGCGGTGCGATTCGCGCGATGATCGGCGGTCGCGACTACTCCCAGAGCCAGTTTAATCGCGCTGCCAACGCCGAGCGCCAGCCCGGCTCGGCGTTCAAGCCGATCGTGTATCTCGCCGCGATGGATCCGGAGCGCGCGCCATTTTCTCCGCCCCTGACGCTCGCCTCTCTGCTCCCCGACGAGCCGATGACCTTCGATGGATGGACGCCGGCTAACTACGAGAAGACCTATCAGCCGCAAGTCACGGTGGCCGAGGCGCTCTTCGAATCGCTCAACGTGCCGACCGCGTACGTCGGCAGCCGGCTCGGTGCTGGCATGATCGTTAAGACTGCGCATGAGATGGGAATCCACGAGGATCTTCCCGCCGTGCTGCCGATTTCGATCGGCGCCGATGAGACCACGCTGCTCGAGCTGACTTCGGCGTACCAGGTCTTCGCGACCGAGGGCGTGCAATCGGCGCCGTACGCGGTGGAATCGGTCGTCGACGCCAAAGACCATCAGATCTATCAGCACGTCGAGAACGACAACCGCGTGATTCGTCCGGCCGTCGCGTACCTGATCACCGGCGCGCTGAAGGCCGTGCTTCGTTACGGGACCGGCGCCAGCGCGGGCCGCCTGGGGCTGGATATTCCCGCCGCCGGTAAAACCGGCACGACCCAAGACTACAAGGACGACTACTTCATCGGCTACACGCCGGAGGTCGTTTGCGGCGTCTGGGTCGGCTTCGACGAGCCGCAGAGCCTCGGATTGACCGGTGCGCAGGCGGCGCTGCCGGCATGGGTTCAGTTCATGCAGGATGCGGCGCCCGCAGACCCGGAAGATTTCCCCGAGCCGTCCGGAATCACGATGGCGACGATCGATCCCGAGTCCGGCGGTCTCGCAACCTCGGCCTGTCCGAAGCCGGTCTCGCTGCCATTCCTCGACGGCACTCAGCCCACCCAGATCTGTCCGCTGCATGGCGGCATGTTTGCCGGCGCGCTTACGCCGCCGCCGCTACCCGGGATGCCTGGCTCGATGCCTCCGAGTGGATTTCCGCCGCCGCAACCGGTCGCAGCCGCCAGCCCCGCGCAATCCGACGTTTTCAGCAAGGTTGGCAAGTTCCTTAATGGTCTTTTCTCACATTAATGTTCCTAATTGGACTTTTCTCACCGCGATTTGCATCGTAATATAGGACTAGAGGCGCCGATTGAAGGAAACGAGTCGAACCTTCGTCTAATCGGCGATTCGCAGTGGGGCGGGATCACTTAATGCAACGAATCTCTGGATCTGCATGGGCGCTGGCCGCCCTGACGGGTCTCGTGTTGTTTAGTCTTGTTGCTGCGACCGGATGCATCAACGGCGAGAGCATCACGACTACTTCGCACGAGGGAGCCGCCGCGGCCGACGATCCCGCAGGCGGGGCTACCGCGGCCTCGCGCAATAGCCCTGCGAACAGTGGCAAGACCGCGCTTCCGACGGCTGGCGACGTGCTCATCGCGGGCGGTGCGAGCGCGACCAATCAGAGCCTCGCGACGGCGGAATTTTTCGATCCTTCCACGAGCCGATTCTCTTTGACGTCTCCTGCTGCGGCGAGCCGCGCCGGAGCTGCGGCGGCTCCGCTCTCCGGATCCCAGGTGCTGCTCGACGGCGGCTTCAGCGGAACTGCTGCGATCAAACAATTTTCACTCAATCTCGACGGCAACGTGCTCGGCAGCGCCGAGACTTTCGATCTCGCAAGCGGCACGTTCTCGGCGGCCGCTCCGATGACGACGCCGCGGATGGCGTTCACGGCGACTGCGCTGAACAACGGCAAGGTCCTGGTGGCCGGTGGACTCGACAACAGCAGCAATGTTCTCGACAGCGCCGAGCTTTACGATCCCGCCGAGCGCAAGTTCGTCGCGGTCAGCAATCCGATGAGCGATCGGCGCGTCTTCCACACCGCGACGCTATTGCCAAGCGGCAAAGTGCTGTTGACCGGCGGCGCGACCAATCTATCCGGCGACACCACTAACTCCGCCGACCTCTACGATCCCGCATCGAACTCGTTCAGTCCCACGTCCGCGATGGACCATCAGCGCGCGGCGCATAGCGCGACCTCTTTTCCCTCGGGACCGCTCGCCGGCAAGGTTCTGATCACCGGCGGAGGCGGCGGCTCGAGCGTTTTCTTCAAGGACAGCAGCGCCGAGATCTACGATCCCGCGTCCCAGCAATTCGTCCTGCTGGCGAGCTTCATGAACGAGGCGCGCGCGTTGCATAGCGCGACCCTGCTCGACGACGGCAACGTGTTGCTCGCCGGAGGATTCAACGGCTCGGTCGCGATTTCGGGCGGCGTGCTGTCGGGCGCCTCGGGGCTGATCAGCAACTCGGCCAGATCTTCGATCCGAACTCTCTCGAATTCAGTTGCGTCGGCGGATTCAACGACAACAAACTGCGATGCAACCAGTCGATGACCGTCGCGCGCGCCGGTCACACCGCGACGATGCTTGCGAACGGCCCCGGCCCTCATCGCGTGCTGATCGCAGGCGGAATCGGAGCTACCGATCCTACCGCGCACGGCGTCGCGCTCCGTAGCGCCGAACTCTTCAATCCAGCCGCCGGCGGCAGTTTCAGCGCAGCCGGCTCGATGTCCACCGCGCGCGCATTCCAGACCGCCACTCTTCTTCACTAGTCGCGCTGATCGTCGACGCCGTCGGATTCTGACTCGGTACTTGCAACAAACGGCTCGGGCGGATTCGCCGCGTTAGCCACCAGCCGGCGCGACACGATGATAAACGCCGAATGCGCGATCATCCTGAAATGCGGCCGCACGCTCATCCCCTTTACCTGCCAATGGCGCAGCAGAGTCTCGAAACTTTCGATCTCGCCGAAGTCGCTGCGCGCCTGCAGCGAATCGACGGTCTCCTTGAGTTGCATCGCGGTCGGAACGTAGCAGACCAGCACCGCTCCGGGGCGGAGCGAGTGCGCCGCGACTTCGAGCGCGCGGCCGGGCTCAGCGAGATCGAGGAACATCCGATCGACGCCGGTCTCGTCGAAGCCGGTGTAGAGGTCGCGCACCTTGAGCGTCCAGTTGGGCGCGTCGCCGAAGAATGCGGCCACGTTCTTGCGCGCCGCGTCGGCGAAGTCCTCGCGCAGTTCGTATGAGATTACGCGCCCCGCGGGCCCGACCGCTCTCAACAGCGCGATCGTAAGCGCGCCCGCGCCGGTGCCGCCTTCGATCACCGTCGCGCCCGGAAACACGTCGCCCCAAACCAGCAGCGGGCCGGTGTCCTTCGGATAAATCACCTGCGACGCGCGCGGCAGATGCGGTATCAGGTCGGCGTAGGTTGGGCGCAGCACCAGGAACGCCTCTCCGGTCGAGGTTTTTACCCGCGAGCCTTCCTCGACGCCGAACAAATCGTCGGCGCGAATCTCGCCGCGGATGAGCAGTTTCTTGCCCGCCCGCAGCATCTTCAGGTAGCGGCGGCCCTTGCGATCGATGAAGATTACGGCGTCGTTCTCTTTGAGGCGCGAATCCAAAGTGCTCAACGCTTGCACGCATCGCGGATACCGCGCAACACGCGGAGCGCGCGCCATTCACTTTATTGAATGTGAAACCCGCGGTGGGTTTCACTCTTCATTCGGCAGGGGTGACCCCTGCACCCATTAATAAGAGAAGATGCGGGACTGCGTCCCTGTTAGAACTTGTTAACGCGGAGAGGCGCGATGCAATTGATCCTTCCCTGGTTCTCTTTTGTGTCGTCTTTTTTCTGTGTCATCCCGAGCGAAGCCGAGGGACCCCGGATCTTTCTCGATTCCCGCCGACGCACCTCCAATCACGGCGCGACCGCGACGACTGCCGGAATGAACGCGGCGCTTAATTTCGCGGATAACCGAGAACGGCGAAATTGTGAATAAGACAGAGGATTACAATAAGCAATCCGCCAAGCGCCAATGCGGCTGCCAAAGTCTTGACCGACGGAGAAGGCCTCTTCGCGGCAATCGGCCACGCCACCGTGCCCAATGCAAAGATTAGCCAGCCACCGAGTTCCACAAGAACCGGCCATGAGACCAGAGCGGCAACAGGATGGGAGTTCATCAATACCCACCCACAAGCGCGAGTGCGGCTGCATGGCCGAGATTCATGCTCTCGACGCTCGCACGCATCGCGCGCACGGCGCAACGCGCACCACGCCATTCCAGTCGTCGCGGTTGCGCCGTGGTTGGGGCTGCGTCGGCGTGAATCGAGAAAGATCCGGGGTCCCTCGGCTTCGCTCGGGATGACACAAAAACAAGGACGACACCGAGACTTCACGGCTCTCAATCACGGCGCTCGATCTCAATCACGGCGCTCAAAATGACACTCATAAAACTTCTAACAGGGACGAAGTCCCCCATCTTCTCTAGACATTGGGTGCAGGGTCACCCCTGCCCAAGGAAGCCGTGAAACCCACGGCGGGTTTCACATTCAATCAAGTGACCGCAAGTACCGGATGAGCTGCTGGATCTCCTCGCACATGACGCCGCCTATTGACTACACGACCCTCCGTCCTTACGTTTGGGGGTGCGCCCGGCCCGATGGTATCATCCAGTGGCCGGGTCTTTTTCGTAACATCCAAATCAGATCGGATTTTGACAATTCAAATCGAGAGCGTTTCATTCCATGGCTGAGAAAAAAGCTAAAACCGCGGAGAAGAATGCGGGCCTCCAGCAAAAACACTTCTGTCCCAGTTGCGGCGCCGAGAGCAAGGTGACCAAGTTCGCCGGCTTCGGCCGCAAGGGCTTCTACCTGGTCTGCGAAAAGGCCTGTGGCTTCGTCGGCCGCACCCGATGATCAGTGAAAGATTGAAAGAGGCACGGGGGCAGGCAAATGGGTAGAGCGAGAAAAAGCAAGACCTCCAAGCGCGACAAGTACGCTTCGTTCGGCGACATGGCCGACGAGGCGGACGAAGATGCCGACCTTCCCAAGGACGAAGCCGGGCGGCGAAAGATCAAGCGCCAATACGGCGAGTTGCTCGGGATTCGAATCGAGAAACTGCGCGGGCGAATCCTGAACCGCGAGCGAATCAACAAGACCATCGAGGGCATCTACTTTATCTGCGCCGGATGCCTCAAGGTCTGCCATTCGCTTGACGACGGTTTGGCCGAAGATCCCGCAAATCTGAATAATTTATGCGGCGCGTGCGCCAAGTCGCAGACCGCCGCGCGCAACGCGGCAGTCGCGGCTACCGAAAGCAGCGCGCCGGCGCGCAAAACGCCGCGCAAGCGCGCCGCCGCCCGCTAGCCGGATTGAACCTGCTTGTGCGCAATACCGCGAAAAGCTAAACAGGGCCGATGTCATTACAGCTGATCCGTCCCGACATCAATCTCGATTTCGTCGGGAAGCGTTTTTTCTTCGTGCTCCTTTCGACCGCGATCAATATCGCGGCGATCGTGTTGCTCTTCACCAAGGGCCTTAACTACGGGGTCGATTTCGTCGGCGGCAGCGTCGCGCAAGTTGAATTCACCACTCGCACCAATGGCGACGCGATCCGCGCCGCGCTCGCGCCGCTCGACCTCGGCGAAGTTACCGTGCAGGACTTCGGTAAGGCGGGGCAGTCGTTCCTGGCCCGATTCGAGGCAATCAAGAATATCGGCAGCATCGGGCCCAAACTCGAAGAGGCATTGAACAAAGTCTACGGCCCCGGCGTTGCGAAGGTGGTGCGAGTTGAGAGCGTCGGCGCCAAGGTCGGCAGCGATCTCCGCCGCAAGGGCTTTCTCGCGGTTATCATCGCGACCATCTTTATGGGCGTGTACATCGCGATCCAGTTCCGCCACGTGAGCTGGAGCTTCGGTGCGGGCGCCGTGATCGCGCTGATTCACGACGTGCTGGTGGTGATGGGCGCGCTGGTCATCAGCCAGTTCCAGTTCGATTTGACGACGCTGGCCGCGGTGCTGACCGTGATCGGCTACTCGGTGCATGACACCATCATCGTGTCGGATCGTATCCGCGAGGATTCCGCCAAACGGCGCCGCGAACCGATCGCGCAAATTATGAATCGTGCGATCAACGAGACTCTGTCGCGCACCATCCTGACCTCGGGGACCGCGATCGTGGTGCTGATCTCGCTGCTCGCATTCGGCGGCCCGATCCTGCGCCCCTCGGCGTTCACGCTGCTGGTCGGATTCATCACCGGAACCTACTCGTCGATCTACATCGCAGGCCCGGTGGTCCTTTTCTGGGAAGGCAAATCGAAGCTAGGCACAGTCTCCTCCCGCGCCGCTTGAAGAAATCTTTCTCCTCTCTTGCCGCGTTTGTTCCCCTTCCACTAGGGGGAAGGGGTTAGGGGTTAGGTTGCCGACAACATTGAAAACCGGACGCGGCATCTACGCTGTCGAAGATGCCGCCCCAATCGAGCGCAGCGCGGACTCGATCGTGCTGACGCTCAAGCTCATGCGCGCCGACGGAATCGAGAACGTCGCGCTACGAGTGAAGATCGCAACGACGGTTCTGCGCGGCGATGACGTTTCACCTGAAAAAATGATCGAACTACTGGGCCCGTGGCTCGAGCGCGAGTTCGAGCAGACTCGCGAGGCCGCGCTGAAGACTATCCGCACCGAGCGCAAGCTGCTGGAAATTTCGTTCGACGCAACGAACCCAGGCCCCTTCGCGTAGCAGGCTGCGCGCCCGATTCCCGGCTAGAGGTTGCACCGGCGAGCGTCGAGAAAGATCCGGGATTCTTCGCTTTGCTCAGAATGACAAGTGCGGCTGTGCACTCTTTTGGGAATGAAACGAAGCGGCCGCTCACTCTCGTGTCGGCGCGCGTCGAGAAAGATTCGGGATTCTTCGCTTTGCTCAGAATGACAGGTGCGGCGCTTCAGCATTCGCGCTATACGATCGGAACGGAGGAACCTCACGATGGCCGTTCTGAATGAGGAGAGGAGAAATCCTGCCTTGGATGCGGGGGCTGGCCCCTGCATTCGCCGCGCCGCCCAATCTGACATACCCGAACTCTCGCGACTGGTCGCCGCGCTCGCGTCATGGGAGGAAGCACTCGATTCGCGCGCGAGTTTCGATTGGGACCAAATTCGCGACGCGCCCAACTGGCTGAAGCTGGTGCTCAACCGCGAGCATCATGCGATCTGGGTCGCGAGCCTCGATGATCGCCTCGTCGGCCATCTCTGGATTCGCCTCAAGCGCCAGCGCGACGGCGCGCTTCCTCAATCGATCGGCTATATCAGCCAGGCTTTTATGGAAGAGACCTTTCGAGGACGCGGGCTAATGAAGCCGATGCTCGAGGAGGCTTACGAATGGTTCCGCGGCGCCGGCATCACGGTCGTGACGTTGAGCGTGCTGCATCGCAACTGGATCGGCGCGACGGCGTGGCATCGCCTGGGTTTCAGCGACTGGCGCGAGGAGCGCCGGATGGACCTGAAGCCGCGCCCGAAATAGCCTGTCTGCATCGTTTTCTGACCAATCGGTAAGGGGCATATTGTCCTTGACAAGCGGGCGTAATTCTTTTACTAGACCAATTGGGTCCAGTATTGCGAAGGTGTCGGCTGACGCCTCGTTTTTCGTTTGACTGTTGTTCTGAAGTGCTTATACTATACCTAGCAGGTCCACTATTATTGGATACGTGAGAAACGATGCTTAAGACCCCGGTTTACATGGACAATCACGCAACGACGCGCGTGGATTCGCGCGTGCTCGAAGCGATGCTCCCGTATTTCACTGAGAAGTTCGGCAACGCCGCCAGCCGCAACCATAGCTTCGGCTGGGAAGCGGAAGAAGCCGTGGTTCGCGCCCGCGACCAGATTGCGGCGCTGATTGGCGCCAAGTCGAAGGAGATCATCTTCACAAGCGGCGCCACCGAGTCGGACAACTTGGCGATCAAAGGCGTGCTCGAGTTCTACAAGGAAAAGGGCAACCACATCATCACCTGCGTCACCGAACACAAGGCGGTGCTCGACAGTTGCCGCGCACTCGAGCGGGCCGGCAAGGCGACGGTGACATATCTCCCGGTCGATAAGTACGGGATGGTCGATCCCGATGCGGTTCGCAATGCGATCACCGACAAGACGGTGCTCATCACGATCATGTGGGCCAACAACGAGATTGGCACGATTCATCCGATCGCCGAGATCGGAAAGATTGCGAAGGAAAAGGGAGTCGTCTTCCACAGCGATGCGGTCCAGGCGATCGGGAAAGTGCCGGTTGATTTGGAAAAGGCGGGCGTCGATCTCGCGTCGATCACCGCGCACAAGATTTATGGGCCCAAGGGAATCGGCGCTATCTACGTTCGGTCGAAGGGACCGCGCGTGCGTTTGAGTCCGATGATGGATGGCGGTGGGCATGAGCGCGGGATGCGCTCGGGCACGCTCAACGTGCCGGGAATCGTTGGCCTCGGCGCGGCGTGCGAGCTTGCGGGCAAAGAGATGCCTGAGGAGTCGCAGCGCCTGATCCAGTTGCGCAGCCAGCTCCAGGCGGGGCTCTTCGAGCGCCTCGACGAGATTTACGTCAACGGTCATCCGACCGAGCGCTTGCCCGGCAATCTGAACGTCAGTTTTGCGTACGTCGAAGGCGAGTCGCTGCTGATGGGTATCAACGATATCGCGGTGAGCTCGGGCTCGGCCTGCACCTCGGCGACCCTCGAGCCGTCGTACGTGATTCGCGCGCTGGGTATCGACGACGAGCTCGCGCACAGTTCGATTCGTTTCGGGCTCGGCCGTTTCAATACGGAAGAAGAGGTCGATTACGTGACCGATAGAGTTTCGAAGGAAGTGAAGCGGCTGCGCGATATGTCGCCGCTGTACGAGATGGCGAAAGAGGGAATCGATCTCAAGTCGGTCAATTGGAAATCTTAAGGACGTCGGCGCGATCCAGGGAAAAAAATCATGGCATATTCAGACAAGGTTATTGAGCACTACAACAATCCGCGCAACGTCGGCAGCTTCGCCAAAGACGAGGCCAATGTCGGCACCGGCGTGGTCGGTGCGCCCGAGTGCGGCGACGTGATGAAGCTGCAGCTCAAGATTAGCGACGCGGGCGTGATCGAAGATGCGCGCTTCAAGACCTTCGGATGCGGCAGCGCGATAGCAAGTTCGAGCTACGTCACCGAGCTGGTCAAGGGCAAGCATATCGACGAAGCGATGACGATCAAGAACACCGTCATCGTCAAAGAATTGAACCTGCCGCCGGTGAAAATTCACTGCTCGGTGCTGGCCGAGGATGCGATCAAAGCCGCAATCACCGACTGGCGTAAGCGCAAGGGCGGCGACGGCGCGGGAGAATCCGACAAGGCTAAAGAGGCGTAAGTAGTTCCAATGGCTGTGATTTCACTTTCCGAGGGCGCTGCCCAGAAGATCAAGCAGCTGGTCGCCGACAAGGGCGAAGGCGCGGGCTTGCGCGTGAAAGTTGTCGGCGGCGGATGCTCAGGCTTGCAGTACCGGATGGAAATCGACGCGGCCAAGGAGCGCGACAAGGTTTTCGAGCGCGATGGCGCCCGTCTGATCGTCGACAAGAAAAGCTTTTTGTATCTGAACGGCTCGGAACTCGACTACGGCGAAGAGCTGATGTCGTCGGGGTTCAAGGTTGTCAATCCGAACGCGAAGCGCAGTTGTGGGTGCGGGGAATCGTTCGTCGTATGAACGTGCGGACGTGGGGAGACTGATGTCTCATTATGGTCGAATGCCTCTCATGTGGACGGCGGCAAGAGCCGCGGCTGATTTGCGCTGATTGCGGCACGCCGCTGTCGGCGGCGCTCACGCTCGACTGTTTCGCTGCACTCGGACTTCCCCGAAAGCTGAGCATCGATCTCGCCGCGCTGGAGCGCAGCTACCACGAACTAAGCCGCAAGATTCATCCCGACCGCTTCGCCTCGCGCGACGTTGCAATACGCGACGCGAGTCTCCGCGCGACCGCATTGCTGACCCGCGCATATCGCACGCTGCGCGATCCTGCCGCGCGCGGACTCTACTGGCTCGAGCTCAAGGGCGAGAAGCTAGCCGAGAATAACAAGCGCGTGCCGGCCGACCTCGCGGAACTGGTCTTCGAAGTCCAGGAGCAACTCGCCGATATGCACGACGCTCCCACCGACTCCGGCCTCGCTGCCGAAGTGTCGAAGCGTCGCGGCGAGCTTCAAGTGACGATGGATGAAACCGTAGCCGAGCTTGAACGTAATTTTATTCGGTGGGATCAGAGTGCGTCTCGGGAACACCATCAAATGCTCACAACCGAACTGAAGGCGATCCTCTCCAAGATTGCCTACCTGCGTACACTGATTCGCGACGTCGATCGCGCGCTGGAGAACTCGAAGGCAGCTTAGAAGATGACGCGAATTTTCGGCATCGACCTCGGCACCACCAACAGCCTTATCGCCGCGATGGAAAACGGCGCGCCGCGCGTTATCGCCGTCGGCGAGAAGGGCAAGGCGCTGCTCCCGAGCGTGGTCGCGATCGCGCCCGATGGCGCCGTCGCGGTGGGTGAGCGGGCGATCGAGATGGAACCGCATCTGACCGTGGAACGCGACGGTAAAGTCAGCGCGGTCGGTTATCCGGGCGGCGAATATGGCGCAGTGATCCGGTCGGTCAAGCGATACATGGGACTCGGCGGCGAGGAGCTCGCACCCGAGGATCGCGCGCGCTACACGTTCGCCGATCTCACCGGTCCGGTGGTCCGCTTCCAGATTGGCAAGCGCGTATTCACTCCGTCGCAAATCTCGGCCGAAATTCTGCGCGCACTCAAAGACAGCGCCGAACGCGCAGTTGCCGATGGAGAAAAAGTCGAGCGCGTTGTGATCACCGTGCCCGCGTACTTCAACGACGGCCAGCGACAGGCGACCAAGGACGCCGGCCGCCTTGCCGGTCTCGACGTCGTGCGCCTGGTGAACGAGCCGACCGCGGCATCGCTTGCCTACGGGCTGAACAAGCTCGCGACCGGCAACGTCGCGGTCTACGACTTCGGCGGCGGCACTTTCGACATTTCAATTTTGAGCATCAAGGAGGGAATCTTCGAGGTGCTCGCGACCAACGGCGATACTCATCTCGGCGGCGACGATATCGATCGCGCGATCGTCGATTGGCTGCTCGCCGAATTGCCCGACACCGTCAAGCTCGATCGCCATGTATGGAACAGCGCGCGCATGGCCGCTGAGGATGCCAAGCGGCGACTCAGCGATCTTGCGGAGACCGACATCGTTGTCGAGCTGCCGGGCCATTCGATTCGCAAGCATCTGACGCGCGACAGTCTCGAGCAGATGGCCGAGCCGCTCGTCGCACGCACTCTCAAACGATGTCAACTTGCGCTCGCCGACGCGAAGCTCAAGTCGAGCGATGTCGACGCGGTCGTCCTGGTCGGCGGGTCGACGCGGATGCCGATTGTTCGCCAGCGGGTTGCCAGGATGTTCCATAAAGAACCTTTGTGTTCGATAGATCCCGACGAAGTGGTTGCGCTGGGAGCCGCAGTTCAGGCTTCCGTGCTAATGGGAAATCAGGGCGACATGCTGCTGCTCGACGTGGTGCCGCTGTCGCTGGGGATCGAAACCATGGGGGGAGTCATGGAGCGGTTGATTCACCGCAACACCACTATTCCGACCAGTGTGACCGAGGGGTTCACCACGGCTGTGGATAACCAAACCCACGTGGACGTTCATGTTTTGCAAGGAGAGCGAGAGCTTGCTAAGGATTGCCGTAGCCTCGCGCGCTTCAAGCTGGGGCCGATTCAGTCTCAGCCGGCAGGCGTACCCCGCATCGAGGTCACTTTCCTCATCGATGCAAACGGGATACTAAATGTCAATGCGCGCGATGAGCGCACTGGCCGCGAGCATTCGGTCGACGTCAAGCCGAGTTACGGTCTGACCGACGATGAAATCGAGCGAATGCTCGAAGAGGCCATCGACCTGGGAGAGCAGGATCTCGAGGAGCGCCTGCTGATTTCGTCCCGCAACGACGCTGAGCAGATTCTGGGCGCGCTCAGAAAACAGCTCGGCGAATTCGGGGCAATGGTCGATCGCAGCGAGCGAGCGCGCATGGATGAGGTGGTGGAGCGGCTGGAGGCGGCCCGGAAGGGAACCGATCGCGAGCTAATCGCAAAACTCGTCGAGGAGCTGAACGAGATTACCACTCCGTTCGCGGAGCGGATTATGGACGCCGCTATTGGGCTGGCGCTGGAAAAGAAGTCGGTCGAAGAATTGTCGTAGTGAAGGAAGCTTAAGCACCATGGGACTCAAGTGGGATCAGGCTGAAGAACTCGCGGAGGTGCTCGCGGAAAATCATCCGGGGCTGAATCCGCTCGACGCGCGATTTACCGATCTGCGCCAGTGGGTGATCGATCTCGACGAGTTCGACGACAATCGCGAGGGCTCCAACGAGGCGAAACTGGAAGCAATCCAGATGGCTTGGCACGAAATCTATAAGGAACAGAACGAAGACGAATCTGAATAGGCGTAGGCGTGACTACGTCATACTAGGGAGGAGGAAGGGCGGTGGATGCACGCACGAATGTGAAGGCGGAAAACGGAGATAAGATGCAGGAAAAGGAAACACTGGACGAGAGGTTGCCGTCGCTCTTTGAGCCCGACACTCTGTTGCCCATACAATACTTCGAGGCGATGCGCCGCAAGCATCTGCTCGAAGGCGAGAAGCGGCTCATCCTGAGCGTGCTCGAGGATGCGATCGAGTGCTTCATGAAGTGCATCGACGCGTCCACGAGCAAAGGTCAGCGATTGTTCCGCGATGCCGACGAGTGGATCGCGCATGAAGACAAGCGTTGGGTTTTTTCCTTCGACAACGTTTGCGACATGCTCGATATCAATCCCGAGTATATGCGGACGGGACTGCGCAAGTGGAAAGACAAACGGCTCGACGCGATTGCGCGCCGCCGCGCCGCGATGGTGCTGGAGGCTGAGCGCGCGGCCGCGGAAGCGGCGCTACTGCCCGCGGGAACTCCTGCGCCAGCGCCCGCAGTGCAGGCTCCGGCTGCCGCATCGATTCAGAAGCCGGCCAAAGTGGCGGCCAAGCCGGCGCGCGTCAAGCACCGCCCGCAGCGCGTAAGAGCTGCAAAGCGCTCGGCAGGCAAACTGCGCAAAGCGCGCGCATAGCTGTCAGACTGGGCGAAATAGTAAGAACAAGGAGGCGGCTCGCCGGAGCCGCCTCTTCTTTTTGCATCGGCTTCCGCCAAAGGGGTCAGGGGTAAGGTTCCTTGTAAACAGGCGCCCGCTCCGACACGATCCCGATTGCCATGCCTCTGCGGACCAAAATCGAATGCCCCGAGTGCGACGCCGACCTGGTCGTCAAGCGCGGCGGCGTATGCCCGAACTGCGGAGCGAAGATAAGCGAGCACGTCGCCCGGGTCCGCGCACGCGAGAAGCGAATCGAGCAGATAGTCGCGATCGTCGCGACCGGGCTGGTGCTCGCGCTCCTGGTCGTGACCAGCGGCGCCACCCTGCTCGAGGGTGTCGCGGCTTACGCGGTCGTCGGCGCGGTGATGTACTTTCTCGCGCGCCGGACGTTTGTCTGACCGGCTCAACTCTGAGTCATCTGAACGTTTGTTAATTTCCGATCGTTGCAAACCGGCCAAACCTGAACGTGCGTTAACCTGTTCTCTCCGTTGACGTTTATCGTTTTCGGACTATTCACTTCGTGTATCCGAAGTCCCTCCATTTCGTATTTATAGCCATGCAGACCGTGGGCCTTGAAGGGAGTTTACGAAATCGAGCCGGTGGCATCCTTAATGCTCCTTCTGTCGAATAGAGGTAACCGAGAAATGAAGTCCAAACGAAATCTGATGACGATGCTGGTTGGTCTCGCGATGCTTGCGACGCCGATAACTGCGGCGGCCAAGGATCACAATCACGATGCGGCCAACTATTCGCATGCGTCGCAGGTGCGCACATTCAATGCTCCCGCGCGTGGTGTCAAGGTCGGGACCGCAGCGGAGTACCGCAATGAAGGCCCGCTAGCTCATCGCGACTGGAATGCAGCTCATCGCGAATGGACCCGCGGCTACGGCTACGGCGGTCCAGGCTACGTCGGTCCAAACTACTACGGTCCCGGCTACTACGGCGGATCAGCGGCCCCCTACTATGGAGCGCCGGGTTATGCGGGTTACGCGGGCGGAGGATCATGCGCACAGGCGCGCAGGGTCATGAACGTCTATCAGCGTGACCGTTACACTGGGCATCCAGCAGCCGCTGCGGACTATCTCCGACAGAATCAGTGGGCGTTCCGTAGTGGATGTGGTGGTGGAGCCGTAGGGCCCAGGGCCGGCGGGCTGTTTAGTGGCTTGGGCGGCTTCGGTGGAGCGCCTGCGTACCGCGGGCCCGCTGGATACAATGGCGGCGGCTACGGACAGCCTTACGGTGGTGGTTACGGCCAGCCCTACGGCGGCGGTTATGGCCAGCCCAACGGTGGCGGTCTTGGCGGCATACTCCAGCAGTTCGTTCACTAGTCCCTGACCATTCCTCCTGGTCCTGACGACCAACGCGCGCCCCGTCTCCTCCCGGCGGGGCGCGTCGCTATTCGGGCCTTGCCATCCGCACTCATCACGCGCGCCAAAGCAGCATCCTTGGGTCCGTCCCGCTCGGTTGAACTTCCGCGGCGCTCAACCATGAACGCGCATTAACCTGCTCTCTGAAGCGCCATTTTGGTCTTTTCGTCAGTCGAAAACGTGTATCCCAAATTTGCCGGTTTCGTTGTTTCCAGTCATTTCGTCATTGCCACTTGTAAATACCGATTGTGTTGCAAGGATTTTTCGACGTTGAGCCGATTGGCATCCTCATTGCTGTATCAGGGTAGAGGTTAAAGTGACTATGAAATACAAAAGTCTAGTAACGGGGTTGATAGGTTTCGCGATGCTCGCGATGCCGATTGCCGCGGCTGCGCAGAATCCTCCTAACGGCAGGAACGATTCGCACCAGTCGCAATCGGCGCCGCCCAACGCGTCGGCGCATTCCAGCGCTCCGACCCACAACGAGATGTCGGGCAACGCCGGTCGGCATGAGTCCCGCGATCAGAATGCCAGCCGTCCCATGAAGTCGGAACCGGCTACGGCGACTCGAAATGAGTCCCGCGACCAGCGCACCAGCCGCACCGTCAATACCGAGCCGGCCACGGCGACTCGAAACGAGTCTCACGCCAATCGCAACGTCGAGGCGGGGCGCACAGTGACCGAGAATCGTGAAGGGCGGACGGATCGTGGCGATGGGCGGACATACGGCGATAACGGCCACGATCGTGACTGGAACCATGATCACGACCGTGACCACGACCGTGATTGGAACCATGGCCACTATGAAGACTACTCCTACGGAGCTCCCTACGACGTGATGCCGCAGGGTTATGCCGGTGGCGCATGCGGATGGGCTCGGCATCTTCGCGCCGTCTACAACCATGACCGCTACACCGGTCATCCGGCAGCCGCAGAAGACCTTCTGCCGCGACTGCGCAGGGCGGAGCGAGCGTGCGGCGGAGTACCCTACGGATACAATGGCTATAGGTACTAACTTCCCAACTACCACCAGGTACCAATAACCAACGCGCGCCCCGTCCCTCCCGGCGGGGCGCGTTTTTTTAGGCCGCGGCCAGGCGTTCCATCGCGCGTAATATCCTAGTCCGTCGTTCCTCTGGAGTCGGCGCGAACGACGCGAATTGCAGCGCCGTGGTCGTGATACCGGCGCGCCCATATTCGGCGAGCCGCTGCTTGCATTTCTCCGCGGTGCCGAACACGAAGATCTTCTCAACCATTTCGTCGGAGACCGATTCGAGGGCCTTCTTCCGATCGCCCGCGTTCCAGGCGTCGATCGCGACCGTCGCTTCATTGTCGTAGCCGATCTCGCGGAAGAACTTGTTGTACTGCGGCACTGTAACGTAGGCGGTCAGCGAGCGGCGGAAAAGATTGCGCGTCACCGCTTCATCTTCGTCAACGGCCACGATTATTCTGCACACCACGTCGAGCGTGGCGGGATCTTTGCCGGCGGAGCGCATGCCGTCGCGGGTATGCTCGAGCATCGCGGGCAGCGTCTCGGGTGTGATGAAATTTACGATCACGCCGTCGCCAATCTCACCGGCGATCCGCAGCATTTTGGTGCCCTGGGCTCCGATATAAATCTTCGGCGCAAACTCGATCGGCCCGTCCAGGCGAAAGCCGTTTATCTTGACCATCTTGCCCGCCATCGTGACCTTCTCGCCGCGGAAGATTGCGCGCAGCGCCTCGACCGTCTCGCGCATCTGGGTCACGGGTTTGCGAAACGGCACGCCCATCCACTGCTCGACGATATTGGGCGTCGAAATTCCGAGCCCCAGGATAAAGCGCCCGCCCGCAAGCTGGTTGGTGGTGACCGCGGACATCGCGATCAGCGGCGCCGGCCGCGTGAACACCGGGATGATCGCGCATCCGAAGCGCAGCTTGTCGGAAAGCATCGCGGCGGCGGCGATCGGCGCGAACGCGTCAGACGAGAACGACTCGTACGACCACGCGTCGGTGTAGCCGCATCGATCTGCGGCTTTGACCAGCTCGGGAAAATGGCGGCCCAGGAACGGTTCGAACGGGAGAGTGATTCCATTGCGCATTTCTTCTTTCCTCAGTGCGGCGAGATTATCGCCATATTCAGCACTTCCGCCAGATGCATCGGTTGCCGCCCCGGACAGAAATGGCGAATTTGCGAGCGGCACGAAAAGCCGTCGGCAACTATGATCGTGCCGGGCGGAGACTCCTCTATCGTCGGAATCAATCGGCGCGAGCCGATCGCCTTCGATACTTCGAAATGCTCGCGAGCGTAGCCGAATGCTCCCGCCATCCCGCAGCATCCGGCGTCGAGAGCCTCGACTTTGAGCCCGCTGGCGCGCGAGAGCAGGCTGACTTCGTCATCGATTCCCGCAACCGCCTTGTGATGACAATGCCCCTGCACGATCGCGCTGCCCTTAAGCTCGGGTGGCGAGAAGTCCGGCGCCTCGCGGGCGATGAACTCGTCGAGCAGGAACGAGTGCGACGCGAGATCTGCCGCGCGCTTTTCGCCGGGAAAGAACGAAGGCAATTCGTCGCGAAAAGTCAGGATACAACTCGGCTCGAGCCCGACGATCGGGATGCCGGCGGCCGCAAACGGCCCGAGAATGTCCATGGCCTCGCGCAGCCGCCACTTCGCGCGGGCGAGCATGCCTTGGTCGTAGAGTGGCCGCCCGCAGCAGAGATTGCGTGGCGGGAGTATCACGCGGAATCCGGCGCTCTCGAGAACCTCGGTCGCCGCAATCCCGACATGCGGCTCGAAGAAATTGACGAAAGTATCCGGGAACAGCACCACTTCGCGTCCATCGGCTCCACGAGCCGTTCTGCGGTCGAACCAGCTACGGAAGGTGACACGAGCGAAACGCGGCAGCTCGCGCTCCGGATGAATCCCGAGTGCACTCTTGGCCATGCCTGCAGTAACTGGCGCGTGCGAAAAAGCGTTCGCAAGAGAAGGAGCGTACGACGCGATAGATGAAACCTCGTGCAGCAGTCCGAAGAAGGTCGATGACGGCGGGCGGCGATGGCTGCGGTAGTAGTGCGAGAAAAATTCGGCGCGGTACGCCGCCATGTCGATCGACGACGGGCACTCGCGCTTGCATGCCTTGCACGCGAGGCACAGGTCGAGCGCGTCTCTCAGCGCGGGATCGGCGAACTGCTCCGGGAGCAAGTCGGTGGTCAGAGCCTCGAACAGGATTCGTGCGCGTCCGCGGGTCGAATGGATCTCCTCGCGAGTCGCCATGTACGACGGGCACATCGTGCCTGCGTCGGTCTTGCGGCATTTGCCGATACCCACGCATTTGAGCGCGGCGCCCGCGAGGCCGCCTTCGGCGCTGAAGTCGAAGTGGGTGGCGACTTCGCGCGGGCGATAGCTCGCGCCGAGTTTCAGATGCGAATCGAGCGGATGCGGATCTACGATCACGCCTGGATTCATCATCGAGTCGGGGTCGAAGATTTTCTTGAAACTGCGGAACGCGTCGATCAGGTCGGGACGAAACATCATCGGCAGCAGCTCGGAGCGCGCGATGCCGTCGCCGTGCTCGCCGGAAAGTGAGCCGCCCAATTCCGTGACGAGACCCCCAAGCTCGGTCATCGCATTCCGAAACGTCGCGATTCCCGGCGCGCTCGCGAGATCGAAATTGACCCGCGCATGGACACATCCCTCGCCGAAATGGCCGTAGTAGGTCGCGACGCGAAGGGCGTGGCGGGTGAGGATGCGGTCGAAGCCGCGCAGGAATGCACCGAGGTTCGCAGGCGGCACCGCGGAGTCCTCGGCACCCGGCCAGGTGCGCGGCCGGCCTTGGATGAAGGCGCTGGAGCCCAGGCCGGACTCGCGAATCTGCCAGACTGCGGCCTGCTCGCGCGCATCGGACAGACTGGCGACGTCGGTGCATTCGCGAATCTTCCGCGCCTCGGCAATCAGGCGCCCGGCGCGCTCGCGAGCTTCGTCGCGGGTCGTTCCGCCAAATTCGACGAGCAGAAACGCGCGACCCGCCGGCAGGAATCGCACTCCTGGCATCTGTTTGGTCCGCGCGAACTCGGGCAGATTTTGATCGAATCCTTCCAGCGCTTCCGGGCGATGCTCGAGTATCCATGGAGTCTGATCGGCCGCGATGAACACGTCGTCGAAACCGAGCATCACCAGTTCGACTTCGTTGGGACGCGGCACAGCTTTGATCGTGGCGCGGAGAATTGTCGCGAGGGTTCCTTCGGAGCCAACGATTGCGCGCGCGACGTTGAAGCCGCGCTCGGGCATCAGCTCGTCCAGATTGTAACCGGAGACCCGGCGCGGGAGTTTTGGAAAATGCGCGCGGACCGAATCGGCGGATTGATCGCGCAGCGCCCCAAGCTGCGAATAGACTTCAGTTTCGCGACCGCCGCGCGCGATTGCTGCCTCGAGATGCTCGGCACCCATCGCGCCGGTTAGCGTGAGCCGGGTTCCGTCGTAGAGCACGACTTCCAGCGCTTTGACGTTGTCGACGGTTTTTCCGTACGCGGCGGAATGCGCGCCGCATGAGTTGTTGCCGATCATGCCGCCTATGGTGCATCGATCCTTCGTCGAAGGATCCGGCGCGAAGAACAGGCGATGCGATTCGAGCGCACTGTTGAGATGGCTCTGGACGAGGCCGGGCTCCACCTGCGCAATCCTTGCGTCGGGATCGATCGCGACGACGCGATTCATGTACTTGGAGAAATCTAGCACCAGCGCTGCGTTGCAGGCCTGGCCGGCGAGGCTGGTGCCGCCGCCGCGCGCGAGTATCGGCATCGAGTTGTCCCGCGCAATCGCGAGCGCGGCGACCACGTCGCCTTCGTGGCGGGGAATCACGACGCCCACCGGCACTTGCCGATAGTTCGACGCGTCGGTCGCATACGCCGCGCGCGTGCCAACGTCGAAGCGCACTTCGCCTTCGACCTGGCGTGCCAGTTCAAGCTTTACGGAATCGAGGGAAACCATCGTGATCGTGACAGCCCGATTGTAATCGAGCAGCAGACGCGCGGAACAGCGCGTCTATGGTTTCGTGTTACATCGGGAGGTCTTTGAGGCCGGCTTTCGGCGCACCGACCAGAGCGACCATCTTGCCTTCGGGGGCGCGATTTTCGTGCATCGCCTGGTGGCATTCGGGGATCTCGTCGAACTTGTAAGTCTTGGCGAGGCAGGGATCGATCTTGCCGTCGAGCACGAGCTGGTTGAATGCGTAGGCCTGCTCGTCGTTGGCGAAGTGCGATCCCTGGAGGCGTTTCTGGCGCATCCAGAGGTAGCGCAAATCCGCGACCGCGTTGTAGCCGGTGGTGCCGGCGCAGATGACGACCATCCCACCGGTGTCGCAGACGAACACTGAAGTGGGAATCGTGTCTTCGCCCGGATGCTCGAACACGATGCGCGGGTTTTTCCGCTCGCCTACGATGTCCCAGATGGCCTTGCCGAACGCGCGGCATTCGGCGGCCCACTTGTTGTAGCTCGCGGTTTCCTTCCAATGGGGCATCATGCCCCAGTGCAAATATTTTTTTCGGTTGATGACGCCCTTGGCGCCGAGCCTCATGCAGAATTCCGTCTTGCGATCGTCGCCGACAATTCCGACCGGGATCCCGCCTTCGGCTTTCACGATCTGAATCGCCATGCATCCGAGGCCGCCCGAGGCTCCCCAGATGAGCACCACGTCGCCGCGGCGTACAACGTGCGGCGGCCATCCCATCAGCATCCGCATCGCGGTCGCACCTACCAGCGACGGTCCCGCGGCTTCCTCCCAGGTAAGATGCGCGGCCTTGGGCATGCACTGATGCGCCTGCACGCGACAGAACTGCGCGAAGCTTCCCCAGTTAGTTTCGTAGCCCCAAATCTTGAATGACGGGTCGTACATGGGATCGTCGCCGTTGCGAATCGCCGGGGAGTCGCGGTCCCATACGCCGCAGTGGATCACGACGCGGTCGCCGACCTTGACGTTGCTCACGTCGCGGCCGGTCGCGTAGACGATTCCCGAGGCGTCGCTGCCGCCGATATGGAAATCCGAGTGATCGTACTTGGCCTTCTGCCGTGCGCCGATCACGTCGACGGGAGATCCGAGCGCCGCCCATACGTTGTTGAAGTTGATCCCGGCCGCCATGACGTAGACCAGCACTTCGTCGGGTCGAATTTCGGGAACGTGGATTTTTTCGATCTTGAAGGCGTGCTTCGGATCGCCAAACCGGTCCGCACGGATCAACTGCGCGTACATCTTTGGTGGGACCTGCCCGATTGGCGGCACTTCACCGATTTCGTAGATTTCCCTGGCTCTCATTACTTATTGGCAGCCCCGGCTCAGCCTGATCGGCGCGTCTTCAATTGCCTCCGCGGAGAATCCGAGTTTGCGTGCCGAAGTTAGCTACCTGTTTGCCCTTCATTTGACAATACTTGCCTTTGGCGCGGCAGGAAACGAGGGCACTAGATGGTCTGAAGAGGTCGGTTGACGCGCAGGGGGGAATTCCATAAAAAACGGTCTCGGCTTCAGGATTTTTCGCGATCGAACGATCCATACGGGAAGGCAGCCTGAATCACATGGCGGTGCGCAAAATCGAGCGTGGCCATTACTTCGAGGACTTCGAGATAGGCCATCTTTTCAAGCATCATTGGGGCCGCACGATTACCGAAGGCGACAACAGCTTTTTCAGCAGCTGCACGATGAACTTCAACCCGACCTACTTCAACCGCGAGTATGCGCAGAGCCTCGGCTATAAAAGTGTGGTCGTCAATCACATGCTGGTGATGAACGTAGTGTTCGGGCTGTCGGTCGAGGATCTGAGCGAACGCGCGATCGCGCATCTCGGCTACGAGAAACTCAAGTTCCTTGCCGCCGTGTATCCGGGCGATACGATCACGTCGGAATCGCTGGTGCTGTCCAAGCGCGACACCTCGCGGCCGGATCGCGGGGTCGTCAAGTTTCGCACCACCGGCCACAATCAGCGCGGCGAAAAGGTGCTCGAGTACGAGCGGCCGGTGCTGATTCGCAAACGCAACCCCGGGTAGGAGCACACGATGCCTCTGGTTACGCCTGAGCATGAAATTATCCGGCGCTCGGTCCGCGACTTTGTCGAGGCCGAAGTCAAACCGATCGCCAACGATCTCGATCGCGAGAACAAGGAAATCCCGGAGCGCATCCTGAAGCAGATGGCCGAGCTCGGCTACTTCGGCGTGATCTTTCCCGCCGAAGAGGGCGGCATGGGGCTCGACTACATCTCGATGGCGATCGTTACCGAGGAGTTGTCGCGCGGATGGCTCAGCGTCGGCTCGGTGATGACCCGCAACATAATCACCGGCACGCTGATCAGCGCCAATGGCACGCCCGAGCAGAAGCAGCGCTTCCTGCCGAAGATCGCGCGCGGCGAGATTCTCACTGCGGCGGCGTTCACCGAGCCTGATTCCGGCAGCGACACGGCGTCGTTCAAAACGCGCGCGGTTAAACACGGCGATGGCTATCTGATCAAAGGCGCCAAGATGTGGTGCACGTTCGCCAATCGAGCCCACATGCTGACGGTGATGACGCGGACCGACCCCGACATGTCAAAGAAGCACAAGGGGCTGTCGCTGATCCTGTTCGAGAAGGAGCCCGGCGACGACTTCATGCCGCCGCAGCTGACCGGCTCGGCGATACCGACGATCGGCTATCACGGAATGCGCAGTTACGCGCTGCAGTTCGACGACGCGCTCGCGCCCGCGGCGAACCTGATCGGTGGACAGGAAGGCCGCGGATTTTACCAATTGATGGCGAGTTACGAGGCGGCGCGAATCCAGACCGCGGCGCGCGGCGTCGGCGTGGCGCAGGCGGCGTTCGAGTGCGCGACCAAATATGCGAAGCAGCGCACCCAGTTCGGGCAGCCGATCGGCGACTTCCAGGTGATTCGCCACAAGCTTGCGCACATGGCGGTCGAGATCGAGGCAGCGCGTCAGCTCTGCTACTTCGCGGCGGCCGAAAAGGACACCGGTAAGCGATGCGATTACGAGGCCGGGCTCGCCAAGGCGTTCGCGGCCGAGATGGCCGAGCGGGTGACGCGCGAGGCGATGCAGGTGCATGGCGGCTACGGATACTCGATGGAGTTCGAGGCGCAACGCTTCTGGCGCGACGCGCGTGTGCTTTCGATTTTCGAAGGCACCAGCGAAATCCAGTACGAGGTAATCGGCCGGCGAATCATGGAGCAGAACTAGGGCAGGGCACGTCTGGCGATGAGCATCACGAGCGACGGAAGCTACTTCGAGGATTTCACGGTGGGCGACACGCTGATACATCAGCGCGGACGTACGATCACCGAAGCTGACAATCATTTCTTCACTTCACTGGTGATGAATACCGCCGAGCTGCACTTCAACCAGGATTTGATCGACAGAAATCCCGACGCGTACGTGGGCGGCAAGCTGCTGGTCTATGGCGGCGTGGTGCTCGCGTTCACGGTCGGGCTCGCGTCGGAGGACACCAGCGAGAACGCGATTGCCGAAGTCGAGATGGACAACGGCAAGCATACCAATCCGGTTTTCCATGGCGATACGATTTACGCGGAATCGACGGTGCTCGAAAAGCGCGATTCGGATCGTCCCGACGCAGGGCTGGTGAAGTTCAAGCTGGTCGGCAAGAAGCCCGACGGCACTGTGGTCGTCGAGATCGAGCGCACAGTCCTGATCAAGCGCAAGGTGCACTATCTGCGTCCCTGAGCGCGCGGACGGAGCGAAATTCCCGAGGGAGAAAATCAATCGATGTACGTATTGGATAAAGGCGCCCGCTTTGTAATTCCGCGCACCGAGATGACCTATCCCGGTCACAACATGAAGCTGCATATCACGGCGGCCGACCCGGTGAAGGCGCCGGTCGATCACGTGATGGCGGATTTCGAAGACGCGTGCCCCTACGAGTTCAAGGGCGAGAAGAGCCGCAAGGTAATGGTCGAGGCGCTGACCACGCTCGACTTTGGCAAGAAGGTCGTGACGGTGCGGCCCAACAATATCCATTCGAAGTTTTTCAAGGGCGACATGGAAGCGATCGTGCTCGGCGCGCCGAATCGCTTTCACGGGATCATGTTGCCGAAGACTCGCGGGCCCGAGGAAATTCGCGAAGTATCGAAGCTGCTCGACGATCTCGAGAAGCGCGGCGGCTGGAAGTACAAGCTTCAGATCGAGTCGCTAATCGAAACTCCGCACGCGCTGATCAAGGCATACGAGATCGCGACCGCGTCGGATCGGATGTGCGGGCTCGTGTTCGGCATCGCGGACTACGCAGCGAATCTCGGCATCCGGGAGATCGTCGAGAATCAGAATCAGAATTTTCACTACTCCAAGCAGGCCGTGGTGGTGGCCGCAAAGGCTGCCGGCTTGCACGCGATCGACAACGTTTTCCTGCGCCTGTGGCGCAACACGGATTCGCCTGAGCGCGTCAAGGAACTGCAAGCGGGCCTGCGCGACAAAAATATCGGCGCGGCCAACCTAGGGATGGACGGGACGTGGGTGATTCATCCGCAGCAGGCTGAGATCGCTAACGCTTGCTACACGCCGAGCGTCGAGCAGGTCGAGGAAGCGCGTCGCGTGATCAAGCTCTACCATGAGAAGGGAGGCGGCTCGATGGCCGATCCCAAGTCGGGCGAGATGATCGACGAGGCCACCATCAAAATTGGCCTGATGGATTTGGCAAAAGGCGCGCAGGCGGGCTTGGTGTCGGACGCGGAGCTAAGGGATTGGTCGGCGAAGAGCCGCGAGATCACGGGCTACGATATTCTGGAGCTGATGCGCCGCGTGGCGTGAACGTCGCGCGATAGCTCAGGGCACGGGTGCGGTGTTGAGGAGGCCGGCGGCTTCGTCGAAGCCCAGCATCAGGTTCATGTTCTGGACGGCCTGGCCGGCGGCCCCTTTGCCGAGGTTGTCGATCGCGGTGATCACGAGCAGGGTTCCGCTGCGGCGATCGAGGATGAATGCCAGCTCGCAGAAGTTCGTCGCGCGCACGTTGCGCAACTCCGGCAATTCTCCCGGCTTAAGGATTCGCACGAAGCGCGACTTGGCGAAGCTCGCCTCGAACGCGGCGTGAACGTCGCTCTCGGTGGTGCCGCTGCGCGGGCGCATGAAGATCGAGCTCAGCAGTCCGCGCGTGATCGGGAGCAGATGCGGCACGAACAGCAGCGCGATATCGCGTCCGAGCGCCGCGCTGATTTCCTGTTCCATCTCCGGGACGTGGCGATGATTCCCGACCTTGTAGGCGCGGAAATTCTCGTTAACCTCGGCAAATAGTTGCTCGACTGACGCAGCCCGCCGCGCGCCGCTGGTGCCCGACTTCGCATCGATGATGATCGACGAAGGCTCGATCAGATCGCGCCTGATTAGGGGCAGCAGCGCGAGCAACGCGCCGGTCGGGAAGCATCCGGGAGTTGCGATCAGCCGCGCCTCGCGGAGTTCGTGGCGATGGAACTCGCTGAGCCCATAGACCGCCTCCTTGAGGAGCTGCGGCGCAGGATGATCGACGCCGTAGGTGGTGCGGAACTGCGCGGGATCCTTGAGCCGGAAATCCGCCGACAGATCCACCACCTTGATCCCGGCTTTGATCAGTTCGACCGTATGCGCGAGGCCGACCGTCTCTGGCAGGCACGAGAGCGCAACGTCGGCGCGTCCTTGCACGAGGTCGGGGCGCAATTCCTCGAACGCCGGCAGGTCGACGCCCGCCATGTGCCGGTAAACGTCGGCGACTTCGCGCCCGGCATAGTTTCTCGACGTGAGGACGCTCAGCTCGACCAGCGGATGGCCGGCGAGAATGCGCACCGCCTCGATACCGGAGTATCCGGAGGCGCCGATCACCGCCACTCTGACCTTGTCGCGCGTAGCCATTTCGGGAAGTTCAATGCTCCTGTTGTGTTACCGCTAACAAAACGTGACGTATCATGATTGCGGATCGCGATACCAGTTACCAGTTACTTGGAGTCGAACTCGAATACCATCTCGGCCGGGGGATGGTCGGGATCTGAGGCCGCCAGTTTGTCCAGATAAATCCGCACCGGCGTGTCGGTCGGGCGCTCGTCGCCAAGGCGCTTAAGCTCGTCGATCGCGGTAGGCGCCGAACCCTGGCGAATCATCTTCAATGCGCTGTCGAAGCGGCGGTAGAAAGCGGGATCGACGCTGTCGTTCTCGCGCCCGGCGACATCCACGATCGGTACAAGCAGAGCTTTGCCTTTGACCTTCACGAGGCCCAGCTCACGCGCGATGTACCCAGGGCCGGCTTCGGTGAAAGTCTGCAGGCTGACCAGCAAATGCACCTTGAAGTGGCGGGTGAGACCTTCCAGCCGCGAGGCAAAGTTAACCGTGTCGCCGATCACGGAATAGTCGAAACGATTTTCGCCGCCGAAGTTGCCGACTACAACGTCGCCGGTCGAGATTCCGATGCCGATGTCGAGGTCGGCGAATCGCTCATCGTTTTTCTGCAGCTCGTAAAGCTTGGTGAGCATCTGGAGCGCACAATCGAGCGCCGCGCGCGACGGATTTTCAAGTTCGTTGGGCGCGCCCCAGAAGGCCATGATCCCGTCGCCCATCAGTTTGTCCACGACTCCGCGTGACTGCATGATGAGGTCGGTCATCGCGGTCATGTAGGTATTGAGCAGCGCGACCAGCGCTTCGGGCTCGGTGCGTTCGGCGCGGCTGGTAAAGCTCACGATATCGGCGAACAGAATCGCCAGATGACGCCGCTCGCCGCCCAGTTTCAAACCCTCGGCGGAATCGAGCACTTGAGCCAGTACGTCTGGATGCAGGTAATGGCCCATCGCGGCGCGTTCCCGGCGCCGCTCGCCGCCCTCGGCGATATACCGGTACCCGGCCAGGATCATGTACACCACCAGCGCAGTCAGCAGCGGGAAGACCATCCCAATGACCATCCCGTCGCCGATCAACCGGTTCTGGATATAGCCGTAATATCCGACCGCAAGGATCACGCCGAGCGCCGCCGAAGACAGCGCGGAGAGTCCGGCGACTCCGAGCGCCATCCCGAGCCCAAGCAGGAGTGCAGCGATCAGCATGATCTCCTGCGCCTCGATCGGACGCCGAATGAAGTCGCCTTGGACGATATTGTCGATCGCGTTGGCGTGGATCTCGACGCGCGGCATGTCCCCGCTCACCGGTGTTACTCCGCGATCGCCGAGCCCATGAGCGGACGCGCCGACCAGGACGATTTTTCCAGCCAGCTTTTCCGGCGCGATCTTGTGATTGATGATGTCCGAGACCGAGTAGTACGGAAACGGATCGACTCCGCGGCGGAAATTCACCAGCATCCGGCCGTCGCCCTCCACTGGAATGCGAACTCCGGCGATCGAGATCGCGGAAACGCCGTCCGCGTCGATTCCGAGCATCATCGGCGCGCCGCCCGCGTATGCATCTGCGGCAGCCAGAAACATCGGCATGCAGTAATGGCCGTCGAATCGGATGACCGTCATCTGAGTACGGATTTCGCCGTCTGCGTCCGCATCGATATCGAAGTAGCCGGCCGCGTGCGCGGCTTCATTGAGCGTGTCGAAGGGCGGCTGATACGCCTCGGCGTCGATAAGCGCGTGCGCCTTGCTGGGAGCGGCATTGCGCACGATTCCATAGACGGCTGGCGATGGTGGCTTGATATGTTGTTGGAGGAAGCCGGCCGTCTTTGCCGCACTATAGATCTTGCGGAAATTGTGGCTTTGAAACGCGTAACCTAAAACGGTCTGACCTTGCCGCTTCATCGCGGCGGCAAAGGCTTCGTCGTTGCTGGGTCCCAGGATTTCGCCGATCGTGTTCGATTTTATTCCGAGCCCTACGAGCCGCTTGCGGATTTCGGCGCGCTCAACGTCGTTGTCGTCGGGCTCGCTGAAGATCGAGTCGAAGCCAATCACCTTGACCTTGTAGTCATTCAGCGCGTCGACCAGCCGGCCCTCGACCGCGCGCGGCCACGGCCATTGACCGATCTGCGCGATACTCTTGTCGTCGATCGCGGCGATCACGACCACACCGGAAGAAGGACGAGGCGCAATCGAGTTGATCCGAAGGTCGTATCCGATCAAATCCATGCGCTCGAAGGCTCGGTAAAAGCGGTGGTTAATCCCGAACAGGAACACGATCAGCAGGAGGCCTAACACGAATGTGCGCCACGAGAACCTATGAACAACGTGTGCCGATTTTGGGGGCGCCATGGTGACCGGATCGAGCTTAGCGTGACGCTCGGCGCTCCGCTAACTGCTCCCCGGGCCGGCGGCTTGCCCCGGCGGTGGCTACTCGAGCCAGCCCAACTGCTTGTACATGCTGATCTGGCCGTACTGATGCGCGTTGCCGTAGCCGGCCTGCGCGCTCACCCCGATTTGCCAGGGCCGGTAGTAGAAACCCAGGTCGGGACCACCCTGGCCCTGCGCGTTGCTCAGGAAGCCACCGTTGTACATCGCGCCGCCGACTCCGCCGAGCACCATGTACTTCTCTGTCGAAAGCAGAATTGCCTGGAGATCGATCTCGGTGCTGGTCACGCCATTTTCGAAATCATGAATCGAGCTGAATGATCCATTGAGAGGATGCCGGCTGTGCAAAAATAGCCAGCTCGAGAAATCGCCCTCTACTATGTCGGCGTTGCTGTCGGCAACGTCTTTGCCGCCCGATACGTATAGATGCGTTCCCTGCGCCAGGGTGAAATCCATGCCGCCCTGGAAACGTCCGAAGTTCAACCGCGGGAAGCTGCCCGAGCCGGGCGCCAGCGGACTCTCAAAGCCCTGGCCAATCCACAGTTGATAACCGGTCGCGCGGCCGAAGGCGCCGATGTATGGCGTGATGCTCTGCTCGACCTGTGTGCCTTCCTGCAAGACGGCATACTTATCGCTGACGAATCCTCCCCCGAAAACGGTTGCCTGAAGTAGTCCGGGAGTTTGCAGCGAGAAAAATCCGGGGTAAGTGTCTTCAAACCATTGCGCACGCGCATCCGGCGCTTGCGCGAGCGGAACTGTGATGAGGCCGCATACTAGAGCTAACGTGATGCTCAGCCGCTGAATTCGATTCTTCATCATCACGTCTGACCTCCTCTTCCCCGCTATCTGCCCCCAGTGCTGACCGGCGTCATGTCTACGCAAACCGGGCACGCCGGCACCGGTGCACCGCCCGAAGCCGGGTTCGCGCCGACGAACGCCGCCCCTCCGCCGGCTACCGCACTGGCGAGCGAAACCGCTCCGGTCATCGACAACGGACCCGATGAGGTCGGAGGCTTGTCGCAGGGCACCGTCGCTTCGTAGCCCGCATGCACGTCTTCTCCCGCGTTGGGACTGGTTAGTTGTGCGAGGTTAACCGTACCCTGGTAAACGGAGACGTCGGTATATCGTTCGCATCCCTGGTAACCGGGGCGGATTACGTTTTCGGTATAAGCGGTGTCGAATCTCGTTCCTCGCACCGCGGCGACTGCGTTGGGCGTATGCACCTGGTAGTTTGCCGCTGCTCCGCCGGTCGCGGTATTTACCAGCGACCTCATCACGCCCGAGAACAGGCTGACGCGAGTCGAAGGCGCTCCGCCGGTCACCGTAAATTCGTCTAGCGTGATCGTGCTGTTCGGTCCAATCTCGAGCCGGCTCTGATCGTTGAGCAAGATGACGGCGTGTCCGCCCGCTCCGCTCAGAATCCGATCGCCCACGTTCACGCCGACTCCGGAGGACGCTCCAATAGTAGCGCCGGCGCGTTGAATCTGGACCGGTCCGTTGACGCTCGAGAAAGATCCGGCCGCGTTTTGCGCGAATGCGGGCCCGGAGATTAACAGCGCCAGAGCGCCCGCGAGCAACAGAAGAGCACCCAATGAAGCATCGTTAAGTTTACGTCGATCTCGACCCATCGATGCAGCGCTCCTTGGCTGCTAGCGAACTCTTGTATGTGGACAGGTCGGGCTTTGTCAAACAGGGCCGAAAATGTCCTTGTGGATACTCGGGAATGTGAAAAAGGCGCGAGCATCGCTCGCGCCCCTTTTTCGATCTATCCCGGATTGTGGCAGGCAGACGGACTTGTACTAACGCTTGGAGTATTGCGGCCGTTTGCGCGCCTTGTGGCGACCGTATTTCTTGCGCTCGACTTCGCGCGGATCGCGGGTCAGCATCCCGCCCTTGCGCAGCACCGGACGCAGCGTCTCGGTCGCCGTGATCAGCGCGCGCGAGATTCCATGTCGCACCGCGTCGGCCTGTGCCGCGATTCCGCCACCCTCGACGCTAACCAGCACGTCGTACTGGCCCGTGGTTTCAGTCGCCTCGAAGGGTTCGAGGATGCGCATCCGCGACGTGGGGCGCGGAAAGTAATCCTCGAGCGTGCGCTGGTTAACGGTGATCGTGCCTGCGCCGGGAATCAGCCTGACCCGCGCGACCGCGGTCTTGCGGCGGCCGGTGGTCCAGATGACGTTCTTCTTTTCTGCCATGTGCGATTGAGCCTTGTTAGACGTTGACCGACTGCGGCTTCTGCGCCGCGTGCGGATGCTCGGGGCCGCGATAGACCTTGAGCTTGTTGAACAGCTGATGCCCGAGCCGATTCTTCGGCAGCATCCCCTTGACCGCAATCTCGAGCAGCCGCTCCGGCTTCGACTCGAGCATCTTGCCCGCGGCCGTGGTGCGGATTCCGCCCGGCCATCCGGTGTGGCGATGATACAGTTTGCTCTCCGGCTTCGAGCCGGTCAGCCGCACCTTGGCCGCGTTGATGATCACGACAAAGTCGCCGGTGTCTTGGTTAGGAGTGAAGTCGGGACGGGTCTTGCCGCGCAGCAGGCTCGCCGCGCGCGAGGCTACGCGGCCGAGCGCACGCTCAGTCGCATCGATCACGACCCAGTTACGATCGCGCAGTCCGCTCTCGCGAGAGATGCTGCGGGTTTGTTCGGTCAGCTTCAATGTTATGCACCTAAAAAGTCAAAATTTGGCGGGGCCGATGGGATTTGAACCCACGACTTCCGACGTGACAGGCCGGCGTTCTAACCGGGCTGAACTACGACCCCGCCGCAACCATCCTTTGTTACATTTTCGGGCTCGCGTTACAACCAACAATGACTGAAGCGGGCTAGTGGCACGGGCGTCCCTGCCCGTGATTAGCGTGCGGCGGCGTGATGCGTCTTCATGCGACGGCTGACCACCAACTCCAAGAATTCTCCAACATCGAGAACATCGAATGACCATATGAAGTGATTGGTACATCGACTCAATCTTGCCTCGAACGACCTCGTGCAATAATTTTAACTCCGTATCCGGACCTGACCTGAAACCTTCGGCGCACGGTTCCGCGGCAACGAACTTAGACTTAATCTTTCGGCATACCTTATGTGGATTGTCCGCCTCGCGCTTCGCCGACCGCTTTCGGTGGCCGTGATGGCGCTCCTGATGCTCGTGCTCGGCGTGCTGAGCTACGGCCTCATGAACGTCGACATCTTCCCGTCGATCAATTTGCCGGTGGTGCTGGTGGTGTGGAATTACCCGGGCCTGTCGGCATTCGACGTCGAGCGGCGGATGGTCTTCATCAGCGAGCGCGCGTATTCGACCACGGTCAACGGCATCGAGCATATCGAGTCGGAATCGATCAACGGGATCGGACTGCTCAAGGTCTATTTCCAACCCGGCAGCGACATCGGCGGTGCGATCGCGCAAATCAACGCGGTGTCGGAAACAATCCTGAGCAATCTGCCGCGCGGGATCGAGCCGCCGCAGATCATTTCGTACAATGCGAGCAACGTTCCGGTCGCGCAGCTCAACGTTTACAGCGACGTTCTTTCGACCGCCAAACTCTTCGACTACGGACTGAACTTCATCCGTATCCAGCTCTTCACGATTCCCGGCTTCTCGTCGCCCGCGCCGCTGGGCGGCGTCAGTCGCGCGGTGATGGCCAACCTTGATCCGACCGCGCTCTACGCGAGCGGGCTTTCCGCCTTCAACGTCGGCAATGCGCTTGCCGCGACCAACGTCGTCATCCCGTCGGGCACGGCCAAGATGGGAAATTACGAATACAACGTCGACTTGAACATGTCGGTGCCGAAAGTTTCGGAGTTCAACAAGCTGCCGATCAAATTTCTGAATGGTGCGCCGATTTTTTTGGGCGACGTTGCGCACGTAACTGACAGCCATCAGCCGGAGACCAATGTCGTGCGCTTCAACGGGGTGCCGTCGACCTACCTGATGGTCGTCAAGCACGCCGACGCGTCGACGCTGGCGGTGGTCGATGCGGTCAAGAAGAAGCTGCCCGACATCCGCGCCACCGCGCCAAAGGGATTGAACGTGATGCTGACGTTCGATCAGTCGCAGTTTGTGCGCGCCGCGCTGCGCGACGTGGTGCAGGAAGCGGTCACCGCTGCGGCGCTGGTCGCGATCATGGTGCTGCTGTTCCTGGGTTCGCCGCGCAGCATGCTGATCGTGATCACCTCGATCCCGCTGTCGATTCTGACCGCGATCATCGGTCTCAAGCTTGCCGGGCAGACGATCAACACGATGACGCTGGGCGGAATCGCGCTCGCGGTCGGGATGCTGGTGGACGACGCGACGGTCGAAGTCGAAAACATCCATCGCAACCAGGCGCTGGACAAGCCGCTGCTGGTGGCGATTTTAGACGGCGCGTCGCAGATCGCGACGCCGACCTTCGTCGGCACGCTCGCAATATGCATCGTGTTTTTCCCGGTCGTCTTGCTGACCGGAGTTGCGAAATTTCTGTTCACCCCGCTCGCGCTGGCGGTGGTTTTCGCGATGCTGACGTCGTACCTGCTCTCGCGCACCCTGGTTCCGACGATGGCGCGTTTGCTGCTGCCGGAAGACCATGAGGAAACCCTGGGAAATGGCCGCTGGGGCCGCATCGTGCGCGCTTTCGACGCGCGTTTCGAGCGGGTCAAGGAATCGTACCGCTTCGCACTCGCGAACTTTATCGCGCGGCGAACTTTCTCATTGGGCTGCGTCGCGGTCCTGATCCTGTCGTCGCTCGCGATGCTGTTCATCGTCGGCGAGGATTTCTTTCCCCGCGTCGACGCCGGCATGATGAGCCTGCACGTGCGGATGCCGACCGGCACCCGGGTTGAGCACACAGAGTACGTGCTCGACAATATGGAGCGCGCGATCCGCACCGTGATTCCCGCCGACGAGCTGCAAGGGATCAGCGACAACATCGGACTGCCTATCTCTTACGATCTGGCGTTTTATCAAACCGACTCGATCGGCCCGCAGGACGCCGATGTGCTGATCCAGTTGCAGCCCAGGCATCAGCCGACCGCCATCTACCAGCAGAAGATTCGCGAGCTGCTCGCGCTCCGCTACCCAAACGTCACTACCTATTTTCAAGCCGCCGATATCATCAGCCAGGTGCTCAATTTCGGTCTGCCCGCGGCGATCGACGCGCAGATCAACGGCAACGATTTGCAAGCGGACTACGACATCGCGCTGCGCCTGAAGGACCGGATGAAGCTGATTCCCGGAGTCAGCGATCTCAGGATCGCCGAGCCGCAGGACTATCCGACCTTCAAGGTCGACGTCGATCGCGACAAGGCGCTCGAACTCGGCATCACGCAGCAGCAGGTCGCATCGAGCATGCTGTCCACGCTGTCGGGCGCCTCGCTGTTGCAGCCCAACTTCTGGCTCGATCCGAAAAACGGCGTCAACTACAACGTCGTGGCGCAGGCGCCGCAGCATCTGATCGACTCGGTCGGGACGCTCTCGAACATACCGCTCAGCACGCCCATTTCGTCGACCGGCGCGCAAAGCCAGGCACAGTTGCTTGGCAACCTCGGGACTATCACCCATGCGTGGGATCCGGCGGTGGTCGCGCATTATACGGTGCAGCGCGTAATCGACGTCGACGCGGCGGTGTCGGGACGCGATCTCGGCAGCGTCACCTCCGCGGTGCAGCGCGAGATCAACAATCTTGGTCCGCTGCCGGCCGGCAGTCGCGTCGTAATCCGCGGACAGAGCCAGGCGATGCATGATTCGTTCGTCACGCTCGGCGAAGGATTGATCCTCGCAATCATCCTGGTCTACCTGCTGATGGTCGCGAACTTTCAGTCGTGGCTCGAGCCCTTCATCATCATGATGGCGGTGCCGGGCGCGCTGGCCGGAGTGCTGTGGATGCTTGCGACTACCGGCACCACTATCAACGTCGAGTCGCTGATGGGCGCGATCATGGCGGTCGGGGTCGGGGTCGCCAACGGCAACCTGCTAATCACCTTTGCCAACGAATTGCGCGAGGACGGCTACGGGCCGCTCGCCGCCGCGATCGAGGCCGGGCGTATCCGCTTCCGCCCGATCATCATGACCGCGATGGCGATGATTCTCGGGATGCTTCCGATGGCGCTCAGCCTCGGCTCCGGTTCCGAGCAAAATGCGCCGCTCGGGCGCGCTGTGATCGGGGGACTGCTCGCGGCGACGATGATGACGCTGTTCGTGGTGCCTGCAGTTTATTCGATCTTCGGGCGCAACCTGATCGGAAAGCATCAGCGCGACGCCGAGATCGAAGCAATCACGGCGCCCGGCGCGTAGTATAGTGTCGGAGATGGAAGACGATCCGCGCAACTTCAAGGTTCCCGCTCCCGGCGGACTTTTCGTCGCGGGATGGATCATTGCAATCGTGATTGCGCTGGTCGCGACCGCGGGTCTGGTGCTCGCACTCGAGCATCGGATCGGCCGGCAGACGTCCGAGCTCGAGCAAGAGAGCAAGGCGGGTCCGCATGTGCTGGTTGCCGACGTAAGCCGGTCGCCGGCGACACGCGAGCTGAAACTGCCGGCTACGATTCGCGGCTTCGACGAGACCGATGTCTATGCAAAGGTCCCCGGCTACCTGAAGACAATCAAGGTCGACAAGGGCGACCACATCAGCACGGGCCAACTGCTCGCGGTCCTCACCTCGCCGGAACTCGATCAGCAGACCGCCAACGCGCGCGCCAACTACAACCTCGCGCTCATCACTGACAAGCGCAACCAGGCCCTCCTGCGCGCCCACGTCATTCCGGCGCAGACCGCCGACGAAACCCACGGGGCGATGCTGCAGGCGCTCGCCACCCTCAAACAGGACATCGCCTACCAGGCCTACGAGACGATCACCGCGCCCTTCGACGGTATCGTGACGGCGCGCTACATCGATCCCGGCCATCTGGTGCCCGCGAACACTACCCCCGGCACGCCCGGCAACGGAGCAATCATCACAATCGCCAGGTTCAGTCCGCTCCGCGTGTTTGCTTACATGCCGCAGAACGTCGCCCCGTTCATCAAGGACGGAGATCCCGCTTCGATCACCGCCGCCGGCTATGCCGGCCAGAAATTCACTGGGAGCATCACGCGTCATCCCGAGGCGCTGTCGCCCGACACGCGCACGATGCTGGTCGAGGTCGATCTCGCCAATGAGAACCACGCGCTGTATCCCGGGATGTATGCGACCGCGGAGTTCACCGTGAAAATGGGCACCGGCGCGCCGATGGTTCCGGACGACGCGCTGGTATTCCGCGACGGCAAGGTTTTCGTGCCGGTCGTTCGTAGCAATCAGCTGCATCTGGCCGAGGTGACGCTCGGTTACGACAACGGACAGATGGTCGAAATCAACAGCGGCATCAGTCCGGACGACAAAGTCGCGATCAACGTCGGCCAGGCGGCGCACAACGGCGAAACCGTCCAGCCGGTGCAGAGTCAGTGACTCGACCGCTCACGCTTCGCGTGCATCTCCCGGCCGCGCTCGCGCTTAAGCTCGGCGCTCGGCGCAAGCAAACCGGCCAAAGCCTGTCCGCGATCATGGTGCAGGCGCTCGAGCGACTCCTCGGCGACGAAGACAAGACTGTCTTTCAGACTTCGACTGTCGATGCGCTCATGGAAGGCGCGTCCGAGGGCGACATGACAATGGGTGAACTCAAGACCCACGGCGACTTCGGCCTCGGCACTTTCGACGGCCTCGACGGCGAGATGATCGAGCTCGACGGCAAAGTCTTCCAGGTCCGCGCCGACGGCCACGCGCATCCGGTGGAGGACTCCACGCGCACGCCGTTCGCGACGGTGTGTTTTTTCAAGGCCGACGAAAGCGCGCGTCTCGCGCGACGGTGCGATCAAGCAGAGATACTCGCCGCGGTCGCAAAGATGCTCCCGTCGCAGAACATGTTCCACGCGCTTCGAATCGAGGGGCGCTTCGAGTACGTCAAGACTCGCGCGGTCGCCAAACAGGACAAGTCAGTCGGCCTCGAAGCGGCGGCGCGCGAGGAACCGATCTTCGAGTTTCACGACGTCGAAGGAACCATCGTCGGGTTTTTCACGCCCGACTATCTGCGCGGCGTCAACGTGCCCGGCTACCATTTACATTTCATCACGGCGGATCGTGCGGCGGGCGGCCACATGCTCGACTGCCGCACCGCCGACGTGACGATCAAAATTCATCACACTCCAGAGTTCGAACTAGGCACGCCCGGCACTGAGGAATTCCTCAAAGCCGATCTATCGCACGACCACACGTCGGCGATCGCGAAAATCGAAAGCTAAAGCGCGGCGAAGTTGCGATTCTCGCGCGGCCACGGCGGCGCCGCCGCGATTGCGGCCAGTGCGTCTTCTGGTTGTTCGACTAGCGACCACATCGCGCGATGCCGCTCGTCCATGAAGCGGCGCTCGATACAGCTCTCCAGAAACTTTACGCACGGTGAATAGAACCCGAGCGTGTTGACCAGCACAACCGCGCCGCCGAACAAGCCGAGCCGCTTCCACGTGATCGCTTCGAACAGTTCCTCGAGCGTGCCGCATCCACCGGGCAGCGCGATCACCGCGTCGACTTCGTCGATCATCAGGCGCTTGCGCTCGTGCAAGTCATTTACGATCAGCAACTCGCTCAAGCCGCGATGACCCCATTCGAGGTCGTACATGAAACGCGGCAGGACGCCGATCACGCGGCCGCCTTCCGCAAGCGCCGCGTCCGCGAGATGACCCATCGAGCCGACGCTGCCGCCGCCGTAAACCAGGGTAACTTTGTTGCGCGCCAATTCACGGCCAAGGCGCGACGCGGCGTCGTGATAGGCGGGATCGCAAAGCCGGCTCGACGCGCAATAAACGCATACTCGCTTGATAGCCATCGCGCGATCGTATCCGACCGATTCGGCGTCATCCAGTGACCGAAGTGCGAGTTTTCCGCTCTTGACTCGGCCGCTGATATTTCGATACTTCTGGAAATATGAGACGCGAAGAAGTGATCGCGGCGCTCGGCGCGCTGGCCCAGGAATCCCGGCTCGATATCTTCCGGATGCTGGTGCAGAAGGGCCCCGACCCGGTCGCCGCGGGCGAAATCGCGCGCAAGCTCGACCTGCCGCGCGCCCACGCTTTCGTTCCACCTGGGCCAGCTCAAACACGCCGGCCTCTTGAGCGCGCATCGCAATAGCCGTTCGATCGCCTACGCCGTGAACTACCGCACGATGAACTCGCTGCTCAAATATCTCACCGAGAACTGCTGCCAGGGACAGGCCGACCTATGCGCTCCGGCCGGATGCGCGCCCGTCAACGGAAGCAAAGGAAACAAAAAGATTTTGCGTACGCAGAAACTGGAGGCCTCACGATGAAGCGTTTACACGTTCATGTCGCAGTCGCGGATCTGGATCAAGCGGTCGGATTTTACTCGACGCTCTTCGACGCGCCGCCGAGCGTGCTCAAGACTGACTACGCAAAGTGGATGCTCGAAGATCCACGCGTCAATTTTGCAATCTCGATGCGCGGCGCCGCACCGGGACTCGATCATCTGGGGATCCAGGTCGATTCCGCCGACGACCTTCAGCAGATAGCGAGTCGCCTCAGCGCTGCCGGCCGCTCCGTGCTCGAACAGAAAGACGCGGACTGCTGCTACGCGCGCGGCGACAAGGGATGGACCGCCGATCCGAGCGGCATCTCGTGGGAGACATTTCACACTTTCGGCGAGATCACCGAGTATGGCGCCGACGGCGCGCCGCGAGCCACCGCGCCCGCGGCCACCAACGCGTCAGCGTGTTGCGGCGCGGCGAAGGCGTAGCTGCGAGAATCGCGATGGCCGAGCGAGTTTACAACGTGCTGTTCATCTGCACCGGCAACCGCGCCCGGAGCATCATCGCCGAAGCCGTTTTGAATCATCGCGGCAAGAACAAATTCCACGCTTTCAGCGCCGGAAGTCATCCGAGGGGCGAGGTCCATCCGATGGTGCTGAAGCTGCTCGAAAGGATACGGGATGCCTACGGCCGGACTGCGCAGCAAGAGCTGGGGGGAGTTCGCGCGGCCCGATGCGCCTTCGATGGACTTCATCTTCACGGTCTGCGATCAGGCGGCCGGCGAAGTATGTCCGGTTTGGCCGGGCACGCCGATGACGGCGCATTGGGGAGTCGCCGATCCGGATGCCGCGACCGCCGCAGAAGTCGAGAGAGCAATCTGGCGGGCGTATCGCGAACTCGAAACACGAATACAGCTCTTCACCAGTCTCAGGCTCGACGAACTTGACCGGATGAGTCTCAAGAAACGCCTCGACGAAATCGGCAAAACTCGATCTGAGCAATTGACACCGCGCCATCACATCAATCCAAAGCCGCGCCGACGCCGCATCGGCGAATATCGAACGGCGCGCGGTGTCCGAACTAGATCGGGACCGCGTTTCTGCTCGCCGCGGTGGTCGGCTCGGGAATAATGGGCGAGCGGCTCGCGGGCGGCAATGTCGCGATCGCGTTGCTCGCCAACACGCTCGCCACAGGCGCCGCGCTGGTCGCGTTGATTCTTACCTTCGGACCAATTTCCGGCGCGCATCTGAATCCCGCGGTCACGCTCGCCGAAGCGTGGCAGGGCGATTTCCAATGGCGCGACGTTCCGATTTACCTGCTCGCGCAAATAGCCGGCGCGTTCGGCGGCGTCGCGGCGGCGCATCTGATGTTCACGGCGCCGCTCTTCTTCGCGTCGCGGCATGAGCGTTCCGGCGCCGCGCAGATGTTCAGCGAGTTCATTGCGACGTTTGGATTGATCGCGGTTATCCGCGGATGCGGCCGGATGCGCCCCGCTCACGTCGCGTATGCTGTCGGCGCATATATCGCCGCGGCGTACTGGTTCACCGCCTCGACCTCATTTGCAAATCCGGCGGTCACGCTGGCGCGCTCGGCGAGCGATACGTTTGCCGGAATCCGCCCCGCCGACGTTCCCGGTTTTATCGTCGCGCAACTGGCCGGCACATTTGCCGCCGCACTCCTCTTCCGATGGCTACTGCGGACTGAGCTGGATTGATGTTACCTGATCAATCTTGGCCAGAGGGCGCGGCTAGCCATTTTCTTCTGGGCCGGTTTCCCGTTTCAGCAGCATAGCGTTCGACGGAACCGATTCGCCCTTGAGCTTGCGCGCGGTGTCTATTCCGGCCACCGGCAGCCCCTTCGGATCGAGCACTCCCAGTTGCGCAAGCATCGACGCCTGATCCCAGTAGATATGCTCGCTGCGAAGCTTGTCGCCGCGAAACTCGATTATCACGACCAGCGGGACCTCGACATATTTGCCGGTCGGCGCGATGCCGGGCGCCATGAAATCGATCTCGCGATCATGGGTGAAGCAGAACAGCACTTCGTCGACCACGCGGTCGGGACCAAGCGTGCGCGAGACCGGTACGATGCGCGTGTCCTTCGGCAGACGCGGAATGAAGTGGTTTTTGTAGAAGCGATGGAGTTCCTCGAAGCCGTATCCGCCGGTCATGGTCGGGATATGATTGACGTAGGCGTCGGAGGTCATCGTCGCCATAGTGGCGTCGGGGTCGCGATCGTTGAACTCCTGCGCGGTGTGATTGTCCCACAGCGCGCTCAAATCGTACCGGGGGCCGAGCGCGCGCCTGAAAAGTCCGATCGAGCGCGAGCGCGCAAGCTGCGCGACGAACGGATTGAACGACTCCCGCCGATCGTTATTGAAGGCGTGACCCGCGTCCGCGTAAAGGTGAAACTCGGCGTCCTCGTGCGCGCTGAACGCGGCGCGAATCTTCGCGCGCGAATCGGGCGGCACCGCGCCATCTTTGCCGCCGAAGTGGAACATGATCGGGCATCGGACTGATTTCGCTTCGTCAAGAAATGGTTCCATCCGGGTGCCGTAGTAGCTGACCGCCGCGTCGATACCGAGCCGCGCCGCCGCCAGGAACGCAAGGCGCCCGCCCATGCAGTATCCGATCGCGCCGACCTTGCCCTTGCACGCCGGCTCGGATTTAAGCGCCGCGATCGCCGCGCCGATATCTCTGACTCCCAACTCGCCGTCGAAACGATTGCCGTAGTCGCGCGCCGTCTGCACGTCCTCGGGGCCGAAGCCAAGCTCGACGCCCGGTTTGAGCCGCCAAAACAGGTCGGGCGCGAGCGTGACGTAGCCCTCATCGGCCCATCGATCGACGACCGCGCGGATGTGTCCGTTGACCCCGAAGATTTCCTGCAGCACGACCATCCCGGGCCCCGAGCCGCTCGCAGGCAACGCAAGGTAGCCGCCGAAAGTCCCGCCGTCATGGGATTTGATCGCGATCGTCTTGCCAGTCATCAGATTTAAACCTCGCGACTGAAGCCGTTTATTGGGGCCCATCCCATATAGCACCGCAGAGCCACTGTGCGAGAGCCATAGAACGACTGTGGCGAAATGCGACAGTTGTCGTATGACTCCGGCACATCGAGTGTAGCTCGGGCAGTCATAGCCAACCGCGGGCGCATCGAGGCTGAATACGCGCCACCCTTGGTTCCGCGCGGTGATCGAGAATTATCTGCCTTTTGCAGCATAAATCACTCAAAAGAGGGTTTTGCAGGCAGTGAGAAGTAATCATCCGTTAATCATCTTCAAACGGTGTAATACTTGCTCTAGTTAGCTTTACGACGCGCGGCTTTAGCATACGATAGGCGCATCGGGAGGCATTGATTGAAAGACCATCGCAAGACCGCATTCAGACCGCCTGCGCTACTGAGCTTGATAGTCGGGGCAGCAATCGCGCTCGGGGCTGGCACGTCGTGGACGCCCCGGCTCGTGACGTTGGCGCATGCGCAGACTCCGCCGCCGGCAGCAGTGCAGATAGCTGGCGTGCAGTCGGTCGCGGGCAGCCACGCGCTCGTGAACTTTTCCGATCTGGCGGCCATCGGTGCCCAGGCGCGAGGCGCGGAACATCGCGCGCCGGTTGCGATCCATCGGCCGCTCAGGGGCCATCCTGGCGAAGTTCTGGAGACCGACGAAGGCGAAGGCTTCCGCGCCGATGCCGACGCTGCCACGACTGCCGGCGCCGAAGACCAAATCGCGCGCCGCCGTCGCCATCGCGTTCGCAACGCGAACTTCGCCGGACCCGGTGACAACGGTACGGTCACGCCGCCCGACACGCAGGGCACCGTTGGCCCGAACCATCTGATGGTCACGTTGAACAACAATGTGACGATCGAATCGCGCACCGGAACAATACTTCATACCGTTTCGATCGCAGGATTCTGGTCGAGCCTCGGCAACATCAACGAGGCGTTCGATCCTCGCGTGCTGTACGATCCTTATGCGGGCCGCTGGATCATCTCGTCGGGCGCAAACGCGGCGGCGCCGTCGGCGTCCATCCTGATCGGAGTCTCCGCGACCAGCGATCCCACCGGCCTATGGTACCTTTACAAAGTCCCGCTGGGTGGCGAGAGTTGGGCCGACTATCCCACCCTTGGCTTCAACGGCGACTGGATCGTCGTGCAGGCGAATATCTTCACGGTCGCCGACACCTCGTTTGTCGCGTCGAACATATATGCATTCAACAAGGCTGACCTGTACGCAGGCGGCGCTGGCCAATACACCGAGTTCCAGGATCCAACCGGATACACCGACTATCCGGCGGTGACTCACGACAACGCGCTCGCGACCGAATACCTGGTGCGCAACTGGAACGGGCCGGCCGGGACGCTGCGCGTCAGCACCATCACCGGTGCGGTCGGATCGGAAGTGCTGACAACGGGCGTTGCGTTCCCGGCGGTGGCGACCGGATGGCAGGATTATGTTGGCATCACGAACTTCGCGCCGCAGCTCGGCTCGACCTCGGGAATCGACACCGATGACAGCCGGATCGGGAACTGTGTATATCGAAACGGCTTTCTCTGGGGGGCGCAGACTGCGTATCTGCCGCGCTCGGGCGCCGCGACTCGATCCGCCGCGCAGTGGTGGCAGATAAACACGGCGAGCGGGAGTCTTGGCGTGGTGCAGCAATTCGGGCGCAGAGACGATGCGCTCGCGCAGTTCGATTACGCGTACCCGACGCTCGACGTCAACGCGGACAACGACATGATGCTTGGCTACTCGCGATTTGGCGCGTCGCAGTATGCGAGCGCAAACTATTCAATCCGGATGCACAACGATCCGCCGAACACGCTCGAGGCCGACACGGTGTTCAAGGCTGGCGAGGCGCCGTACTACAAGGACTTCGGCACCGGCGACAATCGATGGGGCGACTACAGCAACGTGGCCGTCGATCCGGTCAACGACATCGATCTGTGGACGATCCAGGAGTACGCCGGGACCGGCAACAATTGGCAGACCTGGTGGGGAACCGTCTCGTTCAACAAGAGCACGCCGACGGCGACGCCAACCGCGACCGCAACGCCAACTCCCACCGCGACGCCGACCGCGACCGGCACCGCGACGCCCACGCCGACTCGCACTCCCACGGTGACGCCGACGCCGGTGTGTCACAATCACCATATCCGTCATCATCGCCATCGCCGGTGCTGAGTCGGGGCGTGGTAGACCGGGAATGTTCGCGTCAATAGAATCGCTGCCTCAAGGGGTATGGGGCCGGGAAAGTGAGCGGGCGATTATTGCGGCAAGTGGTTCTGATCGCGGCGGTTCTCTCGGTAGTTTCGGCCGCCGCGGGTATCGTTCAGGCGACCAACGAGTCGCCGCGCGAGCCGTTGGCGCATCGGCGAAGCCATACGCGGCCAGCGGTTTCAGGATGGCCCGGGACTTTCACTTACCGCAACGATAATTTCAGGACCGGGCAAAATCTCACCGAAACAACGCTGACTCCCGCGACGGTGCAGCCGGGCCTGTTCGGCCTGCTATTTACCGACGCCGTCGACGGGCAGATTTACGCCGAGCCGCTGTATGTTCCCGCGGTGCCGATGGCCGACGGCACGCACAACGTCGTGTACGTCGCCACCGAGCTCGACAGCGTGTTCGCGTTTGATGCTGACACGCCGGGTCCCCCGCTTTGGCAGGATACTTTCACCGATCCGCCGAACATCACGGCGGTGCCGGCGGCGGATACGATGAGCACCGACATCATGCCGTGGGTTGGAATCACATCGACGCCGGTGATCGACTCATCGACGGATACGCTGTACGTCCTGACCAAGGTGAAGTCGCTGGCGCCGACGACCACGTATCAGGAGCAGCTTCACGCGCTTGATATCGCGACCGGGCTTGAGAAGCACACTCCGGTCACGATTGCGGCCAGCGTAGCAGGCACCGGGGCGGGCAGCGTCGATGGGGAAATCGCGTTCGATCCGCTAACGCAAAACGATCGCGCGGCGCTGACGGTCGCGGGCGGCGTCGTTTATCTCACCTTCGCCTCGCACGGCGACAACGGGCCATATCACGGATGGATTCTTGGATACGATGAGAAGACGCTCGCGCAAGTGGTCGTGTACAACGCGAATCCCAATGGCTCTGATGGCGGGATCTGGCAATCGGGATGTGGTCCCGGCGTCGACACCAACGGCGATTTAATCGTGATCACCGGCAACGGAACTTTCGAAACCACATGCCGCGCGTTGATTACGGCGATAGTTTTTTGCGGCTCACGCCCGATTTGGCCGATGATACCCTGACCCTCTCCAGTTTTTTCACGCCGTCCGACGAAGCAACTCTCAACGCCGACGACCTCGACCTGGGATCGGGTGGCAACCTTCTGCTGCCCGATCAGCCGGGGACAAATCCTCATCTGATGATCAGCGCCGGCAAACAAGGCAACATTTATGTCGTCAATCGCGACAGCATGGGCGGATTCAATTCCGGTTCCGATCAAGTGGTGCAGGAACTGAAAAACGCGATCGGCGGTTTGTTCGGCACGGCCGCGTATTGGCAGGGGATGCGAAAGGGAAAGCTCCAGAACCTGGTGTACGTCGCCGGTTCATCCGATTATCCTAAGATGTTCGTTATTTCCAACGGCCTGCTCCAGACTCCTGCCGCGTCGATGGCCGCGAACCCTTACGCGTTCCCACCGCCGTCGCCGGTCATCTCCGCCAACGGCACCAGCGGCGGGATCATGTGGTTCATCGACAGCACGAAATACGGGGCTCCCGGGCCGCCGTCGGGACCGGCGGTGCTCCATGCGTTCGATGCGACCGATCTCACTAACGAGCTTTACAACAGCAGTATGTCGTCCGCCGACAATCCGGGAAACGCTGTAAAGTTCACCGTCCCGACCGTGGCCAATGGAAAAGTTTACTTGGGAACGCAGACCCAACTCGCCGCGTTCGGGCTGCTGCCAACTCCGACGCCGACCCCGACCGCGACTCCGACTGCGACGGCGACCACTACCGCGACGCCAACGACGACTCCGACTGCAACTCCGAGCGCGACTGCAACCCCGGTCGCCAACTCGATCGACCTCAAGCCGAAGTTTATTTCTTTTCCGAACGAAGCTATCGCCGATGACGCCGAGACCAGCAACCCGGTCACTGTGACGGTCACCAATCAGAGCGGAGTCGGGTTCGTTACATTTCTCGCACCCACTATCAGCGGCGGGTTTAAGGTGACGTCCAATGGATGCGTCGGGCAATTGGCGCCCGGAAAGAGTTGCGAACTCAAGGTCGCTTACACTCCAACCGCGCTGGGTATGCAGCGCGGAAAGCTGCGCATCAACAGCGACGTCCAAGGTGGTCCGCACTCGGTCAAGCTCAAGGGGATGGGAATCGCGCCGAAAATCAAGATGCGACCGAAGTCGCTCGACTTCGGCCAGGTGCAGGCCGGCACCACGAGTCCCGCGCAGAGCGTCACGCTGACCAATTCGAGTGCGGTCTCGGTCACGCTCGCGGTGGCTCCTGCAGCGACTCCGCCGTACAACGTAAGCGCGAACACGTGCGATACGCTCCCGGCGCACGACGGGACTTGCACCATCTCGGTTGAATTCGATCCCGCCAGTCCGGGCGAATTCAAGGGCAGGCTGGAAATCCGCGACGATGGCGCGAAGAGCCCGCAGCACGTCCAGCTGCAAGGCATCGCAAAGTAGCAGCGATGCGGGCCGTTCATCCAGACAGCTCGGCACAGCAGTCAAAACTAGCCGCGTGGGTCCCGCGGCCGCGCCGCTACCTGGCCGCGATGTTCGCGATGCTGATGTCGGCGACCATTTTCGAGGGCTACGACATCACGATCTTTCATCTCTGCACGCCCGAGATCGCGCGCACCTTTCATATGAGCGACGCCGGCGTCGGCTTGATGGCGACGATCGTCCGGTTCGGCGGGATGCTCTCTTTCTTCGTGGTAATCCTCGCCGATCGTTACGGGCGAAAGCCCATCATCTCGATCACAGTGCTCTGCTACACGGTCCTCACACTCTTCACCGCTATTTCGTCGGGAGTCCCGTCGTTTACGATCTTCCAGAGCGGGGCGCAGATCTTCCTGGCCGCGGAATTCGGGGTCGCGGTTACGATGATCAGCGAGGAGTTTCCCGACGCACGCCGCGGGCGCGCGATCGCGAGTTTGCACATGGTCGCGTTTTTCGGGGTGACCGCCGCCGCGCTTACCTACGCGTTCATGGTGGAGTCGCGATGGGGATGGCGCGGGATGTATATGCTCGGCATCGCGCCGCTGCTGCTGATCGCATTTCTTAGAAGAGGGTTGAAAGAGACGGCCCGATTCAACGCGCTCGAACGCGCGCGAATCGCAGCGGGACGGGCGCGCGCGGAGTTCTGGACCTCGATTCGCAATTGCCTTACGCCATTTGCCGGCCCATATCGCTCGCGCCTGCTGATCGTTGCGGCGTTGTGGAATTCGATCGGATTGATTGGCGGACCGACGGTCACATATTTCAGCCTCTACACCCGCCGCGACCATCATTGGAAGGCGCATCAGGTCACCGAGGCGGTGATTCTCGCCTACTTCATGGGCTCGATCGGCAGCATGCTGAGTGGATTCATGATGGATCGGCTCGGGCGCAAATTTACGACCAGTTTTTTCTACGCTATGTCGGCCGGCGCGATGTACTTTCTCTTCACCAGCGACAGTCATGCGGGGATTCTTGCAGGCGAAGTCGTTACGATGTTCGCGTACCAGGCCGCACGCACCGCGACCTCGGCAATTTCCACCGAGTTGTTTCCGACCGCGATTCGCGCGACCGGCTACAACCTCTGCGTGCAGGTGATCGGGCAGGTGTGCTGGATGCTCTCGCCGGTCGTGATCGGTCTGCTCTCGGTGCCGCTCGGCGGACTCGGCAACGCGTCGTCGATCTTCGCGGCCGGTCCGTTCATCGGAATCGTGATCGTGCTGTTCCTGATTCCTGAAACGCGCGGCAAGACGCTCGAGGAACTATCGCCGAGCGTCACCGAATTACCTCCAGCGCAGCACTGAGTAGCGTCCGACAATTTAACCTCCGAGTTGCGTCCGGATTGCCTCCACGATCGCTCCAGGAGCCATCGAGATATCCACGACGATCGCATCGTCGGGCTCCTCCAGCGTGTCGAACTGACTTTGCAATAGCGACGGATTCATGAAATGGCCGGTGCGGCCGGCAAGCCGCTCAGCGATCACTTGCTGCGATCCTTTCAGGTAGACAATTCTGACCGCCTCACGATCGACGACAATCTCGTCGCGATACGACTGCTTCAACGCAGAGCAAGCGACGACGCCATTTCTGCCCGATGACAGCATCGACTGAACAAGACCGCGAACCGCCCGCAGCCACGGTGCGCGATCGTCGTCGTTGAGCGGCACACCTGCACGCATCTTACGCTTGCTTTCCTCGGTATGAAGATCGTCGCCGTCGTGAAATTCCCATCCGAGCGCCGCGGCGAGCGCCCGCCCGGTCGTCGATTTCCCGGCGCCCGATACTCCCATCACGATTACAACCATCGCAGCGTCCTTTCCTTGACAGTGGGCGGAGTCGGTCTAACATACAAATGGAGCATCCGATCGCAAATCGCTCGTTCGCTCGCGACGGACAGCCAGGAGGTCGGCAATGGCAGGCGCAACTATCGGCGAAATCAACGAACCCAACCGCTGGCGACTCGAGACGCCCGGACATTCCGGATGGAAACGGTCAGCGCGTCCCGACGACCCGAACAAGTTTTTGATGATCTCGGCGGATTGCCACTGCGTCGAACCGTCGAATCTCTGGGTGGATCGAATCGATCGCAAATATCGCGATCGCCTGCCGCGAATCGAAGTCGACGAGAACGGCGTGCGCTGGGCGGTTTCTGAAGGATGGTCGCGCTCGCGATTGCTCGACAACCGTCTCGAAGGCGAGGATCACCGCCGCTCCAAGGCGGGCGCCGATCCAGTCGAGCGCCTCAAGGATCTCGACCTCGACGGCGTCGATGCCGAAGTAATCTTCCCGAACAAAGGCCTCACGATGTGGGCGACCTCCGACGCCGACTTCGCGCAGGCGCAATGCCGCATCTACAACGACTGGGCGTGGGAAACATTTTCCAAATACTATGATCGGATGTCGCCGCTCGCCGCGATCGCGACCGCTGACTTGCCGGGATCGATCAAGGAGGTCGAGCGCGTCGCGAAACTCGGCTTCCGCGGCCTGACCTTGCCGTGCAAGCCGATCTTCGGCGCTCACGACCCGCGCCATCCCAACTACAACTTCGCGATGTTCGATCCGCTGTGGGCAGCGATCCAGGAAACCGGCCTGCCGATCACGTTCCACGTTTCCACCGGCCGCGATCCGCGCGCGGCGCGCAAGGACGGCGGCGCTGTCATCAACTACGTTTCACATTCGCTTGTGCCGACCATCGAGCCGGTTGCGAATCTATGCGGCTCGGGCGTGCTCGAACGCTTTCCCGGAATTCGCTTTGGCGCAATCGAGTCCGGCATCGGATGGGTCGCCTGGGCGCTCAATGCGATGGACGAGGCTTACCACAAACATCACATGTGGGCGCTGCCGAGACTCAAGATGCTGCCGAGCGAGTATTTTCGCGCGCACGGATTCGCGTCGTTTCAGGAAGATCCGGTCGGCCTCGATCTCGCGCAGAAATATAATTTGACCGACAATTTCCTATGGGCCAACGACTATCCTCATCACGAGGGCAGTTGGCCGCATTCGGCCGAAGCGATCGAGCGTCAGATGGGACATCTGCCGGAGAACGCGCGCGCGAAAATTCTCGGGCTCAACGCCGCGCGTGTGTTCAATTTCGACGTCGACGCGCTGACGAACCGTCCTCGCGCAACGGCGAATTGAAACGGCTGCTCGATGGAGTGCGCTGATTTTTCGCATCACTACGCCAATCTCAAAGGCGTGCGAATCCATTACGTCACGACAGGGCAGGGCGCGCCCGTCGTCTTGCTCCACGGATGGCCGCAGACCTGGTACGAGTGGCGGCACATACTGAAGTCGCTCTCCGACAAGTTTGCGTTGGTCGCCCCTGATTTGCGCGGACTCGGCGATTCCTCACGCCCCAGCTCCGGCTACGATAAGAAAACCGTCGCCAATGACGTTTGGAGTCTCATGCATGATCACCTCGGTCATGCGCGTTTCGCAGTTGTCGGTCACGATTGGGGCGCGCCGACCGCATTTCGACTCGCCGCTGACCATCCTGCGGAAGTGACGCATCTCGCGATGCTCGATGTTCCCGTGCCGGGCGATCAGCCCGCCGGTGCCGCGATCGGCGGTTCACCCCGCTGGCATCACACGTTCCATCAGGTCCCCGATTTGCCCGAGGCGCTGACCCACGGTCGTGAGCGAACCTATCTCGAATTTTTCTTTATGAACGGATGCGACCAGGCGGGCGCAATCCTCGACGCCGACATCGCGGAATACGTCCGCACCTATTCGCAGCCCGGCGCGATGCGCGCCGGCTTCAACTTCTACCGCGCGCTCTCGCAGGACGTCGCCGACAATCGCGCGACGCTGGCAACCGGATTCAAACTTCCGATGCCAACCCTTGGTCTCGGTGGAGGCGGCCCGCGCGGCCGCGGCAACCTGGTCGTCGAGTCGCTCCGCCGCGTCGCAACTCACGCGGAGGGCGGCTCAATTCCCGATTGCGGACATTTCATCCCCGAAGAAAAACCCGAAGAGCTAACCCGCATCCTCCGCGAATTCCTCGCGAAGTAAGTGCGAGCCACCTGCACGTCATCTGAAAGACTTCCGTTCGAATCCGTAGTCTGGTACGCCTCGCTAATGAACGATCGTTCAAGGAGTAGATGCTGTGGACTTTACAATTCCGGCTGACATCAAGGCTTATCTGGGCGAGCTGGACGCCTTCATCGAGAAGGAAATTAAGCCGCTCGAACGCGAGAACGACAACATTCGATTCTTCGATCATCGGCGCGAATGGGCGCGCACCGATTTCGATCGCGGTGGCCTGCCGCGCCACGAGTGGGAAGCGCTGCTCGGCGAGATGCGCCGCCGCGCCGACAAGGCGGGGCATTATCGTTACGCGCTGCCAAAGGAATACGGCGGCAAGGACGGCACCAACCTCGCCATGGCGATCATCCGCGAATACCTCGCGGCGAAGGGACTCGGTCTGCACAACGATCTGCAGAACGAAAACTCGATCGTCGGCAATCTTCCAACCGTGCTGATGTTTCGCGACTTCGGCACGCCAGAGCAAAAGAAAAAAATCATTCCCGCCATCCTCGACGGCTCGATGCGCATCGCGTTCGGATTGACCGAGCCCAACCACGGCTCCGACGCAACCTGGATGGAGACGCGCGCCACTCGCGACGGCGACAGTTGGCGAATCACTGGCGCAAAAATGTGGAACACCGGTCTCCACGTCGCCACTCACGATTTCATTTTCGCGCGCCACGACGGCAGGGACGGCAGCCCCAAGGGCATCGGATGCTTCATCGTTCCGGTCAAGAGCCCCGGCTTCAAGATCGAGGAGTATCTGTGGACCTTCAACATGCCGACCGACCATCCGCGCATCTCGCTGACCGATGTCGTCATTCCCGCCGACGCGATTCTCGGCGAATTGGACAACGGCCTCGCACTGGCGCAGCACTTCGTGCACGAGAATCGCATTCGCCAGGCGGCATCGTCGCTTGGCGCCGCACAATACTGCATCGATGAAAGCGTGAAGTACGCCAAGGAGCGCAAGCCGTTCGGCAAGCCGCTCGCCAACAACCAGGCGATTCAATGGCCGCTGGTCGAGTTGCATACCGAAGCGGCGATGATTCGCGGCCTGATCCATAAGACCGCCTGGGAGATGGATCAGATGTCGAAGCCGGAGGTCGCGCTGAAACTCTCCGACAAGGTCGCGATGTGTAACTACCGCGCCAACCGCCTGGTCTGCGAGGCTGCCGACCGCGCGATGCAGGTGCATGGCGGAATTGGCTACTCGCGCCACAAACCGTTCGAGCACATCTACCGGCATCACCGGCGCTATCGAATCACCGAAGGCTCCGAAGAGATCCAGATGCGCCGGGTCGCGCAGATCATGTTCGGCTTCGGAAGCCGCAAAACTCAGTCCGACGCATGAACTAGCTAATGAGTAGTAATGATTTCGCCAACCGACTGAGTATTGCCGTCGCGCGGCATATCGGCTCGCCGGGGACCATCCACGATCTTCAGCGCTTGACCGGCGGCGCCAACAAGACGACCTGGTCCTTCGACGCGGAGGTGGACGGCGCGCGCCGGCCGTTTATTTTGCAGCTCGCGAGCACTCGCGTCATCGACGAGTCGAATCCGATCGCCGGGGTCTCGCCGCATCTGACCGCGGAGGAAGATGCGCGGTTGATGATCGCCGCGGTAAAAGCGAACGTCCCCGCGCCTCGCGTGCGCGCGATCCTCGATTCGGACGACGGACTCGGCCCCGGCTATGTCACCGAACGGGTCGCGGGCGAAACGCTCGCCACCCGCATCCTGCGTGAAGAGCGCTACGCTGCCGCGCGAGCGTCGATGGCGACGCAGTGCGGTACCATCCTCGCCGCAATCCATCGCATCCCGCTTGCGGAGGTGCCATTTCTCAAACGGCTCGAGCCCGCGGAACACGTTGCCGTTCAGCGCATGATTGCTGACTATCACGGCTTTCGATTGCCCGCGCTCGAGTTGGGGCTGCGCTGGGCCGCCGAGCACGCACCGAAAAAGGTGCGGCATACAGTGGTGCACGGCGACTTTCGCGCCGGCAATTTCATCGTTGGCGAGGAGGGGATCCGCTGCGTTCTCGACTGGGAAATAGGGCAGAGCGGCGACCCGATGCAGGATCTCGGATGGGTATGCGTCAAAACCTGGCGCTTCGGCGGCAAAAATCCGGTCGGCGGCTTCGGCACGCGCGAGGATCTTTTCGCCGCTTACGAAAAAGCCAGCGGTCATAGCGTCGATCCCGCCCACGTGCGCTTTTGGGAGGCGTACGGCAGCGTGAAGTGGGCGATCGGATGCCTCAGCATGGGCACTCGCGGGATCGAAGAGAACGGTATCGAACGATGTGCAATCGGCCGGCGGATCGAAGAACCACTCTGGGACTTTCTCAACCTCATCGAAGGCAAAGACTGACTAATCGGCTGGGTATTCAGTCTGGAGCTTACTGACTATGCCGAAAAGCATGCCGGATGCAGCTACTCTGCTTAAGGCCGCAATCAAGTATCTCGAAGAAGAGCTGATGCCGACGCTGGAGGGTTTCCATCGCTTCCAGACTCGCGTCACGGTCAACGTGCTTAGCACGATTCGTCGCGAGCTCGAGCTGCGCGAAACGCAGGCGCAGTCCGAGCGCGCACGCCTGGCAACGATCCTGGGCCACGACGGCGACCTCGAGTCGATGAGCCGCGAGCTCGCGGAGCGCATCCGCTCCGGCGCCATCGCACTCGACGATCCCGCGCTGCGAGCGCATGTCCGTCAATCACTCGCCGACGCGCTCGCGATCAGTAACCCCAAGTGGCTGACCCGCTAAACTCCGGCGGGCGCGCTGGGAACGCTGAGCGCAAGCATCACCTCGGTCCATCCGTCGAAAATCAGATCGATTCCGATGAACAGGCCGATAACCCATAGCCCCGAAACCGGCCACGAGCTCCAGATACAGAAGCCCAGGAATAGTGAGATCAAGCCGTTCAGGACCAGCCATCCGCGATGATGCATCGGCGTCGAAAACGCTACAAAGATTCGAAACGTACCGCCTACGATCAGGAGCATCGCGATCAGCAACGTCAGCGTGACCGCGGCCACGCCAGGATGCGTGATCATCAGAAGTCCGGTCACCGCATAGAGCGCTCCTCCCATGAGGTTGATGAAAAATCCGCCCCACGCGCGCCGCGCAATCCCGTGGATAACCTCGAACACTCCGCCGAAGATTAGGAGCCATCCGAGCAACAGCACCGAAACCATCGTCATCAGTTCCGCGCTGCCTATCGCAAGAGTACCGATGACGATCAGCACCACTCCCATACAGAGAAACCAGGTGCGATGCGCCCGTACTTCGTCGATTCCCAAAATCGGTATGCCCATCGCCATTTCGCTCGCCTCCTTCGTGCAGGATGAACCCGCCGGCTAGTGCGATGCCGCGCTACTCGGCGTTGTTTCTCCAGTGAAGTGCACTGCCGTACCGGCGCATTCAAAGTATCCCTCTTCCGTGTAGGGCTCGAACTCAGCGCCCGAGTCGTCCGCGACGAACCACGCGCGAGTATTTACGATCGCATCGACCTGGTCGCCATATTTGCGATAAGCCGCCGCTCTCAGGCCGTCGCCATGGATTGCCTGGCCGCCGGTGGAATTCTGTTGATTGAAGCAGTAACCCTGCGTAGGTCCTAGCACGGTGTACGGATGCGGATTTGATTTGACGACACCGCCCGACACCACCTTGATCTTCTTGATTGCCGCACTAAGCGCATCCTGTTCCTGATGGAGCTGAGCCACATCCTGATGGAGGCTCTGGTCTTCCTGTTGCACCGCGGAGCACCCCGCGAGCGCGACGATCATCACGGCGAGAAGGAGTAGCCGCTTCGGGTTTCGATCGATGGTCGACATTTCGTGGCGTCGCTTGCTCATCTGCCTTAGCTCCTCCCCTGGCGGGCCCGAACCCGAGCCCAAACCAACGTATGGTCGGTTTCCCGTTCGCTGTCCACTCAAAAACTGACTAAGCTCGACGGTCAAACGGATCGGGCGACTTCTGAATAAATCTGGGGAGAACCAAATGGCCGACAAAGAGGAAGTGTACAAGGAGCTCGAGCGCAGCAGCAACGCTCTCAAGATCGAGATCGAAGCGGGTAGCCGCGCCGCGCTTTTCACCCGCGCCGCCACTGCGCTGTCGCGAATCATGGTCCAGCCGGACGACATCAAGAACGAGCATCGGCGCGAGATCGAAATCGTTGATGACACCGACGACGAGATGATTCACGACATCCTGGGCGCCGCGCTGAACATGTTCCTCCGCGGCTTCATCTGGCGCGATGCCGAGATCGAGGAGCGCGACGGCCCGATCGTCGTGTGGCTCTCAGGCGAGCAGTACGACCCGGATCGCCATCACCTGCGTACGGAGATCAAAAAGGTCGAGGAGCATCAACTGGTCGTCGAGAACAAAGATGGCAAGTGGCGCAGCCAGATCGTTTTCGATATCTGATCGCGCCCAACTTGGTGGGCGGTGCAGGTTTCGAACCTGCCGAATGCCTGCTCTAACCGGTCCGGAAGATGCTACTCAGTCCGCGCTCTCCACCTGCACGCGGAAGGCGGCGTTTCGATCCCGGGTTAACCCGTTGCGCTCCATCCATCGCAAGGTCCAGATGAACGGAAACGCGTACCAGTACTTGCGCGCGATCATTCCGAAGATACGCTCACGGTCGGTCGGCTCGGTTACCAAATTGGCTTTGCCATGGAATATCTCTTGGCCGATACGCATCGTGATCTGACGATTCGCCTGCAGGTTGCGCGGCCACTGAGTGTCCGCGTTTCCGTTCAGACAGATCGCATCGCCATCGACCACGAACCAAATTGTCACCTCGTATCGCTTGCCCGATTTGCGCCCCAGATGCGTCAGCAGCATCGTCTGGTAGCTCGCTACTCTCGCCAGCTGCGATGCGATTCCCGATTCCATTGGAGCCTAGCTGCTCACGATCTTCTGAAACTTAGGGAGCAACCATCCGATTCCAACTTCCGTCTGGTTCACTTGGTGCGCGGTGCAGGTTTCGAACCTGCGACCCCCCGGCTTGTAAGAACGAAATCGGCCATTTCCCACGGAGTCTAACCGACTGCTACTGAATGACAAGGAAGCGAGAAGGCCTCACGCAGCCTCGCTCACCGACAATGCAGGACTGAACAGTGTTGTGCGCAAGCCGCTAGTACGCGTTCGCCGTGTGCAGCTTGCGCGCGACGTTCATCGTGCTGCCACCAAGCGAAGGATCAGTAGTCAGCGTGAACGTCTCCGTCGCCGGATCGTAGATCTCTGCGGTGTTCAGAGTGTTTCCACTTCCGTCTTCTCCGCCGGTGATAAGTATCTTGCCATTGGGTAGAGCTGCGGCCGCATGGCCGAACCTCGCGCTATGCATCGATCCGACCGCCGTGAACGTGAACGTGTTCTCGTTGAACACCTCGGCGCTGGCCAGCGCCTTTCCGGTACTGTCGATGCCCCCCGCGATCAGCAATACCGAGAAACTTCGCCCCTGGATTGGATTACCATTCGTCGTGGCGGTATGCATCGCGCGCGCCACCGTCATGTTGCTGCCACCGAGATCGGTTGTGAGGGTAAATTTGTTGGTTGATAGGGCGAATATCTCAGCGGTGGCTTGCGCAACTCCGTCAGCTCCTTCGCCTCCCGCTACCAGGACGCCGCCACCCAGGAACGTCGCGCTATGGAACATGCGCGGTGCGTTCATCTGGCCGCCGCCCAGTGCAGGGTCATCGGTCAGAGTAAAAGTGCCGAGGGAGGAGTTGAACACTTCCGCGCTTTGCAGCACGTTCATCCCGTCGAAGCCGCCCGTAATCACCGCGTTGGCAGGGGTGCAGGTGTCTCTCTTAAATGCATCATAGTCCATTTCCTCGGATGCGGCCGCGTTCACGCGCGCCACGTTCATCATCGCCGGTGGAGAGACCTCCGCGGATTTCAGAACGTTACCGCTGGCATCCTTACCGCCCGCGATCAAAAAAATGTGCGTGTGGTGCACGCCGACGAGCTCAGTCTCGGTGTGACCCTGCCGGGCGACCGACATGCTCCCGGCGGTGAACTGGTTGGTGCTCCTGGAGAAGGTCTCGGTTGTGTCGGTAGCGCCGGTGGCGTCGACTCCGCCGCTTAGCAGGACGGTGGACGGGGGATTTGGATTGTCGCTCGCAGCGGCGGCGGCGTGCATATAACGTGCATCGTTCATGTTGTTGCCGCCGAGCGCGGGCGCGGTCGTAAGGGTGAAGGTATTGGTCTTCCAGTTGAAGATTTCGGCGCTGTTGAGCGGCTTCCCGTCCGATCCTTGACCGCCGGCGATCAAGACCAACCCGGCAGCATACGGGGTGGGCTCTTCCTGCGGCGTACATGTTGCGGTTGCTGTCACGGTGGGAGTCATCGACCCGGTCGGCGTCGGCGATGTGCTCGGCGTCGGCGTGGCGGTTGCGGTCGGTGTTGGAGAAGGCGGTATTCCGAATCCTTCAAGCTCGACGTGTTGCGGACTGTTTTTGGCAGAGTCAGCAAATATCACGGCCGTATTATGCTTGGCTTTGCCGGTCCTGTCGGGATCGAACACGACCGTGACGAGGCAGCTTTGGCCGGCCTCCAGCGGTGTACCCGAGCATCCATCGCTCTGGATCATGAAAGGCGATACCGAAGCGATCCTTGTGAAGCTGATCGAAGCTGACCTGGATTTGTTGGTGGCAGTGACCGTCAACGGCGCACTATGCGCAAACTCGGTCACCTGCCCGAAGTCGTGTTGAATGGGTTTGACGTCCAATTCGCCGGCGCGATGGTCCATCGCGTCGGACTGCGCATTGACTGGATTCGCCGCGACCGCGGCGTTGTATGCGAGCATCCACGCCGCCGCACTCAACAGCACAACGAGGATCAATGCGGAGCGATGGTCTGATCTAACCAGCCGAACGATCCCCCGAAACGCCCAAGGCCCCCGCTAAGGAACAGCGAACCTACCGCTAACCGACCGGAATATCAAACAGTTTACAGCGCGCCTGACCGTCCGGGGCGCTAAACCGTTTTGCGCATAAGTTCGCGACCCTCATCGAGCGTACGCTTCATCAAGTCCTCGCCATACAGAGTAGGTAGATCGATTCCAACTTCCGTCTGGTTCACTTGGTGGGCGGTGCAGGTTTCGAACCTGCGACCCTCCGCTTGTAAGAACGAAATCGGCCATTTCCCACGGAGTCAAACCGACTGCTACCGAATGGCAAGGAAGCGAGAAAGCCCCACACAGACGCGGGCTTCATACATTCACAGAGTACAACCGAGCACTAAGCGTTGATACTGGGAAATGACACCGATTTGGCACCAGTATGGCACTAGTTAACGCATGCCAACGGCGGCCGCTCGATCGTTCGGAACCACCGATCAAGCCGGAACCGATATGAACTGCTCTAACGACGGCAAGCGCGGCGAACAGAGAGGCTTGCATCTCATCACCACGTAAGCCCAACGGCCTTTCTCATGGCATCTTCGAATGCCTGATCGTCGAGGCTTCTTCGCATGCCCAAAATGATCTCAGCGTCCTGGCCGACCGGTACGCGGAAACGGTGTTGCGGGGTCTTCGATTGCATTGGCGATGGCCAATGCGACAACTTCGGGTCCCGTTCGACCAGATGGCCCCGTCATTTTGGTATTGGCTCCCTCCCACTGCTCCCAAAGTCCGGCGTAGTCGGCTGGTCCCTTATGAGGCTCGATCGGTTTAATGCCGGTAGCGATGGTTCCGGGCTCGATCAACACGCAGCGTATTCCAAAGTGGCGGACTTCCAGGTGCAGTGACTCCGTCAAGGCTTCGAGCGCGAACTTGGAGGCGTTGTACGCTGCTGCGAGTGGCGAGGAGACTCGGCCGTTCACACTCGATACATTCACGATGACGCCGGAACCCCGCTTTCGCCAGGCGGGCAAGACCGCCTGGATTATGCGCAACGCGCCGAGCGTGTTTGTCTCGAACATCTGCCGGATACGATCAAGTGGATAGCCTTCCACCGGCCCTCCGCCAGATATACCTGCGTTGTTGACGATTGCATCGAGCGGACCAACCTCTTCAAGGCACCGCGCCACGGAGTCGTCGCTGGTGACATCAAGCACATGTGCCTGGATGCCTTCCGATCCACTCAACGCGGATATGTCGGTGGCGACGACTGAATGCCCTCGATTGGCAAGTACCTGCGCCGTTGCCATCCCTATGCCGCGTGCCGCGCCCGTAATCAAAACCCTTAGCGTCTTTGACATTCGGAAGTCCTCTTGCGTGTCGTAGTTAGTCTTCTAGGGTTTGTTCGCCAGCCACCGCACAAATCTGCCATATGGATCAACCTCGGCCAACTCTCGCCGTACACCTCCGGGCCACAGACGGTGGCTCCCTTTTTCCTCGGAAGAGCCGATCCACTCATTCACCAAAACCCGCGCGGGCTTCAGGAACTGCTCGGCCATCGGGATGGGCGGATGACAGCCTGGTACACGCATCTCTCCGATACCTATCTCAAGGCGGCGGTAAACGGTCTGAATCTGAGACCGAAGCAGCCGACCAGCCCTGAAAATGGCACTGATTTGGCACCAGCGTCGACGGCTTCGAAACGCTAGCGCAAAAAACCTTGATTTCATTGGTGGGCGGTGCAGGTTTCGAACCTGCGACCCTCGGCTTGTAAGGCCGATGCTCTACCACTGAGCTAACCGCCCGCGCGCCGTACAACGTGAAAGTGAAAAGTGAAAACGCCCCGCGCTTTCGCGCGAGGCGAGTCGTCTGTGCGGATTGATCTTTCCTGCGCCCGGCCCGCTTAGGTGCCCGCCGGTGCCGACGACGCCGGCGCCGCGCCGACGCCTTCGTTGAGCGAGTCCTTCAACTGCTTGCCCGGCTTGAACTTCGCCGAACGGCTCGCCGATATCTCGATCGACTCTCCAGTCTTCGGATTGCGCCCGGTGCGAGCCTGCCGCTCAGAAACCGAGAACGTACCGAAACCCGAGATGTTGACGCGCTCCCCCTGGCGCAGCGCCGCGATCACGTCGTCGAGCATGATGTTAATTGCGCGCTCGGCGTCAGCCTTGTTCAAGGGAAGCTTGTTCGACAGCGCTTCAATCAATTCGGCCTTGGTCATGTGTGTGCAACCTTCGACGGTCCTTACCGTAAGTTTGCGACAAATTCGAGGCGCGGGTCCCCATAACCGCGCGCCCCAATTTGCGGTGTCCCCCGCTCGAAATCCTACGACAGGTTCGTGGATACCCCGGAGTCATCGTCATCGTCACGCACGATCGGTACCTTCGGTTCCGGCTCCGGCTCGCGCAGAAACGCGAGATCGCCTTCGACCTTGCCCGGCTTGAAAAATGTATCCGGGTCAGTCAACACCAGCGCGTGCTTCAGCACCTCGTCCATATGATCGACCTGGACCAAAGTGACGTTCTTAAGAATCTGAGGCGCGATCTCCTCGATATCCTTCGCATTCTCCTTCGGGATCAGAATCGTCTTGATCCCTCCGCGATGCGCCGCGAGCACTTTCTCCTTGAGTCCGCCAATCGGCAGCACCCGTCCGCGCAGCGTGATCTCTCCGGTCATCGCCAGATCGTTGCGAATCGGTGAGCGCGTCAGCGCCGAGACCAGCGCCGTCGCCAGCGTGATTCCCGCCGACGGTCCGTCCTTCGGGATAGCGCCCTCGGGAATATGAATGTGGATGTCGATTCGATGATAGAAGCCGCGGTCCAGGCCCAGCACTTCCGCGCGCGATCGCACGTAGGACAGCGCCGCCTGCGCCGATTCCTGCATCACGTCGCCGAGCTGCCCGGTAATAGTCAGCTTGCCCCGGCCCGGCACGATCGTCACCTCGACGCTCAACAGCTCGCCGCCGAGTTCCGTCCACGCAAGACCCGTCGCGACTCCGACCTGCGGCACCGTCTCCGCCGTTCCGTAGCGGAACTTCGGCACGCCGAGATATTTGCCGAGACTCGAGCTCGAAACTTTCACGTGCGCGTTGCGATCGGTCTTGACGACTTCGACCGCGACCTTGCGGCATATCGAGGCGATCTCACGCTCGAGGTTTCTGACCCCCGCTTCGCGAGTGTAATGCCGGATGATTCCCTGGATTGCGCCGTCGGATATTTCGATATTCTCCGGCCGCAGCCCGTTGGCCTCCTGCTGCTTCTTCAGCAGGTACTTCTTGGCGATATTCAGCTTCTCCGATTCCGTGTAGCCCGGGATTCGGATCACTTCCATCCGGTCCTGGAGCGGACGCGGGATACGATCGAGCGTATTGGCGGTGGTGATAAACATCACCTTCGACAAGTCGTAGTCGCAGTCGAGGTAATGGTCATTGAAGGTGCAGTTCTGCTCCGGGTCGAGCACTTCGAGCAGCGCCGACGACGGATCGCCGCGGAAGTCCGTGGACATCTTGTCCACTTCGTCGAGCAGCAGCACCGGGTTCGACGACCCCGCCTTGCGCACCGACTGGATAACCTTGCCCGGCAGCGCGCCGATATAAGTCCGGCGATGACCCCGAATCTCGGCTTCGTCGCGCACTCCGCCCAGCGACACGCGGACGAACTTGCGCCCCGTCGCGCGCGCCACCGACTTGCCGAGCGAAGTCTTGCCGACTCCCGGCGGTCCGACCAGGCACAGAATCGGTCCCTTCATCTGGCCGACCAGCGTCTCCACGGCCAGATATTCCAGGATGCGCTGTTTGACCTTGTCCAGTCCGTAATGATCTTCTTCGAGAACCCGCTCCGCTTCCTTGATGTCGAGCTTGTCTTCGGTGTACTCGAACCACGGTAGCGCCAGGAACCAGTCCAGGTAATTGCGCACCACGGTCGCCTCGGCCGACATCGGCGACATCATCTTGAGCTTCTTGATCTCGCGCTCGCACTTCTCGCGCGCTTCGGCCGGCATCTTTTTCTGCCGGAGCTTTTCTTCCAGCTCCTGGATCTCGTTTTTGAATTCGTCCTTCTCGCCGAGCTCTTTCTGAATCGCGCGCATCTGCTCGTTGAGGTAGTACTCCTTCGAGGTCTTCTCCATCTGCTTCTTGACGCGGGAGCGGATGCGCTTTTCGACCTCCAGGATCTCCAGCTCCGACCGCATGTAGCCAAGGATCTTTTCCAAACGCTCGGCCGGATTGGTCGATTCGAGCAGCGCCTGCTTGTCTTCCAGCTTGATCCCAAGATGCCCGACCAGCTTGTCGGCGAGGAACGCCGGGATCGTCGACCGCCGCGATCGAGGTCACCATCTCGGGCGGAATCTTCTTGTTGAGCCGCGCGTAGTTGTCGAAGGTCGAGACCACGGAGCGCATCAGCGCCTCGATCTCGGTGGAGCGATCGTTGACTTCCTCGATCTCCTCCGCCTCGACCTGGAAATATTCGTCGTCCGCGACGTAGCGGAGCACCCGCGCGCGCTTCTTCCCTTCGACCAGCGCCTTGACGGTGCCGTCGGGAAGCCGCAGCAACTGCACGACCACGCCGAGCGTGCCCACCGAATAAAGATCGCCGGCCGCGGGTTCCGTGACCTTCGGATCTTTCTGCGTCACCAGCAGTATCGGCGTCTTCTTCGCCTCGGCGGCTTCCAGAGCCTTTATCGACTTCTGGCGTCCGACGAAGATCGGATAGACTTCATGCGGAAAAACAATCAGTTCGCGCAGCGGAAAAAGAGGAACGACGTTGGTCGCTCCATCGCGATTATCTTTTTTGTCATTGCGAAAAAGCATTTATAATAATCAGTCTCCCCGGTCTTAAGCGGTTTCGGCGGTCTTTTGATAGACCAGCAGTGGCTGCTCTTTCTGAGTAACCACTTCTTCCGAGATGAGCACCTCCTTGATATTGGGTTGCGACGGAATCTCGTACATCAGATCGACCATGATACTTTCCATGATCGCGCGCAGCCCGCGTGCGCCGGACTTGCGCTTGAGCGCCTCGCGCGATATCGCGCGCAGCGCGCCCTGGGTAAATTTCAGGTGAACGTTCTCCATGTCGAACAGCTTCTGGTACTGGCGCACCAGCGCGTTCTTCGGTTCGGTCAGGATTCGCACCAGCGCTTCCTCGTCGAGCTCGCCGAGCGTGGCGATCACCGGCAATCGTCCGACGAACTCCGGGATCAGCCCGAACTTGAGCAGGTCCTCCGGCTGGACTTCATATAGAAGCTCGGAAACCGTCTTGGGATCGCGATGCGTCAAGTCGGCGCGGAAGCCCATCGTCTTGCCCGAGATTCGGCGCCGGATAATATCGTCCAGTCCCACGAACGCGCCGCCGCATATGAACAGGATGTTGGTCGTGTCGACCTGCAGGAATTCCTGCTGCGGATGCTTCCGCCCGCCCTTGGGCGGCACCGACGCCATCGTCCCCTCGATTATCTTCAGCAGCGCCTGCTGCACGCCTTCGCCCGATACGTCGCGCGTGATCGACGGGTTGTCGCCCTTGCGCGCGATCTTGTCGATCTCGTCGATATAGACGATCCCGCGCTGGCATCGCTCGATGTCGTAATCGGCGTTCTGCAGCAGCGACAGTATGATGTTCTCGACGTCTTCGCCGACGTAGCCGGCCTCGGTCAGCGAGGTCGCGTCGGCAATCGTGAACGGCACCTGCAAAAATCTCGCGAGCGTCTGCGCGAGCAGCGTCTTGCCGACTCCGGTCGGCCCGATCAGCAGGATATTCGATTTCTGCAGCTCGACGTCGCCGGTCACCATCTGCGAGTCGATTCGTTTGTAATGATTGTGGACCGCGACCGAGAGAATCTTCTTGGCGCGCTCCTGTCCGATCACGTACTGGTCGAGCACCCGCTTGATTTCGGCGGGCTTGGGCACCGCGGAGCTCTGGCTGAACGCTTCTTCGCTGTCAGTCTCCTCGGCGATTATGTCGTTACAAAGATCGATGCATTCGTCGCAGATATAAACCGTCGGGCCGGCAATCAGCTTGCGAACTTCATCCTGGCTCTTTCCGCAAAAGGAGCAAACCAGGTTGCCCGATCGATCGTCATGCTTGGCCATCACTGACTCCCGAAGATCATACCGAAGCTCACTTGGAGGTTCCTCGGCTAACGATTACCTCATCAATCAGCCCGTATTCAACCGCCTGTTCCGGAGACATGAAATAATCGCGATCGGTATCCTTTTCTATTTTACGCAAGTTCTGTCCCGTATGCTTCATTATGATCGCGTTGATATCCTCCCGCGCGCGCAAAATTTCCTTCGCGTGGATCTCCAGATCGCTCGCCTGTCCCTGCATCCCGCCCAGCGGCTGATGCAGTATGATTCGCGAATGCGGCAGCGCATAGCGCCGTCCCTTCGCCCCCGCGAGGAGCAGGATTGCACCCATGCTCCCCGCCTGGCCAAGGCACAGCGTCGAGACCGGCGGCCGGATAAACTCCATCGTGTCGTAAATCGCCATCCCCGCCGTCACCGACCCGCCCGGCGAGTTGATATAAAAATTGATCTCTTTTTCGGGATCTTCGGACTCCAGGAACAGGAACTGCGCCGTGACCAGGTTGGCCACGTCGTCGTTCACTTCAGTGCCCAGGAAAACGATTCGATCTTTCAGCAGGCGAGAGTAGATGTCGTATGCCCGCTCACCGCGGCCAGTCTGTTCTACGACGATCGGTACCAGGTTGCTCATTAAGGCTCACAGCCGCGACGCCGCCAGCGGGGCAGGAAGGTTTCCCGAGAAAGCCGCTGACGCATTCAAATTGTAACCACTCGGAAATGGTCGGGCAACCTTGACTGTTCGCGATTACCGCACGGCTTTGAGGGTTTGGAAGATTTTAATGTAGCGCACGCGCTACTTCTGCTCCGCCGGCTCGTCTGCGGGCCCGGAAGAGGCATCTTCGCGTTTTGCGCGGCTCAAAATAAAATCCAGCGCCTTCTCCCGACGCATCGTCTGCCGCAGCGCCTCCACGTTCTCTTCCTTTCTATAGAACTCCGCCGCCCGATCGCGATTACGCCCGGCCTGCGTCACGATCTCCGCCACTCGATTCCCCAGCTCCTCATCATTGATCTCGATCTTTTCCTGCTCCGCCAGCGCGTCGACGATAAGGCCGGTCCGCGCCCGCTTCTCGGCCCGCGACTTCAGATCCTCGCCCGCCTGCTTGACCCGCTCGCTGGCGTCCTCATGCGACAGGCCGCCCGCTTCGAGCGTCTGATGCAGTTCGGCTTCCATCGCACTCAACTCCCGGGCAACCAGAGATTCCGGCAGCTCGACCGGGTTGCGCTCGATCACAAGATCGAGCAGCCCCTGGCGCACCCGCGCATCGGCCTCCTGCTTTGCATGCGCGACCAGCTCATTGCGGACCCTGATGCGAAACGCCTCGAGGTTCTCGTCGCCAAGATCCTTGGCGAAGTCGTCATCGACCGTCGGCAGCTCGCGCCGATAAATTTCCTTCGGAGTCGCGCGCCATTCGATCGTCTTGCCGGCCAGTTCCTTGTGCGAGTAGTCGGCCGCGTAACTCTTCGAGGCTTTCATCTCCTTGCCGATCTCCGCGCCCTTCAGCACTTCGTAAACGCCATGGGCGAGCGCCCGCTCGGAAACCTCGACCAGCCGATCTTCAGTCTTCGCAGTCGAGAGCGGCTTCCCGTCCTCGTACGCCTCGACCGAGGCGAGCGCGTAATCGCCGTCCGCGACCACGGTGCGATCCTCGACTTTCTTGAGCGTCCCCTGCCGCTCACGGAAACGCTCGATCGCCTCTTCGACCTGGGCGTCGGTGACCTCGACCTTCGACTCGGGGACCTTCAGGCCCTCGTAGTCCTTCACCTCGATCGTCGGGCGCAAGTCGAAGGTCGCGATGAACTTGAGCGCGAGCTCCTTCTGCAGGTCGGTCTCTTCGGTAACGATCTCCGGCGCCACCACCGGCTTGAGCGATTTCTCCTCGAGCGCCTTGTCGGTGTATTCCTTGACCAGCTTCTGCACCACCTCGGTGCGGACCTGCTCGCCGAAAAACCGCTCGAGCAGATTGCGCGGCGCATGCCCGGGGCGAAAGCCCTTCAGCACCACGCCGCGTTTGAGTTCGTTGAATGCCTTATCCAGCTCGCGCTTGATTTCGTCAGGTTCGACTTCGATCGTGAGCTTGCGCCGGAGCGTACTTGGTTCTTCTACATTTACATTCATGGCTGATTAATCTTAGCAGATAAACACACCGCGATTAGGGGAATCAACCGAGCGACTCGAAACAACCCTTTGTCATTCTGAGCGCAGCGAAGAATCCCGAATCTTTTTCGATGCGAGAACATCTCGAATATCTTTCAGGCGGCCGAGAGCAAAATGGCGTTCGCGCTCTGTGGGCTGCTTTGCGATTGAATGGACACCGGGTGCAGGGGTCACCCCTGCCGCCCCGCGCGCAGCGGTCCGAATCCGATCATCTTATTTATTGAAGCGTCGGCCCGAACCGTATCGGCCCCGGCGTGAGCAAATTCGTCTTCTTCTTGTTCTGCCCGATAATCACCGACGGCGTCTGGCTTCCCCCACTCGCCAACTGGTCCGGAGTGAAATCGACGATTTGCTGAGCCGCTTCGCATTCATCGTTGTTCGCACCGACCGATACCCAGAGATCGCCCGAATGATCGAAATCAATTCCGCCCAGGCATGAACCTCCGAAGACGCGTACCGAACGCGGAAGAAGTAACTATCGTCTCCGCCGCCGGCGAGCTTTCTCCGCTCCCGGCCAGCTCTGACGCCGGGAACATTTCAAGCGCGTCTCCATGCGAAGTGCCGCCCGCAATCCACAGATTCCCCGACGCGTCGAAGCCGAGGTCCGCAACATTGAGCGCGTCAGGCAAGTCGATCGTAAGCGACGGATTCGGCGCTCCGCTCGCCGCCCGATCGCCCGGCGCAAACCTGAGCAGTTGCTGCGGGCCTAAGGCGGGCGGGAACTGCACCAGCCAGAGATTGTCGGCCGAATCGAAGCGCATCACGTTGGGAAGGAAATCCGGGCCGGTGATAGTGATACTGGCCGGCAGCGCACCGCCGTGCGCGATCTGCTTATGCGTAAACTCGACCAGCCCGTGCACGTCCGCGTCGCCGACCCACAAGTCGCCGGCCGCGTCAAAGCCGATCGTGTGCGGCACGGTGAATACCTCCGGCTTGTTCTGATTCGGATAACCAATAGTCACTTTGGGCAGCACCGTAAATCCGCTCGCGATCGCGACGATATCCGCGGCACTGATTTCCACCACCGGCGCCCCGCCGTTGCCGATCGTCGTCCCCGAAAATCCGATCCACAAGTTATTGTGCCGTCGAAAATCATCGACGTCGGATCGAAGATAACCCGGCTCCCGAACGCGAGCCGCGCGCCCGGAGTCCCGCTCTGCTTGAGCGCCTTGCCCTGAAATTCCGAAAAGAATTTCGTCCCGCCGACCCACAGCCCCCGCTCAATCGTCGCCGCCGGCTGCGCCGCCGCAATCTGTATCGCAAACCCCACCACCCCCGCCGCCGCTAGAATCAGCGAACGAATCCCAGTCCTATAATTCCGAACCATTGTCCCCCCAAAAATTGCTGATCGACCCGAGCGCATCATCTAAACACCGCCCCCCGCCGGGATCAACCAAGACATCTCAAAATCAAATCACCTGCGCGGTGGGCGGCAGGGGTGACCCCTTGACGCAGTGAAAGCGTGGAAGTCGAGAACGAAAATATGCGCATCGCATATTTTCGAAAAGTAAATCTTTCCAGCGGCCGAGAGCAAAATGGCGTTCGTCGGCATTTTGCGATTGAATGGACACCGGGTGCAGGGGTCACCCCTGCCGCCAGCCGCGCAGGCGTGACTAAGATTCCTACGTCCCTGCTTCCCTCTCGATATCTGGACTTCGTATTCCGGAAAACTTAGACTGCGCCAGATACCCCGAGGGTATTTGCCCGGCATTGGCCCCTGCGATTTTACGATTCGCGCCGCCGGCTCAGCCCTCAAAAAATAAACCTCGATCTTTTCAGGAGACCGTACTTAGATGAGCGAAGCGAATATCGTTCTGCCCACCTTAACCAGCGGACAAGTCATGATCCTGTGGCTCGTCCTCGTCTCGGCCCTGGTCGCCCTCGGCTACGGCGTCCTTCTGATCCGCGTCGTGCTGGCCGCCGACCCCGGCCCCAAATCGATGACCGACGTGTCCGACGCCATCGAACTCGGCGCGATGGCTTATCTTGGCCGCCAGGTCAAAACCATGATCTGGTTCGTCGCCGCGATCTTCATAGCCCTCTTCTTCATGTATCGAAATGTCTATCAAGGCCTCTATCTGCCGCTCGGAATCTCCATCGCATTTCTGATGGGCGTCGCCGCGTCGTATGGCGCCGGTTACGTCGGGATGTGGCTGGCGGTCAAGGGCAACGTCCGCAGCGCCAACGCCGCGCTCACCAGCTTTAAAGATGCGATGGAACTGGCGTTCAAAGCCGGCGGCGTATCCGGGATGTTCACGGTCGGGCTCGGCCTCCTGGGCGCGACGATAATTTTTCTTGTATTCCGCGAAAATGCGATGAAGGTCCTGGTCGGCTTCGGCTTCGGCGGCTCGCTCGCCGCACTCTTCATGCGCGTCGGCGGCGGCATCTACACCAAGGCTGCCGACGTCGGCGGCGACTTGGTCGGCAAGATCGAGCAGGACCTCCCCGAAGACGACCCACGCAACCCCGCGACGATTGCCGACAACGTCGGCGACAACGTCGGCGATTGTGCTGGGATGGCGGCCAACGTCTTCGAGTCCTACGAAGTGACTCTCGTCGCCGCGATCATCCTCGCCGCTTACGCGCTCCAGGAGTCCGACTTCATCGCCGCCTACGGCACCTATGCGGGCGCGTTCGCCGTCAAGTTGATCATGTTCGCGCTCATCCTGCGCGGCGTCGGCGTGTTCTCGTCGATCATCGGAATCATGGCGGTGCGCGTGCCGGCCGGCAAAATGCTCGATCCGATGCGCCCCATCAACATCGGCTACATGACCTCCGCGATCGCCTCGGTAATCGGATTTTTCGTAGTCAATTATTTCTATCTCGACGATCCGCGCACCGGCGCGACCGATTGGCGCTTCGCGTGCTGCGCGTCGCTCGGAATTATTCTCGCCGTAGTAACGCTCTGGCTGACCAACTATTTCACCCACCCCGACAAAGGCCCCGTGACTGAAACTGCGATGGCGGCGCGCACCGGCCCGGCCACTTTGATTCTTTCCGGTATGGCCGAAGGCCTCGAGTCCTCAGTATGGGCGCTGCTCGTAATCGCAGCCGCAATCATCGGTGCGATGGCCATCTTCCACGAGAGTTTGGCACTCCAGTTCTACGGAATAGCACTGACCGGCTTAGGCTTGTTGACCACGACCGGCTTCATCCTCGCGATGGACACCTATGGCCCAATAACCGACAACGCCCACGGCATTTTCGAGATGGGCGGGATCCATCAGGAAGAAGCCTCAAAGACACTCTCCTGGATGGACGCGATAGGCAACACGACTAAAGCCCTAACCAAGGGCCTGGCAATCGCAACCGCAGTCTTAGCCGCAGTGTCCCTATTCCGCTCCTTCATCGATGAAGCCCACTTAGGCGCAATCGGCGTCCAGATCAACATGCCCACAGTCTTCGTAGGCCTGATGATCGGCGGCGCAGTCCCGTTCCTGTTCAGCAGTTTCGCAATAAAAGCAGTAAGCCGCGCAGCCTACCAGATCGTGTTTGAGGTCCGCCGCCAACTACGCGCGCACCCCGGCATCATGGAAGGCAAAGAACTCCCCGACTACAGCGCGTGCGTAGACATAGTAACCGCCGCCTCCCAAAAGGAGTTACTAGGCCCCGGCATCTTGGCAATCTTCTCGCCATTGCTGGTCGGCTTCGGCCTGGGCGCAGGTGCCCTGGGGGGCTTCTTAGGCGGAACAATCCTAACTGGCCAATTGATGGCGGTCTTCATGAGCAACGCGGGCGCCAACTGGGACAACGCCAAGAAAAAGGTTGAAGACGGCTTCTTAGGCGGCAAAGGCACCAACGTCCACAAGGCAAGCGTGGTAGGCGACACAGTAGGCGACCCTTTCAAAGACACCGCCGGCCCCGCGCTCAACCCAATGATAAAGGTGATGAACCTGGTAGCAATCTTAGCCGCCCCCTTCACCACAGCATCGCTAGGGGGCATAACCCCGCTCCGAGTAGCAGTAGTAGTCCTATCAATCATAGCATTAGCGGTAGCAGTAACCTTCTCAAAGAGAGGCTCAATCGCCGAAGAAAGCCTGGCAATAGAAACCAAGCAAGCCGCCTAAGATCCGCCTCTCCCTCGAGAGAGGCCGCGCGTCCGTCGCGGGTGAGGGCGCGCACATCGCGCTCGATGCCCAGCACGGCACCTCCAACGGATGGCGACGAAAGTCGCCATCCGTTTCTTGGTTGTTTATTTTTGTGTCATCCTGAGCGGAGGCTGCCGGAGTCGAAGGATCTCCGCGAAGCGATGCTCCCTCCTACCTCGCCCGTGTATTGATGCGCGAGTTTCCTAGTCGCGCCACCACCCTTAACTGCTCAGCAGCCCAAACTCAAAGGTACTCCAGAAATCTCCGCCCAGCGTGGCAGCCGAGCGGGCAGCCAACCCAACCAACCCCCGAACACCGCTACCCCCAGCGCCCTCGCATCTTATTTTTGTGTCATCCCGAGCGAAGCCGAGGGACCCCGGATCTTTCTCGACGCCGACCGATCGCACCCCCAATCCAATGCTCAATCGATACTCGGAAAACGAGACCGTCTTTCTTTGTTTCCCCTCGACTTGAGTTTCCCTCGGGTCATCCTGAGCGGCGGCTGCCGGAGTCGAAGGATCTCCGCGAAGCGATTTCTACCAAGCACAATTCTGGACGCATTAACCAAATGCCAATTCCTTCCCAAGCTCCGAGCACAGCGAAGAATCCCGTCTCCGGATGCGAAACCCACCATGGGTTTCGCCCTTCCCCTCGTGACGTGCAACTTCTCCGATACCTCGCCCGTTATTTTCACGGGAGACGACGCCGACCGCTCCGCGGTCGGTAGGTGAGGGTTCTGCGATCCAAGCAACCCGCCGAACAACACACCTCAGCGTCCGCGCTCTTTGTGTCATTCCGGGCGAAGCCGAGGAACCCCGGATCTTTCTCAACGTCATCGACACCACACCATGCCACTCACCAACCGATCACCCGAACATAGGTACTCCGCGCTGAACTGCTGAGGTCTCCATAAGACTTCCAGTTGACATAGCGCTTCCAAAAAGCGAATGGTGAGCTCGGCATTCCAATGTCAAAAAATATAACGCATGTGATCCTCCTGATGCTGGAGAATCGCTCCTTCGATCACATACTCGGATGCTTGCAGCAGAAGTACCCGACGCTCGATGGTATCGATCCGAAGGCTCCCGCTAAGAACACCTATCAGACCATCGACTATGTCCAATCGCCCGGCGCCGCGCGTTATCTGAACTTCGATCCGCGCCATGAGTACGAGCACGTGATGGTTCAGTTGTCGAATGGCAACGGCGGATTCGTCCAGGACTTCTCGCAGGCGTATCCCAAGGCGACTTCGACCGATCGTGCCGAGGTGATGAAGTATCACGACCTGAACAAGCTGCCCGCGATGCACGCACTGGCGCAGAACTTCACCGTCTGCGACCACTGGTTTTCATCGGTACCCGGACCGACCTGGTGCAATCGACTGTTCGCACTCAGCGGAACGTCGCTCGGCCGAGTCGCGATGGCCGAAGGAATCATGAACTTGAACCTTCACTGGTACGATCAACCCACGATCTTCGACCGGCTCAACGAGCAACAGATCTCCTGGAAAATTTATGCCGGTGACGCGCCGTTGTCCTTGCTCTTCGTCCATCAATGGGAACCACAAAATGCAGCGCGCTATCGCTTGATGACCGAATTTTATCGCAACGTCGCCTCCTTCAAAAAAGGCAGTGGTCCCACGCCAGGTCTCCCCCAATTCACTTTCATCGAACCAAGTTATTGTCAGCCGGGCGCGAACGACGCTCATCCTCCGCACGATATTCTTGCCGCCGACGCGCTAGTCGCCAACGTCTACAACGCGATCAGAGCGAACAAGGATCTATGGGATCAAACGCTGTTGGTCGTCGCGTTCGATGAACACGGAGGTTTCTTCGATCACGTAACGCCGCCCGCTACGGTGCCTCCGGATTTTCATCAGGAGGAATACACGTTTGATCAATTCGGGGTGCGCGTTCCTGTCATCCTGGTGTCTCCTTGGGTCGACAGGGCGATATTCTCCGATCCCATGGACCATACAGGTCTTCTGAAATATCTGCGTGGACTGTGGTCGTTGGGCCCTTTGGGCTACAGGACCGAGGTTATTGGTTCATTCGACGCTGCGTTACTCTCGACAATGCGCGACGACAGTGTGCTCCCGAAGATTGTCTCTACGATGCCTGTCGCGGCGACTCAGCAACCGCCGCGGGTGGATTCGCTCAATACTCATTCCGGAGCGCTCGTCGCCCTGTCGCATGTTCTCGAGTCGATGGCTGAAGAAGACGCGAACGTCGTTGCCGCACGAGCGCGCCAGGTGCTGAGCGGCCCGCAGAGTCAAATCGATGCCGCAATCGACAGATTTGAAAGCTTCCTGAAAGTTCGACGCAAATAGCCGCCTACTTTCGTTCGGCTAAACTTGAGAACGTTTCACGCGAAACATTCGCGTCGGAACCCCAGCAAATCCTACCACCCCCTTCGAACAGGCGCTACGCGCCGCATCTTACTCCTCACTCAGGTGCAGGGGCATGGCCCCTGCCCAAGGAAGCGTGAAACCCACGGTGGGTTTCACTACAATTAAATTCTGCTCTCTCTCGGCCCAGCCCGCGCTGGCCCACCCGGTTTGCTCCCAAGCTTCTCCTCACCCCATGCGACACCCTCACCCCCGCCTTCTCCCTCAAATGCCCCTATGTCATATTCGCCTACCAGAACGTAACAATAACTCATCCGGATGCCCCACTCGCGGGAGCAATCATGAGGAGCAATCATGAAGTCCAAAACCTGCCGCCTGGTTTCACTTCTGATAGTCGCGTTTCTCCTGGTACCGGCCCTTGATGCGCGCGCGGATTCCTGCGACGACGCCAAGGACGCGGCCAATAAGTACACCGACTCCTACGAAGAAATTCGCACCATCGACGTCGACGCGCTCAAGCATCTGGTCAAGGCGGTATGCGATGCGGACGCGGGCGAACGGAAGCAGGTTTTTCGCGATGAAGCCGATCGAGTCGAGAGCCTGGTTCTCGGCGAGAAGAGCAAGCTCGACGGCGAGCGCGACGACGCAAATTCAAAGCTCGACGCCGCCATCGCCGATGACCAATGCCAGGATAAGAAAGACGATCTCTCGGCTCTTAAAGATAGAATCGGGGAAGTCTCCGGACGCATCGAAAAAATTTCCCAGACCGGCGTCAAGCTCGGCAGTAATCCCGCCTTCGACAAACTTAGAGAGCTCGGCCAGCAAGCGCACGACGACTACTACTCGCACAATTCCAAATGCGCCGACTATAGAGACTTGAAGGTCGGAGACCTCAAACCCGATTGTCTCGATCCCGATAAGTGCATGGTCATCGAGCTCAAGCCCGACAACAGCCGCGCCGCCGACAACGGATGGACCAATGCGCAGGCGTCGCGAGATCTGCTCAACAGCGACGAAGGATTCGACGCCACCGCGGAAGCGAACTCCAACTTCAAAGACGCCTTTGCGCAATGCAAGGGCAAGTTCAAAGCAAGAGTCGATTGTTATCACTACTGCCCCGATGTAGACGACGACGGGAACTTGAAGAGCACCAGTCTCGATTGGACCACTTGCAAAAGCGACTAGCGCCCTCCCAACCCCTTCTGTCCCACCGAATCTGTCAAGGCTGAACAGTTCATCCTTACTCAACCCCAAACAGCATGGCATTCTGACCGATGGTGAACTGGATGCAGCCTTTAGAAGAACCCGAGCGAGCGATGCGCGCGCTCGCGTCATCGATACATCCCACGACAACCTGTCACAACAATCCTCCCTCGCGATCACACATCGAAGCCGCTGGCGCACAAGCATTTGCAGCTCCCGCAACCAGCGGCCGCGCAGAAGTGTCAACCAACGGCAAGGTGTCGCAAAAACTCGCGCCAGCCGAATTTTCGCCCTCTCTTCGCTCCCCCGTCTTCTCGCTATCGCGTCCGATCAATGCGATATATTTCACGATTTCCCGGCAGGAGTTTGCATCGTGAAGAACGTGAAGAATCCATTTAGTGTCGAAGGTAAAGTTACGATCGTCACCGGCGGCGGTACCGGAATCGGCGAGTCGATCGCCAAGGAGTTCGCGGCAGCCGGAGCGCCCGTCCTGATCGCGAGCCGCAAGGTCGAAAACCTCGAGCGCGTCCGCGACGAAATCCGCAAAGCGGGCGGCAAATGCGAGATGACGCCCGTCGACGTCCGCGACGCCGAGCAATGCGACAAGATGGTCGCCGAGGCCGTCCGCCACTTCGGCCGTATCGACGTGCTGATCAACAATCACGGCGCGAGCATCACGACCCCCTCGATGAATCTCTCGCCCAACGGATGGCGCGCGGTGGTTGGAATCAACCTCGACGGCGTGTTCTTCTGCTCGAAATCGGCGGCGCGCCAGTTTATCGAGCAGAAAAGTCCCGGCTCGATCGTGAACATATCGTCGACGGCGGGCGTGCATGGCTCGCCGACGATGCTCCCCTACGGCGCCGCGAAAGCGGGCGTGATCAATCTGACCGTGTCGCACGCCGGCGAATGGGGGCGCGCCGGAATCCGCGTTAACTGTATCGCGCCGGGACCGATCGACACCGAAGGCGCGGCGCCGCGCGTATGGCCCAATCCGCAAGTCAAAGCGATGGTTGCGCGGTCGCGCGCGCTCGGCCGCTTCGGCCGCGTCGAGGAAATCGCGTACCCGTGCATGTTCCTCGCCTCCGACGCGTCGAGCTACGTAACCGGCGCACTATTGATAATCGACGGCGGCGAAGGCGGCCGCCTTGAGTGAGTGGACAAACCGATCGAGCAACAGTAAGTATTTCTTCGTCTATCGCGAGAGGTTTAGTTCCCATGGCCGATAAAAGCGCAATCGGTAAAACCGGTAAGCCGTTCAAGATGCATGTCGATTGGAGCAAGGTCCGCGAGTTCGCCCGCGCGATCAAAGATCCCAATCCCGTTTATTTCGATGCCGAACTTGCCAAGAAAGAAGTCGGCGGAATCCCGGTGCCGGTGACTTTTCTGCAGACCAGCGCGTTCTGGACTGACGAGACTTCGAGCCCCGGCTTCGGTGGTTTCGATATTCGCCGTATCCTGCATGGCGAGCAGGAGTTCGAATTCTTCAAGCCCATCTACGTCGGCGACACGCTGACCGGCGTGAGCAAAATCGCGGACGTCTTCGAAAAAGAAGGCGGACGCGGCGGCAAGATGACCTTCCTGGTCAGCGAGACCGAGTACACCAACCAGAAGGGCGAGAAGGTCGCGACCTCGCGCGCGACGCTGATCGAAACCGGCCAGGCGGTCAAAGCCTGAAGAGCGGAGAATCAAGATGGCAGCAAAATTGAAATTCGATTCGGTCAAAGTCGGCGACGAGATTCCGAAGTACGTGGTCCAGGGCGTGACTCGTCCCGACTTCGTACGCTATGCGGGTGCGTCGGGCGACTTCGTCCCACTGCATTACGATCAGACCTTCGTCGAGGCGGCCGGAATCCCGACCGTCTTCGCGCAGGGGATGTTCACCGCGGGCCTGCTCTCCAAGGCGGTCACCGACTACGTCGGAATCGGGAACGTGCGGCGCTTCCAGGTGCGCTTCGCCACCCGGGTATGGCCGGGCGACGTGGTCACCTGCACCGGCAAAGTCACGGGCAAAGTCGAGAAGGACGGCGAGAAGCAGATCGAGGGCGACCTGATCGTGCTCAATCAGAAGGGCGAGCCGGCCATCCGCGGCAGCTTCCGCGCCGCGTGCGCCTAGACCGGGCAGGCTCGTTAAGAAAATCGCAAGCCTGTTGATGGAATTGTTCAAGGATTGTGCATAGTTAGCGCGCAAAAGTGGGCGCGCGTCTTGATTAGCTGGGCAGAATCCGGCAAACCAGAAGAATAAGCGTTTCTGCAACATATTCCGAAAATATCGCTAATTGGACCGGGCGACAGACTTTCGCGCCCAGGTCCGGAGGCGGAACATAGTTTTAGATGACTGAACCGCGTTACATCATAATTCACGGACACTTCTATCAACCCCCGCGCGAAAGCCCGTGGACCGGGTTGATCAGCCCCGAGCATGGGGCGGCGCCGTTTCAGAACTGGAACGAGCGGATACTCAGCGAATGCTATACCGCCAATGCTCATGCGCACACGATGCGGGGCTCGGTGGTTCACGTTCGCAACAATTACGAGCGGCTCAGTTTCGACTTCGGGCCGACGCTGGCGGGATGGATGCAGATCCATGGCAAGCCCGCTTATCGCGCGATTACTCGTGGCGACGTGCTGTCGGCTGAGAGTCATAACGGTCACGGCAACGCGATCGCGCAATCGTACAATCACTCGATTCTGCCGCTGCTGCCGCCGCGCGATCGCGACTTGCAGATCGCATGGGGTATCGAGGATTTCGTTTTCCGCTTCGGACGCCAGCCGGCCGGGATGTGGCTGCCCGAATGCGCTGCCGATGACGACACGCTCATGGCAATCGCGGCATCCGGAATCAAATTCGTTATCCTTGCGCCGGATCAGGGGAGCTTTCGCGGTGCGGGCGCCGAGTCGCGCGCGGCCGGTCCTTTCAATTGGCGAAGTGGTGAATTGAATCTCGCAATCTTCCGATACGATCGCGAGTTGTCCGCCACGATATCGTTCGGCGACGGGTTGTCCGATGGCGCGAAGCTGGCCGAGTGGCTTGCGAACGCCGCGCTCGGTCTGGAGCCGGGCGCCGCACTGATGGTAGCGACCGACGGCGAGACTTTTGGGCATCATAATAAACACGGCGCGGCGGAACTCGCTCGCGCGCTGTTTGATCTTGAAGGCCGCGACGACGTGATTCTCACCAACTGCGCCGAGTACCTGGCGAACCATCCTGCGGCCGGATCGTTCGAGATCTCGTCGGCGAGCTCGTGGAGCTGTCCGCATGGGGTCGAACGATGGCGCTCGAACTGCGGATGCCGCGTCGATCCGAACACCACGCAGAATTGGCGCGGGCCGTTTCGCGCCGCGATGGATTTCGTGAAGAATCACGCCGAGGCGACCTACGATCGTTTCGCCCCGGCGTTGGTGAAAGAGCATGATGCGTTTATGCGCGACGGAATCCGTCTGCTGATCGATACGAATCCCGCCGTCCACGCCGAAGTTTTCAAGCGTTTCAAAGTCGTCGAAGAAGACAATCGTGAGACGCTGCTCAGGATGCTCGAGATGGTGCGCGCGGGGCAGGCGGGGCTGACCAGCTGCGCCTGGTTCTTCGACGATTTCGGTGGCCTGGAAGGGCGGGTTGCGCTGCGGTGGGCTGCGCGGGCGGTGGAGCTCGCCGCCGAGCATTCGGCGAGTATCGAGAGCGAGCTGCTCGACCGGCTGCGCGAAATCCATTCGAACCGGCGCGAGAATGGCGACGCGGCGACTCTGTACCTGAGCCTGAAAACGCGCGAAGCTCGGGGCAGGGTCTAACAGTCCCGCCCCTGAATCGCGATGCCTTCCGACGACGCTACCCATATCGATTCCACGCTCAGCGAGACGCGGAAGTTTCCGCCGTCCGGCGAGTTCAGCGCGCGCGCGTGGGTCAAGAGCCTCGCCGAATACGAAGCTCTTTATAAGCGCGCCGCCGACGATCCGGAAACTTTCTGGGCCGAATGCGCGCGCAACCTGCATTGGTTCAAGCCGTTTGGCAAAACTCTCGAGTGGAATTTTCCGTTCGCCAAGTGGTTTCTCGGCGGCACTATCAACGCGAGCTACAATTGCCTCGACCGCCATCTTGAAGGCCCTCGCCGCAACAAGGCCGCGCTCATCTGGGAAGGAGAGCCCGGCGATTCGCGCGTGCTCACCTACCAGATGCTCGCCGATGAAGTCGCGCGCTGCGCCAATGCGCTGAAGAGCCTCGGCGTCAAGGATGGCGACCGCGTCGCTATCTACATGCCGCTGGTGCCGGAGGCTGCGATCGCGATGCTCGCGTGCGCGCGAATCGGCGCGATTCATTCGGTGGTCTTCGGCGGCTTCTCGGCGGAGGCGCTCGCCGATCGAATCAACGATGCGGAAGCGAAAGTCTGTATTACCGCCGACGGCGGATGGCGCCGCGGACAAGTTGTCGAGCTCAAGAACAATGTCGATGAGGCGCTGAAAAAGTGCCAGTCGATCGAGAAAGTGATCGTGCTCAAACGCGTCGGCAACAAAGTCGAGATGCGCAAGGGGCGCGACCTGTGGTGGGACGAGCTGGTTCCGCAGCAGGCTTCAAAGTGCGAGGCCGCGCAACTCGACTCGGAGCATGCGCTGTACACGCTCTACACCAGCGGCACCACGGGCAAACCCAAGGGCGTTGTGCATACTACCGGCGGGTACCTGACCCATGTCCTGATGACGATGAAGTGGGTGTTCGACCTGAAAGAGGACGACATCTACTGGTGCACCGCCGATATCGGATGGGTCACAGGGCATAGCTACACGGTGTACGGGCCGCTCGCGGCGGGCGCGACGGTCGTCATGTACGAAGGCGCGCCGAATTTTCCCGAGAACGATCGCTTCTGGAAGATAATTTCGAAGTACCACGTCAGCATCTTCTACACTGCGCCCACCGCGATTCGGACCTTTATCAAGTGGGGTGATTCGTGGGTGAAGAAGCATGACCTCTCGAGTCTGCGGCTGCTCGGCACGGTCGGCGAGCCGATCAACCCCGAGGCGTGGATTTGGTATCGCAAGATGATCGGCGGCGAGCGATGCCCGATCGTCGATACCTGGTGGCAGACTGAGACCGGCGGAATCATGATCAGTCCGATGCCGGGCGCGATTGCCGCCAAGCCCGGTTCCGCGACGCGACCTCTCCCCGGAATCGCCGCGGACGTCGTGACTCGCGAGGGCAAGAGCGTCGGCGCCAACCAGGGCGGGCTGCTAATCATAAGAAAGCCGTGGCCCGGGATGCTGCGAACGATTTATCGCGACCCGGAGCGGTACAAGAGCAATTACTTCGTGCAGATCGACGGCGTTTATTTTACCGGCGACGGCGCGCGGCGCGATTCCGACGGCTACTTCTGGATCATGGGCCGCGTTGACGACGTGATTAACGTGTCGGGGCATCGCCTGGGCACGATGGAGATCGAGAGCGCGCTCGTTTCCCACGCGACGGTCGCGGAGGCTGCGTGCGTAGGGCGTCCTGACGATATGAAAGGGCAGGCGGTGGTCGCGTTCGTCACGATTAAAGGCAGCCGGACCGGCGACGACAAGTTGCGCGAAGAGTTGCGCGCGCACGTGGTCAAGGAGATCGGCGCGCTCGCGCGACCGGACGACATCCGCTTCACCGAGGCGCTGCCCAAGACGCGCAGCGGCAAAATAATGCGCCGGCTACTTCGCCAGATTGCTTCCGGCGACGAAACTCTCGGCGACACGACGACGCTCGAGGATTTGTCGGTACTCGCAAAACTTCGCGACGACGAAGACTGACGGTGCCGTTTCACTTTTAGTCATATAGCTGTGATGACGACTCACTCAGCTTGTCATCGAATCTGACGCGACTTTACGCGCGACTCCAAGATGGAAGGGTGCGAACCGGAATCGAATTCGACGGCGGGTCGTGCGACCGGCGAACCCGCTGCGGCGCCCCGGCCGCCGATCTATCTTCGGGTCGGATTGTGGCAGGCGATCGCGGGCATGTCGTTCGCGCTCATGATCGCGTCGCTAATCGTGACGTTGGAACTTACCTCGGCGCTGGCGCATCGTACGAACTATGTGAATCGGCGCGTGGCGGCTCTCAATGCCCTCGTGCGCGATCTGCGCCGGCAGACCTCGACTGCACAGCGCAAGCTCGGTACCGAGCGCGAACATGCTTCGGTCGGCGAAGTGTTCGAGAAAATTCTGTTCGCGCCGGATCTTCGCACGATCAAGCTGGTTGCTCCGCAAGAGAGGGAAAAACCGGGGGCCCAATCCGATGGCGTCCACGGCGCGAGCGGGCGGCTTGCGATGAGCGAATCAGCCGGCGGCGCGATGCTCGAAGCGAGCGGGCTCAAGCCCTCGGAAAATTTCAAGGTCTATCGAATCTGGTGGATGCCCAAGCATGGCGCCCCGGTGTGGGCCGCGGATTTCCTGGTCGGTGACGACGGGCTCGCAACCGTTCCCGTGGACTTGCCGCCGCCGCGGCTGAAAGAGTCGTCGATCAACGTGACGCTGGAAAATGAGACTTACGCCGACGCTCCGACCGGGCCAGTCGCGCTGAAGGGTGACGCGGCGCATGCGGAGCGCGGTGGCGCGAGTGCGCGTCGGAGCAGGAAGTGAGGGTGGGAGAGGGAAGAAGAGATCCGGATCCGGATGTGAAACCCACCCGGTCGCCCCCGGCGCATGTTTCGCCCTTCCCTATGTGGGAGAAAAAGAAAAACCAGGATGCGGCGCTTCGCGCCTGTTAGAACTTTTCGAGAGCAGCCATCGGATCTCTGAATTGTGCTTGATTCACGGAGTCACAGAACCCTCACCT